>JAXLSN010000001.1:0-2887 GCA_046330595.1 Nocardioidaceae bacterium
GAAGATGGGGCTCGCCTCGATCGCCCTGGCGCGGCGGCCGGAGACGAAGGCGGCACGGATCGCGTCGATCGTGGACCGTGCCGCGCGCGGGGAACGTCCCGCCTGAGCCCGATCCGCCTCAGGCGCGGTCGAGGAAGTCGTCGAGCACCCGGCAGCCGAACTGCAGCGACTCGACGGGCACGCGCTCGTCGATGCCGTGGAAGAGGGCGACGAAGTCGAGTTCGGGAGGGAGCCGGAGCGGCGCGAAGCCGAAACAGCGCACGCCCAGGCGCGACCACGCCTTGGCGTCCGTGCCGCCGCTCATGATGAACGGCACGGGCACCGCGTCGGGGTCCTGGGTGCGCAGGCTCGCCGACATCGCGTCCACCAGGTCGCCGTCGAAGGTGGTCTCCACGGCGACCTCGGAGATCGACACCTCGTAGCGCACCCTGTCCCCGATGAGGCGGGAGATCGTGTCGTAGAACTCCTGTTCGTAGCCGGGCAGGAAGCGGCCGTCGATCCCGGCGGTGGCCCGTCCGGGGATCACGTTGTGCTTGTAGCCGGCCTCGAGCATCGTCGGGTTGGCCGTGTTCGACATGGTGGCGCCGACCATGCGGGCGATCGACCCCAGGCGGGCGAGGGTGGTCTCCGCGTCCCCGGCGTTCACCTCGACGCCCAGGGCGTCCTCGACGGCGTCCAGGAACTGGCGCTGGGCCGGGTGCAGGCGCACCGGCCAGGTGTACGACCCGACAGCGCTCACGGCCTGCGCGAGCGAGGTGATCGCGTTGTCGTCGTTGCGCATCGACCCGTGCCCGGCCGTCCCGTCCGCGATCAGGTCGAGCCAGGCCAGGCCCTTCTCCGCGGTCTGGATGAGGTAGAGCCGCTTGTCGTTCACGCTGAGGGAGAACCCGCCGACCTCGCCGATGGCCTCGCTGCAGTCCGCGACGAGCTCCGGGTGGGTGTTGGCCAGCCAGGTGGCACCGAGCGGGCCGCCGGCCTCCTCGTCCGCGGTGAACACCAGCCGGACGGGGCGTCGCGGGGCGCGGCCGGCACGCATCCGCTCCCGGACGACGGCGAGGATGATCGCGTCGAAGTCCTTCATGTCCACGGCGCCGCGGCCCCAGACGTGGCCGTCGACGATCTCCCCGGCGAAGGGGTCGACCTGCCAGTCGGACGCCACGGCGGGCACGACGTCGGTGTGGCCGTGGATCAGCAGCGGCGGCAGGGACGTGTCGCACCCCTCGGGCGCCCACTCCGCGACCAGCGACGTCCGACGCGGCGCCGACTCCAGCAGGGTGCTGGAGATGCCCACCTCGTCGAGCCGGGCTGCGACGTACTCGGCCGCCTCCCGCTCCCCCTTGGACCCCGCGGGGCCGAAGTTCGAGGTGTCGAAGCGGATGAGGTCACTGCACAGGCTCGCGACCTCCTCGGTCGCAGCGGGGACGGAGTTCATGGGGCCATCCTGCCACTGCCCGGACACGACCCGGCGCCACCGTTTCGCCAACGAAGCCCCCTTGTGGGTATGCTTCTCTGGCTGTCCGGGAGACCGGGCAACACCACCTGTCCGGGTGGCGGAATAGGTAGACGCGCTAGCTTGAGGTGCTAGTGCCCTTTATCGGGCGTGGAGGTTCAAGTCCTCTCTCGGACACCCAGCGGACGTGGCCCTGACCAGGCAGATGGTCAGGGCCGCTGTCGTATCCGGGGGGCGAGAGCCCAGCGCCGCAGGGAGTCGGAGCTAGTCGCCGTCCAGGACCTCGCGCAGCCTGGCCGCGAAGGCGGCCGGGTCGTTCTGCGGCGACCACTCGTTGGCGGCGAACCCGCCGTGGTCGCCGGGGAACTCGACGGCCTCCACTCCCAGCAGCGCCGCGAGCGCCTCGCCGGCCCGGCGGGGCATCGCCGCTCCGCTCGCCGCCCCCACGGCCGGCACGACCCGCACGCCTGAGGCGCGCAGGGCCTCGCCGTCGGGGCGGTACGCGGGCATCGTCATGTTGCGCCCGAGGAGCGCGTCGTCGCGGCTGCCGTCGTCCTCGGCGGAGAACCCGAACGCCGCCGGGTCCGGCGCCGGCCGGTCGAGGAAGTCGTCAGGGAGCGGGCCGTCGTACATCACCAGCTGGATGAACTTCGCCATCGCCGGGCCGTGGCCCCGGGCGCGGTAGGTCGCCACGATGTCGGCCGTCACCTGCTCGAGCACCTCGCCGTCCTCCAGGAGCGCGGTCAGCGGAGGCTCGTGGGCCACCACCGTGCCGACCTCCTCCGGATGTGCGAGCAGCCACGGGAGCGCCGCGACGGCGCCACCGCTGGAGGCGAACACGTCGACCGGGCCCAACCCGGTCGCCGCCACCACCCGGTGGACGTCCTCGCCGTGCACCTCGTAGGACACCGCGGCGCCCTCCTCGAGCGTGCTGCGCTCGCTGACCCGGGGGTCGTAGGTGATCACCATCCGGTCACCGAACTGGCCCACCAGCTGGGCGAAGCCCGATGCACCCATCGGCGACCCGAAGACGAGCAGCGGTCGGTGTTCGCCCGGCGTGTCGGGCCGGTGCACGTCGTAGGCCAGCACAGCGCCCGGCACCTCGAGCGTGTAGGTGGTCGTCTCGGTCATGGTTCATCCTCGGCCCGGCCGCCCCTCCTGACAAGGCGCTCCGCATCGGCGTGCACCGTTGTTGACCGACTACGGGTGGTGGGCTCAAGTGGTGATCGCAACACCTGATTCAGGAGGTTGCGATGTCGGAGCGTATTGGTTCGGTCAGGAATGGGCCGCTGACTGCGATAGTTCGGGTTCGGTTCTGGGACGCGCTTCGTGGTGGGGTGTCGGTGGCGGCGGCGGCACGTGCCGCGGGCGCGTCGAGGTGGACGGGGCAGCGGTGGCTGGCTGAGGCTGGCGGGGTGATACCTCTCCTCGATGATG
>JAXLSN010000002.1:0-2689 GCA_046330595.1 Nocardioidaceae bacterium
CGGGGGCTTCGTGGCGCTCTGGTCGGTTCGGGCGGAGGCACGGCTCGGCGGCGGGTCACCCGTGCCGATGATCCCGACCCGGCGCCTCGTCGTGGTGCCGCCCTACGCCTACTGCCGCAACCCCATGGTCCTCGGGACCGTCCTCGCCTACCTGGGGATCGCTGCGTGGCTCGGCTCAGCCTCCGCGGTGGCGATGGTGCTCGTCCTCGGGGTGCTCCTTGTCACCTACGTGAAGCTGGTCGAGGAGAAGGAGCTGCGCCTGCGCTTCGGTGAGGAGTACGAGGAGTACCTGCGAACCACGCCGTTCCTCCTGCCACGGTTCCCCCGGCGGGGCAGCCGGGTCGGCCCTACTCCATGACCTTGGTGGCCTCGGCGAGGTTGAGCCGGAGGATGCGCAGCACGGGTGGGATCTCCGACAGGAGCATGACGACGAGCAGCCCGCCCAGGATGACCGCGACCGATTCGGGCTTGATGTACGCGGTGAGCGTGAACGCCTCGGAGGACAGCTGGGCGTACAGCAGGTCGGCCGTCCGCAGCCCGAGCAGGACGCCCAGGGGAGCCGCGACGAGGCCGAGCAGGAGGTTCTCGATGGTGATCATCCAGGCGATCCGTCCCGGCCCTTCCCCGATCGTCCGCATGGTGCCGATCTCGCGGGTCCTCTCGGTGACGTTCGCGTTCAGGGTGTTGTAGACGACCACGAAGGCCATGGCGAGCCCGAAGGCCAGCAGCAGGCCCTGGTAGAAGTCCATGAAGCCCATCATCTCGGTGAAGCGTGCGAGCAGTTCGGCCTTGACCGAGACCGAGAGGGCGCCGGGGGTGTCCGCGAGCCGGTCCTTCACCCCGGACGCGTGGGTGGCGGCGGTGGTCACGTAGAGCGTGTTGTAGCGCTCCGACAGGCCAGTGAGCCGCCTGCCGACGTCGAGATTGACGAAGACCGGGGCGCCGAGGGTCTCGGTGCTGATGGCGGCGACCGGGAGGTCGATCCACTGGTCGCGCACGGGCGTGCGGACCCTCGCGACATCACCGATGCCGAGCTGGAGCTTCTCGGCGAGGGTGCCGGTGATCACCATCCCGCCGGAGGCCAGCGCCTCCTGCGCGGAGCGCCCCTCGACGATCTGGAAGCCGTGGAACCCCGCCGGCGGCTCGGCGCAGGTGAGCGAACCCTGGTAGGTCCCGCCGTCGGTACGGAACTCCGCCGGCAGGACCAGGGCCGTCTGCACGTCCGTCACGCCTGGCCAGTGCGCGACCTCTGCGGCCCGGCTGCGTCCGAAAGGGCTCGGCGAAGACCGCCTGGACGTCCCACCGCTCGCTGAAGCTGTCGAAGCGCTCCAGCATCTCGTCCATCGCGTCGAACATCGACTGCGTGGTGACCGCCAGCAGCATCGCGAACGCCACGCCGACCACCGTGTAGAAGCTGCGCCGCTTCTGGCGGAACAGGTTGCGCAGCGGGATGCGAACCACCAGGGCGGCCGGCAGCACCGGGGAGAGCACGCGTTCGAGGAGGGGGATCCGGCCACCGGCGAGGGCGGCGTTCGGATCGGCGTGCATCGCCTGGGCCGGAGGCAGGCGCGACGAGCGCAGGGCCGGGACGATACCGGCCAGCAGGCAGGCCGCGGTCGAGATGGCGGCCGACCCGGCCACGATCTCGGGATAGACGTGGTGTTCCAGGAAGGGCACGCCGAGCATGTCGACGTACTGCTGGGCGATCAGTCGGGCGAGGACGTCCCCCAGCACGAAGCCGAGCGCGGCTCCGAGCGCGGCGACGACGAGGGCGAACGAGAGGTACTGGCACAGCACTTGTGCGTCGCTGTAGCCCAGCGCCTTCTCGAGCCCGATCTCGCGCCGCTGGGACGTCACGAGGCGGGACAGGGCGATGAACAGCGAACTGGAGGAGATGGCCAGGATGACGGCCGGCAGGAACAGGGCCATCACCCGGTTCTGGTCGATCTCCTCCGCGAGCATGAAGCTCGACGGCTGGTCGGCGCGGAGCGTCGAGGCGACCACACGGGACCGGCCCAGCTCGTCCTCGACAGCGCGGAGCACGGCGCGCACGTCGGCCTCGGGCTCGGTGACGACGGCGACGTCGGTGATCACCCCCGGCCGTCCGACGAGCCGCTCGGCGTCGTCGGCCCTCAGGAACAGCACCGCGAACTCGCGCGGGGACGGCAGCGCGCCCTTCTCGGGCACCGCGTACATGTACTCCGGGCTGGCGGCGATGCCGACGACGCGCACGTGCTTGTGCTGCCGTTCCGTTCCGAGGGTGAGCTCGTCGCCGGGACGGGTCCCCGTCTCCTGGGCGAACTTGACGTGCAGGATCGCCTCCGAGCCGCCCCGGCGGGGCCACGCCCCCGCAAGCAGGAGCAGGTCGTTCACCGCCGGCCGTCCCGTGTTGGGCAGGCCGACCACCCTGGCCAGGGCGGTCTGGTCCGACCTCCCGCCCAGCTGGAGGGACACGTCCTGGATGAGCCGTCCTTCCGCCGCCAGGACCCCGGGCAGCGCACGGACGGCCGCCACCTTGACGCCGGCCGTGTCGCTCACGGAGACCGAGAAGTCGGCGAACCTCAGCTCACGATTCGCCCGCTCGACCGATCGCGTCAGGTCGAGGTAGCCCGCCTGGAAGGCGACGAAGGTCGAGATGCCGAGGCCGACGACGACGACGAGGCCGGCGAACTGGCCCTTGCGGGCGAGG
>JAXLSN010000003.1:0-2304 GCA_046330595.1 Nocardioidaceae bacterium
TCGGTCAGCTTCCCGTGAGTCGAGCCGCCAGGCGCGCCTCGTCGATCCGCCAGAAGTCGAACCGACGCCCGTCGACGAGCACGACCGGGATCTGCTCCGCGTACTCGTCCGCCAGCTGCGGATCGTCCAGGATCGACTGCTCGTCCCAGGTCGCCCCCGACGCCGCGCACGCCCGCTCCACGACCGTCCGCGCGTCGTCGCACAGATGGCAACCGGGCTTGCCGACGAGGGTGACGTGCACGGTCACTCCCCGTACGCCACGTCGCCGTAGACCTCGCGAAGGCGTCCCTTGGCGATCTTGCCGGTCGCCGAGTGCGGCAGCTCGGGGACCACGCGGACGATGCTCGGGCACTTGAAGCGGGCCAGCCGCTGGGCGCAGTGGGCGAGGACGACGTCCGGCGCGACGGTGGCGCCGACCTTCGGCACGACCAGGGCGACGACCGCCTCCCCCGTGACGTCGTCCGGCACCCCGACGACGGCGACCTCCCCGACCCCGGGGACGTCGTCGATGACCTGCTCGATCTCCCGGGGGTACACGTTGAACCCGTTCACCAAGATGACCTCGCGCCGGCGGTCGACCAGATGCAGGTCGCCGTCCTCGTCCGCGTACGCCACGTCGCCGGAGTGGAACCAGCCGTCGGCGTCCGGACCTCCGGCACCATCGGGCCAGTAGCCGGCGAATACCGAGCGGCCACGGATCCAGACCTCGCCCGGGTCGCCGTCGTCGACGTCCTCGGCCCCGTCGACGCCCTCCTCGACCAGCCGCACCTCGACCCCCGGGAGGGGTCGACCGACCGACCCGGGCTTGGGCGCGCCTGAGACGAGCGTCGTCGAGACGACCGGGGCCGTCTCGGTCATCCCGTAGCCCTCGTAGATCCGCAGGCCGGTCAGCTCGGCGAACTGCTCGTAGGTGCGGACCGGCAACGGAGCAGCGCCGCTGGAGAGCAGCCGGACCGTGGCCATCGCCTCGCCGACGCCCGGCACCGCGCACCAGGCCCGGTACATGCCCGGAACTCCCGCGACGGTCGTCACCCGGTGCCGCGCGATGAGGGCGAGCGACTCCACGGGGTCGAACCGGTCGGTCAGGACGATCGTGGCGCCGGCCGCGACCGACAAGGCGAGCGCCGTGTTGAGCCCGTAGACGTGGAACAGCGGCAGGACCAGGAGGACGACGTCGTCGTCGGCCACGGCCGGCGGGTCGGTGAGCGACAGCAGGTCCTCGACGTTGGCCCGCAGCGCGCCGTGGGTGAGCATCGCGCCCTTCGGCCGCCCGCTCGTGCCGGCCGTGAAGAGCAGCAGCGCGAGGGTCTCCGGCGAGGTCTCGGTCTCGGCCAGCACGGCGTCGCGGTCCAGCAGCCCCTCCCAGGCGACCGACACGTCGACCAGCTCGCACCCGGGCAGGGCGTCGGCCGCCGCCGAGCCCACGCGGGCCGTGGCCTCCTGGACGAGCAGGAGGCGAGCGCCGCAGTCGCGCAGCATCAGCGCCACCTCGGGGGCGGTGTAGGCCGGGTTCAGCGGCACGGCGACCAGCCCCGCGCGCACCGTGCCCAAGTAGGCGACGACGAACTCGTAGGAGTTCCCCAGGAGCAGCGCCACCCGCTCTCCGGCACGGATCCCCCGCCGCAGGCAGCCCGCCGCGAAGGCGTCGACCGCACGGTCCAGCTCCGTCCAGGAGTACCGGTCCTCCCCGACCACGAGGGCGGTCGTGTCGGGATGCCGGTCGGCGGCGGACCGCAGGAGCGCGGCGATGTTGGCGTTCACGGCCGCCTCCTTCCTCGCGCAGCGAGTCTGGCACACCGGCAACCTCGGCTGGGTACTCTCGTGGCGTGCCGAACGAGCCATCGGGCCGCCAGCTCCAGGCGGACCTCCTGACCCGCTACCGGCAGGCCGGCGAGGCGTCCGCCGCCGCCGCGTCGAACGACACCCTCGCGCTTCCGCGGCGCGACCCGACCGCGGCCGCGTTCTTCGACGTCGACAACACCGTCATGCGGGGCGCGAGCCTGTTCCACTTCGCCGTCGGACTGGCCCGACGGCACTACTTCAGCCCGCGCGAGATCGCCGGGTTCACCGTCAAGCAGCTGAAGTTCGTCCTGAGCGGCTCGGAGGACGTCGAGGACATGGCCTCGGCCACCGAGGCCGCGTTGTCGTTCATCGAGGGTCGCGAGGTCGCCGAGCTGGAGCGGCTCGGCGAGGAGGTGTTCGACGACTCGATGGTGGACAAGCTGATCCCCGGCACGCTGGCGCTCGCCCAGGGGCACCTCGACGCCGGGCAGCAGGTCTGGCTGGTCACGGCGACCCCGGTCG
>JAXLSN010000004.1:0-5648 GCA_046330595.1 Nocardioidaceae bacterium
TCGTGCCGGCGAGGCAGATGCTCGACGACATGATTGAGGAGTCGCAACCCTATTGCCACAGCCAATCAGACACGGAGGTTGACGGAAGCCTACCGCGGCTAAACCCGGTGCAACTCTGCAACCTGGCCTGGCAGCAGTTCGAGAAGGAGCCGACGACGTACCGCCATTGGGAGCGGAGCAGCATCCAGGGATTTCTGAGGGTCTGCTGAGCTGATCTGCATGCTATGCCAGGGACATCCGATCGGTACCGGCGTTACTGGGCGGTATGCTCCACTATGATTCCCCGCGGAACACGCGGGCTAGGAAGACCTCAACCCGCTCACCCAATCCCTGGCTCTTGCTCTCTCGATTCCCTGCGACGTTGAGGGCCCGTGAGTAGCAATGGAACAGAAAACCGGCGCAAGGGTCGTTACGCCGCCCGGTCATCCAGTTCGTCGGGGTTCCGGAGCGGCCGCAGCCGACCCTGTCGGATCGACTCCTTGAGCAAGAACTCGTAGCGACCGAGCACGTTGATGTGGTTGAGGAGCAACGGTGAGAGTCGTTCCTCGTCCTCCAGCTTGACCAACCTGCCGGAGGCCCGGACCTGGGCCAAGGCTGCATCCAGATAGCGGGTGTTCCACAGCACCACCGCGTTGACTACCAAGCCCAGCGCCCCGAGTTGGTCCTCCTGGCCTTCGCGGTAGCGCTGGCGGAGTTCCCCGCGCTGGCCGTGGAAGATCGCTCGTGCCACGCCGTGCCGGCTCTCGCCCCGGTTGAGCTGCGTGAGGATGCGACGGCGATACGCCTCGTCATCCAGGTAGTTCAGCAGGTACAGCGTCTTGGCCACGCGGCCCAGCTCGCCGATGGCTTTGCCAAGCGTCGAGGGGCGGCCGCCGCCCTGGAGGCCGCGCACCAGCTCCGTGGCGCCCACCATTCCCATCTTCAGCGAGCCGGCCACCCGTAGCATGTCGTCCCAGTTCCGCGCGATCCGTGGGATGTTGATCCGCTGGCGGGCCAGTCCGTTGAGCGGCCCGTAATCGGGCTTCGGGACCATCCGCCAGAACCGGGATTCTCCGAAGTCGGCCAGGCGGGGACTGAACTGGTAGCCCAGGAGCCAGAACAGACCGAAGACCAGGTCGCTGTAGCCGGCGGTATCGCTCATGACCTCCTGAGGTCGCAGGCTGGTCTGCTGCTCCAGCAGGCCCTCCAGGATGAACAGGGAGTCGCGGATCGTGCCCGGCACGACGATCCCGTGGATGCCGGTGAACTGGTTGCTGGTGAAGTTGTAGTAGGTGACGCCTCGGTCGGCGTTGAAGTACTTGCTATTGGGTCCGGCGTTGAGGGTGCGGACCGGGACGACGAACCGCAGGCCGTCAGCGGAGGCGACCTCACCGCCGCCCCACGCCCGGGACAGGGGGATCTGGGCCTGGTAGTCGACCAGGCGGGCATTGGCCCTGGTGATTGTCTCGGCGCGGAGGTAGTTCTGCTGGACCCAGGAGAGCCGGCCTCGGGTCAGTGCCGGGACATCGGGTCGGACCAACGGCTCCAGCCCGATGTTGCAGGCCTCTGCCAGGAGCACGGCGCAGAGGCTCAAGTCGAGGTCGGCGACGCGAGCGTCGCCCTCGCTGATGTGGCGGAACTCGCTGGCGAAGCCCGTCCAGGCCTGGACCTCCAGGAGGATCTCGGTGAGGTCCACACGGGGCAGCCGCACCGTTACGTCGCGACGCAAGTCGATGAGGCTGTCGGGCTCGTCGAGCTTGTCCAGGGGTGTGAGCGTCACGACGTCGCGGCGACCGTCGCAGTCGATCGTTACGGCGATGTTGCCCGGCAGGTTGGCGGCCGCCCGCCGGTAGGCGTCGCTGAGCTGTTGGCCGAGATGTTCCAGTTCCTCGGTCGGTGTGGGTGAGCGGCCCAGAGTGCGGCAGACGCGCATCCGTACCTTCTCCCAGGCCGGTCCGTGCAGGAGCCTGGCGTGGGGATCGCCCCAGCGGCGACTGGAGCTCACGAACAGGTCGCGGTGTCGGAGGCCGTCCTGGAGCCGCTCCAGCGTGCAGAACGTGTAGAGGCGGCGATCGACCCGGTCCTCCGGCCCGATCACGAGCCGTTCCCAGGCCGGGGTCAGCAGGGCCCGGGGAGCCTGGCTCATGTCGGGCCGCTTCTGCCCCTCGATGGTCTTGAGGAAGCGGATCGCCTCGACCACGGGCCGGCTCGCGACGGTCGGCGTGAACTCGATCGCTCGCAGGAGTCCGGGCAGGAACTGGCGGACCTGGCTGTACCGGCTCCGCAAGTCCTCGTAGGAGTGGTCGTCGGGCGACCCGACGAGTTCGGCGACCTGGGCCGCCGCCTGAGCGAGTTGGTCTCGCGGGACACGGTCGAAGACCGAGTCGCGCACGCGGCCGTCGGCACAGTTGTGGTCGAGCACGATGAGGCACGCCTGGCGGAGCAGCAGCGCCGCGCGGTCCAGATCCTTGAGCGTGCGGAGGCGGCGCTGCTGACCCGCATGTTCGACACGGGCGAGCATCGCGGTGATCAACTGGTCGAGCAGGTCGAGGACGTCGTCGAGCGCCGTGATCTCCTCCATCTGGACGAAGGCCAGCAGGGTTGCGTGGCGGCGAGGCGGTGGCATGCGGGCGATCGCCTGTGCCCTGGCCGCGACGGCGTAGCGGGCCAGGGTCTGGACGCGCACCGGTGGCACACGGGACAGATCGATGGGGCCGACACCCAGGGCTCGGATCTCCTCGAGTCGCTCGAGGGCCCCGACCAGGCCCGCCACGCTGACGCGAGTCGGGGCGCGGCGGAGTCGTTCCAGGGGTGACTGGCGGGAACGCTCATCGGCGATCAGCAGGGTCTCCAGCCGGGCCGCCTGCTGCGGTTTGAGGGTTCGTGCCAGAGTATGCCACAACCTGGTGGCCGCCTGGTCGCGGACCTGGGCGACCAGCCGAGCCAGCACGGTGACACCTGGCAGGAGAACCTTGCGCTCGACCAGGCGGGCCGTGGCCAGGTCAAAGAGGACGCTGGGACGTTCGGCGCTGATCCAGGCCCGATTGGCGAGCCAGTGGGTCAAGGCCACGGCCTCGGTCCCCTCGTGGAAATCGCGGTAGCCGTAGTGGCGGCGGATCGCGGCGGCGTGGTCCCAACGCTTCTCGCCCGCGGCGTAGCGGCTCAAGCCCTCGGTCTCGGTGATGCCCAGTTGCCGGGCGATGTAGGCCACGACGCCCGGTGGGACTTCGGCGGGGTTGGCCAGGAAGGTGCCCAGGAAGCGCACCGTTGCGAGTTGCACGGCGAAGCCGAGTCGGGTGTGAACGGTCCGACACCGGCCGATGAGGCCACGATCCTTATCGTCAAGGTGAAAGTAGCGTTCCAATTGGGCGGGGGTGGGCTCACCCGCGTAGCGGCCGTAGCGGCGCTGCTGATCCTCGGTCAGGAAGTCGACGGGCATCCCGAACCCTTCCCGAAAACGGCCTCTTCGCCTCGATGCCGAGTGCCAAATAGGGTCCCCGCGTCCGAGGCATTCGCGGACCCGGCAAAAACATCGGCTTTCCGGGGTCGATACATGGTGACAAAATGACTGTACCCTAACTGGCACCGATCGGGCCTTCCCGTCACGCGACGGACCGGCCGGACCGGTTGGCCTCGGGAGGCATCAGGATGATCGCCTGCTACTGCCGCGTCTCATCCGCACGTCAGAAGACCGACAGCCAGAAGCCCGAGATCCGCCGCTGGCTCGAGAGCAACAGGATCGACCCGGCGGCGGTCGAATGGTTCGAGGACAAGGAGACCGGGCGGACGTTGAAGCGGCCCGCGTTCGATCGGCTGCGCCAGGCCGTCTTCGCGGGGACGATCCGGACGGTGGTGGTCTGGAAGCTGGACCGGCTCTCCCGCCGTCAGCGTGACGGCGTAGACCTGCTGGCCGATTGGTGCGAGCGTGACGTCCGGGTGGTGGCCGTGACCCAGCAGATCGACCTGAGCGGGGCGGTGGGCCGGATGGTGGCGAGCGTGCTGTTCGGGCTGGCGGAGATCGAGTCGGAGTACCGGCGGGAGCGTCAAGCGGCGGGGATCGCCGTGGCGAAGGAGCGGGGCGTCTATCGCGGCCGACACCGGGGCACGACCAAGGCGGCACCGCGGCGTGCCCGGGAACTCCGCGGCCGCGGCCTGACGACTCAGGAGATCGCTACGGCCATGGGCGTCAGCCGGCGGACAGCCTTCCGCTACCTGGCCGCGACATCGGAGCTGTAATCCCACGAGCCCCGCGCCGCTCGCGGCTCACCGACGCGTCTCGCCCGGCTCTCGTCGCAAGGTCTCCGACGGCAACTCAGCAAAGCATGCCTTGTAGGCACGGGAGAAATCGCCGAAGTGCCAGAAGCCCCACCGCAACGCCTCGGCCGTCACCGTGGTCGAACGGTGGGTCGTGGCCCGTAGCGCCTGCCGCACCCGATGGAGTCGGAGCCGGGTCAGGTAGGCGACCGGAGTCATCCCCATGACCTCCTTGAACGCGTACTGCAGGGTCCGCTCGCTCACCCCCGCCGCCTCGCACAGGTCGGTCACGTACAGGCGTTCGGTGGTGTGAGCCAGCGCGAAATCCTCGACGGCCCGCACGACGCGGCTGTGACCCTGTCGCGTCAGGTCTCGGGGCACGGAGTCGGAGCTGCCGACCGATTCGAGGGCCGCCAGCAGGGATTCGAGGAGATCGACCTGGGCGGCGGCCTGCGTCTGCGGCACGTCGAACACCTCGGCCTGTCTGGCGGCGACGTCCACCAGGCGTCGTCCCAGGCCATAGAGCGCCTGAGCAGCGTCGGGACACGACTGGAGCAACTCGACCCCCTCGGGCGGGCGGAACGCGTCTTCCCGATGCCGGCCCCGAAGGTGGGCCCGGAGGTCATCGGGTGGCACGAGGAGGGCAACGCTCTCGTAGCCACCCGCGACGACGATCTCGACCTCGACCCCCGACGCGGTCGCCAGCAACTGCCCCGGGCCGCACGGCATTCCGTTGAATGTACCGAACGCCCGCGGGCCGAGGGCGGTGAACGCCACGAGGCCGCCCTGCAGGCTCGTTCGGGTGCGGACAGGCAGGTTGGTCGAGTGGAACACGAGGACGCTGCGGCCCAGGCGCACGAGGATTCGCCTGGCGAGCAGGGGGCCCGACTTCAGTTGCACCGCGTCCTGACTGAGCACCTCGATGGTCTCGCCGACAGCCGTCGGGTCGCTGATCTCGACGACCGAGACCGCGGTCGGCGTGCCGGTGCCGGCCCCCTCCGTCGATCGCGGCGCGATGTTCATGGTTTGCGGAATTCCGATAGATGGCCGCGCCGGCTGCTGGGATGCTCGCCCTGGGCCCGAGACCTCCGGCGATAAGTGTATCGAGGTCGAGGCCTGGAAGGGCACGCCGAACACCGTGCTCCTCGTCGCCGACGACCCGGAGCTGACGGCCACCACGAGAGGGTGACCTGGAAGGAGATGCGATGACCGGTCCCAAGCCAACGGCTCGGTGGAGACGTCCTTCTGTGCTGTTCGCCGCGGCCATCCTTGCCGTGGCATGCCTGCTGGGAGCGCGAGCCAGCGGCCAATCCGCGTCCCTGCCAGTGCCGGTATTCGCGGGCGGGACGAAGGCGATCACGCTGACCCCCGTCGTGGGCACGCCGCGACGGCCCTACGCCGAGATGTTCCTCCCC
>JAXLSN010000005.1:0-17694 GCA_046330595.1 Nocardioidaceae bacterium
ACCAGCTGCTCCTGCAGCTTCTCGATCTCGGCGTTGTAGAACGTCGACTTGAGGGTGCCGTCCTGCTTGTACTTGAGCGGGTCGAGCCCGTTGTCGGTCTCCTTGCCCTTGTGGGTTCGGACGTCGTCGGCGCCCTCGGGGGGAGTGACCTTCTTGGACATGCCGGGCCTCGCTTTCGCTCGCTGCCCACATTTCACTCCCTGCCCCGCGGACCGCAAGCACCGGGGTCAGTCCGTGGGCACCGATCCCTCGGTGATCGGCCAGACGGTGACGGTGTGCGACGGGTCGCGGGGCGCGCAGATCGGCAGCACGTCGTCGGCGTGGACGACGCGGCGGGTCGTCAGGCCCGGCAGGACGACGCGGGCGGCAACGGTCGTCCGCGCCGAGGTGGCGAGGTCGCAGCGGTACTTGCTGAGGGTGAGCAGGGCCGGCCGGTCACGAGTGACCACGATCGGCTGACGCGGCTGCTTCAGGTGGCGATAGGTGAGCGGCAGCCGGCGGCCCTGAGCGTCCAGGAGCCGGATCTGGGGGAACCCCTCGAGGGTGCAGGCCTCGCCGGCGACGAGCAGGACCTTGGCGGTGATGATCGTGGTTCCGGTGGCGCCGTCGCGTTGCCACCGGGCGTGGATGGCCAGCTGTTCGTCCAGACACGGGGCGGGAGCGCCCGCGGTGCTGCTGACCGGCGAGATCGACGAGTCGGATCGGGTCGGCGACGCCGATGCGGCGACGGTCGTGGGCGATGCGCTGCAGCCGGCGGTGACCAGCACCGCCAGGGCGGCCAGCGGGGCGGCGTACCTGGTCATGCTCGTGAGACGCACAGCGCAACGTTGCGGTTGCCGGCCGCTGACCGACTGCCGCGGTGTTCTGGCTTCCATCTCAGCGTTAGAACGCTGAGATGGTGGCAACAGCACCGCGGCAGTCAGGAAGGTGGGCGCGTCAGCGGGTACGGCGCTGAGGGTCCCGGGCGCCCTTCTCGCGTTCCGGGTCGCTCTCGTCCTCTCGAGCCCGCCGATGGCGAAGCTCGATCGTCGCCGCGATGGCGAGCGCAATGCCGATGGCGATGAGCCAGATGACGAACTCCGGGGTGGTCATGGGTCTCCCGATCGGATAGCCGGTGGGTGCGCCCCTGAGGGCTCTTTGGAGCCGTGCCCCGAACCGAGTGTCCCGATGCAGCTCGATGCTCAAATCGACCTGTCTCGCATCCGAGACGCCGAGGCGACGGCGTCTCTGGCGGCCCGACCACCGCGGGAGTGCAATGACGTCATGGGAGAGCATGTGTGGGTCGGCCCTGGGCCGGTCTCGTTCGACGACGTCGTCGCCGTCGCGCGTCGGGAAGCGGCGGTGTCGCTCACCGACGAGGCCCTGGCCGCCATCGACCGTGCCCGCGCCGTCATCGACGCGCTGGCCGCCGGCGAGACCCCGACCTATGGCGTCTCGACGGGCTTCGGGGCGCTCGCCACCCGCCACATCCCGACCGAGCTGCGGGCCCAGCTGCAGCGGTCGCTGGTGCGGTCCCATGCGGCCGGTTCCGGGCCCGAGGTCGAGCGTGAGGTGGTCCGCGCCCTGATGCTGCTGCGGTTGTCGACGCTCGCGACGGGGCACACCGGCGTACGGCGTGAGACCGCGCAGCTGATGGCCGCCCTGCTCACCCACGGCATCACGCCCATGGTCCGCGAATACGGCTCCCTGGGCTGCTCAGGCGACCTCGCCCCGCTCGCCCACTGCGCGCTCGCGCTGATCGGCGAGGGCGAGGTCCGTGACGCCCGCGGCGACCTCATGCCGGCCGCCGACGCGCTGCGGGCCGCTGGCCTCGCGCCGGTCGAGCTTGCGGCCAAGGAGGGGCTCGCCCTCATCAACGGCACCGACGGGATGCTCGGCATGCTGATCCTCGCCATCGAGGACCTGCGAATGCTGCTGCGCACCGCCGATGTTGCCGCTGCGATGTCGGTCGAGGCCCAGCTCGGAACCGACCGCGTCTTCGCCCCCGACCTCCAGGCGCTGCGTCCTCATCCCGGTCAGGCCGACTCGGCGGCCAACCTGACCCTGGTGCTGCGCGAGTCCGGCGTGGTCGCCTCCCACCGGGGACCCGACTGCAACCGGGTCCAGGACGCCTATTCGCTGCGGTGCTCACCCCAGGTGCACGGCGCGGCCCGCGACACCGTCGACTATGCGGCGACCGTTGCGGCGCGCGAGCTCGCCAGCGCCATCGACAACCCGGTGGTGCTGCCCGCCGAGGCGCGCGTCGAGAGCAACGGCAACTTCCACGGGGCACCCGTCGCTTATGTCCTCGACTTCCTGGCGATCGTCGCCGCCGATGTCGCGTCGATCTCCGAGCGTCGTACGGACCGGTTCCTCGACAAGGCGCGCAACCAGGGGCTTCCGCCGTTCCTCGCCGACGACCCGGGTGTCGACAGCGGCCACATGATCGCCCAGTACACCCAGGCCTCGATCGTCTCCGAGCTCAAGCGGCTCGCGGCGCCGGCCTCGGTCGACTCGATTCCGTCGAGCGCGATGCAGGAGGACCACGTGTCGATGGGGTGGAACGGCGCCCGCAAGCTGCGCCGCTCCGTCGACGGGCTTGCGCGCGTGGTGGCCATCGAGGTGCTCACCGCCGCGCGGGCGCTCGACCTCCGCGCGCCGTTGACGCCGGCGCCCGCGACGGGAGCGGTCCGCGACCTGCTGCGCGGCCACGGCATCGCCGGGCCGGGCCCCGACCGTCACCTGTCGCCCGAGATCGAGGCGACCGTCGAGCTGGTCCGCTCCGGGCGGGTGCTCGCCGCGGCCGAGGATGCCGTCGGCGTTCTGGCGTGATGCT
This sequence comes from Nocardioidaceae bacterium, assembly GCA_046330595.1. Taxonomy (GTDB): domain Bacteria; phylum Actinomycetota; class Actinomycetes; order Propionibacteriales; family Nocardioidaceae; genus Nocardioides. The sequence continues at coordinate 2,816 of JAXLSN010000005.1, forward strand.
CATCGCCCCCTCGTCGGTTCAGCCTGCCCGTCGTTTGGCGCGAGCGAGCTTCCAGACGGTGAAGACCTGAAGGGATAGATAGACGGCTGCTCCGACCCAGAACACCCAAGGCGAGCCGCCCGAGTTGCCCGCCACGTGGGTGCAGACCGTCTCGCCGGTCCGGCCGGCGGCGTCGACCGTCTGGCTGCACGAGCCGCTGTCGCCCGTGCTGCCGACGGACAGCAGGCCGAACACGAACACGAGCGGGAAGCCGGTGACGAGGAAGGTCGTGCCGAGCACCTTCTCGCCCGGCGTCCACCACCGTGAGACCACGAGCAGCACGAAGCCGATCAGGCACAGCAGAGCCGCGAGCGGATAGATCACGAAGATGATCTCGGCGAGGACGAGGCACAGCAGCGCGCCCACTTCGACGTTGCCGAACGAGCGTGGAGGGGTGCCGGGCACCGCGAGCCATGGCGCGACGGGCCCGGCCGCGGCGACCACCTCGGCGGGCGGGCCCAACCGCTCGAGGACCTGCCGCACCTCGGCCTCCGTGCTGCCTGGGGAGAGGGCGCTGGCCAGGTGCTCGCGGACGTCCTCGATGAGTTCACGCGCCTGGTCGGGTGGCAGCAAGCGCCAGGACTCCGCGCCCAGTCGGGCCAGGTAGTCGTCGACCAGGGGATGGGTAGCGCCGGTGTTCATCGCGGGTTCCTTCCGTCGAGCACCATGTCGACCGCGTTCTTGAAGTCCGTCCAGGAGGTGCGGAACTGCGCGAGCGCCTGTCGGCCGCGCTCGGTGGCCCGGTAGTAGCGGCGGGGCGGCCCGCTGGGGGACTCGTGCCAGGTCGTCGCGACCAGCTCTTCCTTGCGGAGGCGACTCAGCAGTGGATAGATCGTCCCCTCGCTGGCGACCAACCCGGCTTCGGACAGCTGGGTGACCAGGTCATAGCCATAGCGCTCGTCGTCGGTGAGCAGCGCCAGCACGCAGTACTCGAGGGCTCCCCGCCGCAGTTGCGCCACGGCTGGCTCTCCAGGTCCCATGTAGTGCATGGTAGTGAGCAGGTACCTTGCATCGCAAGACACTGGCCCTTGTTTCGTCGCCACCAGTCTGGAGGGTGGGTCGGCGGGGATGGGCTGGGGCGGAGTGGGGCGGGGATGGGCTGGGGCGGAGTGGGGCGGGGATGGGCGGGGGGAGTCTCAGATCCGAGACGTACGGCGGCCGGGGGATCTGGTGCGTTCGCGCCCGGACGGCGTTCGATGGTGCTGTCACCACACACCCGATGGTGCGGTCATCACACCCGATGGTGCTGTCACCACTCCGGTGTGCTGTCGACTCTCACCCGACCGTGCCGTCACCTCGACAGAGGAGCCTCGCGATGACCGACAACCCGCGACTGCCCATCCACGCGCCCCACGGCAGCGAGCTGTCCTGTGGCTCCTGGCAGACCGAGGCCCCGCTGCGGATGCTCATGAACAACCTCGACCCGGATGTCGCCGAGCGCCCCGAGGACCTGGTCGTCTATGGCGGCTCGGGCAAGGCCGCGCGCAGCTGGGCGGCGTACGACGCGATCCTGCGGACGCTGCGCACCCTCAAGGACGACGAGACCCTGCTCGTCCAGAGCGGCAAGCCGGTGGGTGTCATGCGCACCCATGAGTGGGCACCGCGGGTGCTGATCGCGAACTCCAACCTGGTCGGCGACTGGGCCAACTGGGAGGAGTTCCGTGCGCTCGAGGAGCTCGGCCTGATCATGTATGGCCAGATGACCGCGGGCTCGTGGATCTATATCGGCAGCCAGGGCATCCTCCAGGGCACCTTCGAGACCTTCGCGGCCGTCGCCGACAAGCGCTTCGGCGGCACGCTGGCCGGCACCATCACGCTGACCGCCGGCCTCGGCGGCATGGGCGGCGCCCAGCCGCTGGCCGTCACCATGAACGAGGGCGTCGCGATCTGCATCGAGTGCGACCCCCACCGGATCGAGCGCCGCCTCGAGACCCGCTACCTCGACGTCAAGGCCGACTCCCTCGACCACGCGCTCGAGCTGGCGGTCGAGGCGCGCGACGCCAAGCGACCGCTCTCGATCGGCGTCCTGGGCAACGCCGCCGACCTGCTGCCCGAGCTGCTCCACCGAGGCGCACCCATCGACATCGTCACCGACCAGACCTCGGCCCACGACCCGCTCTTCTATCTCCCGATCAGCACTCGCTTCGAGGACTGGGAGACCGAGCGCGCCGAGGACCCGGTCGGCTTCACCAAGCGCGCCCAGGAGTCGATGGCCGTCCACGTCCGCGCGATGGTGGAGTTCCAGGACCGCGGCGCCGAGGTCTTCGACTATGGCAACTCGATCCGCGACGAGGCCCGCAAGGGCGGCTATGACCGCGCGTTCGACTTCCCCGGGTTCGTCCCGGCCTATATCCGGCCGCTGTTCTGCGAGGGCAAGGGCCCGTTCCGCTGGGCGGCGCTCTCCGGCGACCCGGCCGACATCGCGGCCACCGACCGCGCGATCCTCGAGCTCTTCCCCGACAACGAGCGGCTGCGGCGCTGGATCACGATGGCGCAGGAGAAGGTCGAGTTCCAGGGCCTGCCCGCCCGCATCTGCTGGCTGGGGTACGGCGAGCGCCACCTCGCCGGCCTGAAGTTCAACGAGATGGTCGCCTCCGGCGAGCTCAAGGGGCCCATCGTGATCGGCCGCGACCACCTGGACTGCGGCTCGGTCGCCTCGCCCTACCGCGAGACCGAGGGCATGCTCGACGGCTCCGACGCCATCGCCGACTGGGCGCTCCTCAACGCGCTCGTCAACACCGCATCGGGCGCCACCTGGGTCTCGATCCACCACGGCGGTGGCGTCGGGATGGGTCGCTCGATCCACGCGGGCCAGGTCACCGTCGCCGACGGCACCGACCTGGCCGCGCAGAAGATCGAGCGCGTGCTGACCAACGACCCGGGGATGGGCATCATCCGCCACGTCGACGCGGGCTATGACATCGCGACCCGCGTCGCCGAGGCCAAGGGCGTGCGGATCCCGATGGCCGAGGCCTGACAGCTCTGGCCAGCCGTCACGGGCAGGCATTCCGGTTGCGTCTGGGCGGCGAGGCGTCCACAGGCCTAGGCTGGCGGATCCGCACGAGCCCGGAGGTGGGCGGCATGGACATCGCCTCGTTCTATGGCTTCTTCTCCGCGACCTGCTTCACCCTCCTCGGGCTGTGGTGGAACGTCGTCCAGGGCCACCCGGGCTGGCTGCGCGAGGATCGCCTGCGTCATGCCGTGGGCGGCGTCTATCTGGCGTTCTTCCTGCCCGCACTCATGGGCCTGTTCGCCCAGGTCGGGGGCACCTCGACGCCGTCGTTCTGGCGGATCAGCTTCGTGGTCGTCGCCCTAGTCGGCCTGGTGTCGACCGTCCGGCTCCTTGGCCTCACCCGTGAGGGCTCGGCGGCGACCGTGCCGCTCCAGGCGGCCGCAGCGGCGCTCTATCTGGTGGTCGGCCTCATCGGCGTCGCGCCGGGCATCGTCGACCCGCTCGGCATGACGCCCGTCCAGGCCGAGGCGCTGCTGCTGATCGTCCTCATCGTCATCGCCCACGGGCTCGTGTGGGAGTTCATGCGCCGTACGGCGACCACCGACGAGACCACCGAGACCACGCAGGAGCGCTGACGCGCTTCCCGCGATCCGGTGCGCTGGTTGGCCGTTCTTGACAGGATGACCCCATGGCGACCAAGAAGCCCGCGCGGGGACGGGTCCCGCTGCCAGGGATCAGCTCCCGTGCCTGGGAGCACCCGGCTGACAAGGGCGCCCTCGTGGCGCTGCGCAAGCTCCGGGGCTTCGACTCGGTCCTCAAGGCGTTCAACGCCCTGGTGAACGAGCGCCAGGTGCGCCTGGTCTTCCTCGGCTCCGCGGTCCGCGTCAGCGAGCGCCAGTTCCCCGAGCTCCACCGCTCGCTGGCCGACGTGGGTGCGGTCCTCGACGCCGCGGAGCTGCCGGAGCTCTTCGTCCTCGCCGACCCCACGCTCAACGCCCGGACCATCGGCATGGCCAAGCCGATCATCGTCGTCAACTCGGCCCTGGTGGATCTCCTCGACGAGGACGAGCTGAGGTTCGTGCTGGGCCACGAGCTCGGCCACGCCCTGAGCGGACACGCGGTCTATCGCACCCTGCTCGACCGGCTCCTGGCGCTGACCGGGATCCTGGCCGCCGTGCCAGGTGGGGCGCTCGGGATCCGCGTCATCACGGCCGCCCTGATGGAGTGGTCGCGCAAGTCCGAGCTCTCCGCCGACCGAGCCGGGCTGCTCGCCACGCAGGACCCGGCGGTCGCGACCCGGGTGCACATGAAGCTCGCCAGCGGTGGCCACCTCGAGAGCCTCGACATCACCTCCTTCCTCGAGCAGGGCACGGAGTACGCCGAGACCGAGGACCTGCGCGACTCGGTGCTCAAGCTGCTCCTCACCGAGAGCCGCAGCCACCCGTTCGCCGTCGTCCGCGCCCGTGAGCTGCGGGCCTGGGTCGACTCGGGCGCCTATACGGCGATCCTCGGTGGCGACTATCCGCGCCGCGAGGACGATGCCTCGGCCGCCTTGACCGAGGCCGCGCAGGAGGCGGCGGCGTCGTACGGCGACGCGTTCCAGCGCACCCAGGATGCCCTCGGGCGGCTCGTCCACGAGGCCGCCGGATGGCTCGGGACGGCGAAGACCTGGATCGACGACAAGCTGCGGCGCGAGCAGAACTGACCGCACCACGCACCTCGGGTATGAGCCGCAGCGACCCCCTCGACCACGCCGTCCAGCAGATGCTGGCGGGTGACGAGGCGTCGTTCCGGGAGGTCTATCGCGCGGTGCAACCGGCGCTGCTGCGCTATCTCACCGTCCTGGTGGGCGCCGAGGCCGAGGACGTCGCCTCCGAGGCCTGGGCGCAGGCGTTCCGCGACCTGTCCCGCTTCTCCGGGGACGCCGACGGCTTCCGCGGCTGGCTGACCACGATCGCGCGGCACCGCGCGCTCGACCACCTGCGCCGTCAGTCCCGCCGGCCCGTCGCCGACGTCGGCCTCGAGGCCGTCGAGGACCGGGTCGAGCCGGTGGGCGCCGAGGAGATCGTGCTGACCGGTCTGTCGACCGACGAGGCGATCGCGCTGATCCGCATGCTGCCGCGCGAGCAGGCCGAGGCCGTGGTGCTGCGGGCCGTGCTTGGGTTCGACGCCACGACGGCCGCCGAGATCCTCGGCAAACGGGCGGGCGCCGTACGCACGGCTGCCCACCGCGGGCTCGCCACCCTCGCTCGCATGCTCGACGAGGACGACCGGTCTGGACCGACTCGCGCGGCCAGTGACATCTCGGGCCCCTCCGGCGCTGAAGAGGTGAGATGAGCATCCAGAAGCGATTCCGACTGACCCGCCGGCGGGCCGAGCAGCTGCTCGACGGCCAGGGTCCGGCCGGCGACCCCTTGGGTGAGGTCCTCGACGCGGCCGCGGCGCCGGGCCGACCGCAGGAGCTGGCCCGCGAGGACGCCGCCGCAGCGATGTTCCAGGCTGCCCGTCTCGACACGAGCTGGGGTCGTGGCAAGGCCGCCGACGCTCGGTTGCGTCGCTCCGCTCCGCTCAAGGCCCTGCTCGGGACCGGTCTGGCCGTCGTGCTCACCTCCGGCGGCCTGGCGCTCGCCGCCACGGGCCAGCTGCCGTGGCAGCAGCCCACCACGCCAGCCCACACGACCGGCCACGTCGACCACTCGTCCGAGCCGGGTGGCTCTGGGTCGCGCGGCGGCTCGGACGGCGGCTCGGACGGCGGCTCGGACGGCGGCTCGGACGGCGGCTCGTCGCGGCCCTCGGACGCCGGGACTGCGGGTGCTGAGCCCGACGGTGCGTCGTCCGACGGTTCCGGCTCCGGCGAGCCCGGCGAGAGCAACGGCACCTCGTCGGCCCATCCCAGCCACCCGGCCCACCCCAGCCACCCTGCTCATCCGACGAAGCCGGCTCACCCCAGTCACCCGGCTCACCCCACGAAGCCGCCCAAACCCACCAAACCGCCCAAGCCGCCCAAGCCCACCAAGCCCACCAAGCCGACCCAGGCGTCCCAGCCGGGCGGCTCGCAAGAGCCGAAGGGGTCGGGGCCTTCCGGGGCCGGCTAAGAACCCACCGGGTCGTCACCCCACCTCAGACGACCGGTGTCTCGGGGATGGTCCGCCACGAGAGGTTTGTGCCCCACACAACCCAGCCTCTCGTGGCGGACCATGGACATTTCTGGGCTGGCGCCGCCCCCGTCGTACACCACCGCGATGCGTGGTCTAGCCAACGGTCCGCCCCAGTAACACTCCTGGTCACGTTGGCGCTGACGAAGTGATGGGGACGTCGTCGTCCCTGCAGACGCTCGCTGCACCTGCGGCGGACCCCCTCACCCCACGAGGAGAGCACGTGAAGATCCGCACCCTCGGCCGCCTGGCCGCCCTCAAGGCCGTCGTCGTCACGGTCGTCGCCGTGCTGCTGGCGTCGGGCGGCGTCGCGCTGGCCGCCAGCAGCAGCGCGCTGCCCTGGCAGAAGAGCCACCACGCCGCTGCCCTCGACGAGCCCGGCGATCCCGGCGAGGCCACGGACCCCGCCGACGACGCCAGCGACCCCGCCGACGGGGAGACCGACCCGGCCGACCCCGGCGACGATGCCACCGACCCGGCTGAGGACGAGAGCAGCGACCCGGCCGACGATGAGTCCGGCGCGACCGACGACGAGTCCACTGGCCCCGATGCCTTCCGGGGCCTGTGCAAGGCCTTCGTCTCGGGCCACAAGGGCGAGCACGGCCACGCGCTCGAGAGCCCGGCCTTCCAGGCGCTGATCTCCGCCGCCGGCGGCGTGGAGAACGTCGAGGCCTACTGCGCCACGCTGTTCCCGGCCCCGGCGGACGATGACATGGCAGACGACGCCACCGACGCCACCGACCCGGGCCACCCGGCGCACCCGAGCCACCCGGCGCACCCGACCAAGCCGGCCCACCCGAGCCACCCGGCTCACCCCAACCACCCGGCTCACCCCACCAAGCCCGGTCACGGCGACAAGCCCTGACCGACCGGTCGTCGCCCCACCGACGGCCTCGAACGTCTCGGGAAAGACGTCCGCCGCGAGAAGAAGTGCTCCCCCGTCCTGCTTCTCGCGGCGGGCGTCGCTGTGTCGGGGCCCGTCACGCGGGCCGGTGACGGAGCCCGGTCAGCGAGCGTCGGCGACCGACGCCGACGCCGCGCAGGCCGCGACGAACCCGTCGAGCTGGTCGTCGCTGACCGCCAGGCTCAGCGCGAGATAGCCACGGCCGGCGATATAGAAGCCGCGGTGGAGCAGCTCGTGGAACAAGAGCGACCGCAGCCGAGGGTCGGCATCGGCGAGGTCCTCGGGCCGCCGTACGGGGCCGGCCACCGGATGCAGGTTGAGCAGCGTACTCTGGCCCGAGGCGGTCCAGCCGTACGGCCCCACCGCCTCCTCGAGCCGGTCGCGCAACCGCTCGCCCCGGGCATGGTGGGTGGCCAGCACCTCGGCGTCGACGAGCCGGCTCACCGCGACCCCGGCGGCCATCGTGAACGCGTTGTTGTTGAAGGTCCCGCCGTGCGCGAGCCCGCCGACGCGCGGGTCGAACGTGGCCATGATGTCCGCGCGGCCGCCGAAGGCGCCGAAGGAGAGCCCGCCGGCGATGTACTTGCCGAGCGTCGTCAGGTCCGGGGTCACGCCGACCAGCTCCTGGGCGCCGCCGAAGGAGAAGCGCGAGGTCATCACCTCGTCGAAGATCAGCAGCGCCCCGGCGTCGGTCGTGAGCTCCCGCAGCAGGGCCAGGAACCCGGGCTCTGCGGGGAGGCAGCCCGCCGAGCCCATCATCGGCTCGACCAGGACCGCGGCGATGCGGTCGCCGTGTTCGCTGAACTCGGCGCGCACCGACGCGGGGTCGTTGAAGCGCACGACGCCGTACTCGAAGGGCACGCGGAGCGGGGCACTCTCGGGCTGGATGGTCATCGGCCCACCGTGGTAGGCGCCGTCGAAGACCACCAGCCGAGGTCGACCGGTGACGTGGCGCGCGGTGAGAACCGCCAGCAGGTTGGCCTCCGAGCCGCTGTTGGTGAACCTCACCCGGTCGACCGACGGGAACCGGCTGACCAGGTGGGCGGCCAGCTGCGACTCGGCGTCCTGCATGGCGCCATAGCCCCAGCCGTTGTCGACCACGGCGCGGATCGCGGCCGCGACGTCGGGGTGGCGCACGACCAGCCCGGAGCTGTAGTCGCCCAGGATGTCGACGACGTCCTGCCCGTCGACCGTGTGGAGGACCGCGCCCTCACCGCCGGCGATCCGGATGCCGAACGGCTCGGTGTGGAGCGTCGTACGCGTGTTGCCGCCCGGCATGCTGCGCTCTGCCCGCTCGGCCATCTCGCGGCTGACGGGGTGGTCGTCGGCGAAACGGGCGACCGCGGCCGCGAGGCGCTGGTCGATCTCGGTGGTGCTCAGGGCTGGGGTCACGCGGGTCATCCTGCCAACCGTCGTCCTCGTCTGCCCATCTGGTGCGCCGCTGTCGGGGCTTAGTGCCGGGTAGACCGTGCACTAACCCCCCGTACGGGCGCGCCAGTTGGGTGAGCGACCTCAGCCGAGGGCGGCGATGGCGTCGTGGATGGCGAGGGTACGGCGGGCCGAGTCGACGTGGAGGTTCTCGACCATGCGGCCGTTGTAGGTGACCACACCGGCCCCGGCGGCCTCCTCCCACGCAGCGATGAGCCCGCGGGCGTCCTCGACGGCCTGCGCCGAGGGAGCGAACGCCTCGTTGGCGCCGTCGACCTGGCCCGGGTGGATCAGCGTCTTGCCGTCGAAGCCCATCTCGCGCCCCTGCTGACACTCGGCCAGGAAGCCCTCGGCATTGCGGACGTCGTTGTAGACCCCGTCGATGATCCCCTTGCCGGTCGCGCGCGCGGCGAGCAGCGCGAGGCCCAGCCCGGTCAGCAGCGGCTGGCGTCCGGGGACATGCTCGGCATAGAGCTCCTTGGCCAGGTCGTTGGTGCCCATCACCAGGACCGACAGACGTTCGGAGGCCGCCGCGATCTCCTCGGCGTGCAGCATCGCGCGGGGGGTCTCGATCATCGCCCACAGCGTCGTGTGGTCCGGAGCGGCGTGGCGCTCCATCGCGTCGACCAGCGCCCGCACCGCCTCGACCGAGTCGACCTTGGGAACGACGATCGCGTCCGGACCGGCGGCGCAGGCGGCCGCCATGTCGGCGGCGTGCCACTCGGTGTCGGCGCCATTGATCCGGATTGTCAGCTCGCGGCGGCCGTACTCACCCGACCCCACGGCCGTGCACGCGGCCTCGCGCGCCGCCGGCTTGGCGTCGGGCGCGACGGCGTCCTCGAGGTCGAGGATCAGCCCATCGCAGGGAATGGTCTTGGCCTTCTCCAGGGCTCGCTCGTTGGAGCTGGGCATATAGAGCACGGAGCGTCGGGGACGGAACTCGGCCATGTCAGTCCACCTCGATCGCGGCGTACTGGGCCTTGAGCACCGGGTCGATCTCAGCCAGCCGCTCGGCGAGCTCGACCATCACCAGGCACTGCTTGAGGGAGGCGTCGTCCTCCATCTTGCCGTCGAGCATCACCGCGCCGGTGCCGTCGCCCATCGCGGCGACCACGCGGCGGGCGTGCAGGATGTCCTCCACGCTCGGGGAGAAGACACGGTTGGCGATCTCGATCTGCTTGGGGTGCAGGCTCCAGGTGCCGACGCAGCCGAGCAGGAACGCGTTGCGGAACTGGTCCTCACAGGCGACCGTGTCGGCGATGTCACCGAAGGGGCCGTAGTAGGGATAGATCCCGTGCATCGCGCACGCGTCGACCATGCGCGCGATGGTGTAGTGCCAGAGGTCCTGCTGATAGGTCGTCCGCGCGGCCGCGACGTCCGCCGTACCGTCCTCGCCGACCGGGGGGTCCTGGCGGACGAGGTAGCCGGGGTGGCCGCCGCCCACGCGGGTGGTCTTCATGCGCCGGTCGGCGGCAAGGTCGGCGGGGCCGAGGGAGAGGCCCTGCATGCGCGGGGAGGCGCCGCAGATCTCCTCGACGTTGGCGACGCCGCGGGCGGTCTCAAGGATCGCGTGGACCAGGATCGGGCGGGTCAGCCCGGCCTTCGCCTCGAGCTGGGCCAGCAGGCGGTCGACGTAGTGGATGTCCTCGGCGCCCTGCACCTTGGGCACCATGATCACGTCGAGCTTGTCGCCGATGGCCGGCACGAGCGTGGTGAGGTCGTCGAGCACCCACGGGCTGTCGAGGGCGTTGATGCGGGTCCACAGCTGGGTCGGCCCGCTCCCTCCGCCGAGATTGGCGGTCTGCTGCGCGATGCGGACCAGGCCCTCGCGGGCGGCGACTTTGTTGTCAGCCTTGACGGCGTCCTCGAGGTTGCCCAGGAGGACGTCCACGGTGCCGACCATCTGGGGGATCTTGGCCGCCATCTTCTCGTTGGACGGGTCGAAGAAGTGGATCGCCCGGCTCGGGCGGGCCGGGATCTCCGGGAGTGGCTGGGGGGCGCCCACGGCGAGGGGGCGGAAGAAGTCCTTGGCGCTCTTCGGCATGGCCGGACGTTAGCAACGCATCGGGATCCCGGGTATGACACATCCCACGTCGACAGCGCCGCGCTCCGCGTCGAAGCAGGGTGGGGTCGCTGCGGGCGGCGCACGACCACGCCGATACTTCTCCCATGGGCACCACGCCGCCGCCGGTTTCTTCTCCGTTCGTGGGTGGGTATGCCTCGACCGGGTCCCGCGTAGGTGAGTTCTTCCTCGACCTGGTCGCGACCAGCGTCATCCAGACGATCCTCAACAACACCTTCGACCTCTACGACCGGGTCCCCGGCCGAGGTGGCGTCACCCTCCGCGGGGACCTGGACACCCTGATGGTCTGGCTCGTCGTATGGTCCATCTGGTTCGTCGTGCCCACGGCGCTCACGGGCGCGACCCTCGGCAAGGCAGTCCTCGGGATCCGTGTGACGACCCTGGCCGGACGCACGCCCGGCCTCGCCAAGGCCGCCCTCCGCTACTTCGGCATCAGCGTGATGTCGTTGCTCTGCTGGATCCCCCTCATCATCACCGCCGTCAACATGGGGAGCCGCCCCCGACACCAGGGCTGGCACGACAGGCTCGCCGACACCATCGTCGTCACCAGCCGCTGACGACTGCCAGTTGGAGCACGAAGGTCGCGGCGTGCGTCGATCCTCCGCCTCTTGTGGGCGGCAGCACCTACCGCCTCCACCACCGCCGACGAGGAGCGTCGGGCGCAGGAGGGGGCGGGGCGGACCTGGGCCGGGCGGCGCGGCGTTCGCGCCAGGCGGTCACCGTGGCGTCGACGTCGCGCGGCCGGGTGATCAGCGGCGGACCGCCGAGGGGCTGATAGAACGCCGCCCGCACCCGCTCGTTGAACTCCTCGATCTCGCGGCGTACGTCGGTCTCGGTGCTCAGCCGGTCGAGCCGGGCATCGAGCTCGGCGTCGTCCTTGCGCAGCTGGAGCGCGGGTGGCAGGACGCCGGTGATCTGTTCGCGCTCGACCAGCTTCTTGACCCACCAGTCTGGGTCGTGGCGCTCGCCGAGCCCCTCGAGCGGCTTGCCATAGCCGGGGAGATCGTCGAACTCGCCGCGGGCCTGCGCCTGCCTGATCTGCTGGTCCACCCAGGTCGCCTGCTGCTCGATCCGGGCACGCGCCGCCGAGCGCCCGGTGCGAGGGTCACGCGCCGGGCCGCGGTCGGGGACCTCGGGCTCGGGGGTGTCGGTCGACATCGCTACGAGCGTACGTCGCCGGCCGCCGCAGGGCGTCGTACGTCTGTCCCACCCGTCACACCTACTGGAGGAAGCTGTCACTTACTGGCTGTTGTTTCGGCCAGTAAGTGACAGCTTCCCCGCGTACGCGGGGAAACCGTCGCGCCACACCTCTCGGCCGAAACTGTCACTTCTCGACCGAAGTTTCCGCCGAGAAGTGACAGTTTCACCGGCCCGCCGGTGAAACCGGCGCCCTCACGCCCCCACCTCGTCGGCATCAGCGAACGCGCCGGCGGGGACGACGAGGAGCGACAGGGCGGCGAGGAGTGCGGCCACGGAGCAGACGGCCCACACGGTGAGGTAGCCGGCGAGAGGGGCGTGGCCCGCCTCGGTGTCGGCGAGCGACCCCGTCGAGGCCAGTGCGATGGCGAAGATCGCCGAGGCGATGGCGCCGCCGACCGTCTTGGTGCCGTTGGTCATCCCGGTGGCGAAGCCGGTCCGGGCGGGCGGGGCGGCGGCCGCCGCGGCCGCGGGCAGTGCCGCCACCAGGGCACCGGACCCGAAGCCAGCGATCGCCATGTTGAGCAGCGCCTGCCAGGTGTGGGTGTGGAACGGCACCCACAGCCCATAGCCCACCGCCACCAGCACGGCCGAGACCAACAGGGCGCCCCGGGCGCTGAACAGCCGCGACGTGAGCGGCAGCGTCAGCGCCCCGAAGGCCAGCGTCACCACATAGAGCACGATCAGCACCGTCACGAACCCGGCATCGGCGCCCAGCCCATAGCCGACCTCGGCCGGATCGGTGCGGGCATAGGTCGAGAGCGGGATCTGCGCGCCCAGCACGGACATGCCGAAGAGGAACGCCGTCAGCTGGACGGGCCACATGGCGGGCTGCGCGAAGAGGCGTACGTCGACGATGGGCTCCTCGTGGGCGGCCTCATAGCGGACGAACGGCACGAACGCGGCGATCCCCAGCACCACGGGCAGCCAGGCGAGCAGATAGCCGGGGCCGTTGAGCCGGATGAGGATCAGGCCGGCCATCACCAACCCCAGCGACAGCGTCACCAGCGCGAGGCCGACCACGTCGATGCCGCCGGTCGAGGTCCCGGGCCGGTCCTCGACGCCGTACCAGATCACGAAGAACACGATGGTCACCGCGATCGCCGGGAACATCAGCAGCGTGCCCATCCCGACCAGCCCGACCACCTGCCCGCTGACCCCGGCCCCGATGATCACGGCGAGCTCGAGCGCGAACACCAGGATGCCGGCCGCCCGCCGGGTCAGCCGGTCCTGGCGCGGGTCGTCGGCGGTACGGCGGTGGATGATCGCCACCTCCATCGGCAGCCAGACCACATAGGCGCCCTGGACGGCGAACCCGATGAGGAAGGTCGTGAACGACGGTGCGAAGGCGAGGATCCAGGAGCCCAGCGCGGTGATCGCCGTCGACAGCAGCAGCACCTTCTTGTGGCCGATGAGGTCACCGAGCCGGGCCAGCAGTGGGATCGCCAGCGCCGACACGATCAGCTGGGCCGCCTCGAACCAGTTGACGTCGGCGTCCCGCATCGACAGGTGCCCGGCGATGTCCTTCCAGATCGGGGTATAGAACCCCTGGAGGATCCCGCTCGCGATCTCGACGGCGACGAGGAAGCCGATGACGGCCCCGAGCGAGTGCAGGTGCTTGGGGGTCGACGGGGCGACGGAGACCGGCTCGGACATCAGGAGATCCTCTCGATCAGCCGGTGGTACCAGTCGACCCCGGCCAGGAAGTCGCTCACCCCGAGGTGCTCGTCGTAGGAGTGGATGGCCTCGCGCTGCGCCTTGGTCATCCGGAAGGGCGCGAAGCGATAGACCCGCTCCGAGATCGCGGTGAAGTGACGACCGTCGGTGCCGGCCATCATGACGTAGGGCGCCGGTACGGCGTCGGGGAAGACCTCGCGGATCGTGGCCTCGAGCAGCGCGAAGGCCGCGTCGCCGTCGTACGGCGAGATCGGGCTGGGCTCGCCGGACTCGACGACGCGGATCTGGACCTGCTTGTCGCGGACCGCCTTGCGGACGTGCTCGACCACCGAGGCGACGGTGTCGCCCACCATGATGCGGATGTTGAGCCCGGCCTTGGCGGTGGAGGCGATCACGTTGAGGGCCGGCGACCCCTCCAGGGTCGTGGCGGCGACCGTGGTGCGGGTCATCGCGGCGGCCTCGGGACCGGCGGCGATCAGGGCGCGTGTCAGGACCGGCTTGATCCGGTCGGCGTTGGCCATCAGCGGTCTGAGGGCGGCCGGAGCGTGGGGTGCCAGACGCCGGATCAGCTCCAGTGTCGGCGCCGGCGTGCTGGCCGAGAACGGCGACCGCTCGACGCGCAGCAGGGCGCGTGCGATCCGCGCGGTCGGCCCCATCCGGGCGGGCGTCGACGCGTGGCCGCCGCGCCCCTCGACGACCAGCTCGAGGGACGTGATGCCCTTCTCGGTCACCCCGATCACGCCGACCGGCGGCTCGACCCCCGGGAAGGCCTGGTGGGCGATGGCCCCACCCTCGTCGAGCACGAACCACGGTCTGACGCCCCGACCGCGCAGCTCCTCGACGGCCAGCGCGGCGGCGTGGCCGGAGACCTCCTCATCGCATCCGAACGACAGCCACACGTCCTGGGCGGGGGTGAAGCCGTCGGCCAGGTGACGTTCGACCGCCTCGCAGACGGCGACCAGGCACCCCTTGTCGTCGAGGGTGCCGCGGCCCCAGATGTGGCCGTCGACGATCTCGGCGGAGAACGGCGGGTGCTGCCACGGCGCCGCCTCGTCGATGGGGACGACGTCGAGGTGGGCCATGAGCACGACGGGCCGGTCCTGGGCGCGCCCCGGCCACCGGAAGAGCAGTCCGTGGCCGGCGATCCGGGTCAGCTCGAGGCGCTCGTGGAGCAGCGGGAACGCGCCAGCGAGCTCGTCGAGGAACCGGTCGAACGCCGCCACGTCCACGAGGTCCGGCTGGCGGTGGGAGACCGTGGGGATGCGGACCAGCGCCTGGAGCTTGGCGACCGCAGGATCGACGACCGAATCGGCGGGCGTGGTGGTTCCTGGCGCGGTCACGGGGGGACGCTACCGCCGCCAGCGGCCCCGGTGCACCACCTCGGTCAGGTCCTTGCGGCGGCGTCGCGACGGCGACCCGGCTGCGCCGGCGTCCTGGGTGCGG
>JAXLSN010000006.1:0-2528 GCA_046330595.1 Nocardioidaceae bacterium
CATGTTCGTGAGGAACCGCTCGCGTTGTTCTTCGCCGCGGAGTCCGGCGTTGGTGAGGCAGAACATCTTGACCCGGTGATGATGGACCGCCGCGAGCTCGACCGCTCTGACGCCGCTCGCTGAAGTTCCCCAGGGTTGCTCGTCGAAGTTCCCCACCTGGGTGTGCTCGGATTCTAGGTGGCGGCTCCTTTCGTGAGTTGCTTGTTGCGGGCGCGGTGGGCGCGGAGGCGGTAGCTGTCGCCGGTGATGTTGAGCACGACGGAGCGGTGCAGGAGCCGGTCGAGCATGGCGGCGGCGACGGTGGTGTCGGCGAAGATCTCGCCCCAGGACGCGACGCCGCGGTTGGTGGTGAGGATGATCGAGCCGCGCAGGTAGCGCTGCGAGATGACTTGGAACAGTGCGTTGGCGTCTTCGGCGGGCATCGGGAGGTAGCCGAGCTCGTCGATGATCAGCACGCCGGGTCCGTTGAAGAACCGCATCGTGTTGGCCCACCGTCCTTCGACGGCGGCCTTGCGGCACCGTGCGGCGAGGTCGGCGGCGGTGCAGTAGTAGGTGCGTAGGCCGGCGTCGACCGCGGCGTGGCCGAGCGCGATGGCGAGCATGGTCTTGCCGACGCCGGGCGGGCCGATGAACAACACGTTGGTGGCGTCGGCCGCGAACCGGCAGGTGGCGAGGTCGCGCAGCAGGGCGGGGTCGATGGAGGGTTGGGCGGAGAAGTCGAAGTCCTCGAGGCGCCAGGGGGCGGGGAAGTTCGCGAACCGCAACAGGCCGGCGTGGCGGCGGGCTTCGACGGCGGCGACCTCGACGGCGAGGAGTTGTTCGAGGAACTCGGTGTGGGTCGCCTTCTCGGTCAGCGCCTGGTCGAGGTGCGTCGGGAGGGCTTCGGCCGCCGCTGCGAGCTTGAGGTAGGCGAGGTGGCTGCGCAGCTGCTGGTAGACGGTGTCGGTGGCGCTCATCCCAGCGCCTCCCCGTCGACCGCTCGGCGGTAGACGTCGAGGTCGATCACCGGGTCCGCGCCGCGGTCGCCGAGCAGCTCGGCGGCCAACGCAAGGGCGGCGTCCGAGGGCGGCCGGTTGACCTTGCGGCGGCAGGGCCGGTCCGTGATGAACGCGCCGAGCACGACGTTCTCCAACGCGGCGGTGTGCTCCGGGAGGCGCACGGTGCGTTGCGCGCCCCGCGGGGCCAACGTGTGGGTGGCGACCGCAGCGCCGGCGGCACGGAGCTCGATCGTCTCGGTGCCGAGGCGCCAACGGATCTGCACGTGCCCACCGACCAGGCCCGGCGGGACCGAGTAGCGGTTGCCCCACAACGACACCAACGCGTTGGCGGCGACCGTGCGCACGACGGTCACCTCAGCCGGGAACGCCGCGTCCGGCAGCGCCAGCAACGGCTCGGCATCGGCGAGCGCGGCGACCGTCACCCCGGCACGGTCGCGGGCATCGGCGACCTCGACGCAGAACCGATCCGCGCTCACCTGCGCCTCGGCGGGCGAGGCGACGCGGGCGGTGCGCCACCAGCGCTGGGTGAGGTAGTGGATGTTCTTCTCCACGACGCCCTTGCGGTTGCCGTGCCGGGGTGGGCACGGGTCCACACCGACGCCATAGTGCTTCGCCACGGGCACGAAGCTGCGCTGCACCTGACTGGTGCCGGGCTTGATCACCGTCGCCATCCGGTCGACCCGCCACCTCTTGGTCGTGCCACCCAAGCGGCGCAGGATCTCGTCGATCCCAACCACCAGATGCGCCTGGTCATCGGCCTCGGAGAACCACACCCGGAACCGCCCCGAGTGCGACAACGCCCCGACCAACACGTAGGCCCTGGCACCCCACGGCGTGTCATCGAGCTCGAGCCAGTCCCACTGGATCTCCTCGCCCGGCGGGTGCTCGATGTCCACGTGCGCCCGCCCGTTCGACGACGCACAAGGCTCGCAATGCGGGCGCAGCTCCCGGTCGCGCAGCTGGCGGGTGAACGTCGGATACGCCCGCTCGTAGCCCAGGGCCGCGACCTCGTCGAACAGGACCGTGGCCCACACATGCGGGTCGTCAGCGAACCGCTGACGCACGTAGGCCTCGAACCGGTCGAACGGGTCCGGCTCGGGCTTCGCCCGGACGCCGGGCTCACGTTCGCCGTTCAAGTAGGCCCGGATCGTCTTGCGGTCCCGGCCGGTGTGGCGGGCGATGGCCGAGATCGACCAGCCCCGCTTCTGCAACGCGTTGATCTCCATGTCTTCCTCTGATGACAACATCGAGACGGGGCTCCTCTCGCCGGCGGTCAGGTCTCGCAACCGACAGCCTGAGAGGAGCCCCACCCCTTGCGGATGGATGCTCAGAGGTGGGGAATTTCAATGAGCAGGTCTGAGGAGATCTCCGTGAGCGTGGTCAGCTCGGCGGCGGATGGCGTCGTCCGTGGTGAACACCACCCAGTCGCTCTTGCCAGCGAGCGCGATCCACTCGTCGTCGCTGACCTCTTGCGCTCGTTCCTCCCCATAGACCGACGCCAGGGTGTGCGTCGTGAAGCCAGCCTGCCGA
>JAXLSN010000007.1:0-2692 GCA_046330595.1 Nocardioidaceae bacterium
CGCCGGGCGTGCTCACGAACGCCACCGCGGACATCGCGTTCGCGCTCCTGATGGCGGTCTCACGGCGGCTGCCCGAGGGCTACGACTACGTGCGCGCGGACAAGTGGAAGACCTGGGGCCCGTTGCTGCTGCTGGGCAAGGACTTCGACGGGGCGACCCTGGGCGTGATCGGCTTCGGGCGGATCGGCCAGCAGCTGGCGAAGCGGTCGCTCGGCTTCGGGATGCGGGTGCTGTATCACGACCGGGCCCGCGTGGCGCCGGAGCAGGAGGCGGTCACGGGGGCGACCTTCGTGTCGCTCGACCAGCTGCTGGCGGAGTCCGACTTCGTGAGCGTGCACGTCGACCTGAACGCGTCGACCCGGGGCCTCATGAACGCCGAGGCGTTCGCGAAGATGAAGCCGGGCGCGGTGCTCGTGAACACGTCGCGCGGGCCGGTGGTCGACCAGGTCGCGCTGTACGACGCGCTGGCGAAGGGCACCCTGTTCGGCGCCGGCCTGGACGTGACCGACCCCGAGCCCCTGCGAGCCGACCATCCGCTGCTGTCGCTGCCGAACTGCCTGATCGTGCCCCACATCGCGTCCGCGACGGTGGCCACGCGTGACGCGATGGCGCGCAAGGCGGCGAACAACCTGCTGGCGGGCCTGGCCGGGCAGCCGCTCCCCGACGCGGTGCCGATCCCGAAGAGCTGAGGCGGGTCAGCCGAGCTCGGCGCCGACGCCCGGTGGCGCGCTTGCCGCGCTCACCCGCCGGCGGCGCCGGCCGGCGCGGATCCCGCGGGACGGGCTGATCAGCTGGGTCGTGAGCAGCGTCAGCGCGACCCCGAACGCCACGAGGCCGGCGACGACCTTCGGCCACAGCGCATCGCGCGGCGGCGTGGGCTCGTTGACGTCGCGGCCGATGACCGCCGAGGTGTACGCGCAGAACACGCGGCTCTCGGGGAGGGCGCTGCACAGCACGTCGGCGTCGGCGACCGCAGGGTTGAGCCAGAGCAGCGGCTCCGGGGCGTGGCGCTCCTCCGACACGACGCCGAAGCGGCCGTTGTCATCGACGCTCGACAGGTACATCCAGCCGTGCACCGCGAAGGTCAGCACGGTCAGCAGCAGGATCACGATGTACGCCACGACCAGCGCCAGCTGCGTCCGCCCGATGAGCGCCGACAGGAACAACCCGAGCGCTCCGAGCCCGAACGCGACCGCGAGCACGACGACATAGGCCCGCAGCACGTCTTCCGGCCCGACACCTCCGAACACGTACGCGATGGTCATCAGCGGCACGGACGCGACGAGCAGCAGCAGCACGTAGGCGAGGGACGCGACCAGCTTGCCGACGACCAGCCCCAGCGAGCTGATGGGCGTCGTGACGAGCAGCTCCAGGGTCTGCTTCTCGCGCTCCGACGAGATGACGCCGCTGGCGAGCGCGGGCGCGACGATCATCACGAGGATCGTGAGCATCACCAGCAGCGCCCCGTAGACGCTCGCGCCGACGAGCGACGCGCCGGTGCCCGTCAGCCCGGAGGTCACCTCGGGCGCGAGGATCTGGGTGCCGTCCATCGGGTCGCTGAGGATCCACTGCGACGACACGCCGAAGGTGGCCGACGCCAGCTGCTGGATGCCGAACACGAGCAGACCCAGCAGCAGCACGAACACCGTCGCGACCACGAACGCCCGACGCCCCCGCATGCGCCAGCGCAGCTCGCGGGTGACCACGGCCCGAAGGGTGGTCCAGAAGGTGCGCAGGCGGCCGGGGGAGCGGCGGACCGCGGGGGAGGGAGCGGTGATCGAGGTCATGCCACGGCCTCCACGGCAGGCCCGGGGTCGGGTTCCCCGGTGATGCGCAGGAACAGCTCCTCGAGGTCGCTCGCCACGGGCACGAAGCTGACCACCCGGTGGCCCGCGGCGGTCGTCCGGGCGAGCAGCGCGGCGGTCGCCTCGTCGTCGCCCGCGAGCGCGATCTCCACCCGGTTGGCCTCGAGCGGCGTGACCCCGGCGACCTCCGGCTGGAGCGCGAGGAAGCGGACCGCGGCGTCCAGCTCGTGCTGATCGCCCAGGAGCCGGAGCACGGATGCGGACCCGGCGCGGGACCTCGCCCGGATGGCGTCCATGGACCCCGCGGCGAGCACCCGGCCCCGGTCGATGATGGCCACCCCGTCGCACAGCTCCTCGAGCTCGGGGAGGATGTGGGAGCTGATGACGATCGTGCGGCCCATGGCGCGCAGCTCCCGGAGCAGCTCCCGCAGCTCGGCACGTGCCCGCGGGTCGAGACCCGAGGCCGGCTCGTCGAGCAGCAGCACCGCGGGCTCGTGGACCAGGGCGTGGGCGAGGCACAGGCGCTGCTGCATGCCCCGACTGAGCGACTGGACGTAGGCGTCGCGCTTGGCGGCGAGGTCGACGAGCTCCAGCAGGTCGGCCACCACGCGCTTCCGGGCGGCACCGCCCAGGCCGTGGCAGCCGGCGTAGAAGTCGAGGTACTCCCAGACCCGGATGTCGTCGTACACCCCGAACGTGTCGGGCATGTAGCCGATGACCCGTCTCACGGCATCGGGGTGGCGGATCACGTCGATGCCGCAGACCTCCGCCTCCCCCGCGGTGGGCACCAGCGACGTGGCGAGCATCCGCAGCGTCGTCGTCTTGCCGGCCCCGTTGGGGCCCACCAGGCCGAAGATCTGGCGCTCCCCGATCTCGAGGTCCACCCC
>JAXLSN010000008.1:0-1538 GCA_046330595.1 Nocardioidaceae bacterium
GCCCGCATGCAGCAGCTGGGCGCCGACGACGGCAGCTTCCTCCAGCAGGCGCTGAGCGTCCTGCCGAGCGCCGACGGGCCGCACATCGACCAGCTGTTCCTGCTGTTCGTGGCCTACCTGCTGCTGCTCGGACCGATCGGCTATCTCGTGCTCAAGCGCCTGGACAAGCGGGAATGGGCGTGGATCACGATCCCGCTGCTCGCGCTGGTGTTCACGATCTCGGCCTACGCGCTGGGCGTCACCCTCAAGGGTTCCGACGTCCTGATCCGCGAGCTCGGCGTGGTGCGGAGCGCTTCGGGCGGCGACCGCGGCCTTGCCGACGTGGCGGTCGGCATCATCTCGCCGCGTCGCGCCACGTACGACGTGGAGGTGCCGGGCGGCGCGCTCCTGTCGGAGCTCGACAACGGTGGCGACCGGGCCCGTGAGGACATCCTGCTCGGGGAGCACGGCGGGCTGCGCGGCCTGGAGGTCGGCGTCGGCACCGTGCGCGGCTTCCGGGTGCAGACCGTCGTGGAGACGCCCCGCATCGACACCGACCTGACCATCGCGGGCGACCGCCTCCAGGGCACGGTCACCAACGCCTCGGACCGGCCGCTCGAGCAGGTGAGCCTGGTGTACGGCGGCGCGATGGCGCGGCTCGGCGACCTGGCGCCCGGGGCGACGGTCCCGGTCGACATGCCCACCAGCACCGCGGCCCGAGGGATCTCCCTCGCGACCCGGATGTTCAAGGGCGCGACCGCCGACACCGACGACGGCAAGCGGGCGCTGCTGACGCGGCTCGCGATCATCCGCGCGATCTCGGGCGGGTGGGGCTGGAACGCCGACATGGTGACCGACCCGTTGGGCACGAAGGGTCCCGTGGTGCTGGCCTGGACCTCGGGCGGGATCCTCGGCGCGACCGTCGGCGAGTCATCACGGACGACCGGCGAGACGCTCTATGTGACGCCGGTCCGGGTCGGGGCGCAGGGCGAGGTGACCTTCAGCGACAGCACCCTCCTGTCCTCCGGCGCCCAGATGGACGCGGCGGAGGGCTGGATCGACGAGGTCGGCACGATCAACCTTGGCCAGGGGACGATGACGGCGCGCTATCGGCCGGCCGGGCTCGACGGCAGCCTGGCGGTGTCGGAGCTGGCGCTGCGGCTGGATGCCGGGCATCGACCGATGACCGGCCAGGCGAGCACGGCGTCATTCCTCACCGAGGACGAGCAGCCCGATCAGGCGGACCCGGTGCGGACGGGACCACAACCATCGCCGGGAACCGACGTCGCGAGCGGCGTGCCGCGTGTCCAGCTGCTGGAGCTCGCGACCGGCCGGTGGCTCGAGCTCGAGCCGCTGCGACGGGGCAGCACGTACCGCGTGCCCGACCCGGAGCGTTTCGTGGATCCGTCGGGGGCATTCTCGGTGCGCCTGGTGAACCGGGAGCGCGCGACGGTGGACACGTTCGTGTTCGACGCCCGCCTCACGGGGACCGCCTCATGACGCCCGCCATCCGCACGGCGGGCCTCGTGAAGCGCTACGGCTCCATGACCGCGGTGGCG
>JAXLSN010000009.1:0-444117 GCA_046330595.1 Nocardioidaceae bacterium
TGCCGTCGAGCATCACCCGGCCGGCGTCGCCCCGAAGCCGGAGGAACTCCAGCACCATGCTCGGCGGGAACTTGGGGGCACCACCGAAGCCGCCGCGCGCCGCGTCGTACTGGCGCTCCAGCCGGCCGGTGATCTCGCTGAGCGCGGCGTCGTCGAGGGGGCGCTGCCCCGGCACCGCCGCCTGGAGCGGCTGGAGCTGCGCCCGGATCTGGGCACCGACCTGCTGGATCTGGTCGAGGTTCTCGTGCCAGGCCTCCGAGATCGCGCCCATGAGCTGACGGAACGACGGCTGCCCGTGTCGCGGCTGGTCCGGGAAGTAGGTGCCGGCGAAGAACGGGTTGCCATCGTGGTCGAGCACGCAGGTCATCGGCCAGCCGCCCTGCCCGGTCATCGCCTGGGTCGCCTGCATATAGACGGCGTCGATGTCGGGCCGCTCCTCGCGATCGACCTTGATCGAGACGAAGCGCTCGTTGAGATAGGCGGCCACGTCGGGATCCTCGAACGACTCGTGTGCCATCACGTGGCACCAGTGGCACGCGGCATAGCCCACGCTCAGCAGCACCGGCACGTTGCGGCGGCGCGCCTCCTCGAACGCCGCCGGCTCCCACTCCCACCAGTCGACGGGGTTGTCGGCGTGCTGGAGGAGGTAGGGCGAGGTCGCCTGGGCGAGTCGGTTGGCCACGGCCCCAACCTACGCGGGCACCCCCGGCGCCACCGCGGACGGCGGGTCGACCGTCGGCCTCGGCAGACGTCGTACGCCGGGAACCACGCTGACCACGAGCGCGGCGACGATGCCGAGGACACTCATGGCGATCAGCGTCGGGCGCAGGCCGAACGATGCGCTGACCAGGCCGGCGACCAGGTTGCCCAGCGGGATGAGCCCGGCGCTGACGAGGTAGTCATAGCTCGACACCCGCGACAACGACCGCTCGGGGATGTGCTCGCCGAGCGAGGTCTCCCACAGGGTGAAAGCACCGGTCACGCAGACGCCGGCAACGAGCTCGAGAGCGCCGATGCCCCAGGCGCCCAGGCCGCTGCCGATGAACGCCGCCTGGCAGGACGCACCGACGAGCATCAGCGAGCCGACGCGCAGGGCGTACGCCGGCCGCCAGCGCAGGAAGATCAGGTCGCCCAGGATCGACCCGATGCCGAAGCCGACCGAGACGATCGCCCACGAGCGGGCGCCATCGAGCTCCTCGGCCATCAGCACCGGGCCGATCACGAAGATCGCGGGCAGCACGATCACGTGATAGGACGCGAGCCCCCCGAGGAAGGCCAGCACCCAGCTGCGGCCACGCACCTCCCGCCAACCCTCGCGCAGCGACGTGAGGAAGTGGTCGGTGGACGCCGCCGGGTCCTCCTCGCCGAGGGCCACGGCCTGGCCGGGCCGGAGCGGCAGCAGCAGCGCGATCGAGACCACGAAGGTCACCGCGTCGAAGAGCAGCGCACCGCCCGGTCCGCCGGCGACCGCGATGAGGACGCCCGCGAGGACCGGGCCGAGGATCGAGCCGACGGAGAACGACAGCCCGCGGAGGGCATTGGCGGGCTGGATGTTGGCGGCGCTGACCGTCGTCGGCAACAGGCCGCTGAACGCCGGGGCGAAGAACGCGTCGGCCGCGCCGTACGCTGCCGCGACGACCGCCAGGTGCACCACCTCGGCCCGCCCCGTGAGCAGCAGGGTCGCGGCGATCAGCTGGCAGACCAAGCGGACCAGGTCGGAGGCGACCAGGATCCACTTGCGATCCCAGCGGTCGGCCCACACCCCGGCCGGAAGAGCGAGCAGCACGAACGGCAGGAACTGGGCCGCCGACACGAGCGCGACCCCGCCGACGTCGCCCCCGCTTGCGAGGACGGCGAACGGCAGCGCCACCATCGTGACCCGGTCGCCGAGGATCGAGAGCACCTGGCTCCCGAACAACAGCCGGTACTGCGGCTCGTCCCGCAGCACCGCCGGCCACCGCACCCTTGTCAGCACCCCACGAGGATCCCGACTCCGCCGTACCCCCGGCAAGGGGTTTGCAGGGTTGTCGGTTTCACCGGCGAGCCGGTGAACTTGGCACTTCTCGTGCGAAGTTTCGGTCGAGAAGTGACAGTTTCACCGGCGAGCCGGTGAAACTGTCACCACCCAATCAGGACGCCTTGCCGTCGCGCTCGGCGATGAGGTCGAGGGCGACGTCGATGATCATGTCCTCCTGGCCGCCGACCATGCGGCGCCGGCCGACCTCGAGGAGCAGGGTCCGAGCGTCGATGTCATAGAGCTCGGCGGCCCGCTCGGCGTGACGGAGGAACGACGAGTAGACACCGGCATAGCCGAGGGTCAGCGTCTCGCGGTCGACCCGGACCGGGCGGTCCTGGAGCGGGCGGACCAGGTCGTCGGCGGCGTCCTGCAGCTTGAAGACGTCGGAGCGGTGGTTCCAGCCGAGCAGGTCGGCGACGGCGATGAACGCCTCGATCGGGGTATTGCCGGCACCGGCACCCTGGCCGGCCAGCGAGGCGTCCACCCGATAGACGCCCTCCTCGACGGCGACCACCGAGTTGGCGACCGACAGCGAGAGGTTCTCGTGGGCGTGGATGCCGATCTGGGTGCCCTCGTCGAGCACGTCGCGATAGGCCGCACCACGCGGTCGCGGACGCCGTCCATGGTGAGCCGGCCGCCGGAGTCGGTGACATAGACGCAGTGGGCGCCATAGGACTCCATCAGCTTGGCCTGCTGCGCGAGCGACGCGGGGTCGCTCATGTGGGACATCATCCAGGAAGCCCGACACGTCCATGCCGATCTCGCGGGCATAGGCGATGTGCTGGGCGGCGACGTCGGCCTCGGTGCGGTGGGTCGCCACGCGCACGGAACGTACGCCGCGCGAGTAGGCCTCCTTGAGCCCCTCGATGGTGCCGATGCCGGGCACCAGCAGCGAGGTCAGCTTGGCGTTCTCGATCACCGCGGCGGCGGCCTCGATCCACTCCCAGTCGGTGTTGGAACCGGGGCCGTAGTTGGGGTGCCGCCGGCGATGCCGTCGCCGTGGGTCACCTCGATGGCGTCGACGCCGGCCTCGTCGAGGGCCTTGACGATCGCGGCGACCTGCTCGGGGGCGATCCGGTGGCGGATCGCGTGCATGCCGTCGCGCAGGGTGACGTCCTGGATGTAGAGCTCGGTCACGAGAGGGCTCCTTCGGGCTCGTTCTCGGTCAGGTTGGCCGCGATGTGCTCGGCCGTCCGGAGGGCGGCGGAGGTCATGATGTCGAGGTTGCCGGCGTACGCCGGGAGGTAGTGCGCGGCGCCCTCGACCTCGAGGAACACCGACACCTTGTGGGTCACCTTCACCTCGCCGACACCCTTGCCGAGCAGGGTGTGGACGGGCTCGCCCTCGGGGATCCGGGTGAACTGGATCTCCTGCTTGAGCCGGTAGCCGGGGACATACTTGGCGACGTCGCCGACCATCTCGAGGATCGAGTTGCGGATCGACTCCTGCTTGACCTCGTCGGGGTCGTCGATGAGGCAGAACACCGTGTCGCGCATGATCAGCGGCGGCTCGGCGGGGTTGAGGATGATGATCGCGCGGCCCTTCCAGGCGCCGCCGACGGCCTCGACCCCGGCGGCGGTGGTCTCGGTGAACTCGTCGATGTTGGCGCGCGTGCCGGGGCCGGCGGACTTCGACGCGACGGACGCGACGATCTCGGCATAGGGCACGTCGGTGACGCGGGAGACGGCATAGACGATCGGGATCGTCGCCTGGCCGCCGCAGGTCACCATGTTGACGTTGTCGGCCATCTCATGGGTCTCGAGGTTGATGGCGGGGACGACGTAGGGGCCGATGGCGGCCGGCGTGAGGTCGACGAGCTTCTTGCCGTACGGCGCCAGCTTGGCGGCGTTGGCGCGGTGGGCCCCGGCCGAGGTGGCGTCGAGGACGATCTTGATCTCGTCGAAGTCGTCCTTGGCGATGAGGCCGTCGACACCCTCGTGGGTCGTCCAGACCTTGAAGCGGCCGGCGCGCGCGAGCCCGTCGGAGTTGGGGTCGATGCCGACCATCGCGGCGATCTCGAGGGTCTTGGAGATCCGGAGGATCTTGATCATCAGGTCGGTGCCGATGTTGCCCGACCCGATGACGGCGACCTTGGTCTTCTGCTGCTCACTCATGAGCTCACTCCCCTTCCTGGGATGACGTGGTGTCGGAGAATCGGGCGGTGACCGTGCCCAGGCCGGTGATCTCGGCGGTGACCACGGCGCCGTGGGGCACCACCGCCATGGGGCCCAGCGCCCCGGAGAGGATGACCTGGCCGGCTCGCAGCGGCTCGCCGAACTCACGGGCCTTGAGGGCGAGCCAGGACAGCGCGTTGAGCGGGTCGCCGAGGCAGGCGGCACCGTTGCCGCTCGAGACCTTCTCCCCGTTGACCGACATGGTCATCTCGACCTCGATCGGCTCGACCTGGTCGAGGGTCCGATGGTCGGCGCCCAGGACATACAGCGCACTCGAGCCGTTGTCGGCCACGGTGTCGCCGAACTTGATGTTCCAGTCGGCGATCCTGCTGTCGACGATCTCGAGCGCGGCGACGGCATAGTCGACGGCCTGACGGCACTGCGCCGCGTCCAGCGGTCCGTCGACGAGGTCCTCCTTGAGGACGAACGCAACCTCGGCCTCGGCCTTCGGCTGGATCAGCCGCGACATCGGGATGGTCGCCGACTCGGCATAGCCCATGTCGTCGAAGAGCATGCCGAGGTCGGGCTGGTCGACGCCGAGCTGCTCCTGGACCGCCTTGGAGGTGAGGCCGATCTTGCGGCCGACCACCACCGCACCCTCGGCGAGGCGTGCGGCGTTGACGCGGGTCTGGACGGCGTAGGCCTTGACGATGTCGGCCTCGCCGATCAGGTCGCGGACCGGCTCACACGGGACGCCGCTCTCGATCGCCTTCAGCAGGCGATCCGCGGCTGCGACGACGCTGGCGTCGCTGCTCAGGTCAGGAGTGCTCATGCAGGGCTCCTCGTGGGGTTCGATGTGACGACCACCACGATGGTGGGCACCCGCGCCCCCCGGATAGCAGCACGTTCCACTCACCGGAACCCTGCCGGGTCAGTGGGCGCGGAGCTCCTCGCGACGGGCCAGGGTGGCGGCGATGCCGGCCGCGGCGGCGCGGACCGAGGCCGCATGGCTCTGCGGGTGGAAGCGCGTGATCGGCCCGGTCAGGCTGATGGCGGCGATCGGCTGGTCCGCGGCGTCGAGGATCGGCGCGGCCACGCAGACGACGCCCGCCACGGACTCCTCGAACTCGAAGGACACCCCCGCCTCCACGATCGACTCCAGCTGCTGGCGCAGCCGGCCGGGCGCGGTGATCGTGCGCGACGTACGACGCTCCAGCGGCGCGGTGAGCACGTCGACCCGGACGTCCTCGCCCGCGAAGGCCAGCAACGCCTTGCCGATGGCGGTGGAGTGGAGCGGCTGACGGCCACCGATCCGCGACGGGGCCTGGACCTGGCGGTGCCCGGTCACCTTGGCCAGATAGACGACCTCACGCCCCTCGCGGACACCGAGGTGGACGGTCTCGTGGGTGCGCTCATAGAGGTCCTCGAGGAAGGGCGTGGCCACCTCGAGCAGCGTCCGCTCCAAGGAGGCGAGCATCCCGAGCTCGAACAGCAGCCGCCCGAGGTGGTAGTCGCCGTCGCGACGTTCGAGCAGCCGCGCGGTGACCAGGTCACCCGCGATGCGGTGCAGCGTGCCCTTCGGCAGCCCGGTGCGGCGCTGCAGGTCGGCCAGGCTCAAGCCGGTGTCGTCGGCGGTGAAAGCGTGGAGCACCGCCATCGCCTTGCCCAGCACGCTGGCCCGATCCAGCCCACCCTCGACCACAGGCGGGAGCCTAGCGGCCGCTGCGTCGCCCTCTCAGCGCGGCCACAGCCGCCGTCCTTAGGCTGGGACCATGGATGCGAGTGACTGGGACGAGCGCTACGCCGCCCGCGAGCTGATCTGGTCGGCGGAGCCCAACGTCTTCGTGGCCCGTGAGTGTGCGGACCTCACCCCCGGCCGGGCCGTCGACCTCGCGGCCGGCGAGGGCCGCAACGCGATCTGGCTGGCCCGCCAGGGCTGGGACGTCACCGCGGTCGACTGGTCGGGCGTCGGGCTCGACAAGGGCCGCCAGCTCGCCGGTGACACCGCGCTGACCTGGCAGCAGGCCGATGCGACGACGTGGCGGGCCGAGCCGTCCTTCGACCTGGCGGTGCTCGCCTATCTGCAGCTGCCGGCGGAGCAGCGGGCGGCCGCCGTACGCAACGCCTTCGACGCGCTGGCGCCGGGCGGCACGTTCCTGCTGGTGGCCCACGACACGACCAACCTCACCGAGGGGTCCGGTGGCCCGCAGGACCCGAGCGTGCTCTACACCGCCGAGGACGTGGTGGCCGACCTGGCCGACCGCGACTTCGAGACCGTCATCGCGGAGCGGGTCTCGCGCGTGGTCGCCGCCCCGGACGGGGACGGGTCCCACCAGCACGCAGGCGAGGCCGAGCGCGTGGCCTGGGACTGCCTGGTGAGGCTCCTCGCCCGCTGAGTCTCAGCCGCGGTCGTCCTCGGGGCGCTGGTCGTCGGCCAGCGCGTCCTCGTCGACCGGCTCGTCGCCATAGACGCCGGCGTCCTTGGCGGCCTGCGCCTTGCGCAGCTGCTTGACGAAGCTGAACATCAAGAACACGGTCGCCAGGATCAGCACCACGAACACGATCGCGCCCCACGGGCCGGCGACGACGTCGTTGTCCTCGGGAACGGGGTCGTCCGCGAGGATCAGCCCGGCTCGGGACACGAGGTCGATCACACCAGTCAGCATGGCGTCAGTCTGGCAGGCCCGGCCTCAGGGATGGACGGTGAGGTCGATCCCGGCGAACAGGTCGTCCTCGGGCAGCGCACTCTCGACGTGGCTGACCACGAGCTCGTAGTCCTCGTGGGGCCAGATCTCCTCCTGCAGCTCGCGCGGGATCGCGAACCACGGCCCGTCGGGGTCGATCTGGGTGGCATGGGCCATCAGCGCCTGGTCGCGCACCCCGAAGTAGTCCGCGCACGCGACCCTCGTCGTGATGCGCGCATCCCACTCCGGGTCCGGCTCCCACTCCGCCAGCCGCTTCTCATAGGGCGAGGTCAGCCCATGGGCGACCATGGCGTCGTGCAGCGCCTGAGTGCGCGGCCGGTTGAACGTGTGGTGGTAGTAGAGCTTGAGCGGCTGCCAGGGCTCCCCCGCCTCCGGGTAGCGGGTCGGGTCACCGGCCGCGTGGAACGCCTCGACGCTCACCTGGTGGCACATGATGTGGTCGGGGTGCGGATAGCCGCCGCGCTCGTCGTACGTCGTCACGACGTGGGGCCTGCACTTGCGGATCACCGCGACCAGCGGGGCCGCCGCGTCCTCGAGGGGCGTGGCCGCGAAACAGCCCTCGGGCAGCGGCGGCTTGGGGTCGCCCTCGGGCCAGCCCGAGTCGACGAAGCCGAGCCAGTCCTGGGTGACGCCGAGGATGTCGCGGGCACGCTCCATCTCCTGGCGACGCACCTCGGAGATGTTCTCGAGGATGTCCGGCCGGTCCATCTTGGGATTGAGGATCGACCCGCGCTCACCCCCGGTGCAGGTGACGATGTGGACGTCGACGCCCTCGGCGACATAGCGAGCCGTCGTCGCGGCACCCTTGCTCGACTCGTCGTCGGGGTGGGCGTGGACGTGCATCAGCCGCAGGCCGGCACGGGGGCCCTCGCCTAGGGCGTGGCTGTCGTTGGGGTCGTCAGGCACGCGCTCCATGGTAGATGCGAGCATGGAGCGGTGAGCGCACCCGACGACATGCTGGATGCCCGCTATGGCCGAGAGGCGTCCAGGCGGTGGCGACCCCTCCTGTTCGTGGTGCCGCTCGTCGTCGCCTTCCTGGCGTGGGTCGCCTGGGCCGCCTGGGTGCACTCGACCCCCCAGGTGGACTCCGAGCTGACCGGGTTCGAGGTCGTCGACGACCACACGGTGACCGCCAAGGTCCACGTCCGGCTCGACGAGGGGGTGGACGCGCACTGCCTGGTGCGGGCGCTCGCCGAGGACCACACCCCCGTCGGCGACCTGTCGTGGGTGCCCACCGACGGCACCAACGAGGTGTCGATCCGCACCGAACGCGAGGCGACGGCGGTCGAGCTGGTCGGCTGCACCACCCCCGACCAGAAGCAGGCGCGCTAGCAGCGACGCTGCGGTCGGCGGCCCCCCTCGCCGATCCCCAGGTCGAGCGTTGGCAAAGGACACACTGGGTACACGTTGCTAGAGTGGTCTGTCACCGGTCCCACGGGCTGAGCAAGCAGCCGAGTCACGACACGCGCACCGCCGCCCCCGACGTACGCCGTCCGGGACCGACCACGACCCGCAGACCTAGCCCGTCCATGTCCCACAGCAGGAGAGCATCCCCATGACCCAGTCGAGCGATCAGGACACCATCTGGCTGACCCAGGACGCCTACGACAAGCTGAAGGCGGAGCTGGACAACCTGCGCGGACCGGTCCGTCAGGAGATCGTGGCGCGTATCAGCGCTGCCCGCGACGAGGGCGACCTCAAGGAGAACGGCGGCTACCACGCCGCCAAGGACGAGCAGGGCAAGATCGAGGCCCGGATCCGTCAGCTCGAGGAGATGCTGCGGCGTGCCGAGGTGGGCGAGACCCCCAAGGACGACGGCGTCGTCGAGCAGGGGATGAAGGTCACCTATCGCTTCGTGGGCGACGACGAGACCGAGACCTTCCTGCTCGGCCACCGCGAGATGGAGGACGGCACCATCGCTGTCTTCTCCCCCCAGTCCCCGCTCGGCAGCGCCATCATGGGCGCGCGCCGCGGCGACACGGTCAGCTATGTCGCCCCCAACGGCAAGACGCTCCAGGTCGAGATCGTCGACGCCGTGCCGTTCACCGGCTGAGGCGCTCAGCCCCGGCTCAGCCCACCAGTCGATAACCACACGCGACGAGGCGCTCCTTGAGCGCCTCGGCGTGGTCGGTGCCGCGCGTCTCGAGCTGGAGGCCCACCTCGACCTCGTGGAGCGACAGGTCCGGTGAGATCCGCTCGTGGACGAGGTCGATCACGCTGGCCCCAGCGGCGGCCACCTCGGTCAGCAGACCGGCCAGTCCGCCCGGGAGGTCGGAGATGACGACCCCGAGGTAGAGGAACCGCCCGGACGCCGCGAGACCGTGGCGGACCACCTTGCCGAGCAGCAGCGGGTCGATGTTGCCGCCGGAGACGACGGCGACGACCGGGGTCTCGAAGGCACCGGGGTCGCTCGCGAGCGCGGCGACCGCCGCGGCCCCGGCCGGCTCGGCGACCTGCTTGCTGCGCTCGAGCAGCCCGACCAGGGCGCGGGCCAGCGCGTCCTCGGAGACTGTGATGACGTCGTCGACGTGACGGCGTACGGCGTCGAAGGTGATGTCGCCCGGCCGGCCAACGGCGATCCCGTCGGCCATGGTGCGCATCGACTCGAGCTGGACCGGGTGGCCGGCGGCCAGCGACAGCGGGAACGCTGCCGCGGCCTCGGCCTGGACACCGACGACGCGGACGTCGGGGCGCAGCGCCTTGACGGCGATCGCGATCCCGGCGAGCAGGCCTCCGCCGCCGGTCGGGACGACGAGGGTGCGCAGCTCGGGCGCCTGCTCGAGGATCTCCAGCCCGCAGGTGCCCTGACCGGCGACGATGTCGACGTGGTCGAACGGCGAGATGAAGATCGCGCCGGTCTCGTCGGCGAACTCCTTGGCCCGGACGATCGCCTGGTCGAGGTACTGGCCGTGGAAGATCACCTCGGCGCCATAGCCCCGGGTCGCGTTGACCTTGGGGATCGGTGCGCCGTCGGGCATGAAGATCGTGGCCTTGATGCCGAGCCGCTCGGCCGACATCGCCACGCCTTGGGCGTGGTTGCCGGCGGAGGCTGCGACCACGCCGCGGGCGCGATCGGCATCGTCGAGCCGGCTGAGCCGCAGATAGGCGCCGCGCGGCTTGAACGAGCCCGTGCGCTGGAGGTTCTCCAGCTTGAGGCGCACCGGACCGCCGAGCAGGTCGCCCAGCCAGCGCGCGTTCCGCGTCGGGGTCCGCGTGACGACGCCGTCGAGCACCTCGGCGGCGAGCTGGATGTCGGCCAAGCCGACCTGGGGGATGCCCGCCTCGGGAATGTCGGTCAACGCGGGTCCTCCGGATCGAAGTCGGCCACCAGGTCGGGCGGCGGCTCCGACACGTCGTCGCCCACGGCCCCGTCGGATTCTTCCTCGCGGCCGGCCTCTCCCGCCAGATGCTGGACCACCGCGTTGAGCGCGGCCGCGAACGGGACGGCGACCAGGGCCCCGGCGACGCCGGCGATCAGCACGCCGGCACCGATGGCGACGATGATGCCGAGCGGGTGGATGGACACGAACCGCCCCATGAGGAACGGCTGCAGCACGTGGCCCTCGAACTGCTGGACGGCGATGACGCCGAGCAGCATGAAGATCGCGGCGTAGGGCCCCTGGTCGACGAGGGCGACGAGGACGGCGACGGTCCCCGCGACCGTGGCGCCGACCATCGGCACGAAGGCACCCAGGAAGACGAGCACACCGATCGCGAGGACGAACGGCACGCGCAGCAACGACGCCACCAGCATCACGCCTGCGGCGTCGGTCAGCGCGACGATGACGGTAGCCCGCACGAACTGGGTCAGCGACACCCAGGCGACGCGGCCGGAGGAGTCGACCCGCTCGCGTGCGGCGCGAGGGGCGAGCCGTACGGCCCAGGCCCAGATGCGGTCGCCGTCGGCGAGGAAGAAGTAGGTGGAGAAGAGCACGATGAAGAAGCCGGCGAGGACGTGGGTGAGAGCCGTGCCGAACTCGGAGGCCCGGGCCAACAGCTGCCCGCCGTCGGCGTACTCCTTGAGGCGCAGCTGGGCCTCATCGATATAGCTGTTGATCTGGCTGTCGCTGGCGTGGAGCGGCCCGTCCTTCAGCCACAGCTTGATCTCGTCGAGACCCTTGACCACCTGGTTGGCCAGGTCGGCGGCACCGTTGGCGACCTGTTGGCCGGCGAACGTCAGCAGCGACGCGACCAGCAGGATGCCGCCGATCACCACCAGGATCGACGAGACCGACCGCGGGATCCCGAGGCCGTGCATCCAGCGCACCAGCGGGGCGGCGAGCGCCGCGATCAACAGCGAGATCACCAGCGGCATCGTGATGACGGCGAAGTGGCCCAGGGTCCAGGCGATGGCCAGCCCAGCGGCGCTGATGACCAGGAACCGCCACGACCAGGCGGCCGCGAGGTCGAGACCCCACGGCACCTGGGCGCGACTGAAGTTGGACGGTCCGGTCGCGATCGGCTCGACCCGGTCCTGGCGGCGTTCGGCCCGCAGCTGGGCCCACTGGCGGGCCAGCTGGCCGGCCAGCCGGCGAGCGCCCTCCTCCTGCTGACGCGCAGCCGCGGCCGCGTCGTCCTCACGGTTGGTGTCCGGCTCGTCGCTCACCGGCGCAACGTTACCGACCAGGCCCCGCAAGGAGGGTCGTGGCGAGCCGGTGGGCGACCTCGGGATGGACGTCGGCCAGCAGCCCGGCCGCGGCCAGGACATAGGCCCGGTCGACCACGACGCGGGGAACCCGCGGCAGCTGCCAGCCACCATCGACCTCGCCGATGCTGCCGTCGAAGACCCGGCCCTCCACGCCGGGGCGCCCGTTGCGCAGCACCCCGCCGGAGCCGACGAGCAGGTGCACCTGACGCAGGTCCTTGCCGGTGCGCTCGACGACACGACCCTCGGGGCTGACCACGACGCGGCGGCGGCCCGCGTGACGGCGCAGCGCCAGCCCCACCGCGGCGTGCGCGATCGCCTCGTCGATGTCGGCCTCGCGATCGGAGTCCGGGAGGAAACCCGGATCGGCGTGCCGGCGTACGGCGGCCTCGGCGAGGTCGTCGAGGCCCGCGGCCTCGACCGTGTCGACCGCGGACCAGCGCATGCCGAGGTCTCCCTCGACGGTGCGTGTCACGGGCGTCGTCGCGACGACCTCGCGTCCGAGACCGTCGGGGTCGTCGAGGTCCTCGGCATCGAGCTCGACGACGGAGTGGACGTCGGTCGTCGCACCGCCCACGTCGACCACCACGACGTCACCCGCACCCGGGTGATCGAGGTCGAGGCCACGGGCGAGGAGCTCCACACCGGTGAGCACCACGTCGGGCGTGGCACCGCGGACCATCGCGGTGAAGTCGGCCCGCTTGCTCAGGTGCTTGCCGCCGATGACGTGGGACAGGAACATCTCGCGGATCGCCGAACGGGCGCCGTCGGGATGGAGGACCCCGATGCGGGGGACGACGTTGTCGGTCACCACGATCGGGAAGCCGGCCTGGTGGAGGAGTGCCCCGACCTCGTCGTGGGCGTCGACGTTGCCGGCCACGACGACAGGACCACGCCAGGGCCCGGTGACCAGGTCGTGGGCGCACGCCAGGAGCATCTCGCTGTTGCCGCCGTCGGTGCCGCCGGTCAGCAGCACCACATCGGGGGCGAGATCGGCGAGGTCGGCGATCGGGTCGTGGCGGCTGGCGGCGAGGACCCCGACCACCCGGCCGCCGCTCGAGAGCGCGACCCGCCGCCCGGCCTCGGCGGTGACCAGCTCCTCGTTGCCGATCACCGCGATCCGGAGCCCGCCTCCGGCACTTGAGCAGGCCAGCACCTCGGCGTCCCGCGCCCGCGGGTCGTGGGCCACGAGCTCGGCGAGGCAGGCGTCGAACCCGTCGAGCACGTCGGTCTCGATCGTCGTGGGGTGGGAGGCGGCCGCGACGATCCGGGCGCTGGCCAGGTCGACCAGCGAGGCCTTGGTGAACGTCGAGCCGAAGTCGACACAGACGACCGCGGCGGGGGCTCCTTGGTTTCGAGACGGTCGCTGCGCGACCTCCTCAACCGGCGGAGCCGCCGTGCCCTCCTCAACCGGCGGAGCACTACCCACCTCCTCAACCGGCGGAGCGGCCGAGCCCGTGTCAACGGGCGGAGCGGCCGGGCCCGGGTCAACCGGCGGAGCCAAGGGCCTGGTCCAGGTCGGCGAGGAGGTCGTCGATGGTCTCGATACCGACCGACAGCCGGACGAGGTCGGCGGGGACCTCGAGCTCGGTGCCGGCGACAGAGGCGTGGGTCATCCGGCCGGGGTGCTCGATGAGGCTCTCGACGCCGCCGAGCGACTCCCCGAGCGTGAACACCTGGGCGCGGCCGCAGATGTCGAGCGCCTGCTGCTCACCGCCCGCGACCCGGAACGACACGATCCCGCCGAACCGCTTCATCTGCCGGGCCGCGATCTCGTGGCCGGGGTGGTCGGGCAGACCGGGATAGAAGACCTGGGTCACTGCCGGGTGGGCCGAGAGGAAGTCCACGACCTTCTCGGCGTTGTCGCAGTGGCGGTCCATGCGAACCCCCAGGGTCTTGAGCCCACGCAGCACGAGCCAGGCGTCGAAGGGTCCGGCGACGGCACCCATGGCGTTCTGGTGGAAGGCG
This sequence comes from Nocardioidaceae bacterium, assembly GCA_046330595.1. Lineage (GTDB taxonomy): Bacteria > Actinomycetota > Actinomycetes > Propionibacteriales > Nocardioidaceae > Nocardioides. Next base: position 13,450 of record JAXLSN010000009.1, read on the forward strand.
ATCCGCTCGGCCAGGTCGAGGTCGCGGACGACGAGCGCGCCGCCGACGACGTCGGAGTGGCCCCCGCAATATTTGGTGGTCGAGTGGACGACGACGTCGGCCCCGAGCGTGAGCGGCTGCTGGAGATAGGGCGAGGCGAAGGTGTTGTCGACCACCAGCAGCGCCCCGGCCTCGTGGGCGATCCCGGCCAGCGCCGCGATGTCGCCGATCGACAGCAGCGGGTTGGTGGGGGTCTCGACCCACAGCAGTCTGGTCTCGCCGGGCCGCACCGCGCGTCGTACGGCGTCGAGGTCGGCCGCGGGCGCCGGGTCGTGGACCAGGCCCCAGGCCTGCTCCACCTTGTCGAAGAGCCGGAACGTGCCGCCATAGGCGTCGTTGGGCAGCACGACGTGGTCACCGGGACGGCAGACGGCGCGCACCAAGGTGTCCTCGGCCGCCAGGCCCGAGGCGAACGCGAAGGCCCGCTCCCCCTCCTCGAGCGCCGCGAGGTTGCCCTCGAGGGCGGTGCGCGTGGGGTTGCCCGATCGCGAGTACTCATAGCCGCCGCGCAGCCCACCGACGCCGTCCTGCTTGAACGTCGACGTCGCATAGATGGGCGGGATCACCGCCCCGGTGGCGGCGTCCGGCTCATAGCCGGCGTGGATGGCCCGGGTCTCGAAACCGGACTTGTTCCGATGCTGCTGCTCGCTCACGGGTCCGAGGCTAGCGGGCGGGGCTCACTCCCCCGAGATCGTCGCCGGCCGGACCGCCCAGCTCCCGACCACCATGACCGCGCCGTCCTCGGCCGCCTGCACCTTGACGAGCGCGCCCGCGGTCCCGGCCCCCGCGTTCCTGCCGTCGGGCTGCAGCGCCCCCAAGGTGGTGGCGTTGTCGGCCCGCCCCTCGAAGATGCACAGATAGCCGCGTGCGGCGTTGGGGTTGGCCCAGTCGCCCGAACACCCCACCGGCAGCGTCCCGCCGTAGCGCACCACCGAGACCTTGGGCGCCGGGTCGAGGGCATAGCCGAAGCTGATGGGCGACATCAGCACGTCGCCCTGCAGGGCCGCGTCGTCGCTCACGATGAAGGTGCCGCGGATCACCCGCATCCGGGGGGCGTAGGCCTTCTCCGCCGTGGCCTTGGTGACATAGCGCTGGTCGGCGCGCGGCTTGATCTCCTGCTTGAAGATCTTGGCCCAGTCGGTGGCGAGCGCGGCTCCCGCGGGTGTCACCACCGCCGTCACCCCGCCGATCAGGAACCCCGCCACGGCACCGACGAGGAGAGTTCGCAGCGTGCTTCTGGACATGGACAGCTCCTTGGCCACGCGGCGGGCCGGGGGTGCCCACCGGATGGGTGCCAGCCTGACATCTGGACCGCGGACGCGGAAGCACGCCGTGCCGGGAGAACCCGCACGGACGGGTTAAAAATGCCGTCCTCGCCGCGGTCGCGAGCGTCTCTCAGCCGTCGGCGAGCCCGAGCAGTCGGGCCAGCTCCTCATCGACCTGGATGGTCGCCTGGTCCCCGTCGAGGCGGGTGACCTGGCGCCAGGAGCCGTCGCGCACCCAGAACACGTGAGGGGTGATGCCGCCGGGTGCGTCGGCATAGCCGGCCAGGGCGAACTGGAACAGGTGCTGGAGGGCCAGCGGCAGGTCGGCGGTCTCGTGGTCGACCACCCGGAAGGCGATCTGGTGGCGGAACGGTACGGCGACCAGCACGCCCCGACCCTGCTCGTGACGACCCACCCTGCCCAGCACCTCGGCGAGGAAGATCGCGAAGCTCGCGGTGTAGACCGACTCGCTCATGACGACGTCGAACCATCCGGTGCCGTCCGGCGGGGTGACCTCCTCATGCTCCAAGGCGGTGGCCGCGAGCTCGGCGTGGAGGTTGTGGCGGCCGGCATCGAGCCACGGACCGAGGGCGCCACCGCGATCGGTGAACTCCGACTCCCTGGGCGTCATCACGTGGTCGGGGAAGTCGACGCACAGGCTCTCGACCAGGTCGCCGACGAACTCTCGGGCACTGGGCTGCCACACCGTGTCCGGCAGCGAGCCGCGGTCGACGAGGCGCGAGCGCACCATCGGACGCAGCTCGTCGTCGGTGAGGTTGTCGATCCCCGGCGTCGGCACGGACAGCGCGCGGACGTGCTGCCGGATGACGGTCGGCCAGTCGCGCTCGGCCTCGGCGTTGCACAGCGCCGCCAGGTTCCACAGCCCGAACTGGGTGCCTTCGTCGTCGACCACGTGTCCGGCGTACATGGTGACCTCACGGCCGGCCTCGGCCCACGCGGTGCGGACCAGGGCACGGAACCGCTGCGCCTGCGCGGCCGTCAGCGGCAGCGTGCCGTCGGGCTCCGACGGCTCCTCCTGGCGTCTTCCTCGTCGGAACAGCGGCATGCGTCAGGCGAAGTTGTAGTCGAGGTTGATCCGGTGAGTGCCGTCGTCGTCGATGACCAAGGAGCCGGTGCCCCGGATGCCGGTCAGCTGGCCGGTGCCGCTGTGGGGCACGACCAGGAACAGCTCGTGGAGCCGCTCACCGTGGCCGAGCGTCGTAGCCGAGTGGATGAAGTTGAACGTGCCCGTCCGACCGTCGACGGTGCCGTCGAAGGACTCGGTGGCGACATAGCTCCCGATGCCGCTCTCAGCGTCGAAGCAGAAGCTGAACTGGGTGACCGAGCGGCCACTGATCCCGCCCTCATAGAGCTTGACCATCCGGGCGTTCCCGGTGTCGAGGCCCGTCGAGATCTCCGGTTTCCACTCACCACCGACGAACTCGGCGACGGTGAACGTGCAGCTGGTCTCCATGCCTGGCAGCCTAGCGAGGAACGATCCCGATCCGGCTACCACCCGGATGGGACACTGGACCCATGTCCGACCTGCCGCGCAAGGCCATCACGCGCACGGCACGGTTGGCCGCGCTGCCGATGGGCTATGCCGGCCGTACGGCGCTCGGGCTCGGCAAGCGGCTCGGCGGAAAACCCGCCGATGCGGTGCTGACGGAGGTGCAGCAGCGCACCGCCGAGCAGCTCTTCCGCACCCTCGGAGAGCTCAAGGGCGGCGCCATGAAGTTCGGCCAGGCACTGTCGGTGCTCGAGGCCGCGCTGCCCGACGAGATCGCAGCTCCCTACCGCGAGCACCTCACCGCGCTCCAGGACTCCGCCCCGCCCATGCCGACCCAGACCGTGCGCGACGAGCTCGAGCGCGAGCTCGGCCCCGCCTGGCGGGAGCAGCTGGTCCGGTTGAGCGGTGGGCCGACCGCCGCTGCGTCGATCGGCCAGGTCCACCAAGGCACCTGGCACGACGGCCGCGAGGTCGCTGTCAAGGTGCAATACCCCGGCGCCGGCGAGGCGCTGCTCGGCGATCTGCGCCAGCTCTCGCGGCTGGCCCGCGGCGTCGCCCCCGTCTTCCCCGGGATGGACATCAAGCCGCTGATCGCCGAGATCCAGGCCCGCGCGTCCGAGGAGCTCGACTACCACCTCGAGGCCGAGGCCCAGCAGGCCTTCGCCGATGCGTTCGCCGGCGACCCCGACATCGTCATCCCGCCCGTCGTCGCGACCGGGACCACGGTCCTGGTCACCGAGTGGCTCGAGAGCCCGGCGTCGCTGGCCGCCGTCATCGCCGACGGTTCCCAGGAGGAGCGCGACCACTACGGCCAGCTGATGGCCCGCTTCCTCTTCGACGGCCCCCTGCGCACCGGCATGCTCCACGCCGACCCCCACCCGGGCAACTTCCGCGTCCTGCCGCATGAGGACGGCTCCCCCGGCCGGCTCGGCGTGCTCGACTTCGGCGCGGTCGCACGGTTGCCCGAGCAGGGGCTCCCTCGGGCAATGGGTCGGTTGCTCCGGATCGCAGCCACCGAGAACCACGACGAGCTCGTCGAGGGGCTGCGCCGCGAGGGGTTCATCAAGGACAACATCAAGGTCGACCCCCAGCTGGTGCTGGACTACCTGTCACCCTTCGTCGAGCCCACCAAGGTCGAGCGGTTCCGGTTCACGCGTGAGTGGATGCGCAGCCAGTTCGAGCGGCTCAACGATCCGCGCCAGCCGTCGTACACCATCGCGACCAAGCTCAACCTGCCGCCGTCCTACGTGCTGATCCACCGGACCTGGCTCGGCGGGATCGGGCTGCTCAGCCAGCTCGGCACCGAGGCGCCGTTCCGGGCCATCCTCGAGGAGTTCCTGCCCGGGTTCGCCGACGACGATCCGCTCGGCGTTCCCGAGGTTACGGAAGTCTGACGCGAGCACCCGGCGGGAACGAACGGGCCGACCCGACTGTTGAACCAGGCACCACCCCGAGACCGAGGAGGCCCCGTGTTCTTCACCCGTGAGAAGTCGACCATGCCGAGCGCCGACCAGGCGCTGCCCGGCCGTCCGACCCGCCCGTTCGCGCTCGCGGAGCGTCATCTCGTGCTCGACGCCCCGCTGGTGACCGACGACGTGCCCGTAGGGCTGGCGGTCGCGATCTTCGGACTCGGCTGCTTCTGGGGCGCCGAGGAGATCTATTGGCAGCAGCCCGGCGTCTGGTCGACCTCGGTCGGCTATGCCGGCGGCTACACGCCGAACCCCTCCTATGAGGAGGTCTGCACCGGCCGCACCGGCCACACCGAGGCGGTCCGCGTCGTCTATGACCCTGCCGTGACGTCCTATGCCGACCTGGTCAAGATCTTCTTCGAGGTGCACGACCCGACCCAGGGCATGCGCCAGGGCAACGACGTCGGCACCCAATACCGCTCGGCCATCTTCTTCACCACTCCTGAGCAGGAGCAGGTCGCGCGCGAGCTCACCGCTCGCTATGCCGCTGTGATCGCGGCCAAGGGCTATGGCGACATCACCACCGAGATCGCTCCCGCGCCGACCTACTACTACGCCGAGGACCACCACCAGCAGTACCTGCACAAGAACCCGTTCGGCTACCGCTGCCACGCCAACACCGGCGTGCCGTTCCCGGCCGACGACTGAGCCGACCCGGCGGGGCCTGCGCCGGAAGACGTGCACAGGCCCCGCTCCCAGGCGTCTCTCCACAGGACGTTGCTTTCACACCCTGGCCGGGGTCCGGTCGCTCCTAAGGTCGGGGCATGACTGCTGTTCTCGCCCTGCATCCCGACGCTTCCGGCGTCCTCGGGATGCTCGCGCGGGTGCATGCGCTGCTCGACGAGGCTCCGGCTGAGGTGGGGCTGTTGTCGGGCGACCATGCGACCGCGGTCCGTGAGGTTGACCGGGCCGTCGCGCGGCTCCAGGCGGTGCGGCTGTCTCTGGTGGCTGCGGCCGACCGTGCCGAGGTGGCTGCCGGGTCGGGGATGAGCGGGACCGGGGCGTGGCTGTCCAAACAGACCCGTACGACCGGCGCTGCGGCGGCGGGGCAGGTCGCCCTGGCCGGCGCCCTGGAAGCCTTGCCGGCGACCGGGGCGGCGTTGCGCGACGGAGCCGTGTCGGCCGAGCACGCCGCCGTCATCGCCGACGCCACCCAACGACTCCCCACCACCCTGGACGCTGAGCAGCGGGCCGTGGTCGAAGCGGGGCTGGTCGAACAGGCCAAGACCCTCGACCCCGCCGCCCTACGCAAACAAGCCCGCCGGGCCCTGGAACGGGTCGCCTCCCGCGAGGAGGCCGACCGCCACCACGACGCCGTGCTCCGCGACGAAGAAACCCGAGCCAGAGCGCGGACCCGGCTGACGTTGCATGACAACGCCGACGGCACCGTCACCGGCTACTTCACCGTCCCAACCCTCGCCGGGGCGATCCTGAAGAAGATCCTCGCCCAGCTCGCCTCACCACGCCGCGGCCGATTGGGCGCGACCACCGCGCAGGCCGGCCCGTCAGGGGAATCAGTGGCCTGGGCCCACCGGCACGGTGAGGCGTTCGTCGAACTCCTCCACCACCTCCCCACCGACCGGCTCCACGGCAAGACCGCCGCCACCATCGTGGTCACCCTCGACCACACCCAACTCACCACCGACCTCGCCGCCGCCGGGGTCGACACCGGCGAGGAGATCTCCGCATCCGAAGCCCGCCGCCTCGCCTGCGGAGCCGGGATCCTCCCCGCCATCCTCAACGGCCCCTCACTCCCCCTCGACCTCGGCCGCACCCAGCGGTTCTTCACCGAAGCCCAACGCGTCGCCCTCGCCACCCGACACACCACCTGCCTCGCCGACGGGTGCGACCGCCCCTACGCCTGGACCGAACTCCACCACCGGGACCCCTGGGCCAAGGGCGGCCGGACCGACCTCGAGAAGGCCGAACCCTTGTGCGGGTTCCACCACCACCGCATCCACGACCCGAGCTACCTCCACAAGCGACACCCCGACGGGTCGATCACCTTCCACCGACGATGCTGAGTGTTGGGCGGTGTCAGCGAGGCCTGGGAGGCTGGAGACATGGCTACCGTCGACGACGTGCGGGCGCTCGGGTCCGACCTCGAGCGGTCCTATCCCGTCTATGTCCGCGGTCGGCTGAAGTTCAGGGTTGGGCAGTTGGTCTATGTGGCCTTCTCTCGCGACGAGTCCGAGATGGGCTTCGCGTTCGCCAAACACGAGCGGGAGGCACTGGTCGCGGGAGACCCGGACAAGTTCTTCCTCCCGTCCGCCGCCGACATGCGGTTCCACTGGGTCGAGAGTCGGCTGGCCGCGCTGGATCCCATGGAGGCCCGGGAGCTCGTGGTCGACGCATGGCGGATGGTGGTGCCCCAGAAGGTGTGGCGGGCCTATGACCTGGCCCACCCACACGGGCCCGGCTAGCCGAACAGCTGGGCCAGTCCCAAGCGGAGAGCGGTCACGTCGCTGTCGATGGCGACGAGGTCGGCCTCGGGTGCCAGTTCGGCCAAGGTCGGGTGCGCGGCATAGAAGCCGACGATCTTGCCGGCGCTGCGAGCCTGCGACATCACGTGGCGCAGCGCCTCGATCGTCTGCGGCGAGGAGGGCGCCGGGAAGCCCATCGACAGCGACAGGTCATAGGGGCCGACGAATACGCCGTCGATGCCGTCGACGGCGAGGATCTCATCGACACGCTCGAGCCCGTCGGCGGTCTCCACCATCGGGAGCAGCAGCGGGTCGGAGCCGCCGCTGACGACGCCGAGCGCAGATCGCGCGACGCCGGCGCTGCGCTTGCCCCGCGGCGGACTCAGGCAGGCCGAGGCGAGCGCTCGGGCCTCGTCGGCCGACTCGACCGCCGGCACGATGACGCCCTGGACCCCGGCGTCCAGCACCCGGCCGATGGTCGCGGCGTCGTGGGAGGAGACCCGCGTCAGCAGCGGCAGGTCGGCCTTCTCGGCGACGCGCAGCAGGCCCGGCACGTCACCGGGCTCGAGCACGCCGTGCTGGAGGTCGACGCCGAGCCAGTCGGCCGAGGTCAGGACCGACACCTCCAAGCCATAGGCGTCGAGGAAGCTGAGCCACAGCCCACGCTTCCCCGAAGGTCGAGATTGCGCCGCCGCGGCCCGAAGGTCGTCGGCGCAGTGCTGGACAGAGCCGTGGTCGGCGTCCCCATAGGCCATGTCGGCGAATCTAGGAGGCGCCGACACCAGGTGACGCCGGCGTTCCGCTGTCAGGGTCAGGAACGGTACGTCGCCGCTACCGTGCGCAGGCGGGCCGCGGTGTCGGAGATCTCGTGGGCCTCCTCGCGGATCACCTGGAGCTCACGGCTCGTCTCCTCGGTGGCCACGTTGACCTCGTCGAGGTGGGCCACCATGGTGGCCGCGGCACCAGCGACGGCGGCGGCGCTGTGGGCCATCACCGAGGTGGTCGCGGTCTGTTCCTCGACGGCGCCCGCGACGGTGACCTGGTAGTCGTTGATCTGACCGATCAGCTGGCCGATGATGCCGATCTCCTCGGCCGCCTTCGACACGGCCGCCTGGATCGACTCGACGCGTTCGACGACCTGGCTGGTCGCCTCCGATGTCTCGTGGGCGAGGTCCTTGACCTCGTTGGCCACGACGGCGAACCCCTTGCCGGCCTCACCCGCGCGGGCTGCCTCGATGGTCGCGTTGAGGGCGAGCAGGTTGGTCTGCTCCGCGATGCCGGTGATCATCTTGACGACATGGCCGATCTCGCGCGAGGACTCGCCGAGGGCGGCGACGGTCACGTTGGTCAGGTCGGCGGCCGTGACGGCCTCGGCCGCCATGCCGGCGACCTTGCCGGCGTTCTGGGAGATCTCGGTGATGGAGGAACCCATCTCCTCGGCGCCGGAGGCGACCATCTCGATGCCGTTGTCGACCTCGTGGGCGGCGGCGGTCACCTGGGCGGCGAGGTGCTGGGTCGACGTGGCCGTCTCGGTGATCTGGTCGCTGCTGCCGACGAGCTTGACCACGGTGCCGTCGAGCTGGTCGACGGCGGCGGTGACCTCACGAATCACGGCCGTGGACCGTTCCAGAGTCGTGTTGAGGGCCGCGGCGAGATGGTCGAGCTCGGTCTTGCCCTTGCCCGTGTCGAGCCGCGTGGTGACGTCGCCGCTCTCGAGTACGCGGGTGGCAGCGTCGAGGGGCTGCTTGATGCTCCTGCCGACCACCCACGCGAGCAGCCCGAAGACAGCCAGGACGGCGACGGCGATCCCGCCCATGACCTGGAAGGCTGCCCACTCGACGGCGCGGACCTCGTCGAGGTAGTTGACCGAGCCGATGACCCAACCCCAGGGCTCATAGCCTGCGACATAGGCGGACGTCGACGTCGGGTCGCTCTCACCGGGCTTGGGCCAGGTGTAGGTGACGAAGCCGGAGCCGTCGCGGCCGACCGTCTCGAGCATGTCGGCGAACGGCGTGTGGCCGTCGGCATCAGTCCGGTCCGCCAGCGGCTGACCCTCGAGCGACGGGTCGGCCGGATCGAGGACCATGGTGCCGTCGGTGTCGAGGACGAACACGGAGTGGCCGTCCTTGGTGCGCGCGGCCCCGAGGTCAGCGATCGCGGCTGCCTGCGCCTCGGCCGGTGTCATGGAACCGTCCTCAACCGCCGCGCCATAGCGCTCCACCAGACCGAGCGCCATCTCGACCACGCCCTGGGTGGCCTGCTGGCGTTGTTTCATCACGCCGTTGGCCTCGTGGACGGCCGCGAACACGGCAGCGCCGCTGAGAGCGAACGTCGTCAGCACCAGGAGCGCGACCAGCCGCGCCTGGATGGAGAGTGTCGAGATTCTGCGCATGCGTGACCCCCTCGGCCCCGAAGCCGTCACCGCCCTGATCGGCCGTTTGACCGCGTTTGTGAGGGATCGGACCCAGTCGGTCTCAGGCGCTGCGAGGGGCTCGGTGGACCCGGGGTCCGAAGACGCCGGCAGGACCCGGCAACGAGTCGCTCTCCCAGGTCTCGGCGCCGTCGACCATGCTGGCCGAGAGCATCATCGCCCGGACCCAGCGGGGTGAGCCGAGGCATCGCGACGGGATGCTCATGCGGATGACGTCGCGACGGTAGTCGACGACGTGGTCGACCTCGCAGCGGGCCGAGGCCACATCGCCATAAAGACGGGCGGTGCCGCGCCAGTGGCCGTCGCGCACCCACACCACGGCGTTGGTGTAGAGGAACCGGATCCGGTCGGCGTGCCGCAGCGTGACGCTGACGCCGAAGGTGTCCCGGCTGTGGTCGAGCTCGGCGAGATGGGCGTCGGCGACCACCCGGCCCTGCCGATAGCTGACCCGCGCGCCGGTCAGGTCGCCGAAGGCCACGTCGTTCGCCCACGACACGTCACTGGCATCCGTGGCGTCGACGTGGACGACGTCGCCGTCCCAGTCGGGTCCCAGCCACGTCTCGGCCCGGGACGCGGCCGGCGTCCCCAGCACGACGATGACGGCCAGGAGGGCAGCAGACAGGGCGGATCGACGTACTCGACCCACCGCCCGAGATGCGTGAGTCACCCTCACAGCACACCACACATCGGTTACGCATCCGTAGGGAATCGTCGCAACTTTGCCGTTGTCGTGGTGACGCACCAGACATCGACCGCATACCCGCCCGGGGATCGCATTGCGGGCAAACCCGCCTAGCGTGACAGGTGGAGGAGTCGCTCCAGAGCTGCGAAGAAGGTGGTTCGGATGCGTGTCGCTCGGGCTCTCCGCGGTGTCGGTTGGTGGTTGTCGTTCGTGTGGCTGCTGGCCGCGTTCTTCTTCCTGATCGGCGAGACGCTCGACGACCCAGGGGGTTGGGACGCGGTCGGCCTGATCGCCTGCTGGCTCATCCCGCTGGTCGTCCTCGTCGCCGTGGCCTGGTGGCGGCCGGGCGCCGCCCGCGCACCCCTGGTGTGGAGCGTCTCGCTGCCGGTGGCCTACGCCGCGACGGCGCTCGTGGATCGGGACAGCTGGACCTCGTTCCAGGACCGGGTGGGACCGATCGGGGCCGTGCTGGTCATGGTGCTGGGACTGGCGCTCGCAGCCCTGGGCCGACACGCGGAAACCACGCTGGAGGCCGGCTGGGCGATGGTGGCGCTGGCCCTGTTGCCCTGCCTGGTGTTGCTGGTCATCGGCCATCTCATGGCATCGCTGGTCGCAGCGTCGCTGCCGGTGCTCATCGGTGGCGCCCTCTATGTCGGCTCGGGGCTGCTGACTGCCTCCCACCCCACCGGTGTGCCAGTCTGAGCCGCATGACCGGAGTGGAGCAGGGCCTGGAGCGTTGGCATGCCGTGGTGGCAGCGCAGGACCCGAGTGGGTTGCCCGCGATCATCACGGAGGACGCCGTGTTCCACTCACCTGCGGTGCACGCGCCGCAACCCGGTCGCGACATGGTGGTCGCCTATCTGACGGCGGCCCTGCGGGTGCTGGGACCGCACTTCCGCTATGAGCGTTCGTGGACCAACGAGAGCTCGGCTGTCCTGGAGTTCATCACCAGGCTCGACGACCGCGAGGTACAGGGCGTCGACATCATCGAGTTCACCGAGGACGGCCTGATCCGCGACTTCACCGTGCTGGTCCGTCCCCAGTCGGCGCTGACGAAGGTGATCGAGCACATGAGCGCCGAGCTGACGCGGATGCTGGGCGGCTGAGCGCTCGGCCCTCGCCGGCCGGCGGACGCAGACTTCTGCAAAGAAAACTTTGCAAAGATCGCTTTGTGTTCTAGGGTCGAGCCATGGACACCACCTCCGCCGTCTCCCCCGACCCGGCCGGCCTCAAGGCGCTCGCCCACCCGGTGAGGCTGCGCATGCTCGGGCTGCTGCGCATCGACGGCCCGGCGACCGCGACGTCGCTCGCCGAGCGACTGGGCCTCAACAGCGGCGCCACCTCCTACCACCTGCGTCAGCTCGCCCAGCACGGCTTCATCGTCGATGACGAGACCCGCGGCAACGGCCGCGAGCGGTGGTGGCGGGCCGCCCACGTCAGCACTCGCACCGAGGGCGACGCCGGTGACCCCGAGGCGATGACCTCCTATCTCCACGCCGTGGCCGCGCTCTATGCCGACCTGCAGCAGCGGTCCTTGGTCGAGCGACAGTTCCTGCCCGAGGAGTGGCAACGGGCCACCACGCTCAGCGACTGGGCGGTCCGGCTCACCCCGTCGCGGGCCAAGGCGCTGCTCGACGCCTTGGTGAGCGCCATCGAGGCCGAGGAGGAGGAGCCGGACGACAACGAGGCCGCGGCCCCCTTCGTGGTCCAGCTGTCGACCTATCCCCTGCCGGGCTCGGTGCTGCCGTGACCGCCGTACGACGCGGCGCGCGACGTCCGCTGGGCGGCCTGCTCACCGCAGAAGCCATCTCCACCACCGGCACCCGGGTGTCGATGATCGCGCTGCCCTGGTTCGTGCTGACCACGACCGGGTCGGCGACCCAGACCGGCCTGATCGCGTTCGCCGAACTGCTGCCCCTGGTGCTCAGCAAGGCGTTCGGCGGGCCCGTGATCGACCGAGTCGGCGCCCGACGGGTGGCGATCGCCTGCGACGCGCTGAGCCTCGTCGCCGTCGGCCTGGTCCCGCTCCTCCATGCGTCGGAGCTGCTGTCGCTGCCCGTGCTGCTGCTGCTCGTCGCCGTGGGCGGGGCGCTGCGTGGCCCGGGCGACGCCGCCAAGAGCTCGCTGATCCCGGCCATCTCGGCGACCGCCGGCGTCTCCCTGGAGCGGACGACCGGGCTCTCCTCGAGCGTCGAGCGGACGGCGTCGATGCTGGGGGCCGCGTTCGCGGGCGGGCTGGTCGCCTGGCTCGGACCGGCCCAGGCGCTGGTGGTCGACGCGGCGTCGTTCGGTCTCAGCGCCCTGGTGATCGCCTGGGCGACCACCCACCTGGTGCCGGCGCGGGACACGACCAGTCCCGAGGCCGCGGGAGCCCTCGACGCGCGGGCCGAGCCCGAGGGCTACTGGTCGGAGCTCCGCGCCGGCTGGCGGTTCCTGCGCCAGGAGTCCGTGGTGCTGGCGCTCTCGGTCATGGTCGCGTGCACCAACCTGCTGGACATGGCCTATGCGGCCGTCCTGGTCCCCGTGTGGGCCCACGACAGCGGACGCAGCGCGGCCACCGTCGGCTTGGTCTTCGCGGTCTTCAGCGGCGCCTCGATCCTCGGGTCGCTGGTCGCGGCGGCCTATGGTGAGCGGCTGCCCCGCTTCCGCATCTATGTGCTGGCCTTCCTCATCACCGGCCTGCCCCGCTTCCTGGTCCTGGCGGTCGATGCACCGTTGGTCGCCGTCCTTGCGGTGAGCGTGGTGGGCGGCATCGCCTCCGGGTTCCTCAACCCGATCCTCGGGGCGGTCTTCTTCGAGCGGGTCCCGCCGCCGCTGCTCGGGCGGGTCAGCTCGCTCAACTCGGCGCTGGCCTGGTCGCTGATGCCGTTCGGCGGCGTGCTGGGTGGCCTGGTCGCCGACGGGTTGGGGATCGGCCCGGGCCTGATGGTGATCGGGATCGCCTATCTCGCCGCGACGATGGCGCCCCTGTTCATCCCGTCCTTCCGCGCCATGGACCGACCGGGCGCCGCGCGTCCCGTCGTACTGGCCGAGGCGCCGGGGACGTCATAGCAACTGGCCCCGGCGACCCGTTCCTATGACGTCCGCGGGGCCCGCGGGCGCGCCTAAGCCCCAGCTGCAGCCGGTGGCGGCCGAGCGGTCGAGCTGGGCCAGGCGCATCGAGGTCAGGGTGGGGATGAGCGGGCGGTCACCGCTTCGCTGATAGGGCCGCGCCCCCGACTCGCTGACGACCCAGAGTCGGCGCCCCTCGAAGACGATCCCCTCGGCGCCGGGCACGAAGGCGATCTCGGCGCCACGGGGCGAGTGGAGGATGCCGCAGTAGGAGGTGCTAGCGACGTACCAGACACCACCGGGTCCGGCGGCAGCCCCTTGGGCGAACAGCGGTGCACGAGTACGACGACCGGGCACGACCGTGGTCTCGCCGGGACGGTCCGACACCACCCACACTCCCGGCGTCAGCAGGTCGGCGACGCGCACCCAGTAGGTGAAGTGAGCGCGGTCGTCGGCATAGCCGACGAGACCCAGCCAAGGGCCTCGGCGGACCACGGCCGACGCCCGCACGCGGCCGCCCATGTCCCACACCCGAACCGTCGCGGCGTGCCCGCCGCGGATCTCGTCGGGGTCGACCAGCCACAGCCGGCTGCGCTGGGAGATCCACAACCCCTCGGGCCCGATCGCCAGGCCACCTCCGTGGCGACACACCACGGTGCCGCCAGCGGGGCCGTGGGCGCGGATGTCGGTGACCCGCGTCAATGTTCGCCCGGTGCGGCGGTCGACGACCAACACCTCGCAGAAGCGCAGCCCATGACGCGCGGCGTGGTAGCCCGAGAGGAAGGCCGTGCCATCCGTGGCCAGCGCTAGCCCCTGCGGCACGAACGTGTGGCGGGCCGCATGGACCCAGCGGCCGTGGCACGCAGCGGCCGTGCGTGCGCCCAGCCCCGACCGGGCGCAGTCGCCCGGGGTGGGCGGCGACGGATCGGCCACGTCGCGGGTCTCGCACGCCCCGAGCAGCAGCGCGCTGGCCGCCAGCAGCACTGCCAGCCCCAGCCGCCGTCCGCCCATGCCCGGATGCTAGCCCGCGGGTCGACTCAGTCGCCGACCCAGAAGCCGCGGCCGCCGAACCAGTCGCCATAGTGGCCGAACGGCGAGGACGAGCCGCGAGAGCCGAGATAGGAGCCGACCACGGCGGCACCGAGGTCGTCGAGCTCGGGGGCCACCACGCGACCGTCGACCCGCTTGGCCATCTGATCGATGAAGCGCGCGAGGCCAGGGTCCTCCCCCAGCCGGAAGAACGTCGTCTGGGCACCCAGCCGGCCGGCGGCGTCGAGCTCGCGGACGGCGAAGGCGACGGTCAGCGGATGGGGCGGATAGGTGAAGAACACCTCGCCGTCGGGTTCGAGGTGGGAGGTCGGCTCGCCGTCGGTGACGATCAGCAGCACCGGCTGGGCCGAGGGGTGCTTGCGGAAGTGGCGGTTGGCGAGCAACAGGGCGTGGTGGAGGTTGGTGCCCTTGTCCCACTTCGCGTCGAGCGCGGTGAGCTCCTCGATGTCCATCACCTGGGCGTGGCGGCCGAAGCCGATGAGCTGGAGATGGTCGCCGCGGAAGCGTGACCTGATCAGCGTGTGCAGGGCCAGGGCGGTGCGCTTCATCGGCACCCAGCGTCCGTCCATCGCCATGGAGAAGGAGGTGTCGACGAGCAGGGCCACCGCCGCCTGGGTGCGCGCCTCGGTCTCCTGGACCTCGACGTCGCGGACGTCGATGCGCAGGGGCCGGGTAGGGCGTCCCTCGGCGGCGGCGCGGCGTACGGCGTTGGTGACCGTGCGCGTGACGTCCCAGGGCTCGGTGTCGCCGAACGCCCACTCGCGCGTGGCGCCGGACCGCTCCCCCGCGGCGCCGGCACTGCGCAGGTCGCGCTGTCCTTGTCGGCCGGACATCCGCGTCGCGACGTCGCGCAGCAGCGCCTTGCCGAGCTGGCGCATGGCCTTGGGCGAGAGCCGGAGCTGGCCGTCGGTGCCGCGCTTGAGATAGCCGGAGTCGCGCAGCGCGCGCTCGAGCTCGGCCAGAGTGCGCGCATCGACGGCAGCCTGCTCACCGAGCTGGCGGTCGAGCCGGTCGAGGTCGATGTCGTCCATCCGGGCCCCGGGATAGGACTGGGCCAGCTGCTCGGCGAGGGCGTCGAGGTCGGCGAGGTCCTGGAGTACGCCGGTGCCGTCGCCGAGGCCGAGCCCCTGCTCCCCGTCGAACCGCTCAGCGCCCGACCAGTCCTCGCCAGGACGCAGCGACTGGAGGTTGGCGTCGAGCCTCGACAGCGACTGCATCAGCTCGGGTGACCCGAAGGCCTGTTGGGACAGCTGCATGAGCTCGGCCCGCTGCTCGGCGGTCATCGAGTTGAGCATCCGTTGGGCTGCCGCCGCCCTCGAGGCGAGCGCGTCGATGAGCTCCTCGACCGACTGCGGGTTCTCCGGGAAGAAGTCGCCGTGCTGGTCCATGAAGTCCTGGAACTGCTCGGTGGTGTCCTCGCCGCGGCCGTGGGCCTCGAGCAGGTCGTTGAGGTCGGACAGCATCTGGTTGATCGCGGCCCGGTCGTCCTCGGTGGCGTTCTCGAGGGCCTGCTTCATGCCGGCGAACCGCTGGTCGAGCATTTCGCGCCCCAGCAGGTCGCGGATGCGCTCGAAGTCCTCACGTGCCTCGCTGCTGGCCCAGTCATAGGACGCCAGCTCGCTCACCGCGGCCGCCGTCGACGGTGGGAGCCCGTCGAGCTGCATCTGGCGCAGCGCCCGCTCGCCCTCGTCCATCGACGCATCGCGAGCGAGCTGCTTGCGCTCGTTGAGGACCGCCCGGTCGAGCAGCTCACGGACCTCCTGGAGGGTGCCATCGAGCCGGTGCTCCTGGAGCAGCTCACGCCGCTTGGCCGCGACCCGGGCGCCGAGGTCGTCGAGCCCCGGCCGGTCCTGGCCGCCGCGCCGCAGGAACTCCTGCATCGCCCGCTCCGGGCTGTAGCCGGCCATGACGTCCTGGCCGATGGCGTCGAGCGCCTCGGCGAGGTCGACGGGCGGCGCCAGCGGGTCGCCGCCGACGTAGCGGCCGTAGCGGGAACGGTGGGGGTCGCGCAGGCTCATCCGTAGACGGTCTCCCCGCCGCCGGACTCCTTGCCGATCTTGCGGGCCAGGTAGAGACCCTCGAGCGCGAGCTCGATGGCCCCGGCCCGCTCGCCGTCGTTGGCCGCGCCGAGGCGGTCGCAGACCTGGTCATAGAGATCGGACTCGCCGAGGACCGGGAGTCCGGTGAGGAAGTCGCGCGCGGTGACCCGGTCGCCCGTCACGACCATGGAGCCGCTCTCGAGCGCCTCGACGAGCAGCCGGAAGTCGATGCCACGGAAGTGCTCGCGGACGGCTTCGGCGATGGCCGTCCGCAGCAGGTGGGTGAGGATCTCGGCCTCGCGACCCTCCTCCCCCGTCTCGAACTCGACCTTGCCGCCGAGCACGTCGACCGCGGTCTCGAGGTCGACCACGCGCGCGACCGCCTCATCCTCACCCGACGCGGTCGCGCGGCGCAGGGCGGCGGCCGCGATCGTCTCGGCGCCGGCGATGGCGAAGCGGGCGCTGACGCCGGAGCGCTGGTCGACGGCGTTGGACTCGCGCAGGGCACGGGTGAAGCGGGCCAGGATCTCGACGAGGTGGTCGGGGACCGCGGCGACGAGGTGGGCCTCCTGCCGGATCACCGCGACCTCGTCGTCGAGCTCGACGGGGTAGTGGGTGCTGATCTCGGAGCCGAAACGGTCCTTGAGCGGGGTGATGATCCGGCCGCGGTTGGTGTAGTCTCGGGGTTGGCCGAGGCGACGACGAGCACGTCCAGCGGCAGCCGGAGGACATAGCCGCCGGATCTGGATGTCGCGCTCCTCCATCACGTTGAGCATCGCGACCTGGATCCGCTCCGCCAGGTCGGGCAGCTCGTTGATGGCCACGATGCCCCGGTGGGACCGCGGGATGAGACCGACGTGGATGGTCTCGGGGTCGCCCAGGCTGCGTCCTTCGGCGACCTTGATCGGGTCGACGTCGCCGATCAGGTCGGCCACCGAGGTGTCGGGGGTGGCGAGCTTCTCGGCGTATCTCTCGCTGCGGTGACGCCAGGCCACGGGCAGGTCGTCGCCGAGCTCGGCGGCCCGCCGCTGCGACTCGACGGTGATGGGGTCGAAGGGGTGCTCGGGCAGCTCGGCACCGTCGATGACGGGGGTCCACTCGTCGAGCAGCCCGATGAGCGTGCGCAACAGCCGGGTCTTGCCCTGGCCGCGCTCGCCGAGCAGCACTACGTCGTGGCCGGCCAGCAGGGCGCGCTCGAGCTGGGGGATGACGGTCCCCTCGAAGCCGTGGAGGCCCGGCCAGGGGTCCTCCCCGGTGCGCAGCTTGGCGAGCAGGTTGTCGCGGATCTCCTCGCGCAGGTGCTTCTGGCGGTGTCCGGCGGCGCGCAGCTCGCCCACGGTGGCGATGGTGGGGGCGCCACCCGTCGGGTCGGCGCCGGTGAGGTCAGGGGTCACGCGGAAACGCTAGCCCGCCCGCGCAACCCCCACGAGGTCGGCGACGACAGCGGAGTCGCGGACCCGGCAGAATGCCGCGCATGCGCGCGCTCCCGACGTACGACGAGGCCGTGGTGCTGCCCAGCGGCAGCCGGCTGACCGTCCCAGCCGACTATGGCGACCTCAACGGCCACCTCAACGTGCGCAACTACGTGGCGATCTATGACGACGCGGAGTGGGAGATCTTCGGCGGGATGGGGATCGGCGCCGAGGAGGCGGCGGCCGGTATCGGCGGGGTGTTCGCGCTCGAGCAGTGCCTGACCTATCGCCGCGAGGTGCTCGTCGGCGAGGAGGTGTCCAGCCACGTGCGGGTGGTCGCCCGGCGTGGCGCCCTGCTCCACGCCGTGAGCTATCTGCTCAACCACACCAGACGCGAGGTCGCCAGCAGCATGGAGGCGCTGGAGGGCTGGGTGTCGTTCGAGTCCCGGCGGTTGACGCCCTTCCCCGACCGCGCCGGCCGGGCCCTGGACGCCCTGGCGGCCGAGGCGGCTGGACTCCCCTGGCAACCGGCCCTCTCGGGGTCGATCAGGGTCTGAGGCTCACAGGTCGGTGGCCCCGTCGATCGACTCGCGGATCAGGTCGGCGTGGCCGGCGTGCCGGGCGTACTCCTCGATCATGTGCACCAGCACCCAGCGCAGGGTGACCCTGTCGCCGTTGTGACGCGGCCGGACGGCGACGGCATCCAGGCCGTCGCCGGCGAGCAGCTCCTCGAGGGTCTGGTCGGCGGTCGACCACGCACGACGGTGGAGGGCGAGCAGCTCCTCGGGGGTGTCCTGGGCGGCGCTGTGCCAGTCCCAGTCCTCGTCGGCGTCCCAGTCAGCGGTGTCGAACGGCGGCAGCGGGTCACGGCCCTGCATCACCATCGGGAACCACCAGTCCTCCACGAAGGCGAGGTGCTTGAGCATGCCGCCGATCGTCATCGTCGACGGGGCGAGCTGCTGGGCCAGCTGTTCCTGGGACAGCCCCTCGGCCTGGCGCTGGACGGTGGCCCGGAAGAAGTCGAGGAAGCCGCGCAGCATGCCGACCTCGTCGGAGGCCAGGGGCGGGCGGTGGCGAGCGATGGAGGATTCCGTCATGTCTCGACCCTAGGGACGCCGATCGAGGGGGAGCCAGCGCTTTTCGTCCCCGGTGTACGGAGAAGGCCCGCCGCTCAGCGGTCGGCCAGGTCGGCCGTGAGTCCGGGGGCGATCGCATGACGCGCCAGCCGGTGCTCGATCCGTGCGGCCCGCACGTCGAGCAGAGCGTCGTCGCGCAGCCGCGCCATGGATCGCAACGCCGCCGCCAGATGGCTCAAGCCCGAGACGCGGGCGGCAGCGTCGTCGGCGACCAGCTCGAGCAGCGTGGTGATCTCGGCGTCCCAGTCGCGGACCAGGCGCCACCGCGGCAGGAGCAGCGGAGCGAGTGCCACGCACCGCGCAAGGCCGGCGTGGTGCCAGCGCAGGTGTGCCTCCTCGTGGGCGACCACGGCCGCGAGCTCGGCGCGCGGCAGCGCGTCGCACAGCTGGGTGGACACCACGATCCGTGGTCGGCGACCGGGCAGCCCCATCGCGACCGGCCAGTCGGCCTCGACCACCACGACCGGGATGGCTCCGCGGTCGCGCTCGTCGTCGGGCAGCAGCGTCGCCGCAGCCGCGCGGTGCAGCTCACGGTGCCGCTGCGACCGGGGCACGGCGGTCACCAGCAGCGTCATCGCCAGGATCCCGACCATCGCGACGAGCAGCCACACCCCCACGTTGACCGCCGCCGCACGGAGCATGACCCCCGCCGTCGCATCCTTGCTGACCGAGGGAGCGGCATAGCCCCGGGCGACGTCGACGAGGAGCCCGATCAAGCGCAGCACCGCGAGCCCACTGGCCACCGCGGCCGTGACCGCGGCGCCGAGCAGCATCACGAGCGCCCGGACCGGGCGGCGACGGCCCCAGGCCGGCCGGGAGACCAGCCCTCGCAGGACGACCAGGGCCAGGAACGCCGACGCGGTCAGCGCCACCACGGGAGCCACGCGCTCAGCGGGTCTTCCGCTCGGCGGCCTCGATGGCCTGGCGCAGCACGTGGAGGTCCTCGTCGATGAGGGAGCCGGCGAAGCTGACGAGCGCGCCGGAGCGGTCCTCGCTGCGCATCAGCGTCTCGAGCATCTGGGTGGCCGACTCGCCCGGGTCGCGGCGCACGGCGCCGAAGACATAGGAGCCCGACGCGACGTTGTCGCGCCGGACCTCGCCGCTGCGGCACAGCCGGTCGAGGACGGTGAACACGGTCGTCAGCGACGGCGGCCTGTCGCGGTCGGCGAGCCGGTCGGCGATCTCGCGGGCCGACAGGGGCCGGTCGGAGGCAACGAGGAGGTCGACGACCGCATGCTTGAGCGCGCCGTGAGGACGGCGGGTGCGGGTCGGCTCAGTCGTCATGGCAGGTCACTGTACGGGAGGCGCGGGGGACGGCCCGTCGGTCGGCGCAGCCTCGCTCGAGGGAGCGGCCCCGGCCACCACCGGCTGGACGCCGTCGGCCCGGCTCACCTGGGCCAGCCACTCGTTGTAGGAGCGCAGCTGTTCGTCGTCGTCACGGCTGGCCTGCCGGTCATGGCGCTTGGCCTCGCGCTGGTCGCTGGCGAACCACTGCCCCAGCAGCGCCAGCCCGAGGAGCACGGTGGGGATCTCGGCGGTCGCCCAGGCGATGCCGCCCGCGAGGTCCTGGTCGGCCAGCAGGTCGACCTTCCACCACAGCGGCGGGTCGGTGAAGAAGTTCACCACCGGCGTGGTCGACACCATGATCGCGATGCCGAAGAAGGCGTGGAACGGGGTGCTGATGAAGGTCTCGATGAGGCGGTAGGCCGGGTTGGGCGAGGTCGGCCACGGGTCGGCCCGGACGAGCGGTCCGAAGAAGAGCAGCCCGGTGATGATGAAGTGGATCAGCATCCAGTTGTGGCCCGCCACCGTGTGCATCAGCCAGTCGAAGGCCGGCGTGAAGTAGATGACATAGAGGCCCGAGAGGAACAGGAACCAGCGCATCGGGATGCTGGCCATGACGTGGAAGAACCGGCTGGCCATCAGCCGGACGACGAAGCGGCGTACGCCGCTGCCGCGGCCACGCGCCGGCAGAGCGCGCAGGGCCAGCGTGAACGGGGAGCCCATCAGCAAGAACAGCGGTGCGATCATCGACAGCACCATGTGTTGGGCCATGTGGACGCTGAAGAGCATCATCCCGTAGCCCTCGACGCCCGTGGCCGTCACGCCGATCACCAGCACGATGCCGACCGCCCAGAGCAGCGTGCGCCAGAACGGCCAGGCGTCGCCGCGCTTGTGGAGCGCCCAGACGCCCCACAGATAGAGCAGCAGGCCCAGCAGCGCTAGGAGCGGCACCAACGGGATCGGCTGGGGATGGAAGGCGAGCAGACGGCCCAGTGTCGGTGGCTCGATGGGCATCCACATGGGACCGGTCATCCCATGCACGCCACCGGGGCCGTCACCGCACACTTAGCCCTCCAGGAGTCGCTGACCGGCGTACGCCTCGTCTCGACGCCGCCCCGGAACTGCGAACACGGCGCTCCCGACGTGGGTGGTGTACTCGTTGAGGGCGTCGTGCCGCGACACCAGGCTACGCTGGATCGGCAGGAATCCCCGCCTCAGGTCAGACTGCCAGGCCACGAAGAGCAGGCCCGCGTCGCGCGAGCCGTCGGGCGCCCAGCCGTCGTCGTAGTTCCAGCCGCGGCGATAGATCCGCGAGCCGCCGGTGTTGCGCGGGTTGGCCAACCGCACGTGGGCATGGCCCGGGATGAGCAGGTCGCCGGCGTCGTCGCGCAGGTCGAGGTCGACCGGGTCGCTCTCCCGCTGGGCACCGAGGGCGGCCCCGTTGCCGAGCGAGCGCCCGATGACGTCCTCCTGGTGCTCGCGCGTCTTGGCGAACCAGTCATCGAGGTCGATCCGGATCTGACGCAGCACGAGATAGCTGCCGCCATCCATCCAGGAGTCGGGCTCACGCGCCAGCACCGTCGACTCCCACAGGGGCGAGCCCAGCGGCGGGTTGGCGGTGCCGTCGCGGTGGCCCATGAGGTTGCGGCCGGTGGTCGCCGGGTCGGTGATGCCGGCCTGGGTGGTGCGGAAGCCGCGGCGGGAGTAGCGGACGGCGGCCCGCCCTCCGAGCAGGCCGGCGACCTCCTGAACGACGCCGGCCAGCTTCATCGGGTCCTCGGCGGCGAGCTGGACGAACAGGTCACCGCCGCACAGCCGCGGCTCGAGGCGGTCGTTGGAATAGGCCGGGAGGTCGAGCAGTGCCTCGGGCCGCTTGTCGGCCAGCCCGCAGGCGTCGAGCAAGGTCGCACCGACACCGGGAGTGACCTGGAGGCTGTCCGGACGCAGGTCCAGAGCGGCGATCCCCGACTGACCCGGGCCGGCGCCGGCTGCCGCGGCGTCGGCCAGCCGGCCCAGGTCGGTCAGCAGGTCGATGGTCGCCTGACGGGCGGTCGCCGGGTCGCGGCGTACGTCGGGCAGCAGGTCGAGGGCCAGGAGGTGCCCGAAGGCCGGAACGTGGTCGTCCAGGCCCTGCGGCCCCTCGCTGATGCTGACCGGGTCGTCGTTGGCGGAGAGCCGGTCCGAGGGTGGCGTCGGCGCCTCGGTGTCGACGGTGGCCCGACCGCCGACGACACCGGCGACGGCGCCGACCGTGCCAGCGGTGCCGGCCCAGGCCAGCAGCCGTCGTCGTGAGACCGGCGTCTCGGCCATGCTCTGCTGCTGCTCCTCGGTCAGGGACGGTCCTCGCGGTTGATCACCGGGAAGTCGGCGGTGATCTCGGTGCCGCTCTTGAAGGTCAGCGTGATGGTGATGGTGTCGCCGGCCTTCAGCTCCTGGGTCAACCCCATCAGCATGACGTGGTAGCCGCCCGGCTCCAACTTCACCGTCTCGCCGGCGGGGATGGCGATCTCGTCGACGGGCTGCATCGTGCCGCCGCCGTCGCCGTTGTCGACGGTCTCGTGGATCTGGACCATGCCGGCGATGTCGCACGCGGCCGCCACCAGGGCGTCGTCGGTGTCGCCGTTGTTGGTCAGGGTGCCGAAGGCGCCGGTCACCATGCCCATGTCGGCCATGGAGTCGTCGCCCATGGCGTCATCGCTGGCCATGGACTCGTCGTCACCCATGCTCATGCCGTCCATGGACGCGTCGCTGGACGACGGGTCCGGCGCCATGGGCGTCGTCGAGTAGGCGAACCCGTCACTCAGCGCGATGTCGCCCTGGCTGGCGCTGACCAGGTCGGGGCCGTCGCTGGCCGAGGTGTCGTCGGAGCCGCAGGAGGTCAGGGCGAGGCCGAGCACGAGGCTGGCGCCCACGAGGGCGAGGCGGCGCAGGGATGAACGAGTCATGGAGCTGTTCCTTGGGGTTGGTCGGGCACGGGCGGTTATGCGGCGTACTTGTCGACCAGGATGGGGATGGCCTTGGCATAGGCATCCGCTCCGGAGAGCTCCTGGAAATAGCCGACCATCCCGCCTCCGGGCTCCAGGACGAGCAGCTGGGCACCATGGGTGACCTGGTAGTCGTCGTCGGAGACCTCGGGCGGCTCGATGCCGATGCCATAGACCTTGGCTGCGTCGATCACGTCGTTGATCTCGGCGCGGCCACCCCGGAAGGAGGGGTCGAAGCCCTCCAGCCAGCGGGTGATCTGTGCGGGGGTGTCACGGTTGGGGTCGGTGCTGACGAACTGGACGTCGATCTTGCTGCGGGTGGACTCGTCCACGTCGCGCAGAGCGGCGGCCAGGTCGGCCATCGTGGTCGGGCAGACGTCGGGGCAGCTGGTGTAGCCGAAGTAGAGCAGCGTGATGCTGCCCTCGGCGACGCTGTCATAGCTCCACGTGCTGCCGTCGGCCTCGCTCACCGAGCCCGCGGGCGGGCCCAGCGGCTCGTCCGGGATCTCGACGTAGCCCTGGATGCCACTGAGCCCGGACAGCGAACCGTCCGAGCCGCCACATCCGGTCAGGGCGGCGAGGGCGACCACCACCAGGGCGGCGACCTTCGCAAGCCGTCGTGACACGACACCTCCTCGGCCGGCAGGGCCGGTTTCGACAAGTTGTCGAAAGGGTACCCGGTCGGCGGAGCCAGTGTCGCATCGGCCCCCAGCGGGACCAGCACGGACCCCGACGGCCTGCCCGCGCTCGCGGCGCGCCGTCAGTCGGGCAGCCGCCGCGTCGCGGGGTCGCGGTCGGTGATGCAGTAGGTCATGCCGACCGGGTCGCGCATGACCGTCCAGAAGGAGTGCACGGCGGTCGCCGACGCACCGAGCGCCTCGTGACGGGCCACCTCGGCGTCGCCGTCGTCGGTGCCGAGGTCCAGGTGGGCCCGCACCTGGCCGTCCTGGTCGTCCAGGCGCTGCACCAGGACGTCGAGGGCGAGCTGCCGCGGTGGTCGCATCCAGGAGAACTCCGGCTCCTCGAAGCCCTCGAGGGTGGCGTCGAGGGTGGCGAGCCAGAAGGCCCGCTCCGCTTCGTGGTGCGCCGACGGCACGTCGATGCACACCTGATAGACCATCGCGTGGTGGCCCTCACCCCACACCGCAGGCTCGGGCAGCGCCGCGCCCAGGTGGCGGACGAAGCAGAAGGTCAGGCCCCCCGGGGAGGTCAGCACGACGTGGCCGAGGTCGGCCACCTCGACGGCCCCTCTCGTGACAGCGCGGTCGGCCGCGGCCCTCGGATCGGCCACGTGCACGTCCAGGTGGATCCGCGTCGGCCCCTCGCCGAGCCGCTGCACTCGCAGGTGGTCGTCACCGACGCGCGGCACCAGCGTGGCGAACTCGTCGTGGTCCCCACGCGTCGGTGACACGTCGTACCCCGTCACGTCGCGCCAGAACGCGATGCCCCGCTCGGCGTCGTCCGGGGCGAAGTCCAGGAAGGCGCTGAGCCAGAACGGGTCCATGCCGACCAACTCTACGAACGGGCACTAGCGTGTCGCCATGGCAGCAACTCCCGAGCAGCGCGAGGCCTTCGTGGCCGCCCTCTGTGCCCCCGAGCTCGCCGACATCGTGGACCTGGTGTGTTGGGTCCAAGACGACCCCGAGGGGCGCCGCGCCTACGGCGCCAACAGCGTGGGCCGGGTGCGGTTCCACGTCGACGCGCCGGCCGAGGTGATCGCCGGCGACAACCCCATCGGCAGTGAGGACCCGCTGGCGTTCCTCCCCTATGACCGCGAGCTGTCCGACCCGTCGCCCGCGCGGTCGACGACCAACGCCTACCCGATGGCCGCCACCCGACTGCTGTCCTTCTTCGCCAACCCCGACCGCAGCCCCGACCTGGCCATCGTCCACACCCCGCGCCACTTCTTCCCCGACGAGGGCGGCCACGTCGGGGAGCACGGGTCGCTGGACGTCATCCAGTCGCGGGCGCCGTTCATCCTCAGCGGGGCGGGCGTACGACGTCTCGGCCATGTCGACGACGTCGCCCGCCTCGTGGACGTCGGCCCCACCCTGGCCCACCTCGTCGGCGTACCCGATGAGGAGCTGCGCGACAACGAGGGGCTGACGCTCGACGGGCGGGCGCAGACGCGGTTCCTCGACGAGTCGGTGGCGCGCTCCCACGTGATCGGGATCCTCTGGGACGGCGGCCACTGCGGCGACCTGCTCCACCTCGCCGAGACCGGTGCGCTGCCGGGTGTCGCCCGGCTCATCGAACGGGGCCTCGCCCTGCGCGGCGGGGCCGTGGCCGAGTTCCCGAGCATCACGCTGACCAACCACACCGCGATCCTCACCGGCGTCGGCCCCGGCCGTCACGGGGTCATGGGCAACGTCTATTTCGACCGCGCGACGGGCGAGCAGGTGGTCCCCAACGACGAGAGCACCTGGCACCGCAGCTCGGAGTGGCTGCTGCCCGGCGCGCGCACCATCTTCGAGATGGTCAGTGACCACCTCGGCGACACCGGACGCCTGCGGACCGCCAGCGTCGACGAGGCCATCGACCGCGGCGCCGACTACTCCACGATGGCGCTGATCCGCGCCAGCGGCGAGAGCGGCGCCGACGCGCTCGACGACGCCCTGCCCGACCCCACGACGTCGCCGTTCCTGGGCGACCCGGCGTTCCTCGACGACTCCTACTTCCGATGGGGCGTCCGCGTCGACGACCTGGGGCTCCAGCAGATGCTGGACCTGTTCGCCGATCCCACGGCCGCCCCGACGCTCACCTGGTGGGCCAACGTCATCACCGACTGCGGCCACCACGGTGGTGGCCCCCGCTCCGACATGGCACGCGACTCACTGCGTCAGGCCGACGCCCGGCTCTCGGTGTTCCTCGACCATCTCGAGTCGCTCGGCATCCTCGACGACGTGACGATCCTGTTGACCGCCGACCACGGCTTCGAGGGCTCCGACCCCGACTGCACCGGCTCCTGGCGCTCTGCCCTGGACGCCGTGGGCATCCCCTACCGCGACGAGGGCCCCGGCTTGGTCTACCTCCTCTGACGCCGAGTCGTCACATCCTGTGACGACTCGGCGAGTTTTCCCCAGGATTGGTGCGCCGAGTCGTCACATCTTGTGACGACTCGGCGTTGAGGGGGTGGTCAGACTGGAGGGATGCGACCCCACCTGAGGCTGAGCGCGCAGGGCGCCGCGGCGGCCGAGGTGGTGTGGGAGCGCTATGCGTCGCTCGACCTGTGGCCGACCTGGTCACCGCAGATCCGCCGGGTCGACGCGGCCGCCACCCGGCTGGCCGCCGGCCTGGAGGGGCGGGTGCACGGTCCAGCCGGGGTCGCCGTCGAGTTCGTGGTCACCGCGGTCGACGAGTCCGCGCGGACGTGGACCTGGCGCATCATTGCCGTCGGCAGACCCCCGCTGAGGATGCCGATGCCGCTCCAGCTGGCTCACGCCGTGGCCGGGTCGGCGTCGGGTACGACGACCACGCTGACGCTGTCAGGACCCGTCCGGGCCGCTCCCGTCATCGCCGCCTATGCCCCCGTGGCCAGGCTGGCCTTGGGCCGCCTCGTCCGCCCCTGACTCGGGTGCCGGTCAGGTGACGGGGACGCAGTCGTGGCCGCAGCCGTCGGGCGGCGGCGGCCCGTCGGCATGGGAGGCGAGGCGATGCAGGACCGCGGCCTGGGCCGACACCGCGAAGTCGTCGCCGTCGGGCGCGGCCGTGCCATCGACGATGAGGCTGTAGCCGCGCGGCTCGCGCGGCGGGAACACCACCGTCACCACCGGGTTGGTGGCGAGGTTGGCCGCCGAGCCCCGGCTCGGCCCGCTCACCCGCAGCGTCGCGCCGTCCACGACCGGGTCCACGGTGATCACCTTGACCCGCCCCTCCGGGGAGACGGTCAGCAGATAGCCCGACCCGAAGTCGCGCAGCGTCTCGGCCAGCTTGGTCACGTCGACGACGATGCTCATGGCGGGAGGCTACGCCCCTGCGTCGACCCAGCGCTCCCCCACCGGCCTGGGCACGGCGGCGCCACCCGTCAGCTCCGCGAGTACGGCGTGCAGACGTGTCTCCTCCTCCGGCGGTGCGGCGAGGCGGAGCGTGACCCGGTCGGCATAGGCGGCGTCGACCACGGTGATCCCGCGGGAGCGGAGGTCGCTCTCGACGCGGCCGGCGTCGGCGTGACCGAGGTCGACCGCCCACTCCGCGAGCAGCAGCCGTCGTTGCACGCCGACCTCGTCGAGCCCGGCGCGGACCGCGTCGCCATAGGCGCGAACGAGGCCGCCGGCCCCGAGCAGCACCCCGCCGAACCATCGCGTGACGACCGCGACGACGTCGCTCACCTCGCGGCCGCGCAGCACCTCCAGCATCGGAGCGCCAGCGGTGCCGGCCGGCTCCCCGTCGTCACTGGACCGCTGCACCCCGGCGTCCGGTCCGAGCACGAAGGCCGAGCAGTGATGACGGGCGTCCCAGTGCTCGCGCCGCAGCCGCTCGACCACCGCCCGCGCCTCGGCCTCCGCCTCGACCCGGGCGAGCGTGCATCGGAAGCGGGATCGTTTGACCTCGATCTCGGCCTCGCCGTCACGCGCGAGCGTGAGATAGCTGGTCACCACCAACCCACCATCCCGCCGCCGAGCCGGACCACGAAACCTGCGACCACGACCACGAAGACGACGCGGATGAAGCCGGAGCCGCGCCACACCGCGGTGCGGGCACCGAGATAGCCGCCGACGAGGTTGGCGGCCCCCATGAGGAGCCCGACCCGCCACATCACCGCGCCCTGGGGCACGAAGATGCACAACGCGGCGAGGTTGGTCGCCGCATTGGCCAGCCGCGCCTTGGCCGACGCCTCGACGAACGCATAGCCCAACAGCCCGACGAGGGCGATCGTGAAGAACGAACCGGTCCCCGGTCCGAGGGCCCCGTCATAGAACCCGATCGCCAGACCGGTCGCCATCGCGGCGGCCAGGTGGCGGCGTCCGGCGAACCGGAGCTCGGTCGCCTCGCCCACGTCGGGCCTCAGCAGCACATAGGCACCCACGACGACGAGCGCGGCCAGCACGATCGGGTCGAAGACCGCCCGCGAGAGGTGGGAGGCCACCAGGGCGCCGCCGAGCGAGCCCACGAAGGCCAGCGCCATCAGCGGTCCGAACGTGCGCGGGTCGGGCCGCACCCGCCGGTAATAGGTGGCCGACGCGACCGCCGTACCGCAGATCGAGGAGAGCTTGTTGGTGGCCAGCAGGTGCACCGGCGCCACGCCGGGGAACCCCAGCACCAGGGCCGGGAGCTGCACCAGCCCACCGCCGCCGACGACGGCATCGAGGAAACCGGCGAGCAGGGCGGCGAGGGCGAGCCACACCAGCGTGCTCGTCTCGGGGTCCACGACGCCGACCCTAACGGCGACGCTCGGCGGGGCGCCGGAGGAGCAGCCGACGCCGCCCCAGATACGACCCGATCGGGTCACGTCAGGGCGGTATCCCCGATCTGGCCGGGCCGCTCTTCCGGTCTGTCAGCATCCCGAACACCAGGGATCCAACAGAGAGAGCGGCCCCGAGCCGCACACCGAACGAAGGACACTCCCATGGTCACCAAGCTTCGCCGCAACACCACGCTCGCCGCCGCCGTGCTCGCCACGGGCGCCATCGCCCTCGCGACGCCCGGCATGGCCAACAGCCTCGGCCACCACGACAAGGCCGGCAAGCTGTCCGCCAAGCAGGTCAGCCGGGCCTACTACTTCGCCGACGGCAACTTCACCGACAACTTCAACACCTGTGCCTACACCCCGCTGCTCTCGCAGGCGTTCGCGGTGCCGAAGAGCGGTGTCGTCACGGTGGCCGGCACGGTCACCTCCGAGCGCGACTTCGACAACGCCGCGCCGGGCCTGCTCAGCTTCCGGGTCTCCATCGACGGCACGCCCGTGACGGTCCCGGTCCAGATGGTGCTCGACGGCACCGACGACCACAACGCGACCACCATCGGCGGCGCCAAGGTCACCAAGGGCGCTCACACGCTGGTGGTCGAGGCCAAGGAGTGCGGGACGGGCCTGGCGTTCATCCTCAGCGAGTCGGCCACGGTCAACTTCTCCAACGCCGGCGCCGCGACCTCCACGGTGCCCAGCCTGAAGGCCAAGTCCGCCCAGCAGTGACCGCTCCACGACGCTCGAACCAAACGCACGAACCACGCACGACGGGGTCCCGGCCAACCCGGGGCCCCGTTGTTGCGTGACAAAGCGCGTCGCAGGAAGCAGGATCACGGGTGCGCTCAGCGGCCCTCCCTGAGCCCGATTCGCCCCCACGGTGAGCGCCCTGACGGCGGTCCCGCGACGACAGGAGAACCTCATGCTGCACGCCGTACGCCGTCCGTCCGTGATCGTGGCCGCCGTGGTCGCAGCCGGCGCCCTGGCCTTCACCACACCCACGATGGCCGGCGGCCTGTTCGACGCCCACAACGCCGAGAAGGTCGCCGGACTCAAGCCCACCGACCTCACCAAGACCCAGCTGTTCACCGCCGCCAAGACCTTCGACGGGTTCAACACGTGCGCGATGTCCACGGTCATGAAGCGCTCGTTCACCGCCCCTCACGGCGGCGTGATGACCGTGCAGGCTCAGATCGGCTCCGCCCGCGACTCCTCCAGCGTCGACGAAGGGCTGCTGGTCGCCCGGCTCGTGATCGATGGCGCGGTGGCCAGCCACGAGGTCGGCGCCAACCTGGAGAACGACGGCGTGCAGGACGCGACCCTGGACGTGATCGGTGGCCGCAAGGTGACCAAGGGCAAGCACACGATCAAGCTCCAGGCCGAGGAGTGCGGCAACGGCGCCGCCTACATCCTGAGCCAGACGATGCTGGTCTCGTTCTCGCCGTACGGCGACGTGACCGGCGCCTACTTCAGCAAGGCCAAGGGCAACAGCAACTGAGCGGCCCGACCTGACCCGGCGTCAGCCCTTGCTGAGGTAGGCCAGCAGGTCGTGGCGGGTGAGCACCCCGACCGGCTTGCCGTCCTCGTGCACCAGGACGGCGTCGGCGGACTCCAGCAGGGCGACGGCGGCGGACGCCGGCTCGGTGGTGCCGATCGTCGGGAGCTTGGGACCCATGTGCTTCTCGACGGCGTCGCTCAGCTCGGCGTCGCCGGCATAG
Source organism: Nocardioidaceae bacterium (assembly GCA_046330595.1). Lineage (GTDB taxonomy): Bacteria > Actinomycetota > Actinomycetes > Propionibacteriales > Nocardioidaceae > Nocardioides. The sequence continues at coordinate 43,344 of JAXLSN010000009.1, forward strand.
AGCGCATCGAGCAGGGTCTTCTCCGACACCGAGCCGGCCACCTCGGCGGCCACGATCGGCGGCTCGGCGCGGACGACCGGGAGCTGCGAGACGCCGTACTCCTGGAGGATCGCGATGGCCTCTGCGACGGTCTCGGTGGGGTGGGTGTGCACCAGGTCGGGCAGCCGTCCGGTCTTGCCGCGCAGCACCTCGCCGACCGACTGCGAGGAACGGGCGGCGCCGTCGACGGCGAAGCCGTACTGCGCCAGCCAGTCGTCGTTGAACACCTTGGACAGATAGCCACGCCCGCCGTCGGGGACCAGCACGACGATGACCGCCTGCTCCCCCTCGGGAGTCCCGGCCAGCTCGTGGGCGAGCTGGATGGCGGCGTGCACGGCCATGCCGGACGAGCCGCCGACGAGGATGCCCTCCTCGCGCGCGAGCCGCCGCGCCATCCAGAATGAGTCGGCGTCGGAGACCTCGATGACCCGGTCGGCGATGCGGCGGTCATAGGCGTCGGGCCAGAAGTCCTCGCCCACCCCTTCGACCAGGTAGGGCCGGCCGGTCCCGCCGGAATAGACCGAGCCGGCGGGATCCGCGCCGACGACCTGGACACCGGGGTTCTGCTCCTTGAGGTAGCGGCCGGTGCCGGTGATCGTCCCGCCCGTCCCGATGCCGGCGACGAAGTGGGTGATGCGCCCATCGGTCTGCTGCCAGATCTCGGGCCCGGTGCTCTCGTAGTGGGAGCGGGGGTTGTTCTGGTTGGAGTACTGGTCGGGCTTCCACGCCCCCGGCGTCTCCCGCACCAGCCGGTCGCTGACGGTGTAGTAGGAGTCGGGGTGCTCCGGCGGTACGGCGGTCGGGCACACGACCACCTCGGCGCCGTAGGCGCGCAGGACGTTCTGCTTGTCCTCGCTGACCTTGTCGGGGCACACGAAGATGCAGCGGTAGCCGCGCTCCTGGGCGACCATCGCGAGCCCGATGCCGGTGTTGCCGGAGGTCGGCTCGACGATGACGCCACCGGGGCGCAACTCGCCGGCCTCCTCTGCGGCGAGCACCATGCTCAGCGCGATGCGGTCCTTGACCGAGCCGCCGGGGTTGAGGAACTCCAGCTTGGCCAGCACCAGCGGTCCCGGCGCGCTGCCCAGGCCTTCGTAGCCCGGGGCCTCGAGCGCCGGGGAGAGTCGCAGCAGCGGCGTGTGACCGATGAGCTCGAGCGGGCTGTCGACGTAGTCCATCGGGCAAACCTAACGTGCGCGCGCAGGACTGGCTCTGCTCCGTAAGGTGGGGCCATGAGCAAGGCCGCCGCGGCACGCAAGCTGGCCTCCGCCGCGGCGTACGGCGGCGGCGGCCTGTCGCTGCTCGGCGGCGCCCTCTATGGGGTGCTCCGGGCCGAGGCCAAGCTGGCCCGCAAGACCATCGGGGAGCCCACGGGAGGCCCCCCTCCGGACGCGACGGGCTGGTATGGCCGCCGTCGCCCGGGGCCGGGTGTCAAGATCGCCCTGCTCGGCGACTCGAGCGCCGCCGGCTATGGCGTGTGGCGGGTCGAGGAGACCCCGGGCGCGCTGCTGGCCTCGGGCGTCGCCGAGGCGGCGGACCGGCGGGTGTTCCTGCGCTCCTTCGCGGTGGTCGGCGCCCAGACCTCCCACCTGGAGTCCCAGATCGACCGGGCGCTGCCCACCGACCCCGATGTCGCCGTCATCCTGATCGGCGCCAACGACGTGACCCACACCGTGCTGCCGTCGCAGTCGGTCCAGCGTCTCGGCGAGGCCGTACGACGGCTCCGCGAGGCCGACGTGGCGGTCGTGGTGGGGACCTGCCCCGACCTCGGCACGATCAAACCCATCGCGCCCCCGCTCAAGCAGGTCGCCCGCTCGTGGTCGCGCCGCCTCGCGGCGGCCCAGACGATCGCCGTGGTCGAGGCCGGCGGCCGGAGTGTGTCGCTGGGCTCGATCCTGGGACCCGAGTTCGCGGCCGCGCCCGCCCTGCTGTTCGGGCCCGACCAGTTCCATCCGTCGGCCGACGGCTACCACCAGCTCGCGTCGGTGCTGTTGCCGTCGGTGTTGGCCGCCCTCGACCTGCTGCCCGACGAGGACGGCGCGCTCAGCATCCGCCGGGGCGACGTGGTGCTGCCCGTGGCCGAGGCCGCCATCCAGGCGGTCCGCTCGCCGGGCATCGAGCTCGACGGCACCGAGGTCGCCGGCGCCCAGCGCGGCCTGCGCGGCCGCTGGGTCCTGCTCAGCCGCCGCGGCCGTCAGCCGCAGGGCGAGGTGGAGCCGCCCGAGGCGGAGGAGACCGAGGAGTCCCTGCCCGCCGGATCACCGGCCCCGGACATGGCGAAGCCCCCGGAGCGCGAGGACTCCGGGGACTCCACGTCGATGATCAGTCGCGGTTGAGGATCGCCAGGATCCGCAGCAGGTTGGTGTAGATCCAGACCAGGCTGACGGTCAGCGCGAACGCCGCGCGCCACGACTCGCGCTCCGGGAGGCCGGCGGCGACGCCGCGCTCCACGAAGTCGAAGTCGAGCACGAGCATGAAGATGCCGAGCACGAGGCCGGCGATCGCCATCAGCAGGCCCAGCATGCCGAACCCGAACAACCCGGTGGAGATGCCGAACAGGTTGAGCACGATCTCCATCAGGCCGAGGCCGACGATGCCGAACATGGCCGCCATGACGCCCATGCGGAACTTGTTGCCGACCTTGATGTCGAAGAACTTGTAGGCGGCCAGCGTGCCGAAGAATGCGGCGAAGGTGCCGATGACGGCCTGCATCACGATGCCACCGGCGAACTGTGCCTGGAACAGCAGGCTCAGCGCGCCGAGGGCGACGCCTTCGAAGGCGGCGAACACGATGACGAGCGCCGGGCTGATGACGCGCTTGAACGAGTTGACCAGCGACAGCACGAAAGCACCGCCCGAGCCGACAAGGACGGCCGTCATCAGCTTGCTCAGGTTGGCTTGGTTGGCGAGTCCCTCGGCGCTCGCGATGTCACCGATCCACCACCAGGTGAGCGCTGCCGTCACGAACACGACGCCGAGCGTGAGCGCGGCCTTCTGGACGACCGAGTCGACGGTCATCCGGCCACCCTGCTCGACCGACGGCGAGTAGCCGGCCTGCGGGTCACCGCCGCCGACGCTCCAGGTGGAGGGGTCGGTGTAGCCGGGCTGGCTGCCGTAGCCGGGGTAGGAGGCACCGCCGCCGGGATAGGTCTGGGTGGTCGACTGACCGTTGAACTGGGGTGACCGGTTGAACACCGGGTTGTTGCTGCGCATGGTTGGTCTCTCCCTCGAGGCCGTGGCGGGCCCCCACCGTGGGGGCTTCGTCCAGAGGCCCGACTCTACCGGGCCTCATCAGGCACAACGAGCGACAAATCCCCGGTGTTCCCGGGAGAAGTGGCCAGCGAGCGGTCGTCGTACGGCGCCCGGGGTGATGCGCTCCCCGGCCACTGGCAGGGTTAGCCTGGCGACATCGACCAAGGAGGCCCTCGTGGTGGCACGGATCCGGCTCGTCCTCGCTGTCCTGCTCGGCATCGCGCTGACGGGATCGCTCACCAGCTCGGGCGCCTTCGCGCTGCCACGAGCGGCGGCGCGGGTGGCGCCGTCCCAGGACGGGATCGGCGATCCCTACTACCCCACCGACGGCAACGGCGGCTATGACGTCACCTCCTATGACATCGCCGTCGGCTACCACCCTGCCGGCCACACCATCGCGGGACGGACCACCGTCAAGGCCACCGCCACCCAGGAGCTGGCCGCCTTCAACCTCGACCTCGACGGACTGGTCGTGACGTCGGTGACCGTGGCGGGACAGGCCGCGACCTGGACCCGCGAGGGCGTCCACGAGCTGGTGATCACCCCGGCCACACCGGTCGCGCCCGGCGCCTTCACGGTGGTGGTCCGCTACCACGGCGACCTGCACAACATCGACGACGGCGGCGCACCCAGCGGGTTCATCGTTGGCGGCGGTGACCCGGATGCCGGCTACCTCGAGGGCGAGCCCCACGGGTGCGCGACGTGGTTCCCGTGCAACGACCACCCCACCGACAAGGCCACCTTCCACCTCGCCATCACCGTGCCGCGGCCGCTCGCGCTCGTGGCGGTCGGCGTCCAGGGCCCGACCACGTCCACGACCCAGGACGGCGCGCCCGCGCGGACCTTCCGCTGGCGGATGAGCGAGCCGATCTCGACCTACATGGTCGCCTGGTACGCCGACCGACTGACCTTCGAGCGCTCCCACCTCGCCGACGGCACCCCCGTCGTGTCGGCGTACGGTCCCGGCCACGCCGCGGCGATGGCCCGCGAGGCCAAGCTGCCCGAGATCCTCCGGGTGCTGGCCCACCGGTGGGGGCCCTATCCCGCCCCGGTCGCGGGCGGCATGTTCGTCGCGGACTCGATCCCCTACGACCTGGAGACCTATGGCCGTCCGGTCTATTCGACGAGCACCGGGTTGGGCACGATCGTCCACGAGAACGGCCACATGTGGTGGGGCGACCACATCGCGCTGCACCGCTGGAAGGACATCTGCTTCAACGAGTGCCTGGCGTCCTACTCGGAGTGGATCTGGCAGGAGCACACCGGCACCGACCTGGACAAGCAATACCGGCAAGGCGTCCACGACGGCGGGGCGACCCTGTTCGCGGGCAAGCTCTATGACATGGGCGCCGGCCACGAGTTCGACTGGCCGGTCTATGTGAAGGGCAAGTACTTCGTCCACGCCCTGCGCAACAAGATCGGGGACGAGCGGTTCTTCAAGGCCATGCGCACCATCCAGCGCCGCTATGGCGGCGGACACCTGTCGATGGTTGCCTGGCGTGACGCGCTCCAGCGGATCACGGGCGTCAGGCTCACGTCGTTCTGGCGGGAGTGGGTCTTCGAGACGGGTCGGCCCTCCCGGGCCAACCTCTTCCCCGGCAACCTCTGACGGTGGCGGGCTGAGCGTGGCGGACTGAGGGGGGCTGGCTGGGGGTGCCCCCGCTGGGGTTCGAACCCAGACTGAGTCGCTTTTAAGGCGACTTCCTCTGCCAGTTGGGATACGGGGGCGCGCGCTGCCGGTCGATCGCTCGGTGACCGCGGAGCCTGTCGGCAGACTAGTCGTGCCCGGGCCACGGCCGTGCCCGGGTCCCGGCCGTGGCTCAGCGGGTGGCGGCCCTGCCCAGCACGTCGTCGAGCATCGGCTCGGTGAGCCGGCCGGTGAAGGTGTTCTGCTGGCTGGGGTGGTAGCAGCCGAGGAGAACCAGGGTCTGCTCGCCCCGGGTGAGCACGGCCTCGGCCCCATGTCCGAACCTGGACTTGGGCCGGGGTACGGCGAACCCGGCCGCGGCGAATGACCGGAGGGTCGCGTCCCAGGCGAAACCCCCCAGCGCGACCACCGCCCGCAGGGTCGGCGCGAGCCGGTCGACCTCGCGCAGGAGCCACGGTGCGCAGGTGTCCCGCTCCTGGGTCGTCGGCTTGTTGTCCGGTGGCGCGCATCGCACGGCCGCGACCATCCGGGCGCCGAGCAGCGCCTGGCCGTCGCCGGCGTGGGTGCTCGTCGGCTGGGCGGCGAGACCCACGCGGTGGAGGCTGGCGAACAGCCAGTCGCCCGAGGAGTCGCCGGTGAAGACCCGGCCCGTCCGGTTGCCGCCGTTGGCAGCCGGGGCGAGCCCGACGATCAGCACGCGAGGCTCGGGGTCACCCCAGCCTGCGATCGGGCGACCCCAATAGGGCTGGAGGGCGAACGACGCCCGCTTGATCGCGGCGACGTCCTCGCGCCATCGAACCAGGCGGGGGCAGGCCCGGCAGACCGAGACGCGGGCGCTGAGCTCGTCGAGGTCAGGGACGGTGGCGAGGCGTCGCACCTGTGCCGGGGACGCGGCGACGGGGGTCTCGGCCGCTGCGGGGTCGTCGGGCCACCCCGAGCCGGGCGGCACGGGACTTGCGAACTCCTGTCCCGTGACGGGATGGGGCAGTCGTGTCATCGCAGCCTCAGGCGATCGACCAGGCGATGCCGTCGAGGATGTCGGCCTCCGAGACCACCAGCGACGCGACCGTCGTCCGCCGGAGCACCCGGTCGAGGATCACCGCTCCCGCGAGGATGACGTCGGCGCGGCCGGGGTGCATATAGGGCAGCGCGAGCCGCTCGGCGTGGGTCATCGCCAGCAACCGCTCGACGAAGGCGTGGACGGCCGCCACGGGGATGACGGCCTGGTCTGTGCGGGTCGCGTCATAGAAGGGCAGGTCGAGGACACCGGCACAGATCGTCAGGATCGTGCCCGCGACCCCGACCACGGTGTTGGCCGCCGCCAGGTCGACGGGCGAGGTGTCGAGCGCGGCCTCCGCATCGGCGACGCAGGCGGCCACCTCGTCGGTGGTGGGCGGGTCGGAGTGGAGGTGTCGCTCGAAGAGGCGCACCGAGCCGATGTCGAGCGAGATCGCCGACTCGACGATGGTGTTGGTGCCGGTGCCGGTGCTCGGCGGCTCGCGTCGGCCCAGCACCAGCTCGGTGGAGCCGCCGCCGATGTCGATCACCAGCACGGGCTCGGCGGGCTCCTCGCGCAGGTTGCGCACCGCCCCGTCAAAGCTGAGGAGCGCCTCCTCGTCGCCCGAGACGACCTCGGGATCGACGCCCAGCCTGGCCCGGACACCCGCGGCGAAGACGTCGGCGTTGGACGCGTCGCGGGTCGCGGAGGTCGCACAGAAGCGGATCCGCTCGACCGGGTGCTGTGCCACCAGCGCGGCGTAGTCGTCGATGGCGGCGAAGGCGCGCACGAGTGCCTCGTCGGCGAGCCGGCCCGAGGTGTCGACCCCCTGGCCGAGCCGTACCGTGCGGGACTCGCGCACGTCGACGCGAGGCGGCTGGCCGATCAGCAGCTTGATGGTGTTGGTCCCGCAGTCGACCGCGGCGATGACGCCGGTCATGGCGCGGGCGTCTCGCCCGGGTCGACGCAGGAGCCATCGGCCCACCACGCGCCGAGCGCCTCGACCACCTCGTCACCGAGCGGGTTGACCCCGGGCCCCTGCGCCAGGGCCTGGGCGGCCAGCACGTGGAGGCACTTCACCCGGTCGGGCATGCCGCCGGCGGAGATGCCGGCGATCTCGGGGACGTCGCCCAGCTCGGCACGAGCGGCCAGGAAGGCGTCGTGCGCGGCGGCGTACGCCGTCGCGAGGTCGGCGTCCCGGGCGAGCCGGTCCTGCATCTCGCGCATCAGCCCGGAGCCTTCGAGGGTCCCGATGCGGGAGGCGGCGCGAGGGCAGGTCAGATAGAACGTCGTCGGGAACGGGGTGCCGTCGGGCAGCCGTGGCTCGGTGACCACGACGTCGGGGCGGCCGCACGGACAGCGATGGCCGACGGCGTGGATGGCCCGCGGTGGTCGGCCGAGCTGAGCGGCGACGGCGGCCTCGTCGGCAGGGTCGATCGTCGGGCCACCACTCACTGCGGCCCCGAGGAGGTGATCTTGTCGGCCGGCTTGCCCACCTTGGTCGCGGGCGGGTCGGGGATCGGCGGCGGATTGCCGGCGAGCTCCACCGACCCCCACGCCTTGTCCCACCACGGCGTGGGCTGCTGCGGGATCACGTCGCTGGGGTTGTTGAGCGTGGGCTCGTCGCCGATCGGCTGCCCGGTGGAGTCGAGCACCTGCCAGCTCGTCTCGCCGGGGTCGACATAGCCGAACCGCAGCCGGGCCTGCTCCTTGACATAGGACGGGTCGTCCCAGCGGGCCTTCTCGCGCTCGAGCTGGGCGATCTCCGACTTGGTCTGGGAGATCTGGGCCTGGAGGTCCTCGATGTGGGAGCGCTGTTGGAGATAGGCGCGCATCGACGACGCATAGGAGATCGCCAGCACCGTCAGCACCAGGCCGAGCAGGACGGCGCGACCGGTGAAACGCGAGCGCGGCCGGGCCGCCGGCGTCCGCTGGACCGGGACCTCCGGCGCCGGCCCCGAGGACAGCCGGGGGACGCCCCGGTCCCCGGGCCGCCTGGAGCGGCCCGGGCCGGAGTGCGGTCGGCCGGGACGGGTCACCGACCCATCATGACAAGCGTCAGCGCTTGTACCGAGGGAACGCGCCGGAGCCGGCGTACCTGGCCGCGTCGCCCAGCTCACTCTCGATGCGCAGCAGCTGGTTGTACTTCGCGACGCGCTCGGAACGGGCGGGCGCGCCGGTCTTGATCTGGCCGCAGTTGGTGGCGACCGCGAGGTCGGCGATCGTGACGTCCTCGGTCTCGCCCGAGCGGTGGCTCATCATGCAGCGGTAGCCGTTGCGGTGCGCCAGCTCGACGGAGTCGAGGGTCTCGGTCAGCGAGCCGATCTGGTTGACCTTGACCAGCAGGGCGTTGGCCTGGCCGCCGTCGATGCCGCGCTGGAGCCGCTCGACGTTGGTGACGAACAGGTCGTCGCCGACCAGCTGGATCTTGTCGCCCAGCTCGTCGGTGATGGTCTTCCAGCCCTTCCAGTCCTCCTCGTTGAGCGGGTCCTCGATCGACACGATCGGGTAGGCCGCGACGAGCTCGGCGTAGTAGGCGGTCATCTGCTCGCTGGTGCGCTTCTGGCCCTCGAACTCGTACTTGCCGCGGTTGAAGAACTCCGAGGCGGCCACGTCGAGCGCGAGCGCGATGTCCTTGCCGGGCTTGAGACCGGCGCCCTTGATCGCCGTCGTGATCAGGTCGAGGGCGGCGCGGTTGCTCTCGAGGTTGGGCGCGAAGCCACCCTCGTCACCGAGTCCCGTCGCCAGACCCTTCTTCTTCAGCACCGACTTGAGCGAGTGATAGACCTCGGCACCCATGCGCAGTGCCTCGGCGAAGGTCGCGGCGCCGATCGGCGCGATCATGAACTCCTGGATGTCGACGTTGGAGTCGGCGTGCGACCCGCCGTCGAGGATGTTCATCATCGGGACGGGCAGCAGGTGGGCGTTGGGGCCGCCGACATAGCGATAGAGCGGCAGGCCAGCGGAGTCTGCGGCGGCCTTGGCGACGGCCAGGGAGACGCCGAGGATCGCGTTGGCGCCGACCTTGGCCTTGTTGGGCGTCGCGTCGATCTGGATCATCGTCTGGTCGATGAGGCGCTGGTCGTCGGCCTCGAGACCCACCACCGACGGTGCGATCTGGTCGAGCACGGCGTTGACGGCCTTCTGGACACCCTTGCCGCCGTAGCGCTTCGCGCCGTCACGCAGCTCGACGGCCTCGAAGGCACCCGTCGAGGCCCCGCTGGGCACCGCGGCACGGCCGAACGCCCCGTCGTCCAGGGCGACCTCGACCTCGACGGTGGGGTTGCCACGCGAGTCGAGGATCTCGCGCGCGCCGATTGCTGCGATGGAAGCCACGATGTTGCTCCTACGGGGAGGGGATGGGTCCGGGAGCCAGCCTAGTCACCGCAGCGGCCACCCTCCGTGTGACGTTCGTCAGGTGGCGTCGAGGGTCCGGCGTACGGCCTCGCGCAGCGCCTGTTCGGGGTCGACCCCGGCGGCCTGTGCGTCGCGCACCACGTCGAGCAGCCGCTCCCCGATCTCCGCCGAAGTGGCGCTCCCGGCCCCCCGAGGTGGGACTCCCGGCCCCGCGAGGTGGGACTTGGGGACCTGCGAGGTGGCAGCTTCGGCCCCCGCCGTACGACGGGCCTCCCGAGCGAGCCGGTCGAGCACCTTGTCGGCATAGAGCAGGGCCGGCAGCGAGGTGGGGATGCCGTCGACCGGGGACTCGCGCTGTTTCTCTTCGGCCTTGATCGACTCCCAGACCTCGTTGATCGTCGCCGCGTCGAGCGCTGAGGGGCCACGGCTCCCACTTCGCGGGGCCGCAAGTCCCACCTCGGCGTTGGTGGCGCCAGGGCCGAAGACGTGGGGGTTGCGACGGAGCATCTTGGCGATGATGTCGGCGGCGACGTCCTCGAGGGTGAACTCCCCGGACTCCTCGGCGATCACGGCGTGGAACCAGATCTGCAGGAGCAGGTCACCGAGCTCCTCGCGCAGGTGGTCGGGGTCGCCCGTCTCGATCGCCTCGGCGGTCTCGTGGGCCTCCTCGAGGAGATAGCGCACCAGTGACCGGTGGGTCTGCGAGGCCTTCCAGTCACACTCGGCCCGCAGCCGTCGCATCACCGCGAGGAACTCCAGCAGCCGCTCCCCGGTGGCCCGGTCCGCGCCGGGCTCGTCGGGGGGCGCCGCGTCGGTCACTTGGAGCAGCGCATCGAGCCCGGCAGCGTCTGGGCGTGCTGGGCGTCCTGGGCGAGGTCGAAGCCCTCGGACTTGTCACCGGACTTGGCCTGCTTGCTCACCGGGTAGGACACCGAGCCGTCCTGGGGGGCGTTGAGGTCGGCGGCGAGGCCGAACCGCGGGTCGATGGTGATGTCGGTCCGGGCGACATAGTCGGCCCAGACCTTGGCCGCGGCCTGACCGATCTGCTCCTGGGTGGGTTCAGCAGTGCCGGCGTCGATCAGCTGCTGCTTGGCGATCTGGCCGGTGATGTCGGCCTGGTAGGTGCTGGCGGCGATCAGCTTGGCGAACGTCGGCCGGTCCTCCGCGGGCAGCGCCGAGGCCTGCAGCTCGGCGCTGCGGAGCGCCGTGGCGTAGTCGGGGCCGGGCGTGATGCCGAACTCGGCAGCCATCTGCTCGGCCGTCGCCTGGGTCAGGGCGTTCTGGAGGACGATCGTCCGGATGAAGCCCATCGACACCGCCGTGGGCGTCTGGCCGGTGCCGAGCTGGGGCCGGACCGCGGTGCAGAAGGTCGCGGCGTCGTCGTCGATGGTCTGCATGGTGATCGTCGTGTCGCCGACCTGGGCGGCGACGCCCGGGTGGGCGCCGGCGCAGCCGGAGAGCAGCATCGTCGACGCCGCAGCGACGAGGACGAGCGAGCGGAGGCGCCGGGTCCGGGTCGGCACGAGGCGGCTGCGGGTGGTGCTCACGACTGCTCCTTGGTGGTCCTGGTGTTGTGCTGGACGGCCCCGCTCTGCGCCGCCCCGCTCTGGGGGGTGCGCTCGCCGGGCGGGTCGATCACCGAGTCGATGACCAACCGGGCCCATTCAAGCAGGGCGATCCCGTCGATGGGACGTTGCCCGACCCCGGTGGGTTGGGGGCGGGGCACGAGGATGGTGCTGAGGGGCGCCTTGACGACGCTCTTGGGATAGAGCCGCTGGAGCCGTACGACGCGCGACTCCGGCAGGTCGACGGGTGCGAACCGGACGAACTTCCCCGAGATCGTGACCTCGCCGACACCCGCCTGGCGGGCCCGGGCGCGGAACCGGGCCACCAGGAGCAGCGAGGCCACCTCCTGGGGCGGCTCCCCGTAGCGGTCGACCAGCTCGGCACGCAGCTCGTCGACGTCCTCGTCGGAACGGACCTCGGCGAGGCGCTTGTACATCTCCAGGCGCAGGCGCTCCGAGGGGATGTAGTCATGGGGCAGGTGGGCGTCGACCGGCAGCTCGATGCGGACCTCGGCGAGCTCCGGCTCCTGGTCGCCGCGGAAGTCCTGGACGGCCTCGCCGACCAGGCGGACATAGAGGTCGAAGCCCACGTCGGCGATGTGGCCGGACTGCTCCCCGCCGAGCAGGTTGCCGGCGCCGCGGATCTCGAGGTCCTTCATCGCGATCGCCATGCCGCCGCCGAGGTCGGAGTGCTGGGCCAACGTCGCCAACCGCTCGTGAGCGGTCTCGGTCAGCGGCTTCTCGGGTGGGTAGAGGAAATAGGCGTAGGCGCGCTCACGCGAGCGGCCCACCCGACCACGGAGCTGGTGGAGCTGGGAGAGGCCCAGCATGTCGGCCCGCTCGATCACCATCGTGTTGGCGTTGGACACGTCGAGACCCGACTCGACGATCGTCGTACAGACCAGGACGTCGAAGCGCTTCTCCCAGAAGTCGAGCATGACCTGCTCGAGCTGGTGCTCCCCCATTTGGCCGTGGCCCACCGCCACGCGAGCCTCGGGGACGAGCTCGCGGATGCGGGCGGCGGCCTTCTCGATCGAGTTGACCCGGTTGTGGATATAGAAGACCTGCCCGTCGCGCAGCAGCTCGCGCCGGATCGCGGCCACGACCTGGCGGTCCTCATAGGCACCGACATAGGTCAGCACCGGGTGGCGCTCCTCCGGCGGCGTGGTGATCGTCGACATCTCACGGATGCCGGTGATCGCCATCTCGAGCGTCCGCGGGATCGGTGTCGCCGACATCGACAGAACGTCGACCGAGGTGCGCAGCCGCTTCATCTGCTCCTTGTGCTCGACCCCGAACCGCTGCTCCTCGTCGACCACGATGAGGCCGAGGTCCTTGAACCGGATGTCGGGGTTGAGCAGCCGGTGGGTGCCGATGACGATGTCGACACTGCCCTCGGCGAGGCCCTCGATGACCTCGCGGGCCTCCTTGTCGGTCTGGAACCGCGACAGCGCCTTGAGGACGACGGGGAAGGCGCCCATCCGCTCGGCGAACGTCGAGAAGTGCTGCTGCACCAGCAGCGTCGTCGGCACGAGAACGGCGACCTGCTTGCCGTCCTGGACGGCCTTGAACGCCGCGCGTACGGCGATCTCGGTCTTGCCATAGCCCACGTCCCCGCAGACCAGCCGGTCCATCGGCACCGTGCGCCGCATGTCGGCCTTGACCTCGTCGACGGTGCTGAGCTGGTCGGGGGTCTCGGTGAACGGGAAGGCGTCCTCGAGCTCGCGCTGCCACGGGGTGTCGGCGCCGAACGCATAGCCCTGGGTGGCCTGTCGTGCGGCATAGAGCTTGATGAGCTCGGCGGCGATCTGGCGCACCGCCTTGCGGGCGCGGTTCTTGCGCTTGGACCAGTCCGAGCCACCGAGCCGGTCGAGGGTGGGCTGCTCGCCGCCGACATAGCGGGTCACCTGGTCGAGGCTGTCGGCCGGGACATAGAGCCGGTCGGGCTGGCCACCTCGCTTGGAGGCGCCATAGTCGAGCACCAGGTATTCGCGGGTCGCGCCATGCACCTCACGCTGCTTCATCTCCACGAAGCGGCCGACGCCGTGCTGCTCGTGGACGACGTAGTCACCGGCCTTGAGCTCCAACGGGTCGATCTGGCGCTTGCGCCGGGCCGGCATGCGGCGCATGTCGCGCGTCGAGGACGACTGGCCGGACAGGTCGTCGCCGGTGAGCATGACCAGGCCGCGATCGGCGTCCACGAAGCCGTGCTGGAGGGTCCCGGTGGTCACCGTGACCACCGCATCGCTGGGCAGCGCGGTCGCGAGGTCGGCCACGAGGCGGCCGGCGATGTCGGCCTCCCCCAGCGCCTCGACGGTGCGCTGGGCGGTGCCGTGGGCGGGCTGCACGATGACGACGCGCCAGCCGTCGGCGAGCCAGCCGCGCACGTCGGCGACGGCACGCTCGAGGTCGCCGCGGTACTCCTCGGTGGGCGTGGCGGCCAGCGCCCTGCTGGGCGCGCCCTCGTCGAGGATCGTGGTGGCGACGGCGTCGTCGGCGATGCCGAAGGGGCTCATCGTCCACCAGGGCTTGTCCTGGGCCAGCGTGTGCATCCGGACGTCGCCGAGCGAGCGATAGGACGCCGCCCCGAGGTCGATCGGCGCCTGGCCGCCCCCGGCGGCGGCCGCCCAGCTGGCGCCCAGGAACTCCTCACTGGTGGCGACCAGGTCGTGGGCGCGGGTGCGGGCGCGCTCGGGGTCGAGGATGACGACCGCCGTGTCGGCGGGCATGACGTCGACCAGCAGCTCCATGTCGTCGACGAGCACCGGCGCCAGCGACTCCATCCCCTCGACCGCGATGCCGGCCGCGATCTTGTCGGTCAGCTCGAGCAGCTGGGGATGGGCCTGGCCGAGCGCCGCCGCGCGTCGGCGTACGTCGTCGGTGAGGAGGAGCTCTCGACACGGGGGCGCCCACAGCCGGTCGACGAGGTCGAGCGCGCGCTGGTCGGCCACCGAGAACGTGCGCAGCTCCTCGACGTCGTCGCCCCAGAGCTCGACCCGGACCGGGTGCTCCTCGGTGGGTGGGAAGACGTCGACGATGCCGCCGCGGACGGCGAACTCGCCGCGCTTCTCGACGAGGTCGACCCGGCTGTACGCCGCCCCGGCGAGCCTTTCGACGAGCTCGTCGAGCGGCATGGTGTCGCCGGGCTGCAGCTCGACGGGCTCGAGATCGGCGAGCCCCTTCACCTGGGGCTGGAGCACCGACCGGACCGGCGCGACGACGACCCGGACCTCGCCGGTGGCGGCGTCCTCGCCGGGGTGGCGGAGGCGGCGCAGCACCGCCAGGCGACGGCCGACGGTGTCGCTGCGCGGGCTCAGCCGCTCGTGCGGGAGCGTCTCCCAGCTCGGGAACAGCACGACGGTGTCCGGGTCGACCAGGCTGCCCAGCGACGCGACGAGGTCCTCGGCCTCCCGCTCGGTCGCCGTGACGGCCAGCACCGTCCGGCCCGTCTCGACCAGGCCGGCCACGACGAAGGGCCGCAGCGCCGCCGGACCGGTCAGGTCCAGCTCGGGCAGCACCCCCGCCCGGACATCGGCCATCGACTCGGCGAGCGCCGGGTCGGCGAGCACAGCGGCGGTCAGGCCGGTGAGGGTCACGGTGGTCTCCAGATCGGGGCAGCACAGCACGACAGCCCCCTGCCGAACCGAGGCAGGGGGTGGTGGTGCCGAGTCTACGTCGCGCGCCGGCGCGTGCCGTCAGCCCGCTGTGGGGTCGGTGACCCGCCCCAGGAACAGCGGCGTGCCGTGGGCGACGTCGTGGATGACGAACAGGAAGGGCCGGTCGACGACCAGCTCGTCGCGGATCGGCATCGAGGTCGCCCCTGCCACGGCGGCGGTCGCGGCGGCAGCCTCGGTGCCCTCCTCGTCGACGGCGATGAACGCCTGGTGCAGCACCGCCGTCAGGTAGAAGTCGTTGGGGTCCGGCGTCATCGCGTCGAGGTCTGCACGACCCTGGTCGAACGCGTCCGACATCCCGAGGCTCTGCAGGGCGCCGGTCAGGGGGCTGGTGGACCGGAAGGTCCACTTGGGCAGCGTCAGCATCACCTCGCCGGGGCCGGGCTCGGTCAGCAGGGTATGCGTCCCCTGGGACGCCAGGGCGTTCTCGACCGCTGCGAAGCGGTCGGCCTCGGGCACCACGACCGTCATGGCGAGGGTGCCGCCGGCATAGAGGATGCGGCCACCCTTCCACCCGGGTCCGGTGAGCAGCGAGCCCTGAGCGACGCCGTGCATGAGGTCGGCCGAGACGACGGAGCCGTCGGCTCGGTGGAAGTCGCCGGGTGTGGTCGACCCCTCCATGAACGGGGTCTCCCACGGCGCCTTGAGATAGATGGCGTTGACGAGCACCAGCCGGGTCAGCGCATCGAGCACGCCGTCGGGGATGATCTGGGGGATCTTGTCGTGGGTCTGCTCGGCGGTCCAGTCGTTGATGAGGGTGCGGGCCTGCTCCGTCGCGTGGATGTAGTCGACGACGCGCATGCCGGCGCCGTACTCCCGGGCGAGCACGTCGAGGAACTCCGGCGCCCACGCGACGGAGCGATCACCGAACAGCTGGTTGGCGGTGGCGAGAGCGATCTCCGCGGTGCTGCCGTCGCCGCGCTTGACGGGGCCGGCGAGCCCCTCGATCTCCAGGGTCAGCGCGTTGAGGCCGCCGTTGAAGGCGGTGAGGTCCAGGTCGTCGCCCAGCCCGAGCACCGACTCCATCTGGCTGGCCGTGGTGCCCCCGGCACCGTTGAGGACCATGCCGAGCGCCACGGCGATCGAGTACGGCGACAACGCGAGGTTGCCGTCTCCGGCGGCCAGCTCGCCATAGAGGCGACCCGCCAGCCCCGACAGCGCCGTGGCCACGAGCGGGACGGCGGCGGCGTCGCCCTGGGAGCGATCCACTGTCGCGGCGACGAGGCCCAGGTCACCGGCGGCCTTCAGGCCTGGGTCCTGCTCACCGCCACAGGCGGCGAGCGCCGGTGCCGCAGCGACTCCCATCGAGGCGAGCGCGAGCAGGCGGAGCAGGTGACGACGGTCCAACGAGGTGGTCATGCGCATGTGACGGTCGTGGCGGATCGTCGGTTCCGTCAGGCGACCCTGCCGCGGTTGGCGGGCAGCGCCGGCCGGCAGTCACACGAGTCGGAGCACGGCAGGTAGGTGTGCATCGCGTGCCCACACTCGAGGCAGGGGAGGTCGCGCGTGAGCAGGGTGTGCTGCTCGTCGACGTGATCCCACATGGTCCTGGCCTCCTCTCGACTCTCGGTCTTCTTCCTCACATCGGCTCCGAACAGCCGTCCATGAGACGTGTGACCTGGCTCACCATGACGGTGATCCGGTCGAAGACCTGACATGACCATGAGGAGGCGGCTCCCAGGCGCGGTGATACGGCCCATCAGGACGACGTGGCCGCGACCTCGCCCTCGGACCTGAGGATGCAGAACTCGTTGCCCTCGGGGTCGGCCAGCACCGCCCAGCCGGTGCCGGGTCCGAAGTCGCCGCGATGGTCCGCCACGAGGGTGGCGCCGAGGGCCAGGACACGCTCGGTCTCCTCGTCGCGCGTGCCGCTGCGCGGCCGGAGGTCGAAGTGCAGCCGGTTCTTGACGCTCTTGGTGTCGGGCACCTCGATGAAGAGGATCAGGTGGCCGGTCTCCGGGTCGCGGATCATGCACTCCTCGTGGCCGGGGAGGTTGGGGTCGCCGTCGAGGTCGACATAGCCGAGCAGCTGTTTCCACCACTCGGACAGCGCGTAGGCGTCGTGACAGTCCACGGTCGTGTGGGAGACGAAGGAGGTCATGCGGCCAGTCTGGCCAGCGCCACCTCAGACCGGGAACCCGTTTTCGCCGAGCCGTCGCCGCAGCGTGGCCCGATCCTCGTGCACCGACCAGTGGACGGTGCGCAGCCCGAGGGACGCCGCGGCAGCGATGTTGGCGGGGTTGTCGTCGACGAGGACGAGGTCGCCCGGCGCCGTCCCCAGGTCGGCGACGATCGCCCCGAAGAACGCCGGGTCGGGCTTGACGACCCCGAGGGCGTGCGACAGGAAGAACCCGTCGAACTCGTGGGCATAGCCGAGCTGGTGCACCATCACCTCGGCCCGCTCGGCGCGCTGGTTGGAGGCGAGATGCACCCGGACGCCTCCGGCCCGGAGCTCGCGCACCAGGGCCAACACCTCGGCGTCGACCTCGATGCGCAGCCAGATGTCGTCGTGAACGGCGGCCGGGTCCGCCGTGACGCCGAACTCGACGAGCAGGCCACCCAGCATCGGGAGGAAGTGCTCACGGCCGGCCAGCGCAGGCGCCTCGAGCTCGAGGAGGCGCTCGGCGAACTCGGCCGCACGCTCGCCGACGTACGGCGCGAAGGCGTCCGGCCACCCGCCACTGAAGACCTGCAGGACGCCGTCGGCATCCAGGAGGAGCTGTCGTGTCGTCACGCCACCGGGGCTCGACGCTTCAGTCGGTGCCGTGCTCGCGGATGAACGCGAGGATCGGCTCGGCCAGCTCGGGGCGGCACACGATGAGGTCGGGCAACGAGACGTTCTCCTGGTTGTAGACCAGCTCGGAGCCGTCGACCCGGGAGCAGTGCAGACCCGCGGCGCGTGCGACCGCGACGGGGGCGGCGTTGTCCCATTCGTACTGGCCTCCCGCGTGCACATAGGCGTCGGTGATGTCGCGGGTCACCGAGATGACCTTGACGCCGGCGGACCCCATGGGGACCAGCTCGGCGTCGAGGACCTCGGCGAGGGCCTGGACGAACGCCGGCGGACGGGTGCGCGAGACGGCGATGCGGGGGCGGGCCGAGGTGCGGGGCGGGATGCTGGGCGGGGCGGCGGTGCTGAACGTCTCGCCCAGAGCCGGCTGGGCCACGGCGCCGGCGACCAGCGCGCCGCGCTCCCACAGCGCGACATGGACGGCCCAGTCGTCACGCGGCGGCTCGGAGAACTCCCGGGTCCCGTCCAGCGGGTCAACGATCCACACCCGGTCGGAGCTCAGCCGGATCGGGTCGTCCTTGCCCTCCTCCGACAGCACGGCGTCGCCGGGTCGCAGCTGGGCCAGCAGGTCCATCAGCAGCTCGTGGGCGGCCTGATCGCCGGCGTCCTTGAGCTCGCGGCCCTCGAGTCCTTGGGTGCGCACCTCGAGCAGTCGCTCGCCGGCGCGGGTCGCCAGCCAGGCCGCCAGGTGGTGGTCGTCGAGGGACGCGGGGTCGGTCGTGGTGTCGTGTTCGGTCACCGGAGAAGTGTCGCAGGTCAGCGACCCCGAGTTGGACGACGGTCGGAAAGCGCAAACACAGGCGATCCACAAGATTTGCCTAGCAAGGCCCTTACCAAACCGCCGATCCCCGCCTAGCCTGGCAGTTCCTGGGGATGCCGTCGACGTGGGGTTCGATGGCGAAGGTGGGGAACTTTCATGGGGATCAATCGTGTTCTGCGTGCTCTCGTCGCCGTTGTGCTGGCGATCGGGTCACTGGCCGCCACGCTCGTGCTGGCGCCATCGGCGTCGGCCGCGCCCGGCACCTTGTCCTATGTGGACTCGGCGACGACGGCGGGTGCGCGCAGCAGCCACCGGGTGACGATCCCGGCGACGGTGCAACCCGGCGACGCGCTGGTGCTGTTCCTGACGACCAACTCGTCGACGGCGACCATCAACAACCTGGCGGGCTGGACCCAGATCCAGACCCAGACGGGCAACGGTGTCTCCGGTCGCGCCTGGACCAAGACGGCCACCTCGACCGACGACGGCGCCCAGGTCACCGTGACCACGAGCGCCAGCGTCAAGTCGACGATGACCGTCACCGCCTACCGCTCGAACGGTGGCTCTGCCGAGGTCACCGCCTCGGCCAGCGCCGTCACCAACACCTCGTCGAGCAGCCACACGACACCCACCGTCGCGGTGGCTGACGCCAACTCCTGGCTGGTCAACTACTGGTCGGAGAAGTCGGGCACCGCCGTCACGTGGACCCTTCCGGGCACCGTGACCCAGCGTTCGACCGGCGCGGCCACCGGCACCGGCAAGATCAGCAGCGTCCTCGGCGACTCCAACGGAGCCGTGGCGACCGGAACCGCTCCGGTGCGCACCGCCACGACCAGCGCCGCGGTGAGCCGCTCAGTGCGCTACTCCGTGGTCG
This sequence comes from Nocardioidaceae bacterium, assembly GCA_046330595.1. Lineage (GTDB taxonomy): Bacteria > Actinomycetota > Actinomycetes > Propionibacteriales > Nocardioidaceae > Nocardioides. The sequence continues at coordinate 62,301 of JAXLSN010000009.1, forward strand.
TCAGCCCGCTCGAGGACACCGGCACGCCCACCAACAACCCGCCTGTCGCGAGCTTCACGACCAGCTGCGCAGGCCTGACCTGCTCCTTCAACGCGGGCGCGTCCTCAGACCCCGACGGTGACCCGCTCACCTATGCCTGGAACTTCGGCGACACCACCACGGGCACGGGCGTCACCACGAGCCGCACCTATGCGACCGCCGGCACCCGCACCGTCACCCTGACCGTGAGCGACGGCACCCTGACCAACTCGACCTCGCAGCAGGCGACCGCCCAGGCCGGAGTGCCTGGTCCGGGCCACACCGGCGTCGTCCCCGAGGTCGTCGCCACCAACATGCCCAAGATCACCACTGGTGAGATCGAGGACCTCGAATACATCGGCGACACGGTCTATGTCGTCGGCGGCTTCACCTCGATCGCCAACACCACGGGCGGCAACACGTCCTACAACCAGCGGCTGGTGGCGTCGTTCAACCTGACGACCGGCCTGGTCAACGCCAACTTCCGGCCGACCTTCTCCGGCGGCGGCGTCTCCGACATCGAGGCCAGCCCCGACGGCACCAAGCTCTATGTGGCCGGCTCGTTCACCTCCGTCAACGGGGTGGCCAAGCGCAAGTTCGCCTCCATCAACCCGACCACCGGGGCGACCATCACCGGCTTCACCGCAGACGCTGATGGCCAGGGGACCGAGCTCGAGGCCACCAACACCACCGTCTTCCTCGGCGGCAAGTTCACCCGCATCAACGGCGCCAACCACCGCGGCCTCGCGGCGGTCGACGCCAACACCGGCGCTCTCCTGGGCCGCACCAACGGCAACCCGGCCGGGACCTGGAGCAACGACATCACCGGTGGCATCGGCCCCGACGGCGCGCTCAACGTCCAGGAGCTCAAGCTGACCCACGACCTGTCCAAGCTGGTCGTGATCCACACCGGCCGCCAGATCGACGGCCAGGACCGCTACGGCGTCGGCATCATCGACGTCGCCTCGGGCGACCTGCTGCCCTGGCGCACCCGACTGTGGGAGGACAACCTGCAATACGTCGGCGGCATCAACCGCATCTTCGCCGGCGACATCTCTCCCGACGACTCCTTCCTCGTCGCCACCAGCGGCTCGGGCGGTGACCGGCCCCCGATCAACGACACGGCGGTCGCGCTGCCGCTGGACGGCAACGACTTCGTCGAGCCGATCTGGATCTCGCGCCTGTTCGACAGCGTCTACTCCGTCGCCATCACCGAGGTGGGCGTCTATCTCGGTGGCCACTTCTCCTGGATGGAGTCGCCCACCGCGAGCGACCCCTGGCCCGGGCTCGACAACGTCGGCTATGGCACCGGTCAGGGCCTGTCCGGCTATGGCCTCGGCGACGAGGTGCTCCGGCGCGACCACATCGGCGTGATCGGAGTGTCCGACGGCAAGGCCCTGGAGTGGAGCCCCGGCTCCAACTCCTTCGAGGGCAACAAGGCCATGCTGGCCACGCCCCGCGGTGTCATCAGCGGCGGCGACGGCAACACCCAGGGCGGCGCCAATGTCGGGCGCATCGCGGCCTACTTGTTCGCCAACGCCCCTGCTTCGGGCGCCAACGAGACCACGATCACCCACCCGATCGAGGGTCGCGTCGTGCCCGGTGGTCAGGAGTTCGTGATCGACGGCACCGCTCGCGCCACCAGTGGGGTGCAGCGGGTGCAGCTGGAGCTGCTCGACCGCGACCGCAACCAGTACCTCCAGGACGACCTGGTGACCTGGGGCCCGGCCAACACGATCAACGTCAACCTGGCCAGCCCCGGGGCGACGCAGACCGACTGGTCGCTCAACCTGACGATCCAGGAGAACCGTGTCCTGAAGGTGCTCGCCAAGACCTATGGCAGCAACGGCACCAGCGACCCGTCCAAGGCCACCAAGAAGTTCGAGACCTTCAGCATCCTCGACGCTCCGCCGACAGCGCGGATCACCGGGCCGACCGGCATCGTGCCGTCGACGACGTTCACGATCACCGGCACCGCGACCGACGACGTCGGGGTGCGATCGCTGAGCTATGTCATCAAGAACGGCTCGTCGCTCTTCCTCCAGGACAACGGCACCGTGAGCGCCAACTACAACGCGTTCACGATCTCGCCCGACGTGGTCGACGCCGTGAGCACGACGTGGTCGACCGAGGTCACCGTCCCCTATGAGGGCATCTGGCGCATTGCGGTCACCCCGCGTGACTCCGGCGGTCAGTCATCCCTCGACGAGGTCACCCGTGACTTCACGGTGAGCTCGACGGGGCTTCCCCCGACCGTGACCATCAGCCAGCCCGCGCTGATGATCCCGCCCAACACGACCGCACCGGTCAACGTGACCCCCGGCGGCCCGATCACGTTCGCGGGCACGGCCACCGACGACGAGGGCCTGGCGAACGTCGAGATCCAGCTCCGCAACACCACGACCCGCGAAGCGCTCGCCGCCGACGGCACGTGGGGCGTGGGGCTCTCCGCCGGGTGGTACCGCATCACCGCGATCAACCTCAACGGCGACAGCACCAACTGGTCCTGGACCACGCCGTTCAACCTGAGCCCGGGCAGCTACACGTTCTCGGTGCGCGCCACCGACGACCTCGAGCTCGTCACGTCGTCCACCAACCAGGGTCGACTGACACTCAACGCGCAGATCCCGGGCGACACCCCGCCCAACGGGCTGCTCGACGTCACCGGCACCATCACCGGCGGCCAGGTGCTCCACCTCGACCTGACCGGCACCGCGACCGACGACAAGGGCGTCAGCAAGGTGGGCGTGACCGTCTTCGACAACCTCACCCGGCGCTACCTGCAGCCCAACGGCACCCTCTCGGCCGCCTATGCCGAGGTCAACGCCGACCTGGCGTCGCCGGGCGCGACCAGCACGACGTTCTCGCTCTCGCGCGACCTGCCGACCGAGGGCGACTGGTCGGTCACGGCCTATGCCTATGACACGGTCGGCCAGATCGACACCTCGACCACCGGTGCCACCGCTCGCTACCAGATCTACCCGGGTGACGTCGCTCCGGTCTTCAACGAGACGCTGCGCACCCCCAAGGGCGGGGAGACCTACACCGAGGGGCGGATCCCGCTCACCGGCCGGGTCGAGGACGACCGTGAGATCGCGTCCGTTCAGGTCGCGGTGCGCAACAGTGCGGGCTTCTACATGAGTTCCACCGGCACCTTCACCAGCACGACCGAGAGTTGGCGCAACGCCTTCCTCAACTCGCCGGGCTCGCCGGGCTCGAACTACTCCTACACCACCCCGGTGATCCCGGACGGCAGCTACACCGTTCGAGTGCGCGGTGTGGACAACCACGGGTTCACCACCAACCCGTCGCTCGACGCGACGGTGACGGTGACGCACCCCGCCAACAACCCGCCGGTGGCCGCCTTCGCGGTCAGCTGCAACAACAACATCTGCGGGTTCGACGCCACGTCCACCGCCGACGAGAACCCGTCGGCGGCGACCTACAGCTGGAACTTCGGCAACGGCACCGGCACCGGATCGGTGGTGAGCCGCACCTACACCGCGGCCGGCACCTACACGGTGACGCTCACGGTGACCGACGAATACCTGCTGACGTCGACGGCTACCCAGACGGTGACCATCACCGAGCCGCCGAGCAACCTGCCGCCGACGGCGATCATGGGCGTGCCGACATGCAACGCTCGCGTCTGCAGCTTCACCAGCAGCCAGTCGAGCGACCCCAACGCTGGTGACGCCATCACGAGGTTGTGGGACTTCGGGGACGGCACCACCAGCACCACGACCTCGCCCAGCAAGACCTACGCCGCCGACGGCACCTACACGGTGACGCTGACGGTGACCGACGGCTGGGGCAAGGCCACCACGGTGACCCGGACGGTCACGATCACCGAGCCGGTGACCAACCAGCCGCCCAACGCCGTGATCGACACCCCGGTCTGCACCGGGCTGGCGTGCACGTTCAACAGCGGCAACTCGACCGACCCCAACGGTGACGCCATCACCCGGCTCTGGAACTTCGGGGACGGCACCACCAGCACGGCGACCGCCCCGGCCAAGACCTATGCCGCGGCCGGGACCTACACCGTCACGCTTACCGTGACCGACGGCTGGGGCAAGGCCACGACCGTGACCACGCAGGTCACGGTCGGGTGACCCACTCGCGGGGGTCCGACGCATGTCGGGCCTCCGCGGGACCCTCGCGAACCCAACCACACGTCCCATAGTGCGAACGGACTAGTGCGAAAGGACTAGTCCTCATCAAGAATTTGCTCACGCACGGCTTATGCATGGCTGGCCTCAGCCATTACGCTGTGCGAATTCTGGTGGGGTGCCAGTGGGCTGTGGCCCGTGGCGAAACGTGGGGGAACAATTTCATGGGGACTTTGACGCGTCATGTCCGCGCGATCTCATCCGGCCTGCTGGTGGCCGCCGGTCTGACGGTGCTCTCCGTCGCGACCGCGCCGTCGGCGTCCGCGGTGAACCAGCCGAAGCCCGGGCACACCACGCTCGTGCCGGCGGTGCCGCGGGCCGACACTCCGTTGATCAGCAACGGTGAGATCTGGGACATCGAGGTCGTGGGCAACCGCGTGTTCATCGCGGGCACGTTCACCTCGATCCAGAACCGCACCGGTGGGAGCACGACGACCTACACCCGTCCGGGCCTGGCGTCCTACAACCTCAACACCGGCCTGGTGGACGCCGGCTTCGCGCCCACGTTCGCTGGCGGTGGCATCAACGCCGTCGAGGCCTCGCCCGACGGCACCAAGCTCTTCGTCGGTGGCACCTTCAACACCGTGGGCGGCGTCACCCACCGCAAGATCGTGTCGCTCAACCCGACCACCGGTGCCCCGGTCGCGTCCTTCACCGGTGCGACCAACGGCCTGGTCAACGCGATCGCCGTCTCCGACACCCGCGTCTTCATCGGCGGCAAGTTCACCACCGTCAACGGCGCCGCCATGGTCGGTCTCGCGTCGCTCGACTCGACCACCGGAGCCACCGACGCCGGGTTCAACAACCAGCTGTCGGGCGGCATCGGCCCCAACGGCGCGCTCACGGTCCAGCAGCTCAAGCTGACCCACGACAACGCCAAGCTGCTCGTGGTCCACACCGCCCGCAAGATCGCCGGGCAGGACCGCCTCGGCGTCGGCATCATCGACACCGCCACCAAGCAGCTGCTGCCGTGGCGCAGCCGGATCTGGGACGACAACCTCCAGTTCGTCGGCGGCGTCCAGCGCATCTACAACGGCGACATCTCCCCCGACGACAGCTACTTCGTGGTGACGTCGGGCTCCGGTGGTGACCGGCCGCCGATCAACGACACCGCCATCAAGTTCAACATCAACGGCGGCGACAACCAGCAGCCGATCTGGATCTCGCGTCACTTCGACAGCGTCTACTCCGTCGCGATCACCGAGAAGGCCGTCTATGTCGGTGGCCACTTCCAGTTCCAGGAGTCGCCGACCGCCAGCGACCCGTGGCCGGGCCTCGACAACGTCGGCTATGGCACCGGCCAGGGTCTGTCGGGCTATGGCCTCGGCGACGAGGTCGTCCGTCGCGACCACCTCGGCGCGCTCGACCCGGCCACCGGCAAGGCGCTGGAGTGGTACCCGACCTCCAACTCCTTCGAGGGCAACAAGGCGCTCGAGGCCACCACGCGCGGCCTGTTCTCCGGCGGTGACGCCATGTTCCAGGGCGGTGTCCGCACTGGCCGCGTCGCGTTCTTCGACCTCAACTCGATCACCCCGGAGACCAACCAGACCACGATCACCTCGCCCATCGAGGGCCGGGTCATCCCCGGTGGTCAGCAGTTCACCATCGAGGGTGACGCCATCGCCCCGAGCGGCGTGCGCCGCGTGCAGGTCGAGGTCGTCAACGCTGCCAACCGCTACCTCCAGGACGATCTGCTGACCTGGGGCGCCTCCAACACCATCAACGCCACGTTGGGCGACACGATCACCAACGGGCGCCACTGGTCGCTGGGTCTGACGATCAACTCGACGCAGGTGCTGACCGTCAAGGCCAAGACCTTCGCCACCAACGGCACCAACGACGCCACCAAGGCCACCAAGAAGATCGAGACCTTCGTCTTCTCCGACCTCGCACCGTCAGTCCGCATCACCGGCCCGGCCACGACGCTGGTCAACTCGACCACCTTCCTGGTGTCGGGAACGGCGACCGACGACTTCGGCGTCAACTCGATCCAGCTCTACTTCCGCGACGTCAACGACAACTACGTCGACTCAGACGGCAACCTGCAGCCGGACTACACGACGTTCCGGATCGACCCCGACCTCGTCGGTGCCACCAACAACACCTGGAGCTACCTGGTGACGCTGCCCCATGAGGGCGACTGGCGCATCGGTGCGATGGCCACCGACACCTCCGGCCAGTCCACCCAGCGGTGGTCGGTCAGGGACGTCACCGTCGACACGACGGGCGCGGCCCCCACAGTAACGATCGCCAGCCCGGTGGCGGTCACTCCGCCCACCACGGTGCCGACCATCACGCTGACCCCGGGCTCGCCGCTGACCTTCAGCGGCACGGCCACCGACGACCAGAGCCTGGCCAACGTGGAGATCAGCCTGCGCAACTCCACGACCCGCGAGAACCTCGCGGCCGACGGCACCTGGGGCACGGGTGTGCAGGCCGGCTTCCACCGTGTCTCTCCGCCCGGTCTCAACCAGGCCACCTACAACTGGACCTACACGACGCCGTTCAACCTGTCGCCGGGCACCTACTCCTTCGCGGTGCGGGCCACGGACAACCAGGACCTGACGACCTCGACGACGTTCCAGGGCAGGCTGACCATCAATGTGCAGGTCCCTGGTGACCTGCCGCCCGACGGGCTGCTGAGCTTCACCGGCACCGACCAGTCGCTCGAGGTGCTCCACCTCAACCTGGCCGGGACGGCGACCGACGACAAGGGCGTCGGCGCGGTCAAGATCGCGCTCCAGGAGACCGAATCGAGCAAGTACGTCCAGCCCAACGGCACCCTGGCGGCGGGCTTCGCCACCGTGGACGCCACGCTCGGCACCCCGGGCGGCACCAGCACCACGTTCTCGTTGCCGATCGACCTGCCGAGCGCCGGCAACTACGCGGTGACGGCTTATGCGGTCGACAACGCCGGGCAGTGGGACACCTCCACGACCGGTGCGACCGCTCGCTACCTGGTGTTCCCGGGCGACCTCGACCCGACGCTCAACACGGGGCTGCAGCTGCCGCTCACGGGGGCCACGTTCACCGAGTCCAAGATCGTGGTGACCGGACGCGCCGAGGACGACCACGCCATGGCCTCGGTCGGCGTCGGGATCGTCAACTCGCTGGGCAACTACATGGCGGCCAACGGCACGTTCAGCGCCGGTGAGAAGTACGTCAACGCGTTCCTCAACAGCCCGGGCTCGCCGGGGTCCAACTACTCCTACACGACGCCCGCCCTGCCTGCGGGGACCTACACGGTCCGCGTGCGCCCGGTGGACGCCCACGGACAGTTCCCGGTCCCCTACGACGCCACGGTGACCGTGTCGGCTCCGCCGAGCAACCTGCCCCCGGTGCCGAGCATCACCAAGACGTGCACGCAGAACTCCTGCGTGTTCGACGCCCGCGGCACCACCGACGAGGACCCGGCGACCGTGACCTATGCGTGGAACTTCGGCAACGGCACCACGGGCACCGGCCCGCTGCCGACCAAGATCTACTCCACGCCGGGCACGTTCACGGTGACCCTCACGGCGACCGACGAGTTCGGTGCCGTGGCCAGCACGACCACCTCGGTGACCATCACCGAGCCCGTGGGCAACGTGGCACCGACCACGGTGTTCCCGACGCCCACGTGTGTCGGGCTGGTGTGTGGTGTGAGTGGGCTGTCCTCGACCGACGCCAACGTGGGTGACACGCTGACCTACCTCTGGACGTGGGGCGACGGCACCGCCAACTCCACGACCTCGGGTGGCACGCACACCTACCTGGCCGCCGGCACCTACACGATCACCCTCACGGTGACCGATGGGTGGGGCAAGGCCGGCGCGACCGTCAGCCGCACGGTCACGGTCGCACCGTGACGTGGGCCGGGCCGCGGATCACCTGGTCCGCGGCCCGGTTCCCCCACGCCATGACCGCCCGTCGGGGAGGATGTCCCGCATGAGCGACGACCGACGCCCCCTGCTCGTGACCGGTGTGCCCCGGTCGGGGACGACGTGGGCCGCCCGCCTCCTCGCGACCGCGCCCGGCACCGCCCTGGCCGGCCGCGAGCCGATGAACCCGCGCGGGCGGCAATACGCCCTCGGCGGCACGCTGACCGGATGGGCTCGACTCACCGATCCCACCGACCGGCAGCGCCGGGTGCTGCGGTCGACCTATGCCGGCCGCAACCCGCGGACCTATGGCCGCTACGGGCGCCACCAGTGGCGCGGCCCGCTGGCGACGACCCGGCTGGTCGTCAAGGACCCGTTCGCCATGCTGTCGACACCGGCCATCGCCGCCGTGACCGGTGCCCGCGCGGTGCAGGTCTATCGACACCCTGGTGCCGTGCTGACGAGCTATCGCCGGATGGGATGGCACCCCGACCTCGACGAGATCGCCCCGTTCGTCGCCGAGGCGGCCGCCGGTTTCCCCGAGCTGGGCGAGGCCTGGGAGAGAGGTGCCGGCGACCTCACCGAGGCCGAGCGCATGGGCGTCTTCTGGGGGGTCCTGCAGGCGCTCGCGCTGGCCGACCTCGACGCGGCGCCGGGCTCGTTGTTCGTGGCCCACCACGAGGTCGCCGCCGGTGGCTTGCCCGCCGTCGAGGCCCTGTTCGCAGAGCTGGGACTGACGCCGACTCCCGAGACAGAGCGGGAGATGCACCAGGGCGGCGACTCGCCCACGCCGAGCTCAGGCTCCCAGCTCCACCAGCTGCACCGATCCCCGGCCGAGGTCGCCCAGGCGTGGCGGCGCAAGCTCGACGCCGAGGAGATCGCCCAGGTCGAGTCGGTGGCGTCCGGGGTTCTCGCGGCCGTCGAGGCGCGCCGGCTCAGCCTCCCGCTGGGCTGATCCGGGCGATCTCGGGGCGGTCGAGGAGGCTGCGCAGTTCCTGTCGGCCCTCCTGGTCGAGCTCCCGTCGCCCGGTGCCCCGCAGCCGCGCGTCGAACCAGGCCATGCCGACCACGCCGACGTCGAGGGCCGTGTCGAAGGCCTCCTGGATCCACAGCGAGGCCCGTCGGGGGTCGAACTCGTCGGAGGTCGTGCCGAGCTCGGGCACCACGATCGGCTGGTCGGTCACCGTCTCGGCCACCTGGGCATAGAGGTCGGCGAACGACGTCCAGTTGGTCGCTCCCGGGCGCCACGGGTTGTAGACCTCGACCCCCATCAGGGCCGCCTCGGGCACCAGCCACTCGTGCGGGTCGCGGCCGGACCCCTCCCGGAAGGTCCAGTTCATCAGGATCGGCACGGGAGTCACCTTCGGTGTCGAGGCGGCGCGCTGGATCAGGCGCTGCTGCATCGCGACCCAGGTCGCGGGGGTGTTGTGCGGCGGCTCGATGTCGTTCTCGGGCTCGTGGTGGAGCGCCACGAACGCCGGCGCATCGAGCGCGTCGAGCGCCTCGACGATGCCGTCGAGCCACCGGTCGTCGTCGCCACGGGCGATGGCGTCCCAGGTGTCGGGGACCTTGAACGAGACGAAGGGCAAGATGCCGGCGGCGACGTCGCCAGCGGTCACCGAGCTCATCAGCTCGACCTGGTGGGCGCGATAGAACCTGCGAGCCAGCGAGATGCGGTCGCCTCCCAGCTCGGGGACCGTCGACGCCGGCTCGCTGATCGCCAGGCTCAACCCAAGATAGAGCTTGCCGGGGCCGGGGTCACCGGCGAAGCGGTTGCGGGTCGGCGTCGGCGACGACGCGCCCGGCGGGGGTGTCGTCGGTTGAGGGTCGCTGGAGCACGCCACGGTGAGCGCGGCGACGCCGCCGAGCGCTCCCAGCAGAGCAGCCCGGCGTCCCAAAGACGGCGGACCGTCGGCTTCGACCTTCCCCACCCCGTCGGCCATGGTTCGATTGTGTCATCCGTCGCCGTCCCAGCCGAGCCCCAGAAGCAATCGAATCCAGCACCCTCGTCGATCCAGGAGCCCCATCATCGTGCGTCCCCCGTCCGTCGCTGCCGCAGCGATGCTCGTGCTCCTCGTCGTGGGCGGGTGCGGCGACGACGATCCGGACCGACAGCCGGTCGCCGCAGCAACCCCCTGGTCGGACGAGGCGCCCGAGCTGGTGCTGGACGTGATCTCCTCCCCCGGCGCCCTCCCGGCGTTCGCCCTCGAGCCCAGTGACGTGACCGTCGAGGTGGTGGCGGCTCCCGGCGGCCGGCTGAGCACGGTCGCGGGGCCTTCCGCCTCGACCGGAGCCGTGCTCTTTCCGACCACGGCAGCGTCCAGCAAGGGCCGTGACGCGGTGCTGCGCGTGGTCGCTCCCGACGACAGCGGGGTGCTCGAGCCGGGTTCGCGGGACTTCTGGTTCGGACTGGACCTGAGGTTCCCGGAGGAGACGACCAGCTCCGAGGCCGACAACGGGGACAACCTGCTGCAGCGCGGCCTGTTCGGGGATACCGGCCAGCTCAAGCTCCAGGCCGACAACGGGGTCCCCAGCTGCCGCGTGGCCGGCGAGTCGGGCGATGTGACGGTCAAGGCGAACGCTCCGCTACCGACAGAGCGCTGGTTCCGCGTCCGCTGCCAACGCACCGCTGGACTGGTGACACTCTATGTCGGCGAGATCGCGGCCTCGGGGACCGTCGAGGAGTGGGAGCACTGGAGCGAGGAGGGCCCGACCGGCGAGATCGACTTCGCCGACCCGGCGCCCGCCGTGTCGATCGGCGGCAAGCTCAACCCCCAGGGTGGCCTGGTGGAGGACGCGCCCGACCAGTTCAACGGCGCCCTCGCCCACGTCGTCTATGGCGTGCGCTGAGTCCCGGCTGGGGCCACCAGACGGCAGCGGCGGAGTTCGCGGGCCCGTCGTGGGTCGACTAGTCTCGACAGCAACGTGGACCACCGCACCACCCACCAGGCGACCGACCACGCTCGATTGGGGAACCGTCATGACGCAGGGCAATCCCGGCCCGACGACCTCCGACGGCACACCGCGCCTGACGCGACGAAACCTGCTCGCCGGCGGCACCGCCGCGACCCTCGCCATCGGCTCGGGTCGGCTCGCAACCGCTCAGCGCGGTGTCGACGACACCACGACGGCGTCGGCGCTGTTGCCGGGGCAACCCGCTCCCGACACGCTCTATCTGGGATCGGTGCTCCCGCTGGGCACCTCGGTCCACCAGCTCGAGCAGAAGCTCGGCCGCCCGCTCGGCAGCCGGCGGAGCTATTTCCAGCCCGGCGACACCCGCGACCTGGTGGCCACCGCTCGCAGCGACGTCAGGGCAGGACGGTTCCCGATCGTGTCCATCAAGCCGCCGGACACCTGGCGCAGCATCGCCCGCGGCAACGAGGACGCCTGGCTCCGGCGGATCCTCGACGGGCTCGACTCGATCAACGGACCGGTCGCGTTCACCGTCCACCACGAGCCGGAGAACGACGTCCGTGGCAAGGACAGCGGGATGACGCCGGTGTGGCACCGGCGGATGACCGAGCACATCGTGGAACTGGCGGCCACGCGCGCGCCGAGCGTCAACGTCATCCAGATCCTGATGGCGTGGACGTTCCATCCCCGTTCGCCGCGGACACCGCAGCGCTGGCTCGCCGGGAACGTGTCGATCTTCGGGATGGACGCCTACAACTGGTGGAGCCCCAGTCACCCCCGCCAGGCCCGGTGGGTCTCCATGGCCACGATGATCAAGCGGGTCAAGCCCTTCGCCGGCGACAAGCCCCTGCTCATCGCCGAGTACGGCACCCGCAGCGACCCGGACCGGCCGGGGCGTGCGGCCACGTGGATGACGAACGCCTATGAGGCCGCGCTGGCCAACAACGTCATCGCGATGACCTATTTCAACACCTCACCGCCGGGCATCGCCGAGCCCTTCGAGCTCCGAGGGGAGCGACTGCGGGCCTACAAGAGGTGCCTGCGGGACCCCCGGTCGATCGCGCTGACGACCTGACCGGGAGCCCCCACGCGCAGCTCGGCTCAGCCCGGCTCAGGGAGCCGGAGAGAGTGCGATGGTCCAGTTGATGGCGCGGGTGCTCGCCTGCCCGTCGACCGTGGCCTGCTCGCCGCCCCAGGTGCCGGGGGTCGGCACCCGCGCCCCCGAGTCGACCATCGCCGAGGTGATCCGGCCGCTGCCGGTGCCGACGGCCGTGCCGCGCAGGAACTGGTCGCCCGGCGTGGTCCACGCCGTCGTCCACGAGGACTTGTCGGACCAGTAGCTCAACAGCCACGCCCCCGACGGCGCGGTGACCATCGGCGCGGTGTGGGTGGTCTGGCTGCTGTCGATCGACGAGGCGATCGCGCCCGGAGCCAGCGTCGCCGAGGCGCTGCGATAGGCGACCAGGGTCAGGCCCGCCTTGGACGCGGTGGTCATGCCGAGGGTCACCGTGCTGCCGGCAGTGTCGGCCGCCGCGGTCGTGGTCCACACGGTCGAGGCCATCCCGCTCGCGGAGGCGCTGCCGACCTCGTTCCAGCCTGCGGGCGGCACCACTCCAGGCGTCGCGTTGGCGAAGGTGCCATAGAGCACCAGCGTGTCGCCCTCCTGGACCGCTGCGGGAACCGTCACGGATGCGGAGCTCACCAGCAGGGTGCCGACGGTCGCCGCACCGACGAACTCGATGTTGGACACCGCCGGAGCCGTGACGGGCACGGTCTTGGTCACCGATCCGGTCGCGCTCTCGTTGTCGGTGACCGTGAGCGTCACCGACTGGTCACCGCCCGCGGCGAAGTCGTGGTGGGGTGTCGCGCCCGTCGCCGTGGCGCCGTCGCCGAAGTTCCACGCATAGGACACCACGGAGCCGTCGGCGTCCGTGGACGCGGCGGCGTCGAAGTCGCAGGACAGCTCCAGGCAGTTCGACGTGAAGTCCGCGACCGGCGCCAGGTTGACGTTCTGCGGGCCGAGGAACACCGAGCGCCCACGCCAGTCGCGCGAGGCGTCCACCACGGTCACCGCACCGGTGGGCAGGTTGTTGACCAGCGGGATCCGCTTGAGCTGTCCGGTCGTCCGGGACACGAAGTAGAGCTGGTGGTTGGACACGAACGCGATGTTGGCGTCGCTCCAGTTGATCCCGTTGGAGACGTTGAAGACCTCGGAGCCGACGATGCCGGAGTCGGCGTTGAAGTAGCGGGCGTTGAGTGTCGACGAGCCGCTGGTGGAGTAGAAGACCCGGCCGTTGTCATAGGCGAGGCCGGTCACCGGGCTGAAGAGGTTGCTGAAGCTGGAGAACAGCGACGGGTTCACGCCGGTGTAGACACTCGTGCCGGAGCCCGTGGCGACGCCCGTCCAGTAGGGGTCGTGGTAGGGGTCGAGCTTGACGGCCGGCCCGAAGACCCCCTTCTTGAAGGTCCGGCTGTAGAGCCACCCGTCGCTGTTGCCGTAATAGACCTTGCCGCCGATCCAGAACGCGCCGCGGGTCTGGCTCCAGGTGACGCCCGTGCCGCTGACCGTGGTGCGCGCACCGACAGTGGTGCCGTTGAAGCTCTGGATCGCCAGGTTGTCGGTGACGCTGCCCGGCGAGCCGATCAGGATGTCGGCGGGGAGCGCCGCCTCGGAGTCGTCGGCCACGGCGTGGCCGCCCGCGTAGGGGAAGAACCCGATGCGCGGACGCTCGTACTCGAAGTTGCCGATCCAGTCGGTGTCGCTGCCGAAGTAGACACCGTCCTCGGTGGCGAGGAACACATAAGCGGCCTCGCCTCGCGTGTGGCGACCGGGGTTCCAGCCCAGCGGCATGCCGGTCTGGACGCTCAGCGCGGCGATGCCCGGGCGCGGCACCGCGCCCTGCTGGGCGGAGTCGGCGCCGTTGATGTTGTTCATCCAGCGCATGTGGCCACCGACGAAGACCGCGTCGTTGGTGATCTCCACGCCCCACAGGGTGTCGCCACCGGTGTAGTCGACCCAGGTCGGCTGGAGGGCGGTGCCGTTGGCGTAGGTCTCGAACCGGGCAGCGCTGTCACACAGCGTCCCGGAGTAGGGACCGCCCGTCGAGGTCACCACGAAGTAGGAGCCGTCCGGGGAGAAGCTGACGTCCCGGACGGTCGAGTCGAAGGCGTTCTTGGAGCAGTACGGCGTGAAGCGGGTCGTCGCCCAGGTGGACGAGACGACCGACGAGGCACCGGAGGTGTCGAGCACGACGACCTGGTCGCGGGCGAGCCCGTCGACCTTCTTGAAGTTGCCGATCGCGACCACCCGATCGCCGGACGGCGTGACGTCGAGCTCGGTCACGCCGACCGCGCTCTTGGCGCCGCTGCCGGTGTCGTTGTGGCGCTGGCTGGTCTGGTTGTTCACGAACGGGTCGAGGACCCCGGTGGTGAAGTCGAGGGACACGATCCCGTTGTGGGCCAGCCCGTCGACCAGCGTGAAGTTGCCGCCGACATAGAGCCGGTTGCCGGCCACGGCCATCGAGTTGATGCGGCCGTTGATGTTGGCGGACTTGAACGACGACATGCGGGCACCGGTGGTGGTGTTGATGAGCACCACGCGGCCGACGCTCTTGCCGTTGATCTTCTTGAACGTGCCGGCCGCAAGGACGCTGTTGGGCACCGGCCCGGGGATCAGGGAGTAGACGGTGCCGTCGAGCGTCGGTGCGAACGTGCTGACCAGCTGTCCGGTCGCCGTGTCGAACGCGAGGATGCCGGAGCGGGCCTCGACGGTGGCACTCCCCCAGGACCGCGCCTGGGTGAAGTTGCCGCCGACCACCATGGTGGTGCCGACCTTGGCGAGCGCATAGACCTCGCCATCGACGATCGCGGGCGTCCTACCGGGCACGGCCGAGGGAACGTCGGCGCCCGCCGGGCTCGACACCGCGGTCAGTCCGGCAACGCCGAGTGCGACGGTCAGGGCAACGACGACCGCGCGCAGCGCGGACCGGTACTTCTTGGCCACCAGGCCCCCCATGTCCAGAATGGCGGTCACCCCACGAGACCGCCGTCACGTCAGAATACGTGACCGTAGGTGTGCGGTGCCAGACCGCGAGCCCGTCCGGGCCATGCCGGTCTAGCCCGTCGGATGGTCCACTGGCGTGTCGGGTTACGCTGCGCGCCGCGGCCGCGCCCTGGGATTCGGCGGACGAGGTGTGTGCGCACCCTTACCATGGAGGTCTGCCCAGGACGTCGGCCACGCCACGCCTGCGGGTGGGGGGATGCAGGACGACACGGATGGGGCGTTTCGACCGTTGAGCGATGACCGGGCACCCGCGCGTCCGCGCGTGGTC
Source organism: Nocardioidaceae bacterium (assembly GCA_046330595.1). Lineage (GTDB taxonomy): Bacteria > Actinomycetota > Actinomycetes > Propionibacteriales > Nocardioidaceae > Nocardioides. The sequence goes on from JAXLSN010000009.1 coordinate 77,595, forward strand.
TATCTGGGGGGCTTCGGCCGCTCCGGCAGCACCCTGCTCGAGCGCATGCTGGGCGCCTGCCCCGGGTGGGTCAACGTGGGCGAGCTGGTCGACCTGCCCCGATCGGTGCAGCCCGATGACGAGCGCTGTGGCTGCGGCGAGCCGTTCTCGGCGTGCCCCTTCTGGCAGGCCGTCGGCGCCCGCGCCTTCGGCGGCTGGGAACCCACCGCCATGCAGCGACTGGCCGCGCTGCGTGGCCAGGTCGCGCGGCAGCGGCTGGTGCCGGGCCTGCTGGCCCTGGCCAAGGGTCGCGGTTCCCACCGTCAGCGCGACCTCGTCGCGGAATACCAGGCCGGCTATGGCGCGATCTATCGCGCCGTCGCCGCCGAGAGCGGTGCCACCACGGTGGTCGACGCCAGCAAGGGCCCGGCGCACGGGCTGGCCCTGGGGCTTCGACTGGACACCGACCCCGGCTATGACCTGACGATGGTCAATCTCGTCCGCGACCCCCGCGGAGTGGCCTGGTCCTGGTCGCGGCGCAAGCACGAGCGCCCCCAGGCCGGTGGCAGGGCCGAGATGTGGTCGATCGGGGTCGGCCGGTCCGCTGCCCAGTGGGCCGCCCTCCAGGCAGAGATGGACGTGATCGGCCGCACCAGCGGCATCCCCGTCGTCCGGGTCCGCTATGAGGACCTGGTCGCCCGCCCTCGCGAGGCGATGGCCGAGCTGCTCGCCCGCCTCGGCGTCGCCGACCCCTCCGGGGCTCTTGGCCACATGACCGACCACGCGGTGACGCTGTCGGCCAGCCACGGGCTCTCGGGCAACCCCAGCCGCTTCCAACACGGCACCCTCGAGCTGGTCGCCGACGACGAGTGGCGGCGGTCGATGCCGTCCGGGGAGCGTCGGCTGATCACCACCGCCACCTGGCCCTGGCTGCGCCGCTACGGCTATCCCGTCCTCTCCCAACCCGACCCGACGATCACGAGGAGAACCGCGTGACCACCGACCAGACCACGCACCCCCTGGTGTCGGTGGTGATCCCGACCCGCGGCCGGCCCGAGCTGCTGCGCGAGACGATCGCCACCATCGTGGGCCAGGACTACGACGGCGACCTGGAGATCCTGGTCGTCCACGACCGTGAGGACGCCGACCCGTCACTCAAGGAGCTCAGCCGACCGGGCCGCAGCGTCGACGCGACCACCAACGACGGGACGCCCGGCCTCGCCGGTGCCCGCAACTGGGGGCTGCGTCACACCACCGGTGAGATCTATGCCAGCTGTGACGACGACGACCTGTGGCACCCCGACAAGATCCGCAAGCAGGTCGACCGGCTGCTCTCCGACGATCGGTTGCTCGCCGTCGGCACCGGCATCCGGCTGCTCATGGGCGACCGCGACGTCGACTGGCCCGGCCGGTCGGAGGAGATCACCCACGAGCACCTGCTGCACAACCGGGTCAAGGAGCTGCACAGCTCCACGCTGGCGATGAAGCGGATCGCCTTCGCCAAGGCCGGCGACTACGACGAGGACCTTCCCCACGGCTACGGCGAGGACTACGACTGGCTGCTGCGGGCCAGCCGCGTCGGCAAGGTCGGCGTGGTCACCGAGGTGCTGGCCGACATCCGCAAGGACGTTCCGTCCTGGTTCCGCGGACGAGCCCTCAACACCGCGGACGCGCTGGAGTACATGCTCGACAAGCACCCCGACTTCGCCGACCACCGCAAGGCCCACGCCCGGGTGCTCGGCCAGGTCGCCTATGCCAAGGGCACCGCCAAGGAACGCGGCACAGCGCTGCGCTATGCGGGGCGGTCGCTGGCGGCCTACCCGCTGGCCCCCCATGGATGGCTCGGACTCGTCAGCACGACCGGGGTGGACCCCCAGCGCGTGCTCAAGGTCGCTCGACTCTTCGGTCGGGGGGTCTCGTGAGCCGGCTGCCCAACTTCATCTACATCGGCCCGGACAAGGCGGGCTCCTCGTGGTTGCACGAGATCCTGATCCGACACCCCGAGGTCTATCTGACCCCGGCCAAGGACCTCTACTACTTCGACCGCTACTACGACCGCGGGACCGAGTGGTACGCCGAGCAGTTCAAGGACGCCACGCCCGCCCACCGCATCGTCGGCGAGGTGTGCCAGGACTACCTGTTCGACAAGCAGGCGCCGGGTCGGATCGCGCAGACCCTTCCCGAGGCGCCCCGGATGATGGTGTCGCTGCGCGACCCGGTGGAGCGGGCCTGGTCCTCCTGGCTCTATGCCCGCAAGCACGGCATCATGTCGCCGGACTTCGGCCAGGCGCTGCGCGAGGAGCCGAGCCTGCTCGAGCACGGCCGCTATGCCAGCGGGCTCGACCGCTTCTCCGAGCACTTCGCCCGCGACCTATTCCACGTCGCCGTCTTCGACGACCTGGCCGCCGACCCGCAGGCCTTCCTCGATGACGTGACCGACTTCCTCGGCATCGCCCGACAGCCGTTGTCCGAGGAGGACCGCGAGGCCAAGCTCCCCGCCGCGAGCGCGCGCTCGGTCCGGGTGGCCAATGCCGCCCGGCGGGCCGCCGACTGGGTCCGCGAGCATGACGGCGCGAGGGTGGTCGGGCTGGTCAAGCGCTCGCCGTTGGTCCACCGGGTGCTCTACCGCCCCATCGACAAGAGCGTGGTGCGGCCCGACGATGCTTCCGTGGCCTATATCCGCGACCAGCTCGACGACGAGGTGACCCGCCTCGAGCGCGACTACGGCGCCGCCGTACGGGAGCGCTGGGGCTGGGCATGACCCTGCTCGTCAGATCCGACACCACCCAGGAGTGGGTTCCCGAGGACGCCTGGCCGGCGCCCCGGGGGCGGCGCCGTGGGCTGCTGTTGGGTCGGCTCGACGAGTTCTGGCCGCTGACGGCCTATGCCTATCTCTACCCGCTGTGGTGGGTGCTGGGCATCTCCAAGGTCATCATCTTCATCCTGACGCTGCCCATGCTGTGGGCGCTTGTCAAGCACCGGCGGATCCGGGTGCCCCGCGGGTTCGGGATCTATGTCGTCTTCCTGCTCTGGGTGGCGCTGGGGGTGTCGGTGCTGTGGGTGCGCGCCCCCGGCACCGAGGAGAAGACCGGGCTCGGTCCACTGGTCGGCTTCGCCTACCGCGGACTCTGGTACGTCGCCGTCACGGTCGCCCTGCTCTATGTGCTCAACTCCGACCGGACCCGACTGACCGCGACGCGCGTGACCCGGCTGCTGGCCTATCTGTTCGTGATCACCACGGCAGGTGGCCTCCTCGGCGTCCTCATGCCGCACCTCGACTTCCCGTCGGTGCTGGAGCTCTTCCTCCCCAAGTCGTTCACCAACCAGGAGTTCATGAACGCTCTGTTCCACCCGCGGGTGGCGCTGCAGTCGGAGTTCCTGGGCTATAGCCAGCCACGGGTCACCGCGCCGTACTCCTACCCCAACACGTGGGGCAACGCCTACGGCCTGCTGGTGCCGTTCTTCGTCTATGCCTGGTTCGGCAAGGACGCCGGCTGGCGTCGCCTGGTCGGGCCGTTCATCCTGCTCGCCTCGGCCATCCCGGTGGTCTACTCCCTCAACCGCGGCCTGTGGCTCGGCATCGCGGTGTCCGCCATCTGGGTGGTGCTGCGGCGGCTGGTCGCCGGTGACGTCCGCGCGCTGTTCGCCGTGGGCATCGCCGGCATCGCCGTCGTCGTCGCGATCTTCGCCACGCCGCTCGGGACGCTGATCGACACCCGGCTCAGCACCCCCCACAGCAACGAACGCCGTCAGGACACCGTGGTCGAGGTGTTCCGGACCACGTGGGCCTCCTCGCCCGTGCTCGGCTATGGCGGGACACGCCAGATGGTCGGCAACTTCACCTCGATCGCCGGCGGCGGCACCCCCGGCTGCCATCAGTGCTCGGCCCCGCCCCTCGGGACCCAGGGGTTCTTGTGGGGGCTGGTCTTCATGACCGGCTTCGTCGGAGCCACGCTGATGCTGCTGTTCCTCGGGATCCAGACCGTGATCAACGCCCGACGGCGTACGCCGCTGGCGCTGCTCGCCTCGACCGTGCTGGTGTCGTCGGTCTTCTACTTCCTGTTCTATGACGCCCTCGACCTGCCCATGCTCGTGACGATGATGACTATCGGGTTGTCCTCCCGCGAGCACGTGCCACTCCCCGGCGCCACGACCGATGGCAGGCCGGTCAGGGCGAGTGTCCGCCCGGCCCTGCCCGTCCTCGACCTCGCCCCGCTCCCGGCCGCAGCGACGATGGACGGCGAGGTTCTGGTGGCCGACGACCTCGGCGAGCCAGCGGGTGGAGCCGTCGTGACCACGCTTCCCACACCGCTGAGCGACCTGCTCACCGAGCCTGGCTGATCCGCCGCCGCGCCCTCGTCTGGGTCGCTGGCCGCGCCGGGTGCCGGCTATCTCTGTCTGCCGTCGGTCGACCAGCCCAGCTACGGTCCCCCTCGCAGCCGCGGGGTCCGACCTGGTGCTCGAACGGCGCCTGCGCACACTGCCCTCCCGGGTGGCCAAATGTTCGTCGCGATCGCACCCGCGCGCGCGTGCCTGACCGGCTGCCGGCCTCGACGCCTCCGTCGACGACCCCGCCCTCGGCGACCGTCGGCTGGTTCAAAAGCTGCGACCGGCTCGGCACTTGCCTGGCCCGCCGCGGGCCAACCGCAAGCCCGTGCTCCGGCTGCTGTCCGGCAACTGGTGCGACGACGGCCTTCTCGCTGCTCGGCGCGACGCCGGTCGCGGCCGATCTCGTCCGCCGCGAGGCGGCCGCCCTGGCCCGCGTCGCCGACAACCAGTGGACCACGCTGCGTCCCCTCGACGCTGCTCAAGGCCGGCCTGCGGCGGCCGGGAGATCGTCGTGACCGAGGCCCTGGCCTGCGACGGCCACCATCAGCGCCAACCGACGGCGTTGCCGATCGGTCCCGACCGCGAGATCGCCGCGACAGCCTGCACCGGATTCCTCCCGGCCGGCGAGACGGCCACGCTGGGCTCGACGGCGCCGACATGGGGGACCTGGCGCTCGAGCCTGGAGACACTGGACCCACTGGTTGCGCGCCGCGGCCGGCGAACGGCGGCTCCCCCTCGGCTTCCCCACGGCGACTGGACCCTGGAACATGGCCTGGAGCGCGGCGAGGTGCTCGAGGTGCGGGACTGGGAGCGCTACGCCACCGACCTCCCCCAGGGTTTCGACGTCGTCCACTTCGCCGCCTCGAGCGTGCGCGCCCACGAGCCCGGTGACGCCGAGCAGCGCTTCCCAGGACCCGCCGGGCCCGCTCGCCGACTGTACCTGGACGCGCGGCCACCAGCCCCGTGCTCGCCCTCTACCTGCTTACCGCCGCCCGGCGCTATGCCGCCGACCTGACGCTGGTCCCCGCCCCGGCTCGTGGCCACCAGGCTCGATCAAGCGCGCCTCCTGCGAACCGAGACCGACCGACTAGAACGAGGAGCCGTCGCGGTGAATGTCCGCAAGCCTGGTGCCCAAGTCGCCGCGCACCACCAGCCGCCGCGCTGCGGTGCAGGCGAGCGCACCGACCGACGCCCTGCGCCTGACTTCGAGATCGGCGGCCAGCGCTGTGGCACCACGTCGCTGTTCCGGGCCCCGCTGGCCCACCCCAGATCCAGGCGGCGCGCCTACCCACAAGGCGTCAACTACTTCACCTCGACCATGCGCGCGGTGAGAACTGGTAGTCGCGGCTACCTCTACGGTGGCCGCCCTCCGACGACCTGGTGGCCTCGACGCCAGCGGCTATTACATGTTCCACCCTGCGCGGGACCGCGACCGTGCGTGACCTGCCCGACGTGTTCGATCGCGACGGTGCGCGACCCCGTGGAGCGCGCCTGCTACCTGGCCTACAAGCACGAGCCTGCGCGCGGCTGGCGAGTGGAGCACTGTTCGCATCGAGCCTCGACCTCGAGGACGCCCGTCTCGAGGGCGAGATCGATGATGATGGCCGACCCCGGCCAGGTTTTCAACCACCGCCACACCACGCCTATCGGCGTCGCGGCAACATGCAAGCAGGCCTGCTCGAGCCGTTCATCGACGGCCTGGCCGCGACTGGTTGCTCGGTCATCGAGTCCGAGTCGTTCTTCGCCCAGCCCGAGATGGTCGAGCGGGGATCGACTACGACGCCCCCACCATGCCGGGGAGCTGCCGACTGCTACAACGCCCGGCCAGGGTCTCGATCCCGACGTAGCGCGAGCGGGCTGCGCGGTCGATTTCGACAGCCACGACGCCGCTCTACGTGATCGATCGGGCCACACCCCGTTCCTGGAGTGGCATGAGGCGGCCTGCTGGATGAGCGTCCTCGCCGGACGTCGCTGTACGTCTGCACGTGCGGCGACCTGGCCGGGTGCTGCTCGTCAGCGACACTGATCGGTACTACCGGGGCGTCGATCTTCGCCGCTGGTCCGCTACTTCGCGTCGTCCCGGGTGGCGCTCTCGCCCCAGATCACCTATCTGCTGCTCAGCGGGAGAACGAGAAGGCCGCTCGTCACCATCGACACCACCGCCTCCTGCTGCGTTCGACCGCGCCGTCGCCGCGATGGCCGACGCATGAAAGTTACCCCGGCAGGCACGCGACAACTTGTCGACTCGGCTAAGCCCGGCTCGCGGGTGCTCGTCGTCCAGGTCCGGGCGGCCACCAGAGCAGGCCGTCGCGGCTCCAACGCCGACCGACCGGGCCCTCGCCTTCCAGGCCGAGACGTTCGCCCTCAGCGAGGCGCGGGTCAGCGCCTGAAGAACCGGGTGTCGGTGCTCAAGCGCCAGGCGCTCGACGCGATCGCCGACGGCACGCCGGGGCAGGGCCACCTCCAGACCGCCAACCTGCTCCAGGCGCGCCCGACAAGGCGATCGCGACCAACAACACCGACTCCGCCGTCATCATCCGGGCCAAGGCCACCGAGCACCGCCCCGGGCAGGGAGGTCTTCATCGCGAGCGGGCTGACGCTGGGGCTGCTGTTCGGCATCCTGCTCACCCACCGTGGGCTCGGTGGAGATTGGCGTTGTCCGGTGGCGGCCACCACCGGCGAGTATCATTCGTAGGGTCGAGCCAGCCGACGACGACGTCGTCCCGGCGGCCAGGGGGGCCTCGAGGTGTGCTGGGCACACCGGCCACCACGTCGGCACATGATGAGGAGGACCCGGGGACCATGAGCCTCACCTGATCCCGTTGCACCGCCACGTCTGAAGATCGTAGCGGCGCTGCGCCCGCACCTGCTCCTGAGGCCGTGCTGGGGCTGTTCTTCGGCGCCCTCGCCGGCACCGCGGCCGCGCTGCTCCCCGTGTCCTACATCGCCACCGCGACGGTGCTCGTGCAGCCGCTCGACGGCAACTCCTACAGCCCCGACGGCGCCGGCAGCGACCCGACGCGCCTGGAGACCGAGGCCCAGGTCACCTCCGACGTGATCGTCCAGTGCGCAACGCGCCGCCCGAGACCTACGCGAAGCACACCTCACCAGGGCTTCGGCGTCGCCATCATCCCGACGAACACCCAGATCATCCAGATCACCTTCCGGGCTGGCACCCAGGCGGCGACCGCCATCTCCAGCCAAATACGCCCAGAGCCTATCTGACTACCGCAGCCTGCGCCGCGACGCCTTCATCTCCAACCGCCAGAACGGCATCCTGCAGCGCATCGACAACCTCAATGACCGACCTCGAGGCCGCACGGGACAAGGGCCCTCAAGCCCAACTCACCGGAGATCAAGGCGATCGGCGGCGCCTGCAGAACCTGCGTCTGCAACCTGTCGACCCTCGAGACGGCCGACGCGACGCCCGGTCAGATCATCGAGCCCGTCGCGCGCAAGTCGGGCCTGTCGCCGCCGCTGACCATCGCGATCCCGGCCGGTGTCATCCTCGGCCTGATCCTCGGCGCGGCGTTCGCCCTGGTTCGCGAGCGCCGGCTCGACCTGTTGCGCACCGTTGCCGACGTCGAGCACCTCGGCGTTCCCGTGCTCGGCCACGTCCTCGCCGATGGTGACGTCACCGACGGACTCGAGGCCCCCGCCGACGATCTCCCCGACGCCGCCCTCATGCTCGCGGCCGTGCTGACCCGGCGGGTCAAGAGCCCGCCTTCACGATCGCCGTGAGCGCCGTGACCGCCGACGGGCAATGCTCGGAGTTCCCCGACGCGTTGGCGCGTGCGCTGGCCCAGGGCCAGCAGCAGGTGCTGCTCATCGACGGTGCCTCCGAGGAGGCTCAAGCGCAGCGCCTGTCCGAAGCGCTGACCAACGGCCTGGAGCAGATCCGGCTGGCCCGCAAGGACAAGGACCTGTCCCGGATGGACGTCGGCCGTCGCCCGAGCATGGGCCGCCGGCTCTATGGCACGCCGCGTCTGGACGCCCTGCTCGACCGTGCCACCCAGGTCTATGACTGGGTCGTGGTCCACGCCGCCCCACCGACGACACCGTCGGTCGGTCGCTGGTGGGCGGGTGCGCCTATTGGGTGCCTGTGGTCGTCCTCGGCCACACCTCCCGCGACGACCTGGAGCGTGGCCTCCAGTGGGCCTGCACCACCGGCTCCCACCCGCTGGGTGTGGTGGCGATCGACCCGCCGTCGCTGCCGCCGTCGGGGCGAGACCACCCCCGACGAGGAGCAATGACGGACGACCCGGCGACCGGGCCCTATGCCGAGCAGCCGGCGGTCACCGACCGCGCCGAGCCTGCGCGTGCTCGCCCGCGGCGGGCTCGGCGGCCTGGTGGCCTCGCTCGTCACCGGCCTCGGCGGGCTCGCGTTCATCACCGTCGCCACCTGGGGCTTCCCCAAGGACGAGGTCGGCATCGTCTTCAGCCTCACCTCGCTCTTCCTGATCGCCCTGGCGATCGCGACGCTGGGCTCCGACATCGGCGTGGTCCGGTTCGTCGCGATCCGACTCTCCGAGACCGACGCAGTGCCGCCCCACCGACGTGGCCGCCGTGGTGATGGCCACGCTGGCTCCCGTGCTGGTGATCGCCCTGGTCGTCACCTGCTGTGGTTCCTGTTGCCGCTCGTGGACCGACCAATACATCCGCACCGCCCAGGTGATCAGCCTGTTCCTGCCCTTCGCCGCCGTCTCCAACCTGGTCCTGGCCGGCACCCGCGGCCTCGGGTCGGTCAGGCCCACGATCCTGGTCGAGAGCCTGCTGCGCCAGGGTCTCCAGCCGATCCTGGCGATCGTGGGTGCGCTCGTGACCGACTCTCGGTCTGGCTGGCCCTGGCCTGGGTCTTCCTCATGCCGTCGCGAGCCTGGCAGGGCTGGTGAGCCTTCACCTGGCTGTGCCGCTCCAAGGGCATCCCCCGCGTGGGTCTCGCCCCGGTCGCAGCCGGTCCGCGCCGTCTGGCGCGAGGTGCGGGGCTTCAACGCCCCCCGCGCCCTCACCCAGATCGCCCAGATCGGGATCCGCCGGGCCGACATCCCGATCGCCGTACTTCAAGCCGGCGGCGGCCGCCGTCTATACGGCGGCCCCGCGGCTCGTCGCGGCCGGCCTCCAAGCCATCAAGGGCGTACAGCAGATGGTGGGGCCCCAGATCGCGCGGCTGCACGCCGCCGGCCGGCCCGACCAGGCGGGGCTCGCGCTGCGCACCGCGACGACCTGGAACGTCCTCATCGCCTGGCCGGTCTATCTGACCTGCGCGGTCATCCCGGCCACGCTGCTGCTGATCTTCGGCAAGGACTACTCCGAAGGTGTCCCCGTCGTCATCATCCTGGCGCTCGGCATGCTCGTCGGCATCGCGGCCGGACCCGTCGACATCGCCCTGCTGATGCTCGGCCGCAGCGTGCTGAGCCTGCGCAACAACATGGCCGCGCCTATCACCAACCTGGTGCTCAACCTGGCCCTGGTGCCCGTGCTCGGGATCAGCGGCGGCGCTCGCCTGGTCGGCCTCGATCCTGGTCTCCAACGCGCCGCCCACCTGGCAGATCCGCCCGATCCTGGGCCGGCCCTCCGACCGCGGGACCTTCCCGGCCGCCGTCCCGGCCGCCGTCCCTGTTCGTCGTCCCACCCACCGCCGCCCGCCTGCTGGCCTCGACGCGCCCTGGCGTCGCTCGGCGCGTCGTTCCTCGGCGGGCTCGTCTATCTCGGCCTGGGTCTGGCGCTTCGCCGCCCCCTCCACGTCCACGAGCTCACCGGCGTCTTCCGCCGCAAGCCGCGTTCTCGCCGACGTCGCCTCAACGCCGACGTTGCTGCTGGGTGACGCTTGGCCTGTCGGTTTCACCGGCGGGGCCGGTGAAACTGTCACTTCTCGGCCGAAACATCGGCCGAGAAGTGACAGTTTCCGTCAAGGAGTGTGACGCGAGGCGATGCGCCCGCCGGCCCGCTCGGTTCTCCGGCCCCGGCGCTGCGTCAGTCGGCCAAGGGCGCCACGAGTGGCACCCGACGACGTACGGCGGCGCGGCGCTGGGGGCCCGAGAGCTCCCAGGTCGACCGCGGTGAGGTCGACGGCGCGGTCGTGGCTCAAGGCCAGCATCCGGTCGGGTCCTCCGCGCAGCAGATGAGCGCGTCAGCTGGCCCCGAGCGCCACGATCGCTTCTCGCAACGGAGCAACGGCCGCGAGCAAGCGGGTTCGCTGCTCGCGCCGCAGATGACGGCGCCGCGCGTCCTTGACCAGGCCGTCGGGCAGCGGGTCCGCGTGGTCGTGGTCGGCGACCACCGCACCTGCCGCGGCGAGCCGTGCCGCGACAGCGTCGCCGTCGGCACCGTCCACGACCCAGCGCACGCGCGCCCCGATCGCCGGCGTCATGCGGGATGATGGGGCAGCGCCACCAGGGCCGCGAACGCCGCGACGGCGGCGTCGGTCTCGGCGGCGGTCTCGGCCGCGTCCGGGTGTCTACCCCGGTGGCCAACCGTGCCCTCCAAGGCATCGATCGTCATCGCGAGCGCTTCCACGACACCGCGCTCGGCGCACCACGCCGCGAAGCGCTGCTGGTGGTCGTCGACATGCTCGCCGAGCGGGACTGCGCGGCACGACGATGGGGCGGTGCTCCGACCGTCGTGTCGCTTTTTCGATCGTGCCCGGCCCGCCGTGGTGATCACGACGTCGGCCTCGGCCATGCGGCGGCGCAGGTCGTCGGGCGCCAGGAAGTCGAGCCCTTCGGCGAGCCTTCGGGCGCGCGCGACCACCCGTGCTGGATGGTCACCGTGTCGTCGGGGTGAGACGTCGAGCCGGTCGTCGACCCAGCCCACCATCCGCTCGAACGGGTGGTGGTCGGTGCCGACGATGACGATGATCGCCAGACCGTCGGTCATAGCAGCGGTCCGATGACGATCGCGTCGTCGTAGAGGTCGGCCTGCTCGGGCCACTGGACCAGCATGAGGTCGGTCACCGGCCGGCAGAGCCGCCGCCCGGTCAGCGTCGGTGTCTCGATCCGGTCATAGACCTCGATGTAGGCCGTCCGGGCGTCGGCGCGACGAGCAGCGAGGAAGAACGGCCACGCCACGGCAGCGCCGGTCGACAATGAATGATCGTGGGCCGGAACTGCGCACCAGCCGCCACGCCAGCCGAGTGTTGCGCAGCAGGTTGGGCACATTGCGCGTGGTCGGGTGGAAGGCCCACCAGACGCTCCTCGCCCGCCAAGGCGTGTACGGCGTCCGGGGTGTCGAAGGCGACCCAGCTCCGCTCGATCCGCGCCACCACGGCTCGAGGGCCAGCAACCGGGGTCAGGTGGCCGCCGCTGATCCCCACCAGCAGGGGCAGCTCAGGTCGCCCGGGGGCAGCGGTCGATTGGTCCATCGGGGAAGCGCATCGACTTCTCGGACACGAGGCCGGACCCGAAACCCGGGTCCGGCTCGATGACCTGATCTCAGTAGGCCCCGCAGCGAGCGGACGACCGCGTCGACGGTGCGGACACCGATGCCGAGGTCGTCGGCCAGGCGCCAGTTGTCGGTGTAGTGGAGGTCGAGCCTCGACCGACCGCTCCCACGACAGGTTGGACCGGCCGCCGACCTGCCAGAGGCCCGTCATGCCGGCCGCACTGCGAGGCGGCGACGCTCGACCGGCGTGTAGAGGTCGACCTCCGACGGCAGCGCCGGACGCGGGCCCACCAGGGACATCTGGCCGAACACGACGTTGATCACCAGGAGCCTCGTCGAGCGAGGTTCAGCAGCACCGACCGGCGCGGGTGATCCGCGGGTCGTGCTTGATCTTGAAGAGCTTCACGCTGTGCTGCCCTGCTCGAGCAGCAGGCCGCCAGCCCCGTGAGGACCTGCTCGGCGTCGACGCGCATGGTGCGCATCTTGTACATCGTGAACGTCTTGCCGTTGAGGCCGACACGGGTCTGCTTGAAGATCGCCGGTCCACGGGAGTCCAGCCGGACCCATCGCCATCATGGCGAACAGGACCGGGCTGGCCAGCAGCAGCAGCACGGCGCCGCCGACACGGTCGATCGCATACTTCACGGACCGGACGAACAGCGAGCGCTGGCTGGAGCGCACGTGGAGCAGCGTGGCATCGGCGAACCGAGCCGTGTCGATGCGGTGCGGAGCCACGGAGTCGAGCACGCCCATCACGGCGATCGAGGCGTTGGTGCCCCCGAGGTCCCAGGCCGCCGCACCATGTCGGAGTTTCCTGATCGCGGACCGGGGACCACGACGGCCATGTCGGCGTCCCAGGTCTTGACCCACTCAGCCACCTCGTCGAGGCGGTTGATGGTGCGCACACCGAAGGTGTCGAAGCCCGTGACGGGCTGGCTCGCCATCGCCGAGGGCGAGGGCGCCGACCACCTGGCCCGCCGGTCGCCGGCCCACCGCGTGGCGGACTTGGCAATGTCGGCCGGAGAGCCGATCACCAGCAGGCGCGCCTGGCCGCCGAACATCCGGCGTGTACGACGGTGCCGGCGATGGCCACGGAGGCCACCATCGTCACCAACAGGAACGCGTCGATCAGTCGCGCTCGTGCAGCACACCGACGGTGACGCCGGCGGCCGTGGCCACGACGGGCACGCCCTGGTCCTTGATGATGCGACCGACGTGCGGAAGGCCGGGCCGCATGGTCTCGCGGCCGGCGTGGTAGTTGACCATCAGTGCCATCGACACGACGATCACGCTGAAGAGCACGGGAACGTCCCGCACCACGACAACGGTGAGGGCCAGAGCGGTGCCCAGGCCCATCTCGAAAGGCAGGTACCACTGCTGGGCCCTGCGACGCAGTTCAAGCTTGCAGACACCACTCTGGTGCACCGGTGGCGGCCGTCACGCTCGCCCGTCGCCCATGCCTCTCGGCATCGGCACGACAAGGTCGTGCGACGTCCCTCGACTCATCCTTCCCCCCACTCAACTCGTTTCCCCACATGAACGAGAGAGCCCACTGCGAGCCGCCGAGATCGACTTGCTATTGCCCCTAACTGTCCGTCAGAGAGAGAGCCAGTCTCTGCTCGCAGATACATCACGAGCATGTGGCGACGCGGAGGGAGAAATGCTGAACCGTGCCCCTGAACAACGGTTGGAACGAACTCCCCCGAGGCGTTGCGTCGCCACGACTTGGACCTCCTCGGGACCGTCCGAGACCCCACGACTCGAACGTGGATTCAGTCTCCCCTTCGGTCCCAGCAAGCGTCAACACAGATCCATGCCGTGTTGGCAAAATATTCAAAACGTTAGACATGCTGGTCGGTTGGATGTACACATCCGACCCCTTTGTCTAGTTACCCGTCGGTGCTACCCAGAAGCCGAATTGAAACGTTGTTGCGTCTGGGCTAGACCGGTTCAAATTCAGCATCTCCACCGCGTCGGCGGCGTCGCCGATCTGGAACGGCAGCCTCCTTGCGCTCCACCGAGGAGTAGTCCGACAACACGAAGTCCGCGACGTCCTGAGCAGGCCCGGCGGGCGACCGACGCTGACCCGCACCCGATAGAAGTCGCCCGTCCCCAACGAGGACCGCAGCGACCGCAGCCCGTTGTGCCCGTTGTCGCCGCCGCCGAGCTTGACGCGCATGCTCCCGAACGGCAGGTCGAGCTCGTCGTGCACCACGATCACGTGGTCGGGCGTGATCTTGTAGAACGCCATCAGGCCGGCGATGGCCACCGCTCTGGTTCATATAGCTGCGGGCGCGGGCCAGCACCACCCGGGGTGCGGGCTGACCGGGCGGGCTCAGCCGGCCCTCGAGTACGTCGGCCCGGCCGGACTTGTGGGCGCGCAGGCCCCCACCCATCCGCTCGGCCAGCTCGTCGACGACCCGGTAGCCGATGTTGTGACGATGGCCGGCATAGGTCGGGCCGGGGTTGCCCAGCCCGACGATCAGCCAGGCGTCGCTCGCGCCGTCGCGGTCTGCCACGGTGGCGTCCTCCTCGGATCGGCCCAGGACCCGCCTGAGCCGAGCAAGGATCACTCCGAGTCGGCCTCGGCCTCGGCGGCCGGAGCCTCGTCGGCCGCAGCGCCCTCGGCAGCCTCGCCCTCGGCGGCCTCGCCCAGCTCCTGCTCCTGGGCCTGGGTCACGTTGACCAGCAGGGCCTCGGGGTCGCTGAGCAGGGTCGAGCCCTCCGGCAGCACGAGGTCGGAGGCGTGGATCTGGGTGCCGATCTCGGCGCCCTCGATGTCGACCTCGATGAACTCGGGGATGTGGGTCGCCTCGGCCTCGACGGAGACCGTGGTGTGCTCGGTGCCGACCAGCGAGTCGCGCACCGCCTCGCCGACCAGGTGGATCGGGATGTCGACGGTGACCTTCTCGCCGCGCTTCACGGCGACGAAGTCGATGTGCTCGATCACCCGGCGGATGGAGTCGACCTGGACCTGCTTGGTCAGCGCCAGCTGGGCCTTGCCGTCGATCTCGAGCTCGAGCAGCGCGTTGGCGCCGCCGTGCTTGATCGCCATCATCGTGTCGTGGCCCGGCAGGGTCACGTGGATCGGGTCGTTGCCGTGGCCGTAGATGACCGCGGGGATCTTGTGGTCGCGACGGATCCGGCGGGCGGCGCCCTTGCCGAACTCGGTGCGGAGCTCGGCGGCGATCTTCTCGGTCGACATCTGTTCTTGTTCTCCTGCGTCGGTGGTTCGAAAGGTTCGGTGGCTGCTCGGCGGCGGGCATCAGACATGACGAACGCCGCGCATCGACATGGAGGCGCGGCGTGTGCTGGCCAGCCCTGTCGATCACGGCGGCCGGTATGGCCGCCCTCGCCGAGGCAACCTGAGAAGTCTAGCCACGCGCCGGGGTCCCGTGCCAATCGCCGAGTCGTCACATCCTGTGACGACTCGGCGAGGTGGGTCAGGCGTGGCCGTCGAACATCGAGGTGACCGAGCCGTCCTCGAAGACCTCGCGGATCGCGCGGGAGAGCAGCGGCGCGACCGACAGCACGGTGAGCTTGTCGAAGCGCATGTCGTCGCTCAGCGGGAGGGTGTTGGTCACGACCACCTCGGTGATCGGGCTGTTCTTGAGCCGATCGACCGCCGGGTCGGACAGGATCGGGTGGGTCGCGGCCACGACCACGCCGGCGGCGCCCTCGGCCATGATCGCCTCGGCGGCCTTCACGATCGTGCCGCCGGTGTCGATCATGTCGTCGACGAGCACGCACATGCGTCCACGGACATCGCCGACGACGCGGTTGGCGACCGTCTCGTTGGGCCGGTCGATGTTGCGGGTCTTGTGGATGAAGGCCAGCGGCGCCCCGTCGAGGCGGCTGGACCAGCGCTCGGCCACCTTGATCCGGCCCGCGTCGGGCGACACCACGGCCAGCCGCTGGGCGCCGTACTTGGCCTTGACGTGGTCGGCCAGGATCGGCAGCGCCATCAGGTGGTCGACGGGACCATCGAAGAAGCCCTGGATCTGGTCGGCGTGCAGGTCCATCACGATGAGACGGTTGGCCCCGGCGGTCTTGAACAGGTCGGCCATCAACCGGGCCGAGATCGGCTCGCGACCGCGGTGCTTCTTGTCCTGGCGGGCATAGCCATAGAACGGCATGACGACCGTGATCCGCTTGGCAGAGGCCCGCTTGAGGGCGTCGACCATGATCAGGTGCTCCATGATCCACTTGTTGATCGGCGCCGTGTGGCTCTGGATCACGAAGGCGTCGCAGCCGCGCACCGACTCCTCGTAGCGGACATAGATCTCGGAGTTGGCGAACTCATAGGCCGAGGTCGGGACCAGACCGGTGCCGAGGAGATGGGCCACCTCGGTGGCGAGCTCGTGGTGCGCCCGCCCGCTGAAGACCATGAGGTTCTTCTCCGTCGCACGCTTCATCCCGCTCACGCGATCGTGTCTCCCCTGCTCGACGGTCGTCCCCGACGATTCTCCCCCACGGGCGGGGTCCCGCCCAACCCCGGCCCGAACGCTGGTCTGGGCCGGGCTGGGCGCAGGGCTCAGGCGTCGGCGTCGGCCCCGGGGTCGGAAACCTCGTCACCGTCGGCCTCGGCGGCCTGCCGGGCGGCCAGAGCCGCGCGGGCGGCATCGGCCTGCTTGGTTCCCTCGCGGCGGCGTTGGACCCAGCCCATGAGGTTGCGCTGCGGGCCGCCGGACACGGCCAACGCTCCCGGCGGTACGTCGCGCCGGATCACCGCACCCGCGCCCGTGGAGGCTCCGTCGCCGACCTCGACGGGGGCCACGAACACGTTGTCGGACCCGGTCCGGACGTGCCGTCCGATCCTGCTGTGGTGCTTGTTGACACCGTCGTAGTTGGCGAAGATCGTGCCGGCTCCGATGTTGGTGCCCTCGCCGATCTCGGCGTCGCCGACATAGGACAGGTGGGGCACCTTGGCGCCGTCGTCGAGCTGAGCGTTCTTGGTCTCGACGAACGTGCCGACCTTGGCGCCGATCCCGAGGGTCGAACCCGGGCGCAGATAGGCGAACGGGCCGACGTTGGCGTTGTCGCCGATCACCGCCAGCTCGGCGTGGGCGCGCACCACCCGCGCCCCGGCGCCGACCTCACAGTCCTTGAGCGTCGTGTCGGGACCGATCACCGCGTCCTCCGCCACCGCCGTGGCGCCGAGGAGCTGGGTGCCGGGCAGGATCGTCACGTCGGGGGCGAGCATCACATCGGCGTCCACCCAGGTGGTGGCCGGGTCCATCACCGTGACGCCCTCACGCATCCAGCGGGTGACGATGCGGCGGTTGAGCTCCTTGCCGAGCTCGGCCAGCTGGGCGCGGTCGTTGGCGCCCTCGGTCTGGCGTACGTCGTGGATGAGATGGGCGCCGACGGTGAGACCGTCCTCGCGGGCCAGCCCGACGAGGTCGGTGAGATAGAACTCGCCCTTGGCGTTGTCGTTGGTCAGCCGCGGCAGCCCGCCCGCGAGGAACTCGGCGTCATAGGCGACGATCCCGGAGTTGATCTCCTGGATCTCGCGCTGCTCCGGCGAGGCGTCCTTCTCCTCGATGATCGCCTCGACGTCGCCGTCGCTGTTGCGGACCACCCGGCCATAGCCGAACGGCTCCTCGAGCACCCCGGTCAGGATGCTCACCGCACGCTCGGCCGCGTCGTGCTCGGCCACGAACTCCCGCAACGTCTCGGCCTCGAGCAGCGGCGTATCGCCATAGGCGACCATGACCGTGCCGGTGGTCACCCCGCAGGTCTCCATCGCGACGCGGACCGCGCCTCCGGTGCCGTCGAGCACCTCCTGGACGGCCAGCAGGCAGTCGGGGACGTACTCGAGGATGTGCGGCTCGACCTGCTCCCGCTGGGTCCCGACCACCGCCACGACCCGCGCCGGCTCCAGCGCCTGGACGGCGGTGAGCACGTGACCGATCATGCTGCGACCCCCCACCTCGTGCAGGACCTTGGAGGTCTTGGACTTCATGCGGGTCCCGCCGCCCGCGGCCAGCACGACGACGGTGAGGTTGGTGGTCATGGGGCTGGTCCTTTATGTCGCCGAGAAAACCGTCACTCAGCTCCCCGGGTAGGAGTCGAACCTACGTCGCTAGTCCTGATTCAAAGTCAGGCGGGCCCTGCCGACAGACCAACCGGGGATGGCGCCAGTGAGTCTAGGTGCCCCGCGGGGCGTCATAGGAACCGGTCGCCCCAGCAGCCAACTCCGATGACGTTCTGCTCGGACGTCATCGGTCCTGGTCGTCCGGGCAACCAGTTCCGATGACGTCCGCCTAGGCTGCGGGGATGGACCTGCCTGTCATGCCGCCCGTCCAGCCCATGTTGGCCAAGCCGGTGAAGGGGATCCCCGACCCGAGCAAGTACGGCGGTCTGTCGTTCGAGCCGAAGTGGGACGGGTTCCGCTGCATCGTCTTCAAGGACGGCGACGAGGTCGAGCTGGCCTCGCGCAACACCAAGCCGCTGACCCGCTACTTCCCGGAGGTGGCGGCGGCCATGCGCGAGCAGCTGCCCGACCGGTGCGTGCTGGACGGTGAGATCTTCGTGGCGATCGGCGACCGCCTCGAGTTCGAGGTGCTGCAGAACCGGCTCCATCCCGCCGCGTCCCGGGTCAACCTGCTGGCCGAGGAGACCCCGGCCGGGTTCGTCGCCTTCGACCTGCTCGCGCTCGGCGACACGTCGTACGTCGACCGGCCGTTCGCCGAGCGCCGCGCCAACCTGGAGCAGGCGCTGACCGGCCTGCCCGGCCCCTGCTACCTCACCCGGACCACCGAGGACCCGGCCGTGGCGGAGGCGTGGTTCCACGAGTTCGAGGGCGCCGGGCTCGACGGCGTGATCGCCAAGCCGCACACGGCGCCGTACCAGCAGAACGCCCGCACCATGCTCAAGATCAAGCACGAGCGCACCGCCGACGTCGTGGTCGCCGGCTATCGCGAGCACAAGACCTCCACGCCGGAGCGACCGCTGCTGGGCTCGCTGCTGCTCGGGCTGTACGCCGACGGCAAGCTGCAGCACGTGGGCGTCTCGGCCTCGTTCACCGAGAAGCGGCGCGCGGAGCTGATCGAGGAGCTCCAGCCGCTGGTGTGTGACTTCGCCGAGCACCCGTGGGGTGAGTGGCAGGAGTGGGCGATCGCCAACCCCGACCGCGTCCCGGGCACCCAGAGCCGGTGGAGCCAGGGCAAGGACCTCAGCTTCACGCCGTTGCGGCCCGAGCGCGTCCTGGAGGTCGGCTATGACCACATGGAGGGACGTCGCTTCCGGCACACCGCCCAGTTCAAGCGCTGGCGCCCCGACCGTGACCCCGAATCGTGCGGCTATGAGCAACTCGACGAACCGGTGAGCTATGACCTCGCTAGGATTTTGGGTGTGGGGTGAACCTGCCCCACCACAACCCGGCGGGTCCACCCGTCGGCAAACACACCGGCCCAGGGGGCGATGTCCGTGAGTGACTCCTACAACGTCGTGTTGCTCATCGAGGAGGAGCTCACCGCCGGCGACGCCGCGCAGGTGCACTCCCTCCACGAGGGCATCGACCAGCCCGTCACCTATCACGTGCTGTTGCCGATCGAGGACGCCTCGGCGCGCATCGAGGCCGCCATGGGGTCGCTGGCCGCCGGCGAGGTGATGGCCTCCCCCGCGATGGTGATGAGCGACGTCGACCTCGAGGCGCTCCGTCGCGAGTGCGAGGAGCGCTCCAACGAGCAACTCGCCGCCAGCCTCACCGCCCTGCAGTCCAGCGGCGCCGAGGCGACGGGCTGCGTGGTCACCGAGCCGCCGATCGACGCGCTGGCCGCCAAGGTCGCCGAGGTCGACGGCCGCGAGGCGATCATCATGACCCGGCCCCATGTGGTGGCCGAGTTCTTCCACGTCGACTGGACCTCACGCGCCCGCCGCAAGATCGGCGTGCCGGTCCTCCACCTGCTGGAGCGCGAGAACTTCGACGAGCAGGCCGGTCACGGCGAGGGCATCACCGGGTTCTGACGCGCCAGCTCCGCCACGATGTCGAGGTGGCCGGCGTGCCGGGCGTACTCCTGGAGCACGTGGAAGCAGATCCACTCCAGTGTGGGGGGTGAGCCGTCCCAGTCCGCGGCCGGCGTCGCCCGGGCGCCCGGCGGGTGGGCGGCCAGGATCTCCGTCGTACGGCGCCCGACGCGCTCGAGGCGGTCGGCGAGCTCCTCGGCCGTGGTGCCCTCGGGCACGTGCCAGCGGGCAGCGGGGTCGGTGCTGTCGTCGCCGGTCCAGGGCTCGGGGACGGTCCAGTCACCCCACGGTTCGGCCACCGTCTCGCCGAGGAAGATCCACACGAACCACCGCTGCTCCATGTGGAGCACGTGCGACAGCAGCTCGATCGGCGTCCATCCGGACGGGACGCGGGGGGTCCGGCGCTCGGTGTCGTCGAGGGCCAGCACCCCCTCGGCTACCCCGCGCCGATAGAAGTCGAGGTAGGCCGGCCACAGGGCCGCCACGTCGCTTGTCGGCTCCTGCGGGCTCACGGGGCGATCCGGTTGCCGTCGTCGTCCCAGTGGGCGGCGACCTTCTTGCTGGGCTGTACGCGCGGCGGCTCGCCGGGCATCTTGGGGTAGTCCGGGGGGTAGTTCAGCTCGACCGACCCCTGCTCCTCGAAGAGCCGGAGCAGCGGTTCCAGCGAGCAGGCCCGGTCGTCGATGGTGGCCCAGGGGTCACCGCGCTCGGCCAGCCGCCCGGGGACCGTGAAGAGGTTGAGGCCGCGGGGATTGGTGAGCTCGGCGAGCTCCTCCCACTCCAGCGGTGTCGAGACGGGTGCGCCGGGGATGGGCCGCAGGGAGTAGGCGGAGGCGATGGTGCGGTCGCGCGAGTTCTGGTTGAAGTCGACGAAGATCCGCTCGCCGCGCTCCTCCTTCCACCAGGCCGTGGTGACCCGCTCGTCGCGCTTCTCCAGCTCGCGGCCGAACCCGATGGCAGCGTGGCGGACGTCGACGAAGTCCCAGCGGGGCTCGATCCGGACGTAGATGTGGACGCCGCGGTTGCCCGAGGTCTTGGCGAAGCCGACGAGCCCGAGCTCCTCCAGCAGCTCCCGGGCCACCCCCGCGACGGCGACGGCGTCCGCGAACGTCGTACCGGGCTGGGGGTCGAGGTCGATGCGCAGCTCGTCGGGGCGGTCGACGTCGGTGCGTCGTACGGGCCAGGGATGGAAGGTGACGGTGCCCATCTGGGCGCACCAGACGGGCACGGCGATCTCGGTCGGGCAGATCTCCTCGGCCGTCCGGCCGGACGGGAAGGTGACCTCGGCCGTCTCCAGATAGTCGGGCGCGCCCTTGGGGACCCGCTTCTGATAGAAGGCGTCGGCCTTCTCCCCGGGCCGCCCGGTCGCGAGCTTGATGCCGGGGAGAACGCCGGCGGGCCAGCGCTCGAGTGCGGTCGGCCGGTCGCGCAGGGCGCGCATCAGGCCGTCGCCGACCGCCGCGAAGTATTCGGCCACCATCAGCTTGGTGACTTCGGCGGTGGTGTCGGTGGCGGGGTAGATCACCCGGTCGGGGCTGGTGACCCGGACCGCGCGGTCCCCGGCTTGGACCTCAGCGGCGGGAGTCGGCATGCGCTCCATCCTTACGGAGCGATGACGGCCGGCCAAGCACCTGGGGTGCGCGTGCGTGGGCCGGTACTGTCGACGCCATGGCTTATGAGGTGGAGCGGACCCCCGAGGAGTGGCGTGCCCTGCTGACGCCGCAGGAGTTCCAGGTGCTGCGCGAGGCCGGCACCGAGCGGGCGTTCACGGGCGAATACACCGACACCGAGACCGTCGGTGTCTATCGCTGTCGCGCGTGCAGCGCCGAGCTGTTCCGGTCGGAGACCAAGTTCCACTCCGGCTGCGGCTGGCCGAGCTTCTATCAGCCCGAGTCGGACGCGATCGAATACATCGAGGACAAGTCCCACGGCATGGTGCGCACCGAGGTCCGCTGCGCCCGCTGCGGCTCCCACCTGGGCCACGTCTTCCCCGACGGCTATGGCACCCCGACCGGTGACCGCTACTGCATCAACTCGCTGAGCCTGACCCTCGAGCCGGTGGGCGAGGCGCCGTCCGAGGCGGCCGTCGTCGAGACCGCCGACGAGCGCTGACACCCACGGCGCGGGCGACTCCGCTCCGGCGCCGAGGGTCGTCGTACGTCATCGATTGGACGCAAACTGCATGCTGGAGCCCGGATTTCCTGCCGATTTGGGCCAAACCGCAAGGTGGGGCCGGCCCTAGGGCAGGCGCAGGATCAGCTCGGCGGGGTCAACACGGGGGCCGGTGAAGAACGGCGTCTCCTCCCGGACGTGGAGCCGCGCCTCGGAGCCACGCAGGTGGCGCATCAGGTCGACGATGCGGTGCAGCTCGTCGGCCTCGAAGGCGAGGATCCACTCATAGTCGCCGAGGGCGAACGCGGCCACCGTGTTGGCGCGCACGTCGGCATAGTCGCGGCCCATCTGGCCGTGCTCGGACAGCATCCGGCGACGGTCGGCGTCCTCCATGACATACCAGTCATAGGAGCGGACGAACGGATAGACGCACACATAGGCGCGGGCCTCCTCCTCGGCGAGGAAGGCCGGCACGTGAGACTTGTTGAACTCGGCCGGCCGGTGGAGCGCGAGCTGGCTCCAGTGCGGGGCGAGCCGCGTGCCGAACGCCGTACGGCGGAAGCGGTTGTAGGCGTCCTGGAGCTGCTCGGCGGTGGCGGCGTGCCACCAGATCATCAGGTCCGCCTCGGCGCGCACGCCGGACATGTCATAGGTGCCGCGCACGACGACGTCCTCGGTGGCGAGCTTGTCGAAGAGCTCGGTGACCTCGGCACCCTCGGCGACCCGGTCGGCGTCGCCGGCGGGGCGCTCCAGCCGGAACACCGACCACATGGTGTAGCGGATGGTGTCGTTGATCTCGCGGACGCGGGCTGCCTTGCTCATAGGGGCCATTGTGCCGCGCGGTTCAACGCGACAGCGATTCGACGGCGGCCGCCGCGGAGGCGATGACGGCGGGGATCCCGACGCCGTCGTACGCCGCCCCGCAGACCGCCAGCCCGCGGATGCGCCCCACGGCCGCGCGGATGCGCACGACCCGGTCGACGTGGCCGACGGCATATTGCGGCAGCCCCTCGGTCCACCGCTGGACGTGGGTCGCGAGCGGCTCGGCACGCAACCCGACGGCGTCGGCCAGCTCGGCCCGCGAGACGGCGACCAGTTCGTCGTCGGAGAGCGCGACGACGGCCGTCTCGCGGTGACGTCCGAGCGAGGTGCGCAGGAAGAGCAGGTCCTCACCCTCGGGTCCAGCGCCCCGGCCGGCCTCGCGGACCCAGCCCCACTTGGCGAAGGAGAACGTCGAGGCCTTGACCTTGCGGCCGGGCTCGACCGGCGGCACGAGGAAGCCCGATCCCGGCAGGTCCGGCACGTCGGAGGCCCGGAACGCGAAGGTCACCACCGCTGTCGACGCCGCCTCGATGGCGGCAAGGTCAGCGGCGGCGTCGGGGGCGACCGATGCGAGCAGGCGGGCGGTCTCGGCGGGCGGCGTCGCCAGCACCACCCGGTCGGCGACGATCTCCTCGCCGCCGACGACGACCGCGAACCCCGCGTCGGTACGGCGCAGCGAAGTGACGCGGACCCCGACGCGGGCCTCGAAGCGACCCGCGGCCATCAGCGCATCGGGGAGGCGACCCATCCCGCCCTCCACACACGCGAAGACGGGGGCGTCATAGGTGCGCGGGATGCGCGCCCCCTGCTCGAGCAGCGACCCCTTCGCCAGCATGGGCAGCAGCATCGGCACCGCGGCGCGCGTCGAGATCTCCCGCGCCAGCCCGGAGTAGACCCCGCCGAGGAGGGGCTCGACGAGCCGGTCGACCACCTCGTCGCCGAACCGGGCCGCCACGACCTCACCCACCGAGACGTCGCCGTCGACCGCCGTGGGCGGCAGCGACGGCTCGCGCCGGACGGCGTCCAGGCCCTCGTCCGACAGCACCCCGGACGCCGCCAGGTCGTCGAGGTCGAGCGGGATGCCCATCAGGGTCCGAGGCAACGGGTGCAGCGCGCCCCGGCTGAGGATCTGGGACTCGGCGCTGGTCGGGTGGACGATCGGCAGGCCCAGCGCACGGGCCAGGTCGACGCCTTCGGGTCGACGGTTGAGCATCGCCTCGGCGCCCACGTCGACGGCCACGCCGGCGACCTCCTCGAGCCGGAGCTTGCCGCCGAGCCGGTCGCCGGCATCGAGCAGTAGCGGTCGTGACCCATCGGCCCCGAGGAGGTGGGCCGCGGTGAGGCCGGCGATCCCGCCACCGACCACCACGGTCCGGGACCCATCGCCCGGGTCGGGGCCGGCGGGAGCGACGTGCACAGCAGGGTCGTCGGAGAAGCTCACCGGCCCACTGTCCCACCGCCCTTGCTCCGATCGGGAACCCACGGGAACCGCGGTGACGACTGCCGCGTCCCATGGGCATGTCGATGAACTCCCGCCGCCTCCGGCGCTCGCTCCTGGCCCTGCCCGCCCTCGCGGCCACGCTGACGCTGGTCGCCTGCTCGGCGGGAGGGGGCTCGGACTCGCTGTCGTCGGGGGATGTCCCCGCGGCCGCCCGCGACGAGGCCGGCGGCGCGATGGACTCCGCCGCGGAGCCCAACGCCTTCTCCGCCAACGATGGGGCGCCGGCCAAGGGCGCGGCCGTTGACGCGGCCGACACCGCCACCGACTACGCCCAGTCCTATGTGATCTCGACCGGGTCGGTGGGCTACCGCAGCAAGGACGTGGCGGCAACCAGGTTCGACGTCCAGGCCGTGATCGACGCCCACGGCGGGCGCACCGACGAGGAGAAGTCGGAGAGCGACGACCAGGGCGGTCTGCTGCGCTCGCGGATCGTGTTCCGCGTCCCGGTCAAGGAGTTCGGCGACGCGATGGCCGAGCTGGACAAGATCGAGGGCAAGACCTCGTCGTCGACCAGCAGCGAGGACGTCACCACCCAGGTCATCGACACCGACGTGCGTGTGAAGTCCCAGGAGCGCAGCATCGAGCGCATCCAGGTCCTGTTCTCCCGGGCGCAGAGCATCCGCGACATCATGGCGATCGAGGCCCAGCTCCAGCAGCGCGAGGCCGACCTCGACTCCCTCAAGCAGCAGCAGGCGTGGCTCAAGGGCCAGACGTCCTGGAGCACCATCACCGTCAACCTCCAGCGCCAGCCCGCCAAGAAGGTCGTCAAGGACGACAAGGACAGCGGCTTCCTCGCCGGCCTCAGCACCGGCTGGCACGGCCTCAAGAAGGTCACCCTCGGTGCTGCGACCTTCGTCGGGGCTGCGCTGCCCTTCGTCGTGGTGCTGCTCATCCTCGGCATCCCGGCCTGGCTCGTCGTACGCCGGCTGCGCCGCGGCGAGACGCCGGCCGAGCCGGCCCCCGCCGAGTCGTGAGCCTCCGTCACCCCAGGTGTGCCGTAGCGTGCCTGGGGTGACTGCTCTCTCGGACCAGCGTCGCCTCGCCGTCCTGGTCGACGCCGACAACGCCCAGTCCAACCTCATCGGCCCCCTCCTCGAGGAGGTGGCCACGTTCGGCACCGCGAGCGTACGACGCGCCTACGGCGACTGGACCGGCACGCAACTCGCGGGGTGGAAGCGGGACCTCAACGCCCACGCCATCCAGCCCATGCAGCAGTTCAGCTATACCAAGGGCAAGAACAGCACGGACTCCGCACTGATCATCGATGCGATGGACCTGCTCCACACCGGCAACCTGGACGGCTTCGTCCTCGTGTCGAGCGATAGCGACTTCACCCGCCTCGCGACAAGGCTGCGCGAGGCCGGCAAGGTGGTGATCGGCATCGGAGAGCGGAAGACACCTCAGCCCTTCGTCGCCGCCTGCGAGCGCTTCATCTACTCCGATCTGCTGGGTGCGAACTCCGATCCGGTCGAGCCGGCGCCCGTCGAGACTGAGGCGCCCGCGCGCGTCCCCGACCTGGAACGGATCTTGCGCCCGGCCATCGAGAACACGGCCGGCGACGACGGGTGGTCCACCCTGAGCGCGGTGGGGAGTCACCTGTCGAAGAGCAACCCGTCCTTCGACCCTCGAGACTATGGGCGCTCGCGACAGCTGGGGGCTCTCGTCGAGGAACAGCCCTACGTCGAGGTGAAGCGCCCGCGCGCCGGTGGTGGAGCCATCCGAGTGCGGCTCAGGCCGGCCGCTCCTGCGGGCAAGGCCACGGCTGCCAGGAGGACGCCCACCAAGAAGGCGGCCGCGAAGTCCTGACCGGGGTCAGCCGATCGGATAGCCCTGGACGAACTCGGTCAGCCGGGCGAGCTGGTCGGGGTCGGTGGAGGGGATGACCCCGTGGCCGAGGTTGAAGATGTGGCCACGGGCCGAGCGCCCGGCCTCGATGACCTCCGCTGCTCGCGCGGTCATCACCTCGGTCGGCGCGAAGACCAGCGTCGGGTCGAGGTTGCCCTGGACGGCGCGGTCCCCGACCAACGGGACGGCCTGATCGAGCGGCATCCGCCAGTCGACGCCCACGACATCGGCCCCGGCCTCGCCCATCAGGGGCAGCAGGCTCCCGGTGCCGACGCCGAAGTGGATGCGCGGGACGCCGAGACGGCCGACGCGGTCGAGCACCGCCGCGGAGTGCGGCATCACGAACTCGCGATAGTCGCGGGGCGTGAGGGCCCCCGCCCACGAGTCGAAGAGCTGGATCGCCGACGCTCCGGCGGCGACCTGGACCTCCAGGAAGGCCGCCGCGATGCCGCCGATCTTGGCCATCAGGGCGTCCCAGACGTCGGGGGCGCCGAACATCATGGCCTTGGTGCGGGCGTGCTCCTTGGACGGGCCGCCCTCGACGAGATAGGAGGCCACGGTGAACGGCGCTCCGGCGAACCCGATCAGCGGGGTCGCGCCCAGCTCGCCGACGAGCTCCTGCACCGCTCGGGTGATGAAGGGGACGTCGTCAGGCGTCAGGTCGGGGATGGCCGCGACGTCGGCCAGCGTCTCCACGGGACTGGCCACCACCGGGCCGACGCCGGGCTTGATGTCCAGGTCGACGCCGACGGCCTTGAGCGGCAGCACGATGTCGGAGAAGAAGATCGCGGCGTCGACACCGTAGCGGCGTACGGGCTGGAGGGTGATCTCGACGATCAGCTCGGGCGTCATGCACGACTCGAGCATCGCCACGCCCTCTCGGGCGGCCCGGTATTCCGGCAGCGAGCGACCCGCCTGCCGCATGAACCAGACCGGGGTGTGCGAGGGCTTCTCCCCGCGTGCGGCGGCCAGGAACGGACTGTCGGCGAGGGTCGGCATGGGGCGAATCCTCCCAGGTGGGGCGGCGTGTTGGCACATCGGCCGCGAGGTGCCGACATAGCGTGAGGCCATGGTCGTCGGTCACGACAAACCGCCTGCGCAGGGCGAGGAGCAGCCGCCTGAGTTCCAGGCGGCGGTGGCCGGCATGCACGCCGCGAGGCTGCGTCCCGAGCTGTTCTGCGAGGAGATGCCCGCGCCCCAGCGGATCGCCCCCTACGCCGCCGCGCTCACCGCCGACATCACCGTCGACGAGACCGAGGTCGGTACCGGCCGGATCATCGTGCTGCACGACCCCGCCGGCAACGACGCCTGGCAGGGCACCTTCCGCTGCGTGTCCTACTGCCGTGCCGACATCGACCCCGACATGATCACCGACCCGTTGCTGGCCGAGGTCGGCTGGACCTGGCTCACCGAGGCCCTCCAGGCCAACGGCGCCTACTACCTCGCGGCGTCCGGTACGGTCACGCGCGTGGCCACCGAGAGCTTCGGCGGCATGGCCGACGAGGAGGCCACCGCCCAGATCGAGATCCGCGCGTCCTGGACACCGTGCGACGAGACGGGTCAGGCTTATGACGTGGAGCCCGACATCGCATCGCACGTCGAGGCCTGGGGCGAGCTGCTGTGCACCGCCGCGGGCCTGCCGCCCGTGCCCGAGGGAGTGGCGTCCATGCCGAGCAGGCGCGGACAGCGGGGCGCGGGACGACGAGGAGCCAGGCCCTGAGCGCTCCTGACGACGCCACCGACGTCACCGACGAGGCGAGCGAGGACCCCCAGCAGTCTCGGGCCCCGTTGCTGACGCTGCGCGACGGGCTGCCGCCGGTCACCGAGACCGCCGACCAGCTCCGCGAGGTCGCCGCGGCCTTCCGGGCCGGGACCGGTCCGGTCGCCATCGACGCGGAGCGCGCCTCCGGCTATCGCTACCACGCCCGCGCCTATCTCCTCCAGCTGCGCCGCGAGGGCTCGGGCATCGCGCTGGTCGACCCGATCAGCGTGGGCGACCTGGGGCCGCTGGCCGACGCGCTGGCGAACACCGAGTGGGTGCTGCACGCCGCGACCCAGGACCTCGGGTGCCTCGCGGAGGTCGGGCTGCGGCCGTCGGCCCTGTTCGACACCGAGCTCGCCGGCCGGCTGCTCGGCTATCCCCGAGTGGGCCTGGCGACCCTGGTCGAGGAGGTGCTCGGCTTCCGGCTGCGCAAGGAACACTCGGCCGTCGACTGGTCCACGCGTCCGCTCCCCGAGGCCTGGCTCGACTATGCCGCGCTCGACGTGGAACCGCTCGTGGAGCTGCGACAGGCACTGCTCGAGCAGCTCGAGGCCGCGGGCAAGGCCGCGTGGGCGCGCCAGGAGTTCGACTACCTGCTCTCCTTCGAGCCGGCCGTGCGGTCCGAGCCGTGGCGTCGTACGTCGGGCGCCCACCGGGTCCGCGGCCGCCGCGCGATGGGCGCCGTACGCTCGCTGTGGGAGGCACGCGACCGCATCGCCCAGGAGCGCGACGTGGCGCCGGGACGGCTGATCCCCGACTCCGCCATCGTCGCCGCCGCCGTCGCCATGCCGACCTCGACGGCCAAGCTGCTCGACACCGAGGGCTTCCACGGCCGCGGGGCCCGTCGCTATGCGCGCGAGTGGATGGCCGCCATCGACGAGGCGCGCAACCTGCCCGAGAGCGAGCTGCCCGGACGAGCGCCGCGGTCGGACGGCCCCCCGCAGGCGCGGGCCTGGGCCGAGAAGGACCCGGTCGCCGCCGCTCGCCTGTCCCAGGCGCGTGCCGCCATCGCCGAGCTGTCCGAACACCACGCCGTGCCCCAGGAGAACCTCCTCACCCCCGACACCCTGCGCCGGCTGCTGTGGACACCCCCCAAGCCCCGCGACCCCGAGGCGCTGACCGAGGCCGTGGCGGAGCGGCTCGCCGACTATGGCGCCCGACCGTGGCAGATCGAGCTCACCGGGCCCGTGCTGGTGTCGGCCATCCTCGACGCCGACCGCACCGCGGGCTGACGACTAGGGGGACGAGCTGGTCGACCCCGACGGACTCGCGGTCTGGGTCGGCGGGGACAGGATCGGCTGGGAGACGAGGTCGATCTCGCTGGTGACCTCATCGAGCGTGTCGTCGAGGAACTGACCGGTCACCAGCTGGTCGAGCAACGGCGCCACGCTGGCCTCGAGTCGCACCCACGACGACAGCAGGGGCGGCACCTGGATGTCGCGGACGCTCTGGTTGAAGATGATGGCGTTGTCGGGCTCGAGCCCGGGCTGGAGGAAGGCATCCGACGACGCGACCGAGACGTTGGCGGGCACGAGGTAGCCCTGCTCGGCCACCTTGGACACGGCATCGGTCGAGAGCAGGTGCACCAACAGGTCGGCCGCCGCGTCGAGGTGGTCGGTGCTGTTGGAGATGCACAGCCCCGTCACGTCGCCGACCGTGGCGGAGCGGCTGATCTTGGGCATCGGCATCACGTCGAACCGGAGGCCCGGGACCTGGCGCAGCTCGGGGACGAGGTTGCGGTAGCCGGCGATCATGCCGAGCCGGCCGCGCTCGAACAGCTCGAGCCCGTCGTGCTTCTCCAGCTGCTCGGGCGTGGGCGTCACCTGCGCGTTGCGCAACAGCGTGAGCGTCGTGGCCAGGGCGGTGCGGGTGTCGCCGTCGGAGAAGGCCAGCGAGGTCGGCCGCTTGTCGTCGTCGAAGACCTTGCCGCCTCCGGAGTAGATGAACGGCGCCAGCCCCAGCAGGGTCGGTTCGATATAGACGCCGCGGATGTTGCGTCCCGGTTTGGTCGCGAACTCCGCCGCGGCCGAGAACTGGTCGAAGGTCCAGTCCTCACGCTTGCCGCTGGTCTCGTTGGGCTCCGGTGTGTCGAGACCGCGACGGGCCATCTTGTCGAAGTCGACGAGATCGGTGTTGAGATAGATCACCATCGGCGAGATGGAGTAGGGCATGCAGGCCAGGGAGTTGTCGTTGGAGAACGCCGCCAGCGAGTCGCGGGCATAGTCGTCGCCGAAGGAGACGCCGCGCTCGTCGAGCAGCTCGTCGACCGGGTGGGTCAGGTCGCGCTCGGTGAACCAGGCGAGGTCGCGCTGGGACAGCATGAACACGTCGGGGAGGTCGCCGACGCGATAGGCCTGCACCGCCTGGTCACGCGAGCCATAGGTGCGGACCTTGACGGTGACGTCGAGCCCGGGGTCGGTGAAGTCGTCGGCGCCGTCGCTGAGGGTAGCCACCTCGCCCGGGGCTCCGAAGACGCCCACCGACAGCGAGACCGGCTGCGGTGCGACCGTGGGTGACGACGACGGGGTCGGCCCAGGGTCCGGCTTGGTGGAGCACCCGGCCAGCAGCAACGAGAGCACGGCGACGGCGCCGAGCGCGCGGCTCGGCCACCCCGTTGCACGCGAGTTCACGGCCAACCTCTCCGGCTCCCGTCCCTGGGGGGAGCGCCTTCACCCTATCGACTCGGCCCGTGGCGTCGTCAGCGGGTTTTCCCCGAGATCCCCCCGAGGGCGGGTTTCGCTGATGGGAGCGGCGGTCGGCGCCCTGATGTCGTGTCGGGCGGGTCAGCCGAACCGGTGGAACCGACGTGCCTCGGCGACGACCCGGTCGAACACGGCACGGTCGAGCGCCGCCCCCTCCCGCCGGATGGCCGAGCGCGGCAGTCGCAGCAGCCGGTCGAGCCTCACCTCGCTGGGGCGACGCTGTCGGTCCCAGCCGCCCGTGCCGACGTCCATCCAGTGGCGGCCATAACGCGCCTCGTCTCGGGCGTCGTGATCGTGGTCCTTGCTGGTGAGCATCAGGCCGACCCACTGGCCGCGCTGCTTGCCGAGGAGCAGCACCGGCCGGTCCTTGCCCTGGCGAGGGTCCTCCTCGAAGGGCACCCATGCCCAGACCACCTCACCGGGGTCGGGTCGCCCGTCCCGCCGCGGCTGATAGCTGACGGTGGGCGGCGCGGCCCTGCGGGCCTCACGACGCGCCGACCAGCGTTCGCGGAGGTTGCGCAGCAGCGGCATGGACCGAGCCTAGGGCCCACCATCACCGGACGAGGAGGTCGGGTGCGCCGGACCGGGAGCGCCTCACGGCGCGCGGCCGCTCGCAGCGGCGAATGTTGGGACCCGGGGCTGCCGCGGCCCGGCGCACCCCTTGAGTCTAGGCGTTCGCCCGTCTCCGGCCCAGGGTCAGCGCAGACCAGGGTCAAGCAGCCCAGGGGTCAGAGCAGCCGTGGTCGAGCTCGACGTGCCCGGCGCTCTCGAGCTGCTCGGCGAGCATCAGCATGCGCCCGGCGTCGTCCCCGGCATCCGGGTTCACCGGCAGGCTCGCCCGACCCGTGGCGACCACCCGGGCGAACGCCGCTGCACGGAAGAGAACGTCGGCGAAGTCGCCCTCGGCGATGCCGCGCAACACCTGGTCGACCATCGCCTTGAGCTCTTCGGGACCGGGCGGCTCCGCCACGCCCGCCACCACGCGTGCCACCGGCACTCGCAGCCGGCCGGCCTCGAACTGGGCCGCGGCGCCGGCCGGGTCGGCATAGACCCAGGCGCGGAGCAGATAGAGCCGCCACAGGCAGCCGGCCAGCGAGTCGGCCGGCGCACCGGCCCACAGCTCCGCCAGCGTCTCGAGGCCTTCGGCCTCGGCCAGGTGGACCACCCGATCGGCGACGGCGGCGTCGTCGGCGTCATGGGCGCCGCGGACGAGCAGGGTCGCTGCGCGCTCCGCCGCCTCGGACAGGCGGTAGGGGTCGGCACCGCCCTCGAGTGCGTCGAAGAACCGCTCCCCCGGTGTCACCGGCCGGTGGTGCGGCCGTGGTTGCTCGGCCATCGCTCCAGCCTACGAGGTGTCACCCGAGCACCAGGTCAGCTTGGCGGATCCTCACGTCGGGTCGTCGAGCGCCTTGCGGATCCGTTGGTCGCTGACGGGTACGGCGGTGCCGAGCTGCTGCGCCCACAGGGACACCCGATACTCCTCGAGCAGCCACCGCACCCTCCGTAGCCCGGCCGTCGGCGGACACCCGTCCGGCAGCGCCTCGACACGATGGAGATAGGCGTCCTGGAGCTCGGCGATCTGGTCCATGAGCTGGCGGTCGCGCGCGACCTGGTCGCCCAGCCGCTCCCGCCGTACGACGATCGCCTGGAGGTAGCGGCGTAGGTCGCGCAACCGGGCCACGCCGGCCTCCCCGATGAAGCCGTCGTGGACCAGCCGGGAGAGCTGCGCCCGGAGGTCGGTGAGCGCCGGCAGCAGCACCATCTCGGCGCGGCCGGTCAGGGCGCGGTCGGCGGTGCGCCACGCCTCGAGGACGGTGATGACCTCCCGCAGCGCGGCGGCCAGGTGACCAGGCCGGTCGGCGCGCGCCCGCGCCAGCAGCGCCGCGAAGGCGTCGCCGTCGCGCACCGGCCCGGCGGCGTCGACGAGGTCAGCCACGAGCCCCGCCTCGACGTCGGCCACCAGGTCGGCCACCGTCGGATAGGGCGACCCGGCGAGCGCGAGCTTCTCGGCGTTGTCGAGCGCCGGCATGCGGGCCGGGCCGTCGGCGTCGGCGAGGGCCACCAGGACGAGCCGGATGACCCCCGCGCGGTGCCGGGCCTCGGCCTCGGCCGCCGACCCGACGATGCCGAGCCCGACGCTGTCGCCCTCGTCGACCAGCGCAGGGTGGGCCACCACCTCGTGTCCGGCCCGCTTGTGGGTCAGCGTCTCCTCGAGCTCGCCGAAGGTCCAGGCCCGCTGGCCCGTGCTCGTGCGGCCGGCCTCGCCGGCCACCTCGGCCAACGCCTGGGCGAAGCTGGGTCGCAGCGGTTCCTTGAGCGCCTCGAGGTCCTTGCCCGTGGCTTCGGCACTGCCGTCGTCGCCCACGACCCGGAAGGTGGGACGCAGATGCGCCGGGACCTTGTCCCAGTCCCACGCCTCCCGCGGCACGACGACCCCGGTGGTGGACCGCAGATAGCGTTCCAGCGCCGTCAGCAGCGGCTCCTCCCCCGGCGGTACGGCGGCCAGGAAGTCGCGCGCGGTGTTGGGGGCAGGGACGAAGCTGACGCGCAGGTTCTTGGGCAGGCTGCGGATCAGGCTGGTGACGAGCTCGGGACGAAGCCCCGGAACGAGCCACGAGAAGTCCTCCGCGTCGACCCGGTTGAGGGTCGCCACCGGGACGTCGATGGTGAGGCCGTCGTCCACGGCGCCGGGCTCGAAGTGATAGCTGATCGAGAACGTGAGCCCCTCGTCCTCCCAGCGGGTGGGGAAGTCGGTCTCGCGGATCTCCTCGGCGCTGTCGTGGGTCAGCATCGCCGGGTCGAAGGTCAGCAGGTCGGGTCGTCGCTGCCGCTCGCGCTTCCACCACTGGTCGAAGTGCACGCCGCTCACGACGTCGGCGCCGACCCGCGCGTCATAGAAGTCGAACAGCGTGTGCTCGTCGACGACGATGTCGCGGCGACGGGCCCGGTGCTCGAGCTCCTCGGCCTCGGCGAGCAGGCGCAGGTTCTCGGCATAGAACCGGTGACGCGTGTGCCACTCGCCATAGACCAGGGCGTGACGGATGAACAGCTCGCGAGCCATCTCGCGGTCGATGGCTCCGTAGTTGACGAGGCGGTCGGCCACGAGCGGGACGCCATAGAGGGTGACACGCTCATAGGCCATGACCGCGGCCCGCTTGGTCGACCAGTGCGGCTCGCTATAGGTCCGCTTCACCAGGTGGGCGCCCAGCCGCTCGGCCCACTCGGGCTGGATCGCGGCGTTCTGGCGGGCCCACAGCCGCGAGGTCTCGACGAGCTCCGCGCTCATCAGGAACTGGGGGTTCTTCCCGCGGAGCACGCTGCCGGGGAAGATCGCGAAGCGAGTGCCGCGCGCGCCGGCGTACTCACGGGGGCCGCGGGGACCGCGCGCCTGGCCACGCGCCTGGGGGTCCTTGGCGCGCTCCTCGAGCAGCCCGATGTGCGACAGCAGCCCGCTCAGCAGCGACTGGTGGATCCCGTCCGCGTCGACATCGCTGGTCGAGGAGCGCCCGCTAGGGCGCGTCTCGGGACCGCCGACGCGGACCTTCATCTCCTTGCAGACCTGCCGGAGCTGCGACTCGAAGTCCTGCCACTCGCGCACGCGCAGATAGTTGAGGTGCTCGCGGCGACACATCCGGCGGAAGGCGCTGGACGACAGCTCGCGCTGCTGGGAGCGCAGGTAGCGCCACAGGTTGAGCCAGGTGATGAAGTCCGACGTCTCGTCCTTGAAACGCGCGTGCAGCTGGTCTGCCTGGGCCTGCTGCTCGGCCGGGCGCTCGCGGGGATCCTGGAGCGAGAGGGCGGCGGCGATGACGACGACCTCACGGACGCAGCCGAGCCGCTCCGCCTCGAGGATCATGCGACCCAGCCGCGGGTCGATCGGCAGGCGAGCGAGCCGGCGGCCGAGCTGCGTCAGCGTGCGGCGCCCCTCGGCCGCGGGGGCGGTGCCGAGGGCGCCGAGCTCCTCCAGCAGCTGGACACCGGCGGTGACGTTGCGGCGGTCGGGCGGGTCGACGAACGGGAACCGGGCGACGTCGCCGAGGCCCAGCGACGTCATCTGGAGGATGACCGAGGCCAGGTTGGTGCGCAGGATCTCGGGGTCGGTGAACTCGGGACGGGCGAGGAAGTCCTCTTCGGAGTAGAGCCGGATCGCGATGCCCGCCTCGACACGTCCGCAGCGACCGGACCGCTGGTTGGCGGATGCCTGGCTGATCGGCTCGATGGGCAGCCGCTGGACCTTGGTGCGCATCGAGTAGCGGCTGATCCGGGCGAGGCCGCTGTCGACGACGTAGCGGATGCCGGGCACGGTCAGCGAGGTCTCGGCGACGTTGGTGGCGAGCACGACGCGACGGCCCGGGTGGGACTGGAAGACGCGATGCTGCTCGGCCGCGGACAGCCGGGAGTACAGCGGCACGATCTCGAGGTCGCGGCCGCGCTCCGGCGGCAGCTCGGTGAGGGCGTCGGCGGTGTCGCGGATCTCGCGCTCTCCGGGCAGGAAGACCAGGATGTCGCCGGGCCCCTCGGCGCTCAGCTCACGTACGGCGTCGAGGATCGCCTCGGTCTGGTCGCGGACGACCGCCTCGCCCTCCTCATCCTCCTCGGGCAGCTCCATCAGCGGGCGGTAGCGCAGCTCGACGGGATAGGTGCGTCCGGAGACCTCGATGATCGGCGCCGGTCTGCCGCGCCGATCGGCGAAGTGGGCGGCGAACCGCTCGGGGTCGATGGTCGCGGAGGTGATGATGAGCTTGAGGTCCGGCCGCCGTGGCAACAGTCGCTTGAGATAGCCGAGCAGGAAGTCGATGTTGAGGCTGCGCTCGTGCGCCTCGTCGATGATGATCGTGTCGTAGCGCCGCAGCTGGCGGTCGCGTTGGAGCTCCGCCAGCAGGATGCCGTCGGTCATCAGCTTGACCCGGCTGCTGCGCGAGGTCTTGTCGGTGAACCGGACCTGATAGCCGACCACGTCGCCCAGGCCGGAGCCGATCCCATCGGCGGCCAGCTCGTCGGCGATCCGCTCGGCCACCGATCGCGCGGCGATGCGCCGCGGTTGGGTGTGGCCGATCAGGCCGTTGCGGCCGCGGCCGAGCTCGAGACAGATCTTGGGCAGCTGAGTCGTCTTCCCCGACCCGGTCTCGCCCGCCACGATGACGACCTGGTGGTCGCGGATCGCCGCCGCGATGTCAGCACGGCGCTGGCTGACCGGCAGCTCCTCGGGAAAGCTGATGCGCAGATCAGGGAGCGGGCCGGACATGGTGGCCCCATTCTGCCCGGCCGGCCTGGATCGGCCGAACCGTTAACGGTCAGGCCGGCGGGGTGATCACGGTGCCGTCGGGCTCGACCAGCCCGACGTACTCCACCGTGAGCGCGAACCGCCGTACGTCGACCTGCGAGCCCTTCTGGACACCGACCTGCCAGGTGACGACCAGGTCACCGCCGACATCTCGCACCATGCCGGTGCCGGGGACGGTGTCGCCGTCGGTCCACGCCAGCTTGCCCTTGATCTTGCCGGCGGCCTGTTTGGCGCCCTTGGCGTCGACATAGGTGAGCTTGGCGGTCGAGCCCGCGGCGCCCTTGGCCTGGCCCGCCCAGGCCGCCAGCTTGAACGAGACGTAGTTGCCGTCGACGGCGGCCGGGACGAGCTTGTAGAAGGTCACCACGACGTCGTCGGCGCGCTTCTTGGTCGACGGGCAGCTGGTGCCGGAGTAGAGACCGAGCGACCCGGCCCAGCCGCGGTCGGAGGGGGAGGCCAGCTCGGAGCAGCGGCCGACGAAACTGGAGTCGACCCGGGACGCGGGGGCCATGCCGCTGCTCCAGGTCACCGTCTTGGTGGTGGCGAGGTCGAGGGTGACCGGGAACTCGGTGACCGTCATGTTGTCGACCGCGTCGAACGCCCGCACCTCGATGATGTAGTCACCGGCCGGCACTGGGGTGTTGCTGTTGTCCTTGCCGTTCCAGGGAACGACGGCCGCCTCGCCGGGCGCGCGTGCGCTCATGTGGCGGTATTGCTCATAGAAGCTCTCGTCCTGGGTCTTGACCCAGAAGTCGTAGCGCACCGGTTCGGCGGACGACACGGTGACGGTCGCCTTGTCGCGGTAGTTGTCCTTGGCCGGGAAGAACGTGCTGAAGTCCAGCGAGGCGTCGACCACCGGCCCGGTCTTGTCGATCACCAAGGGCGTCTGCG
This sequence comes from Nocardioidaceae bacterium, assembly GCA_046330595.1. Classification (GTDB taxonomy): domain Bacteria; phylum Actinomycetota; class Actinomycetes; order Propionibacteriales; family Nocardioidaceae; genus Nocardioides. The sequence continues at coordinate 114,173 of JAXLSN010000009.1, forward strand.
CGGTCGCGGTGACCACGCCGCCCACGTCGGGAGTGGCGGTGGCGGTGAGCCCGAGCTGGTAGGTGCCCTCGGCAAGCCCACCCGGCAGGGTCAGTGAGAGGAGCCAGGTGCCCTCGCTGGGGACCGACCGCAGCCCGGTGTCGATATTCGTGCCGGGGTCGGCCTCATCGAAGAGCCGCCACGCGATCGAGACCGTCCCCGTCGGGACCGGCGAGCCCACCGTCAGCTGGACGCTGGCCGTGCTGCCCGACGACGGCCCGGTGACGGCGGCGTCCAGCGTGAAGGTGTCGGTGACGGTGTGGACCGTCGCCGGTGTGAGCGCAGCCTGGGCCGGCGTCCACCCCCAGGCCGCCAGCGCGGCCACCAGCCCAGCGATCAGTAACGACGTACGACGCATGTCAGCCTCCCCCACGTGAGGACCGCAGCCTAGGCGAAGCCCGCTCTGCGCGGAACGGCCCGAACGGTCAAGCCCGACGAGGAACCGTCACTCCGGGGTCGGGATGACCGTCCCGTCCGGCTCGACCAGAGCCTGGTAGCGAACGGTGACGCCGTAGCGACGGACATCGAAGCGGGAACCGTCGCGAACGCCGATCTGCCAGCTCACGAACGGCCCGTCAGCGCCTACGTGGACGCAGTCTCGAGGCGCACTTGCTCCTCGGCCGAGGGTCCAGGAGACACGCCCCTGCAAAGTCGCCGCCAGCTCTCGATGCCCGATGGCGTCGATGTAGCTGAGCCGCGCCGTCGACCCCTTCGCCCCCGGTGCCTTCCCGGACAAAGCATCCACACGCAACCATGAGTACTCGCCGTCGATCGACTCGGGAACCGCCATCGCGTGTCGGACCACCACTTGGTCGGCGCGGTCGCGCGTGGAGGAGCAGAGGCTCCGGACGCCAGCCCCAGCGAGTCTGGCCACCCATGGGCACTCGGCGACAGCAGGTCCGAGCAGCGGCCGACGAATGCCCCTACCTGACTCGGCCCCGGCCGGGTCTTGGCCGACCAGGAGACAGTGGCGATCTTGGCCGCGTCCACGTCGACGGGGATCTCCGTGAGTGACCTGTTTCCGACTTCGTCCACAGCCGAGACCGACAGGATGTAGCGGCCCGGCGCCACCGGCACACGTGCGGCGTCCTTGCCGTTCCATGTGGCAGTGACGACACCCCGGCGGGGACCGCGGGCTCGCGCCCGAACTCTCTGGTGAAGCCCCCAGATTCGGCATGGACGCTGAAGATGTAGCTGGCCGTCTGATCCGACGACGCAGTCACGGTGACCCGGTCTCGGAAGCCGTCCTTGAACGGAAAGATCACCGACAGGTCTTGGCTGGCCGATGTGATGGGTGGCGACCCGTCGAACACGACGGGCACCGTGACGACATCGGTCACGGTGCCGTCGCCGGGGTTGGCGGCGAAGGTCGCTTGCAGCTGATAGGTATGCCCATCCAGTCCCCCGGAGGTCCTGACCGACATCTCGCCGGAAAAGTTGGCGGCCAATTGACGCGTCCCGGAGTTGACCACCACGCCCGGCGCGTCGTCCGCGACGAGCCTCCACGACATGCCGATGGGGCCCGTCGGGACCGGCGTCGACGTGCTGATCAGGAGGGGGACTCCCTGTTGGGCTCGGGGGGTCCGTGCCACCGCCATCGACATGGACAGACTGCCGTAGAACGCGAGACTGGGGGACGAGACGCCCGTGTCAGCACACACGCCGGTGTCACACCGGAAGACGGTGAACCTGCCCACACCCTCATGCGGCGTGAGAGGGACATTCCCGGAGTGGGGAACCGACTGTGTGCTGCCGTCACTCCACCTGACCTCCAAGTCGCCCGGCCCGGTGTCGGAGACCCCGATCTCATAGGTCGACACCGTCGTGTTGATCACCGTCTTGGCCGGCCACGTGACCGTCAGGTCGAAGTCGGCCCGGGCCGGGGATGGGGCGGCCACGAGTCCTGCGCTCACCAACAGACCAACGATCGCCATCGATGTACGACGCATGCCGCCTCCCCCACGTGAGGGCAGGAGCCTATTTCAAGCCACGAGATTCGGAACAGTCCGAACGGTTGGCCTGGTGGGACTAGCGCGGCCAGAAGATGGTGCCGTCGGGCTCGACGAAGGCCAAGGCCCGGACGGTCAGCCGATAGGCCTTGACGTCATAGCGAGCGCCACCGGAGACGGTGCTCGTCCAGCGGAGGAGGTTCTGCCCACCCTCGCGGCGGATCCATCGCGCGGGACTCCGGGTGCGGTTGCCGGTCGAGCACCACACCAGCGCGCCACCACAGCGCGTGCGATGGCCGGTCCTCCCATCGTGGCCGACCAACGCCATCCGCATCTCGCTGCCCGCGCGACGCCCCCGCGCAGGTGCGCCGTACGCCTCGAGCCTGACCCAGGTGAGCTTGTATCGCAGCCATCGGCGCCCCACACCTCGTCCGGCGACGGGCAGACGGAGCTCCTGCGCGACCTCGACCACGTCGGCGCGTTTAGTGGTGGCATCGCACCAGGCCTGCGAGTGGAGGCCCAGCGATCCGGTCCAGCCGTGGGACGACGGCTGGGTGAGAGCCGAACAGCGCCCGACTCGGCTGGCTGTGAGGACGGTGGCTGCGCGCCGCGTGACGCTGCGGGTGACTGAGCGCTCCCGGGCATGGTCCAGGAGGAACGGGGGGCTCCAGGCGACCGACACGTTGCCGGCCTCATCCGTGGCCGTGACCACGAAGAAGTAGTCTCCCGGGGGCATCACGACCTCGCCGATGCGGCCGTCCCAGACCGCGTTCACGTGCCAGTCGTACTCCGTCTGATAGGTCTCGGTAACGGGGCCGAGGACCCCTACGTCGGCATTGGCGACGTCGACCTCGAAGGATGCCCACTCGTCGGAGGAGGCATAGACCCAGAACTCGTCCCAGTGCTTGTCGTAGGGCAGCAGCCACCGCTGCTGGAATTCGCCGAACCTGATCGGCGGCGCGGTGAGGTCGACGTACACCGAGACGGTCTGCGTCCTGCTGCCCTCGATGGGTGCGCCCGCAAAGATCCCGCGGACGTCGATGTCGAGGAGGTAGGCGCCCTCGGCCAGACCGGCGGGCGCGGGGACGTCGAACGTCTCGCCACCCTCGTCGGCGACGGAGCCCGACCCGACCACGTCATCGCTCTCGGTGCGCAGCGTCCAGTCATAGGTCACGCCGGTCAGCCCGGGAAAGCTTGTCGCGGCTGAGACCTGCCAGGCCCCAGGGTTCCGGGCGTGGCGGGCCAGCACGACAGGCCCCGGATGGATGATCTCGCGATGCACCGAGAGGGTCGGCGAGGCGACCGCGGTGTCGATGCACGTGCCCGACTCACACCGCCAGATCTCGACCTGACCGTTGCCGTCGCTGTTCAGCGTCAGGGTCGCCTGCCCGTTGTGCGGGATCGGCTGGGACTGCCCCGACCACCGGGCGACCAGGTCGCCCGGCCCGGTGTCAGCGACCGTGATGACATAGTCGGAGACGTCGGGATTGACGGCCGTCGCCTCGGGCCAGGTGACGCTGAGGTCGCCGTCGGCGTACGCCGGGAGCGGCGCCACGACCAGCACGGCGACTGCTGCCACGCCCGCGGCGAGCGCAGACACGAGACGACGGAACACGAACCCTCCCGGGCGCGAGTCTTCCAGCGCCAGCGGTCACACACAGACGAATCAGGGAACCCATCTGGTCAGTCGCCGATCGCCGAGCTGCTCGGACGGGCATTGGTCGGACTAGTTCGGCGCGACCGGCTGCGCGACATGAACGGTGGCAGCGGCCGGTGTCGACGCCGGACCCCGTCCTCGATAGACACGACTCTTGGTCGCCGTCGGCCAGACGACCTGGCCCGAGGGCTCGACCAGCAGCGTTCGAGTGGCCTTGACCCTGAAGGAGCGAACGTCATAGCGCGCTCCGCCGGTGAGGCCGACCCACCACGCCATCACCGCTGGCTGGCCAGGACGCACGGCGACGTAGTCCCCGCCCCGCCCCTTCCAGCCACCGTGCCAGCCAAGATTGGCGGGGATCTGGATGCCCTCCCCTGCCTTGCCGTTGTGGAAGTAGTAGCCGAACAGCAGGTAGGACCGCGAGACTCCCTTGGACTTCCCGCCATAGGCATAGACGCGGACGCTCGGGTAGTCGCCGAGGAATGCGTCCGGCAGCGTCACCGCGTGAGCACTGATCACCTCAGCAGCTCGCCCGTTGCTCTTGCAACGCGACTTGGAGTAGTAGCCCAAGGAGCCCTTCCAACGATGGGAGGAGGGCGATGCCAGCTGAGAGCACCGGCCGACGAACGTGTCCACCGTGCTGGCCTTGGCGGTCACGGTGCGTGTGACGGCGCGGGTCTGCTTGGCGGCCAGGTCGGCCGTGGCCGGGACACGCACCACGGTCTTGTTGCCGACGGAGTCGGTGGCTTCGATGTCGAGCCAGTAGTCCCCCGCCGGAGGCAGCGCCCCCTTGAGCTTTCCGGCCCACACCAGGCTGCGCGGCTTGTTGGCCGGCGCGAACAGCTCGGTGTCGACCACGGAGGTGATCGACCCGTCCTGGGCCGTGACCCGAAGCCGTAGGTCGGACTTCTCGGAGATGACGACACTGACCGGCAGCTCGTCGAGGTAGTCGTCGTTGACGGGATAGATCACCGATCGGTCGACGGTGACGTCCACCGTAGGGGCGACAGCGTCCACCACGAACGTGCCGATGACGGGGTCGCTGGTCACGAGGCCTCCGCCCAGGTCGGAGGAGACCGTCACCTCCACCCCGTAGGTCCCGGAGCTGAGACCCGGCGGAAGCTGGATATCCCAGCTGTGCCAGCCGTACGGCGAAGTCTCCGAGCCGGAGTCGAGCTCGGGGTCGCCCGGCTGGCTGCCCGCCAGAAGCCGCCAGTCGAAGGTGAAAACGTTGTCCATGCCGGTCGGCACGGCAACGCTCAGGATCGGCGACACCGTGACCGAGCCGTCGCCCGCCACCTTGGCGGTCGTCTGCACCTCGAGTCCGAAGTGTCGGCAGACAGACAGCGTCGGCGACAAGACACCCGTCGACGCGCACGTGCCACCGTTGCAGCGCTGGATCAGCACGTGGCCGACGCCCTCGGTCGGCAGATCCAGCGTGACGGTGCCCTGGTGCGGGATCGGCTGGGCCGCCCCGTCCCAGACGGCCTGGAGGTCACCGGGGCCGGTGTCCGCCACCGTGATCGCGTAGGGGATGACGTCAGGATTGACCGACGTCGCCGCCGGCCAGGTGACCGTCAGGTCATAGTCGGCGTGTGCCGGCGCCACCGGAAGGGCAACGAGAACGGACGAGACGATCGCGCCGGCTACCAGCAGGCCGACCCTGCGGAAAAGTGACATGGGCAGATCCTGTCGTGGTCAGCTCTCAGAGGACAGCTGGGCGGAGGGAGTCGTCAGAGCTCGACGGGGCTGAGGCAGCACAGCGACGCCGGCAGGGACGGCACGCTTCGGGGCAGCGATCAGCGTTCCGTCGGGCTCGACCAGGGCACGCAGGTTGACCTGGAGCTTGAAGGATCGGATGTCGTAGCGGGAACCGGACGTCAGGCCGTTGCTCCAGACAAAGAAGGCTCGACCGTCCTGATGCCACAGGAGCTTGCCCAGCTTGCTCACCCGGGCGCCGGGGTGCCACCGCATCCGTGGGTCGAACTGCTTGCGCGCGCCAAAGGCACCCTTGCTGTCGATGTAGCCCATCACCATGTAGGCGCCCTTGGCGTGCCCCTTGGCGGCGCCACCGAACGCCTGGACCTTGACCCAGTGGTAGGACTTGTCGCCGACACCGGGTGTCGGCAGCCACGCGGCGTGCCAGACGACGACGACGCTCGCATTCTTCTTCTCGGACTTGCACTTGGTCTGCGAGTAGTAGCCCAGGGACCCCTTCCAGCCGTGCGACGACGGGCTGGTCAGGGATGAGCACCTGCCGACGTAGCGGTCGAAGACGGAGGTCGACGGCGTGACCGTCGTGGTCACGGTGACGTCCTTCTGCTCGGCGAGGTCCACCCGGAAGAGCGCGGTCGGTGTCCAGTTGGAGTAGTTGCCGGCCAGGTCCTGGGCGCGGACCTCGACCCGATAGTTGCCGGGGTCGACGATGTGCCTTCCGAGCTTGCCCGTCCAAACCCAGGTCGTCGAGGGGGTCGCATAGGCGCTGCGCGAGGGCAGGTCGCCCAGCACGGTGCCATCCTCGGCCAGCAGCCGGAACGAGAGCGCTGCGGTCTCTGTCGCCGTCAGGTCGACCTCGAGCGCGTCCCTGAAGTAGTCACGCACAGGGAAGATGACGTCCGTGGCCAGCGTCGTGCTCACGATCTCGGGCGTCGTGGTGTCGATCGAGACATCGGCGCTCAGCGCCTCGCTGGTCACCGGGCCACCGGCGAAGGTTCCATGGGCCGTCACGAAGAGTGTGTAGTCGCCTCCGCTCAGCCCCGAGGGGACCTCGACGGTCATCTCAAAGGTCGCAGGGTCCCGGGCCACGTCGGACGCCGAGGCGACCTGCTGGCCTCCTGCGTCGCGAAGCGACCAGTCGAAGGCCAGGTCGCCGAAGCCGCTGTAGGCCCAGATGTTCGGGCTGACGACGAGCTGCCCGGGGGTGGAGCTTGTTCCCTTGACGACGCTCAGCCCCACCAGGCCCACGGAATGGTGTACGGCGATCTGGGGAGATGCGGCATCGGTGAAGACGCAGTCAGAGTTGACGTCCCCGGAGCAGCGATAGAGGGCCACGGCGCCCTCCCCGTCGCCGCCAAAGGTGACGGTCGTCTGGCCCGAGTGCGCGACCGGCGTTGCCGTCAGATCCCAGGTCGTCACCGCGAAGAGGTTGCCAGGACCCGAGTCGGAGACGGTGATCTTGTAGGACGTGATGTTGGGGTTGATCTGCGTGGCCGCCGGCCAGGTGACCGACAGGTCGTAGTCGGCGTGTGCCGGTGCCACTGGGAGCGCCACGAGCAGGGACGAAGCGATCGCGCCGGCCACCAGCAGGCCGACACGGCGGAACAGTGACATGGAGCCCCCCGTGATTGGTCACGCGGAGCATAAGCCACGGGTTTGCCCGACCCGGACAACAGGTTGGTCAAATGTCCGGATGGGTTGCGCTCAGCGACCCTTGCGCTGTCTCGGGGGCTCAGCCGTTCTGAGACGTCGACGCCGAGGGCGGCGTCGGAACGCTCTGGCCGTTCTGTCCGCCCTGGGTGCCCTGGCCGCCGTTCTGGCCCCAGCCGGGCATCATCGGGGCGCCGCCGGGGCCACCCCAGCCGCCCTGCCCCTGCTGGCCCCAGCCGTGCTCGTCGCCGTCCGGGCCTCGCATCATGCCCCAGCCGTCGCCCTGACGCATGCCGTCGCCGAACTGCCCCATGTGGCCCATGCGACCAGGGCCGTCGAAGCGCCCGTGGTCGTGGTGCAGCCAGCCGGCGATCCCGGCACCCGCGAAGCCACCGACGATCAGCGTCGCCAGGCCGACCGCAATCACCGAGGGGAGCCGCAACACCCTGTCCTGCCAGCGCAGTCGTGCCGGCTCCTGGACCGGCTGAGCCACTGGCGCGGCCTCGCTGGCAACGGCTTGCATGTCCTCGGCGACGGGTGGCGTGTCCTCGGCAACGGATCGGGCGTCCTCGGGAGTGGTGGGCTGCTCATCGGCCATGGGGCCAGTCTGCGCCGACCGGCTGTGGTGGACCTGTGAATCCGCGAAGGGTCCTGTGTGGGCGGCCATGGACTGGACCGGTCGGCGTCCCGAGGCGGGCAACAGGTCGTTCACAGCAAACACATAGGTAGCCTCGTCAGAGTGGGGACCATGGAGCTGCAGCGCCCGGACGGGTCCCCCCTGCGCGTCCTCGTCGTCGACGACGAGATCAACATCGCCGAGCTGATCGCCATGGCACTGCGCTATGAGGGCTGGGACGTGCGCCAGGCCCACACGGGGAGCAAGGCGGTCGCCGCCGCCCGGGAGTTCCAGCCCGACGCCGTCGTGCTCGACATGATGCTGCCGGACTTCGACGGCCTCGAGGTGCTGCGCCGGATGCGCGCGACCGACCCCGGCGTACCCGTGCTGTTCCTCACCGCCCGCGACTCCGTCGAGGACCGCGTGGCCGGCCTCACCGCCGGCGGCGACGACTATGTCACCAAGCCGTTCTCGCTCGAGGAGGTCGTCGCCCGGCTGCGCGGGCTGATGCGCCGCGCCGGAGCGATGACCGCCACCCAACAGAACGTGCTCACCGTGGGCGACCTGACCCTCGACGAGGACAGCCACGAGGTGGCGCGCGCCGGCACCGAGATCTCGCTGACCGCGACCGAGTTCGAGCTGCTGCGCTATCTGATGCGCAACCCCCGCCGGGTGCTGAGCAAGGCCCAGATCCTCGACCGCGTGTGGAACTACGACTTCGGCGGCCAGGCCAACGTCGTGGAGCTCTATATCTCCTACCTGCGCAAGAAGGTCGACGCCGGCCGTGACCCGATGATCCACACGATGCGCGGCGCCGGCTATGTGCTCAAGCCGGCCGCCGGTGACGCATGAGGTCACTCACCGGTCGCCTGGTCGCCACCGCGGTCCTGCTGGTCGCGGTGGTGAGCCTGCTGGTGGTGGGGCTGACGACGTTCGCGATGCGGAGCTATCTGGGCTCACGCCTGGACGAACAGGTGCTGCTGACGAAAGTCGCACCGCCGGGTTCCTTGCCCGTGCGCCCCCCCGACGACGGGTTCGGTGGCGACCAGGACGACGACCACAACCACTACGGGATCCCGGGGACCCTGAGTGCCCAGCTCCCCGCGTCAGGGACCACCGGCGGTCGCGGGTCCGTCCTCACGCCCGGCGACGAGGACGACCTCGGCACCGACCTGACCGCGGCCGACCTGGCCACGTTGGACACCGTGCCGACCGACTAGCGCGTGCACGTCGTCCACCTGTCGGAGGGCGAGTTCCACGTCGTCGCCCGAACCGTGGTCGACCCGACCGGATCCGGCACCCGGCTGTTCACCGGGCTTCCGTCCAGCGACATCACCCGCACGCTGGTCAGCCTGCTGACCTGGGGGCTGGCACTCACCGTCGCCGGTGTCGCGCTCGCGGCGGCCGCGGGCCTGGCGCTCGTACGACGCCAGCTGCGACCGTTGCGCGAGGTGGCCGGGACCGCCCACGAGGTGGCTCAGCTGCCCCTCGCGGAGGGCGAGATCAACCTGTCCACCCGCGTCCCCGACCATCTCACTGACGAGCGCACCGAGGTCGGCCAGGTGGGGGCCGCGCTCAACACGCTGCTCAGCCACGTCGAGTCCTCGCTGGAGGCTCGCCACCGCAGCGAGCAGCAGGTCCGACAGTTCGTCGCGGACGCCTCTCACGAGCTGCGCACCCCGCTCGCGACCGTCAAGGGCTACACCGAGCTCGCGCGGAAGCGCCCGGACGACACCGAGAGCGTCCGCACCGCTCTCGACAAGGTCTCCCAGGAGTCCGAGCGGATGACCACGCTCGTCGAGGACCTGCTGCTGCTCGCGCGGCTGGACGCCGGCCGGCCGCTGGAACGCAAGCCCGTCGACCTCACCCGCCTCCTCGTGGAAGCCGTCTCCGACGCCCGCATCCTCGCGCCCGGCCACCACTGGCGCCTCGACCTTCCTGAGGACGCCGTCGAGGTGGTCGGCGACGAGCAGCGGCTCCACCAGGTGGTGACCAACCTGCTCTCCAACGAGCGGCGCTACACCCCGGCGGGCACCACGGTGACCGTCAGCGCACGACCCGGCCTCGTGACCGTCCACGACGACGGCCCCGGTTTCCCACCCGACCTGGTCGGCAAGGCCTTCGAACGCTTCGCCCGCGGCGATGCCGCCCGCAGCCGCAACGGCGAGGGCGGCGTCGGGCTCGGCCTGTCGCTGGTCAAGGCCATCGTCACCGCCCACGGCGGCAACGTCTCGCTCAGCAGCGTGCCCGGCAGCACCACCATCTCGATCATGCTGCCGCAGCGCACGCCGTTCGTCCCGACGCCGGCGGACGCGCTCGTCGGCTGACCGACCAGCGGCTAGCCCCGCTCCGGCACCGCGCGGGTGATCGGCGAGCCCAGCGGGTGGACGCCCGGCGTGCGTGCGAGGAACGTTGCTGCGGGCCGGCCCCGACCGACCGGCGACGGCTTGGTCCGGCCGGTCTCGACGATGAAGTCCTCGGTACGGCGCATCTTGCGCTGGAAGTTGCCCGCGTCGAAGTCGGCGCCCCACACCACCTCATAGACGTGGCGCAGCTCCGAGAGCGTGAACTCCTCGGCCACGAAGGCGGTTGCGAGGGTCGTGTACTCCAGCTTGGCCCGCACCCGCTCGAGGGCGTCGGCGAGGATGCGGCGGTGGTCGAAGGCGACCTGCCGCCGCCCGGCGAGCAGCGGCACGACCGGCACCCACAGCGCCTCCGAGGCGTCACTCCCGGCGCGCGGCTCGACCTGCTTGGGCAGCACCGCCACGTGGGCGACGCTGACCACCCGGCCGCGCGGGTCGCGACGCGGGTCGCCGTACGTCGCCAGCTGCTCGAGCACGACGTCGGTGACCCCGGTCTCCTCGCCGAGCTCGCGACGCGCGGCATCCATCAGCCCCTCGTCGGGGCCGACGAAGCCGCCGGGAAGGGCCAGGGCGCCCTGGAACGGTTCCCCCTTGCGGCGCACCAGCAGGACGCACAGCTCGTCGTCGCGGATGGTGAAGATCGCGATGTCGACGGTGACGTAGAAGATCGGGAACTCGCTGGTGTACGTCACCTCTCGACCATAGTTGTCCTGCTGACAAGTGACAATGCTGGCGGCCCGCTCTTGTCGGGCGTGAGACGGTGACGCCATGAGGACACTGGACGGCAAGGTCGCGGTCATCACCGGTGCCGCGTCGGGCATCGGCCGGGCATTGGCGGTCGACCTCGGCGGCCGTGGCGCGCTGCTCGCGCTGTCCGATGTGGATGTCGACGGGCTCGCCGAGACCGCGTCGCGGGCCTCAGCGGCGGGCGCCCGCGCCGTGCGCACCGACCGGCTCGACGTCGCGGACCGGGCCGCCTTCGGCGCCTATGCGGCCGCCGTTGTCGAGGAGTTCGGCGTCGTCAACGTCCTGGTCAACAACGCGGGCGTCTCGGTGTCGGGAGACGTCGTCGACCTCTCCTATGACGACCTCGACTGGATCGTCGGGATCAACTTCTGGGGTGTCGTCCACGGGACCAAGGAGTTCCTCCCCCACCTGATCGCCAGCGGCGACGGGCATGTCGTCACGATCTCCTCGCTGTTCGGCCTGGTCTCGATGCCGGGCCAGGCGGCCTACAACGCCACCAAGTACGCCGTACGCGGCTTCACCGAGGCGCTGCGCGAGGAGATGCTCACCGCGGGACACCCGGTCGGCGTGACCGTCGTGCATCCGGGCGGGATCAAGACCGCCATCGCCCGCAACGGCCGCCACATCGGCGAGGACTCCGAGGAGGCCGCGCGCGTCTTCGACGAGAAGCTCGCGCGGATGTCCCCCGAACGGGCCGCCGAGATCATCGTCGCCGGGGTGCTGGCCGACAAGGCCCGCGTGCTCGTCGGGATCGACGCGCACGCGGTCCATCAGGTCGCCAAGCTGCTGGGGTCGCGCTATCAGGACGTCGTCGCGCTCGGCGCACGGCGCCGGCGGGCTGCCCGGCCGGCCGGGTGACCTCGCTGTCGCCCGCGGGGACACCGCCCACCCCCGGCGAGGCGGTGCGGGTGGTGACGACGAAGTGGGGCGATCGTCCGCACTGGGAGTTCGCCGGTCGCTACCTCGGCGCCGACGACCACGGCGACTGGGTCGGCTTCCCGGCCGGGAGCCGGTTCGCCCGGCCCGGCGCCGAGTTCGTCTCCCCCGTCGACCAGGTCACCGTGCTGCCCCGGAACGGGGCCGGCTGGGTGGCGACCTTCCACGCGCCCGGTGGCTCGGTCCGGGTCTATGTCGACATCACGACGCCCCCGGTCTGGGAGGGCGTCGTCGTCTCCCTCGTCGACCTCGACCTCGACGTGATCGAACGCCTCGACGGCACCGTGGTCGTCGACGACGAGGACGAGTTCGCCGAGCACCGGGTGGCGTTCGGCTATCCCGCCGACCTGGTCACCTCGGCACAGCTCGCCTGCGACCGGGTCCGGGCCGAGGTGGCCGCCCGGCGACCGCCGTACGACCTGGCGACGCCGGCGCGCTGGCTCACCGTCCTCACCACCCTCTGACACCTCGCCCGTCGTCACCTGCTTCACCAGCCACACCAGCCACAAGCACCCGCCGACCCGGCAGAACTTCTGCCGGGTCGACGTCAGGGCTGCCGACCCGGCAGAACTTCTGCCGGGTCGGCCATCTCGAGGCGTACGCCGAGGAGCCGGACCGGGCGGACGGGATAGGACGGCTGCTCCCCCGGGCCAGGCCGCCGGGCCGGGCGAGGTCGTCGAGCCGGTCGAGCAGCGACACGGCGGCCTCGGCCAGCACCGCCACGTCGTTGGTCGGGCCCGGCAGCGTGAGGCTCCGCGTGAACGTCACGAACGGCCGGAACCGCACCTTGAGACCGACCCGCACCGCCGGGCGACCCTCACGGTCGATGTCCTCGACGACCCGGGCGGTGAGGCGGCGTACGGCGTCGTCGACCTCCGATCGGTCCTCCAGGTCGACCTGGAAGGTCTCCTCACGCCCGTGGGCGCGCGGCACCCAGGGCGTCGCGTCCACCACGGTGTCGCCGACGCCGCGCCCGAGCCGGTGGTACCAGGGCCCCATCGTCGGCCCCAGCTGGTCGGCCAGCAGGCGTGCGTCGGAGCCGGCGAGGTCGGCGACGGTCTCGATCCCCAGAGCGGCCAGCTTCTTGGCGGTCTTGGCCCCGATCCCCCACAGCGCCCCGGTCGGGCGCGCCCCCATCACGTCGAACCAGGTGTCGACGGTGAGCCGATAGGTCCCCCGCGGCTTGCCGAAGTCGGTGGCGATCTTGGCGCGGAGCTTGTTGTCGCCGATACCCACGGAGCAGTGCAGCCCGGTGGCGGCCAGGACGGCGTCGCGGATGGCCGTCGCTGCCGCTTCGGGGTCGCCGAGGTCACCGTGTCCCGGACCCGGGCCGACGAACGCCTCGTCCCAGCCCAGCACCTCGACCACCACGGGGACCCCGCCCCACGCGACACCGCGCAGGGTCTCCATGACCTCCCGCGAGGCCGCGTCATAGGCCGGCTTGTCCACCGGCAGGAACACCGCGTCGGGGCACTTGCGGGCCGCGACCCGCAGCGGCATGCCCGAGCCGACGCCGAACTCGCGAGCGGCGTACGACGCCGTGGCGACCACCCCGCGCTCGGTCGGGTCGCCGCGACCACCCACCACGAGGGGGCGGCCGCGCAGCTCGGGGTGACGCAGCAGCTCGACGGCGGCGATGAACTGGTCGAGGTCCACGTGCAGCACCCAGGTCGGCTGACCGGAGGACGAGGTCTGCTCGCTCATCGGCTCCTCACTCGCGCGGGGGTGGTAGGGCGTCGGTCGACTCCAGGGCGTTCATCCCGGTCAGCAGGAGCAGGTCGACGACGACCGATCGGAGCTGGGCCAGGACGGCGTCCGCCGACAGGTCGGGCGTGCGCTCGACCTGACTGCTGGCGTGGCCCACCGCGAGCAGCGCCGGCCGGGCTGCCTCGGGCATCCGGTTGGCCTCGAGCTCCTCGGCCACCATGTCCGCGGCGGTGGACAGGTCGCTGGCCAGCAGGGCATAGGACCGGGGCACCGGTCGTTGGTGGTGCGCCGCGACCGCCGTACGACGCACCAGGACGCGCGTGCTGCGCAGGGCACGGTCCAGCGGCTCGACCAGGTCGGCGACCATCCGGACGCCGGCTCCGTGGCGGATCCGGAACGGCGAGGACCGCACCACCGAGAGGCCTTCATCGGCGGCGGACTGCAGCTCACGGATCAGGACGTCGGTGCTCCGCGCATCGGCGAGCAGTGCGAACGCCGGCTGGGGCTCGTTGTCCACCATCACCCGGCTGGCGGCGCGCAGCAGGTCGGCGATCTTGCGGACCACCTTGGCGGCCTGCTCACGGGGGCGACGCAGCGGCGCCGCCGGCACCAGCGTGGCGGCCACGAGCGCGACCGCGCCTCCGACCAGCGCATCCGTCCACCGGGTGAACCCCGCGCCCGGCGCCGGCAGCAGGGTCGTCACGATGATGGCCTGGACCGCCGCTTGGGAGACGAACAGCTGGCTCCCGTCGAGCAGCACCGCCGCCGACATCGCGATCCCCACGATCAGGGCGAGCTGCCACCAGCCCGTGCCGATGACGCTGACGACGCCATCGGCGACGAGCACGCCCGTGGCCACGCCGATGGTGACCTCGGCGATGCGCCGCAGGCGCTGGCCGTACGACGTCCCGAGGCACACGACCGCCGCGACGGGCGCGAAGAAGGGCTTCTGGTGATGGAGCACCTCGGTGGCGAGCAGCCAGGCCACCCCGGCCGCCACCGCGCTCTGGGCGAGCATCCAGCCCTTGGAGCGCAGCCGGCCCACGCGACTGCGGAGCGACGTACGACCGCGATGGATCACGCGATCCATCAGGCCGGGGTCCATGTCTGCCGATCCTGCCACGGCGACCCCGACCCCGGACGCCGCGGCGCCGCCCCTGGAACGCCCGGCCCTTGTGACGGACGCGGTCACCGGCAAGGATCACCGCCATGGTGACGCCCCTGGACCCCACGGCGCTCGGCTTCCTCCTCGCGGAGAACCGGCGGATGCCGATGCACGTCGGTGGGCTCCAGCTCTACCGCAAGCCGGAGGGGGCGGGTCGCGACTATGTCCGCACCCTGTTCGAGCAGCTGCGCGACCAGGACGACGTGGCGCCACTATTCCGCAAGCGGCCCTTTCGGTCGGTGCGTACGGCGGGCCAGTACGTCTGGGTGGACGACGACCAGTTCGATATCGAATACCACGTGCGCCACTCGGCGCTCCCCAAGCCGGGTCGGGTCCGCGAGCTGCTCGAGCTGGTCTCGCGACTGCACTCGACCCGGATGGCGCGCGAGCGGCCGCTGTGGGAGTGGCACATCATCGAGGGCCTCCGGGACGGCCGCGTCGCCATGTATGCCAAGCTCCACCACTCGCTCGTCGACGGGGTCAGCGCCAACCGGCTGCTCCAGAGCGTGCTCACGACCGACCCCACGCGACGCGACCTGCCCGCACCGTGGTCGGCCCGACCGACGCCACGACCCAAGCCGGAGGCGCTGACCGAGGCCGCGCACGACGACGGCCTGGACCGCCTGCTCGCGACGGCCGCCCAGCAGGCGATGGCGATCGCGGCCGAGGCGGCCGGGCTGCCGGGGGCGTTGCTCAGCACCCTCAACCGCAGCCTCCGCAACGAGACGTCGACGCTGTCGCTCTATGCCCCGCGCACGATCCTCAACCAGCAGATCACCGGGTCCCGGCGCTTCGCCGCCCAGGACTGGCCGATCGAGCGGATGCGGGCGATCGGCAAGGCGACGGGCACGACGATCAACGACGTCGTCCTCGCCATGTGCAGCGGCGCGATGCGCACCTATCTGATCGAGCACGACGCGCTGCCCGAGACCACGCTGGTGTCGATGGTCCCGATCGGCCTCAACGCCCGTCAGGCCGGGCTCGCCTCGATGGAGGGCGGCAACGCCGTCGGCTCGGTCATGGTCAAGCTCGGCACCGACCTGGCCGACCCCGCCGACCGGCTGCGCGCGGTGCACGAGTCGATGCACGACGGCAAGCAGGCGCTGTCGGCCATGACACCGCTCCAGATCCAGGCGATGAGCGCGATCGGCCAGGTGCCGGCGATCCTCCCGAGCATGCTGCGGATGCCCGGGGTGACGCGACCGCCCTACAACCTGATCATCAGCAACGTCCCCGGTCCGCGGGTGGCTCACTACTTCAACGGCGCGCAGCTGGTCGGCAACTACCCTGTCTCGATCCCGATCGACGGGATGGCGCTCAACATCACCTGCACGTCCTATGACGGTCGCATGAACTTTGGCCTCACCGGCTGTCGTCGTACGGTCCCGAGCCTGCAGCGCATCCTGACCCACCTCGACACCGAGCTCACCGCCCTGGAGCGCGTCGCGGGGCTCTGACCGTCGAGCCACGGCGAGGGCTCGTGGCGACGGCGTCAGCGCTCCTCCAGGCCACCACCCAGGCGCTCGGCGACGGCGCGCAGGCGAGCGCGGGTGATGTCGGCGACCGTCGCGAGCCCGGCGTTGGCCGCGTTGGAGCCCGGCCGGGTGGGCTCGGCGATGTTGACCGAGACGCACTGGCGGGAGCCGCCGTCGGCGAGGTTGGCCAGTGCCACGGCGTGGCCGGTGGTCCCGCTGCCCGCGAAGAAGTCCAGCACGACCGCGTCCGAGGGCATCGTCTCGACGATCCGCCGGACGAGCCCCGTCGGCTTGGGGGACTCGAAGACATGGCCGACGAGCTCCTTGAGCTCGGCGACGGCGGTGTCGGTGGAGCCGATCTCCTCGGCGAGCCAGATGGTGCGCAGCTTCTTGCGGCGCCCGGCGTGGAGCCAGTCCTTCTGGAAGATGTCCACGCGCTCGCCGCGTCGGCCCCGGACGAGCTTGCACACGAGGTCGTCGGGCTGCCGGTCGACCTTGGCCGCGGACCAGCGCCAGACCGCTGGGGTGGCGTCGCCGAAGACCGGCATCACCTCGACCGAGCCCGGGAACGGCGACGTGGCGACCCGACCGGAACCGGGGTCACCCCACAGCGGGTAGTGCAGGGTCCGCGCGGTGACCGGGTTGAACTTCTTGTTGGTGTTGCGCAGCGGGAGGTGGCGCAGCCGTCGGCCGTCCGGCTCGGTCAGCGGGAAGTCCGCGGGGTCGACCAGGTCGGCACTGCTGGCGTCGAGCACACAGGAGGGCAGGTCGCGGGCATAGACCAGGAGGTATTCGTGGCTGGTCGCGAACCCCCAGCCGAGCTGGCGACCCTTGGGGTTGAGGTTGACCACGACCTGCGCGACGAATGACTCCTCACCGAACACCTCGTCGAGCAGCAGCCGCAGGTGGGCCACCTCGTTGTCGTCGATGCTGACGAAGATCGCGCCCGAGGGCTTCAGGACGTCGTACGCCGCCGCCAGCCGCGGCCGCATCATCTCCGCCCACGCCAGGTGGCGCGTGGCCCGGCTGCCCTGCCCCTCGCCGTGGCGGAAGTCGTCGCGATAGGCGAAGTCGTTGCCGGTGTTGTAGGGCGGGTCGATATAGATCAGGTCGACCGACGCGGGCGCGAGGGTGCGCAGCACCTCGAGGTTGTCACCTTCGATGAAGACGTTCCACGGGCGCTCCCCCACAGCCGCACCCTATCGGCGTCGGTGCGGCCGACCGGCAGCCCCGGCGGATCAGCGGAGCTGGCGGGGGCGCGGCTCCTTGTGACGGATCCGGGGCACCGAGCGGCGGCCGTCCTCGGGCCGCACCCGGCGGTCGAGGTCGGCGTGCTGGAGCAGGATCGGGAACGGCAGCTCCTGGGACGGATAGGAGGCGATCGGGAGGTCGCCGGTGAACACGACATAGACGGTGCTGCCCTGGGGTGCGATCTTGAGCACCGAGCCGTCGATGACACCGCCGGCATGGGCGAACGCCTTGCGGCGGTTGTTGAGGCTCAGCGCCCGCTTGGTGGCCGCGGTGGCGGCCTGCTTGCCGCCCTTGTCCCAGACGATCTTGGCCTGCGGGCCATATTTGACGGCCAGCTTGGCCCCCTGGCCGGCGGCCTTGGCGATCTTGCTGGTGCGCCCCATCGCTGCTCCTCGGTCGTGCTGGTGTGCCGTCCTCATCCCATCAGACCGCACCAACTGCGGCGCGGTCGACGATCAGCCGCCACGTCGGCGTGCCGTGCCGGCGTGCCGTGCCGGCGTACCGCGTCAGCTCGCCGAGGCCGGGGGCGGCGCGAGCTCGGTCGGTACGGCGACCAGCGCGACCGTGGTCATCGCGACCAGACACTCCGGCGGCGAGTTGGCAGGGGGCACGGCCTCGATGAGCAGTCGGCCGTCGAGGGTCGCGACCGTGACCTCGCGCGGCGAGGAGCAGCCGATCGCCACGACGGCGGCGACCAGCGATCGGCCCGGCATCAGGTCGCCCTGGGTCACCAGCCGGGTCAGCCGGTGCTCGACGGCGGGGTTGGTGAACTGGGCGGAGAACGCCTGGACGTCGGCCAGCCCCTCGATGCCGACCGCACCGGGCGACACCTTGCCGTCGGCGTTGGTGACGGTGAAGACCGCGACCGGGTCCCAGTCGTCCAACGGCGTGCCGTGGCCCGACGTGCCCGGGCCTCGGGTCGGGCTGCTGGGCGGCGCCGTGGTCGGCATGTCCGTGGCCGTGGCGGCGGAGGTTCCCGGGTCGGTGGCCTCCGAGCCGGTCTCGGTGCCGCAGCCGGCCAGCAGCACGATCGCGACCAGCGGCGCGAGCCGGCGTACGACCCGTGTCTGCGCGTGCATGGCTCCCGTTCTCCTCACCCCGATGAGACGCCGCCGGCTCGGTGCTGGTTCCCCGCTTGCAGGGGCGACGCCGCTGCTGGTTCACCAAGGTAAGCGGGCGAACCCTCACCTACCTAGCCGAACTCACCCAGGTAAGTGAGGCTTCGCCTTCCTACCTTGGTGAACCGTCACCACGCCAACCACGGCAACCACGGCAAGGCCGCCCCGCGACGGGCGAACCGTCAGTCCGCCTTGCCGACACTGGTGACCTTGCCGGCGAGGTTGGTGATCACATAGCCATAGGCGCCGGCGTCGTTGGTCACGGTGATGACGATGGTCGGCGGGATCCCGTCGGAAGTGCGGGCCACGGTGGCCATGACATCGGGGTTGTCGCGCACATGGGCCTTGGTCGGCGCGCGGTCGACGTTGTCGAGCAGCGCACCGATGTCGATCTGGGTCAGGTCGACGGTGCCCTTCATGGTCCGCGGCTGGGTGCCGAGCGCGAAGAACGACCCGCCGTCGCGATAGCTCCACAGCCGGGACCCGCCTGCGGGGCGCGGGGTCTCGACGACGACGTGGTCGCGATAGAACGTCGCGGACACCGCCTCGGCCTGGCCGAACTTGTCGTCATAGGCCTTGAGGAACCGCCGCATCCCGGCTTCGGTGAGCGCGAACTCCTGACCCCGCGGGGCTGCCGACACGTCCGGCCCGGCCACGCCCGACACGACGTCCTTGACCTTGCCGGTGACGAAGATGCCGACGCCGAGCCCCGCGACGAGGAGGGCGGCCACGAGCACGAACACGAAGGCACCGCGGGACCCGGAGGACCGCACGGTCATCACCGACATCGTCATCGGCGTCGGCGCGAGGGGTCCGCCGTACGGCGGCGGTTCCGGCGACGGCGTCAACCCGGTGGCACCGCCCGCGACGGGGGCGCCTGAGTCGCTCACGGGGACCGGCACCGCGGCAACGGCGTGCGGGACGGTGGCGTCGAGATCGCGCAGCATGGCCTCGAGCTCGCCGACGGTCATGGCGGCCCGCGCCTGGGAGACCCGCAGCTCATAGTCGGGGCCGCTCAGCAGCCCCGCCCGATAGGCGGTCTCGAGGCGGTCGACGACCTCGCGGCGGTGGCCCGAGCGCGCCCGCGCGGTCGGGTCGTCCCCGAAGGGGTGCGCGTCGGTCACCGGAGCAGGGTAGCCGCGCGCGGCGCCGCCACACTAGGAACGCGCGGCAGTGGTGTCGGCCGTCTCACGGCCGGCCTTCGACGTACGCCGCTTGCCCCGTTGTCGGGGCACGGCTACGGGAACGGCTGCTCCTTGCCCAGGATGGTCAGCCCGTCCTGGACCATGAAGCCGTGGGCGAGGTCCTCCTCGGGATCGACCCCGATCCGCGCGCCGGGCGGGACCACGACACCCTTGTCGAGGATCGCGCGGCGGACGACGGCGCCGGAGCCGATCCGGACGCCGTTGAGGAGGACGGCGTCGGAGACCTCGGCATCGGTCTCCACGCGCACCGCCGGCGACAGCACCGAGCGATAGACGCGACCGCCGCTCACCACGACACCGGGTGAGAGCACGGTGTCCTCGGCGACGGGGATGCGGTGGTCGTCGCCCCGCACCAGCTTGGCCGGCGGCTGCGGGCCATAGGAGGTGAAGATCGGCCACTGGAAGTTGTAGAGGTTGAACACCGGCAGCGGCGCGACGACGTCCATGTGGGCGGCGTAGTAGGAGGCCAGCGTCCCCACGTCGCGCCAATAGCCGCGGTCGCGCTCGGTGGCGCCCGGGACGTCGTTGTCCTTGAAGTCATAGACGCCGGCCTCGCCCTTGCGCACGAACGCCGGCACGATGTCGCCGCCCATGTCGTGCGCCGAGCCGCTCATCACCGCGTCGTCGGTGACCGCCGCGACGAGCGCGTCGGCGTCGAAGACGTAGTTGCCCATCGACGCCAGCACCTCGTGGGGGCTGTCGGGCAGTCCGGTCGGGTTCTTGGGCTTCTCGAGGAACTCGCGGATCTTGGCGGGGTCCTTGGGGTCGACGTCGATGACGCCGAACTGGTCGGCCAGCCCGATCGGCTGTCGGATGGCCGCCACGGTCGCGGAGGCACCCGACTCGATGTGCTGGGCCACCATCTGCGCGAAGTCCATCCGATAGACGTGGTCGGCGCCCACGACGACGACGATGTCGGGCTTCTCGTCGCGGATCAGGTTGAGGGACTGGAAGATCGCGTCGGCACTGCCGAGATACCAGTGCTTGCCCACGCGCTGCTGGGCCGGGACCGGGGCGACGTAGTTGCCGAGCATCGTCGACAGTCGCCAGGTCTGGGTCACGTGGCGGTCGAGGCTGTGGGACTTGTACTGCGTGAGGACGACGACCTGCAGGTAGCCCGCGTTGACGACGTTGGACAGGGCGAAGTCGATGAGGCGATAGATGCCCGCGAACGGCACCGCTGGTTTGGCCCGGTCGGCCGTCAGCGGCATCAGCCGCTTGCCTTCACCCCCGGCGAGCACGATGGCCAGCACCTTCTTGCGGGAGTTCTGGCGGCGCCGTACGAAGTCCGTCCCGGGCATGGAGGTCATGCTTGGCAGGCTAGCCCCTGTGCCCGCCTCACGGGCAGGGGTAGTTTCACCGACATGCGAGTCGACGTGCTGAGCAAGGAATATCCCCCGGAGATCTATGGCGGTGCGGGGGTGCACGTCGCGGAGCTGGTACGGGCGCTGCGCGACCGCGGCGACCTCGAAACGAGGGTGCACGCCTTCGGCGCGGCCCGGAACGAGGACCTCACGGCGTCGTACGCCGACCTGGGGGAGCTGGCGGCGGCCAACGGTGCCCTCAAGACCCTCGGGGTGGACCTCGCGATCGCCGATGGGTGTGCGGGGACCGACCTGGTGCACTCCCACACCTGGTACGCCAACATGGCGGGCCACCTGGCCTCACTGCTCTATGGCGTGCCTCACGTGATCACGGCCCACTCGCTGGAGCCGATGCGGCCGTGGAAGTCCGAGCAGCTGGGCGGCGGCTATGCCGTCTCGTCCTGGGTGGAGCGGACGGCCTATCTGGCCGCCGACGCGATCGTCGCGGTGTCGTCGGCGATGCGCCAGGACGTGCTGCGCTCCTATCCCGACGTCGACCCGACCAAGGTGCATGTCGTGCTCAACGGCATCGACACGACCACGTGGCACCCGGCCGCCGACCCGGACCGCTCCCGCGAGCTCGGTGTCGACCCGGATCGGCCGTCGGTCGTGTTCGTCGGTCGGATCACCCGCCAGAAGGGGTTGCCGCTCTTCCTGCGGGCGGCCGCGCAGCTGCCGCCGGACGTCCAGATCGTGCTGTGCGCCGGGGCGCCCGACACCCCCGAGATCGAGGCCGAGGTGGTGGCCCTCGTCGACGAGCTGGCGACCACCCGAACCGGCGTGGTGTGGCTGCGCGAGATGCTCCCCCGGCGTGACGTGGTCACGCTGCTGAGCGGCGCGACGTCGTTCGTCTGCCCGTCCATCTATGAGCCGCTCGGCATCGTCAACCTCGAGGCCATGGCCTGCGAGACCGCCGTGGTCGCCACCGCCACCGGCGGTATCCCCGAGGTCGTGGTCCCGGGCGAGACCGGGCTGCTCGTCCCGATCGAGCAGGCCGACGACGGCACCGGGACCCCGCTCGACCCCGACCAGTACGTCGCCGACTTCGCGGCCGCCCTCAACGAGATCGTGGCCGACCCCGACCGCGCCAAGCAGATGGGCGTCGCCGGCCGCCGCCGGGCCGAGCAGGACTTCTCCTGGGCCTCCATCGCCGACCAGACCGTCGAGATCTACCGCTCCCTGCGCCCCTGACCCACCACACGCAGCCCACTGTCCACATGATGGAACGGTGGTCCAGATGGTGGACATTCTCAGGTTCTTTGTCGCCCAGATCTCTACGGTTGGTCCACTCGACAGCGGTGTCGTGACGCCTCCCCACCGGGAGCGGACGGGGCCGCTTCCCGCCCGAGAGGAACCCACCACACCATGACGCTGCAGCCCGAGACCCTGGCGGTCCACGCCGGCCAGGAGGAGGCCGACCCGGCGACCAACGCCCGCGCGGTCCCGATCTATCAGACGACGTCCTACGTCTTCGACGACACCGACCACGCAGCCGACCTGTTCGCGCTGCGCGTGCCGGGCAACATCTACACGCGCATCATGAACCCGACCCAGTCGGTCTTCGAGACCCGCGTCAACGCCCTCGAGGGCGGTGTCGGGGCGCTCGCCACGTCCTCGGGGTCCGCGGCCGTGACCTATGCCGTGCTGAACCTGACCTATGCCGGTGACAACATCGTCGCGCTGTCGACCCTGTACGGCGGCACCTACGCGCTGTTCGCCCACACCCTCCCCCAGTTCGGCATCGAGGTCCGCTTCGTCGACCCCACCAAGCCCGAGGAACTGGCCCAGCACGTCGACGACAAGACCCGCCTGGTCTTCGGTGAGACCGTCGGCAACCCCAAGATCAACGTGATCGACCTCGACGCCTGGTCGGCCGCCGCCCACGCCCAGGGGCTGCCGTTCATCGTCGACAACACCGCGCCGACGCCGTACCTGTGCCGTGCCTTCGAGCACGGCGTCGACGTCGTGGTCCACTCGGCCACCAAGTACATCGGCGGTCACGGCACCTCGATCGGCGGCATCATCGTCGACTCCGGCAACTTCGACTGGACCGCCCACGCGGACCGCTTCCCGGGTCTGACCCAGCCCGATGGCGCCTACCACGGCGTGGTCTGGAGCGAGGCGGTCGGCAACCTCGCCTACATCATCCGGGCCCGCACGGTGCTGCTGCGCAACACCGGTGCCGCGGTCACCCCGATGAACTCCTGGCTGTTCCTGCAGGGCCTCGAGACGCTCCACCTGCGGATGGAGCGCCACAGCGAGAACGCCCTCAAGGCCGCCCGCTTCCTGGCCGACCACCCGGGCGTGGCCTGGGTCAACTACCCCGGCCTCGACTCCTCGCCCGACAAGGCCGTCGCCGACCGCGTCCTCACCGGCAAGGGCTATGGCGGCCTGCTGTCCTTCGGCATCAAGGGCGGCCGCGAGGCCGGCAAGAAGTTCATCGAGTCGCTCGAGCTGTTCAGCCACCTGGCCAACATCGGCGACGCCAAGTCGCTGGCGATCCACAACGCCACGACCACGCACAGCCAGCTGACCCCCGAGGAGCTCGAGGCGGCCGGCGTCCCCGAGGACATGGTCCGCCTGTCCATCGGCATCGAGAACGCCGACGACATCATCGCCGACCTCGACCAGGCGCTGGGGAAGGCCGGCGCCTGACACGTGGGCACCGAGCAGACCGCCGATCCGCGCCAGTGGGTCGTCCTCTTCGACGGGGACGACCCACTGGTGCTGGACGGCGGTGCCTCGCTCAGCCACGTCGAGGTCGCCTTCGAGACCTGGGGCGAGCTCAACGCCGACGCCTCCAACGCGGTCTTCGTCTGCCATGCGCTGACCGGCGACTCCCACGCCTCCGGCGACGAGGAGCGACCCGGCTGGTGGGACACGATGGTCGGCCCCGGCAAGCCGGTCGACACCGACCGGTTCTTCGTGATCTGCCCCAACCTGCTCGGCGGCTGCCGCGGTACGACGGGACCGTCGTCGGTCGACCCCGCCACCGGGCGCACCTATGCCCTGGACTTCCCGCTGCTGTCGATCCGTGACTTCGTCACGGTGCATCGAGCGCTCATGCGCCACCTCGGGGTGGAGCGCCTGCTCGCCGCGATCGGTGGGTCGCTCGGCGGCATGCAGGCACTGCAGTGGGCGCTCGACGCACCCGAGGAGATCGCCCACGCCGTCGTGATCGCCGCCAGCAGCCGGCTGTCGGCACAGAACATCGCGTTCTCCGCGGTCGCACGGTCCGCCATCATGCGGGACCCGGCGTTCGCGGACGGCCGCTATGCCGACGACCCGGCGGCCAACGGCGGTCCGCGCACCGGCCTGGCGATCGCCCGGATGATGGCGCACATCACCTATCTGTCTGAGCAGGCGATGGCCGAGAAGTTCGGCAGACGGTTCCAGGACGGCGACGAACCGGGCCACCGCTTCGGGGTCGACTTCGCCGTCGAGTCCTACCTCGAGCACCAGGGGCAGTCGTTCCTCGACCGGTTCGACCCGCTGTCCTATCTCTATCTCACCCGGTCGCTGGACTACTTCGATCCGTTCGCGGACGACACCGCGACCGACCGGCTCGCCGCGGCCTGTGCCGAGGGTCGCGGCACCCGGGTGCTGGTCATCTCCTTCGACTCCGACTGGCGCTTCGCGACGTCCCACTCGCGGCGCATCGTCCGGGTGCTCGAGACGGCGCGCGTCCCGGTGTCGTTCCGCGAGATCTCCGCGCCCCACGGCCACGACTCGTTCCTGCTCGACGTGCCCGACTACCTGCGCACGGTCCGGGCGTTCCTCGACTTCGCAGCGCACGAAGCGGGGTCGGTCGCGGCCCTGGCCCGTCCCGAGGAGGGTGTCCGCGATGCGTCCTGACCTCGAGGTCGTCGCGGGCCTGGTCAGCCCGGGCGCGCGCGTGCTCGACCTCGGCTGCGGCGACGGGCAGCTGCTGGCCCACCTGGCGACCGAGCTCGGCTGCACCGGCACCGGCGTCGACCGGGATGCCGCGTCGATGCTCGCCGCGATCGGCCGCGGCGTCCCGGTGATCGAGCTCGACCTGGACACCCAGCTCGGCGAGTTCGCCGACGACTCCTATGACCTCGTCGTGGTCTCCCAGACGCTGCAGGCCACCCGACACCCCGACCGCGTCCTCGCCGAGGTGGGCCGCATCGCCGGCCGCGGCATCGTCTCGGTCCCCAACTTCGGCCTCTGGA
The DNA here is from genome assembly GCA_046330595.1 of Nocardioidaceae bacterium. GTDB lineage: Bacteria > Actinomycetota > Actinomycetes > Propionibacteriales > Nocardioidaceae > Nocardioides. The sequence continues at coordinate 139,324 of JAXLSN010000009.1, forward strand.
AGCACCGGGCCGGGTTGCTGCTGCGCGGCCGGATGCCGGTCTCCGCCGAGCTGCCGCACCCGTGGTACGACACCCCGAACATCCACCTCGCCACGCTGGCCGACCTCGAGGACCTCTTCGACACCCAGGGGTTCGACGTACGACGCCGCGAGCTGCTGGACGCCCAGGGCCGGTCCGCGGCGGGGCTGCGCGCCCGGGGGCCGGCCAACCTGATGGCCTCGGGCGCGGTCTATCTCGTGGCCTCCCGGCCCTGACCGGGCTGATCCTGGACAATCATCGCGTGCCCGACGACCTGCCCCTGGTGCCGACGCTGGTGCTGCTGTTCGTGGTGGCATGTCTGCGCGGCGGGGCGACCTATGGCCTGGCGCGGTGGGCCCGGTCGGCCGCCCAGCGGCACTCGACCTGGCTGGAGCGCCCCGGCATCGCGCGCGCGGAGCGCGCCGTACGCCGCGTCGGTGCGCCGTTGGTGTCGCTCAGCTTCCTGACCATCGGCATCCAGACGGCCGTCAACGCCTCGGCGGGCGCGCTGCGGATGCCGCTGAAGGTCTATCTGCCGGCCCTGGTCGTGGGGGCGGCGATGTGGGCGACGGTCTATGCGACCGTCGGGCTCGCGGCCGTGGCCGCCGTGCTCGGCCGGCTGTCGCCGCTGCTGCTCGCCCTCGCGGTCGCCGCCGCCGTGGTGGTCGCTCTGGCGACGGTCTGGGTCAGGCGCCGCGAGGGCGCGACGACGTCGGACAGTACGGCGCCCGACACCGCCGACTCGGACGGCCGCTAGTCACCCAGCGGCCGCCCGAGCGCCGACGGACGTCAGGCCTTGCGGATCGCCTTCTCGACGTCCTCGGCGGAGATGGCCTTGGTGCAGAAGAACCAGTCCTCGCACTCCACGCCCTCCTCCTTGCCGTCCATGCGGTCCTTGGCGGTGCCACACGAGCCGGCGGTGGGGACGATGACCCGGTCGCCGGGACGCCAGTCGGCGGGCGTTGCGACCGCGAAGGCGTCGGCGGTCTGGAGGGCCTTGATGACGCGCATGATCTCGTCGAAGTTGCGGCCCATCGAGAGCGGGTAATAGATGATCGTCCGGATCATGCCCTGCGGGTCGATCACGAAGACCGCGCGGACGGCCTTGGTGGAGTCCTCACCCGGCATGATCATCCCGTACTTCTGGGCCACCGACATGGTGATGTCGTCGATGAGCGGGAACTTCACCTCGACGTTCTTCATGTCGCGGAACTCGATCTTGTCCTGGATCGTGCGGAGCCAGGCGATGTGGCTGTAGAGGCCGTCCACCGACAGCCCGACGAGCTGGGTGTTGTAGGCGCGGAACTCGTCGGCCATCGACGCGAAGGTCATGAACTCCGTCGTGCAGACGGGGGTGAAGTCGGCGGGGTGGGAGAACAGGATCACCCACTGGCCGGCGTAGTCGGCCGGGAAGTTGATCTCGCCCTGGGTGGTGGAGGCGGTGAACGCGGGGGCCGGGTCGCCGATGCGCGGCATCGTGGTCACGACCGGGGCCTGCTCGTCTGCCATGGGGTCCTTCTTTCGTCAGCGGAGGTTGTCAGAGCTGGTCTGCCAGGGGGCGCGACCCCCCTCCGGGCAGGCTATGCCAGCCCGCCGACGTTGTCGCCCGGGGGGCCTTGGAACGCTGGCTAGGGTCTGGGGCATGCTCGGCATCGGCAGCCTCCTCGACACCGCCATGGACCGCACCGTCCTGCCCGGCTTTTCCCAGATCGGCTATGCCGTGCGCCGTCGCCTGCCGGGATGGCCGGCCGACCCCGAGCCGGGCTCGATGGCCGGTGAGGTGGCGCTCGTGACCGGCGCGACGTCCGGGCTCGGCCTGGCCACCGCCCAGGGGCTGGCGGCTCTCGGCGCCCAGGTCCACCTCGTCGTCCGCGACACCGACAAGGGCCGCAGGGTCGCCGAGGAGATCCGGGCGGAGGTCCCCGCGGCCGACCTCGTCGTACGACGCTGCGACGTCGCCGATCTCGACGACGTGCGCCGCTTCGGGGAGGAGCTGGCGGCCGAGGTGGACGCCGTCGACGTGCTCGTCCACAACGCGGGCGCGCTGCCGCCACGTCGCACCGAGTCGCCGCAGGGCCACGAGATGACGATGGCCCTCCACGTGCTCGGCCCGGTCCTGATGACCGAGCAGATGCTGCCGCTCCTCGCCGGTCGCGACGCGCGCGTGATCATGGTGACGTCGGGTGGCATGTACACCCAGGCGCTGCGCGACGACGACCCCGAATACCTCGTCGGGAGCTATGCCGGCGCCACCGCCTATGCCCGTTCCAAGCGAGCCCAGGTCGAGCTGCTCGGCCTGCTGGGCGACCGCTGGGCCGACCAGGGCGTCCGCGTCTATGCCACCCATCCCGGCTGGGCCGACACCCCGGGCGTGGCCGACTCGCTGCCGACGTTCCGCAAGGTCACCGGCCCGATCCTGCGCGACGCCGAGGGCGGTGCCGACACGACGGTCTGGCTGAGCGCCGTTCGCCCGGCGCCGGAGGGCGGTGGGCTGTGGCATGACCGGCGCCCGCGTCCCACCCACTTCCGCAACGCGACGCGGCCCACACCCGAGCAGGTCGCTCGGATGTGGGCCTGGGTGGTCGCTCAGTCGGGGATCAGCCCCAGCAGGGGCTGAGCGGTCCGCTCAGGACGCGGCCTTCTCCACCGCCGGCGTCTCGGCCCGGCCTGACTCGACCGAGCCGGGGACCGGGGTGGTGATCGCGATCCGCTGGCCCGACAGCTCGGCATAGACACCGGCGACGCGGATGGTCAGCACCCCGGCGTCATAGCTGGCGGAGACGGCGTCGGCGTTGACGGCACGGCCGAGGTTGAAGACCCGACGGAACGAGCCATAACGGATCTCCTGGAGCCGGCGGCCCTCGCTCTCCTCGGCGCGCTCGTCGCGCCGCTCTCCGCTCACGACCAGGTCGCGGCCGAGCACCTCGACGCTGACGTCGTTGGCGACGTCCACGCCGGGCAGCTCGATGCGGATGATGGCGTCCTCACCGTCGCGGTGGGCCTCGGCGGCCGGGCTGAAGGCGGTGTCCATCGGTTCGGCCGGCGTGAAGGCCTGGCGGAACAGGGACTCGAACTCGCGGAACGGGTCGCGCGGGAAATAGAGCGTGCTGCTGGTGCGCATGGTGGTTCTCCCTCCACTCAGGTGGCCGGGTCACCACGACCCGGCAGGTCTGTCACGAGGTCTAACTTGAGTCTTATCGACTCAATTCCTTTGAGGCAAGCGTTTGCAGGAAATTCTTAGGATCGAGCAGCCGTTAGCCGGCGCTCGTCGGCGGGCGGTGTCGGGCACGTCACGGCAGTGTCGATTCACCCGCGACCGGTCCACCGCCCTAGGCTGCTGTTCGTGGCCGATTGGCTAGTCGAGAACCCGCTGGCGCTGCTGTTCGCGGTGCTGGGCATCGGCACCGCCCTGGGCAATCTGCGGTGGCGCGGACTGGGTCTGGGACCGGCCGCGGTCCTCTTCGTGGCCCTGGCGCTGTCGGCGTACGACGAGCGCCTGGCGCTGCCCGAGATCCTCGGCAGCTTCGGGCTGGCCGTCTTCGCGTTCGCGATCGGCGTCACCGCCGGACCGTCGTTCTTCGCCTCGCTCCGCGCTGGTGCGGGGCCGGTCCTCACCGTCTTCGGGACGCTCGTCGGTGTCGGCGTGCTCACGTGGGGCGTGGCGCAGGCGCTCGGCTTCGACCGGGGTACGACGGCCGGGCTGTTCGCCGGCGCCAACACCAACACCCCCGGTCTGGCGGCAGCACTGGTGCGCCTCGACGGCGCCCCCGAGCCCACCGTCGCCTATTCGCTGACCTATATCGGCGGCGTGCTGATCATGCTGGCGGCCTCGGCGTTCGTGCTGCGCCAGGCGACCCACAGCCCCACCCCGGACGACTCCACCAAGCCCCCGTCGGTCGTCAACGCCACGATCAAGGTCACCCATGACAATGCGCTCGCCGTCCACGAGCTGACCTTCACGCCCCATGGCCGGGTGGTGTTCTCGCGGCTGCAGACCGCCGACGGCACCGTGCGGATGGCCGACGGCGACACCGTGCTCCAGCCGGGCGACCGGGTGCTGGCCATCGGGCCCGACGTGGCCGTCAAGCACGTCACCAAGCAGCTCGGGCGCACCAGCAAGGTCCAGCTCGAGCAGGATCGCTCCGAGCTCGACTTCCGTCGCATCGTGCTGTCGCAGCGTCGCTTCTATGGCCGGACCGTGGCCGACCTCCAGCTGTGGGCGACGCTCGGAGCCCGGGCCACCCGGATCCGGCGGGGCGACCAGGACTTCCTGGCCACCGACGACTTCGTGCTCCAGGCGGGCGACCGCATCCGCGTCGCCGCGCCCCGTGACCGGATGGCCAAGGTCGCTGCCTATCTCGGCGACTCCGAGCACGGCATGGCCGACATCAACCCACTCGGCCTCGCGCTGGGCCTGGCGCTCGGCATCGCGCTCGGCACGGTGCCGATCGGTGTCCCCGGGCTCGGCACCTTCTCCCTCGGCTCGGCGGCCGGGCCCCTGATCGTCGGCCTGATCCTCGGCCGGCTGGGCCGCACCGGCCCGGTCGTCTGGACGATCCCCCACCAGGCCGCCGACACGCTGACGCAGATCGGCCTGCTGCTGTTCCTCGCCTATGCCGGCGGTCGCTCCGGGTCGGCGTTCGTCGACGCCGTACGCTCCCCGGTCGGCGTCAAGATCGTCCTCGCCGGGGCGCTGATCACCGCCGCGCACGCCCTCGCGCTGGTCATCATCGGGCGGCGCGTGCTGCGCACCGCGGGTGCGAGGATCGCGGGCATCATCGCCGGGTCGCAGACCCAGCCCGCGGTGCTGGCCTATGCCAACGAGTCCTCCGGGTTCGACTCCAAGGTCGCTCTCGGCTATGCGCTGGTCTATCCCGTCGCCATGGTCACCAAGATCCTGGTCGCCCAGCTGCTCACCATGGTCTGAGCCCGTTCGGACCGCGAGCCGTCCACAGGGCGGCGCCCGCGCGATGCCGTCGCGCCGCTTGTGGATGGCCCCGGCCGTCGGAGCGGGATCGAGAGGATCGTCGCGGCCATGACCTTCCGACCCGTGATCTCCAGCCAGGCCGACCTCGAGGCCGCCTGGCGATTCCTGATGAAGCCGCTGGGCTTCAGCGGCGAGAGCCTATGGTTCATGCTCGTCGAGCCCGACGGCACCGTGGTGCCGTCGATCACCCAGCTCGAGGACGCGGCCGAGCCTCCTGACGACGACGTGCTGCTGTCCTTGACCACGCACCTGTCGACCATGATCGACGACCTCGATCTGCGGGGCGCCCGGGTGGCGTTCCGCCGGAGCAGACCGGGTGGCGGCGGGCCCGACGCCCGCGACCGCGCCTGGGCCCGCTCGATCACGAGCGCCTGCCGGCTGGTCGGGCTCCCCTGCGAGGTGGTCCACCTGGCCACCGACCACGACGTCCATCCCCTGCCCGGCGACGACCTGGTCGCCGCCGCGACGTGACCCTGCCCGCCATGCCTGGACGATCGACGGGCTGGAGCGGCTGGGCCGGGCGTCTAGGCTGAAAGTCCTATGGCCCGACTGCGCTACTTCGCGATCTGCTCCGTCGACGGCTTCGTCGCCGACGCCTCGGGCCGTTTCGACTGGGCGATGCCCGACACCGACGTGCACGAGTTCGTCAACGACCTCGAGCGCCCGGTCGGCACCTATCTCTATGGCCGCCGCATGTATGACGTCATGGCGGGCTGGGACATCGACGACCCCGACCGCCCGACGGTCGCCCAGAAGTACGCCGCCCTCTGGCAGCGCGCCGACAAGCTCGTCTTCTCCTCCACCTTGGTGGAGGTGTGGACCGCCCGCACCCGTCTGGTGCGACGCTTCGACCCGGCGGTCGTCCGCCAACTCAAGACCAACTCGATGCGCGACCTGAGCGTCGGTGGACCCGGCCTCGCGGCCGCCGCCTTTCAGGCCGGCCTGGTCGACGACGTCCACCTGGTCGTCTGCCCGATCGTCGTCGGCGGTGGCCTCGCGGCCCTTCCTCGTGAGCTGCGGCAGCCGCTCGACCTGGTCGAGGACCACTGGTTCTCCAACGGCATGGTCTATCTGCGCTACCGCACCGTCGGCTGACCACGGTTGCCCGGCGCCGGGTGGTCGACCCCTGTCCACAGCCGCCCGAACGGCAGGTGCCGAGATCGTCCATAACCGCTAGTTTCATCCCCGATGCGTCCCGTGGGGGACGCAGCCGGGTCCCGGAAGGGGGGACGATGCGGGCCATCGGGGGACGCACCGCCGCCATCGCAGCGGCCGCACTGCTGGGCCTGACCGCGGCCTGCACCGAGGACACCCCTCCCCCCTCGCCCCCGGCCAGCTCGTCATCGACCCCGACCTCACCGACGCCGACCACCACCTCCCCCACCCCGCAGCCCGAGTCCGCCGAGGCATTCATCCGCCGCTGGGTCGAAGCGGACATCCGCATGCAGAACACCGGGGATGCGACTGAGTTTCTGTCATTGTCGGAGAAGTGCGATGCATGCACTCGCCTTGCAGACTCACGGTGCAGGGCTTCTACGCGCCGGCGGCTATGTGAAGACGCACGGCTGGCGATAACCTCGGTCGTCAGGACTGAGTCCCGTCACGCGCCGCGGCGACTCTTCATGTCGACGTGGTCTCCAGCCCAACGAATACAAGGAGTCCAGTCCAGGCCCGATTGAAAGCTCCCAGGCGGAGGCAAGGCCGCGTATCGTTCTCACTTCAGGAAGCCGGCCGGACCTGGCTAGTCACGACTTCATCGAAGTTCCGCATGAGGCGCCTGTCTTCCGCTCGCGCGACGATGTTACGGCCTATTCTCCTGCCAACCGATCCCGCATACGCGGGATGTGGAGCCGACGGCGACCTCGACGAGGCGAGTCGAGCTGCTACTACTCCGGCGCCGAGGTGAAGGCGGCGATGCAGTCGGGCGGGCCGGCGTACCGGTGGTCGCTGCACCAGCAGTGCAAGAGCGAGGCCGTGGACGGCAGCTGCTTCAACCCCGTGGACTGTGTGACGGCGGCCGGTGACCAGGGCACGCTGTTCGCCGTCTATCGCACGCTGCTGCCCTCGGGGCCGCGCGAGCGCTACGGGTTCGCCTGTCTCACCGCGAGCGAGGCCGGCGACCTGGGCGCGATCACGCCGGCGATGGTGTTCTCCGCGATGAAGCGGCTGAGCTGGCCGCGTTCGGATCTCGTCGTCCAGCCGCCGGGGGGTGAGACCCTGGTCAACCTCGCGACCAACTTCTTCACCGCCAACTCCGACCCGTCGACCCAGACCGTCACGCTGCTCGGCCAGCGGGTGGAGATCGAGGCGACGCCGCGGCGCTACGTCTGGCACTGGGCGGCGCGGGGCGAGACGGGCGAGGGCGACAGCGGGAGCGTCACCACCGATGGCCCGGGCGATGCCTATCCCCACCTCGAGGTCACCCACACCTACCGCGAGGCCGACGTCGTGGTGCACCCCTGGGTCGACACCGTCTATGCGGGCCGCTACCGCGTCAACGGCGGCGCGTGGACCACGATCCCGCAGACGTTGACCGTGGTCGGCGATCCCGTCCGCTTGCGGGTCCTCGAGGCCAGGCCGGTGCTCGTCGGCTGAGCGGTGGGCCGGGCTGGGCGCCGCAGCGCTCGGCGCGGCGCGTCGGCAAGGTCAGTAGAGCGACCCGGGGTCAGCCGGCACGTCGACGGCGTGGGCCTGCAGCGCCTCCAGCGGGATGATCTCCAGGGCCCGCTCGTTGGTCGAGGCCAACACCACCGGGGCGGCCTTGCCCTCCTCGAAGGCCTGCAGCCAGCGGGCGGCAACCACGCACCAGCGGTCGCCCGGCCGCAGCCCGGGGAAGGCCCACTCGGGTCGGGGCGTGACCAGGTCGTTGCCGACCGTGATCTGCTGATGGAGGAACTCCTCGGTCATCACCGCACAGACCGCGTGCAGCCCGACGTCCTCGGGACCGCACGAGCAGTCGCCGTCGCGATAGAACCCGGTGACCGGGTCGGTGCCGCAGGGCTCGAGGTCGCCGCCGAGGACGTTGCGCTCCGTCATGCCCTCCAGCCTGTCATGCCCCCGCTGGCGCAGCCCCTTCTCCGATGGCCCTGCCTGCCACCCCGCCGGCGACCGGGATGGACCGGCGAGGTGACAGGCGGCTCGGGCGGGCTGACGACGTGAGGTCAGGCGATCCGGCGGCGCCAGGGGCGCGCGGGCCGGACGGCGGCCGCGGTGCGCGTGGTGGCGGCCGCGTCGGCGGCTTGAGTGCGACGGCGAGGGTGGGTCTGGGCGCGGGCGTCGGCCTCGAGGCGGTTCCAGACATAGCCGAGGTATTGCATGTGGGTTCTCCGTTTCTCCCGGTCAGGCATCTGGAGCCGCGAACGGCCCGCCAGATACATCGCCGGGCGAGGCATCCACGCGAGTACGCGCCTCAGCGGTCCGCCTCACCCGCTCGACCGGCCACCAGGCAGGCGTGGCCGAGCTCGACGAGGTCGGCGCCCGAGAGACCCGGCCAGCCGTGCACCAGGTCGACCCAGGCCGCGGGGATCTCCGCGGCGCCGACGAGCGCACCGAGGACACCACCCGCGATGGCGGCCACGGTGTCGGTGTCGTCACCGATGCGGACGGCGTGACAGAGCCCCTCCTCGAGCGGGGCGTCGGAGCGGAGGCCGGCGGCGACGGCGACGACCGCGGCCTGGAGCGCCGTGACGGTCCAGCCGTTGGGCGAGAACCGGCGCCCGGGGACTCCGGTGGAGGTGTCGGTCAGAGCGTCGTCGAGCAGCTCGCGCCACCAGTCGCGCCGCGACGCGGGGAGGAGGTCGAGACCCGCCACCGGGACGAACTCTCGCTCGGTGAGAGCGACCCTGACGGCCTCGGTCCAGAGGATGCAGGAGTCGCCGGCGACGGGATCGGCATGGGTCAGCGAGGCCACGGCCCGCGCCGCGGCCGCCGTCGCCTCCCGGTCGGCGGGGCGCCAGAGCGCTACGGGCGCGGTGCGCATGAGGGCACCGTTGCCGGCGGCGTGGGGATGGTCGACCGCGAAGCTCCGGGCCTCCTCCGCCAGCACGAGGCCCACCCGTTCGCCGGGGCGCAGGCGACGGCGTACCGCCCCGAGCACGGCCCGGGTCTGGTTGCCGATGTCGGCGGGGCCGCCGTCGAACCACGACAGGAAGCCCGCAGCGATCAGGTCGCACCCGGAGTCGGCGGTGAGGTCGCCGCCGGCCGCCACCGCCCGGGCCACCGCGACCGTCATGGCGGTGTCATCGCTCCACTCCCCCGGCGCGAAGTCGCCCAGCCCGCCGCCGATCATCGCGGGCCGCTGGTCGGCCTCGAGCGGGGTCGCGAACTCGTAGGGCACCCCCAGGGCATCCCCGACCGCGGTGCCGAGCAGGACGCCGGCGGCGCGGTCCCTCAGCGCGTCAGCCATCCTCCGAGGCTAGACGGCCCCCGAGGTGCCCGTTTCGGACCCCCGAGGTGGCCGTTGCGGCCCCCCGAGGTGCCCGTTGCGGCCCACCGAGGTGGCCGTTGCGGCCCACCGAGGTGGCGGTTTCGGCCCACCCAGGTGGCCGTTGCGGCCCACCGAGGTGGGTGTGTGGACCCTGCGACGTGGGGGGTGCTGCCCTTCGAGGCGGGAGTCGCTGCCGTCCGCGGCGACAGAACCTCCCACCTCGCGCGACAGCACCTCCCACGACGCGCGGAAGACCGGGTCAGATGGCGGGGAAGAGCCGAGCCAGGGTGTCGTGGAGCTCGTGACGGCGGTCGGCGTCGATCGGCCCGGTGGCGTGGAGCATCGTCGCAGCGCCGGGGACGTCGCAGACCGGGTAGCCGTGGATGCTGGGCGTCCAGACCCGCGGCAGCGTCGCTCCGACGAAGCAGAGCAAGGCGCCCACAGGCACCTCGTAGGACGCCATCGCCTGGCGGACCATCCGCACCTGACGGTCGAGCTTCTTGACCATCAGGGTGCGGTCGTGGCCGTTGACCAGCAGCCGCTCGCGCTCGTCGTCGACTCCCGACGCCCACACGACGTCCACCCGCGAGCCCGCATAGTTGTGGGCCTCGACGACCCAGATCCCCCGCGAGGTCACGGCCAGGTGCGCGATCTCGTCCCCCAGCACGCCGAGCCCCCGCCGGCGGTCGTGAAGGAGCAGAGTCTCGCTGCCACCGGCCTCGGCCAGGATCGCGTTGAGAGAGCTGGAGTGCTGCTGACGGTCGGCATTGCGGCGCTCGGTGTCGCGGGCCATCCACGACTCCAGGTCGATCAGCTCACCGGTGCCGCGCACGGCAGGTGGATGATAGGCCTCGTGCTGCAAAAGAGGTGTAGTAGTCACGGTGGACCCCCCGAGTTCCCGAGATAGAAGGTGGCCTCTTTCTACCTGGGAAGACGGCCTACGCCAACGAAACCTACGCAGATGTAGGGTAAAGAAACCGGTGGTCCAAACCAGCCTTGCCACGGGTGTGTCAACTTCTCAACAATCAACCGACGGTTCCGTAGCATAGGGAATGGGGCCGGGGTTGCAAGCGGCGTACGGCCCGTTGCAAGAACCTGAGCCAACCTAGTGCGATCGTGCTGTTGCCAAGCACATTCGCCTGCTGGTAGTTACGAGGACATCACGGGTAAGTGCGCGTACGCTGACCCGGAATCGAACGAGAAGGGGGCACGCGAGTGAGCTCTCGGGATCGCGCAGAGGACGCCGCCCAGGCCGGCCTCGGACAGCGCATCCGCGACGCCCGCGTCGCACTGGGCATGACCCAGGGCGAGCTGGCGGGCAGTGACTACTCCGTGGGCTACATCTCCCGGATCGAGTCGGGCGACCGCCGCCCCAGCCGTGACGCGCTGGTGGCCATCGCCGGACGCCTCACCGTGTCGGTCGACTTCCTCGAGACCGGCCAGGACGGCGACCTGCGGCGCGAACGCACCCACGACCTCGACGGAGCCGAGATGGCCCTCGCCGCCGGCGAGGTCGACTCGGCCCTGATGACCACCGCGGCCCTGCTCGACTCGGGCGTGCTCGCACCCTTCCCCGACCTCGAGCTGCGGGGGCTCTATATCCACGCGCGCGCCCAAGAGGCTGCCGGCGACGTCCACCAGGCGATCATCGAGCTGGAGGACCTGCGCGAACGCGCTGAGGAGACCCCGCTCGCGGTCCACGTCGCCCTGGCTCTGTCGAGGTGCTACCGCGAGACCGAGGACTTCGACCAGGCCATCGAGGTCGGCGAGCGCCAGCTCACCGCGCTCGAGACCCGCGGCCTGACCGGCACCACCGACTATGTTCGGCTGGCCATGACCGTGGCCGGCGCCCACTACGAGGACGGCCAACTCGGCCTTGCGACGCGGCTCGCACGCCGAGGCATCGCGGCAGCCGAGGCGATCAGCTCCCCCGAGGCCCAGGCCGCCGCCTATTGGAACGCCAGCATCTTCGAACGCGACAACGGTCACCTCGACCGCGCCATCGAGCTCGCCTCGCGGGCGCTCGGGATCCTCGAGAACGGCGAGAGCACGCGCAACCTGTCGCGGTTGCGCACCCAGCTGGCCGTCTTCCACCTCCGCGATCCGCATGCCGACCTGGTCGAGACGCGACGGCTGCTGGAGCTCGCGGCCCAGGAGATGAAGTGGTCCTCCGCGAGCCCGGTCGACCAGGCCCGGTGCGAGATGGCGTTCGCCCGGTTGTTGATCCGCGAGGGTCGCGGCCGGCAGGCCATCGAGCACCTCAGGTCGGTGCCCCCGAGCGTGTGCCACCAGGAGCCCTCGCTGTCGGCGGAACTGCGGGTCATCGAGGTGATCGCGCTGGTGGCCGACGAGGCCCCGGTCGACGAGGCCTATGCGGGCGCGACCTCACTGCTCGACCTGCTGGGCTCCGACCGCGGCATCGGTCAGCTCTGGTTCGAGCTGGGCGAGGCCATGGCGGCACTCGGCGACAAGGCCCGTGCGGCCCAGGCCTATCGACGGGCGTCGGTGTGCCTGGGTGCCTCGCGGGTGCTCATGCCGATCTACGACCGGACCGCCTACTCCCTGTCAACCCTGGCCTGAACGCATCGCGCACGCGCCGGGACGGCGGTCCGGCCGCCGATGTGTGGTGTCGATCAGCAGCAGAGGCCGTCGCCACCACCACGAGCGAGGCTGGAGACCGGCTTGGCGTCCGCGGGCGACGGCACCGAGGCGAGGCCCACGGCGACGACGGCGGTCAGGACGGCGGCAACGATCCGAGACATGATGGCTCCTTGGGTTGGGTGAGAGGTTTTCCCTGTCGCGTCGATGTGACACCAGTCAGGCACAAATTGGCAACTCTCTTGGTCAACCCTCGGTACGTTGTTTTGCCTGTGCAATCGCTCTGGCTGAGGCGCACGCAGCGCCGTTGCATAGTCATGCAGTTGCCGGTCGGATTCCCGGACCGTGCCGACGACCTCTGACTCCGCCGTTCGGACCCCGTTGCGTCCCCGTGATTCCGCTGGAATCCGGTGGCTTCGCTGCAGAAAACTGCAGTCCACGAGGCTTGACGGTTCAACCACTTGTCGTCCGACGGGGTGAAATTCCGGTCACTGGTCCAGACCGGTCGGACAAATTTCGCGGCAGGTTGCCAAGGCCTTGGGGTCGGTCGCCGGCAACGCACCGGTGGACGCGCACCGGGTCCGGGAGCCGCGGCTCCCGGACCCGGCGCGGCGCAGGTCAGCGACGGTCGGTCACGGCACCCGCATCGCGATGACGTTGCCTGCCCCGAACACGTCGGTCGAGGCGATCAACCGGCCGTGCCGGTACTCCAGCCCCGCCGGTGAGGCCACCGACAGCACCGGGGTCACGTCCCCGTGGCGATACTCCGAGATCTGGTTGCCGAACAGTTCGGCGACATAGATGCGCCCACCCTTGCCGATGGCGAGGTTGGTGGCACCGAGGAACCCGTCGGCCAGGTTGGAGTACTCCCCGTCGCCGCCGATGCGGACCAGGGCGCCGCGAGCGCCGAGGCTCTCGTCCTCGGGTCCCCCCGGGAGCAGCGTCGTCAGCAGGTAGCCCTGCGCGTTGACCTCGACATCGGTGGGCACCGGCTCGAAGGCGAACGTCGCTCCGATCGTGCAGTCCGGCAGCCCATTGGCAGCCGCGGCCTCAGCCGAGATCACCGACTTCTGGGGACGGAACACGAAGTAGGTCGAGACCTTGCCCGATCGGGTCACGTGCAGGATCGCGTTGGCCCCGGCATCCGCCACGAACCAACCGCCGTCGGGGGCGTTGGCCAGCGCATAGGGGTTGGAGTCAATCTGGCCGGTGTAGGGCTGCAGCTCGGGCGGTAGCTGGGCCAGGCAGTCAGCGCCCAGCTGGCGGAACCCGTAGCGGTTGAGCTGGTCGGGGTTGGTGGCGGCCTCATAGCCGGCCAGGTCCGCCACGGTCCGCACCGAGCCATCGGCGCGACGCAGCTTGAGCTCGGCGACCAGGCTCGCCGGGTCCTCCGCGTCGTTGCGCGTGGTGTAGGCGACGGCCCACTTCCGCGACGCGACGCCCTCGACCGAGGACGTCTCCGAGGCGAGGCCGACGACGGTCCCGCCGTGGCCGAGCCGGCTCAGCTGCCCGGCGAACGACTGTGCGACATAGACCTGGCCACGATGGCCGATATCCAGCTGAAGCGGACCGACCAGCCCGGTGGCCAGCGTCCGTGGCTCGGACGGCGACGACCGGTGCGCATCGGCCGGGACCGTCCCCACCAGTGATGCGGCCAGCACGGCCGCGAGGAGCGAACAGAGACGAAGGGTTCGTTTCATCGAGTACCTCCGGAGATGGTGCCACCCTGAGGTGGCCTCCCACGTCCCCCACCGGACGCGGGATGTCCTCCGAGCATCCTCGGGTTTGTCGCTCAGTAAAAGAGGTTTGCCTTACCTAACGGTGGGTACGACGGCGCGTACCGGCTTCCGGACATGCCGAGGCCCCGGAGTCGGGGGCGCTCCGGGGCCTCGTCGGGGTGGGGGTCAAAGGGGTGGCGGCGGGGGGACCGCCACCCCCGGGGGGGGTCAGTTGACGATCACGTCCTCGGGCGGGGCCACGGAGACGGTGACGTCGGGAGCGGTCGCGTCGCCGGCGACCAGCAGCAGGTAGTCGCCGGTCACGGCCTCGTCGACCTGGAGGCCGCGGCCCATCTCGGTGCCATCGGGGGCGAACATCGTGTAGCCGCGGTCGAGCCCGAGGGTCAGCGCGTCGATGTAGAAGCAGTCACCCGCGGTCGCGGGAATGGTGACGACGGCGACCTTGTCGACATCGGCGAGGGTGAGCGACACGTTGTCGCCGATGCCCGCGGAGGTCTCCTCGGTGGACAGGATCTTGGCCTTGGTCACGGCCGTGTCGAACAGGCGGTAGGTGTAGGTGCCGGTGTCGGGCAGGCGGTAGACGTCCGGAGCGTCCGGGGTCTCCAGCCAGGGCTGCACCATGCCGTCGGGGCCGAGCAGCTCACCGGCCCTGGCGTCGAGCGCGGGGAGGGTGACGGTGCTGTCGGCGGTGCCGGTGAAGGTGACGTCGACCGGCTGGTACGGCAGGTCGGCGTGGACGTCGAGCGCGCTGTCGACGTGGCCGGTGTAGTGCTTGGGGGTGGAGGCCCACAGCTTCAGCGGCACGTTGGAGTAGGCCGGCAGGTTGAGCGTGTAGGTGCCGTCGGCCTTGGCGTTGAAGTGGATCGCGTTGTCGACGGGAGGCTCCTCGTCGCCCGGCTCGGGGAGCGGGATGCCCTGGTCGTCGACGACGGTGATGTTGGACAGCTCGTTGCCTTCATAGCCGACGCTGACGAAGTCGTCGCTCGAGGCCTTGACGAGCACGGTGACGACCGACGTCGGCGGTGCGATCACCAGGCCGTTGGGGTCGTTGACGTCGAGGACATAGGGCAACGGGTCGGGCGTGGTCGCCGTCCCGATGGCCTCCTCGCGGACGCCGGATGCGGCGAGCACGGCGCGGACCTGGTCACCCGGCGCCGGCGGGAGGGCCAGCACCTGCTGGAAGTGGCCCTTGTTGAGGGCGACGTAGCCGGCACCCACCCAACCGAACCCGCTGTTGGTCTGGAGCAGCGCCTTTCCGGCGCCGTCGTAGTCGGTGGTCCCGGTGACCCGCAGCTCCCGGCCGCCCGCCGGGGTGGCCAGCCACTTGAGGCCGACCAGCATCTGAGGCTGCCAGGTCACGGCGACCGTCAGGGTCGACGACACGGCCTCCGGCCGCCCGGACTGGGCCGGCAGCTGGACGCGGTAGCGCAGCGTGCCGCGGTCGGGCCGCACCTTGAAGGCATAGCCGGCCTGAGCGTCGATCGTGGTGGCCTTCACCTGGACCCAGGAGCTGCCGTCGCGCTGCTGGAGTACGACGCGGCTGCTGGCGGCGGCTCCCCGTGCCCGACCGCTGATGGTGATGGCTTGGCCCTCACGAACCGTGTCCGCGGACACGGTCGCCGTGATGGTCGTAGCGGCCTTGGCCGCACTTGCTGCTGCAGGCAGAGCCACCGACATTCCCATAGCCGGTAGTGCCACAGCGATGACGAACAACAACTGACGTCGCACGTCGTCCTCCTCGCCCCGAGATGAGCTGTGAAGCTCGCGCACCAACGACGTTGCCACTCTTGACTGTGGCCTTAGGGGTATTCACGGGAGATGGTCCGCACGGGCTAGACCGGGCCATAGACAACTAGTCCGTGATCAGAACGATCGGCCGACGACTGATTCCGTCGCCACTCGCGGCGCCCAGGGAAAAACGGCGTGATCCGGCCGCCTTACCCTGCGAATTCGATGGCGTGGTGCCCTCGAAGTTTGTCACGGCCGGTTGACGGAAATTCCCAAATCGGGTCAACCGGCTGCGGCCCACGGCGACGCTCGCCACCCAACCGAGCCATCCGTGATCACCAGGCGTAGGCCTCGGGCGCGGGCTTGGCGCCGTTGGGTGCCGGTGCCGGGAAGAGCTCGTCGAGCTTGGTCAGCGTCGCCTCGTCCAGCTCGATCTCCAGTGCTCGCAGCGTCCCGTCGAGCTGGTCCTGCGTCCGTGGCCCGATGATGGGCGCCGTGACCGCAGGTCGCGACAGCAGCCACGCCAGGCCGACATGGGCCGGGTCCTCGCCGAGGTCGGCGCACAACCGCTCCCAGGCCTCGATGGTCGGGCGATGCTTCTCCAGCCCCTCGGCGGAGCGGCCGGTGCCGGATCGGGCCCCGCCGCCCTCCCGCTCCTTGCGGATGGCGCCCGAGAGCAGCCCGCCGTGCAACGGCGACCACGGGATCACGCCGAGCCCGTAGTGCTGCGCCGCTGGCAGCACCTCGAGCTCGACCCAGCGGGTCATCAGGTTGTAGATCGACTGCTCGCTCACCAGGCCCAGGAAGTGACGGGCCTTGGCGGCCTCCATGGCCTGGGCCAGGTGCCAGCCGGCGAAGTTGGAGGAGCCGACATAGAGGATCTTGCCCTGGGCGCGCAGCGTCTCCATGGCCTCCCAGATCTCCTCCCACGGCGTCGACCGGTCGACGTGGTGCATCTGGTAGAGGTCGATGTAGTCGGTCTGGAGCCGCTTGAGGGAGGCGTCGCAGGCGCGCCGGATGTTGAGAGCGGAGAGGAACGTGTCGTTGGGCCAGTCACTCATCGAGCCATAGAGCTTGGTGGCGATCACGGTGCGTTCGCGACGGCCACCCCCCTGAGCGAACCAGCGACCGATGATCTGCTCGGTGATCCCCTCCCCCTTCTGCCAGCCATAGACGTTGGCCGTGTCGAAGAAGTTGATGCCGTGCTCGTGGGCGCGGTCCATGATCGCGTGGCTGTCGGCCTCGGAGGTCTCCGGGCCGAAGTTCATGGTGCCCAGGCACAGGCGGCTCACCGACAGTCCGGTGCGGCCGAGGTGGGTGTAGTCCATGGCGCTCTCCTCAGGGTCGGGCACGTCCTCTGCGAGCGTACGCCGACCCCGAGGCTGGCCCGCTGGGCCGGACCCCGGCTAGGCGCCGATGCTGATCGGGATCCGCTGGGGTCCGAAGTCCTCGGCGTGGTCGGCGAACCGACCGGGCAGCGCCAGGTGGCAGCGTGGGCAGGTGCCGTCGGGGGCCAGCCGGTAGGCGACGATGCGATAGCGGTCGCGTTCGATGAGCGCGTGACCGCAACCCGAGCAGCGGGTGGTCTCACCCTCGGCGTTGCGCAGGTTGCCGGTGTAGACGAAGTGGAGGCCCTCCTCCAGCGCGATCTGCTGAGCGCGCACCAGCGTCGACAGCGGTGTCGCGGGGACGTCGCGCATGCGGTGGTCGGGGTGGAAGGCGGAGAAGTGGTGCGGTACGTCGGGGCCGAGCTCGGCCATGATCCAGCGCACCATCGCCCGCAGCTCGGCCTCGGAGTCGTTGTGCCCGGGGATCAGCAGCGTGGTGATCTCGAGCCAGACATCGGTCTCGTGCTTGAGATAGACGAGGGTGTCCAACACGGGCTGCAGGCTCGCGCCGGTGACGAAGCGGTAGAAGTCGTCGTTGAACCCCTTGAGGTCGACGTTGGCCGCGTCCATGACGGCGAACAGCTCGGCTCTCGCCTCGGGGTTCACATAGCCGGCCGTCACGGCGACGGTGTTGATGCCGCGCTCACGGCAGGCCCGGGCGGTGTCCTCGGCGTACTCGGCGAAGATGACCGGGTCGTTGTAGGTGAAGGCCACACTACGGCTGCGCCAGGCCAGCGCCGTGCGCGCGATGCCCTGCGGTGACGCCTGGTCCATGAGCCGGTCCATCTCCCGCGACTTGGAGATGTCCCAGTTCTGGCAGAACTTGCAGCCGAGGTTGCAGCCGGCGGTCCCGAAGGAGAGCACGCTGCTGCCGGGATAGAAGTGGTGGAGTGGCTTCTTCTCGATCGGGTCGACGCAGAACCCGGACGACCGGCCATAGGTGGTCAGGTTGAGGTGGTCGCCGTCGCGCTGACGGACGAAGCAGAAGCCGCGTTGCCCGTCGCGCAGGCGACACTCGCGCGGGCACAGGTCGCACTGGAGCCGGCCGTCTTCCAGCGCGTGCCAATAGCGCGCCCGGTGGGAGGACTCACCCGCCGGTGGGGCCACCGGTTGGGGCGGCACCAGGTCATGGACGCAGGACTCGTGGGTGTGCTGCGTGTCGATGGTGGTCATCGCTCCTCCTCCGAGAAGAGGTCCACGGTGTAGCGGGAGAGCCGGATCTCCTCGCTCCAGAATGCCGCGGGAACCCCGAGCTTGAGACGTAGATGGGCCAAGAAGTCCGCTGGACCAGCCACCTTGTCCCACACCTGGGGCAGGAAGGTCGCGCGACGGCCGCCGTACTCGAGCACGACGCCGTCGACGCCCGGGCGCAGGACGGCGATCGCCTCGGCCTCGTCGGCGACGGGCACGGGGCGCAACGCCGACAGCACCGAGACCTCGATGATGACGGCCGACAGGTCGGTGCGGTCCAGGGGTGGGAACCGAGGATCCCGGAAGGCGGCCGCGCGCGCGTTGCCGCGGACGTCATCGAGCAGGGAGCGGTAGGGCGTGGTGGTGCCGATGCACCCGGCGAGCTCACCGCAGCGGGTGAGCGTCACGAAGCTGGCGCGCTGCTCGGCGAGCCAGGGTGCGTGGAGGTCGACCTCGCCAGCGTCGAGCGTGGGGCCGACGCCGAGGTCGCTGGCGATCGCGTCGCGAGCCACGCGCAGGAGCGTGGTCCCGGCTCCGGCGGGGAGGGGCGCGAGCAGGTCGTCGTCAGTCGGTGACGGGACGGAGGAACGCCAGCGCGGCATAGCCCACCACCCTCCTGCGGTCGCCGGCGGTGTCACCGGAGCTGCAGCGCGCGAGCAACCGCGGGACAAGCCCATGACGTCGCGCGGCCAGGAGGAGCCCGTTGGCGGGCGTGGCGCCGCAGGCCTGGTCGTGGGTGAGGGGCAGGTCGAGCCTCAGCATCTGCTCGACGGTGGCCTCGTCCACGCGCTCGGCGGCGTCGTAGGACAGGTAGTGGGACAGGTCCGAGCTCACGACGACCACCGTCTCCGTGCCGCCCCACAGCGCGTCGAGTACGTCGGCGACCTCGGCCGGGTCGGCACGACCCACCGCGAGCGGTACAACCTCGACATCGTCGAGCACCATCTGGAGGAACGGCAGGTGCACCTCCAGCGAGTGCTCGGCGGCATGGGCCTCGGGGCTGACACCCACCTGGGGCAGCCCGCCGAGCTCGGTCTCGACGTGGGCGACCCTGACCTCGCCGAGCGGGGTCCCCAGGGTGTCCACCCCGGGGAGGACGACGCCGTCGGTCCAGACGCGGTGGGTGGGCCCGAGCAGCACCACGCGCCGGATGGTGTCACGGCCTCGCTCGAGCGCGGCATAGCCGAGGGCGGCGGTCGAGCCCGAGTAGATGTAGCCAGCGTGCGGGAGCAGCAGCGCCTTGGGCACCGCCAGGTCAGGCGCCAGCTCGGGACGCGCCTCGTCGAGCATGGCGGTGAGCGCCGTCATGAGCTGGTGGCGTGTTCCTGGATAGAACAACCCGGCCACGGCCGGGGGCCGAACCGTTGGCACATGATCAGTGTCCTCCCATCTTCAACCGAATGGTCCCTGGCGTGATCTACCAGACAGACGGGAGCGGACGTCATCCTTAGCGTGAACGGGAGTGGTCGCCGCGCCGACGGGGTGTCGTGCCGCGGGCGGCTCGAAAGGGGCGGGCCATGGGAGACGCACGGCGGTCATCGGGTCAGGCCGGCAACGCGATCTATGGGCTGGGGATCTTCGGCGCCTGGGTCTATTTCTGGATGCAGGCCGACGGTTTCTGGCCGCACGTCCTGGCCGTGCTCGAGGGCTTCGTGTGGCCGGCCTTCGTCGTCTACTACGGCCTCGAGCGCCTCATCGGCTGACCCCTCCGCCGCGCTCAGGCGAGGGGTGCACGTGCACCCCTCGCCCGAGCAGCCAGGTCCTCGACCACGGCGGCGCGTGCCTCCGCGGCGGCGATGGCGTGCTCGGCCATCCACGCCGCGCTGGCCCGGGAGCCGTCGTCGGGCTGGCTCGCGAGACCGGCGACGATGCCGCGCACGTCGTCGGGCCGCTTGTTCTGGCTCATCTTGGCCTTGGCCTCGACCCGGGTCAGGCGGATCTCGATCCCGACGATCGCGCGCAGCATGCGCTCGACATAGCCGGCGTCGGTGCCATCGACCCCATAGGTCGTCCCGGCCAGGCGCTCGTGGTGCTCGGTGAGCCGGCGTACGGCGGCCTCGGTCCACGCCGGGTCATCGTGGGCGACGAGCTCGCCGTAGGCGTGGACGGTCAGGTAGTTCCAGGTCGGCACCGCCTGCGCGGTGTCGGCGTACGACGGCAGCCAGTCCGGCGACACATAGGCGTCGGCGCCGTGCACGATGACCAGGGCCTCGCCGGTGGTCGGCTCCGACCACTGGCGGTTGTTGCGGGCGACGTGAGTGATGAGCGAGCCGTGCTTCCCGTCGTCAGGGTCGAACACGAACGGCAGATAGGTGGCGACGAGCCCCTGCTCGTGAGCGGTCACCAGGTCGGCGGCGCGGATGCCGGCCAGCAGCGCCCGGACCTGGTCGGTGGCCATCGCGAAGTGCTGGGGTACTTCCACACCGCGATCTTGTCACCGCGGCGACCCATCCGATCAGGCGGTGGCGCCGAATCCCCCCAAACGACGAAGGAGTGAGCCATGCCCACGATCGAGCGCAGCGTCGCCGTCCAGCAGCCGGTGGAGAAGGTCTGGGAGTTCCTGTCCGACTTCACCACGACCGAGTCCTGGGACCCCGGAACGGTGTCGTGTGAGCGGGTCAGCGGTGACGGCGGCGTCGGCACCGTCTATCGCAACGTCTCCAGGTTCATGGGGCGGGAGGTCGAGATCGAGTACACCGCCGTCGAGGTCGTCCCCGGCCGCCAGTTCCGACTGCACGGCCGCACCGGGGCGATGGAGATGGAGGACCTCATGCGGTTCCACGCCGAGGGCGACCGCACCCGGATCGACTACATCGCCCACTTCGAGCCCCAGGGCCTGACCAAGCTGGTGACGCCGCTGATGGCGCCGTTCTTCAAGAAGCTCGGCGACGACGCGGCCGAGAGCCTGGAACGGACCCTCAACGAGCTCTGAGGAGCCCGGGGTCAGACCCGCTTGGTGTCATAGGCCCACATCGCGATCTCGACGCGGTTGCGGGCGCCGAGCTTGGCGAGCAGCGACGCGACGTGGGTCTTGACGGTGCTCAGGCCGATGAAGAGCTCGGCGGCGATCTCGGCGTTGGTCCTGCCCCGAGCGACCAGGAGGAGCACCTCCTCCTCCCGATCGGTGAGCGACTCGATCGGCTGCACCGGCTCCGTGGCCGGAGCCTGCCCGGCCAGGGTCGCCAGCAACCGGCGGGTCACGTTGGGGGCGATCAACGCCTCCCCGTCGGCGGCGGCGTGGATCGCCTGGACGAGCAGGTCGGGACCGGCGTCCTTGAGCAGGAAGCCGCGTGCCCCGGCCCGCAGGGCGCCGTGGACGTACTCGTCGAGGTCGAACGTCGTGATGACCACGACGGCCATCGGGTCCGCCACGTCCGGCCCGGCCAGCCGACGGGTCACCTCGACGCCGTCGAGACCCGGCATCCGGATGTCGACCAGCAGGACGTCGGGGCGCAGCCGGCGGGCCAGCTCGAGTGCGGCGGGCCCGTCGGGGGCCTGCCCCACCACCTCGATGTCGGGCTGCGCGTCCAGGATCATCGACAGTCCGGTGCGGACCAGGTCCTGGTCGTCGGCCACGACCACACGGATGCTCATGAGGTCACCTCCAGCGGCAGCTCGGCGCTCACCGACCAGCCTCCCTCCGGCCGGGGGCCGGCCTGGAGCCGGCCGCCCAGCAGCTGGGCCCGCTCGGCCATGCCGATCAGCCCGAACCCGGGGGACACCGGCCGCGACGGGTCGGGGTGACCATCATCGGTCACCGACAGGCGCGCCCAGCCCTCGTCGACGTCGACACCGATCTCGACGCGGGTCGCGCCGCGGGCGTGGCGCAGGGCATTGGTCAGCGACTCCTGCGCCAGCCGATAGACGGCCGCGTCGACCGCCCTCGGCAGCTGGTCGACCGGCCCGGCGACGTGCACCTCGACGGTCGGGGCCGCGCCGCGGCGTACCAAGGACGACAGGTCGCTCACCCCGGGTGTCGGCGCATAGTCGACCTCGCCCTCGCGGAGGACCCGGACCATCGCGCGCATCTCCTCCAGGGTCCGGCTCGCCTCCGACTCGATCGCCTCGAGCGCCGTCAGGGCGGCGTCGGGACGCTGACCGGCGACCGCGCGTCCCGCCTGGGCCTGGACGGCGATGGCCGACACGTGGTGGGCGACGGTGTCGTGGAGCTCGCGGGCCAGGCCCACGCGTTCCTGGCTGCGGATGTCGGCCAGCTGGCGGTCCCAGGCGACGGCGCGGAAGCGTACGGCGGCGCCGATCGCCGCCACGGTGGAGACGAACACCGAGCCACCGATGGCGTCGCCCCGCGTGCCGGCCGACGCGACCATCCCGAGGACGACGAAGACCACCACGGCCACCAGGCCGATCACGATCTCCCGGCCCGAGCCCCATCGCACCAGGGAATAGAGCAGCACCATGATGGCCGCGGTGGTGTAGAGCCCGAGGTCGCCGGTGTTGCCGACGATCTGGATCACCGAGAACGCTCCCCCGACGCCCCATCCGATCAGGGCGCAGGTCAAGGGATGCGTCCGGCGCCACAACAGCAGCAGCACGAGCGCCATCGCGGCGACCGTGACCACGGGCCGCAACTCGACCTGCTGGCGGAACAGCCCCTCCAGCACCGCGGTGACCTCGAGCGCACCGACCAGCGCCCAGTCACGCCAGACGCGACGGGGCGCCCCACTCGGACGCGGCTCCCGCCACAGTGACCAGGCGACCTGCGCGGACCGCCGGCTGTCGCTCATCACGACCCCAGCCTAGGGACTTCGGAGCTCCGGCGGATCAGCCGGAAGGAGGACGGGCCGTCCCTCGCGGGACGGACCCAGGTCCGGCCGCGACGCCGATCCGCCGGGGCCACCGGAGGGACCACGGTGAGGGGGTCGGGCACCTCGCCCCACATCTCACTCCCGGAGACCCTCATGTCATCCCTGCTCTACCGCTGGGGCCGCTGGTCGGCCCGCCGCCCCTGGATCGCGATCGGCCTGTGGCTGGTCCTCGCCGTCAGCGTCGCCACTGCCGGCGCCACCCTCGGGCATCCCCTCGACGACTCCATGTCCTCCCCCGGCAGCGACTCACACGCAGCCAACGAGCTGCTCGTCGGCAGCGACAGCGGCGCCGGCGGCCTCACGGCGTACGTCGTCGCAACGCCGCGCGACGCCGACGTCTCATTTCTCGACTCCCCTGCCGCGGTGGCCGAGCTCTCCCGGCTCGAGCAGTCCCTGGTGGGGCTGCGCGACCTCGAGGGCGCCAGCGACCCCGCCGGGATGCTGACCCGCGACCCGCAGGCCGCCGTGGCCGGTCAGCAGGTCAGCCCCGACGGGCGGGTGGCGGTGATCCGGCTGCAGTACCCGCCCATCGAGCACACCGACGTGCAGGCGCTCACCGCTCTCGACGACGCGCTGGACCAGGCCCGGCAGGGCTCGTCGCTGCGCCTGGAGTCGGGCGGCGACCTCTACTTCACCTTCGCGGCGCCGCCGGCGTCGTTCCATGAGGCCATCGGCGTGATCGTGGCCCTGGTCATCCTGCTCGTGGCCTTCGGCTCGCTCATCGCGGCCGGGCTGCCCCTGGTGATCGGCCTGTTCGGGCTGCTGGTCGGCACCAGCTCGCTGTCGCTGGCCGCCTATGTGGTCGACATCCCCCAGTGGGCGACGGTGATGGCGTCGATGGTCGGTCTGGGCGCCGGCATCGACTATGCGTTGTTCCTGGTCACCCGTCACCGCGAGCACCTGGCGATCGGGTTGTCTGTCGACGAGTCGATCGGGCGAGCGGTCGCCACCGCCGGCCAGTCGGTGATCTTCGCGGGCGGGACCGTGGTCATCGCGATCCTCGGGCTGGCGTTCGCCGGGCTGCCCTTCGTCGCCGCCGGCGGCATCGGGATGGCGATCGTGGTCCTGGTGATGGTGGCCGCGGCGATCACGCTGCTCCCGGCGCTGCTCGGGCTGGCGGGGACGCGCATCAACGCACGCCACCGGTGGCTGGGACGTCGTACCCACGACGCCGCAACGCGGCGCTGGGCCCGCTGGGGCTCCCACGTGACGCGTCACCCGGTGCCCTACCTGGTCGGCGGGGCGACCCTGCTCCTGGCCCTGGCCGCGCCCGCGACCGCGCTCCGACTCGGGATGCCCGACGAGGGGACGCTCCCCCAGTCACGCACCGAGCGGCAGGCCTATGACCTGATCGCCGACGGCTTCGGCCCCGGCGCGATCAGCCCCTTCGTCATCGCCATCGACACCGCTGGTGACGGCACCGCCGCCGACCGCGTCAGCGCCGCCCTGGCAGCGGACCCGGGCATCGTGGCGACCCAGGTGGTGCCCGAGCCCACCGGCTCCGACCTCGCGGTCGTCCTGGCCCAGGCGAGCAGCACCCCGCAGTCGGTCACGACCCGGGACACCCTCGAGCGGCTGCGCGCGGACGTGCTCCCCGCGGCGCTCGCCGACAGCCCGGCCGTCGCACACGTCGGCGGCTACACCGCCGTCATGACCGACATGAGCGGCCGGGTGCAGGACCGGCTCCCGATCTTCATCACCGCCGTCGTGCTGCTGTCGTTCCTGCTGCTGGTCGTCGTCTTCCGCTCGATCGCCGTGCCGATCAAGGCCGCCCTGCTCAACCTGCTCAGCGTCAGCGCGGCGTACGGCGTCCTCGTGATGGTCTTCCAGTGGGGCTGGGCCAAGGAGCTCATCGGGCTCGAGTCGACGGTCCCGATCATCTCGTTCATCCCGATGTTCATGTTCGCCATCCTGTTCGGGCTGTCGATGGACTATGAGGTGTTCCTGCTGTCGCGCATCCGCGAGGAGTGGCGTCGTACCGGCGACACCGAGCACGCCATCGCGCACGGCATCGGCGTCACCGCCCGGACGATCTCGGCCGGTGCCGCGATCATGGTGGCCGTCTTCATCGGGTTCGCCGCGGGCAGCGACCCGTCGATCAAGATGCTCGGCCTGGGGCTCGCCACCGCGGTCCTGCTCGACGCGACCATCGTCCGGCTGGTCCTGGTGCCGGCCACGATGACCCTGCTCGGCAGGCTCAACTGGTGGCTGCCCGCCTGGCTCGCGCGGCTGCTGCCGTCCTTCGACGTCGACACGCACGACCGGCACGTGAAGAATTTGTTGCCTACCCCTGTCGAGAACCTCGACCCAGCGGCGACGAACGGGTGATCATTCCTCGACACCGAAGGAGCACTCCCATGAAGTACGTCCTGATGTTCACCTCCCGCCCCGACCTCGCCGACGCCATCGACCCCGAGCTCGCCAAGCAGGTCTATGCCGCGACCTACCAGTGGTTCCAGGAGCACGGCGCCGCCGGGCGCATCGCCGACTCCGGCGCCGAGCTCCACCCGGTCACGACGGCCACGACGATCAAGCACGGGGACGACGGCCCGCTCGTCGTCGACGGCCCCTTCAACGAGGCCAAGGAGGTGATCGGCGGCTTCACCGTCATCGACGTCCCGGACATGGATGCCGCCGTCGCGATGACCAAGTCCTGGCCGATGCTGGCCTTCCCCGGGGTGGCCGTCGAGATCCGCCCCATGGTCGAGGACTACTCCCAGTTCGAGGAGTGAGCGCGACACCGACGGACCGGCTCCTCGCGCAGACGCTGCGCGAGGAGTCCGGTCCGCTGGTCGCGTCGCTGGCCCGCCGCTTCGGCGACTTCGACCTGGCCGAGGAGGCGGTCGCCGCCGCCGTCCTCGAGGCGCTGACGTCGTGGCGCCGGTCCGGGCCCCCCGAGCGCCCCGCCGCGTGGCTGCAGGTGGCCGCCCGGCGCAACGCCCTGGACGCCGTACGACGGGCCGAGCGGCAGCGCGGTCTCGCCCGCCGCCTCCCCGAGCCGGTCGACCCCGAGCCCGAGAACGTCGGGCCCGGGCCGGCGACCGACGACCGGCTGGCGCTGCTGTTCGCCTGTTGTCATCCGGCCCTCGCCCCCGAGGCCCGGCTGGCCCTGACGCTGAGGGCGGTGGTGGGTCTGCCGACCCCCCAGATCGCGCGAGCCTTCCTGGTCAACGAGGCCACCCTGGCGCAGCGGATCGTCCGGGCCAAGCGCAAGATCGTCGCGTCGGGCATCGCGCTGTCGCTGCCACCCCCCGAGGAACTGGCGGCGCGACTCGACGACGTCCTCGCGGTCGTCTATCTGACCTTCAACGAGGGCTTCGTGTCCTCGACCGGCCACGGCCAGGACCGTGACCTGGCCGAGGACGCGGTCTGGCTGGCCGAGGTGGTGGCGACCAGCCTCCCGGGTGAGCCGGAGGCCTGGGGGCTGGCGGCGCTGCTGCGCTTCCAGCACGCCCGGTCCGCGGCACGCTTCGACGCCTCCGGGGACCTTGTGCTGCTCAAGGACCAGGACCGGACCCGCTGGGACGCCGAGGCCATCGCGCTGGGCGAGGCCCACCTCGAGCGCGCCGCCGCTCTGGAGCGGCCGGGTCGCCTCCAGCTCCAGGCCGCCATCGCCGCATGCCACGCCTCGAGCCCGACGTGGGCGCAGACCGACTGGCTCCAGATCGCCACGCTCTATGACGTGCTGGTCTCCCTGGACCCCTCCCCCGTCGCCCGGCTCAACCGCGCCGTCGCCCGCGCACAGCTCGGGCCGTCGTACGCCGAGGCGGCGCTCGCCGACCTCGACACGCTCGCCGCGGCGCTCGACGGCTATCACCTGTTCCATGCCACGCGAGCCGAGCTGCTCACCGGGCTCGGCCGCGTGGACGCGGCCGAGGCCGCCAACATCCGCGCCCTCGAGCTCACGACCAACGACGCCGAGCGCCGCCTGCTGCTCACCCGGCTCCACCGGCACCCGCTCACGGACGGGTCGTGAGCGGGTCGGCAGCGGTGCCTGGCGCAGACAGCCTCAGGCGGTCTCGTCGAGACGCTGTCGCTGCTCGTCGGTCAGCGTGATGTCAGCGGCCGCGACCGAGGCGCGGATCGTCTCGGGCCTGCTGGAGCCCGGGATCGGCAGCACCCGTGGGGACTTGGCCAGCATCCAGGCCAGCGTCACCTGCTGAGGTGTGGCACCCACCTCGTCGGCCACGTCCTGGAAGACCGCGAACCGGCTGCCGAGCTCGGCGGCGCTGGAGATGCCTCCCAGCGGGCTCCACGGGAGGAACGCGATGCCGAGCTCGTGGCACAGCTCGAGCTCGGGCTCGCTGGAGCGGAACGACGGGGAGAACTGGTTCTGCACGGCCACGAGCCGGCCGCCGAGGATCTGGTTGGCCTCGCGGATCTGGTCGGGGTTGGCGTTGGAGATGCCCGCCATCCGGATCTTGCCCGCGTCGAGCAGCTCGGCGATGGCGCCGACCGACTCGGCATAGGGCACGGCCGGGTCGGGCCGGTGGAACTGGTAGAGGCCGATGGCGTCGACGCCCAGCCGCTTCAGCGACGCGTCACACGCCTCGCGCAGGTGCTGCGGGCTGCCGTCGACGGTCCAGCTCCCGTCGCCGGGGCGCAGATGGCCACCCTTGGTGGCGACGAGGACGTCGGCGGTGCTGCCGCCGTACGACGCCAGCGCCCGGGCGATGAGGGACTCGTTGTGGCCGACCTCGTCGGCGCCGATGTGGTAGGCGTCCGCGGTGTCGATGAGCGTGACGCCGGCGTCCAAGGCGGCGTGGATGGTGGCGACCGAGCGTTCCTCGTCGGGCCTGCCCTCGATCGACATCGGCATGCCGCCGAGACCGATCGCGCCCACCATCACATCACCGAGCTGACGCTGCTCCATGGAGTCTCCTTCGGGGGTTGTGGTTCGTGCACGTCGCCGTACGGCGGCGCACCCTCCCGTCTACTCCTCCAAGTGCCCGAAAACCAGGGTCGCGAACGGTGTCCTTGGCGACTGAGTCCCGCGCCGCGGCCTCATCGTGCGGGGAAGGGCCGCACCACCAACGGCTGGATCGGCAGGCCGTCGGCGTGCAGATCGGCGACCCGGATGACCGGGCGGACGGCCTCGAGGATGCGGTCGTGCCCCAGATAGATCGCCATGTGGGTGATCGGCTCACCGAAGAAGACCAGGTCCCCTCGCCGACGGTGGTCGAGGGGGACGTGCGGCAGGTCGGACTCATAGAGGAAGTGCGTGGTGCGGAAGTCCGCGCCCACGTGCATGTTGGTGTCCAGGCGAGGCACCACGCGCCCGCCCGCATAGACCGCCTGCAACGCGAGACCCGAGCAGTCGAAGCCCATCGGGCCCGCCCCACCCCAGATGTAGGGCAGCCCGAGCTGCTGCTCGGCATAGCCGACCATGGCTTCGATCCGCTCGTCGGCGGTCGCGTCGAGACCCACCGCGGGCTGGGCGACGTACTGGTCGATGCAGTAGGGCTCCTCGATCGGCAGCGCCGCCCAGGTCAGCGGCCCGACGACGCCGTCGACCTCGAGGCCATAGCGGGCCTGGAAGGCACGGACGGCTGCCTCGGTGGCGGCGTCGTAGCGCTCCTGGTGGCCGACGATGCCGAGCGCCTGCTGGACGAGATAGACCTTGACCCCGACGATGCTCGCCGTCGCCGGCAGGCAGCGCGGCGGTGGCGGCACGGCGGTGACGAAGTCCGACGGCGCCGCAGGCCCGGTCGGGGATGACCCGGTAGCACCGGTGGGCGACGCGGCCGGGGAGCTCGACCCTTGAAGCTCGGACGGCCCGCTCGGGCGGTGCCGGTGGTGGTCACCAGGGGTCGTCGTCAGGCCCGGTTCGGGTGTCGATGCACAACCGGCCAGGGCCACGCTGACGGCGATGGCGACGGCCATCGGCCGGAGACGCGAACGCTGCATGCCCCTGGGATGTCCGATACGCGCAGTCGGTTGCCGCCTCCTCCCCGCCTGCCGAGCGAGGTGTGCCGGCCGGGTGAGCTAGCCCAGGGGACGGTCGCCTCCCCCGACTGGCGCGGTGCTGTGGTCACGATCTGCGCGTTATAACGCTGAGAACGTAACCACAACGCCGCGCCAGTTGGCTCGGGGGTGTTGGGGAGTGCCGGGACCTGCGGCAGCGGTCAGCTGCAGCCGCTGGTGGCGCCGCAGCCCTCGCAGACATAGCAGGAGCCGGCGGGGCGCATCTTGGTGCCGCAGGTGAAGCACAGCGGGCTGTCGACGGCCTGGCCGGTCAGCTTCTCCATCAGCTCCGCGGAGGTGTGGGCCCCCGAGGTGTCGACGACCAGGGTCGCCTCGGCGACGTCGGTGGCGTCGTCGTCCTCGTCGGCCAGGACCTCGATGATCTCCGGGGCGGAGTCGTGGTGGTCGGCCTTGAGCGCCTCGGCCTCGCTGACCTCGAGGGGCTCATAGGAGCCGGTCTCGAGGTAGCGCTGCCGCTCCTCGGCGGAGTAGATGCCGAGCATGCCGCGCTCGTCGAAGGACATGTAGTCCAGCGCGAGGCGCCGGAAGATGTAGTCCATGATCGACTGCGCCATCCGCACGTCGGGGTCGTCGGTCAGGCCGGCCGGCTCGAAGCGCAGGTTGGTGAACTTGGAGACATAGGTCTCCAGCGGCACGCCGTACTGAAGGCCGATCGAGACCGCGATCGAGAACGCGTCCATCACGCCGGCCAGCGTCGAGCCCTGCTTGCCGAGCTTGAGGAACACCTCGCCGAGCTCGCCGTCGTCGTGGGCCCCGGAGGTCATGTAGCCCTCGGCGCCGCCGACGGTGAACGACGTGGTGCGCGAGGCCCGCGACTTGGGCAGCCGCCGACGGGTCGGGCGGTAGACGATCTTCTCCACCGTCTTGGTCTCCGCCTCGACGGCCGGCTCGTCGACCTCGGCCTTCTTGGCCTTGGCGTCGGCGAGCGGCTGACCCACCTTGCAGTTGTCGCGGTAGATCGCAGTCGCCTTGAGGCCGAGCTTCCAGGACTGGAGGTAGACGTCCTTGATGTCCTCGACCGTCGCCGACTCCGGCAGGTTGACGGTCTTGGAGATCGCGCCGGACAGGAACGGCTGGGTGGCCGCCATCATCCGGACGTGACCCATCGGGGACAGCGACCGCAGGCCCATCGCGGTGTCGAAGACCTCGTAGTGCTCCGGCTTGAGGCCCGGGGCGTCGACCACGTGACCGTGCTCGGCGATGTAGGCCACGATCGCCTCGACCTTCTCGTCGTCATAGCCGAGCTTGGTCAGCGCCCGCGGGATCGTCTGGTTGACGATCTGCATCGAGCCGCCGCCGACCAGCTTCTTGAACTTGACCAGCGAGAAGTCGGGCTCGATGCCGGTGGTGTCGCAGTCCATCATGAAGCCGATGGTCCCGGTGGGGGCCAGCAGCGAAGCCTGGGCGTTGCGGAAGCCGTTGGTGGCACCCAGGGCGACGACATCGGCCCACGCCTTGGACGCCAGCTTGTGGACCGCGCCGTCGACGGAGTTGAGCGTGCGCAGGTCGTCGTTGGCGGCCTGGTGCTTGCGCATCACACGCTGGTGGGCCTCGGCGTTGCGGGCGTAGCCGGCGTAGGGACCGACGACCGCGGCGAGCTCAGCGGAACGCTTGTAGGCGACGCCGGTCATCAGGCTGGTGATCGTCGCGGCCATCGACCGGCCCCCGTCGGAGTCATAGCCCAGCCCCATCGCCATCAGCATCGCGCCGAGGTTGGCATAGCCGATGCCGAGCTGGCGGTAGTCGCGGGTGGTCTGGCCGATCGCCTCGGTCGGGAAGTCGGCGAAGGCTGATCGAGATGTCCATCGCAGTGATGATCAGCTCGACGGCCTGGGCGAACCGCGCCGCGTCGAAGGTGTCGTCGTCCTTGAGGAACTTCATCAGGTTGAGCGACGCCAGGTTGCACGAGGAGTTGTCCAGCGACATGTACTCGAGCACGGGTTGGACGCGGTGATGCGGCCGGTCTCGGGGTTGGTGTGCCAGTCGTTGATAGTGTCGTCGTATTGCAGGCCCGGGTCGGCGCAGGCCCAGGCGGCCTGGGAGATCTTGTCGAACAGGTCGCGCGCGTCGACCATCTCGATGACCTCACCGGTCTTGCGGGCGCGCAGGGCAAACTCGCGGCCTCCTCGACCGCCCGCATGAACTCGTCGGAGACCCGCACCGAGTTGTTGGCGTTCTGGTATTGCACCGAGGTGATGTCGGCGCCGCCGAGGTCCATGTCGAAGCCGGCGTCGCGCAGCGCGCGGATCTTGTCCTCCTCACGCGCCTTGGTCATCACGAACTCCTCGATGTCGGGGTGGTCGACATCGAGCACCACCATCTTGGCCGCACGGCGGGTGGCGCCGCCGGACTTGATGGTGCCCGCGGACGCGTCGGCGCCCCGCATGAACGAGACGGGACCCGAGGCGGTGCCGCCGGAGGAGAGCAGCTCCTTGGACGAGCGGATCCGGGACAGGTTGAGGCCGGCACCCGAGCCCCCCTTGAAGATGAAGCCCTCCTCCTTGTACCAGTTGAGGATCGAGTCCATCGAGTCGTCCACGGAGAGGATGAAGCACGCCGAGACCTGCTGGGGCGAGGACGTGCCGACGTTGAACCACACCGGGGAGTTGAACGAGAAGTATTGGTTGGCCAGCAGCCAGGTCATCTCCTCCTCGAAGACCTGGGCGTCGGCCGGGGTCGCGAAGTAGCCGTGCTGCTCGCCGCCCGCGCGGTAGGTCTTCACGACCCGGTCGATCAGCTGCTTGAGGCTCCACTCACGCACGTCGGTGCCGACGGCACCGCGGAAGTACTTGGTCGTGACGATCGTGGAGGCGTTGATGCTCCAGAAGTCGGGGAACTCCACGCCCTTCTGCTCGAAGACCGTCTCGCCGGTCTTCCAGTTGGTCTGCACGACGTCCCGCCGCTCCCAGGTGATCTCGTCATAGGGGTGCACCCCGTCGGTGGAGAACACGCGCGCGATCGACATCCCGGCGCCCTTCTTGGCTGCCTTCGTGGTGGGGCTGGCGGTCTCGGTCATGCTTCTCCTCCGTGAACGGGCGGCTCGGCGCGGGCTGCCGTGCCGTGATGGTGTGGGTGCAAAGTGCGTGCTGCTCGGCCGGTCGATGGCGGCCAGGGTGAAGCGCCCGGGACGCAGCTTCCCCACTACGTCCCGGGCAGTCTGTGGTTATCCCGTGGGTACGGCGTCGCGCTGGAGCCGGAGCATCGCGATCTCGGCCTCGAAGTCGTCGGCGGACTCGAAGGCGCGATAGACGCTCGCGAAGCGCAGGTAGGCCACCTCGTCGAGCTTGCGCAGCGGGCCGAGGATGGCCATGCCGACCTCGTGGGCGGGGACCTCGGCCCAGCCCTCGGCGCGCAGGGTGTCCTCGACCTCCTGGCCGAGGCGGGCCAGCTGGTCCTCGGTGACGGGGCGGCCCTTGCAGGCCTTGCGCACGCCGGCGATCGCCTTGTCGCGCGTGAAGGGCTCGTTGGCACCCGACCGCTTGGTCACGGTCAGCTGCATGAGCTCCACGGTCGTGAAGCGCTTGCCACATCCGCCGTTGTCGGCGCTGCAGATCCGGCGGCGGCGGATCGAGCCGCCGTCGTCGGCCACCCGCGAGTCGAGGACGCGGGTGTCGGTGTTGCGACAGAACGGGCAGTGCACCGGCCGAGACCTCCCCTCACGGTGGAAAAACACCCTCACTCCTGTGAACAACCAGGCGCCGCCTGTGCATCCCGGGAGCGAGACTGTGGAACTAGATGTGGAAAACTACATCCGTGTAACTACTAGATGTAGTGGTAACCGTACGTCGCGCCCACCAGCCCTGGCAAGAGTCCCTGGCGGAGTTTTCCCACAACGGTGCCCGCCGGAGGCAAAACCGCAGGTCACCGCCGGAATGCCGCTCCGCAACACCGGCGTGTCGCCGCCCGCGCCCGGCGTGTCGGGCCTGCGGTGGTCACCGGACGCAGCGAATCGGGCGAGCCTGCCCCCTGGAGCGGCCCTGGCGGTGACAATGGCTGCGTGGCAGCGAAGGGTGGGAAGCGCGCAGGCTCTCGACGCGGGAGCAGACGTCCGGTGCGGTGGCGCACCGACGTCGTGACCCACCTGCTCTTCATGGCGGCGGCCCTGGTCGCCTGGGGCGCGCTCGTGTGGTTCGCCATCGAGCTCGGCTCCCGCGCCCGAGCCGGCGAGCAGCGGGCCTGGTGGCTGATGGGCGCCACCTCGGTGGGCGCGATCGCCTGCCTGTTCGTCGCCCTCATGATCGGCGCGCGCACCCTGCGCACCCTCGAAGGCGCCAAGGACGCCTCGACGGCTTCCCACAGCCACGCCGCCGCCCGACACGAGCCGCCACCCGTTCCCCCGCTGTCGGTCAACCCCTATGCCGTGGAGGAGCAGGGCGACACCGCCGAACGACCCCGCCCCGCCTCGCCGCCCTACGAACAAGACCAGCAGGACCACCCCCAGGCGGGCTGAGCTAGCGGTCGCGCAGCCGCCGTACGAACTTCAGCCCGGACCAGACCTCGTCGACGGCGGCGACCTTGACGTCGACGAAGCCCAGCTCGAGCCCGAGCGCCCTCACGATCCCGTCGTCGAGGTCGCTGCTGATGCCCAGGGCCCGCTGCGCCGCCTTCTTGGGCCAGCACACCCAGACCGCGCCATCAACCACGGTGCGCTCGAACAGCACCGGGAGCCTGCGCGCGAGGGCTGCGCGGCCCGTGGCGAAGACCAGCGTCACATCCGCCTTCGGCGGCAGCCGGCGTACGACGCGCACGCCGTCGAGGTCGTCGAGCCCGAGTCCGTCGGGGGCGCCGTCCAGGAAGAGGACATGACCGTCCTTGACGCCGAGCTTGCGTCGCAGCGGAGTGCCTGAATAGCCGGCCATGCGCCGGAGCCTAGTGGCCGGCCGTGCCGACACGACCGTCGGAAACCCCCGGGTCCGTGACAAACACCGGCCCCGTCCACTAGGAGAGGACCACCAGCACAACCCCGAGGAGCAACCGCATGAACGCACGTCCCGTCACCCGCCTGTTGTCCCTGCTCGCCGCCACGGCGGCCGGCGCGGCCCTCACCCTGGCCGTCACCGGCGGCGCCACCCCGCAGGCAACCCACCGACCGGCGACCACCGCCGTGCGCGTGGCGCCCGTCGCCCACTACACCGCCATCCCGGCCAAGGCGGGCGCGGCCAAGAACACCATCTATCGCTACAAGATCCCCACGATCACCTCGGCACCGTTCACGGTGAAGTTCCCCAAGCTGCCCAAGGGCCCCTATCTGGTGACCTACTCGCTCACCGGCGGGGCCACCGACGCGACCGGTCGCTTCATCTGCTGGGTCGACACGGGGGCCGGGACCGCGGAGGCGGGCTTCACCTACAGCGCCGAGTGGAACAACTTCCTCACCAACAACGGCAGCGGCGTCATCGACACCAGCCAGAAGGCAGCGATCCTGCACTGCAACAAGGTCGGGACCGCGATCACGATGCCCGCCACGACCGGCCCGAGCGCCGCGAGCGTGTCGTTCCTGCGCGCCGACGCCCTGGTCAAGAAGACCGCGAAGGTCACCCCCTGACAGCCGACCCACCGAGAACGGCGCGAAGGGCGGGACCGGAAGGTCCCGCCCCTCGTCTTCCCCGCTCCGCCGGCCGGGGTCGAGTCGACCGGCGGAACCTCTGGTCACCCTGCCGCGGGCACCACGAGCTGTTGGCCGACCTGGAGGCCGGCAGAGTCCATGCCATTGAGCTGCTCGATGTGGCTGACCATCGCGCGCGTGTCGCCGGGGGCGATCTCGGCGGCGATGTCCCACAGCGTGTCGCCGGGGGCCACGGTGATCACCTGGGTGGCCTCGGGCGTGTCGGTCGCCGCGGACCGAGCGCCGAAGCCGAACCCGACCCCCAGCACCAGCAGCAGCCCCACGAAGAAGACCACGAACCGGCCACGCCGCGTCAGCCTCACCTGGGCCTGAACGACCGGGCGGGCGCTGAGCGCCCGTGCTGGCGCCGCCTGAACCGGGCGCACCGGGCGTCGGGTCCGCCCACCGTCGAGCGGGCGGGTGCGGATGGTGCGAGGGGTGATGGCGATCGTGCTCATCGGGACCTCCTGGGGAAGTGCGGCCACCTGACCGCTGTCGGTTCCTGTGTCAGACCATGTCTAACGGCGACCACCGACAGTCCTGACGGACCGCCCGACCCCGGTCGCTCGATCAGACGTTCGATCGAACATGTGTACGACACTAGAGCATGTGTTCGAACGCGCGCAAGCACCACGCCGAACAAATGTTCGAGGCGTGTCGCCGCAGGGTCGCCTCAGCGCGCGGCGCTGCGGCGCGCGATCACCCGCCGCCCGACCCGGGTGAACAGCGGCAACGCGCGTCCGGCGACGCCCGGCGTGAGGGCGGTCGACCGACTGAGCGCCCCGCGCCACACGGGCACGGTACGGACGACGCGGCGGCTGCCCACCAGCCCGACCGCGGCGTCCGCGGCCTCGGCGACCGTCAGGATCCGGCCACCCGAGTGGACCAGCGCCTTGGCCGTCCCCGCGTCGTCCATGTCGTCGACCATCTGCGTGTCGACGCCGTCCGGACACAGGGCGTGCACCCGAACCCGGGCCGGGAGCTCGGCATTGACCGACGTGGTCACCGACACCACCGCCGCCTTGGTCGCGGCATAGACACTCAGGCCCGGCACCGGACCGTGGGCGGACAGGGAGGCGGTGTTGACGATGTCGCCGCCCTCGGGTCCGAAGATCGCGATGGCGGCCCGCGTGCCCCACAGGACACCGAGCAGGTTGACCTCCACCAAGGCGCGGACCTGGTCGTCGGTGAGCGCGGTCAGGTCGCCGTCATAGCCGACACCGGCGTTGTTGAACCAGGCGACCAGTCGCCCGAGGCCCAGGGCCACCTCCGCAACAGCGCGGTGCGACGCGGGGTCGCGTACGTCCTGCGCGACGTGAGCCGCCGCTCCGATCTCACCGGCCGTGAGCGCCACGGCGGTCGCGTCGACATCGGTGATGACCACGAGGTGTCCGCGCGCCACCATGCGCTCGGCGATGCCGCGGCCGATCCCCCGGGCGGCCCCGGTCACGACCACGACGCCTGCCCCGGCCACGTCAGGCTCCTTCCGCCCGCTGCCGGATCTCCGCGGCCCTCACCTGGGCGGCGGGAGTGCCACCGATGCCCCAGTCCTCGGCGGACACCTGGACGATGTGGCCGCGGACGGCCGACGCGTCGATGGCCAGGACGTCGGCTGCGAGCGAGGTCAACGCCGCGAGCAACCGCGCGCGCTGCTCGGCGGGACGGCCCTCGAGGACCACGGCCGTGAAGTACGGCGCGGCAGGAGCACCGTCGGCCACGACCCGGCCGCCGACCGCCACCGCGTCCGGCTCGTGATCGGTGACATAGACCCGCACCCGTTCGACGGGCGACCCGAGCACGTCGGCATAGACCACGCTCCCCTCCTCCAGCAGCCGCCGCCGCTGCTCGGGCGTGCACGCGGTGGTGTGGAAGGTTGCGATGGGCACGGCGCCTCCTCGACAGATGGGTCAGTGGATCCCGCGGTGGGCGCCACCGTCGGGGGACAGGACGCTGCCGTGCAGCGCCGCGGCTTCGGGGGCCAGCAGCATCTCGACCAGCCACGCCACCTCGTCGGCGGTCGGCAACCGGCCGAGCGAGGTCTTGGCGGCATAGTCGGCGAAGACCTCCGCCTCGTCGCGACCCGACTCGGCGGCGCGGGTGGCCGCGAACGCCCGCAGGCGCGGGGTGTCCAGCGGGCCCGGCGCGATCGTGTGGACCGTGACACCGCGGGGGCCATAGAGCTGGGAGACCTGTCGCATCAGGTTGGCCAGCGCGGCGTTCGCGGTCCCGGGCGCCGCGTCGAGCGGGCCCGGCTCGAAGCCCAGCGACCCCGCGATCGCCACGAAGCGCGCGTCGTCGGTGAACCGGTCACGGACGGCATGGAGCAGGCGCAGCACGCCGGCCACCTTGACGCTGGCGGCCCGCGCGAGGTCGGCGGGGGCGATCACATCGGCGGAGCCCGTGACCGACAGCCCGGCCGAGAACAGGGCCAGCCTCACCGGCCCCGGGACCGCGGCCGCGATGGTCGCGATCGCGGTGTCCTCACCGATGTCGGCGACGCAGCCGGTGACGCCGGGGTGGCGGGCGGCCAGCCGGTCCAGCTCGTCGGCACGCCGTCCCACGGCCAGCACCCGCAGTCCGCGACGCGTCAGCCTGGCCACCACCTCGGCGCCCACAGCCCCGGCCGCCCCGACGACCACGGCCACGTCGCCGCCGTCACCCGGCGGCTGCGGTGTCATCTGCATGGCCGGACCCTAGTGGCCGCCCCGAGGGTCGCGGGAGCGGCGTTCCGCCCCGCGACACGCCGTTCGAACACTTGTTTGAAGTCCACCCCCGATCACGGCTAGCGTGAGGGGCACATCCGAACGTGAGCAGGAGGCGACACGCCATGGCAGCGACCCGCGGGCCCCGGGCAACCACCCACGACAACGTGACCGAGCTGCCCGACGGTGCCGCCGACGCCACCGGGCTCACCCCGCGTCAGCAACGCGTACTGGCCCACATCAAGGACTCGATCGAGAAGCGGGGCTATCCGCCCAGCATGCGCGAGATCGGCGAGGCGGTCGGCCTGACGAGCTCGTCCTCGGTCGCCCACCAGCTCAAGGTGCTCGAGGAGAAGGGCTTCCTCAAGCGCGACCCCAACCGGCCGCGTGCCCTCGAGGTCTTCCTCCCCGAGGTGATGGCGGCGAGACGGTCGATCTCCGCGGCCGACGACTCCTCCTTCGACCCCACCGGGATCGGTGACACCCTGCCGGCGGCGTCCTACGTCCCGGTGGTCGGCCGGATCGCGGCGGGTGGCCCGATCCTCGCCGAGGAGCGCATCGAGGACGTGTTCCCACTGCCCAAGCAGCTGGTCGGCGACGGCACGCTGTTCCTGCTGGAGGTCTCGGGTGACTCGATGATCGACGCCGCCATCTGCGACGGCGACTTCGTGGTGGTGCGGCAGCAGCCGACCGCCGACAACGGCGACATCGTTGCGGCGCTGATCGACGGCGAGGCCACGGTCAAGACGTTCCAGCGTCGCAGCGGCCAGGTGTGGCTGATGCCCCACAACGACAACTACGAGCCGATCGACGGCACCCACGCCAGCATCCTCGGCAAGGTGACCGCGGTCCTGCGCCGGGTCTGATCGCCGGCCCGTTAGGGTCCGGGTCATGGCCCTGCCCCCACCGCGGTTCGACGTGATCGCGAGCCCCGACGCCTATGCGACCCCTCAGGTCGACGTGGCCATCGGGCGCATCGCGGCCAGCCTCGAGCACCTGGGCGAGCCCATGACCGCGGCCCAGGTGCTCGCGCTGCGCTTCGACGCGGCGGCCCCGGCCATGGGCTATGACCGCGTTCAGGTGGACGCCTGGTTCGAGCGGGTCGCGCTCGAGCTGGCGCGCCGGGAGCAGGCCGCCGACGACCACCGCGTCCTCGACGGCCGGATGCTGCTGGTCGTGCTGCCGACGCTGGCGGTGCTCACCCTGCTCGGCTGGTGGCTCACCCGCTGAGCCTCACGCGGACGTGGCGGCAAGCCTGCTGAGGGCCTTGCGAACCACCGCGGGGTCGGACGTCGACCACATCGGGGGCAGGCTGGCGCGCAGGAACCCGCCGTACCTGGCCGTCACCAGCCGCGGGTCGAGGACCGCGACGACACCGCGATCGCTGGTGGTGCGGATCAGCCGGCCGGCACCCTGCGCCAGCAGCAGCGCCGCATGGGTGGCGGCCACCTGCATGAAGCCGTTGCCGCCGGCGCGGTCGGTGGCGCGCTGGCGCGCTGACATCAACGGGTCGTCGGGCCGCGGGAACGGGATCCGGTCGATGATCACGAGCTGGCAGGTGTCACCGGGGACGTCGAGCCCCTGCCACAGGCTGAGGGTCCCGAACAGGCAGGTGTGGGGGTCACTGACGAACTGACGGGCGAGCTCGGGGAGCTGGGCCTCCCCCTGGGCCAGGGTGGTCAGGTGGGGCAGCCGCTCACGGATGGCCTCGGCCGCCGCTTCGGCGGCGCGGCGGGAGGAGAACAGCCCGAGGGTGCGGCCCTCGGCCGCATCGACGAGCTCGGCGATCTCGTCGAGCTGGGGGCCTCCCAGCCCGTCGCGGCCCGGCGGCGGGAGGTGGCGCGCGACATAGAGGATCGCCTGCTTGGCATAGTCGAACGGCGAGCCGACGTCGAGGCCGCGCCAGGCGACGCTGCCGGTGTCGCCGACGACCTCAT
Source organism: Nocardioidaceae bacterium (assembly GCA_046330595.1). Lineage (GTDB taxonomy): Bacteria > Actinomycetota > Actinomycetes > Propionibacteriales > Nocardioidaceae > Nocardioides. Next base: position 178,454 of record JAXLSN010000009.1, read on the forward strand.
CGGGGGAGGCGACCTCGTCCTCGGGCTTGAGCCCGAACGACGCCGCGACGGGGACGAAGTCGCCCCCGAGACGCAGCGTCGCGGAGGTGAACACGACCGTCTTGTCCTGGAGGAGCTTGTCGCGCATGGGACCGCGGACCTCGAGCGGGGCGACATAGAGCCGGGGCGGCAGCCGGTCGCCGCCCTCGGAGAGCCACAGCACGTCGGACTCCACGTGCGCCGCCATCCGCTCGGCGATCACGAAGACGTCCTGGGCCATCCCACGCGCCTGGGTGCGACCGGCGTCGGCCTCCTCGCCGGCGTCCTTGGGGAACGCGGAGACGCAGGACCGGGCAGCGTCGCGCACGAGGACCAGAGCGTCGCCGAGCTCGTCGGGGACGGCGTCGAGCCGGCCCGGCGAGCAGGCCTCGATCGCCGCAGCAAGCGCCCCGGCCGCGTCGTCGAGGTCGTCGGCCTCACTGCCCTCGACGTGGCGCTGGGCGCGCCTCGCGGCCCGCTCGACGTCGGCGACCGACAGCTCATCGGTCGCCGCCTGCGTCACCCGGGCGGTCAGCTCGTGGGCCTCGTCGATGACCACGCAGTCGTAGTCGGGGATCATCGGCACGCCCTCGATGGCATCGATGGCCAGCAGGGAGTGGTTGGTGACGATGAGGTGGGAGCGCTGGGCCTTCTCGCGGGCCAGCTCGACGAAGCACTCGCCGCCGAAGGGGCAGCGCGTCGCGCCGAGACACTCCCGGTGGCTCACGCTGACCTGGCGCCAGACCCGCTCGGTGTGGCGTGGTGCGTGGTCGCGCTCACCGGTGCCACCGGACTCGGCTTGCTCCTCGGCCCACGCTCGCAGCGCCAGCACCTCGGCACCCATCGACCCCTCGGGGACGTCGACCAGCACCCCCTGGTCGTCGGGAACGCCCTCACGGATGCGGTGCAGGCACGCGTAGTTGGAGCGACCCTTGAGCACGGCGTAGGAGGTGTCGACGTCCGGCTGGGTGTTGACAGCCTCCACCAATCGGGGGATGTCGCGCTCCACGAGCTGGTGTTGGAGCGCGAGCGTGGCCGTGGCGATCACGACCCGGTCTCGGTGGAGCAGCGCCGGCACCAGATAGGCGAGCGACTTGCCGGTGCCGGTGCCGGCCTGGACGAGGAGATGACGCCCGCTGGTGAACGCGTCGGCCACCTCGTCGGCCATCTGCACCTGCCCGGGCCGGTGGGCGCCCCCCAGCGCGTCGACCGCGATCGACAGCAGCCGGGCCACCTCGGTTGAGGTCGTCGACGGGTCGCTCGAGTCGGGCACCTGGGCACCCTATCCCCGGGTTCGGACAGCGGCCGGAGGGCCGGTGGACGTGTTCGGAGATGGCGATCGCCGTTCGGGGACCGGCTGGATCGGTTGGCGAGCCGTCGGCGTTCCATGGTGTGATGCTGGACGGATCGCCGCTGGCGAGGGGCCACGCGGCAGACGGAGGAGGTCCTCGTGCATCACAACGTCCTTGCCCGCATCGCGGCGCCACTGCTCGGCGCCGCGCTGATCGCCACCGGCCTGGTGACGCCCGCCGCCGGCGCCGGCGACGACCTGGCCGCTCGGCCGCAGACCGCGGCGGGCTCGACGAGCCGGACCTCGGCCGAGGCGCTGCTCGACCAGGCGCTGGCCGTCAAGAACGGCGCGCGCGCCAAGACCGCCGGCGCGACACCGCTCGACCTCACCATGCTGCTGCGCGACCTCAAGGTGGCCCAGCCGTCGCTCTCGCCGGCCGACCGGGCCGTGGCCCAGCGGCTCTTCGCCCGGCCCACCGACGACCCCGGCGACACCTACCTCGACTACTCCGTCGCCGAGGAACAGCCGGTGTGCGGCACCCACGTGTGCGTCCACTACGTCGCGTCCACCGCCGACGCCGCCACCGCCGACGACGTCCAGCAGACCCTCGACGTCATGGAGCACGTCTGGGGCGTCTATGCCAAGGCGGGCTACAAGTCCCCCAAGGGCGACGGCACCCGCGGCGGGTCGGGCAAGTTCGACGTCTATCTCGGCAAGATCGCCGACCAGTTCCTCTATGGCTACTGCACCGTCGACGGCGCCACTGCCAAGAAGACCATGCCGGCCTACTGCGTGCTCGACAACAACTTCGCCGAGTTCACCAACCACACCCCCCAGCAGAACCGCCAGGTGACCGCGGCCCACGAGTTCTTCCACGCCATCCAGTTCAACTACGACTACCTCGAGGACCCCTGGTTCATGGAGGTCACCTCCACGTGGGCCGAGGACGAGCTCTATGACAACGTCAACGACAACGTCCAATACCTCGCCGGCGGCCAGATCGGGCTGCCCAACTGGTCGCTCGACCTGTTCGAGAACGGCGGCACCTACCACTACGGCAACTGGATCTGGCTGCGCTACCTGACCGAGAAGTTCCCCAAGCGGGCGGGCGGCCTCCCGGTGATCGTGCGCACCATGTGGCGCAAGGCCGGCGACAACATGTACTCCATCCAGGCCATCTCCTCGGTGCTGAAGTCCGAGAAGACCTCCTTCGCCAAGGAATACGCCCTGTTCGCGGCCAAGAACCGCTTCGCCAGCAAGTTCTACGACGAGGGCAAGGCCGAGGGCTACCCGTCCGCACCCCACGCCGCCGTCGGCACCCTCCCCGAGAACAGCTATACCGCGTGGCTGACGGCCAAGATCGCCCACCAGGCCTCGGCGTCCTACAAGGTCACCCCGTCGCGCGTGTCGAGCATCTGGAAGCTCCAGGTGAACGTCAAGGGACCGGTCTCCTCCCACAGCCCGATGGCGGTGGTCGACCAGGTGACCAAGAAGGGCAAGCACGTCATCACGGTGATGCACCTGAACAAGAAGGGCGACGGCTCGGTCAAGGTCCCGTTCGCCAACGCCAAGACCAAGCAGGTCGTGGTCACCCTGGTCAACGCCGGCACCAACTACAAGCAGTGCAGTCGCACCAACCCGACCACCTGGTACGCCTGCGGTGGCGTCCCGCAGGACGACGGGAAGTTCCAGATCAAGTTCCAGGTCGTCAAGCACTGACGCCACCCGGAGCATCCGCGAAAGCCCTCCCCGGCCGCGCCGGGGAGGGCTTGCGCGTCAGTCGGCGCCGGGAATCGTCACGGTGCGGACCACGCGCGTGACGCAGACGTTGTGTCTGAGGACCGAGGGCGGCTCACACGGAGCCCACACGAACCGGGTTCCCGGAAGGATGCGGGGCACCGCGACATGAGGCGCCTGCGTCGAGTGCGCGGCCAACGAGTGCGCGACCACATGCGGATCCGGAACTTCTGCGCCGGTCGACAAGGCCCGGAAGGCGACCGCGCCCGACCCGAGCCCAGCCACGACCGCGATGACCAGCACCACGCTCCGCAGCCTCAGCACCACGCCATGATGCCCGATCGCCCCAGACCGGATCCCAACACGGCCGTGGACAGGGCATCATTCTCCGCATGCGCTACACGGCCACGACCCGCGACAGGTACCGCCTGAGCGTCGCCGCCGTGTCCGGTGCGCTCACGGTCGCCGTGCTGGGCACCACCGGGGCACTGGCGGGTGCGCTCGCCCACGACTTCACCCAGGACCGCGCGCGCCGGCAGGCCGAGGACCAGGCGGCGAAGCTCGTGTGGAAGCGGCAGCAGCGCGAGGTGTCACGCGCCGCCGACGCCCTCGCCGAACGCCTCGCCACCAATGCCCGCAAGACCACGGTCGTCGAGCGAGAACGCCGGCAGGTGGAGCGTGTCACCACGCGCTACACCGTCAGCGACCCCGTCGTCGGTGGCGGCGGCACGGTGCGCGGCGGCTCAGGCGGGTCAGGGTCCGGATCGGGAGGCACGGGGAGACCGCACGGCTCGGGCGGCTCGGGCGGGAGCGACCCCTCCCCGACCCCATCTCCGCCGCCTCCCCCTCCCCCGCCGCCACCGCCGACCAGCGGCTCCTGACCCCGCCCGGCGCCGGACGTGACGGAGCCCTCCCCGGCCACGCCGGGGAGGGCTCCTGCTTCCAGGCAGGCTGTGGGGGGTCCCGCCTGGTTCGCGGTCCGATCAGATCGATCGGGATCGGCCCGCCCGACGGGGCACCTGGCACCGCCGGTCCTCCCTCGACCGCCGGCGCCATGTGGGGCGGAGCCGACGGGAGGAAGTCGTGTGGGAGTGAGCGTCGTGGGTCATCCGTGGTCCTCGTGGACGTCCTCGTCCTCGCCACTGCTCTCGACACGGAAGTGCGGCTGGCCGGCGACGCAGTAGGACTTCACCTCGAACTCGCTGTCACCGCCGACCCGCTGGAACTTCACGGTGACCGAGGACGAGGTCGGGTCGTCAACCTCCCAGCGCCAGCCGTCGGCCGGCACCACCACGAGGTCGGTGCGGGTCGGGCCGGTGCACTCGAGGGTGACCGTGCCGGGGCGCCCGTTCCAGGTCGCTTGGACCGGCGTGGGGCCGGCCGGCGACGAGGAGGGCTCTCGGCTGGGCTTGGGCTGACCCGGTGTGGACGTGCCGGTCGAGGAGGACGGATCCGACGTCACGGGGCTGGACGGGTCGTCACCGCCCGGTTGTTCATCGTCGCCACCGTCGTGATGGCCATGGTGAGGACGGTGGGTGATCGTGTCGCCCGGATGGACCGACGGGGCGTCCGACGCGCGGTGCAGGGTGGTGCCGGGGACCGTGTTGGGGTCGCTCACCGCGGCGACCTCACGCCCCGCGCGCGAGATGACCGCCCACACCATCGTGGACCCGACCATCACGACGGCGACCCAGACCGCAGCGATGACGATCACGGCGCGACGCATCCTCATCGGTGACCTCCCCGCGCCGTGTTCTCAGCGCGCTCACAGCCGAAGTTGGCTAGTTTGCCGTCATGACCAGCATCCTGGTCGTCGAGGACGACAATGCCATCCGCGACGCGGTGAGACGTGGACTGAGCGATCGTGGCTACGCCGTGGCCACCGCCGCCACCGGCATGAGCGGCCTCGAACACGTGCTGGCCGAGCACCCCCAGGTGGTGCTGCTGGACCTGGGCCTGCCGGACGTGAGCGGGCTGACGCTGATCCCCATGATCCGAGCGGCCAGCGAGGTGCCGATCATCGTGATCACCGCGCAGGACGACGACCCGACCATGGTGCAGGCGCTCGACGCCGGCGCCGACGACTACATCGTGAAGCCCTTCGGCACCGACCAGGTCGCCGCGCGCATCCGAGCCGTGCTGCGCCGCGGCGGGCGCGCCGCCGAGCCGGCCGAGCCGATCCGGGTGGGCCAGCTCGTCATCGACGAGCGCACCCGCGTGGCCACGCTGGCCGGGGTGCCACTCGACCTCGCCCGCAAGGAGTTCGATCTCCTGCTCGCGCTGGCCAACCGTCAGGGCGAGGTGGTCACCAAGCGTGAGCTCCTCACCGAGGTCTGGCAGCAGGCCTACGGCGGCGCCGACCGCACGGTGGACGTCCACCTGTCGTGGCTGCGTCGCAAGCTCGGGGAGACGGCGGCCGAGCCGCGCTACCTGATCAGCGTGCGCGGCGTCGGCGTACGGCTCGTCGAGCCGGACGGTGGTTGATGCGGCGTCGTATCTCATGGCTGGTGGTGGTCACCACGTCGACCGTGGTGGTCTCCTTCGTCATTCCGCTGTGTCTGCTGGTGCGCAACCTCGCCCAGGAGCGGGCGATGGCCGCCGCCGACCAGGAGGCCCGCAGTGTCGCGATCGTGCTGGCCGGGCTGCAGGGCAGCCCCGAGGACCTCGCCGGGGTGGTCGAGAGCATCGACGCCCGCGGGACGCCCCGCACCAGCGTGGTGCTCCAGGACGGCACCGTGCTGGGCTCCCAGCAGGACCTGGCCAACGACCCCGACGTTCGGTTGGCCGCCACCCGCAACGAGAGCTTCACCCGGCGTGACGCCTCCGGCGGCGTGGTGCTCATCCCGATCGGCGTCCAGAACGAGGACGGTGAGGTCGGCACCGCGGTGATCCGCAGCGCGGTCAGCCCGGCCGAACTCAACCAGGGTGTGCGGGCCGCGTGGCTGAGCATCATCGGCCTGGGCGCGGCCCTGCTGGTGTTGGCCCTGGCGGTCGCGTTCAGCTTCGGGCGCCGCATCAGCGATCCGCTGCGCGAGGTCGCCGAGGTCGCCCATCAGCTGCGCGCCGGAGATCTCCATGCCCGGGCCAACGTCCGCGGCAGCGCCGAGACTCGCGAGCTCGCCCAGGCCCTCAACGGCCTCGCGGATCGCACCGGCGAGCTGCTGGCCGCGGAGCGGGCCGCCGTCGGCGACCTGTCCCACCGGCTGCGGACGCCGGTGACGGCGCTGCGACTCGACGCCGAGGCCGTGCGCGACCCCGAGCTGGCTGCGCGCCTGCAGGAGCACATCGCGACCCTGCAGGTCAGCATCGACGCCATCGTGGCCGAGGCGCGCCGCCCGGTGAGATCGGATCTCGCCGCGACGTGCGACGCCTCGGCCACGGTGCGCGGCCGGGTGGGGTTCTGGCAGGCGCTCGCCGAGGACCAGGGTCGGCCACTGCGCGTTGCCGTTCCGGCCGTGCCGGTGCCGGCGCCGGTCGCCGCTGACGACCTCGCCGACGTGGTGGACGTGCTGATCGACAACGTCTTCGCCCACACACCCGAAGGGACGCCCTTCGAGGTCACGCTCGCCAGCGTCGCGGACCGGGTCTCGCTCGTCGTCACCGACGACGGACCGGGCCTGCGCCGAGAGACCGACGACTCCCTGGGCGTGCAGGTCGCACGCCCAGGGAGCACCGGTCTCGGGCTGGACATCGCACGTCGGCTGGCCGAGAGCTGTGGCGGTGAGCTGCTCCTGGGGAGCGGCCCCACGGGTCGCGGGACCCGCGTGGAGCTCACGCTGCCGGTCGTTCACGGCTGACGCGCGACGAGACGTGGGACGGGGCACCGACGGTCAGTCGTCGTTGCCGGGCGGGTCTTCGTGCTCGCCGCCGTCGTCGTCGCCGTGGTCGTCGTCCTCACCGTCGTCGCTCGGCGGGTCGCTCGGCTCGTTGGCGTCGTCGTCACCGTTGTCGTTGCCGCCGCTGTGCTCGGCAGGCTCGGAGTGGTGACCACCACCGCTGGACGAGCCGCCCGAGCTGGGCAGCGTGACGGTCTGGACGACCTCGGTCACGCACTTCTTGCCCTGGAGCACGGCGGGCGCCTCACAGGGGGCCCAGACGAACTTGGTCTCGGGGACGATGTGAGGGACCTTCACCTTGGGGGCGCTGGCCTTGTCAGAAGAGGTGGTCTTGGCCACCGTGGCCACGTCCGACGAGGGCGAGGAGGCCATGCGATAGGCCTGGGCGCTGGCCCCGATGCCGATGACGGCCGCGATGACGGCCACGAGAGTCTTGAGCTTCATGACGACGATGGTGCGGGAGCCGGGGCTATGGGCGCCTCGCGGGAACGTCAAGACTTCCTCAAGAGACCACATGATGTGGACTTAACCCAGTTATGAGGATGGCTTGCCCGCCGAGCCGTCATGCTTCTCGGCATGGGTTACACCTCCAAGACACGTGACAAGTACCGCTTGGCCGTCGCCGCCGTCTCCGGTCTGACGACCGTCGGCGCCTTGTCGGCCACCGGCTTCCTCGCCGGCGCGGCCGCCGCCGACTACAAGGACGAGCAGGTCCGCAAGGCGGCCGAGCAGCGCGCGGCCAAGGTTGCCTGGAAGCAGGAGCAGAAGGCCGTCGCCAAGGCCAACAAGGAGTTCTACAAGCAGCTCACCACCAACGCGCAGCACCCCAAGGTGATCGAGCGCGAGCGTGAGCACGAGAGCCACGTGACCACCTACTACTACGGTGGCGGCTCGGGCGTCGGCGGTGGCGGCACGGTCGGCGGTGGCTATGGCGGCTCGTCGGGTGGATCGTCCGGCGGCTCCTCCGGTGGCTCGTCGGGTGGCAGCTCCGGTGGCGGTGGCGGCACTCCCGCGCCCCCGCCCCCGCCCCCGCCGCCGCCGTCCAGCGGCTCCTGACCGCAGGAGCGCCGTTCATGGACGCAACCACGTTCGAGGCGCTCGGCACCTATGTCTATCTCGCGACTCGTGAGGCTGATCGGCTGCCGGCGCTGCGCCGACTGGCCGAGGAGGTCCTCGCGGACGTCGACCGCACCTGCAGTCGCTTCCGCGAGGACTCCGACCTCACCATGGTCAACCGCCACGCCGGCACCTGGGTGGAGGTCGACCCGATGCTCGTCGCCGCGGTCAAGACCGCGGTCGACGCAGCCCGCCAGACCGACGGTCTGGTCAACCCACTCCTCGGTCGCCCCCTGCAGCAGCTGGGCTATGACCGGGACTTCGCGCAGCTGACGGAGTGCGAGGACGACGTCATCGCCCCCGTGCAGCAGCCACCCCTCGACGCGTGGACGCGCATCGACCTCGACGACGAGGGTGCGATCCGCGTCCCGGCCGGGTCGGCACTCGACCTGGGCGCGACCGCCAAGGCCTGGGCCTCCGACATCATCGCGGCAGCCGCGGCCGGGGAGCTCGACGCCCAGGCGATCGTCAGCCTCGGCGGCGACATCGCGATCTCCGACACCGGGACGCCCGGCGAACCCTGGCCCATCGCCATCAGCACCTTCCCCGGGCAGCCCGCCGAGACGACCATCACCCTCGACCGCGGCGGCCTCGCCACGTCAAGCACCCGCGTGCGCCGCTGGACCCGCCGCGGCGTCCAGCTCCACCACGTGCTGGACCCCCGCACCGGGCTCCCCGCCCCCACGACCTGGCGGACCGTGACCGCCACCGGCCGCAGCGCGACCGCCGCCAACATCGCCTCCACCATGGCGATCGTCCTCGGACCCGATGCGCCGAACTGGCTGCACCAGCACGGCGTCGATGCCAGGCTGGTGGCCGCGGACGGCCACATCCAGACCGTCGGCGGCTGGCCCGCCGAAGCCGCCCCCACCCCCGACAGGAGAGGTGCATGACCGCCCCCACCGTCTTGGCCACCGAGCTCCCCGTGCTGTGGTTCGTCAACCGCAGCACCGGGTTCGTCGTCCTGGCACTGTTCACGTTCTCGGTCTTCCTGGGGGTGATGTCCAGCGGTTCGCGCGCCGGGAAGCGCGTGCCGAGCTTCGTCACCCAGGCCATGCACCGCAACGTCGCGCTGCTGTCGGTGCTGCTGCTGGCCCTCCACATCTACTCCGCCGTGGCCCATGAGTTCATCGACGTCACCTGGTGGCAGGCCTTCGTGCCGTGGATCGGGTCGACGTTCATGCCGCTCTGGCTCGGTCTCGGCACGTTCGCGGTCGACCTGTTCATCGTCGTCACGCTCACCAGCCTCATCCGCGACCGGCTGCCGCACCGAGGCTGGCACCTCGTCCACCTGCTGTCCTATGTCGGCTGGGGTGCCTCGCTGGCCCACAGCATCGGGATCGGGACCGACGTCAAGGCCGCCCAGCCGTGGGCCTACGCGATCGTGGCCGCCAGCATCGGCGTCGTCGTGATCGGCGGCATCGTCCGCCTCGCCCAGCTCCGCCGCGGCGCCAGCCTGCTCGAGGTGGCGTGATGAACCACCGCCACCCGTCCTCGCCCATCCCCATCCCGAGCGACCTGCACATCCACCCGGGTCCGGCGCTGCTGTCCGGTATCGAGAACGGCTCCTCCCTCGAGGCCCACCGCGCCCAGTACGGCGCCCTGCCCAAGCTCCACCTCGACGAGCTCGCCGACCGCGTCGAACGGCTTAGGCTGCGCGGTCGCGGCGGGGCGGCGTTCCCCTTCGCCATCAAGCTGCGGACGGCGGCCGAGGGCCGCAAGCCCGTCATCGTGGTCAACCTGAGCGAGGGAGAGCCCGCCAGCGGCAAGGACTCGGCGCTCGTGATGACCCGGCCGCATCTCATCCTCGACGGCGCGGTCATCACCGCTCGGGCCCTCAAGGCGATCGAGATCCACCTCGTCCTGCCCGGCGACCGGCCATCGGTCGGCGCGGCCATGCACCGCGCCCTCGCCGAGCGCCAGGACAAGATCCGCATCCACACCCACGAGGCCGAGCCGCGCTTCGTCGCCGGACAGGCCCAGGCCGTGCTCCAGCTCATCGCGGGCAAGCCCAACCTGCCGGTGACCGCCTGGCAGCCCGAGGCCGTCTCGGGCCACCGCGGGCGGCCGACGCTGCTGTCCAACGCCGAGACCTGGGCCCAGGTCGCCCGGGTGGCCCTGGAGGGCGAGACCGCCTATCGCCGGCTCGGCACCGCCGAGGAGCCCGGCACCACCCTGATGACCATCACGACCGGGCCGGTGCCCGACGTGCGGGAGGTGCCCTTCGGCACGCCGCTCAAGGACGTCCTGCCGGCCTCGGTCCACGGGCGCCCGGTCCTGCTCGGCGGGTTCCACGGCTCGTGGGCACCCTGGTCGACCGTCGCCTCGACCATCGTCAGCGTCGACGGCATGAAGGCCCAGGGCACTCCGCTCGGAGCGGGCATCGTGGTCTCCCTCGACGGTTGCCCGGTCTCGCTCACCACCCGAATCGTCGACTACCTCGCCGGACAGAGCGCTCGCCGTTGCGGGCCGTGCTTCAACGGCCTGCCGGCACTGGCCTCCGCGCTGCGCGGGGTGTCCTTCGGGGGTGGCGACCTCGGCCGGGTCCAGCAGCTCTCCGACATCGTCGTACGCCGCGGCGCGTGCGCCCACCCCGACGGCACCGTCCGCCTCGTGCAGTCGCTGATCGCGGGGTTCGCCGACGAGCTCGACGCCCACAACGACGGGGTGTGCACCCATCGCGCCGTCCGCGCCGTCCGCGCCGAGGAGGCCTCGTGAGCAAGAGCACGCTGCGCGTCGACTGGCCCAAGTGCAAGGGTCGCGGGCTGTGCCACGAGGTGCTGCCCGACGTCATCGACCTCGACGAGTGGGGCTATCCCATCGTCAACGGCCCCGTCCCCCCCGAGCACATGGGCGACGCCCGTGAGGCCGTCAAGGTCTGCCCTCAGCTAGCCCTGCGGCTGGTTCGCTAGGCGTCGGTCGGGTCGCTGGGTCGCCGGCCTGTCGGTTGCCGCGGCCTGTCGGTTGCAGCGGCGCGTCGGTTTCACCGGCGCGCCGGTGAAACTGGCGCTTCTCGGCCGAAACTTCACCCGAGAAGCGCCAGTATCGGTCGGGAAGTGTGACGCCTGAGCCGGCGCCGTACGACGCTCAGGGGCGCGCGATGCGGTCCAGGAAGGTGTCGACCAAGGCATAGGCGCGCGCCCGCGACGCCGGGTCCTCGGCCACGGTGTCGGCGTACATCTGGGCCGGGTCGAAGCCGTGCTTGATCGCCTGGACATCACCCCCGTTGTCGAGCCAGCCGTGGAGCATCCCCGAGGTGAGCTCGGGGTGGAACTGGACGGCGAGGTTGCGGCGCAGCACATAGGCCTGCGACGAGACCGCGTTGCGGGCGATCTCGCGGGCACCGGGCGGCATGACCCACCGATCGAAGTGCCACTGGAACCACGGCCCGTGCGGCACCAGCTGCTCGTCGTCGGTCTCGATGCTGACCCAGCCGACCTCCGGCTCGGGCGCGCGTTCGACCCGGCCGCCGTGGGCCTGGGAGAGCAGCTGGCCGCCGAAGCAGATGCCGAGGACCGGCACGCCCGCGCTGTCGGCGTCGCGCAGCAACTGGGCCTCGGGGACCACCCAGGACCCGATCCGCTCTTCGTCATAGACCGACCACGGCGACCCCATCACCACGACGACGTCATAGCGGGTCACCTCGGGAAAGCGGGCGGGGACACCGGGGTGGTCGAAGTCGGCCTCCGGGACCACCTGATGCAGCTCGATGTCGATCATGCGCGCCTCGAGCCGGTCGCCGACCGGCCCGGGGGGTGAGACGTGGTCGTGCTGGATCACCAGTGCCCGCATGCAGCCTCCCTGTCGTCGCAGACGGCCGGGAGGGGCTCCCCCGGCCGTCACATGTCCAAAGCCGCCGGTGACACCTTGTCGAGGGCTCCGGCGGCCGTTTATCGTTCGGAGCCTAATGGTCGCGCGGGCTCCGCGCGACCATCTGACTACCCGGATGATCCCCGGATCCTGCCAGCGATGGAGTGCCCGATGAGCCAACCCACCGAAGTCAGCGAGTTCGAGGCCGACGTCCTCGTGTCCACGGTGACGCGGCCGGCCGACGACGTCGTCGAGCTGACGTTGAGCGCCCAGGACGGCCGGCCCCTGCCACCGTGGACCCCCGGTGCGCACATCGACCTCATGCTCGCCGACGGGCTCGTGCGGCAGTACTCCCTGTGCAGCAGCCCCGGCGACCTCAGCTCCTATCGGGTCGCGGTCCTGCTCACTCCCGACAGCCGCGGCGGCTCCCGCGCGGTCCACGCGCTCACCGAGGGCCAGACCCTGCGCATCCGGGGCCCCCGCAACAACTTCCAGCTCGTCAGCTCACCCCGCTACGTCTTCATCGGGGGCGGCATCGGGATCACCCCGATGTTGCCGATGATCGAGGCGGCCGATACGGCCGGGACGGACTGGCATCTCTACTACGGAGGTCGCACCCGGTCCTCGATGGCCTACGCCGACCAGCTGGCGTCGTACGGCGAGCGCGTCACGTTCGTGCCGCAGGACGAGGCCGGGCTGCTCGACATCGCCGGCATCCTGGCCTCCCCCGACCCGGACACCCTGATCTATTGCTGCGGCCCCGAGCCGCTCCTCGCCGTCGTCGAGCAGCACGCCGCCCCCTGGCCCCACGGCGCCCTCCACCTGGAGCGGTTCGCGGCCAAGGAGATCGAGAAGGAGGGGGACGACGCGGCGTTCGAGCTCGTCCTCCAGCGATCGGGCCTCACGGTGACCGTGCCGGCCGACCAGACCGTGTTCACCGCGATGCGGGAGGCAGGCGTGGCCGTCCTCGGGTCGTGTCTGGAAGGCATCTGCGGCACGTGCGAGACGGGCGTCCTCGAGGGCGAGGTCGACCACCGTGACTCCGTGCTCGACGCCGATGAGCAGGAGGCCAACGACTGCATGATGGTGTGCGTGTCCCGAGCCCGCACCGCCCGCCTGGTCCTGGACGCGTGAAGGAGCGATGACGATGACCGCCGCTGACGCCACCCGCCGTTGCCCCGACGTCCCGCATGCCGCCTGGTATGCCGCCGGCACCTCCGAGGAGGTCGGCCGTACGCCGCTCGCCCGCCGGGTGCTCGGCACCCCGGTCGTGCTCTATCGCACGGTCGCCGGCGACGCCGTCGCTCTGGAGGACCGCTGTGCCCACCGCCCCGTCCCGCTGAGCGGCGGCCACCTCGAGGGCGACGACATCGTGGCCGCCTACTCGGGGTTCCGCTATGCCCCGGACGGCCGCTGCGTCGGCGTTCCCACCCAGCCCAACGTCCCGTTCGGCACCGCCGTACGCGCCTTCCCCGTCCACGACGACGGCTCGTTCGTCTGGATCTGGACGGGCGACCCTCGACTGGCCAAGCTGCGTCCCGCGCCGGACACCGCGTGGCTGCGCGACCCCGCCTGGTCGACGTTCGGTGACGCCTGGGAGACCCGGGCCGCCGTGCAGTTGCTCATCGACAACTTCTCCGACATCACCCACGTCGTGCACGTCGACCCCGACATCGCCCCACCCGCCCTCGGCTCAGGGCCTACGCCGCCGCTGAAGGTGACGGTCAGCGAGACCACGATGCAGTTCAGCCGCGACTTCCCCGCGGCGCCGCTGGCGGCATGGCACGCGATGGTGGCCGGCGTCGGCGCCGACGAGGCGTTCGCCCAGCGGGAGGAGGGCGAGTTCGTCTCGCCGGGCCTCTGGGTCGACCGGTGGCACGTCGACTCGCCGGGCCAGCCGACGCGGACGTTCGTCTTCACCCACGCGCTCACCCCGGTCGACGAGACGACCACCCGGCACGTGTGGCGGGTCAGCCGCGACTTCGCCCCCGGGGGCGCGGCCACCGGCACGCTGGCGCCGGTCTTCGGTCGCTACTACCGCCGGGTGCAGACGGCGCTGGAGTCGATGCAGCAGGTGATCACGCTCGACGGTCCCCGGCCGACGGTCAGCGTCGCCGCCGACGCCGCCGCGACCGCCGTACGCCGGATCCTGGAACGCCTCGTCGCCGACGAGACCGGGGTCCGCTGAGCGGACGTCCGGCCCCGCCCCCCATTCACGCCCGTCACGCAACGACGCTGTGACTGACCGTGGCTGACTGGCTGAAACTGGCACTTACTGACCGATATTTCAGCCAGTGAGTGCCAGTTTCCCCGCGTACGCGGGGAAACTGGCAGCTCGACCAGACCCCCCACTCAGGCAGGGCTGATGGTGACGGGGAACCCCTTGATCCCGTTGACGAAGTTGGAGCGCACCCGGCGGATGTCGCCGGCGAACTCGATGTCCTTGAGGCGCGGCAGCAGCTCTTCGAACATGAGCCGGATCTCCATGCGGGCCAGGTTGTTGCCCAGGCAGAGGTGGGGCGAACCCTTGCCGAAGGTCATGTGGTCGACGTTCTGGCGGGTCACGTCGAGCTTGTAGGGGTCCTCGAACATGGCGTCGTCGCGGTTGCCGGAGGCAAACCACATCACGACCTTGTCGCCCTGCTTGATCTGCTTGCCGCCGAGCTCGACGTCGCGGGTCGCCGTACGACGGAAGTGGTAGACCGGCGAGGCATAGCGCAGCAGCTCCTCGACCGAGGTCGGGATCAGCGACAGGTCCTGCTGCATCAGCGTGAGCTGGTCGCGCTGCTCCATCAGGGCCACCATCGCGTTGGAGATGGCGTGCCGCGTGGTCTCGTTGCCGGCGATGACGAGCAGCGTGAAGTACATGTTGAAGTCCTGCTCGGAGAGCGGGATCCCGTCCTCCGGCATCTGGTTGGCCAGGATCGACACCAGGTCGGTGCCCTCGCCGCCCACGCGCTCGGACTTGAGGTTGTTGCCGTACTCCCAGACGTCGAGCACGGTCGGCGACCGGAACGGCAGGTGCTTGTAGGCCTCCGACTCGGGCAGGTCGGCACGCACCTTGGCGAAGTCCGGGTCGGTGGCACCCACGAACTCGTTGCCCCACGCGATGAGCTGGCCGGTGTCGGTTTCCGGGACGTCGAGCAGCCGGGCCAGCACGTTGATCGGGAAGTCGGCGCTGATCTCCTCGACGAAGTCGATCTCACCGTTGTTGTCGGCCGCCTTCGCGAAGGCCTGGTCGACCGTACGGCGGGTCAGCTCGCGCAGGAAGCCCTCGTAGTTCCTGAGCAGGTTGCGCGGCGTGAACTCGCGCTGCACCAGGCGGCGCATCGCCGCGTGGCGCGGCCCGTCGGTCTCGATCAGCGACCGGCGGATGTCGCGGTCCTCCGGAGTGAGCTCCTCGAGGTTGACGAACTCCTCGGAGGTGAAGGCCTCGGGGTCGCGGTCGACGGCCCAGATGTCGTCATAGCGGGTCACCGCCCAGAAGCCGCTGTTGGGGGCGGGCTCGGGGTTCCAGTGCACGGGGTCCTCGGCGCGCAGCGTGTCGAGCTGGGCGAAGCCGCGCAGGTTGGCGAAGCCGTCGATGTCGGCCAGGTCGACCTCGGCGAGGGGGACGGGCTCGTGACGTGGCATGGGGCGCTCCTTCATGAGTGGGTACGGCGGTCGCGGGCGCGCGACCACGGCCGGGAGTGAGGGTCGGGGGTGGTCACAGGTGGTAGGTGTACTCGTGGAACTCCCAGTCGGTGATCCACGTGTGGAAGCGCTCGATCTCGTCGCGCTTGTAGGTCAGGAAGGCCTTGACGAAGGGCTCCCCCAGGGAGTCGCGGAACTCCTCGTCGGCCTCCAGCGCGTCGAGCGCCGCCTCGAGGGTGCCCGGGAGCTTGTCGGCCTTGGTGATGTCATAGCCATAGCCGACCAGCGGCTCCGGCGGCTCGGCCTCCTCCTTGATGCCGAGGAGTGCGGCCGCCAGCATGCCGGCGATGGCGAGGTAGGAGTTGGCGCTGGCGTCACCGAGGCGCAGCTCCATGCGGGCCGCGGACCCGCGCTCGGGCGGGATCCGGACCATGGCGGACCGGTTGTCCATCCCCCAGTCCATCAGCCACGGCGCGAGCGTGTCGGGACCGAACCGCTTGTAGGAGTTGATGGTCGGGTTGCAGACCGCGGCGAGCGCCGGAGCGTGCTTGAGGATGCCGGCGACAGCGTGGCGCGCGACCGCGGACAGGCCGTGCTCGTTGCTCGGGTCGTCGAACAGCGGGGTGGCCTTGTCGGGCGACCACAGCGAGAAGTGGAGGTGGTAGCCGGAGCCGCCCTCGTCGTTGAACGGCTTGGGCATGAACGTCGCGAGCCGGCCCTGCATGAGCGCCATCTCCTTGACGGCGGCCTTGAACCGGTGAGCGCGGTCGGCGGCGTCGAGAGCTTCGCCGTGCCACAGGTTGATCTCGAACTGGCCGGAGGAGAACTCGTGGTTGGCGGCGACGACCTCGAGGCCGTACTCACCGAGCCGGCGCAGCGAGTTGAGCAGGACGTTCTCGGGGTCGCCCTTGCGGCCGGAGACATAGACGTTGCCGGTGCCCTCGCCGTACCGCTGCCAGCCCGACGGCGACTTGTCGGACTCCTCGAGGACATAGAACTCCAGCTCGGGCCCGACCATCGGCAGCATGCCGATCTCGGCGAACTCGGCGATGACCTTCTTGAGCACGGCCCGGGGGCTGTCGAGGGCGGGGGTGCCGTCGGCGTTGTAGAGGTCGGCGATGCAGTGGGCCACGCCGGGCTCCCACGGGACGGGGAGCAGCGTGTCGACGTCGGGGAAGGCCAGGATGTCGGGGAGCCCGTCGGACAGGCCGCCGTCGATGTCGACCACCCCACCGCGCGGCGTCGTCCCGAACACCGAGCGACAGAACGCCACGCCGCTGCCCACGGTGCGCGGGAACCGGTTCACCAGGACGTCCCGGCTGCGGTCGGTGCCGATGATGTCGGCATAGCCGAGACGCACCACGTCGATGCCCTGCTCGGTGAGACGGTCGGCGGCGGGCTGCAGCCCGGATACGTCGAAGTGCGCCATGGGCGAGGAGTCCTTCCGGATGGAGGCAAGGTAAGGCGTTGATAACGTCAAGACGTCGTTTGGGTCCGAACAGTACCGATGGGACCGGGGGTGGGCAAGAGGTTCCGCACCCCCGGAACGGCGGCTATCGTACGGACCCGAACGTCTTATGACGGGTCGCCCAGCCGGCCCTCCGACCGACCATGAGGAGCACCCCCATGACCGACCAGAAGGGCTTCTTCTTCCCGCGTACGGCGTCCGGGCAGGCCTCCCTGATCCCGTCACCGCCGTGGTACTACTCCGGCGACCTGCTCACGGTCGAGTACCGCACCGACCCCGCGCGGGTGGCCGAGCTGCTGCCGGCCCCGCTCGAGCTGGCACCCGAGGACCCCGGCGCCGTCGCCCTGATCTGGGCCGACTGGCAGTCGTGCTCCTCGACCCGCGAGGAGCTGCTCGACCCGGTGCGGTCGCAGTACAAGGAGGCGTTCGTCGTCGTCCGGTGCTCCTTCCAGGGCGAGACCTACTCCCGGTGCGTCTATATCTGGGTCGACAAGGACTTCGCCATCGCCCGCGGCATGCACCAGGGCTATCCCAAGAAGCTCGGCACGATGTGGCAGACCCGACCCCACGCCTTCCCCCATGCCTCGCCGGTCATCGGCCCCGGCGGTCAGTTCGGCGCCACGCTCGCCGCCGGCGACCGGCGGCTGGCCGACGCCGTACTCACCCTGCGCGAGGAGTCGGAGACCAACGGCTTCGTCAACGGTCACCCGATGGCCCACCACCGCATCTATCCCGACATCGCCGGCCACGGCGACGCCTACTCCGAGCTGATCCGCTCCGGCGGCGCCGAGTTCGAGGGCGGCCAGTCGTGGCGCGGCGATGTCGAGGTCAACCTCTATGACTCCCCCACCGAGGAGCTCTCGCGGCTGACCGTCGACGAGGTCATCGGCGGCTACTACCGCCAGGTCGGCGTGGTCTGGAACGGCGGCACCTCGCTGGCCCGCCTCGTCTGAGAGCGCCAGTTTCCCCGCGTACGCGGGGAAACTGGCACCTACTGACCGAAATTCCAGCCAGCAAGTGCCAGTTTCGGTCAGTCTCTGTGACGCGAGGGAAGGTTCAGTCGAACACGACGGTCCGGGCACCGGTGAGGAGCACCCGGTCCTCAGCATGCAGCCGTACGGCGTGGGACAACACCCGCCGCTCCACATCACGCCCGATCGCCACCAGCGTGGCCGCATCATCGGCATGGCTGACCCGCACCACGTCCTGGTCGATGATCGGACCCTCATCCAGGTCCGCAGTCACGAAATGCGCCGTCGCCCCGATCAGCTTGACCCCCCGCTCATAAGCCTGGTGATAGGGCTTCGCACCCTTGAACCCCGGCAGGAACGAGTGGTGGATGTTGATCACCCGACCCGACAACGTGCGGCACAGCTCATCCGACAGCACCTGCATGTAGCGCGCCAACACCACGAAGTCCACGCGGTGCTCCTCCACCAGCTCCAGCAGCCGCGCCTCGGCCGCCGGCTTGGACTCCGGCGTCACCGGCAGGTGCACGAACTCGATCCCGGCCCGCTCCACCAGCTCCCGACAGTCCTCATGGTTGGACACCACCACCGGGATCTCCACCGGCAGCTCCCCGATCTGCCAGCGATACAACAGATCCACCAGACAGTGGTCGAACCGCGACACCATGATCAACGCCCGACGGCGTACCTCCACCGGCCGCAACCCCAACACCGGGTCGAACCCGGCCAGCTGCGCCAACAACGCCGCCCGCACCTCCTCGACCTCCGTCGCGTCGGCCTCGAAATGGGTGCGCATGCAGAACGTGCCCGTCACCGGATCAGAGAACTGCGCGTTCTCCACGATGTTGCCCCCCACCGACACCACACCCTCAGCCAACGCCCGCACGATCCCCGGGCGATCAGGACACGACAACGTCACCACGAAGTGCATGCCCCGACCGTAACCAGCAGGCCCGCTGTGACGGCCGACACGCCCAGGTGGTGGGCGGTGGGTAAGGTTCGAGCATGCCGGACCAGCACACCCTCGCCGAGACCGAGCGGGCGATGACCGATCGCGTCGGCGCCCTGGCCCTGGACTTTCCGGCGGCGCATGCCATCTCGAGCCTCTACCGGGCCGCCAACGCCGCCCGGCAGCACCTCACCAACAAGGTGCTGCGACCCAACGACCTGACCTGGACCGGGTTCCTGGTGCTGTGGCTGCTGTGGATCTGGGACACCATGCAGACCAGGTACGTCGCCGAGAACGTCGGCATCTCCAAGGCGACCCTGACCGGGGTCACCGACACCTTGGTCAATCGTGGGCTGGTGATGCGGGTGCACAGCACCGTCGATCGACGGCTGGTCGAGCTCACGCTGACGCCGGCGGGGCGCGAGCTGATGACCGAGCTCTACCCGCAGTTCAACCTCGCCGAGGCCGAGCTGGTCGCCGGGCTCCCCACCCCCGAGGTCGAGGCGCTCACCCGGACGCTGCGCCACATCGTGACCACCGGTGAGGGCGAGCGCGGCCCCGAGGCGTCCTGACCCGGCGCCAGTGACCCCGACCTGACGGCGCCCCGGGCCGTCAGTAGCGCACGGAGATCGACCGCTGTTCGGGGTCGATGCGCACCAGGCCCCCGTGGGGCACCACGATCTGCGGGTCGGTGTGGCCGAGGTCGACGTCGAAGACGATCGGCACGTCGATCTTGTACTCGCGATAGATCTCGAGCACGGCCTCGTGCTGGGCCTCGACATAGGCGCGGCGGCGTACGGGCGAGTGGCGACGGTCCAGCGACCACCCCTTGGGCCGGCCCATCACCAGCGCGGAGAACCGCTGGAGCAGGTCCCGTTCGGCGAGGCACATCAGCGAGCGCCACACGTATTCCGAGGAGGGCATCTCCTCGCTGGTCTCGAGGAACAGCACGGCGCCGTCGTACTCCTCCTCCGGCAGGAGGTAGCGGTTGGTGCGCAGCTGGAAGTCGACGATCTCGAGCTGCCCACCCCACAGCCGTCCCTCGACCGGCGTGCGTGGCCCGTGCCAGGCCCAGCCGGTGCCGGGCAACATCTCGGGCGGCTGCTCGGCCCAGGTCGGGTCGGACCAGTCGCGCTCCATGTCGGTGTAGGCGTCCGCGGGCCGCAGCTCGTACCACTCCGAGGTGAACATCGCCATCGTGAACGCATAGGCGCTGTGGTCGTTGATGCCGCCGGGGCGACCGAGCATGGTCATCACGGTGCCGCCGTAGTAGGACACCAGCCCGAGGTTGAACAGGAAGTGGTGGAGGTTGGTGTTGTCGCTGGTGCCGAAGAACGGCTTGGGATTGTCGAGGATCACCTGAGGGTCGAGGTAGCGCAGGATCTTGAGCTGGTCGCTCCCCCCGATGCTCGTCACGATCGCCTTGATCTCGGGGTCCGCGAACGCCGCCATCACGTCGTCGGCGCGCGCCTGCGGGCTCGACCAGCGCCGCGTGGTGGGGTATTCGACCGGTCTCAGCGCGAAGTCACGCTGGAGCCGGCGCAGCCCCAGCTCGTAGGGCGCTGGGAACACCTCCGGCAGCGCGGCACCCGGCGACAGCACGGCGACGGCGTCACCCGGCTGCGGCTTCGGCGGGTACAGCGACATGGCGAAACCGTAGACCCGGCTCGGCGCCCCGTCGAACACCGGTCCAGAGCAGCCGCGCCCGCAGGACTCTGGGTGGTGCTGGTTCACCAAGGTAAGCGGGCGAACCCTCACTTACCGTGCGGAGTTCACCGAGGTAAGTGAGGGTTCACCGTCCTACCTTGGTGAACCGTCACCGACAGCGCGGCCTCACCGCCCGGCGCGCGCCGCCGCGATGAAGGCCTGGAGTACGGCGAGCTGCTTGGGCTCGGTCTGCCAGGTGTCCTCGGGGTGCCACTGGACGCCGAGGTACCAGCCGGGCGACGAGGGGAGCTCCACGGCCTCGATGACGCCCTCCTCGGAGCGGGCGGTCACCACGAGGCCGTCGCCGAGCTCAGCCAGGCACTGGTGGTGGTAGCACGAGACCTCCACCGCGTCGCCCACGATCGCGCCGGCCGCGGTGCCCTGGTCGACGGTCACGTGGTGGACATGGTTGCGGTGGTGACTGATCTCGCCGGCGTGCTCGTCCATGTCCTGCACGAGGGTGCCGCCCCGGGCGACGTTGACGACCTGGGTGCCGCGGCAGATCGACAGCAGGGGTACGCCGGCCGCGAGCGCCACCCGGGCGGCCGCGAGGTCGAAAGCATCCTGCTCGTCGTCGACGTCATAGAGCGAGGCGTGGTCGGGCTGGCCCGCCCAGTGGGCGGCCATGTCGCCGCCACCGGGAAGGAGGACGCCGTCGACCCAACGCAGCCGAGCGGCCACCTCGTCATCAGACACCACGCCGCCCGGCGCCACCGGGTGGACGAGCAGCGGCTCACCGCCGGCCGCATAGACGGCCTCGATGAGGTTGCGCGAGGCCACCATGGCTCGGTAGCGCAACGCGGACGCGCTCTCGGAGAAGCGTGAGGGGATCGCGATCAGCGGCCGCTCGGCGGCCGTGGAGTCGGGCATCGGGGACCTTCGTGGCTCAGGGCTGAGGGGGCAGGGGCTTGCGGATGCCGCGGAACTCCCAGTCCCCACCTTGGGCGGTGGAGAGGACCTCTTCGGACTCCGTCGGCTGCGCCCCCACATCATCGCGGATCGGGGTCGGTCCCGACACGATGTGGTTGCGGAGCGTGCCGAGCCCCTCGACCTCGACCTCGACGACGTCACCGGGATAGACCGTCCGCGAGATCGCCGGCGTCCCTGAGAGCAGCAGGTCGCCGGGCTGGAGGGTGATGGTGCGCGCGATGTCGGCGACGAGATAGTGCATGTCCCACTCCATCTCGTCGGTGTTGCCGTCCTGCCGGACCTCCCCGTTGACGAGGGTGCGGATCTGCTTGCCGCGGAAGTCCCAGCCCTCGACGACGCCTGGGCCCACGGGGCACAGCGTGTCGGCGCCCTTGACCCGCAGCATCGACCCGGAGTCGGTGTCGCGGAAGTCGTGGAGGCCATAGTCGTTGGCCACGGTGTAGCCGCGGATGTAGTCGCCGGCCTCCGCGGGCGACACGTTGCGGCACGTGCGGCCGATCACGATGGCGATCTCGCCCTCATAGTTGAGCCAGTTGCAGCGCTCGGGGCGTACGACGGCCGACTCGTGGGCGTTGAGCGCGGACACGGGCTTGTGGAAGTAGGTCGGCGCCTTGGGCAGCGCCGTCATCAGCTCCTTGACCCGCGAGATGTAGTTGAGGTGGACGCAGACGATCTTCGAGGGTGTCACCGGTGGCAGGTGGGTCGCGTCGGCGATGGCCACCTCACGGCCGTCCCCCGCCACCAGGGTGTCCCCCCGCCGTACGACGTCGACGGCGTTGCCGTCGAGCAGGATGCGGCGGGTCTCACGCAGGGTCATCGAGGTCCTCTCTCAGCCGGCGGCGGGCACGTCGGCGCCGGCGCTGCCCATCTGGCGGGTGTACTCCGGGTCTTCGGGGGTGGCGTGCGGGCGCGGGAAGCCGCCCTCGGGGCGATCGAACCACAGGTGCACCTGCCCGGTGCCGATGGAGTTCTCGTAGTCGCCGTACTGGCGCCCCGTCGCGGTGAGGTCCTGCTCGCCGAGCGCGCCGGCCATCATCAGGTAGTGGGCGAACATCGCCTCGGGCCGGTAGCGCATGAACTCCGGCATGGTGTCGAGCACCCGCTTGTGGTCACCGGCCTTGAACCACTCGATCCGCTCCAGGTCGGCCCGGTAGGCCTCCTGGGTGAAGATGTGCTCGGTGCCGGCGGCCTCGTGGTCGCGCAGCTGGCGCAGCTTCCAGAAGGTGTGGGACAGCGCGCCCGAGGCGATCAGGAGCACCTTGCGGTCGGTCTCGGCGATGGCCTGTCCGATGGCACGGCCGACGCGCAGGAAGTCCTCGGTCTCGCCCGTCTGGGCGACCGACATCGAGATCCAGCGCTTGTCGAGGCCCTCGCCGAGGAACTTCCACATGTTCAGCGACGGGTAGTACATCGGCAGGAACGGGTCGTCGATCGCGGTGATCCAGGTCGAGTGCTGCGGTGCCACTCGATCCATGGCCCAGGCGAGCTCGGGGTCGCCGCGCCAGTCGTAGGGGATCCGGCACATGCCGCGCGGAAGCTCCTCGGCGGTGAACAGCCCCGCCCGTCGGTCCTGCGCGGTGATGACGAACTCGACCGTGGTGAACCAGTGGGAGTCCAGCACGACCACGGTGTCGTAGTCGAGGGTCTCGAAGACCTCGCGACGCAGCACCTCGAGCGCCGGCCCGAGGCTGAAGTCGCTGCCCTTGTTGAGCTCCTTGCGGGTGCTCTCCGGCAGCATGATCGTCGGCACGTGCGCCAGGATCCCGGCGCCTACGACTTCACCCATGTCATTCCCTCCAGCCACCCGGCGCGAAGACCGAGTTCTTGATGTTCGTGTAGAAATCGAAGGACCAGACGCCGCCCTCGCGGCCGATGCCCGACTGGCCGTTGCCGCCGAACGGCGCCCCGAGGTCGCGCACGAAGAAGCAGTTGACCCAGACGGTGCCCGCGTCGAGCAGGTTTGACACGCGCTCGGCCCGGTCGGCGTCGCCCGTCACGAGCGTCGCGGCCAGACCGAACCTGGTGTCGTTGGCCATCGCGACGGCCTCGTCCTCGGTCTCGAAGGTCTCGAGGGTGATGACCGGGCCGAAGACCTCCTCGGTCAGGATCTCCGAGCCGGGCTCGGCACCGGCGAGGATCGTGGGCCGCATATAGAGCCCGCCGAGGTCGTCGTTGGGCCCACCGCCGAGCAGCACCCGGGCCCCGTCCGCGACCGCCCGGTCGACCATCGCGACCATCTTGTCGAAGTGCGGCCGGGAGATCAGCGCGGAGACATCGGTCGCCTCCTCCCGCGGGTCGCCCTGCGTCAGCTCGGCTGCCTTGGCCACCACGCGCTCGGTGAACTCCTCGGCGATCGAGGACTCCACGAGCATCCGCGCGGCCTTGAGGCAGACCTGCCCGGCGTTGTCGAACTGCTCGACGGCAAGCTCCACGGCGAGGTCGAGGTCGGCGTCGGCAAAGACCACCAGCGGCGACTTGCCCCCGAGCTCGAAGGAGAGCGGCACGATGTTGGGCGCCGCCGCTGCGGCGATCACGCCGGCGGTCGGCACCGAGCCCGTGAACGCGAGTCGGTTGATGCCGGGGTGGGCGGTCAGCGGGGCACCGGCGTCGCGGCCGGTGCCCTGGACGACGTTGAAGACGCCGGCGGGTACGCCGGCCTCCTGCATGATGTCGGCCAGCAGGCTTGCGGTCAGTGGCGCCCACTCCGGCGGCTTGAGGACCACGGTGTTGCCCGCCGCCAGCGCGGGACCGATCCGCCAGGTCGCCAGCATCAGCGGGGCGTTCCAGGGGGTGATGATGGCGACGACGCCGGCCGGGTCATAGGTGACCCGCTCGCGATGGCCGCGGCCGGGCACCTCCATGTCCGGGTGGCCGAGCTGGTGCTCGGCATAGTCGGCGAAGAAGCGGAAGTTCATCGCCACGCGCGGCATGACGCCGCGGCGGTGGGAGCGGATCAGCGAACCGTTGTCACGGGTCTCGACGAGCGACAGGTCCTCGATGCGGGCCTCGACGCCCTCGGCGACGCGGCGCAGGATCGCCGACCGCTCGGCCACGGGGAGCGCGGCCCAGGCGGGGAACGCCGCCCGCGCCGCGGCGACGGCACGGTCGACCTCCTCGGCGCCGGCGGCGTGCACCTGGGCGATCTCGGTCTCGTCGATCGGCGAGATGTCGGCGAACGTGGTGGCCGACGAGACGCGCTCACCACCGATCCAGTGGCGCACATCGACGGTGACACCCTCGACCACCGCGGTCGAAGGCAGGGGGGTCGAGGGCGTGGCGGGGCTCTGCTCCGTCATCGGGCTCCTTCGCGGGGACGATCTGGGCAACCTGCGTCAGGGGCGTTCGTTAGGGGCCAAACGTATTGGCGAGGCTTGCCAGGGTCAAGAAACGTCCACGAACCAGTTCCTAGGCTTGGCAACCCTGACTTCGACCCCTATCGTACGGGGCCAAACGGCCTCCACTGTGACCTGGCGCACAGGGTGGGGTCGCTGAGGGGTGCGGTGCTCGGTGACCGGACCCGTTGCCCGTCCCCCGACCCCGGAGACCTGCATGTCGAACTCTGAGTCCAGCACCCAGAACCTGCCCCCGAACCCGCACGAACACCACGAGATCCTGCCCGGTGAGAACCTGGCGGCCAACAAGCTCGGCATCGCCGGCGTCGTCTTCTTCGTGGTCGCCGCCGCGGCGCCCCTGGTCGGCATGACCGGTGCCGTTCCGGTCGCCATCGTCCTCGGCAACGGGGCCGCCGCCCCCGGCGCCTACCTCGCCGTCGGCCTCATCCTGCTCATCTTCAGCGTCGGCTATGCGGCGATGAGCAGCCAGGTCAGCAACGCGGGCGCGTTCTTCGCCTATGTCGGACGCGGCCTGGGCATCGTCCCGGGCGTCGGCTCGGCGTTCGTGTCGCTGTTCGCCTATCTGACGATCCAGCTGGCCGTCTTCGGCTTCTTCGGTGGCCTGGCCTCCTTCCAGCTCAACGAGAAGCTCGGAACCAACCTCAGCTGGTGGGCCTGGTGCCTGATCGCCTGGGCCGTTGTGACGATCCTGTCGATTCTCCAGGTCGACGTCGGCGCCAAGGTCCTCGGCGTCCTGATGCTCCTCGAGGTGGCCTCCCTGACGCTGATGGCGGTCGCCGTCATCGCCCAGGGCGGTGGCCCCGACGGCCTCTCGCTCGGCGCCTCGTTCTCGCCCGGCAACATCTTCACCGGCGGCTTCACCGGGTCGGCCGGCATCGCGCTGGCCTTCGCGTTCGCCTCCTACATCGGCTTCGAGGCCACCGCCATCTATGCCGAGGAGACCAAGAACCCCAAGCGGGCCGTGCCGATCGCGACCTACACCGCCGTCACGCTCATCGCGATCCTGTTCGCCCTCACCTCGTGGGCCGTGGTGAGCGGCGTCGGGACCAACAGCGTCGTCGACAAGGTCGCCGAGCAGTCCGGCGGCCTCGCGGACCCGGCCGCGGTGATCTTCGGCGTGGCTGAGCAGTACGTCGGCGGCTGGCTGTCCACCACCATGAGCTGGCTGGTGCTGAGCAGCCTCTTCGCTGGCCTGCTCGCCTTCCAGAACAGCGCGGCGCGCTACTTCTTCTCCCTCGGCAGGGCTGGAGTGCTGCCCAAGGCGCTCGATCACGTCAACGGCCGGGGCGCCCCGCTGGTCGGCGCGCTCGCCACGTCGACGGTCACCGGTGCCGTCATCGCCTGGTTCGCCGCGACCGGCAAGGACCCGATCGCATCGATGTTCCTCTGGTTCAGCGCAGTCGCCGTGCTCGCCATCGTGCTGGTCGAGATCCTCGTGTCCGTGGCCGTGATCGCCCACTTCCGCAAGATCGGGGGCGGCAAAGCCTGGAACACCATGATCGCGCCGATCATCTCGATCATCGGCCTGGCGGTCGGGGCCTATCTGGTGATGGCGCGCTTCGGCCTGCTGGCCGGCACCACCGCCGAGGGCGTCGACCCGACGACGCAGACCTTCGGGCTGTCGACGTTCGGCTGGACGCTCGTGCTGTCGCCGTTCATCGTCTTCGTCGTCGGCGCGGTTGTGGGCGCCGTACGCCGCTCGGAGGAGAACGCCGATGCCGTGGCCGACCTCGTGACCTGATTCCCAACCCCATCGGGACAGGCTCGGCACCGTGGTGCCGGGCCTGTCTCGTTTGAGGGGCCTATCTCGTTTCTGCAAGGTTTCTGTTCGGTTTCAGCAGCCGAGTCGCGGTTGTCTTGCCGATTCCGCGTGTCTTAAGGTGCACCACACTTCTCATCTCGAAGGAGCCGCCTCCGCATGGACTCCCCCGCCCCCGCGATCCGACTCGAGGGCATCACCAAGCACTTCGGTGAGGTGCGCGCCGTCGACGGCATCGACCTCACCATCGAGGACGGCGAGTTCTTCTCGATGCTCGGGCCCTCCGGATCGGGCAAGACCACGGTGCTTCGCATGGTCGCCGGCTTCGAGGAGCCGACCTCGGGGCGCATCCTGCTGGGTGACCGCGACGTGACCGGCCAGCCGCCCAACCAACGCGACGTCAACACCGTGTTCCAGGACTACGCCCTGTTCCCTCACATGGACGTCCTCACCAACGTCGAATACGGCCTGCGGGTCAAGAAGGTCGCCAAGGCCGAGCGTCGCGAGCGGGCCCTGGCCGCCCTCGAGACCGTCCGGCTCAGCGGCTATGGCGACCGCAAGCCGGCCCAGCTCTCCGGCGGTCAGCGGCAGCGGGTCGCGCTCGCCCGCGCGCTGGTCAACCACCCCAAGGTGCTGCTGCTCGACGAGCCGCTCGGCGCCCTGGACCTCAAGCTGCGCCGCGAGATGCAGATCGAGCTCAAGCAGATCCAGCGCGACGTCGGGATCACGTTCGTCTTCGTGACCCACGACCAGGAAGAGGCGCTCACGATGAGCGACCGGATCGCGGTGTTCAACGAGGGCCACATCGAGCAGGTCGCGGCCCCTGCTGAGCTCTACGAGCACCCCGCCTCCGACTTCGTCGCCGGCTTCGTCGGCACCTCCAACCTGATCACCGGCAGCGCCGCGGAGACCATCCTCGGCCGGCCCGGCACGTTCAGCATCCGGCCCGAGAAGATCCACTTCGCCGCCGCCGGCGAGCTGACCGAACCCGTCCGCGCCAGCGGGACGGTCGACTCGGTCGCCTACCTCGGCTCGGTCACCCACTTCCACGTCGCGCTCGACTCGGGTGGCACGCTCACCGTCCTGCGCCAGAACCTCCACGGCTCCGCCGACCAGGCCCTCTCCCACAGCGGGCAGCGGGTCGACCTCGGCTGGGCCGAGGAGCACCTCATCACCCTGACCTCGGGAAGCACCACGGCGACACGGCCGACCTCATCGAAGGAGACACCATGAGAACCATGCGACGGACCCGCGTCGCTGCGGGCAGTGTCGTGCTGCTGATGGCCCTGGCGGCCTGCGGCACGTCCTCCGGCGGCGACACCGGGGGTGACACCGGCGAGGCCGGCGGCGGCGGTTTCACCCCGCCCGACGTCCCGATGGCCACCGAGCTCGGCGACAACGAGGGCACCCTGTCGGTGCTCGCCTGGCCGGGCTATGCCGAGGACGGCTCCACCGACCCGAGCGTCGACTGGGTGACGCCGTTCGAGAAGGAGACCGGCTGCCAGGTCGACGTCAAGGTGTTCGGCACCTCCGACGAGGCCGTCAACCTGATGAACTCCGGCCAGTACGACGTGGTCTCCGCCTCCGGTGACGCCTCGCTGCGCCTCATCGCGAGCGGCGCGGTGGCCCCGGTCAACACCGACCTGGTCCCCAACTACGCCGACGTCTTCGACTTCCTCAAGAACCGCGACTGGAACTCCGTCGACGGCCAGATGTACGGCATCCCCCACGGCTGGGGTGCCAACCTGCTGATGTACCGCACCGACAAGGTCTCGCCGGCGCCGACCAGCTGGAGCGCCGTCTTCGACGACGCGAGCCAGTACGCCGGCAAGGTGACGTCCTATGACTCGCCGATCTATATCGCTGACGCCGCGCTCTATCTGATGAAGACCCAGCCCGACCTCGGCATCAAGAACCCCTACGCGCTCGACGAGAAGCAGCTGGCCGCGGCCGTCGATCTGCTCAAGGCGCAGCGCGAGAACGTCGGTGAGTACTGGTCGGACTACCTCAAGCAGATCCAGTCCTTCAGCAACGGCGACTCCGTGATCGGCACCTCGTGGCAGGTCATCGTCAACCTCGCCCAGTCCGAGAAGGTCCCGGTCGAGGCGATCCTGCCGACCGAGGGCGCGACCGGCTGGTCCGACACCTGGATGATCAGCTCCAAGACCGAGCACCCCAACTGCGCCTACGCGTGGATGAACCACATCATCAGCCCCGAGGCCAACGACGCCGTGGCCGAGTGGTTCGGTGAGGCTCCCGCCAACGCCAAGGCCTGTGACGTCGCCACCGAGGGCTTCTGCGACCAGTACCACGCCGGGGACGCGGCGTACTCCGACCAGATCTGGTACTGGACCACGCCGATCGAGCAGTGCCTGGACGGTCGTACCGACGTGAAGTGCACGACCTATCAGGACTGGCAGACCGCCTGGACCGAGATCAAGGGCTGACCCTTTGACCGACGGACGACACCCCCAGCCACCGCCTCAGACCCGGGGCGGCCGATCGCGACTCGGCTCCAGGCTCGGCCTGGCCGGGCTGATCGGCCCACCCCTGCTGTGGCTGGGGGTGTTGTACCTCGGCTCGCTCGCGGCGCTGTTCATCACGTCGCTGTGGACCACCGGGCCGTTCGGCCAGGGCGTCGCCCGGATCTGGAACCTCGACAACTACCGCGAGCTGTTCACCGTCGAGGTCTATCGCACCATCACCTTCCGCACCCTGCTCACCGCCGTCTCGGTCACGGTGATCGACGCGGTGCTCGCCTTCCCGATCGCGCTCTACATCGCCAAGGTGGCCTCCCCGCGCATGCGCCGGATCCTGGTCATCCTCGCGATCACGCCCCTGTGGGCCTCCTACCTCGTCAAGGCCTATGCCTGGCGCGGCATGTTCTCCTCGTCCGGTCCGGTGGCGTGGCTGGCCCACCCGTTCGGGCTCGACACGCCCGGCTATGGCCTGCTGGCCACCGTCGTGACGCTGGCCTACCTGTGGCTGCCCTACATGATCCTGCCGATGTACGCCGGCCTCGAGCGGCTGCCCGATTCACTGCTCGAGGCGTCGGCCGACCTCGGCGCCGGCGCGGGCATGACGCTGCGGCGCGTGGTCCTGCCGGTGCTCTTCCCGGCCTTCGTGGCCGGTTCGATCTTCACCTTCTCGTTGACGCTCGGCGACTACATAGCGGTCAAGATCGTCGGTGGGGCCAACCAGATGCTCGGCAACGTCGTCTATGACAGCTTCCTGACCGGCAACAACCTCCCGTTCGCCGCCGCGGTCTCGACCATCCCGGTCGTGATCATGCTGGCCTACCTGACCGCCGTACGACGGACGGGAGCTCTGGAGAACCTGTGAACCTCTCGAAGCCGGCGCGGTGGGTCCTCGGGGCCCTGACGCTGCTGACCCTGGCGTTCATCTATGGCCCGCTGGGGCTGGTCCTGCTCAACTCGTTCAACAAGTCCCAGACCTTCGCCTGGCCGCCGACCGGGCTGACCACGAAGTGGTGGTCCGTCGCGTGGCGGTCGGAGGGGGCCCGCTCGGCCGTCGCCGTCTCCGTCGAGGTGGCGCTCATCGCGACGGCGATCGCGCTGGTCCTCGGCACGATGGCGGCGCTCGCGCTGAGCCGCTACCGCTTCTTCGGGCGCGACGTCATCTCGCTGCTCATCATCTTGCCGATCTCGCTGCCCGGCGTGGTCACCGGTATCGCGCTCGCCAACGCGTTCTTGACGATGCTCGGGATCCAGCTCGGTTTCCTGACGCTGGTCATCTCCCACGCGACGTTCTGCATCGTGACGATCTTCAACAACGCCATCGCGCGACTGCGCCGGATGGGCGGCTCGCTCGAGGAGGCCTCCGCCGACCTCGGCGCCGGCTGGTTCACGACGTTCCGCCTGGTGACGCTGCCCATGCTGCGCTCGGCGCTGTTGGCCGGTGGTCTGCTGTCCTTCGCACTGAGCTTCGACGAGATCATCGTGACGACGTTCACCGCCGGCCAGGGCATCGAGACGCTCCCGATCTGGATCCTGTCCAACCTGTTCCGCCCCAACCAGGCCCCGGTCGTCAACGTCGTCGCCGCCGCCCTGATCCTGCTCTCGATCGTCCCCATCTGGCTGGCCCAGCGGCTCGCCGGGACCGACGAGGGCTGGCAGCCAAGTAGGGCGCTCTCGGCGGCGCGTCGGTTTCACCGGCTAGCCGGTGAAGTTGTCACTTCTCGGCCGAAGTTTCGGTCGAGAAGTGCTGGTTTCACCGGCGCGCCGGTGAAACTGGCAGACCTCAGTCGTCCCCGAGCAGCATGCGGACCGACGTGGCGACGTCGAGGGCCTGGCTCTCGATGAGGGTCTTCATCGAGGCGTCGCCGGTGAGCCAGATGAGGAGCTGGCCGACGATGAGGTGGCGCACGGTGAGCACGACGGTCGCATAGGACCCGTGCGCGAGGCTGACCAGGTCGAGGGGGTGTTCGTCGGCCTTGTCGACGACGTCGGTGACCGCGTCGGCGAGGGAGAGCAGCGAACTGGTCATCGCGGAGACGCGGGTGACGTCGTGCTCGTCGAGGCCGAGGGAGCAGAGGTTGAAGCCGTCGGCGGTGCCGATCATGGCCGAGGTGACGGTCGGGGTCGACTCGACGACGCTGCGCAGGATCGGGAGCAGGGCCCGGCCGATCTGCTCGGACCACAGGTTCCAGTCCGCGGCGATGTCGCTGTCCATCTCGGTGCCATTGGCCTCGAGGCTGGCATCGGGCTCTCGGTGCAAGGGAAGCACCTCCGCGACATGCTCGTCGTCAAAGCCGTCGATCGGTGCAGGCAGTCCGGCCATCACCCGACTCCCTCCACGACCGCGGGGACCCGGAGGGCCGTCCGCAGGACGCGATCAACGTCTTCCTTCTCCCGAGGATCGGCCGTCAGGAGCGGGATCTGAGCATCTTGCCGGTCGATGACCGAGCGGAACTCCTCCAGCGGGACCTGCGCGTGCTCGAACCTGGTCAGGACGACGGTCAGCTTGTGGGTCGGCACCTCGTTGGCGATGAACTCCAGCCACAGCTCGGTGTCGAGGAGGGCGTGCTCGTGATGGCTGTAGAGCCAGATGACCACACCGCTGCTGCGCGGCATCGCCGACTTGCGGACGACGTCGAAGCGCTCCTGGCCGGGCGTGCCCACGATGGACACCCGGCTCCCGTCGGGGGCGGACCACTGGCCGATCTCGAGACCGACGGTGGTGGTCGCCTTCAGATGCCGGCCTCCGCGCAGCATCATGGCCGTGCTGGCCACGTCGGTCGTCGCGACCGAGGAGTCCGACACGGTGCACACAGCGGTGGTCTTGCCGACGCCGAAGGGTCCGACGAACGCGACCTGACGGTTGGTGGTGCCGCCGATGACCGACTTCATGCACTCACCCCCGATCCGTTCGGCGTGGCTGCCGCAGCGGCGGGGTGCCGAGCGGCTCTCTCACCGAAACGTAGGTGTGGGATCCGCGCTGCCGCAGACGAATGGGAAAGAACGAAGGTAAAAACCCGACCCGTCGCGCGGGCGCGCGACGGTCGTCAGACGGCGTACGGCGCCAGCTCGCCCGCGAGGTCGGCATGGGCGCGGCCCCGCACGAGCGTGCCGTCGCCGGTGTGTTCCAGCGACTCGATGTCGGCGTTCTGGTGCACCTTGTTGAGCAGGTCGCCGCGCTCGTAGGGCAGCAGCGCCGAGAACTCCACGCCGGGTCGCGGCAGCTCGGCCTCGACGGTGCGCAGCAGGTCGTCGATGCCCGCACCGGTGCGTGCCGACACCACCACCGAGTGCGGCTCGCGCTGCTTGAGCCGGGCCACCACCATCGGGTCGGCGGCGTCGGCCTTGTTGATGACGACGAGCTCGGGGACGCCGTCGGCGCCGATCTCGGCGAACACCTCGCGGACGGCGGTGATCTGGCCCTCGGGGTCGGGGTGCGAGCCGTCGACGACGTGCACGATCAGGTCGGCGTCGGCCACCTCCTCCAGCGTGGAGCGGAAGGCCTCCACGAGCTGGTGGGGCAGGTGGCGCACGAAGCCGACGGTGTCGGTGACGGTATAGATGCGGCCGTCGCCGGTCGTCGTACGACGGGTGGTCGGGTCGAGCGTCGCGAACAACGCGTCCTCGATGAGGACGCCGGCGTCGGTGAGCCGGTTGAGCAGCGAGGACTTGCCGGCGTTGGTGTAGCCCGCGATCGCGACGCTGGGGACCTGGTGACGCTTCCGCTCCTGACGCTTGGACTCGCGGGTGCCCTTCATCTCGGCGAGCTCGCGGCGCAGCTTGGCGATCCGCGAGTTGATCCGCCGACGGTCGGTCTCGATCTTGGTCTCACCGGGGCCGCGACCACCGATGCCGACGCCGCCGGCCCCGGCCCGGCCGCCGACCTGGCGGGAGAGGTTGCCACCCCAGCCGCGCAGCCGCTGCTTGAGGTAGTTGAGCTGGGCCAGCTCGACCTGGGCCTGCCCCTCCTTGGACTTGGCGTGCTGGGCGAAGATGTCGAGGATCAGCGCGGTCCGGTCGACGACCTTGACCTTGAGCCGGTCCTCCAGGTTGCGCAGCTGGCTCGGCGCCAGCTCGCCGTCGCAGATGACGGTGTCGGCGCCCGAGGCCGCCACGATCTCGCCGAGGCCCTCGACCTTGCCGCGACCGATATAGGTCGCCGGGTCGGGGCTGCTGCGGCGCTGATAGATCGCGTCGAGCACCTCGGATCCGGCGGTCTCGGCCAGCAGGGCGAGCTCGGCCATGGAGTTCTCGGCGTCCTCGATGGTCCCGCCGGTCCACACACCCACGAGGACGACGCGCTCGAGACGGAGCTGACGGTACTCGACCTCGGTGATGTCGTGGAGCTCGGTGGACAGGCCGGCCACCCGGCGCAGCGCATAGCGCTCGGCCAGGTCCTGCTCACCGGTCGTGAGCTCCGGGTCGTCAAGCTCCGGGTCGGGCTCGTCGGCATAGCCGCTCTCCCAGGAGTCCTCGTCGTCGTCCCAGTCGGCGGTGGCCTCGAGCTCGTCCTCGAGTGAGAAGTGCGGTCGGTTCGTCATCGTCGTCCAGCGTAGGTGCCCGGGCCGCACCGGGCGAACCGATATCGCGGTCCGGGGTGCGGCTCCCCCGGCGTAGGTTGGCGGTGTGGTGGTTCCCAGCAGCCCCGGGGACGGGGCCTATCGCCGAGGGCAGCGCGCCGACCTGCTCCGCTTCATGACGGCCGCCCGGCATCCGCTCGGCTTCGGCTGGCTCGACGCGGCGGGCTCCCTCGACCCGACCCGTGACGTGGAGCTGTGGATCTCCTGCCGGATGACGCACGTGGCGTGCCTGGGGGTGCTGGCCGACGAGCCGGCCGCCCCCGGAGGTCCCGGCGCCGACGCGCTGCGTGACCTCGCCGAGCACGGCGTGCGGTCCCTCACCGGCCCGCTGGCGGACGCCGAGTACGGCGGGTGGTTCTCGGCTGTCGGGTCCACCGGAGTGGTCGACGACGCCAAGGCGGCCTATGCCCACGCGTTCGTCGTCCTGGCCGCGTCGTCGGCGACGGTCGCCGCCATCGACGGGGCCCGCGCGCTGCTCGCCGACGCGCTCCGGGTCCACGACGAGCACTTCTGGGACGAGGCCGAGGGCCTGGTGGTCGAGACGTGGGATCGCTCGTGGCAGGCCCTCGAGGCCTATCGCGGCGTCAACGCCGTCATGCACACCGTCGAGGCCTTCCTCGCCGCCGGTGATGCGACGGGTGACCCGGTCTGGCATGAGCGGGCCGGCCGGATGGCGCGGCGGGTGGCCGCCTGGGCCGCCGGCAACGACTGGCGGATCCCCGAGCACTTCGACCCGACGTGGTCGCCGCTGCCCGACTTCAACCGCGACCGGCCGGCCGACCCGTTCCGACCCTTCGGCGCCACCATCGGCCACGGCCTGGAGTGGGCACGGCTGATGGTCCAGGTCGACGCAGGGCTCGCCGACGCGGCGGCGGCGCTCTATGACCGCGCGGTGGCCGACGGGTGGGCCGTCGACGGCGCCGACGGCTTCGTCTACACGACCGACTGGCGCGGGACCCCCGTCGTACACGAGCGCATGCACTGGGTGGTGGCCGAGGCAGCCGCCGCGGCCTCCGCCCTCGAGCGTGTCACCGGCGAGCAGCGCTACGCCGACGACGCAGCGCGGTGGTGGGCCTATGCCGACCGCCACCTCGTCGACCACGAGCGCGGCTCGTGGCACCACGAGCTCGACACCGCCAACCGCCCCTCGGCCACGGTCTGGCCGGGCAAGCCCGACGTCTATCACGCCTATCAGGCGGCGCTGTTCCCGGACCTGCCGCTCGTGCCGTCGTTCGCGGCTGCGCTGCGGGCACGCCGCTAGCCGGGCCACCCGAGCCCGGCAGTAGGTTGAGCGGGTGACCGTGACCCTGCCCAGCCGTGCCCGCGTCGTCATCATCGGAGGAGGGGTGATCGGCGCCTCGGTCGCCTACCACCTGGCCCATGCCGGCTGGACCGACGTGCTGCTGCTGGAGCGCGACCGGCTGACGTCCGGGACCACCTGGCACGCGGCCGGGCTGATGACCTGCTTCGGCTCGACCTCGGAGACCAACACCGGCATCCGGCTCTACTCCCGCGAGCTCTATGCCCGGCTGGAGGCCGAGACGGGCCAGTCGACGGGCTTCCGGCCGGTCGGCCTGATCGAGGCCGCGGCCGACACCGACCGGCTGGAGGAATACCGCC
The DNA here is from genome assembly GCA_046330595.1 of Nocardioidaceae bacterium. Taxonomy (GTDB): domain Bacteria; phylum Actinomycetota; class Actinomycetes; order Propionibacteriales; family Nocardioidaceae; genus Nocardioides. The sequence continues at coordinate 213,706 of JAXLSN010000009.1, forward strand.
GGGTCGCCGCCTTCCAGCGCCACCTCGGCCTGGAGGTCGAGGAGATCTCCCCCCGTGAGATGTCGGAGCTGTTCCCCCTCGCCAGGACCGACGACCTCGTCGCCGGCTTCCACGTCCCCGGCGACGGCCGGGTCAACCCGGTCGACCTCACCCTGTCGCTGGCCAAGGGTGCGCGCCAGCTCGGCGTCCGCGTCGTCGAGGGCGTCGCCGTCGAGGACGTGCTGACCCGGCAGCGCGGGGCCGTGGCCGAGGTGGTCGGCGTCCGTACGTCGGCCGGCGACGTCGAGTGCGACGTCGTCCTCAACAGCACCGGCATGTGGGCCCGCGAGCTGGCCGCCCGCAGCGGGCTCGTGGTTCCCAACCAGGCCGCCGAGCACTACTACCTCATCACCGACACCATCGAGGGGATCGACCCCAACGGGCCGATCTTCGAGGACCCCGCCTCCTACGGCTACTACCGCGAGGAGGGCGGCGGCATGATGGTGGGCCTGTTCGAGCCGCGCGCCGCGGCGTGGAGCGTCGGGGGCATCCCGCGCGACTTCTCCTTCGGCACGCTCCAGCCCGACTGGGACCGGATGACGCCGTTCCTCGAGACCGCGATGGCCCGGGTCCCGGTGACCCTCGACGCGGGGGTCCGGACGTTCTTCTGTGGCCCCGAGTCCTTCACCCCCGACCTGGCCCCGGCCGTGGGTGAGGCGCCCGGCATCCGCGGCTACTTCATGGCCGCCGGCATGAACTCCGTCGGGGTGCTGTCGGCCGGCGGTCTCGGCCGGGTGCTGGCGCACTGGATCACCACCGGGCGGCCCGACGTCGACATCACGGGCTTCGACGTACGCCGCTTCCAGGCCTACCAGGCCGACGACGACTACCGCGCTGCCCGCACCACCGAGATCCTCGGCACGGTCTATGCCGCTCACACGCCCGGCAAACAGCTCCACACGGCCCGCAACGTGCTGCTCTCCCCCGTCCACGACCGGCTGGTCGCCCACGGCGGGCTGCTCCGCGAGGTCTCGGGGTGGGAGGGCGCCGACTGGTTCGCCGGTGCCGACGCCACGCCTGTGGCGGAACCGACCTGGGGCAAGGCCCCCTGGTTCGCGCAGTGGGAGACCGAGCACCGCACCGTGCGCGAGGGCGTCGGCCTCATGGACATGAGCTTCATGGCCAAGTTCGAGGTCGGCGGCGCGGATGCCGAGCGGGTGCTGGCGCGGCTGTGCTCGGGCCCGGTCACCGCCGAGCGGGGCAAGATCACCTACACCCAGGTGCTCGACGACGACGGCCGGATCCTGGCCGACATCACGGTCAGCTTCACCGAGGAGGGCGGCTTCTTCGTCGTCGCGTCCGACACCGCCCACGGCGCCATGCGTGACCTGCTCCTGCGCGCCGCCCGGGACGGCGAGGAGGTGACGGTCGCCGACGTGACCACCGACCACGCCCAGCTCAACATCCAGGGCCCGTTGTCGCGCGAGGTGCTGTCGGCGCTGACGCCCGCCGACCTGGCGACGGAGGTGTTCCCGTTCCGGACCGTACGCCGCCTCGCCGTCGCCGGCGTCGACGTGCTGTGCGCCCGGATCACCTATCTCGGCGAGCTGGGCTATGAGCTCTATGTGCCCGCCGACCGGGCCCTCGAGGTCTATGACGCGATCCTCGCCGCCGGCGCCGCCCACGGGATCCGGCCGGTCGGCCTCAAGGCGCTCGCGTCGCTGCGCATGGAGAAGGCCTATCGCGACTTCGGCCACGACATCGACAACACCGACTGCCCGCTCGAGGTCGGCCTCGGCTTCGCCGTCGACTGGGACAAGGAGTTCACCGGCAAGGCGGCACTCGTGGCCCGCAAGGAGGCCAACGCCGCCGCCGGCGCCCCGCTGCGCCGCCTGGTCCAGCTCCGGCTCGACGACCCGGAGCCGCTGCTCTATCACGCCGAGATCGTCTATCGCTCCGGTGTGCCGGTCGGCTACGTCCGCGCCGCGTCGTACGGCTGGACCCTCGGCTCGGCCGTCGGACTGGCCTTCGTCGACGGCGGCGGCGACCCCGTCACCGGCGACTGGCTGGCGTCGGGCACCTGGGAGGTCGACGTCGCCGGGACCCGCCACGCGGCCCACGTCTCGCTCCGGCCGATGTATGACCCGGCCTCCGCGCGGGTCCGCGCCTGATCCGGCGCGCGCCGTACCCCCGACTCCTGCGGCGCCGTTGCCCCGACTCCTGCGGCGCCGTTGCCCCGACTCCTGCGGCGCCGTTGCCCCGACTCCTGCGCCCTTGTGGGGGGTTAGTGACCGGTAGACCGGTCACTAACCCCCGCAACCGGCGCACCAGTGGGGACGCCCGGGGGCTGAGGAGGAGTCTCCCGGGGAGCGGGATGCGGACGTCGGCTCGCGCCTACTTCGGGGGCATCCGGATGCCGCCGTCGACGCGGACGACCTCGGCGTTCATATAGGAGTTGGTCAGGCACTCGACCACCATCGAGGCGAGCTCGGCGGGGTCGCCGAGGCGCCGCGGGAAGAGCACGCTCTCGCCGAGCTTGGCCTTGAAGGCCTCGGGATCCTCGGCGAAGTCATAGATCGGGGTGTCGATCAGCCCGGGCGCCACGGTGTTGAGCCGGATCCCGGCGGCGGCGAGATCGCGTGCGACGGGCAGGGTGAGGCCGACGAGGCCGCCCTTGGAGGCGGCATAGGCCGCCTGCCCGATCTGGCCGTCGAACGCCGCCACGCTGGCGATGTTGACGATGGCCCCCCGCTCCCCGCTCGCGGTCGGCTCGAGGCGGCTCATCGCCGACGCGGCCAGTCGGATGGCGTCGAAGGCTCCGACGAGGTTGATCGCGATCACCTTGGCGAACGCACCGAGGTCGTGGGCGGAGTCGAACTCACCGTCGCGGCCGATGGTGCGCTGGGCCCAGCCGATGCCGGCCGAGTTGACCAGGACCCGCAGCGGTCCGAGCTCGCCGGCGTGCTCGACGGCGCCGCGGATCTGGTCGGTCTGCGTCACGTCGACCCTGGCGAACGATCCCCCGATCTCCTCGGCGAGCGCACGACCCTTGTCCTCCTGGAGGTCGGCGACCACGACCGCTGCGCCGCGCTCGGCGAGGGCGCGCGCGACGGCCGCGCCGATACCGGAGGCCGCACCGGTGACCAGGGCTGATGCTCCGCTGATGTCCATGCCTCGCAGCATAGGAGGGGCCCTCTCCCCGGCGGTTCAGGAGGTCGCAGCAGATGCACACGACACCTCGCCCGGCGGTTGAGGAGGTCGCGCAGCGACCGTCTCGACACCACCGGGCGATCCCGCCGGCCTTCAGAGGTCGGTGAGCCCCTCGGCCACGATGACGGCGGGCCCGGTGAGCAGCACCCGGTCGTCGTCGGTCCAGGTCACGGCGAGCTCGCCTCCCGGCACGTCGACGCGATAGGTGGAGCCGCGGCCCACCCCGTCGGCGTCGGCCGCGGCGACCATGACGGCGCACGCGCCTGTGCCGCACGAGCGGGTCTCGCCCGAGCCGCGCTCGTGGACGCGCATGGCGACATGACGCTCTCCGCACCGTACGACGAACTCGACGTTCGCCCCGTCGGGGAAGACCCGGGGGTCGACGGTGGGGGCCTCGGTGAGGGGGCCGGCGTCCTCGAGCTTGGAGACGAAGGCGACCGCATGGGGGTTGCCGGTCGAGACCCGGCGGGCCCCCCAGGAGCGGTAGCCGACCGCCACGGTGGTCTCGCCGAGGAGCTCGGGCCGGCCGAGGTCGACGGTGATCAGGTCGCCCTCGACGCGGACCTGCTTGTCGCCGTCGCGCGTGGCGATCGTGAACTCCCGCTCGCCGACCAGGCCGGTGTCGACCAGGTGGCGTGCGAGGACGCGGATGCCGTTGCCGCACATCTCGGAGGTCGACCCGTCGGCGTTGCGGTAGTCCATGAACCACGCCGCCGCCGTCTCGCCCGCCTCGGCCGCTGCGGGGGGCGCGTCGACCCGGATCACCCGGATCACGCCGTCGCCGCCGATCCCGGCGCGGCGGTCGCAGAGCGCGCGCACCCGCTCGGGCGCGAGCTCGCCGTGGAGCGCCCCGTCATGGTCGGGCAGCAGGACGAAGTCGTTCTCGGTGCCGTGGCCCTTGAGGAACGGATAGGTCACGCCGTCATCGTGTCACGGCGTAGCGGGTCACGCAGAAGTCGCGGTTGCGGTCGACCTCGAGCAGTGCGAGGTCGAGCCGGCGCGGGAGGAGTGGCTTGCCGGCCCCGAGGGTGACCGGCGCGAACTGGACCCAGACCTCGTCGAGCAGACCCGCGTCGGCGAACTGACCCACCAGGTCACCGCCGCCGACCAGCCAGACGCCGCGGCCCGAGGCCGCCTCGACCATGGCTGCGTGGACGTCACGAACATCGGCCTGGGTGAAGCGGACGTCGCCGGGTGGTGGTGGGAACGTGCGGTGGGTGAAGACCCAGGTCGGCTGGGGGTAGGGCCAGGCCTCACCGTCGGCCTCGAGGTGGTCGAGCACCCACTGATAGGTCGTCGCGCCCATGGCGAGGGCCCCGACGTCGGCGATGAACGCGCCGTAGTTCATCGGACCCTCCTGGTCGACGTCCTGCCGGAACAGCCAGTCGAGCCCGTCATCGGGGTCGGCGATGAACCCGTCGAGACTGCACGCGGTGTAGAAGACGGTGGCCATGGTGTCCAGGATGTCAGGCGGTGCCGACAGCCCGGACGGCGTCGACGGCGCGATCGACCCGGCCGGGGTCGTCCCAGGCGACCCAGACGATGCGCGGGTCCTTGCGGAACCATGACTCCTGGCGGCGGGCGAACCGGCGAGTGGCCTGGACCGTCTGGAGGCGCGCCTCAGCCAGGCTCAGCTCCCCGGCGAGGTGGGCGGCGACCTGGCGGTAGCCGATCGCCTCCCGGGCCGTCCGACCCTCGGCCAGCCCCGCGTCGAGCAGCCGGCGCACCTCGTCGACGAGACCCGCCTCGAACATGGCGTCCACCCGTTGCTCGATCCGCTCGTCGAGGGTGGGGCGGTCGATGTCGACCCCGATCTGGACGGTGAGCGGGTCGGCGTACTCCAGCGACGGGAGCGTGGCCGTGAACGATCGGCCGGTGATCTCACCGACCTCGAGGGCGCGGACGATACGGCGGCCGTTGTCGGGGCGGATGTTGGCCGCCGCCGCAGGGTCGGTCGCGCAGAGCCGCTCAAAGAGGGCCGCCACCCCGACGGTGGCGAGCTCGTCCTCGAGGCGCCGGCGTACGGCGGGGTCGGTGCCCGGGAACTCGAAGCGGTCGAGGACCGCGCGGGTGTAGAGGGCCGACCCGCCGACGAGGACCGGGGTGCGGCCACGGCCGCGCAGATCGGCGATCGTGGCGCGCGCCTGCAGCTGGAACTCGGCCACGGTGAGCGGCTCGGTGACGTCGAGCAGGTCGAGCAGGTGGTGTGGGACGCGGGCCCGGTCGGCGGCGCCGGCCTTGGCCGTCCCGATGTCCATGCCGCGATAGACCGCCATCGCGTCGGTGTTGACGATCTCGCCGCCGAGGCGCTCCGCGAGGTCCAGCGACAACCCCGTCTTGCCCGCCGCCGTGGCACCCACCACAGCGACGACCACGGGGCGGGTCGCCGGACTGGGCACCGAGCTGGGCACGGGCGCTAGTGTTCCATCCGGCGCCGTCGAGTGACCGGCGGCCGGACCGACGGAGGCAGACATGGGATTCCTGGACGACGCCAAGGACAAGCTGGGCGACCTGGTCGACGACCACGGCGACAAGGTGGCCGAGGGCCTCGACAAGGCGGCCGCGTTCGCCGAGGACAAGACCGGTGGCAAGTTCGACAGCCAGATCGAGTCCGGTGTCGAGAAGGCCAAGGACGCCCTCGACAGCCTCGACGGCAAGAACGACGACATCTCCTGAACACGACTGACGCTGCGCCCCTGACGGCCGACGGCGGCGGCCACGGACGCTTCGTGGTCGTGCCTGCGGCCTACGTCTATCTCCTGCGCGAGGGCGATCGGGGCGTCGAGGTGCTGCTGCAGCTGCGGCAGCACACCGGCTACATGGACGGTCACTGGGCCGCCGCCGCGGCCGGGCACGTCGAGCGCGGCGAGACCGCCGTCGACGCCGCCCGGCGCGAGGCCGTCGAGGAGATCGGCGTGACCGACGTGGCGCTGGAGTTCGTGACGTCGATGCAGCGCACTCAGCACGCCGCCGCGATCGACGAACGGATCGACTTCTTCTTCACCGCGTGGGCGTGGACGGGTGAGCCGGTCGTCCGCGAGCCCCACAAGGTCGCCGACCTCGCGTGGTGGCCGCTCACGTCGCTGCCCGACCCCGTCGTCCCCCACGAGCGCGCGGTGCTGGGCCACGTCGCGGCCGGCTCCGCGCCGCCGTACACCACGTTCGGCTTCTGACGACCGGTTGCCCGGCGGCTCGGGTCGGGTACCGCTCCCTCATGAGCGATGAGCGCGACGCCAGCGGCGAGCATGGACCCGAGCCGACCGAGTCGGAGGACTACCCCGACCTCGTCGGCGAGCACGACTTCGTCGAGGACGAGCCGGGGCACCCCGACACCGGCATCCGCGACTCCAATCCCAACGCGGGCGGCCCCCAGGGGGCGGCCGGCGGGATGGGGGTGAGCAGCGAGCGGGTCGGGCACACCGGCCCCGGCCAGGTCGGGACCGACGGCACCCGGCCGACCGGCCGCGACAAGCCGGCGGGCGACGTACCGCCGGAGCAGCGCCCCGGCGGACCCGAGCCCAAGCCCATCGGACTCACGCCACGCCAGGCTCCCGACCCCGACGACGTGGGGCGCTGAGGTGGTGGCGGTTCACCAAGGTAGGAAGGCGAAGCCGCACTTACCTCGCGGAGTTCACCTGGGTAAGTGAGGGTTCACCCACTTACCTTGGTGAACCGTCAGGCCCGCAGCACCGGACCGACGCCCCTCAGCCGCAGGTGGGCGCGTCGGGAAGCGGGGCGGGACTGCCGAGGGTCGGCATGCCGAGGCCGACTGACGCGGGAGCGGGAGCGGCGGTGCGGGCCTCCCACGCGTCGCCGGCGCGCGTGCGGCGTACGGCGAGCACCGGGCCGTCGGCGACGAGGTGGTGAGGGGCCGCATAGCTGATCTCAACGGTGACCATGTCGCCCGGGCGGACTCGATCGGCGCCGTCGGGGGTGAAGTGCACCAGCCGGTTGTCGGGCCCGCGCCCCGACAAGCGGTGGGTAGCGGCGTCCTTGCGCCCCTCCCCCTCGGCCACCATGAGCTCGACGCGGCGCCCGACGAGGCGCTGGTTCTCCGACCAGGCGATCTCGTCGACGAGGGCGACCAGCCGCTCGTAGCGGTCCTGCACGAGCTCGTGAGGCACCTGGTCATCCAGCACCGCGGCCGGGGTGCCGGGCCGCTTGGAGTATTGGAACGTGAACGCCCCGGAGAACCGGGCCTGACGTACGACGTCCATCGTCTGGAGGAAGTCCTCCTCGGTCTCGCCGGGGAAGCCGACGATGATGTCGGTGGTGATCGCGGCGTCCGGCATCGCCGCGCGGACGCGCTCGATGATGCCGAGATACTTCTCGCGCCGGTAGGACCGGCGCATCGCGCGCAGCACCGCGTCGGAGCCCGACTGCAACGGCATGTGCAGCTGGTGCATCACGTTGGGGGTCTCGGCCATCGCGGCGATGACGTCGTCGGTGAACTCCGCCGGGTGGGGCGAGGTGAACCGCACCCGCTCCAGCCCGTCGATCTCACCGCAGGCGCGCAGCAGCTTGGAGAACGCCTGGCGGTCGCCGAACTCCACGCCGTAGAGGTTGACGTTCTGCCCCAGCAGGGTCACCTCGGTGACGCCCTCGGCCACCAGCGCCTGGACCTCGGCGAGGATCTCGCCAGGGCGGCCGGTCCTTCTCCTTGCCACCGCGCAGGCTCGGGACGATGCAGAACGTGCAGGTGTTGTTGCAGCCCACCGACACCGACACCCAGGCGGCGTACGCCGACTCGCGCCGCGTCGGCAGCGTCGAGGGGAAGACCTCGAGCGACTCGAGGATCTCGACCTGCGCCTCGTCCTGGATCCGGGCCCGCTCCAGCAGCACGGGCAGTGAGCCGATGTTGTGGGTGCCGAACACGACATCGACCCACGGCGCCCTGCGGGTGACGGTGTCGCGGTCCTTCTGGGCCAGGCAGCCGCCGACGGCGATCTGCATGCCGGGCCGCTTGGCCTTGACCGGGGCGAGGTGGCCGAGGTTGCCATAGAGCCGGTTGTCGGCGTTCTCCCGGACCGCGCACGTGTTGAACACGACGATGTCGGCCTGCTCCCCCTCGGGGGCCGCGACATAGCCGGCGTCCTCCAGGACGCCGCTCAGCCGCTCGGAGTCGTGGACGTTCATCTGGCACCCGTAGGTGCGGACCTGATAGGTGCGGGCCGTCTCCGCCGGTTGAGGAGCGAGCGCAGCGAGCGTCTCGAAACCAGCGGGGTCGGGGCGGGAGTCGGCGGGAGTCATGACAGTCGTCAAGGGTACGGCGCGAACGGCGTCGCCCCGAAACGCGCGCTCCCGCGCTCCTCCAGCGACAACCCGCCAGCGGTTGGCCGCGTCGTAGCGATGTGCGGATGCGAGGATCGGGCGTGACGTGGAGGCGAGGGCTGCTGCTCGTGGTGGCGATGCTCGGCCTGGGGCTGGGCCTCGCGGTGGTCGTCGCCGTCCTGCCGCCACGGCAGACCGGCGAGGTGCCGATGCCTGGGCAGGACGCGACTCCCGAGCAGGTGGTGACCGCATTCACCAGGGCACTCGACGCGCACGACTGCACCACAGCGGTGGCCCTGGCCACCGAGGGCGGCGGCCGCGACCAGGCCGAGCGGTGGTGCCACGACATCGGGGCCCTGCAGGAGGTCGAGGTGGGCAGCTCCGTCACCGAGGACCCCGCCTGGTCGGGACTGCCGGCGGGCACCGAGGTGGTCCATGTGCCCGTCTCGTTCGAACTGACCTGGCGGCGCTTCCACGCCGATGGCTCGATGGACGAGGGGGTCACCGCGTGGGGATACCGCCTGGTGAGGGCGACTCCCGACGAGCCGTGGCGGATCATCGACCAGGGCGTCGCCTGACGCACCCGGCCGCTGGCTAACCTGGCGCCATGTGGTCGGTGGGGTCGCGCGACTCGGTGCTGTCATTGTGGTCGACCGGGTCGGTGCTGTCGTTGTGCTCGACCGGGTCGGTGCTGTCGGTCGGGAGCGTCGGGTCGTTCGCGTCGGCGTTCTCGGTCGGCTCGTCGATGTCGGCCGGGTCACTGCTGTCCAACCAGAGCCTCGGCTCGGTCCTGTCCCACCAGTCGCGCTGGTCGGCGATGTCGCACCAGAGCTCCCGCTCGGTGCTGTCGAGTCAGTCGTCGAGGGCGTTGCGCGGCTCCCAGACCCGTGGCGAGATGGACCTGCCGGTCGGCTGGGCTGTGGGGGCTGGGGTCGCCGTCGTCGGCGTGGTGGTTTCGAGACGGTTGCTGCGCAACCTCCTCAACCACCGATGACCACGACCCTGCGCAACCTCCTCAACCACCGATGACCACGACCCTGCGCAACCTCCTCAACCGCCGGTGAGGGCAGCGCTAGCGCTTCTTGGGGGTCACCCAGAGGTGGATGAGGCCCTCGATCACCACGGTCCCGTCGGTGCGCTCACCGCGCACCCGCACGGCGAGGTCGGGGTCGTCGGAGGTCCACTGGTCTGGATCGGTCTCGGCGATGCAGGTGATGTCGGAGTCGGCCTTGGCGGTGTAGCGGACCTCCATCCCCTTGGGGATCCAGCGCTTGTCGGCGGGGATGGTGACCTCCGCGAGCGCCCCCATCGCCGCTTCCAGGCCGTTGCAGAGCGCAATCGCGTGCACGGTGCCGATGTGGTTGTGGACCCGCCGCCGGTCGGGGATCACCAGCGCTGCCCGGTTGGGCTCGACGACGGTGAATTGTGGCCTGATCGTGCGGAAGTACGGCGCCTTGCGCGCGAAGGCAAACGAGAAGAGAGTGGTCCCGCCCGGCCAGGCCGAGACCTTCTGCCAGAGGTCGAGAATGGAAGACACGCCGGGAATGTTACCGGCCAGTAATCCGTCTGACGCGACAGCCCTGGAATGATGACCCCGTGAGCTCCTCCCCCAAGCCCCCCGTGCGCAGCCGGATGACCGGCGCCGCACGGCGCGAGCAGCTGCTCGACGTGGCGCGTGAGGTGTTCGCAGAGCGCGGGTTCGGCGCGACCGCCATCGAAGAGATCGCCGCGCGGGCCGACGTGTCCAAGCCGGTCGTCTATGAGCACTTCGGCGGCAAGGACGGCATCTATGCCTCCGTGGTCGAGCGCGAGGTGACCGAGCTGGTCACCAGCCTCCAGGTCGCCCTGACCGCCAGCTCGTCGCGGCAGCTGCTCGAGCAGGCCGTGACAGCGATCCTCGACTATGTCGAGCACCATCCCCATGGCTTCCGGATCCTGGTGCGCGACAGCCCGCTCGGGTCCTCCATCGACGCCCAGCAGTCGATCGTGGGCGACATCGCCACCCGACTCGAGGTGCCCCTCCAGCGAGCGCTCGAGAGCGAGGGCATCGACGCCTCCCCTGCCCCGCTCTATGCCCAGATGGTCGCCGGCAGCGTCGCCCAGACCGGACGCTGGTGGCTCGACGCCGGCGGCCCGGACCGCCGTACGGTCGCGACCCAGCTGGTCAACCTGTTGTGGAACGGCCTGGCCAACCTCGAGGGCGACCCCCTGCTCGCCACCGAGCTCCCGCCCTCGCCGCGCACACCTGACGCCTGACCCGTCACGCCGACGGGCCGACGGGCCGACGACAACGTCACGGACCCGACATGCCAAACCGGCGCCCCCACGACGGGGGCGCCGGCCCTGGAAGAACCCACCAGTTCCTCAGGTCTGTGGGTTCGCGAGGAGCGTCAGATGAACAGCAGCTGCGCTCCCTCGGTCATCTCGATGAAGTCGCTGGCCGAGATGATGGCCTCGACGCCGTCGTAGAGGTCCTCCTCGGTCACGTGGTTCATGTCCGCGGACATGCGGCAGGCCCACATGTGGACACCGCTGCCGCTGAGCAGGTCGAGGAACTCCGGAACCTCGGGTACGTCGAGGTCGGCGATCTGCTTCTTCATCATCTTGGTCGCCATGGTGGTGGCGCCCGGGAGCGCACCCAGCATGTGGTGGATGCCGATGCCGCTGTGGCCCGGCGGGTGCATGGCGGTGTTGCCGACGAAGCTGAACTTCAGGTGCTCCATGGTCGCCTTGGTGATCATGTCGAAGCCCCAGAAGGTGAAGAACAGGTGGGTCTCGATGCCCTCACCGACGGCGGCGTTCGCCAGGATCAGACCGGGGTAGGCCATGTCCAGGTTGCCCTTGGAGCAGATGATCGCGAGCTTGCGATCAGAGCTGGCGTCATCGTCGAACGACGGGACGAACGGGGTGCTCATGTGGTCCTCCTAGACCAGGTGCTCGGGTGGGTGATCCGGGATCAGACGCAGCCCTTGGGCTTGGGCAGCCCGGCGACGTAGGCCATCTTCTTGGCGGGCTTGCTCGGGAAGAGGGTGAACAGCTCCTTGACCGGGATGCCGGCCTGGGTGCTGACCCGGCGCAGCGTCGGGGTCTCGCCCATGGCGGCGAAGTCCTCGCGCAGGAAGCGGATCGCCTTCCAGTGGGCGTCGGTCATGTCGATGCCGATGAGCTTGGCGAGCTCGGTGCCGAGGTCCTCGTTCCAAACGGCGGGGTCGGTGAGGAAGCCCTCCTCGTTGACGTCGTACTCACTGCCGGCAATGGTGGTGGTGGCCATCGTCGATCTCCTTTGTGATCTGGTGCTTGTTCGAACTGGTGGGATTTGTGGAGCGGATGGGGCCGGTCACTCGGGGTTCTTGCCGGCCATCTTCATCTCGGGCGGCAGACCCAGCGGGCGGCCCGGGAGCAGGGCGTTCCAGTAGACGTGGCGGAACGCGAGCTTGCCGAGGTGGTTGGCGCGCGACTCCCTCAGCAGGGACATCGGTCCGACCTTGGGGAACGGGAAGGTGCCCGTCAGCGGCTCGGTGTCGTAGTTGAAGTCGAGCAGCAGCGCCTTGCGGTTGCCCGTCTCGACGAAGCAGTTGGCGTGCCCGTCGAACATGTGGGTCATCGACTTGCCGTGGGCGAGCTGGACGAAGTTCTCGACGAAGACGTGCACCGAGAAGTGAGCGACCGAGCCCGCCTTGGACGTGGGCAGGTTGCCGGCGTCGCCGAGGGCGAAGATGTTGGGGTAGGCCGAGGCCTGCATGGTGTGCTTGTCGACGGGGACGTAGTTGAGCTCGTCGCCCAGACCGGACTTGCCGACATAGTCGGCGCCCATGTTGAGCGGCACGGTGACCAGCAGGTCATAGCCGATCTCGCGTTCGTCGAAGGACCGGATCGCCTTGGCCTCCTGGTCGACCGACTCGATCATGAAGTCGGTCTCGAGCCGGATGTTGCGCTGCTTGAGCGCGTTGCCGAGCTCGCGGCTGGCGACGGGCTTGGTGAACGCGCCGTCGAGCGGGGTGACATAGACGATCTCGACCTTGTCGCGGATGCCGCGCTTCTTGAAGTAGTCGTCGGCGAGGAAGACGAACTCCATGGGCGCCACGGGGCACTTGATGGGCATCTCCGTGATGTGCATGACCAGCGTCCCGCCCTCGAACTTCTCGATCGCGTTGCGGGTCGCGATGGCGCCGTCGAAGGTGTAGAACTCCAGGACGCTCTTGTGCCACTCGGGGCCGAGCATGCCCTCGGTCTGGTCGGGCCGCGGGGTGGTGCCGGTCGCGACGACGAGGTAGTCGTAGGCCAGCTTGTCGCCGTTGGCCAGGTGGACCTCTTGCCCCTCGGGGTCGACCAGCTCGATCTCGCTCATCACGATGTCGATGCCGTCGTCGATGTAGGGCCGCTTGGTCTTGCGGATCTCGCGCGGGTGGTTGATCGCGAAGGGGATGAACAGATAGCCGGGCTGGTAGTCGTGGATGTCGTCCTTGTCGACCAGCGTGATGCTCCAGTCAGGCAGCCGCTTGTGCAGCTTGTTGGCGATCATCGTGCCGGCGGTGCCCGCCCCGAGGATCACGAGTCTCTTGCTGAGTGGTGGGTTCATGTCTCCCACTTAACCCCCGGGGGTATCCGGGCGCTAGAGATTCGCGCTGTCCTGTGGGTCACGCAGGAGGACCTAAGTGGTTCAAAGACGAATGTTCAAGTTTCTACTTGAATAGACGAATACATGCGGCGGAACCGGCTCAAAACAAGGGGTTTCCGGGTTGACGCCGATCCACGGCCGCTCGCTCGCGCAGCCACTCGCGGCGACCGCGGCGCACGCGGGTGTGACCCACCAGACATCCATCATCGGCGGCCCGACGAGCCCCTCAGGGGCGCTGGGCCACCACGAAGACCCGACGGAACGGCAGCACGACGCCGTGGTCTCGGGCCGGGTAGGCGGCCCGCAGCCGACGCCGGAACTCCTCCTCGAAGGGCGGTCGCAGGTCGTCGGGCAGCGCCTGCAGCGTCGGTCGCGCCCCCGTTCCGGAAACCCAGGTGAACACGGGGTCGTCGCCGGTGAGGACGTGCAGATAGGTGGTCTCCCAGGCGTCAACAGCCATGCCAAGACCGACCAGGCGCTCGAGATAGACCTCGGGGTCGTGACTGGCCGGCACCGCGACGCCCGCCGTATGGGCGGCGTACGGCGCCTCGGCGGCCAGCTCGCGCCTGATGGTGTGACTGGGCTCCTCGAAGTTGCCGGGGACCTGGAAGCCGAACCACCCACCAGGAGCAACCCGGTCGACCAGCGCCGGGAGCAGGTCGAGGTGGCCGGGGACCCACTGCAGCGTGGCGTTGGAGACCACGACATCGACCGCGTCGTCGCGCCGGGACGCCCAGTCGATGAGGTCCATCACGCGGAACTCCAGGCGAGGCCCCGGCTCCGCTCGCGCGACCATCTCAGCACTGCTGTCGATCCCGACGACATCGGCCTGGGGCCAGCGACGCGACATCAGCGCGGTGAGGTTGCCCGGACCGCAGCCGAGGTCGACCACCGTCCGCGGAGCCTCGGCGCCGACCCGGGCGAGCAGGTCGAGGAAGGGCCGCGCCCGCTCGTCGGCGAAGGCCAGATAGCGGTCGGGGTCCCAGGTGTGTCGGTCGGCTGCCATGCGATCACCAGCTCCTTTATCTTGATGTCAAGATAACTCTCCCTCACCGACCCGTCAATCTTGATGTCAAGATTCTCGATGATCGGCTACCATCACCGCATGCGTGACGAGGTGGACGAGCTCGTCGAGGCCTGGGCCCGCGAACGGGGCGACCTCGACCTCGCGCCCGTGGAGGTCTTCAGCCGGATCACCCGGCTCGCCCGCCACCTCGACCGGGCCCGGCGCGACGCCTTCAGCGCCTTCGACATCGAGCCCTGGGAGTTCGACGTCCTCGCGGCGCTTCGTCGGGCGGGCGCGCCCTATGAGCTGTCACCCGGCCGGTTGCTGCGCGAGACCATGGTGACCAGCGGCACCATGACCAACCGCGTCGACCGCCTCACCGCCCGCGGCTTCGTGGAGCGCAACCCCGACCCCGATGACCGCCGCGGCGTCCTGGTCCGCCTCACGCCCGAAGGCAAGCACGCCGTCGATGGCGCCTTCGAGTCGCTGCTCACCGCCGAGCACGACCTCATCGCCGACCTCTCACCCAGCGACCAGCGCCAGCTCGCCGCCCTGCTCCGGCCGCTGCTGTCCCCCTTCGCCTGACGCCGAGGTGCCCCGCCCGGTCCCCCGAGGTGCCCCGCCCGGTCCGCCGAGGTGCCCTGTCCGGTCACTCCAGGGCTGCGGCAGCCTCGAGCCACTCGGTCTCGACCGCGTCCCGTTCGGCGGTGACCGCCTCGAGCCGCGCCGACAGGTCGGCGAGCAGCGCATAGTCGTGGGCGTGCTCCGCGATCTCGGTGTGGAGGGCGGCCTCCTGCTCGGCCAACCGCGCGAGCTGTTTGTCGAGGCGGGCCAGGGTCTTGCGCGCCGTTCGCTCCTCGGCGCTACCGGCCTTGGCGGGGCCGCCCGGAGGCGCCGGGTCCGCGGGGCGCTCGCCCGCGGCCGACGTACGCGCGACCGGCGACGCGGCGGATTCCCGCCCAGCGCGACGTCGGTCGAGGTAGTCGTCGACGCCGCGCGGCAGCATCGAGATCTGACCGTCGCCGAGCAGCGCCCACACCGAGTCGGTGACGCGCTCGAGGAAGTAGCGGTCGTGGGAGACGACCACCAGGGTGCCCGGCCAGCCGTCGAGGAAGTCCTCCACGACCTTGAGGGTCTCGATGTCGAGGTCGTTGGTGGGCTCGTCGAGCAGCAGCACGTTGGGCTCGGTGAGCAGGATGCGGAGCAGCTGGAAGCGGCGCCGCTCGCCGCCGGAGAGGTCGCCGAGCCGGGTGGTGAGCTTGTCGCCGGTGAAGCCGAAGCGCTCCAGCAACGAGGTGGCGGTGATCTCGCCGTCGGCGGTGCGGGTGACCCGTCGGATCCCCTCGACGGTCTCGAGCACGCGGGCCTCGGGATCGAGGTCGTCGAGCTCCTGGGTGAGGTGTTGGAGCGCGACGGTGCGGCCGTGCTTGACCTTGCCGGCCGCGGGCGGCAGCGTGCCCGCGAGCAGGGACAGCACCGAGGTCTTGCCGGCACCGTTGACGCCGACGATGCCCACCCGGTCGCCCGGGCCGAGCCGCCAGGTGGCGTGGCTGAGCAGCTGGCGCTCGCCGCGGCGCAGGTCGGCGTCCTCGACGTCGATGACGTCCTTGCCGAGCCGCTGGGTGGCGAAGCGGGTCAGCGCGAGCTGGTCGCGCGGTGGCGGCACGTCCTCGATGAGCGCCGAGGCGGCGTCGAGCCGGAACTTCGGCTTCGACGTACGCGCGGGAGCGCCGCGCCGCAGCCAGGCCAGCTCCTTGCGGACGAGGTTCTGGCGGCGCGCCTCGGAGGCCGCCGCCTGGCGTGAGCGCTCGGCCTTGGCGAGCACGAACGCGGCATAGCCGCCCTCATAGGCATCGACGACGCCGTCGTGGACCTCCCAGGTGGACTGGCAGACGGCGTCGAGGAACCACCGGTCGTGGGTGACCACGGACAGGGCCGACGGCCGGTTGACGAGGTGCTCGGCCAGCCAGGCGACCGCCTCGACGTCGAGGTGGTTGGTGGGCTCGTCGAGCACGATCAGGTCGTGGTGGTCCAGGAGCAGCCCGGCCAGTGAGCAGCGGCGGCGTTCGCCGCCGGAGAGCCCGGCGACGGCCCGGTCGAGCTCGACCCCGGCCAGCAGCTCCTCGACCACCTCACGCGTCCCGGCGTCGGCCGCCCACTCGTGGTCGGAGCGGCCGCCGAGCACCGCCTCGCGGACGGTGTGGGTGTCGTCGAGCGCGTCACCTTGCGACAGGAAACCGACCGTGAGGCCGCGCGCGAGTGACACCCGGCCGCTGTCGGGCCGCTCGAGACCGGTCATGACGCGCAGCAGCGTGGTCTTGCCGTCGCCGTTGCGGCCGACGATGCCGATCCGCTCCCCCGCGGAGATGCCGAGCGAGACGTCGGTGAGGAGGGGCCGGATGCCATAGGCCTTCGAGACGCGCTCGAGGTTGAGGAGGTTGCCCATCAGGCGTACTCC
This sequence comes from Nocardioidaceae bacterium, assembly GCA_046330595.1. Lineage (GTDB taxonomy): Bacteria > Actinomycetota > Actinomycetes > Propionibacteriales > Nocardioidaceae > Nocardioides. The sequence goes on from JAXLSN010000009.1 coordinate 230,248, forward strand.
ACCACGTGCGCGCCGGCCACCGGCCCGTTGGCCACCAGGACGACCTCGTGGCCGGCCACCCCGAGCGCCCCGGCCACCACCTGGGCCTGGATGCGGGTGGCGCACAGCAGCAGCACCGTCGGCCCCGATCCCGAGATCATGCCCTTGAGAGCGCCGGCCGCCTCGCCAGCGGCGATGACGGCGGCAAGGTCGGGCCGCAGGTCGAGCGCCGCCGGCTGGAGGTCGTTGTGCAGCGCCTGGGCCAGCACGGCCGGGTGGCCGGTCGCCACGGCATCGAGGAGGTCGTCGGCAGGGGCGGGCTCGCCGGCGGCCGGGAACATCCGGTCGAAGTGCCGGAACACCTCGGGCGTCGACAGTCCCCGTGGCGAGGGTACGACGACCCACCACCAGGTGCCGGCGTCGGCCACGGGCTCGACGAGCTCACCGCGGCCGGTGCCGAGCGCCGTACCGCCGATGAGCGCGAACGGAACGTCGCTGCCGAGATCCGCGGCCAGCCGCAGCAGGTCGGCGTCGCTGGTCTCGAGCCGCCACAGGCGGTCGAGCGCGACCAGGGCCGCAGCGGCGTCGGCGGAGCCGCCGGCCATGCCGCCCGCGATGGGGATGGCCTTGTCGATGGCAAGCGCACCGGTGGCGGGGCGACCGTGGAGCGACGCCAGAGCGGCACCCGCGCGATCGACGATGTTGTCGCCGGGGGCGGGCAGGGCCGCCGGGTGGATGTAGTCGGCGGTCGTGAGCGAGACGCTCCAGCCGTCGCTGTCGGTGGCCGCGAGGTCGTCATAGAGGCTGATGGCCTGATAGACGGTCACCAGCGGATGGAACCCGTCCTCGCGAGGTCCGCCGACCCCGAGGTGGAGGTTGATCTTGGCGGGCGCCCGGACCACGATCCCGGGACCTGTCATCGGGCCAGCTCCTCGGTGATGCGCACGAAGTCGGCGATCCCGAGAACCTCACCTCGGGCATCGGGGTCGATGCCCGCACGTTCGAGCGCGGCCGCCGACGCCTCGGTGGACCCGGCGACCGCGCGCAGGGCCGCCCGCAGCGTCTTGCGTCGCTGCGCGAAGGCCGCGTCGACGGTCGCGAAGACGTTCTCACGGGTCGCCGTCGTCGCCGGGGGGTCGTGCCGGGTCCACGCGACCAGGCCGGAGTCGACGTTGGGCGCGGGCCAGAACACGGTGCGGCCCACGGCGCCGGCGCGACGGAGGTCGGCATACCAGGCGGCCTTCACCGAAGGGACGCCGTACGTCTTGGAGCCCGGGCCGGCCGCCAGCCTGTCGGCGACCTCGGCCTGCACCATCACCAGGCCGTGCTGGAGCGAGGGGAGGACCGAGAGCAGGTGCAGGAGGACCGGCACGGAGACGTTGTAGGGGAGGTTGGCGACCAGGGCGGTGGGTGCGGGGCCGGGAATCTCGTCGACCCGCAAGGCGTCGGCGGTGACGAGGGTGAAGCGCTCGGCGGCGGCCGGGGCATAGGTCGCCACGGTCGCCGGGAGGGCGCCCGCCAGCGCCTCGTCGACCTCGATGGCGACGACCCGTGCGCCGGTCTCGAGGAGCGCCAGCGTCAGCGATCCCAGGCCGGGTCCCACCTCGACCACGACGTCGGTGGGGCCGACTCCGGCCTCGCGGACGATCCGGCGCACGGTGTTGGGGTCGATCACGAAGTTCTGGCCGCGCTGCTTGGTCGGCCGGATCCCGAGCTCGGCCGCCAACGCGCGGATCTCGGCCGGGCCGAGCAGGCGTACGGCGTCTGCCGATGCCCCGCCGGACGGCGGCGCGTCGGGGGCGGTCGGCATGCGCGTCAGCCTATCCACGGCTCAGGGCGACGACAGAATCTCCCACCTCGGCGGGCCCGGGCTCCCACCTCGCAGGGCCCGGGCTCCCACCTCGCGTGATGCCGTGGGTCAGCGGGGCAGGCCGAGCCGGGCCGCGCAGCCGGGCCAGGCGCCATAGCCGCCGGCCGCGTTGCGGACCTTGATGGCGATCGCGATCTGCTCCTCGCGGCTGTGCTGGGAGGGCAGGCCCGTGCCGCCATAGGCGTGCCACGTGCCGAGCGAGAACTGCAGGCCGCCGTAGTAGCCGTTGCCGGTGTTGATCGCCCAGTTGCCGCCGGACTCACACTGGGCCAGCGCATCCCAGACGGTGTTGCCGCCGGCGAAGTTGGTCGCGGGCGCCTGGGTGCCGACGCGAACGATCGCGGAGACCGGAGCGCTCAGCACCTCGGCGTGCAGCACCTTGGTGGCGACGAGCTTGCCGTTCTTGTAGGTCAGCTTGTAGGTGACGTTGCGGCGTCCGTCGACGCCGGCCCGGTCGACGGCCGTGGTGCCCTGGACCATCGAGGCGTCGTCCTTCTCGATGGTGTCGAAGGCGACCTTCTCGTTGGCGACGTTCTTGGTGACGATGCGGATGCGGGTCAGCACCAACCGGTCGCCGTCGGCGATCGGGGCGTCGAGCCCGGGACGGACGCGGTCGTGCTTGTGGACGCGCACCCCCAGCGCCTCGAGCGCGTCACGCACGGTGAGCGCGGTCAGCTTCTGGTGCTCGGCGCGGTGGCCGCCCACCCGCACGACGACGTGCTTGGGAGTGACGACGGCGAGCGCCATGCCGTCGCGACCGATCGAGGCGCTGCGGCTCACCGAGAGGTCGGCGCCACGGTAGGCCAGCCCCAGCGCGTCGAGCGCGGCCGAGACGTTGGTCTCGTTGGTCCAATAGGTGGAGGTGGTCCCGTCGACGGTGACCTCGAGCTCGCGGCCGTAGCGCAGGGAGACCACGCTCCCGTCGGTGACCTTCTCCTCGAGGCCCGGAAGGACCAGGTCGTGCTCCCCGAGCGAGATGTCCTCCGCCGCCAGGACGTCACCGACCGTGCTGCCCAGCATGGTGACCTGCTGGGGCTTGCCATCGATGTTGAGGGTCACGGTCGTCGCGAGGACGCGATAGCCGACCAGGCTCGCCGTGATGGCCAGCACGACCAGCCCGACGAGGGCGATGAGGAGGGGCTTGCTGAGGCTGAGGTGTGCGATACGAGCGCGCACGGTTCTCCGAACGTCGTCCTTCCCGGGCCTCGGGGACCGGCACGGCCAGCCCGCGCTGCACCGTCGAGGACGGGGGAAGGTGTGCGAGCGGGGGTCTCGCTGGTGGCCCGGAGGCCACCGTGTGCCGGCCGAATCGTTCCCGATCCCGGCCAACAGTCACAAGACGATAACGGCCGCTCGGGCCGAGGCCAACTCCTCGTGCCGTTTTCCACCGGTCACGTGAGTCATCACACGTTTGCTGGACATCGCCTGGGACGGTCGGGTCGGGGCCTCACGGACGCCCTCACCAGGCTCCGCCGTAGGCCGCGAAGGTGTTGGTCTCGACGGCCTCACACAGCGTCTCGAGGTCATCGCCGCGCACCTGCGCCATGGCCCTCATCGTGTGGGGCACGAGGTAGGAGGCGTTGGGGCGGCCCCGGAAGGGCACGGGCGTGAGGTAGGGAGCATCGGTCTCGACGAGCACCCGGTCGCGCGGCGCGAGCGCCAGCGCGGCCCGCAGGTCGTCGGCGTTCTTGAAGGTCACCGTGCCGGCGAACGACAGGTGGGCGCCGAGGTCGAGGCAGCGCCGGGCGACGTCGGCGTCGCCGGAGAAGCAGTGCATCACCCAGCGGTCGGGGGCGCCCTCGGACGCGACGACGCGCAGCACGTCGTCGTGGGCGTCGCGGTCGTGGATGACCAGCGTCTTGTCGAGCCGCTTGGCCAGGTCGATATGGCGTCGGAAGCTCTCCTCCTGGACCGGTCGCCCCTCGGACCCGGTGCGGAAGAAGTCCAGCCCTGTCTCCCCCACCGCCCGGACCTCGGGCTCGGCGGCCAGCTCCTCGATCCGGGCCAGGGCCTCCTCGAGCCGGCCCTCAGCGGCCAGACGCGGTGCCTCGTTGGGGTGCAGCGCCACCGCCGCAACGAGCTCGGGGTGGCGGCGCGCCGCCTGGACGGCCCACGAGGCCGCGTCGAGGTCGCAGCCCACCTGGACGATGCGGGTCACGTTGGCCGCGACCGCGGCCGCGATCGCCTCGTCGGTCTCGAGCCAGTCGCCGTCGGCGATGTCGAGGTGGCAGTGGTTGTCGATGACCGGGCGCGGCAGCGGGTCGGGTGCGGGTGGGCGCTCCCGGGTGCCGCGGACCTGGCCGCCCCGGGCTCGGGTTGGGCTGCTCACGCCTGCTCCTCGTCGACGTTCGCGTCGGCGTCGCCGTCGATCTCCCGGTGGACGGCGTCATAGACCTCGCGCTTGGGGAGGCCGGCCAGCTGGGCGACCTCGGCGATGGCGGCCTTGCGGGGCGTGCCACCCGCCTCGAGGTCGGCCACGGCCGCCCGCAGCGAGGCGCGGTCGGCGGCCACCGTGGGTGCCGGAGTCGCTCCCGCCACCACGACGGTCACCTCGCCCAGGACGCCCTCGGCCGCCCACGCGGCGAGGTCGGCGAGTCGCCCACGCCGTACCTCCTCGTGGATCTTGGTCAGCTCGCGGCACACCGCGCCCGGCCGGTCGCCACCGAAGACCTCGGCCATCGCGGTCAGCGCCGCCTCGGTGCGGTGCGGGGCCTCGAAGAACACCATGGTCCGCTCCTCGCGAGCCAGGGCGGTCAACCGCCGGCGGCGCTCGCCGCCCTTGCGGGGCAGGAAGCCCTCGAAGCAGAACCGGTCGACCGGCAGCCCGGAGACGGCCAGGGCGGTGAGCACCGCGGACGGGCCTGGTACGGCGGTTACGGGGACGCCCGCCTCGACCGCGGCCGCGACCAGGCGATAGCCGGGGTCGGAGACGCTGGGCATCCCGGCGTCGGTGACCAGGACGACCCGCTGCCCGGTGAGGAGCGCATCGAGGAGCAGCGGCGTCTTGGCGACCTCGTTGCCCTCGAAGTAGGAGACGATCATCCCGCGCGGGTGGATGCCGAGGTCGCCGCAGAGCCGTTTGAGCCTGCGGGTGTCCTCTGCGGCGAGGACGTCGGCCTCGGCGATCTCGCGTCCGAGCCGCAGCGAGGCGTCCGCGGCGTGGCCGATCGGGGTCGCGGCCAGCACCAGCACGCCGGCCCCAGCCTGGATCTCGGCGGGGGCAGTTGCGTCGAACCGTTCGCTCACCGTTCGATCATGTCAGGACCGGTGGCGGGGCGCCGTACCATGGGCGACCATGACGACCCCGGAGGCACCACCCGCGCCGCCGGAGGTCGCCGAGCCCGAGCCCTCGGAGGTCGCCGGGCCCGCGATGGTCGGGCTGTCGCGGATGGCGACCGGCTCGCGGGTGCCGACCGCGGCGGTGCGGGCGCTGCGCCGGGTCGATCTGGAGGACCGTTTCACCGGCTGGATCACCAGCCTCGCCGTCTTCTTCCTCACCCTGTTCCTGCGGTTGTGGCACCTCGGGCAGCCCAAGTCGTTCCTGTTCGACGAGACCTACTACGCCAAGGACGCCTGGTCGCTGGCCCACTTCGGCTATGTCCGCACCTATGTCGAGGCCGCCGACCAGCAGATCCTCAAGGGCAAGACCACCGGCATCTGGACCGACGACCCATCGATGATCGTGCACCCCGAGGTCGGCAAGTGGCTCATCGCCCTCGGCGAGAAGGCGTTCGGCATGACGCCGTTCGGCTGGCGGGTCTCGGCCGCTGTCATCGGCTCGCTGATGGTGCTGGTGATGATCCGGTTCGTACGCCGGATGACCGGCTCGACCGCCCTCGGGCTGGTCGGTGGGCTGCTGTTGTCCTTCGACGGGATGCAGCTGGTGCTGTCGCGACTGGCTCTGCTCGACATCTTCGTCGCGTTCTTCATGCTGCTCGGGCTCCACCTGATCGTGATGGACCGTGACTGGTTCCGGCGCCGGATGGCCCGGCGGCTCGACGGTCGCGAGGTGCCGACCGACCGTGGCGCCCTGCGGCTCGGGCCGGTGCGCGCTGTGCTGTTCCGACCCTGGCTGGTCCTCGCCGGGGTCTCCTTCGGCCTGGGCGTCGGCACCAAGTGGGACGCCGCCTACCCGCTGGCGGCGTTCGGCCTGATGGTCTGGCTCTGGAGCGCCGGGGCGCGTCGGTCCTTCGGCGTCCGCTGGTCGGTGCTCAAGTCGGCGGTCGTCGACGGCATCCCGGCGTTCATCCAGCTCGTCGTCGTCGCTCTTCTGGTCTATGTCGCCAGCTGGACCGGGTGGCTGCTGCACGCCCACCAGTACGAGGAGCACCTCTCCAGCACCCAGTACACCCAGTTCGTCTCCTGGGCCGGCCAGTGCACCAACGAGAACATGTCGTCGGTGAAGTTCGACCGCGACGCCCGGTGGCCCACGGCGACCGAGAAGGACGCCTCCGGCGTTGGTGAGGTCACCCAGTCACTGCGCTCGCTGTGGTACTACCACGAGGACGTGCTGACCTTCCACCGCTACTTCCTCAACTGCGCGACCCACACCTACGGCTCCAAACCGATCGGCTGGCTGCTGGTCAACCGGCCCGTCGGCGCCGACGCCCAGCTCGACATCAAGCCCGGCGAGCAGGGGTGCGACGCTCCGGCCGACTCCGACTGCCTGCGCCAGGTGCTGATCATCGGCAACCCGGTGCTGTGGTGGGGCGGCGTGCTCGCGGTGATCGCCTCGGCCGTGCTGTGGGTCGGCACGCGCGACTGGCGCTTCGGCGTCGCGGTCATCGGCACGCTGGTGACGTGGCTGCCCTGGCTGCTCTATGACACCCGGCCGATCTTCATCTTCTATGCGATCCTCTGCCTGCCGTTCCTCGTCCTGGCCATCACGCTGGTGATGGGCAAGCTGTTGGGGCGGACCAACGAGCCCTCGGGCAGACGGACCCTCGGGGTCATCGTGTCCGGCTCGTTCTTCGTGCTGGTGCTGGTCAACTTCGCCTGGTTCTGGCCGATCTGGACCGACCAGCTGATCACCCACCGGGAGTGGATCGAGCGGATCTGGTTCAAGCGCTGGATCTAGCGCGCCGCCCACCCGGCGTTCGGCGCCGAAGCACGGCCCATGCCAACTGGCGCGGCGCTGTGGTCACCTTCTCAGCGTCACAACACCTAGAACGTGGCAACAGCACCGCGGCAGATGGCGGAGTCGTCGCGGGCCCGGGACGGCAAAGACCCGGCGAGGCCTCACCCGAGGGTTCGCCGGATCCCTCAGGGGCCTCGCCGGGCCACCCGCGTCACTGGCCATCCGGGGTCACCGGAGGGATCGGCCGCCGACGCGGGTCGAGTCGAGGCCTCCCCCGCAGGACGCGGATCCCACCAAGGAGTCCCGGGGCGCGGCCTCGACGACTCAGGAGCTCGCGGTGGCTGCCTCCCGGGTGTTGCCGAGCAGGTCGCAGCAGCCGCGCAGCTCGACGGCGGGCACGAACGTCTTGTAGCCACCGTCGAGGTTGACCACGTCGTCGTGTCCGAGCTGGCGGATGATCCTCGTCGCGGTGTGGCCACGAACGCCGGCGGCGCAGGTGACCACGATGCGCCCCTCGGGGATCTCGTGGAACCGCTCGCGCAGCTCGTCGACCGGGATGTTCATCGCTGTCGGGATGGTGCCGTCGGCGTACTCCCGGCGCGTGCGGACGTCGAGGAGCACCGAGCCGCGCTCGACCTCGGCCTCGATCTCGTGCCACTGGATCGTGCGGGTGACCCCGGTGACCATGTTGTCGGCGATCATGCCGAGCATGTTGACGGGGTCCTTGGCCGAACCGAACTGGGGGGCATAGGTGAGCTCGAGGTCGGCCAGGTCGCTCGCGGTCAGGCCGCCGCGGATGGCAGTGGCGATGACGTCGATGCGTTTGTCGACCCCGGAGCCGCCCACGCCCTGAGCGCCGAGGATGAGGTCGGTCTCGGCGTCCACGATGAGCTTGAGCTGCATCGCCTCGGCGCCGGGGTAGTAGCCGGCGTGGTCGGCGGGGTGGCTGTGGATCACACGGATCGCGCGACCCTCGGCACGGGCCCGCTTCTCGTTCCAGCCGGTCGCGGCGACGGTCAGCCCGAACACGCCCACGATGGCCGAGCCGAGCACCGGCTTGGCCGCGGTGACCCGGCCGGTGATGACGTCGGCGACCAGACGGCCGTGACGGTTGGCGGTCTGGGCAAGCGGCACCAGGACCCCGGCGCCGCTGTGGGCGTCACGCTTCACCGCGACGTCACCGACGGCATAGATGTCAGGGTCGCTGGTGCGCTGGAGGTCGTCGACCACGACGCCGCCGCGCTCGGAGAGCTCCAGGCCGGCCTCGCGGGCCAGCCGGGACTCCGGCACCACGCCGGCGGCCATGATGACCAGGTCGGCCGGGAGCGTGTCGCCGCTGCTCAGCGTCACGGAGTCGGTGTCGACCGCCGTCGCCGCCACCCCGGTCACGACGCGCACGCCGCTCTCGACGAGCCGGCGCTGGACCAGCGCGGCCATCTCGAGGTCGAGCGGCGGCAGGACGTGCTCGGCGAGCTCGACGACGGTGACCGACAGGCCGCGGTGGGTGAGGTTCTCGGCGAGCTCCAGGCCGATGAACCCGCCGCCGATGATGACGGCCGTCGACGGCGCGTGGGGGTCGTTGAGGCGGGCCAGGATGGCGTCCATGTCGGCGAGGTCGCGCAGCGCGTAGGTCAGCTCGACGCCGGGGATCGGGGGCCGCATCGGTGCGGCGCCGGTGGCCAGCACGAGGGCGTCGTACGCCTCCTCGGAGGTCTGGCCGGAGAGGCGGTCGCGAACGGTGACCACGCGACGCTCACGGTCGACGGCGACGACCTCGTTGCCGGTGCGGACGTCGATGTTGAACCGCGACTTGAGCGACGCGGGGGTCTGCAGCAGGAGCGCGTCACGGTTCTCGATGACGCCACCCACGTGGTAGGGAAGGCCGCAGTTGGCGAACGACACGTGGTCGCCGCGCTCGAGGACGACGATGTCCATGGCCTCATCGAGCCGACGCAGGCGGGTGGCCGCGGACAAGCCCGCGGCCACGCCGCCCACGATGACGGTGCGGTGGATGCTGGTGCTCACCGGCGGAAGAACGAGCCGAAGTCGATCGAGGGCGCGGCGCTGGTCTGGCACTCACAGCGGTCCTCGGGCGCGAACTGCGCCATGACCATGTCGACGTGCTGGCCACAGCCGGACCAGGTCACCTTGCTGCACGAGTGGCAACGCACGGGGCTGCACATAGGGGTTTCTCCTCTGGTTGTCAGTCGTCGGGACCTCGGTCCCGAGATACCCCAGGGGGTATCACTCGACCAGGATAACCAGGCCGATGAGGAGAACGCGAATCGACCCCCGCCACCACCCCTGCCGCCGGTGGCGGCCGTCGTACTTCTCGACGCAAACTGGCGGTTCTCGAGGGAAACTTCGGCCGAGAAGTGCCGGTTTCACCGGCGCGCCGGTGAAACCGGCAGCCCATCCTCAGCGCCCCGGCGGCCGCCAGTCGGGGTCGCGGCCGATGAAGCCGAGGAGGCGTTGCTGCGGGCCGGCGTCGGCCGGGACGGCGACCGCGGCGCCGTACTGCCCCGACCCCCGCATCGCCGCCTCGACCGAGGCCATGCCGGTCACCAGCTCCTCGCAGAGGTCGGCGTCGAGCGTGTCGTCCTGACCCGTGGCCCGCGCGAGGTCCCAGGTGTGCATGAAGACGTCGACGGTATAGAAGCGGTCGATCGCCGCCGGCAGCGGAATCTCGCCGATGTGAGGGTTGACCAGCACCAGCCCAGCGCTCGCCGGATCGTCGAGCAACCGCTGGACGCCGTCCGCCTGGGCCTCCCACGCCCCCACCGGGTCGTCGTCGACCGAAGGGCCCGCGACGAGCGCGATGCCGGTGCCGCCCGCAAGGAATCCCGGGAACCACTCGACGAGGTGGCGGACCACGTCGCGGGCGGTCCACGCCGCGACCGGGCTTGGCGCCCCCCAGTCGCGGACGCCCCGCACCCGGTCGGTGAAGGTGCCGGCGACTACCCGGTGCCGCTCGGCAGGGTCGGCAGGGATCCCCACCTCAGTCGGCCGCACCGTCGGCGATGAGCTCGTCGAGGGCGGCATAGCCCTCATTGACGCCGGTCTCCATGCCCGAGCTCAGCCACGCGTCGCGCCCCTCGAAGCTGTCGACGAGCGACTGGGCGCGCAGCCGGGTCCAGCCGTTGCCGAGATCCTCGAAGGTGAGGGTCTCGAGGGCGACACCGTCGGGTTGCTCCTCCCAGGTGAAGGTCTGCACGATCCGGTCCGGCGTGACCTGGTGGAAGCAGCCCCGGAACGCCGTCTCGAAGTCCTCGCGGCGGGCGACGTAGCGCCAGCTGCCCCCGTCACGGGCGTCCCACTGGTCGATCTCGGTCGAGATCGAGGTCGGCCCGACCCACCGGGCGAACAGCTCGGGGTCGGTGTGGGCACGGAACAGCTGTGCCGGCGTGGCGCGGAAGTCGCGGGTGATGCGGATGACGGGCAGCGCGGGGTCCGCCTCGATGCGGGCGGTCGTGAAGTCCTCGCTGGTGGTCTGGCTCATGACACTGCTCCTTGCTCGGGGGGCTGCTCCTGGGGCGCCCCGGTGGCGGGTTCGGCCATCTCGGCGAGGACGGCGTCGAGGCGCTGGTAGCGCTCCTCGGCCTGCTGGCGATAGCGCTCGATCCATTTCGTCATCAGGTCGAACACCTCCGCCTCGAGGTGGACCGGCCGGCGCTGGGCATCCCGGGTCTTCGTGACCAGGCCGGCGTCCTCGAGCACCTTGAGGTGCTTGGAGACGGCCTGCACGCTGACGTCGTACGGCGCCGCGAGCTGGCCGACCGTCGCGTCACCGACGGCGAGCCGGGCGACGAGGTCACGCCTGGTGGGATCCGCGAGCGCCGCGAAGACCCGGGACAGCTGGTCGGTCATCCTCACTCCTCAACCGATTGATTGATAAAGACGTTAGGCCGACATCGCCAGCCTTGTCAACCATCCAGTTGATAACTGTCTTCGTGCCGAGCGCCATCGCCGTACTTCTCGCACGAAACTGGCACTTCTCGGCTGAAGTTGCGGTCGAGAAGTGCCAGTTTCACCGGCGCGCCGGTGAAACCGACGCACCCCTACCCCATCAACCCCGGGTCGAACGACGAACGGAGGCGGACGGAGGCGGCGGTGGCGGCGACGATGAGGCGGGCGTCGTCGAGCTGGGCGGCGGTCAGCTCGACGGCACCGCTGTCGGGGTCGGGGCGGTGGGCCATCACCCAGTCGAACAGCAGCCAGTCGAGGGCGCCGGTCGCCACGAGCGGGTCGACGCCGGGCTCGGCGACAGCGTCGACCACGGCCGCCAGCGCCTCGCGGTGCTCGCGGCGGGTGGCGTCCTTGTCGACCCCCGAGCTGTCGAACAGCAGCATCGACAGCGACGCCGGCAGCCGCCGCCCGTCGTCGGTGACGACGAGCCACCGCGCGCCACGCCACGGCACGGCCTCATCGACCCAGTGGAGCCCGGCCCGCCCGCCGACGACGCCGAGCCCGGGGTCGTCGAGCTCGCCGTCGAACGGCGGCGCACCGGCCATCCCGACGACATAACGCAGCCGCACCCCCATCAGGCTCGCGGTGCCGAGGATCTGGCCGGCCCGCAGGTCGGCGGCCATGCCGGCGACGGGCAGGGCGTCGGCGTACTCCAGGCACGCCCGGTCGATCGCCCGGTACGCCGCCGCCAGGTCATCCCACTCGTCGCGGGCGGGGCGACGACCACCCCCGAGCACCTCGCCGAACCGGCCGGCGACCTCGATGAGGACGTCGTCGAGGGCCTCCAGATGGGTGGGCAGCCACCGATCCGGCTCGGCGCCGGGCAGCCCGATCACCGACGACAACCGCATCGGCACGCCCTCGGGCGAGGCCCAGTGGAACCCGATCGTGGTGTCGGTCGCGACGATCCGCGGCAGCATCAGACGGTCTCGGCGGGCGCGGCCGCCCGGTCACGCACCGAGGACAGCCACGAGAACCACGCGTCCAGCCCCTCGCCCGTGCGGGCGCTCAGCGGGATCACCACGGCGTCGGGGTTGACCTTGGCCAGGTTGGCCCGGAACAGGTCGAGGTCGGCGTCGAGATAGGGCAGCAGGTCCAGCTTGTTGACGATCACAGCGTCGACGGTGCGGAACATCACCGGATACTTCAGCGGCTTCTCCTCCCCCTCGGTGATCGCATAGACCATCGCGGAGGCGTGGGCGCCGATGTCGAACTCGGCCGGGCAGACCAGGTTGCCGACGTTCTCGACCAGGACGAGGTCGAGCTCGGCCATGGGGAGCCCGGTCAGCGCCCGGGCGACCATCGGGGCGTCGAGGTGGCACTCACCGCCGAAGCCGTTGCCGGTGTTGAGCAGCGAGATCGCCGCGCCGAAGCCGGCGAGCCGGTCGGCGTCGATGCTGGTCTCGATGTCGCCCTCCACGACGCCGGCGCGCACCCCCTGCTCCTGGAGCCAGCCGAGGGTGTGGGCGAGCAGGGTGGTCTTGCCGGCGCCGGGCGAGGACATCAGGTTGACGCAGACGGCGCCGGCGGCGTCGAACGCCGCCCGGTTGGCGTCCGCGGCACGGTCGTTCTCGGCGAAGATCCGCTCCAGGACGTCGACCCGCTCGCCCCCGGTCTCATAGGCCGAGTGGTCGCCGACGTCCTCGTGGGGGTGCTCATGCTCACCACCCTGGTCGCCATGCCCGTGTCCGTGCCCGTGGCCATGACCATGACCGTCGTCGGCATGGTCGTGGTCGTGCTCGGTGCCGTCGTCGTGGCGGTGGAACCGTCCCATCTCACTCCTCCGTTGTGGCAGGGGCGTCGGCCCCCACGGCGGTCGGTGCGGCGGGCGCGAGGCGCACCGACGTCACTTCCATCTCTTCTCCCGCGAGCACCTGGATGTCGCCGCTCCCGCACGCCGAGCAGGTCAGCACGAGCGCGTGCTCGACCAGGGTTTCGGCGCCGCAGGACCGGCACGACAGACGCACGGGGATGTGGTCGATCTCCAGCACCGACCCCTCGAGCCCGGTGCTCTCGGTGACCATCCCCCAACAGAACTCCAGCGTCTCGGGGACGACCTGGCGCAGCTGCCCGATCCGCAGCTCGACGGCCTCGACGGTGCGACCGGCCCGGACCCGGTCGACGATGCCGAGGATGCTCTGGCACAGCGACAGCTCGTGCACGGCTACCTCCGCAACGTCCGGGACGGCGACTCGCCGAAGCGCTGACGATAGAGCACCGAGAAGTTGCCGAGGTGGGTGAAGCCCCACCGCTGCGCGGCGTCGGTCACCGTGAGGTGGTCACCCGGCGCCGCGGACATGAGCTCGGCGCGCACCTTGAGCAGCCGCTGGTCACGGATATAGGCCACCGGCGTCGTGCTGAGGTCCTGCCGGAACCCCGACTGGATCGAGCGGACGCTCATCCCGCAGTGCTCGGCGAGGTCGTCGAGGGTGATCCGCTCGGCGAGGTGCTCGTCGATATAGGCCATGCAGCGGCGTACGACGGCCCGGCCGCTCGGCCCCCGGTGGTGCAGCTGCCCGGAGTAGGTGTGGTCCTGGATGAACAGCAGGCTCGAGACGAGCAGCTCGCCGAGCGCCTCGGCGCCGACGCCTTGCCGCAGCAGCGACCCGTCGGAGAGCACCTCGCTGGAGAGGATCTGGATCGCCCCGTGCCAGCGAACGGCCGCCGCGGTGGTCAGGTCGGCGATGGGCTCGAAGACGATCGGCTCGCTCAGGCTGCGGCCGAGCATGCGCGAGAGCTGGCGCTCCATCGCCGCCTGCTCGATGCGGATGATGAGCTGGGGCGAGTCGAGGCCGAGCTTGAGCTGGTAGCGCATGCCGGGCGAGACGACCAGGCCGGTGAACGGCGTCAGCGGCTGTTCGCAGTCGCCGAAACAGGCGGTCGCCTCACCCGAGGTGGTCATGTGGACCGTGTAGGCGCCGGCCGACCGCGGGACGTCGAGCAGGCACGGCACCTGGAAGTCGAGATGGGCCATCGACACATCGAGGGTCTGGATGGCGTGGAGCAACCCGTGGAAGCCGCCGCGCACGGCCGGGTCGACGGCGAGCGTCGCGGGCCCGAGCAGGTCGGAGACGAACTCGGCCGCCCGGCGGGGGTCGTCGCTCTCGGCCACCAGGTGGTCGGCCAGCGCGTTGGGCACCCCCCGCGAGCGCAGCCGACGGCGTACGGGCGTGCGCGTGCGCTCGGTGTTCATGAAGCTCAGCCGGGACAACCGGTTGTGTGGCAGCTCCACGGCCCCGGCGACGGGGCCGGCGCTGGCCTGCTCGGCCAGTTCCGCGGTCATGCAGGCGCCACCTCCTCGGCGTCGGGGGCACCACTATCGGTCGATCTGCGCCTCTGGGGCAAGCAAAATGCGCGATCGAGATAGGAAGTGCGGGTTCTCGATAGACCGTGTGGTGTGGCTCACCTACATTCTCCGAAATCCACCCGCTCCGGGATGGGTTTGGCCACCCACCGAAGGAGGCCCGATGAGCCCCGTTTCATCCTCGTACGACGCCTCATCCGCCCAGGCCGCCGGCGCCATCGCCGCGCGGCTGTCCGACCCCGCCACCGTCAACGCGCTCGGGAGCATCCTCGACCACGTCGACCTGCTGGCGATCCTCATCGAAGGCCTCGACCAGATGGTCAGCCGCTCGGAGGTGATCGGCGACTCCATCGTCGAGAGCCTGGCAGAGGTCCGTGGTGCCGGAGAGTCGTCCGCCAGCGCGGTCGACATCGGCGCCGTCGTCCAGTCCGGTATCGCCCTCGCGGGCGTGCTCCCCAAGGCCACGCCAGGCATGGTCGCGGCCGTGGAGTCCGGAGCGATCGACAAGCTGCTCGCCTCCGGCGTGGTCAGCGGCCAGGCGCTCGACCAGGTCGCCATGCTGGCGCGCGGTCTCGTCACCGGCACCGAGGACTTCGGCAACAACCCCGTCGAAGTCACCGGCGTGCTGTCGCTCACCAAGCTGCTCAAGGACCCCGACATCCGTCGGTCACTGAGCTTCTTCGCCACGGTCGCCAAGGCCATCGGCAAGCAGATCGAGGCCGGTCCGGTGCCGGTCGACACCGACACCTACCTGCACACCTCGGGCTCCGACGCCCGCTGACCTGTTCGAGAGAGGTACGCCTATGTCCTCCGTGCTGTGGTTCCAAGCCGGTGCTTGCTCCGGCAACACCATGAGCTTCCTCAACGCCGAGGAGCCCAACGTCGTCGACCTGATCGTCGATTTCGGGCTCGAGGTGCTCTGGCACCCCTCGCTCGGCATGGAGCTGGGTGACAACGCCCAGAAGATCTTCAAGGACTGCGCCTCCGGCGCCCGCCCGCTCGACATCTTCGTGCTCGAAGGCTCCGTCATCCAGGCGCCCGACGGCTCCGGGGCGATGGACATGTTCGCCGAGCGCCCGATGCTCGAGTGGGTCCGTGAGCTCGCCGAGGCCGCCAGCATCGTGGTCGCCATCGGCGACTGCGCCTGCTGGGGCGGCATCCCCGCGATGGCGCCCAACCCGAGCGACTCGACCGGGCTGCAGTTCCACAAGCGCGAGCGCGGCGGCTTCCTCGGCCCCGACTGGCGCAGCAAGTCCGGCCTGCCGGTCATCAACATCCCCGGCTGCCCGGCCCACCCCGACTGGATCACCCAGATCCTCGTCGCGCTCGCCACCGGCCGCGCCGGCGACATCGCGCTGGATGACCTCCACCGGCCGCAGACGTTCTTCAAGACGTTCACCCAGACCGGCTGCACGCGTGTCCAGTTCTTCGAGTACAAGCAGTCGACGATGAACTTCGGCGAAGGCACCCGCACGGGTTGCCTCTTCTACGAGTTCGGCTGCCGCGGCCCGATGACGCACTCCCCCTGCAACCGGATCCTGTGGAACCGCCAGTCGAGCAAGACTCGTGCGGGCATGCCGTGCCTGGGCTGCACCGAGCCTGAGTTCCCGTTCTTCGATCTGGCCAAGGACACCGTCTTCAAGACCCAGAAGGTCTCCGGCACCATCCCGAAGGAAGTCCCCGAGGGCGCCGACCACATCACCTACATGGCCCACGCGGCCGCGGCCCGGATCGCTGCCCCGCAGTGGTCCAAGGAGGACATGTTCGTCATCTGACGAACATGTCGGAGAAAGGATCGACGCATGACTGCAGTGGACAACCCGGCGGCGGCCTCGGCCGAGTCGGTGGACCTGTTCGTCTCCCCGCTGGGCCGTGTGGAGGGTGACCTCGACGTTCGCGTGACCATCGAGGACGGCGTGGTCACCTCGGCCTGGACCGAGGCCGCGATGTTCCGTGGCTTCGAGATCATCCTCAAGGGGAAGGACCCCCAGGCCGGCCTCATCGTCACACCGCGCATCTGCGGCATCTGTGGCGGGTCCCACCTCTACAAGGCGTGCTATGCGCTCGACACCGCGTGGAACACCCACGTGCCGCCGAACGCGACGCTCATCCGCAACATCGCGCAGGCCTGCGAGACGTTGCAGTCCATCCCGCGCTACTTCTACGCGCTGTTCGCCATCGACCTGGTGAACAAGAACTACGCCAACTCGCCGATGTATGACGAGGCGGTCCGCCGCTTCGCCCCCTATGTCGGCACCGCCTACCAGAAGGGCGTGGTGCTCTCGATCAAGCCGATCGAGGTCTACGCCATCTTCGGTGGCCAGTGGCCGCACTCGTCGTTCATGGTCCCCGGCGGCGTGATGAGCGCCCCCAACCTGTCCGACATCACGCGGGCGACGGCGATCCTCAACCACTGGAAGGACAACTGGCTCGAGGCGGAGTGGCTCGGCTGCTCGGTCGACCGCTGGCTGGAGAACAAGACCTGGGAGGACGTGCTCGCCTGGGTCGACGAGAACGAGTCGCAGCACAACTCCGACCTCGGCTTCTTCATCCGCTACGCCCTCGAGATCGGCCTGGACAAGTACGGCGCCGGCTGCGGCAACTACATCGCGCCCGGCACCTACCTCGACCCGACCCTCTATGAGAACCCCACGGTCGATGGCCGCCAGGACGCTCTCATCGGTCGCGGCGGAGTCTATGCCGACGGGCAGTATCTCCCCTACGACCAGCTGCGGGTCTCCGAGGACGTCACCCACTCCTTCTACAACGGCTCCCGGCCGCTGCACCCCTGGGAGGGCGAGACCAGCCCGATCGACCCGCGGAGTGGCCGCAAGTCCGGCAAGTACTCCTGGGCCAAGTCACCCCGCTACGACGTGCCCGACCTCGGCCGGCTGCCGCTCGAGGCGGGGCCGCTCGCCCGGCGCATGGCCGCAGCGGCTCCGGACGCTGCGGGACACCAGGACAGCGACCCGCTGTTCGCCGACATCATGGCCAAGCTCGGCCCGTCGGTGTTCGTGCGCCAGCTGGCCCGCGTCCACGAGGGCCCGAAGTACTTCAAGTGGGTCATGGAGTGGCTCTCGCAGATCGACCTGAAGGGCTCGTTCTACACCAAGCCCGAGGAGCTCGAGTCCGGCAAGGGCTGGGGCGCCACGGAGGCGGCGCGCGGCGCGCTCCAGGACTGGATCGTCATCGAGAACGGCAAGATCGAGAACTACCAGGTCATCACCCCGACGGCCTGGAACATCGGTCCCCGTGACAGCGAGGGCACCCTCGGACCGATCGAGCAGGCGCTCGTCGGGACGCCGATCATGGATATGGAGGACCCGGTCGAGCTCGGTCACGTGGCTCGTTCCTTCGACTCCTGCCTGGTCTGCACCGTCCACGCCTACGACGGCAAGACCGGCCGCGAGCTCAACCGGTTCGTGGTCAACGGGATGGTCTGAGGCTGCCGGTGACGGACGCCACGGGTCGCCCCACGGCCCCCTACCAGCTGCTCGACGACGGCTTCGCGCCGCCGGCCTGCGACGTGCTGGTGGTGGGGTGCGGCAACCTCCTGCGGGGGGATGACGCGGTGGGGCCGATCCTGGTACGCACGCTGCACCAGCGTGGCGTCCCTGACGGCGTACGACTCATCGACGGCGGCACCGCGGGCATGGACGTAGCGTTCATGATGCGCGGTGCCGCCCGAGTCGTGCTGGTCGACGCGGCCACCACCGGTGCCGAGCCCGGCACGCTCTATCGCATCCCGGCCGAGGAGCTCACCGAGCCTCCGCCGCTGTCGGGACTGCACTCCCACAACTTCCGCTGGGACCACGCCCTGTCGCTGGCGTCCTGGCTGCTCGGGCCCGAGAAGCCCAGCGACATCACCGTTCTGCTCGTCGAGGCCGCGTCCTGCGAGCCCGGCGCGCCACTCAGCGACCCGGTCCGTGCCGCGCTCGACCGCGTGGTCGACCTGGTCGAGCAGGAGTTCTGGCCGGCCGCCGACGCCGCGGCGTCGGACCCGGTGGCCGACCTGGTGACCATCACCGAGGACGGTTACCTCCATCTCGACCACGGCCTCGCCCAGCGCCACTTCCCGGCCGACGTCCTCGTCGCCCGGCTGACCCCGGCCGACGTGCTCGAGCTCGTGCCGCTCCAGGGTGTCGCCTTCGGCGGGCTGGTGCTGCGGCAACGCAACCCCGCGGGCGACCGGACCGTGCTGATCCACGAGGTGCTCGGGTTCGTCTCACGCCCCGGCACCTACGCTGCGTCGTGGGACCCCGAGGACGGCTGCCTGCGCGTGCCGCTCGGGGAGGCTCCCGGCGAGGAGGCGACCGATGGCCGAGGACGTGCAGACCGAGGTGATCCAGGAGCACGGCCAGTGGACGGTCTATCTGCTGTTGGTGACGGAGGCGGGCGTGGAGCGACGCCGGCTGGAGACCTATCGCACACAGCGGGCCGCGGAGCTGGCGGCCGACCTGATCCGTCGTACGACGGCACGCCGACGCAACCCGGGAGGGTGACCTGATGACCGCCTCACTCGACAGCGCCACCGCGACCGAGGCCCTCGCCGGGCCCCAGCCGCTGGGAGCCTTCGACCTGCCGGCCGGGATGCTGCTCGTCCCGACCCGCACCCCCGAGGAGGACGCCGTCCGCCGCGACCTCCACGCGGGGCGGCTGCCGGCGTCGTGGCCGGCGTCGCTCGAGGGTCACCGGTTGGCACACCTGGGCGACCTGGCGGGCGCCGCCGCGGCGTTCACCGGTGACGACCCGGTCGAGCGCTACAACCGCTGGGTGCTCGATGCCGACACCGCCACGGTCGACCAGGTGCGTGCCGGGCTGCCGGCCCACCTCCACCCGCTCGTCGACGTCGTCGCCTGGTCGGTCGGCGCCAGCGACGACCTGCCGGTCGACGGCCCCGACCTCCCCGACGAGGTGCGGGCCCTGGTGCTCGCCACCCGCGCCAGCGAGCTGATGTCGACCGGGCGCGACGCCGAGGCCCGCGGCCTGCTCCACCAGGCGGCCACGATGGTCACCGCCACCAGCCCGGTGCTGGCCGCCGTGCTCCTCGGCAACGCCGCCGGGCTCGGCCTGGACCACGACGCCGACCTGAGCGCCGCCCGTGCCGACCTCGAGTCGGCGCTGGTCGACCTGACCGACACCGACCTGCGCACCATGCGTGCCGAGCTGCTCAACCAGCTCGGCTCGATCGCCCACGAGGAGGCTGCCAGGGCGGGGCTGCCGCTCTCAGAGGCGATGGGGCGCTACTACGACGCGCTCGGCCTGGTCACCGAGCAGTCGGCGCCGTTCCTGTGGGCCAGCATCCAGCTCAACCTCGCCACGGCCCACCTGGCCACCCCGATGACCACGGCCAGCGATCAGCTGCGACTGGGCGTGGCCACCCAATCGCTGCGGGCCTGCCGCCGGATCTTCACCGCCCACGACAACCCGGCCCAGTGGTCCACGGCGACGCTCAACCTCGCCAACGCGCTCGTCTATACGCCGTCGACCCACCAGGCCGACAACCTGGTCGAGGCCGTGGAGCTCTATGAGGAGATCCTCGAGTCGGGCGTGCGCGACCCCCGCAGCGTGGCCTATGCGCGGGTGCTCGCCAACCAGGGCAACGCCCTGGCCCACCTAGGTGCCCCCGACGCGGCCAGGGCCAAGCTCGCCGAGGCCCGCTTCATCTTCGAGGCCAACCTCGACCACGACGGCGCGCTCGCCGTACGCGAGGTCCTCGATGCCATCTCCCGCAGCCAGGTCGACGACCCCGACCAGGCCGCGTTCGAGGCCGACCTCGCGCGCCAGGTCGCGCAGATGGCGCAGGTGCCCGGCGCCGACGACCTGGGCCGCACCTCCGGCATGGGCGTGCGGGTCGAGCCGGCGACCCCGTCCGCGACGCCACCGCCAGATGCCCAGCGTCGGGCCAAGGTCACCATCCTGCGACCCGGTGACGACGAGGAGTCCTCGTGACGGCCGCCGCCTCCGCGCCCGAGACCCCCGAGGCCGACCCGATCGAGGCGCTGGCCGGCCGACTGGACGCCGCCATGGCCCGCGTCGGCGACCTCGACGCCCCCGCGCGCGAGCTCGTCGACGAGCTGCTCGCCAGCCTCAACGACCTCCACAAGCAAGGGCTCACCGCCGTGGTCCGCGGGCTGCGCGACGACCCCCGCGGCAAGCAGCTCCTGTTCGAGCTCGTCGACGATCCGGCCGTCCACATGATCCTGGCGATGCACGGCATCATCCGGCCCGACCCGATGACCTTGGCGCAGCGGGCGATCGCCCAGGTCCGCCCCGGCATCAACTCCCACGGTGGCGACGTCGAGCTGGTCGGGCTCGACGGCACGGTCGCCCATGTGCGCCTGACGGGCGCCTGCCAGGGCTGCTCGATGGCCGCCGTCACGCTCCGCGACTCGGTCGAGGAGGCGCTGCTGCGCGGCGTCCCCGGCCTCACGGGCGTCGAGGTCGTGCCCAACGAGCCGACGCCGACGCTGATCCCCGTGTCCGAGATCCGGCGCCGCCCCGACGACGCCGCCGAGGCGGCCCAGCTCGCCGCGGCCGGATGGAGCCGTGCCCTGGCGGTGGCCGACATCCCTGCCGGGTCGACCCGCTCGGTCCGGGTGGGCGAGGGGTCGCGGGCGCTCGACACACTCCTGGTCAACGTCGGTGGCCAGGTCTCCGCCTATGAGAACGCCTGCGCCCACCAGGGTCTGCCCCTCGAAGACGCCGAGCTCGACCCGGTGGCCGGCACGCTGACCTGCCCCTGGCACGGGTTCTGCTACGACGCGACGTCCGGTGAGTGCGTGACCATGCCCGGCGCCCAGCTGGCCACGCTGCCGGTGCGCCTGCTGGACGGCGACGTCTGGGTCAGGGCCGATGGCTGAGCTGCGCGTGCGGGTGGTCACCGCGTCCGATGACGCGGCCCACAGCGACGTCGGCTTCTTCGGCTCGGCCCGGCCGGCCGCCTCCTATGCCGGGTGGTCGCCCCGGCTGGTCCTCGGAGCGGAGTCCCCAGGCGGGTTGATGCTCCCGTCGGCCACGCCGACCGCCTCGTCCCTCTATGCCCCCCGCGCGGTGACGCTCGTGCCCGATACCGACGGCGGCGTCGGCCTGGTGATCGCGGCCGACACCGGCAACCACCGCCTCCTCATCTGGCACGGTCTCCCCGCCACCAACGGCGCCCCGGCCGACGTCGTCCTCGGCCAACCCGACCTGACCAGTGAGGGGCCGGCCGCCGGCGGCCGCGGCCCCGAGAACGGTTTCCACCTCCCGACCGGTGTGCTGGTCCACGAGGGGCGGCTGGTCGTCGCCGACGCGTGGCACCACCGGGTGCTGGTCTGGGACTCGGTGCCGACGGTCCACGACACCCCGCCCGACCACGTGCTCGGCCAGCCCGATCTCACCTCGGTCGAGCCCAACGCCGGCGGCGACGCCGCCGCCGACACCTTCTACTGGCCCTTCGGCATCGCCATGATCGGCGGCCGCTTCCACGTCGCCGACACCGGCAACCGCCGCGTGCTCATCTGGAACGGTGGCCTCCCCGAGCCGGGCCGGCCCGCCGACGTCGTTCTCGGTCAGCCCGACCCCGCCGGGCGCGAGGAGAACCGCGGCGGGCCGGTCGCTGCCGACTCCTTCCGCTGGCCCCACGCGTTCGCGTCGTCGTACGACGGCGCGCTGCTGGTCGCCGACGCCGGCAACCACCGACTGCTGCGCTGGGACACCCCGCCCGACCGCGACCGCCCCGCGGACGCCGTCCTCGGGCAGCCCGACTTCGAGACCGGGACCGAGTTCCCCTATGTCCCGCAGGTCAACCGGATGCGGTTCCCCTATGCCATCGCCACCCACGGCGACGACCTGGCGATCGCCGACACCGCCAACAGCCGCATCCTGATCCAGCCGGGCGGTGCGGTGGCCGACCACCTCGAGCCCGTCGTCTCCCTCGGCCAGCCCGACCTCGCCGCCAACGGCGAGAACCGTTGGGACCGGGTCGAGGCCGATACCCTCTGCTGGCCCTACGGCCTCGACTGGCTGGGTGGTGAGACCGACCTCCTGGCCGTCGCCGACTCGGGCAACAACAGGGTGGTCGTCT
The DNA here is from genome assembly GCA_046330595.1 of Nocardioidaceae bacterium. Lineage (GTDB taxonomy): Bacteria > Actinomycetota > Actinomycetes > Propionibacteriales > Nocardioidaceae > Nocardioides. The sequence goes on from JAXLSN010000009.1 coordinate 252,512, forward strand.
GGGAGTTTTCACGCGCACACTAGAAGAAGTCGCCGTGCTGGCCCCTGCCAGCGCGTCACGTCCACGATCGATGAGGAGACCGCACGATGTGTCTGGCAGTTCCGGGCCGGGTCGAGTCCGTCTATGCCAAGAGCGGCACCACCATGGCCCAGGTCGACTTCGGCGGTGTCCGCAAAGAGGTGTGTCTGGCCTACCTGCCCGAGGTCACCGTCGACGACTACGTCATCGTCCACGTGGGCTTCGCCATCCAGCGCCTCGATGAGGCCTCCGCCCTCGAGACGCTCGCCGAGTTCGAGCGCCTCGGCATCCTCGACGAGGAGTTCGGCGACGGGTTCGAGCAGGCGGCCCGCCAGGCCGGGTTCGGTGAGCCGGCGTGAAGTATCTCGACGAGTTCAGCAACCCTGACCTCGCGAAGCGGCTGCTCGACGAGATCCATGCGGTCACCACCCGCCCCTGGGCCATGATGGAGGTCTGCGGCGGGCAGACCCACTCGATCATCCGCCACGGCATCGACCAGCTCCTCCCCGAGGGTGTGGAGATGATCCACGGCCCGGGGTGCCCCGTGTGTGTCACGCCGCTGGAGATCATCGACAAGGCGCTCGCCATCGCGGCCACGCCGGGCGTCATCTTCTGCTCGTTCGGCGACATGCTGCGCGTCCCGGGCAGCGGGCGCGACCTGTTCGCGGTCAAGGGCACCGGCGGCGACGTACGCGTGGTCTATTCGCCCCTCGACGCGCTCGAGCTGGCGCGACGCAACCCCGACAAGCAGGTCGTCTTCTTCGGCATCGGGTTCGAGACGACCGCCCCCGCCAACGCGATGACGGTCCACCAGGCCCGCGCCCAGGGCATCACCAACTTCTCCCTTCTGGTGTCACACGTCCTGGTGCCGCCGGCGATCTCGGCGATCATGGAGTCGCCGACCTGTCGGGTGCAGGCGTTCCTCGCCGCCGGCCACGTCTGCAGCGTGATGGGGACCTCCGAATATCCGCCGCTGGCCGAGCGCTACGGCGTCCCGATCGTCGTCACCGGCTTCGAGCCACTCGACATCCTCGAGGGCATCCGGCGCACGATCGTCCAACTCGAGGAGGGCCGCCACGAGCTCGAGAACGCCTATGCGCGCGCCGTGCCCGCCGAGGGCAACCCGGCGGCGCAGGCGATGCTCGCCGACGTCTTCGAGGTCACCGACCGCACCTGGCGCGGCATCGGCATGATCCCCGGGAGTGGCTGGCGGTTGTCGGCGACGTACGCCGACTTCGACGCCGAGCAGCGCTTCGCCGTCCAGGACATCCACACCGAGGAGTCCTCGCTGTGCCGCTCCGGCGACGTGCTGCAAGGGCTGATCAAGCCCCACGAGTGCGCCGCGTTCGGCCGGGAGTGCACGCCGCGCAACCCGCTGGGGGCCACGATGGTCTCCTCCGAGGGCGCGTGCGCCGCCTATTACGCCTATCGGAGGCTGGAGCTGGTGGACCGATGAGCAACGACCTCGACTTCGAGGGCTGGACCTGCCCGATGCCGCTGCGCGACACCCCCACCATCGTGATGGGGCACGGCGGTGGGGGCGCCATGAGCGGCGACCTGATCGAGAGCCTGTTCCTGCCGTCGTTCGGCGGTGCCGCGGCCGCCGACCTCGCCGACGCCGCCGTACTCCCCCGGCCGGCCGGGCGGCTCGCCTTCTCCACCGACTCGTTCGTGGTGAAGCCGATGTTCTTCCCCGGCGGGTCGCTGGGTGACCTCGCGGTCAACGGCACCGTCAACGACCTCGCGATGGTCGGCGCCACCCCGGTCTATCTGTCGACGGCGTTCATCCTCGCCGAGGGGACTGCCATGTCCGACGTGGGGCGCGTCGCCACGGCCGTCGGCAAGGCGGCCGAGCGGGCCGGCGTCCAGCTGGTGACCGGCGACACCAAGGTGGTCGAGCACCACGCCGGTGACGGGATCTACATCAACACCGCCGGGATCGGCGTGATCCCCGACGGGGTCACGATCCGCCCCGACCGGGCCGAGCCCGGCGACGTCGTCATCATCAGCGGCGACATCGGGCTCCACGGCGTCGCGGTGATGAGCGTCCGCGAGGGGCTGGAGTTCGGCTCCTCGATCGTCAGCGACACTGCGCCGCTCCACGAGCTCGTCGCCGACATGCTCGCCACTGGCGCCGACATCCGGGTGCTGCGCGACCCGACCCGCGGCGGGGTGTCGACCACCCTCAACGAGATCGCGCGGGCCTCCGGCGTCGGCATCTCGCTGGAGGAGCGGTCACTGCCGATCCCCCTCGAGGTCCGCGACGCCTGCGGGCTGCTCGGCCTCGACCCGATGCAGGTCGCCAACGAGGGCAAGCTCGTCGCCGTCGTCCCGGCCGACCGGGCCGACGAGGTCCTCGAGGCGATGCACCGCCACCCCTTGGGCGTCGGCGCCCGCCGCATCGGCGAGTGCGTCACCGACCACCCCCGCATGGTCGTCGCCCGGACCGCCCTCGGCGGCACCCGGGTCGTCGACCTTCCTATCGGCGAGCAGCTGCCGCGCATCTGCTGAGGGTCCGCCGAACGATGCGGTTTGGCCCAAATCGGCAGGTTTCAGGGCCCCGGACATGCAGTTTGCGTCCAATCGATGACGTGCGGCGACCCTGCTGGCGGCGGTCCAGCGGGCGAGACTCTGACTAGGAGCGCTTCTTGCGCGTCTCCCGCGCGTTGGCCTTCTGGATGGCGTCGACCAGCTCGTCCTTGGTCATCGACGAGCGGCCCTTCACGTCGAGGCGGCGGGCGACGTCCATGAGGTGCGCCTTCGTGGCGTTGGCATCGACGCCACCGGCGGTCTGGCCCGAGCCCCTGCGGGCGCTGGTGCCACTCTTGGCGGCCTGCGTGTCCGACGGGCCCTTGGCGTTCTTGGGTTCCCAGCGGTCACCCACCTTCTCGAAGGAGTGCTTGAGCGCCGAGAAGGCGACCCGGTGGGCGCGCTCGCCCTCGCCGTACTCCTCGACGGCCGAGTCGTGGGCCTTGATCCAGGTGCGCTGGGCCTTCGTGGGTGAGCGCTCCAGGGTCGACGGAAGCTCCTGACGTCCTGGCATGGCGGACCTCCTCTGCCTCGGTGTGATGCGAGCGGGATACCCAGGCCCAGACCCGGGCATGCGGTCAGAGAACGGGCCGGCCGCCGGTGACCGCCACCCGCGCGCCGGACACATAGCTGCCCTCATCCGAGGCGAGCAGGACATAGACCGGCGCCAGCTCGACCGGCTGGCCGGGGCGACCCAGCGGCGTGTTGGACCCGAAGGACTCCACCTGGTCGGGCGGCATCGTGGACGGGATCAGCGGGGTCCACACCGGACCGGGAGCCACGCTGTTGACGCGGATGCCTCGCTCGCCCAGCAGCTGGGCCAGGCTGGCGGTGAAGTTGGCGATCGCGGCCTTCGTGGCGGCGTACGGCGCCAGCGTCGGGTTCGGGTTGTCGGAGTTGACCGACGAGCTGCCGATGATCGACGCCCCCTTGCCGAGGTGGGGAAGCGCGGCCTTGACGAGGTGGAAGTAGGCCGACATGTTCGTCGCCCACGTGTGGTCCCACTCCTCGTCGCTGATCTCCTCGATGGTCTCGTGGGTCATCTGGAAGGCAGCGTTGTTGACGAGCACGTCGATCCGGCCGAACGCCTCGACCGCCTTGGCGACGACGGCTCGGCAGTGCTGCGGCTCGGCGATGTCTCCGGGGACGAGTACGGCGCGCCGCCCGGCTGCCTCGACATAGGCGGCGGTCTCGTGGGCGTCCTCGTGCTCGTCGAGGTAGGAGATCAGCACGTCGGCACCCTCGCGGGCGAAGGCGATGGCCACCGCACGGCCGATGCCGCTGTCGCCTCCGGTGATCACGGTGGCCTTGCCCTCGAGCCGGCCGTGGCCGGCATAGGACTCCTCGCCACAGTCGGGACGGGGGGTCATGGCGTGTTGCGAGCCGGGTGGGCGCTGCTGCTGAGGGGGTTGTGACATAGGAGCGACGTACCCGGCGCGACGGCCACCATGCGGCAGCCGCCCGACACGCAGCACCCGCATGCCCGCGCCGGTCAGGGGTACCGAACCACTTCCCCCGCGACACCGCGTGGGATGCCGAACGTGTGAAGGAGAGCGTCATGGGAAGCGCTGTTGAGGACCGTGAGATGGCCGCCCGACTGCCCGAAGGAGACGTGATCCGGATCCTGCTGGAACAGCATGCGCGGATCCGCGACCTGTTCGACGAGGTCAAGGAGTCCGAGGGCGAGCACAAGGAGCAGGCGTTCGACGAGCTGCGCGCCCTCCTGGCTGTTCACGAGACCGCCGAGGAGATGGTGCTGCGACCGGTGTCCAAGGAGGTCGCCGGCGAGTCCGTGGTCGAGGAGCGCAACCACGAGGAGCACGAGGCCAACCATGTGCTGCAGCAACTGGAGTCGATGGACGTGAACAGTCCCGACTTCGACGCGCAACTGGCGATGTTCCAGGGGGCCGTTGACCGTCACGCCGAGGCCGAGGAGCACGAGGAGTTCCCGGCGGTCCTGCAGTCGTGCGACGTGGAACGTCGGGTGGCCATGGGCAAGCGCCTCGAGGCCGTCGAGAGTCTCGCGCCGACCCATCCGCATCCGTCCACCGCCGGATCACCCGCGGCCCAGTGGACGGTGGGTCCGTTCGCCTCGATCATCGACCGCGCGCGCGACGCGCTGTCGCGCAACTGAGGGGCGACGATGACCAGCGCGATGCCGTCACCCGACGCCTGGCCGGCCAACGACCCGATGCCCGACGACGCGTCCGGCTCGGCGTCGTCCGATCCGACGCCGGGCAGTGATCCGTTGCCCGACATCGACCCGCTCCCGCCGCTGCCGGAGCCCGACGAGCCCGGTGAGCCGGGCCTGCCGGGCACCCCGCCCGACGACCCGGAACAGCCCTATCCCGTCGACCCCGACGAGCCGCCCGGCGAGTCACCCGATCCGGCGATCCCGATCCCAGGGCACTGACCTTGGTGCTGGGGCGGCGTGTCGGTTCACCAAGGTAGGTGGGCGAACCGTCACTTACCGTGCGGAGTTCACCGAGGTAGGTGTGGGCTTCCCTTCCTACCTTGGTGAACCGTCACCACCGCGACCACCCACCCCGGTGGCCAGCGCAGCGACGAGCGCGACGGTACGGCGGAGGTCGTCGTCGGTCGTGGCGGGGTTGATGGTGCACAGCCGCAGGACGGTACGACCCGACAGCACGGTGCTGGTGAGGGCCGCGAACCCGTCGGCGGTGACGTCGGCCGCGACCCGGCGGTGGGCCGCGTCGTCGAGGCCGACCACCGCGAAGGTCGTGACGCCGAGGGACGCCGGGGTGACGACCTCGAGCCGCTCGTCCGCCGCGACCAGGCGCTCGGCCACCTCCGCGAGCTCGACGCCCCGTTGGACGGCGGCCACCAGCGTGGGCAGCCCATAGGTGCGCAGCGTGAGCCAGAGCTTGGCGCCGCGCGCGCGTCGCGACAGCTCGAAACCACGGTTGTGGAGGTCGGCCTCACCGTCGGGACCGTGGCCGCCGGCCTGCGCGTCGACGAGATATTCAGGGTGCATGGCGAAGGTCCGTTCGAGGGCCCCCGGGCGGCACACCCACACGCAGCCGAGGTCATAGGGCTGGAAGAGCCACTTGTGCGGGTCGAGCACGAACGAGTCGACCCGGTCGAGCCCCGCGATCCCGTTGCGGTCGGCGGCCAGGGCCGCCGGGCCGCCGTACGCCCCGTCGACGTGCAGCCACAAGCCGTGCTCGGCGGCCACCTCGGCGAGGCCGACGAGCTCGTCGACGGCGCCGGTGTTGGTGCTGCCTGCGGTGGCCACGACGACGGATGGCCGCAGCCCGGCGGCACGATCGGCCGCGACGGCGGCACCCAGCGCGGCCCCGGTCAGCCGGTAGGACGCGTCGGTGGGCACCACCCGAATCTCGGCCGCGTCCCACCCCAGCGCCCGCAGCGACCGGCCGATCGACGAGTGGGTCTGATCGCTGACATAGACGATGCCTGGCCCCATCTCGGCCCGCGCCGTCGCGAGCGCCGTGGTGTTGGCCATCGAGCCCCCCGAGCACAACACCCCCTCCGCGGCAGCGGGCAGCCCGAGCGCGTCGCGGAGCCAGCCGAGCGCGACCAGTTCCAGTGTCGCCGTGCCCGACCCACCGCCCCACGACGAGGCGATCGCCTGCATCCCGGTCGCCAGCCAGTCCCCCAGGATCGCCACCGGTGACGACGGCCCGGGGACGCGGGCGAAGTAGCGCGGGTGGTCGCCGTGTTGCTGGTGCTCGAGCGCCACGTCGGCCAGCAGCTCCAGCCCCTCCTCGACCGGTCGCCGGTCCACGGGCAGCGCGCCGCCGAGCACCGCGACCAGGTCGTCGTACGACGCCGTGGTGATGGCCGGCCGGTCTCGAAGCGTGGTCAGGTGCTCGACGGTGCGGTCGACCACCCAGTGGCCCAGCCTGCGCAGCTCCTCGGGGTCGAGGTCGAGCGGGCCACCGGCGGGGGGAGGGAGCGCGGTCACGGCTCAGACGATCCCGCGCTCGACCACGCGCGCGCCAGTGGCGAACCGCTCCGCGGTCAACGTGGACACGTCGACCGCGGACTCGCGACCGAGGTAGAGGTCGCGGATCACCTCCCCGACCGCCGGCCCCATGAGGAAGCCGTGGCCGGAGAACCCCGTGGCATAGAGGAACCGGGAGACCGAGCGGGACTCGCCGATGACGGCGTTGTGGTCGGGCGTGACCTCGTAGTAGCCCGCCCAGCGGTGCGCGATGCCCAGGTCGAGCACCGCCGGTGCGCGTCGCTGCATGGCCGTCAGCAGATCGGGCAGCCACGAGTCGTCATAGCCGTCGCGGAAGCCCGGCTGCTCGGCCGCATAGGACATGCCGACGAGCAACCCCGGCCCCTCGCGGTGCAGATAGAACGTGGTGGCCGCGTCGATCGTCATGGGCATGCGCTCGGAGAACGACGCCGCCAGCGTCTCGGGGAGCGGCTCGGTCACCAGGATCTGGCGGCGCAGCGGCACGACCGGCAGGTCGACGCCGGCGCTCGCGGCGACGCCACCGGACCACGCCCCGGCCGCGCACACGACCGTGGCGGCGGCCACCGGGCCTGCGGAGGTCGCGACACCGCGCACCTCGCCGCCGTCGACCAGGATGTCGGTCACCTCGACCCCGGTCCGCACGGTCGCCCCGTGGCGCCTTGCCCCGCGGGCATAGGCCTGCACCACCGCCTCAGGCGTGCAGTAGCCGTCGCGGGCGTGGAAGGTCGCGCCGAGCACGTCGCCGACCTCGACACCGGGGCTCAGCTCACCGGCCTCCGCCGCGGTCAGCACCCGCGAGCCGACACCAGCCGACCGCTGCATCGCCACGGCCTCCTGAGCGGCCGCCCATGCGGCGGAGTCGGTGTGCAGGAACAGATAGCCGACCTGGTGAAGGTCGATCTCGCCACCGGGCCGCGTCGCGAACCCCTCGAACGCCGCGAGGCTGCGCAGCCCCAGAGCCACGTTCACCGGGTCGGAGAACTGTGCGCGGACGCCGCCGGCCGACTTGGTCGTCGACCCGCCGGCCAGGTCACCGCGCTCGAGCAGCAGCACGTCGCGGACGCCGGCCTCGGCGAGGTGGAAGGCGATGCTGGCGCCCATGACACCGCCGCCGATCACGACGACCTCGGCACTCCCCGGCACCTCGGACACCCGGCTCACCCGAACTGCACGCCCTGGGCGAGCGGCAGCTCGGTGGAGTAGTTGACGGTGTTGGTCGCCCGCCGCATATAGCCGCGCCACGCGTCCGACCCCGACTCGCGGCCGCCGCCGGTCGTCTTCTCGCCGCCGAACGCACCGCCGATCTCCGCGCCCGACGTGCCGATGTTGACGTTGACGATGCCGCAGTCGGAGCCGGCCGACGACAGGAACGTCTCGGCCTCGCGCTGGTCGAGGGTGAAGATGCTCGACGACAGCCCCTGCGGCACGTCGTTGTGCAGCGCGATCGCCTCGGCCAGCTCGTCATAGGTGAGCACATAGAGGATCGGCGCGAACGTCTCCTCGCGCACCACGTCGGTCTGGGCGGGCATCCGCACGATCGCCGGGCGCACATAGAAGGAGCCCTCGCCGGCGACGTCGACGCGCTCGCCCCCGACCACGACCTCGCCGCCCGCCTCGACGGCACGCTCCAGCGCCCGCTGCATCTTCTCGAAGGAGGCCCGGTTGACCAGCGGTCCCACGAGCGTGCCGTCCTCGAGCGGGGAGCCCACGCGCAGCCCGGCGTACGACGTCGCGAGGCGCGCGACGAGCTCGTCGACGACGCTGCGGTGGGCGATCACCCGGCGCATCGTCGTGCATCGCTGGCCGGCGGTGCCCGCCGCGGCGAACACGATGCCGCGCAGCGCCAGGTCGAGGTCGGCCGAGGGCGCCACGATGGCGGCGTTGTTGCCGCCCAGCTCGAGGATCGTCCGGCCGAAGCGTGCCGCGACCCGCGGCGCGACCTCGGCGCCCATCCGCTCCGACCCGGTCGCGCTCACGACGGCGACCCGCTTGTCGTCGAGCAGCTGTCCGGAGTCGGCCCGGTCGGCCATCACGAGACGGTGGATGTCGGCGGGGGCACCGACGTCGGCGATCGCGCGGTCCAGCAGCGCCGTACAGGCGAGCGAGCAGAGCGGCGTGAGCTCACTGGGCTTCCAGATCACGCTGTCGCCGCAGACCAGGGCGATCGCGGTGTTCCAGGACCAGACGGCGACGGGGAAGTTGAAGGTCGAGATGACCGCGACGACGCCGGCCGGGTGCCAGGTCTCCATCAGACGGTGGCCGGGACGCTCGGAGGCCATCGTGCGGCCCTCGAGCTGACGCGACAGCCCGACGGCGAGGTCGCAGATGTCGATCATCTCCTGGACCTCACCGAGCGCCTCGGCACCGATCTTGCCGGCCTCGAGGGTGACGAGCGTGGCGAGGTCGTGCTGGTGCTGCTCGAGCAGCCGGCCGAACCGCTTCACCAGCGCCCCGCGTCGGGGTGCGGGCACGTCCCGCCACGCGAGGAACGCTGCATGCGCGGCGTCGACGGCGGCCGCGACGTCGGCGGCGGAGGCCGCGCCGACCTCGGCCAGGACGCTGCCGTCCACGGGCGACCGGGACACCCAGCCCTCACCGGTCGGAAGGGCGGCGCCGCAGGCCGCCAGCGCGGCCTCGGCTCGGGCTCTCAGGTCGTCACTCGTCATGGGCGGAGATTCTGCCGGAAGGGAACCCGACGCTCCGTTGTTGGGGCGACGTGAAGAAGATCGGGTTCCTGTCCTTCGGCCACTGGTCGAGCTCCCCGCACTCCCAGACGCGATCCGCGTCGGACACCCTGCTGCAGTCCATCGACCTCGCGGTGGCGGCCGAGGAGCTCGGCGCCGACGGCGCCTATTTCCGCGTCCACCACTTCGCCCAGCAGCTCGGGTCGCCGTTCCCGCTGCTCGCCGCAGTGGGGGCCCGGACCGGTCGGATCGAGATCGGGACCGGCGTGATCGACATGCGCTATGAGAACCCGCTCTATATGGCCGAGGACGCCGGTGCCGCCGACCTGATCTCCGGTGGCCGGCTCCAGCTCGGGATCAGCCGGGGATCACCGGAGCAGGTGATCGACGGCTGGCGCTACTTCGGCTACCAACCCGCGGAGGGGTCCGACCATGCCGCCATGGCGCGCGAGCACGCCGCGGTGTTCCTCAAGGTCATCGAGGGCGACGGCTTCGCCCAGCCCAACCCGCGGCCGATGTTCCCCAACCCGCCCGGGCTGCTGCGGATCGAGCCGCACTCCCCCGGCCTGCGCGACCGGATCTGGTGGGGCGCCGGCACCCGCGCGACGGCCGAGTGGACCGCCGAGCAGGGCATGAACCTGATGAGCTCGACGCTGCTGAGCGAGGACACCGGGGTGCCGTTCCACCAGCTCCAGGCCGAGCAGATCCAGCGCTTCCGCGACGCCTGGAGGGCCGCCGGCCACGAGCGCGAGCCGCGCGTCTCGGTGAGCCGCAGCATCTTCCCGCTGGTGAGCGACCTCGACCGCGCCTACTTCGGCCAGGACACCAGCAGCCGCGACCAGGTCGGCTTCCTCGACGGCGGCGCGGCGCGCTTCGGCCGCTCCTACGCCGGCGAGCCCGACCGCCTGGTCGCCGAGCTCGCCGAGGACGAGGCGATCGCGGCCGCCGACACCCTGCTGCTGACGATCCCCAACCAGCTCGGCGTCGACTACAACGCCCACGTCCTCGAGAGCGTGCTCACCCACCTCGCCCCGGCCCTCGGCTGGCGCTGACCGGCGTACGCCGGGCCGGCGGGCCGGCGGGTCGGGCCGTCCCAGCACAGACCAACTGCCGCGGCGTTGTTGTCACGATCACAGCGTTATACCGCTGAGATCGTGACCGCAGCACCGCGGCAGTTGGTGAATGGGGGCAGTTGGTGAAGGGGACGTCGGTCAGACGTCGAAGCGGTCGGCGTCCATGACCTTGCCCCAGGCGCGGGCGAAGTCGGCGACGAAACGCTCGGCACCGTCGTCGCTGGCGTAGACCTCGGCGATGGCCCGGAGCTCGGCGTTGGAGCCGAACACCAGGTCGGCGCGGGTGCCGGTCCACCGGACCGCACCGGAGGCGTCGCGCGCCTCGAAGACCGCCGACTCGTCGTCCGTGGCGTGCCACTGGGTGCCCAGTGCCAGCAGGTTGACGAAGTAGTCGTTGGTCAGCGTGCCGACGCGATCGGTCAGGACACCGAGCGACGAGCCGTCGAAGTTGGCCCCGAGCACGCGCAGGCCGCCGACGAGCACGGTCATCTCCGGAGCCGACAGCGTGAGCAGGTTGGCCCGGTCGACCAGCAGGTGCTCCGCGGGGATGGCGACGCCCTTGGCGACATAGTTGCGGAAGCCGTCCCACTTGGGCTCCAGCGCCGCGAACGACTCGACATCGGTCTGCTCGAGGCTCGCGTCGACCCGCCCAGGGGTGAACGGTACGACGACGTCGTGCCCGCCGGCCTTGGCGGCGGCCTCGACCGCGGCCGACCCGGCCAGCACGATGAGGTCGGCCAGCGAGACCTGCTTGCCGCCCTCGGCCGTGGCGTTGAAGTCGGCCTGGATGCCCTCGAGGGTGCGCAGCACGATCGCGAGCTGGTCGGGGTTGTTGACCTCCCAGGCGACCTGCGGCTGCAGCCGCACCCGGGCACCGTTGGCGCCACCGCGCTTGTCGGAGCCGCGGAACGACGCCGCGGACGCCCAGGCGGCCGACACCAGCTGGGAGACGCTCAGACCGGAGTCGAGGACCCGGGCCTTGAGCGCCGCGACGTCGGCGTCGTCGATGAGCTCGTGATCACGGGCGGGCAGTGGGTCCTGCCAGATGAGCTCCTCGCTGGGCACCTCGGGGCCGAGGTAGCGGGAGACCGGGCCCATGTCGCGGTGGGTCAGCTTGAACCAGGCGCGGGCGAACGCGTCGGCGAACTCCTCGGGGTTGTCGAGGAAGCGCCGCGAGATCTGCTCATAGACGGGGTCGAAGCGCAGCGCGAGGTCGGAGGTGAGCATGCGCGGCTCGCGCTTGCCGTCGGAGTGGGCCATCGGGACCATGTCGGCGCCACCCTGGTTGACCGGCCGCCACTGCTTGGCACCGGCGGGCGACTCGAACATCTCCCACTCATAGCCGAACAGGATGTGGAAGAACTCGTTGTCCCACCGGGTCGGGTGATAGGTCCAGGTCACCTCGAGGCCGCTGGTGATCGCGTCGTCGCCCTTGCCGGACCCATAGCTGCTGGTCCAGCCGAAGCCCATCTCCTCGATCGGCGCGGACTCGGGCTCGGGCCCGACGAGCTCGGCCGGGCCGGCGCCGTGGGTCTTGCCGAAGGTGTGGCCACCGGCGATGAGCGCGACGGTCTCCTCGTCGTTCATCGCCATCCGGCCGAAGGTCTCCCGGATGTCGCGGGCCGAGGCCAGTGGGTCACCGTTGGCGTTGGGGCCTTCGGGGTTGACATAGATCAGGCCCATCTGGACCGCGGCGAGCGGGTTCTCCAGGTCACGGTCGCCGGTGTAGCGCTCGTCGCCGAGCCACTCGCTCTCGGGGCCCCAATAGACGTCGTCGTCGGGCTCCCAGGCGTCGACGCGGCCGCCGGCGAACCCGAAGGTCTGGAAGCCCATGTCCTCCAGCGCCACGTTGCCGGCGAGGATCATCAGGTCGGCCCAGGACAGCGCCTTGCCGTACTTCTTCTTGACCGGCCACAGCAGCCGGCGGGCCTTGTCGAGGTTGCCGTTGTCGGGCCAGCTGTTGAGGGGGGCGAAGCGCTGCTGGCCGCTGCCGGCGCCGCCGCGGCCGTCGCTGATGCGATAGGTGCCGGCGCTGTGCCAGGCCATCCGGATCATGAACGGGCCGTAGTTGCCGAAGTCGGCCGGCCACCAGTCCTGGGAGTCGGTGAGGACCGCACCGATGTCCTGCTTGACGGCGGCGAGGTCGAGGCCCCGGAAGGCCTCGGCATAGTCGAAGTCCTCACCGAGCGGGTTGGCGACCGCGGGGTTCTTGGCGAGGACCTTGAGGTTGAGCCGCTCGGGCCACCAACCGCGGTTGCCACCGCTGGTGGTGACGGCAACGGGGCCGCTGTGCATGACGGGGCAGCCACCGCCGTCGGCGGGGACGTTGGCGTCGTTGATCTCGCCGACGACGGCGTCGTCGTGGGTGTCGGACATGGCGTGAGGTTCCTTCCGGGTCGTGCTGTTCTCAGGGGTTGGTGGTGGCGACGCCAGCGGCGACGCAGGAGGGGCACAGGCCCCAATAGATGACCTCGGCCTCGTCGATCAGGAAGCCCTGGTCGTCGGAGGCGGTCAGACAGGGGGTGTAGGACACGGCGCAGTCGACGTCCGCGATGGCGCCGCAGGTGCGGCACACGATGTGGTGGTGGTTGTCGCCGACCCGCAGCTCATAGCGCGCCACCGACCGGGACGGCTGGATCCGGCGGATCACGCCTGCCTCGGTCAGGGCGTGCAGGGCGTCATAGACGGTCTGGTGGGCGACCTCCGGCAACTCCTCACGTACGGCGTCGATGAGCGACTCGGTGTCGGCGTGGGGGTGGGACCCGATGGCGCCGAGCAGCGCGACCCGTGGCTTGGTCACCCGCAGCGACGCACCACGCAACCGCTCCGGGAAGTCCAGGTGATCACCCACAGGGGCACTCTGGTCCGCTTTCTTGAATAAGTCAAGATATTCGGCGATCGAGCGTCGCCCCAGTCACACCCGCTTGTCCACCGAACTCCCCCGTGCCTCACTGGAGTCATGGCCACGGATGCGGCCGTCCCGGTCGACCCCGAGGCGGCGCTCGACCGCCTGCTCCGGGACCTCCGCAGTCGCCGGGAGGGGCTCTCCTCGCGGGAGGCCGCCCGCCGCCTCGAGGCGGTCGGCCGCAACGAGCTCGTGCAGCGCAGCCGGCACACCTGGCCCCGGCGGCTCGTCGACCAGGTCGTCCATCCGCTGGCGTTGCTGCTTTGGTTCGCCGCTCTCCTTGCCTGGGTCGACGGCACGCCCGCCCTCGCCGTGGCGATCGTCGTCGTCGTGGTCCTCAATGCCGGGTTCGCGCTCCTCCAGGAGCAGCACGCCGAGCGGGCGGTCGAGGCGCTGTCGGCCTACCTCCCGCCGCAGGCTCGGGTGCTGCGCGACGGCGAGCTTCACGTGGTGGACGCGGCGCTGCTCGTCCCCGGCGACGTCATCGTCATCGGCGAGGGCGAGCGGGTCTCGGCCGACGTGCGGCTCCTCAGTGGCTCCGTCGAGATGGACATCTCCATGCTGACGGGTGAGTCGCTGCCGGTCTTCCGCTCACCGGAGTCCCGCCGCACGCACGGTCCCCTCCTCGAGGCCCACGACCTGTTGTTCAGCGGGACGACCTGCACCGGCGGGGACGCGACGGCCGTCGTCTTCGCCACGGGGATGCTGACCGAGCTCGGCCGGATCGCGGCGCTGTCGGAGCGCGTCAAGACCGAGCCCAGCCCGCTGGAGCTGCAGGTCAAGCGCGTCGCCCGTCTCATCGCGCTCGTGGCGGTCGCGATGGGGCTCGCGTTCATTCCCCTGGGCACGCTGCTCGCCGGGCTGTCGCTGCCCGACACGATCACCTTCGCGATCGGTCTGCTGGTGGCGAACGTGCCCGAGGGCCTGCTGCCCACGATCACCCTGGCGCTGGCCGTCGGGGTCAGGCTGTTGGCCCGCCAGGGCAGCCTCGTGAAGCGGCTGTCCGCGGTGGAGACGCTCGGGTCGACCAGCGTGATCTGCACCGACAAGACCGGGACGTTGACCCTCAACAGGATGCGAGCGGTCCGCCTGTGGACCAGCGACGGCGTGATGGATCCCCGCGGGGATGCCGGGTCCGGCGGTCCGACCGCCGTCGTACGACGTCTCGCGGTTGGTGGTGCGACCTGCAACACCGCCACCTGGGACCCCGAACGTGCAGACGGCGAGCTGGGCGACCCGACCGAGCTCGCCCTGCTCCATCTGACGGCCGACATCGGGGTGGAGCGTCCCGCGGGGCATCCCCTACGACTGGCCCAGTTCCACTTCGACCCGACGCTGCGTCGGATGGCGACCGTCGACGCCGCCGAGGACGGCGCCGTCGTGACGGTCAAGGGCGCCCCCGAGGAGCTGCTGCCCCGGTCGGTCCGCCTGGCCGTCTCGACCGGGGTGGACGTCGACCTCGACGCCGACCGACGCGACACGCTGACGACGACCGTGGATGCCTGGGCCGGCGAGGGGCTGCGGTTGCTGGCGGTCGCCGAGCGCCGGATCCCTCGCGACGCCGTGGCGGGTCTGACCCGCGAGGAGGCCGAGCGTGACCTGACGCTGCTCGGCCTCGTCGCGCTGGCCGACCCACCCAGGGCCGAGGTCCGCGCGGCCGTCGAGCAGTGCCACAGTGCTGGGCTGCGCCTGGTCGTGGTCACGGGCGACCACGGCCTCACGACCAAGGCCCTGGCCCAGCAGGTCGGGATCGGCGGGCCGGACATGCCCGTCGTGGTCGGGAGCGAGCTGGCCGAGCTCACCGAGATCGAGCTCGACGACCTGCTGGCGGAGCACGGTGAGCTCGTCTTCGCGCGCAGCTCACCGGAGGCCAAGCTGCGCATCACCGACGCGCTGCACGACCAGGGGCACGTCGTGGCGATGACCGGTGACGGCGTGAACGACGCGCCGGCCCTGCGCCGAGCGGACATCGGGGTGGCGATGGGGCGTTCGGGCACCGACGTCGCCCGTGAGGCTGCGACGATGGTGCTGACCGACGACAACTTCGCGACGATCGTGACGGCGGTGGCGGCGGGACGGCAGGTCTATGACAACGTCCGGAAGTTCATCGTCTACATCTTCGCCCACGCCACGCCCGAGGTGGTGCCGTTCCTGCTCTACGCGCTGTCGGGGGGCCGCGTCCCGCTGCCGCTGACCGTGATGCAGATCCTTGCCATCGACCTGGGCACGGAGACGCTGCCGGCCCTCGCGCTCGGCCGCGAGCCTGCCGAGCCCGGTCTCATGCAACGACCACCCCGGCAGCGCGCGCAGAGCGTGATCGATCCCGACATGCTGGTGCGGGCCTGGGGGCTGCTCGGCGGGGTGTCAGCCGCCCTGGTCACCACGCTCTTCGTGCTGACCCTCCGCGACGGCGGCTGGCACTGGGGCGACGACGTCTCCACAGGACCGCTGCACGCGGTGTGGCAGCAGGCCACCACGATGAGCTTCCTGGGCATCGTGGCCTGCCAGGTCGGGACGGCGGTGGCCGCTCGGACGCATCACGCCTCGCTGCGCTCCGTGGGCCTCACGACCAACCCGCTGCTGCTGTGGGGCATCGCCTTCGAGGTGCTGTTCGCCGCCGCGGTCGTGGCCGTCCCCGCGCTGCAGGAGGTCTTCGGTACGGCGGTGCCGCACGGCTGGCTGCTCCTGCTGCTGCTGCCGTTGCCGGTGCTCGTGTGGGGCGCCGACGAGGTGTGGCGCTGGTCGCGGCGCCGGCGCGCCACCGACCGACGTACCGCCTGACGACGCCGACGCGGATCCTGGGTCAGGCCTCGCCGCGCCCCGCCGCGGTGTTGAGGTGGGACTGGGAGTCACGGGAGGCGCTCAGCGCACCCCCGGTGGTGTAGTAGCGCTTGCCGGCGACGAGGAGCTCCTCGGCGGGGAACTTGGTGATGACCTCGGCCCCGTCGGCGCGGACGATGACCTCCTCCTCGATCCGGGCGGCTCCCCAGCCGTCCTTGGCGGGCCAGTAGGTCTCGAGCGCGAAGACCATGCCCTCCTCGAGCACCTCGGGAGCATCGAAGGAGGTCAGCCGGCTGAAGATCGGCCGCTCCCAGATGCTCAGGCCCACGCCGTGACCGTATTGCAGCGCGAAGGCGGCCTCCTCCGACGCGAAGCCGAACTCCTGCGCCGTCGGCCAGACCTCGCACACCTCGGCGGTGGTGACACCGGGTTTGACCATCGCGATCGCCTTGTCCATGTATTCACGGCAGATCCGGTAGGCGTCGCGCTGTGCCGCGGAGGCGCTGCCGACCGCGAAGGTGCGGTAGTAGCAGGTGCGATAGCCGTTGAACGAGTGGAGGATGTCGAAGAAGGCCGGGTCGCCAGGCCGGATGATCCGGTCGGAGAACACATGGGGGTGGGGCGAGCATCGCTCACCGGAGATCGCATTGACGCCCTCGACGTGCTCGGAGCCCAGGTCGAACAGGGTCTTGCTGACCAGGCCGACGCACTCGTTCTCGCGAACCCCCGGGCGGAGGAACTCATAGAGGTCCTCATAGGCGGCATCGACCATCGCGGCGGCCTGGGTGAGCAGGCCGATCTCGTCGGAGGTCTTGATGCGCCGGGCGTCGAGGAAGACCTGCTGGCCGTCGACCACGCGAAGCCCCAGCGCCTGCAGCGCGAACAGCACCGGCATCTCGATGATGTCGACGCCGATGGGCTCGTGGTGCAGCCCACGCTCGGCGAGCACCTCATAGATCTTGGCGGCGACGTCCTCGGCGCGCTTGGCCTCGGGGCCGATCGCGCCGCGCAGCGTCGAGATGCCGGCGCGGGCGCCGACGCCGACGGGGGCCTGGGCGCCGTGGTGGGGCTCGTGCCCCGTCATGCCGGCCTCGGTGTGAGCGGCGTCGAGCCAGGGAGCCTGGAGCTGGTGGTGCCGGGCGGCGGACCCGAAGTCCCAGAGCACCGGCGCGCCGCCGCGCGGAAGGACAGCGAAGCGGATCATCTTGTCCATCGCCCAGGTGCCGATGTGGGTCCCGGTCATGTAGCGGATGTTGTGGAAGTCGAACGTCACCAGCGAGCCGAGCTCGGACCTGCCCAGGGCGTCGTTCAACCGGGCCAGCCGCTGCTCGCGCAACCGCTTCATGTCCAGCCGGTCTTCCCAGTCGACGCTCATGGGTCCGTACGTGGGCGACGTCATGTCCACACTCCCTTCGTTAACCCTAACTTAACAGTTGCTGTACAAACTTCGCTAGCCCTGAACAGTCGGCGAACGCCGCGACCGGGTCACCTGGGCGATGGCCGACCAGTCGGCATCGCCGAGACCGGCGGCGATCGCCTGCTCGAACATCTCCGTGAGGACCTCGCCCGTCGGCAGGGCGAGTCCTGCCCGCTCGGCCGCCGTGAGGGCGAGCCGGAGGTCCTTGAGCCCGAGCGTCGCCGTGAACCCGGCTGGCAGATAGCGCTCCTCGGCGATCATGGCGCCGTAGGTCGCATAGACAACCCCGGGGAACAGGCTGTCGCCGAGCACCTCGACGAACCTCCCGGTGTCGATGCCCGAGGCCTCGAGGGTCGCGATCGACTCGGCCATCGCCTGGAGCGCGTGGATGATCAGGTAGTTGATGGCGATCTTGACGCGCGCACTGTTGCCGACCTCGGCGAGGGTCTCGCCGAACCGCCAGGTCCGCTTCCCGAGCAGCGCAAGCACGCTGTCGACCCTGTCCAGCGCGGCCACATCCCCCGCGGCCAGCACGGTCAGCTGGCCCGCCGCCGCCAAGGGGGAGCGTCCCAGCACGGGGGCGGAGACGAACCCGACGTCGTGGCTCGCGTGGAGCCGTGCCATCGCCTCCACGGTGGCCGGGTCGACCGTCGCCATGCACACATGGACGCTGCCCGCGGGCAGTCGACCCACGAGGTCGGGGGTGAAGACGCTCGTCAGCGCCGCGTCGTGAGCCAACATCGACAGGGCTACCCCTCCGGCGAACGCCGCCTCGGGACGGTCCACCTCGGCGGCGCCTGCGGCGACCAGCTGCGGGTCCACGCCCGAGCGGTTCCACACGCGCACGTCGACGCCGCTGTCGAGCAGACGCGTCACCAGGGCCGAGCCCATGGTGCCCGTACCGATGAGACCGACGGAGACCACGCCCATCAACTCCTAGAATGGCCGGACAAGGGCATCCCGGACCGGTGCCCCGGTGCGCAGACGCGCATCCGGCTTGTATAGTATGGGTAAACACTTGCCCGACGAAGGGATCGCCCGTGACCAACGAGATCGGTGTCCGCCTCCGTCGGGCCCGGACCGCCAACGGGGCAAGTCTGCGCAGCGTGGCCCAGGCCGTCGGTGTGTCCGCGTCGCTGCTCTCGCAGGTCGAGACCGGGAAGACCCAGCCGTCGGTGTCCACCCTCTATGCCATCGTCAACCACCTGGGCATCTCCCTCGACGAGCTGCTCGGCATCGGAGCACCCGTCGGGATCCCCGACCAGCACCAGCCGATCGGCACCCCGGCCCTGCTCCCTGCCATCCAGCGGGCGGCCGACAACCCGGTCCTCGAGATGGAGAACGGCGTGCGGTGGGAACGCCTCGCCGGCGGGACCGGCGACCCCACCGAGTCGCTGCTGGTGACCTATGCGCCGGGCACCTCCAGCTCGGTCGAGGGCAAGCTCATGCGCCACTCCGGCGTTGAGTTCGCCTATCTCCTGGAGGGTGAGCTGAGCCTCCAGCTGGAGTTCGACACCCACGTGCTGCGAGCCGGTGACTCCCTCCAGTTCGACTCCCTGCGGCCGCACCTCTACCACAACCACGGCGACGTCCCCGCCCGTGGCGTGTGGGTCGTGATCGGCCGCCGTGCCCAGAACCTCGCCCTCCCCTCGGCCCCCTCGCTCGGCGAGCCGGCCGACGGGACGTCGCCGCTCAACTCGGCGGTCGACGTGCTCGCCGCCATGGAGCGGCTCTAGCCGCTCGGCCACCCCCGTCATCTGGCCATCCTCGTCACGCGAGGCGGGTGTGGTCGGCCGGGCGCGGCGTCATCGCCCACGGGTCGACGATGAGCTTGTTGTAGCGACTGCGGCCCTCGGCCAGCGGGATGAGTCCCTCCTCGACCAGCTGGTCCAGCGAGACCACCTGGGGCGCCATGAGCGACCAGTCGACATCACGCTGCAGCAGCCGGACGGCCTCGGGCAGGTCATCGGCGATGACATGCGCCACGGAGCCGATCACGGCGTACTCGTCGAAGGTCCACGTCGCGAACGTCGCCGGGAACGGCTCCCGCTGGATCCCGACCGGAACGATGGTGCCGCCCCGCGGAACAGCAGCGAACGCCGACTCGATGCCGGGCCGCGAGCCGCTCGCCTCGAAGATCACGTCGGGGCGCAGCTCGTGCTCGGCCAGGAAGTCCACCAGGCTCACCTCGCCGGAACGGAAGGTCGCCGCCGCGCCGAGCCGCTTCGCCAGGTCCAGGCGTGCTGGGTCGAGGTCGGTCACGACCACGTGCGCGCCGAGCGCGGACGCGGCCACGGTGAGATAGCCACCGATCCCACCGACCCCGATGACCACGGCCACCTGGTCGGCACGGAGCCCGCTCCGTCGTACGGCGTGGACGGCGATGGCCATGGGCTGCGCCATCGCGAGCGTGTCGAACGCGAGCCCGGACCCGCTCACGTCGAGCAGCGTCGACGCCGGCACGACGGCATGGCCCGCCAGGCCTCCGTCGCGATGGAAACCGACCGTGTGATAGCTCAGGCAGAGGTTGGTCCTGCCCTCGACGCAGCGGGAGCAGGAGCCACACGAGACCCCGGCTCCACTCACCACCCGCGCCCCGACCGACAGTCCGCTGACACCGTCACCGACGGCCTCCACCACCCCGGTGAACTCGTGGCCGAGCACGACGGGGGGAGCTGCGAGCACCGGCCCGTGTGACCACTCGGCGGCGTCACTGCCACAGATGCCGCACCCCATCACCTTGACCAGGACCTCGCCCGGACCGAGGGGCGCCAGGTCGCGTTCCTCGATCCGGACGTCGCCCGCGGCATGGAGGACGGCGGCGCGGGCCCTCATCCGACCTCCGAGGTGAGCGCCTCGGCACCTGTCGGGCCAGGACTCGTCAGCACAGCACGCTCGACGGGCAGCTGCGCCGCCTCACGGCTCTCGATCATCCAGCTGAACCAGTCGGTGTAGGTCTGCTGGTGGGCGGCCGAGTCGAGATAGGCCGCGAGCCCGGCCTCGTCGTCCACGACGGCGGCCACGGCGTAGTCGGCGCCGGGTCGCAGTCGCAGGTTGGGGCCGCAGACATAGCTGCGCACCTCGGGGATGGCGCTCGCCATGGCGCGCAAGGCCGCGGTCAGTCCATCGACGTCCTCCTCCGTCACGCTCGGTTTCCAGGTGAAGGTGACCAGGTGCAGGATCACGCGTCGTTCCTGTAGGTGTAGGGGTTCGGGATCGTCTCGTTCTCGGGGATCTCGGGGTGCATGCCCGCATCCCACTGGTCGCCGATCTTGCTGCGGACATAGTCGACCGACGCGGCCACCGCGTCGCGGGCCGGGCCGACATCGAGGTCGATGCGGCGTCCGTCGTACTTGACCACCTTGCCGTCGACCACGACGGTGTGGATGTCGGCGGTGTTGGCCTGGTAGACGACGTGGACATAGGGGTTGAGGATCGGCGTCATCGCCGGTGACTGGTCATTCTTGATCAGCAGGAGGTCGGCCTTCTTGCCCACCGTGATGGAGCCGATGGTGTCGGCCATGCCCAGCGAGGTCGCGCCACCCATCGTGGCGGCCCGGACGATGTCCTCGGCCCGGAGCGCGTTGGCGTTGATGGTCTCGCCCTTGGCGTGGGCCTCGAGGTGGTCACGCGACCGGTCGGCGCTGAGGGTCGCCCGCATGGCCGAGAAGAAGTCGGCGCTCCACCAGACGCTGGTGTCCATCGACAGTGAGAACGGGATGCCGTGCTTGCGGATCGCCCAGGTCGAGGGATAGCCCTGACCGGCACTCTGCTCGCTCTCGGTCGCCACCGACACGGTGCCGCCCGTGGCCGCGATCATGTTGTAGCTGTCGGCACTGAGGCTCGAGGCGTGGACGTAGGTCACGTCGGGCCCCATGCAGCCCGCGTCGTACATCCGGCGCACCTGGTCGTCGCCGTTGGCTCCCCACACACCGGCGTGGGTGGTCACGCGCAGGCCCAGCTCGCGCGCGGCCCGGAAGGCGGCCTCCTCCTGGAAGGTCTCCGCGTCGGTCACGTCGAAGGCGACGTTGAGGGTCACCAGGTCGCTCCGCGTCGCGTTGCGCTCGACGAACGACCGGAACTCCGGCGAGGTCGCCCAGTCCCAGGGCGCGCCCATGTAGTTGCCGTAGGCCAGCACGAAGCGACCAGGGATCTCGCTGAAGGCCTGGAGCGCGGCCTCACCGTGGTCGGTGGTGCGCAGCCCGTGGGACCAGTCCAACGTGGTGGTGACGCCGGTGTCGACCGACTCGAGGGCGCTCAGCAGGTTGCCGGCATAGATGTCCTCGGGGCGGAAGATGTCGCCCCAGGTGAGGTAGTAGAAGACGAAGTACTGGCTCAGCGCCCAGTCGCCGCCATAGCCGCGCAGCGCTGTCTGCCACATGTGGCGGTGGGTGTCGACCATGCCGGGCATGAGGATCCCGCCGCTGCCGTCGATCTCGACGGCCCCCTCGGGCGCCTCGAGCCGAGGCCCCACCGCCGCGATCGTGTCGTCGACCACGAGGACGTCGGCGTTCTCCAGGACGCCGGCCGAGTCGACGGTGATCACGGTGGCGTTACGGAAGACCAGCGGGCGGCCCGCCTCGAACGCGGGACGACTCGAGTCCGACATAGTGTTCCCTCCTGGTAGACGAATTAAGTGATACTGCACACACTACTGAACAGGCATCCTCCCGACTAGAGGGTGACCCCCATCACTTGCACCTGGGAGGATGACAGCGATGACCGGACCTCGTGTGGCCGTCCTGGGCTCCGGCGCCAACGGCACCTCGATCGGGGTGGACCTGGCGTTGGCCGGCACCGACGTGACCCTGATCGAGCAGTGGCCGGCACACGTGGAGGCGATGCGCTCCGCGGGAGCACGGGTGCTGTCCGACGATGGTGAACAGGTCGCGCGCCCCCCGGTGCACCACCTGTGCGAGGTGGCCGAGATGCGGGAGCCGTTCGACATCGTCCTCATGGTGATGAAGGCCTATGACAGCCGGTGGGCCGCCGAGCTGATCTCCTCCGTGCTGGCCCCCGACGGGCTCCTCGTGGGCGTGCAGAACGGCATGACCGCGGACGTCATCGCCGAGGTGGTCGGACCGGACCGCACGCTGGGCTGCGTGATCGAGTGTTCGGCAGCGATGCACGACCCCGGCGTCGTACGTCGCTATACGCCGCCGTCCAGCGCCTGGTTCGCCGTCGGATCGCTGACGCCGGCCACGGCGGGACGAGAGCACGAGGTCGCCGACCTGTTGCGCCACAGCGGCACCGTCGCCGGGATCGACGACATCCGCTCGGCGAAGTGGATGAAGCTGGTCAGCAACTGCTCGGTCCTCGCGCCCACCGCGTCGCTGGGCCTCCCCATGGCCGATGCGATCGACGTGCCCGGGTTCCGGGCGCTCATGGTCGCCGCCGGTGAGGAGGCGCTCGCGGTCGGACGAGCGGCCGGCTATGCGACGCTGCCGATCTTCGGCCTCGAGGCGGCGGACGTCGCCCGACCCGAGACGCTCGTCGACGTGATGCTGGAGCGGCTCTATCGGCAGTTCGTGAAGCCGGGCGCCACCACCACGGTGCTCCACGACTGGGAGAAGGGCCGGCGCAGCGAGGCCGGCGACCTCAACGGGCTCGTGTCCACCCTGGGCGGCGAACACGGCATCGCCACGCCCGTCAACGACGCCGTCTACGCGCTGGCGCGCGACATCGAGACCGGCCGCAGCCGACCGTCGCCCGACCACGCCCCGCGACTCCTGGAGCGCACCGGGCTCGGGTGACCCGCTCAGGTGACGTTGACGGCCCGGTCCACGTTGAGGTTCTGCGCCGACACCCCGTGGTTGTCCAGCAGGAACCGTGTCGCTCCCACGACGTCGGCCATCGTGGCGAGCTCACCGCCCGGCGTCCGGGCCTTGACGGCGTCGAGCGCCGCCAGCTTGTCCGCCCAGAACGGGCTGTCTCCGATGATCCCGGGATGGAGCGCGTTGACGCGGATCGGCGCGAGCTCCAGCGCCAAGGTCGTGACCATGCCCGTGACGCCGCCATTGATGGTCGACACGGTGGTCGAGCCGGGGTAGGGGGCATCCTTGGCGCGGCCCCCGAACAGCACGATCCCCGTCGACCGGTCGCGCACGAGGCGGTCGCCGAGGGCGTGGATCACCTCGGTGTAGCCCACCAACTTGAGGGTGACCAGGGCGATCGCGCCCGCCACGTCGTAGTCCTTCACGGTGTTGGCGTCGCGGTAGATGGCTGACAGCACCAAGCCGTTGACGGTGCCGACGTCGGCGAGGGCGGCGGCGATGGTGGCCGGCTCGGAGAGGTTGAGGGCCAGGCCGCTGACGGAGCCGTCGATCGTGGCGGCGACATCGCGCGTGCGCGCCTCGTCGCGGCCGGTGATGATGACGTGCTCGCCACGGGCGGCGGCGTCCTTGGCGATCTCCAGGCCGATGCCGGAGGTGCCGCCGACGACGATGACGGTGCGGGGGGTTCGCTCATGCTGAACTCTTTACCGGTGGGCTGGCCTGGGCTACCAGGACGGGTGGCAAGACGGTTCGCGAGCGTCGAGCATCGGGACGGGCGCGCGGCCGGTGTCAGAGTCCTAGCAGGAGGTCGAGGTTGGCACTGCTGCGCGGCAGGTCGCCCCGCTCGATGCGGAGGGCGAGGTCCACGGTGTGGGCGTTGTACGGCGCCTTCTCGCCGGCCTTCTCCAGCACCCGGACCACCAGGCCGTTGACGTCCTCGACCTCGGCCCGACGGCCCTTCATCCAGTCCTGGAGCACCGTGGTCAGCGTGTCGGGGCGGGAGAACTTCTCGAGCACCTGCCCGAGCAGGTCCTCGGCGTACTGGTCGGGGCCGGTGACGTCGTCGTCGGCGAGGCCGAAGATGGGCACGAGCGTGCAGCCGTCGGCGATCGCGGCTCGCGCCGCCTCCTTGCCGCACTCGACCATGAACTCGTGCACGCCCGGGATGCGCACGGCCTCGGCGAGGGGCACGTCGAGGATCGCCGAGGGCACGAGCTCACCCGCGTTGGCGACCAGCTTCATCCACTTGGAGGAGCGGATGTCGGCAGAGATCTCGACGGTCCCGGCATGGCGGAGCACCGCGCGTACCTCCTCCTCGCGCCCGCGCGCCGCGTCGTCATAGGCACCGACCGCGAACCAGGAGTCTGCGGGCGCGTTCTGTCGGGTCACCACGCCGGGCTCGAACATGTTGGACGCCATCTCGATGACCGCGCCGATCGTGCGGTGCGGCCCGACGATCGAGGCGACGTCGTCGATGGTCATCCCGTTCTGCAGGCCGACCACCAGGCCATCGGGTGCCACCAGCGGCTTGATCAGCTCGACCGCCCACCGCGTGTCATAGGCCTTGACGAGCACGAACACGATGTCGAACGGCTCTCGCAGCGTCGCCACCTCGCACAGGTGCAGCGCTCGGACCTGGGTCACCTGGGTCTCATCGGGGAGCCGGACCTCGATCCCGGAGGCCCGCATGGCCTCCACGTGTGCCGGCCACTGCTCGATATAGGTGACATCGAGCCCGGCACGCGTCAGGTCGGCCGCGATGGAGGCGCCTTGGGCGCCGGTGCCCACGAACGCGATGCGCGTCACGGATCACTCCCTGCTGTCGGTGGCTGCCCGCCGCCCCGCGCGGACGATGGGTCGAGACGGCCACACCGTACATCTGGACTTCACACTGTGTACAGGATAGAAAGACACTCCTCGGCAACTTCCCCCGGTGGAACCCCGGTGCTCGCGGCACGAGGACTCCGCCGACGTTCATCTTCAGTGAATCCGTCAGGAGCGATGCCATGGCCGCCACGACCCTCATCAGCAACGCCGCCGTCGTCACCATGGACCCGGCCCTCGGCGACTTCGAGCGCGCCGACATCCTGGTCCGGGACGGCACGATCGTCGCGGTCGGGCCCGGTCTGGCCGACGGAGGGACGATCGACGCGGAGGTCATCGACGCGTCGAGCATGATCGCGATGCCCGGCATGGTCGACACCCATCGCCACACCTGGCAGACCGCCCTGCGCGGCATCCTCGCCGACGGCAACATCCCCGACTACCTGCGCGGGATCTGGCCTCCAGATGGCGCCGCGCTACCGGCCCTGGTGACATGTATGTCGGCAACTACCTGGGCGCCCTCGACGCCATCAACTGCGGCGTCACCAGCATCGTCGACTACCGCCAACATCCTCGAGCCCGGACCACGCCCACGTCGGTCCAGGGACTCCTCGACGCCGGCATCCGGGGTCTCTACGCCCACGGCATGACCCCGGTCACCGAGAACACGTGGTCGGAGAGCAAGGGCGGCACCGTCGGAGGCGACGGCAACCCGGCCAGCTATGCCACGCGCGAGCACCTGGCCCGTCAGATCAGGAACGACTACTTCTCCGCCGACGGCGTGCTCCGGTTCGGGATGGCACCCCAGGAGCTGGCGATCACCCCCGAGGGCGAGGTCGTCCGCGAGTACGCCCTGGCCCGCGAGCTCGGCGCCAGGATGACGCAGCACGCCAACCAGGTGATGGTCCGGCAGCTGTTCAAGGTCGTCGAGGCGCTGCACCGACTTCAGCCACCGGCGATTGCTCCGTTGCGCTGGTGCACTGCACGTTCAACACCCCCGAGGAGTGGGACCTGCTCGACGACAGCGGGGTGATGGTCTCGGTGTGCGCCGAGACCGAGATGCAGATGGGGATGGGCTACCCCGCCATCTCGGAGGTGACCCGACACACGCCCGGACCGAGCCTCGGGATCGACTGCGTCAGCGGCAACAGCGGCGACATGATCTCCCACAGCCGCCTCGTGCTCCAGGCCAGCCGCTACCGGGCCGACGAGCCCGGCTATCAGCAGTGGCTCGCCCCCCAGGTGATGTCCTGGACGACCAGGGACGCGCTGTCCTGGATCACGATCAACGGCGCCAAGGCAGCCGGCGTCGACGACGTTGCCGGCTCCCTCACGCCAGGCAAGCGGGCCGACATCGTCCTGCTCGAGATGGGCGGCGTCAGCCAGGCCGGGCTGGAACCGGCACGACCCCGCCGGGGCGATCATCTCGCAGGCCCACGCCGGGTGCGTCGACACCGTCCAGCTCGATTTCGGCCGGGTACCGGTCAAGCGATGGCCGCCTGGTCCACGTCGAGGGCAGCCTCTGGTGCTGTGAGTTCACTGCTGCTTAACGAATTGATAACCAGCGCTTGACGACGTGAAGGGTGACTTCTAGTCTCGTGCACAGCCGATGAACGTGATGCACGTCACCTCACCAGTCTCGACGCCGTACGAAGGAGACTCCCCATGACCCAGCGCACGCTCCTCCATGGCGGCACGGTGATCACGGCGGCCGCCGTGGGCGAGGTGCTCCCCGACACCGACATCCTCATCGGCACCGACGGGACCATCGAGGCCATCGGCCACGGGCTCACCGCCGAGGCCGAGGTGGTCGACGTCAGCGGTCGTGTCGTGCTCCCCGGCTTCGTGGACACCCACCGCCACACCTGGCAGTCGGTGGTGCGCAACGTCGCGTCGGACTGGTCGCTGACCGAGTACCTCGCAGGGCTTCACACCGGCCTGAGCAAGTACTTCCGTCCCGAGGACACCTACGCCGGCAACTACCTCGGCGCCCTCGAGGCGCTCGACTCGGGCATCACGACGCTCGTCGACTGGTCGCACAACCTCGCTACACCCGCCCACGCCGACGCGGCCATCGCGGCCCTCAAGGACACCGGGATGCGCGCGGTCTTCGCGCACGGCGGCGGGTCCCGCCAGTGGGGAGCGCCGCTGCCCTCCCCGCACGACCACCCCGCCGCGGACGCTCGCCGCATCCGCGACCAGTACTTCTCCGACAACACCGGCCTGGTGACGATGGCGCTCGCCCTGCGCGGCCCGCAGTTCACGACCCCCGAGGTCAACGCCCACGACTTCCGACTCGCCCAGGACCTCGACCTGCGCGTGACCGTCCACGTCGGTGACGGCTACCGGGGCAAGTCCGGACCGATCCGCAAGCTGCGCGACGACGGGTTCCTCTCCGACCGCACGACCTATGTGCACTGCTGCACGCTCGGCGACGACGAGCTGCAGATGATCGCCGACTCCGGCGGTACGGCGTCCTGCGCGCCCGACGTCGAGATGCAGATGGGTCACGGCTTCCCGGCAACCGGACGGCTGCTCAAGGCCGGCGTGCGGCCGACCTTCTCGATCGACGTGTGCTCCTCCAACGGAGGCGACATGTTCGGCACGATGCGGACGGCGATCGGGATGCAGCGGGCCCTCGACAACGCCCCCGCGGTGGACACCGGCGAGGTGCTCGAGCGGATCGACCTGAGCTGCGGCGACGTCATCCAGTTCGCCACGCTCGACGGCGCCCATGCGGCCGGCCTCGACGCGGTCACAGGTTCTCTGGTCGTCGGCAAGGCCGCCGACATCGTCGTACTCGATGACCGGTCGCTGGCGATGACGCCGCTCAACAACCCCCTCGGGGCGGTGGTCTACAACGCACACCCCGGGCTGGTGCGCGACGTCTTCGTGCAGGGCAACCGGGTCAAGCGGGACGGCGTGCTCGTCGGGGTCGACCTCGACCGGCTGCGTGCCATGGCCGTGACCTCGCGCGACTACATCGTCGGAGAGATGCCGGAGGCGCGCCTTGACGGGTCCTGGCATCCCGACCTCGCCACCCAGCAGTGAGCCGGCCGTGACGACCACCGACCTGGTGGCCCGGCAGGCGCCGGCCAACCGACGCTCGCTGACCGCCGAGATCCTGTCGTGGCCCGGCACCCGGGCGCTGATCGCGGTCATCGCGCTGTTCGCGGTGAGCCCGCTGTTCGCCACCGGCAGTGTCAGCCGCATCGCCCTGCTGTCGATGCTGCCGTTCGCGGCCCTGACGGCGACGGTGGCGGTCGGCCAGACGCTGGTGATCCAGCAGGGTGGCCTCGATCTGTCGATCCCCGGAGCGGTCACCCTCGCCGCCCTCATCGTCGCCAAGTTCGGCGCCGACAGCTCCTGGGGCCTGCCGACCGCCGTGCTCGTGGCGATCCTCGGCACCTCCCTGTTCGGCCTGCTGAGCGGGCTGGTCATCGCGGTCTTCGGGCTGCCTCCCCTCGTGGTCACCATCGCGACCCAGGCCCTCCTGGTCGGGATGGTGCAGGCGGTGTCGGGCGGGTTCGGCGCCCAGGTCACCAAGGAGCTCAGCACCTTCGCCCTCAGCAAATGGGCCGGCATCCCCGTGCTGGCCGTGTTCGCGCTGATCCTGGTCGTGGCCGTCCACTTGGTCCTCAAGCTCACCAGGGTCGGTCGTCGCTTCGAGCTGGTCGGTGAGAACCCGCGAAGCGCCGCCAACATCGGAATCCCGACCCGGCCCTACGTCGTGTCGGCGTACTGGCTGGCGAGCCTGCTCGCCGCCATCACCGGCGTCATGCTCGCCGGCCTGCTACGCAGCCCGACGCTGACCGCCGGTGACAACTACCTGCTGCCGTCCATCGCCGCCGTGGTCCTCGGCGGCACCGCCCTGACCGGGGGGCGAGGCAGCGTGATCGGCACGGCTCTCGGTGCGCTCTTCCTGGCACAGCTCAGCCAGCTCGTGGCCACGTTCACGCAGGCGACCGCGGTGCAGAACATCGTCCAGGCGCTGATCATCGGCGTCGGGATCGTCGCTCAGCTCCAGCTGGGTGGCGCCTCGTCAAGGCTCCTCGGCCTTCTCGGGGCACACGCAAGTCCACGCCCAACCAACGACCGTCCCTGAGGAGTTCCAGCTGATGTTCCCACCCAACCGGGGGCTTCGCCCCACGGCTGCTGCGCTGACACTCGTCGGCGCGCTCGGCCTCGCAGCCTGCTCGTCCACGAACAGCTCAGGTGACTCGGGCACCGACACGGGCGACAGCTCCAGCAGCGCGCCCAACATCGCCGCGGGCACCGTCGGCCCTGTCGACCAGTTCGCCGACATGGCATCGATCTGCGGCGACAAGCCCATGAAGGTCGGCGTCGTCGATGGCTATGGCACCAACTCCTGGTCCAAGACCGTCCTCGCCGAGATCCAGAGCGAGGCCGCCAAGTGCCCCGCCATCACCAGCGTCGAGTTCGCCGCCGGCGCGGGCGACCTCACCACCACGACCTCGGCCATCACCAGCATGGCCGCCAAGGGCGTGGACATCATCCTCGTGATCCCCGATGCCGGGCCCGGCAAGGCGCACGTGCCTGCCATGCGGCAGGCCACGCAAGCCGGCTCGATCGTGATCCCCTTCGCCTCCGACCCGGAGGGCACGGCTGGGACCGACTACCTCGACTACACCGACCAGGACCCGAAGTTCTCGGGCAAGACGTGGGCCCAGTGGGTCGCGGACCAGCTCGGGCCCGACGGCGGCAACGTCGTCTTCCTGGGCGGGCCGGCCGGTGCGGCCGTGTCGGTCCAGGAGTTCGAGGGCGTCAAGGAGGTGCTCGCGGACAACCCGCAGCTCAACCTGTTGACCCCCGAGCCCGTCGTCACCAACTGGGACCCGGCCCAGGCCCAGGAGGCCATGGCCGGACTGCTCGCCAAGAACGACAAGATCGACGCGGTCATCGCCGACTACGGCGCCGTGGCTGCGGGCGTGATCCGGGCCTATGAGAGTGCGGGGATCTCGGTTCCGCTGCTCACCTCGACCGACGACAACTCGCTCAGCTGTGGGTTCGACGGGATCAAGGCCGACAACCCGGACTACGAGTTGGCCACGGTGACGTCGCGCACCTGGATCGGCCGGGTGGCACTGCGCAAGGCCGTCGCCCAGTTCCAGGGCAACGACGACCCGGAGCCCTCGATCTACCAGTTCGCCCTCGCCGAGGACTCCTCGGGCAGCACCGACGGTGCCAAGGCCCCGAGCGAGGCCTGCCTCAAGGACGCTCCGCCGGACGCGTCACCCTCATCGCTGCTGACCACCGACGAGTTCGCGAAGATCTTCAGCTGATGAACCGACCGACCAGCGACCCCGGCGTACCGCCGCTCGTCCTCACCGGGATCACGAAGACCTACCCGGGTGTCAAGGCACTCGACGGCGTGAGTGTCAGCGCCGCTCCGGGTCGGGTCCACGCGATCCTCGGTGGTGACGCCGGTGTCGACCCGGCATCGCCGCCGGCTCGGTCGTGCCCGACTCGGGCACGATCGGGCTGGCCGGCGAGGACTGCCCCCGCATCCGCACCCGTGAGGCCCGGGAGCGGGGGCTTGCCATCGTGTACCAGACCCCGGCGCTCGCACCCGCCCTCACCGTGGTCGATGCCGTGCTACTCCTCGTCCCGGCCGGGCTCCGACCGCCTCGCCGGGAGGCCACTGCCTGGCTCACGCAGCACTTCGCCGGGCTCGGGCTCGACATCGACCCGGCGACGCCGGTCTCCCGGCTCACGCCGCGGGAGGCCCACCTGGTCGAGATCGCTGCCGCCCTTGCTGCCGAGCCCCGGGTGCTGGTCCTCGACGAGCCGACGGAGGCCCTCGGCGCCGAGGAGACCCGCTGGCTCTTCGACCGGGTCGCCGAGCTGCTCGCTCGCGACGTCGCCGTCGTCTACATCACCCACCGGATCCCCGAGGTCATCGAGATCGCCACCGAGCTCACCGTGCTGCGCGACGGCAGGGTGGTCGGGCACGGCCAGGTCGCCGACTTCACGGCCGACCAGATCGTGGAGCTGATCATCGGTCGCTCGTTGGAGACGACGTTCCCGGCCAAGGCCCTCGGCCCGGCGGAGTCGCCCCCCGTCCTCGAGGTGCGCAAGCTCACGGGCGCTGGCTTCTCCGATGTCTCCTTCACCGTCCACCCCGGCGAGATCGTGGGACTGGCCGGGGTCGAGGGCAACGGCCAACGCGAGCTGCTGCGGGCGCTGGCCGGCGGTGGCGCCTCGTCCGGGTCCCTGCTCCTGGGTGGACAGGAGACCAGCGTCCGCTCCTCGCGAGCAGCGCGACGTGCCGGCATCACCTTCCTTCCGGGGGACCGCCTCGGCGAGGCCATGTTCGGCAAGATGTCGGTGCGCGAGAACGTCGTCGCCGCCTCGATGAACACCGTCATGCCGACGGGGCTGGTCAACCGACCCCGCGAGTACCGCTACACCAGCGAGGCGATCGCCGGCCTCGCCGTCAAGACACCCACCCTGGAGACACCCGTCTCGTCGTTGTCGGGCGGCAGCCAGCAGAAGGTGCTGCTCGCGCGTGCGCGCATCGGCAACTCCCGGGTCGTCCTGGTGGAGGAGCCCACCCAGGGCGTCGACGCCGGGGCCAGGGTCGAGATCTATGCGTTCCTCCGCGAGATGGCCGACTCCGGCGTCGCCGTCGTGGTGTTGTCGACCGACGCCGTCGAGATCGAAGGCCTCTGCGACCGCGTCGTGGTCTTCTCCCGCGGGAAGGTGCAGGCGCTGCTCACCGGCGACCAGGTCACCGAGCGGTCCGTCACCGGCGCCGCCGTGATGTCCACCGGCCACTCCGACGTGGTCGGTCACGCCCCCACCAAGAAGCCTCGCAGCCGGCTCCCCTTCGGACTGGGCAACGAGCTCAACGCCGGCCTCCTGCTCGTCCTGACGGCGATCCTCGCGATCGCCACGACCACCGTCGACAGCGCCTTCCTGAGTCCGCTCAACACCAGCCAGCTCCTGGCGGCGTCCTCGGTCCTCGTCCTTGCGGGGCTGGCCCAGCTGCTGGTGGTCATGACCGGGGGCATCGACCTGAGCCTCGGCTCGGTCGTGGCGCTGTCCGGCGTGGTGGTGTCGTTCTTCGGGCAGGCCGGACCGGCGTACTTCGCGCTCGGCGTCCTGCTCGCGCTGGGCTCCGGACTGCTGGTCGGTCTGGTCAACGGTGTCCTCGTGACGCGGCTCGGGCTCCCGCCGGTCATCGCCACGCTGGTCACCTCCATCGCGGTGGTCGGAACGGCGCAGGTGATGCGCCCCTATCCCGACGGCAGCTCGACGCCCGAGATCATGACCGCGATCGGGACGGCCATCGCCGGCATCCCCGTGGTCCTCATGGTCGCGGTGGGCCTGGCCGTCGCCGGCTGGTACGTCCTGTCGCGGACCGCGCTGGGACGCTCGTTCCGGGCCGCCGGCTCTGACCCTGTGAAGGCCAACCGCATGGGCGTCAGCGTTCCGACGATGCGGCTGCTCGCCGCCACGGCCGCCGGGGTCCTGGCCGCGCTCGCGGGCCTCGCGCTCTACTCACGCACCGGCATCGGTGACGCGAACACCGGGCAGGCGCTGACGTTGACCTCGGTGACGGCGATCGTCATCGCCGGCGCCAGCATCTTCGGCGGCTCGGGCTCCGCGCTCGCGGTCGCCGCGGCCGGCATCCTGCTGCAGACGATCACCAACTCGATCGCGTTCCTCAGCCTGGGCCTGGCCTGGCAGTTCTGGCTGCAGGGCATCTTCGTCCTCGCCGCCGCGATCCTGCCGATGGTGGCACGATGGCGCGCCCAGTCCCCTGGGGCCCGGACAACGTCCGCCCCCCAGCGGCGGCGCAGCGAGACCCCGGCCTCCGTCCCCACCGACTGACCGCCGACCCGGCAGAACTTCTGCCGGGTGGATCCCAAGAGAACCCATCGACCCGGCAGAACTTCTGCCGGGTCGATGTTCCATACCCTGCCGACCCGGCAGAACTTCTGCCGGGTCGACGCATGGGGTCAGGCGAGGATGCGGGCGGGGCCTCGAGGAGGCCCAGGAAGGTGCGCATCCAGTCGGCGGCGACGGCGCCGTCGACGCAGCGATGGTCGACGGCCAGCGTCACGCGCATCACCGTGGCGACGGCGAGCTGACCGTCGTGGACCACCGGCTCCTGGCGGGCGGCGCCGACCGCGAGGATCGCTGCCTGGGGCGGGTTGATGATCGCGGCGAACTCCTCGGTCCCGAACATCCCTAGGTTGGTCACCGAGATGGTGCCGCCCTCGATCTCGGCCGGCTGGAGACGGCGTTCGCGGGCACGGGTGGCGAGCTCGCGGGTCGTGTCGGCGACGGCCGTGAGCGTCATCGACGTCACGTCGCGGAGGACGGGGGTCACCAGCCCATCGGGCGTGGCGACGGCGACCGCGACATCGACCCGGGCGAACTCCCGGACCGCGTCGCCGGTCCACTGCACGTTGAGGGCGGGCACCAAGGTGTGGGCCACGGCCACGGCTCGGACCACGAGGTCGTTGACCGACACCTTCACCCCACCACCGTCGTTGACCTCCTGCCGGAGCGCCAGCAGGCGGTCGACGCGGGCGGTGCCGCGCAGATAGAAGTGCGGTGTCGTCTGTTTGCTCTCGGTGAGCCGCCGAGCGATCGCCTGGCGCATCCGCGACGCCGGGACATCGGTGAACTCAGCGGCAACATCGGAGCCCACCCCGGCGGCCGCAGTCGCCCGAGTGGCGACGGCCGCAGGAGTGGGCGGCTCGGGGAGGGCTGGGACGGCCGCGGTCGACGGCTGCGCGCCGCGGGCCGCGATATGGGCGTCCACGTCGCGGCGACGGATCCGTCCGCCGGGACCGGTGCCGCGGACGTCGGCGAGGTCGACGCCCGCAGCGGCGGCGATCCGTCGCGCGAGCGGGCTGGTGAAGATCCGGGGCGCGGGGGTCGCGGGCGGCGTCTCGGCCTCGACGGCCGCGTCGGCGGGTCCCTCGTGGACCCCGAGCGATGCCAGCAGCGAGTCGACGGCATCGGCCGGCTCCTCACCATCGCCCCAGATCGCGATCGGGGTGCCGACCGCCACCTGCTGTCCCTCGGGCACGAGCACGCGCAGCAGCACGCCCGCCGCTTCGGCCTCGATGTCGACGACGGCCTTCTCGGTCTCGACGGTGACGAGTGCGTCACCGGCGGCGTAGGGCATGTGGGGCTCGACCAGCCACGTGGCCAGCAGCGCCTCCGGCGTGTTGGCCGCGACCTCCGGCATGCGCAGGATCTCCGGCACCTCAGCCCTCCCCGTCCAGGGACGCCGCGATCCTGCGGAGCGCGGTGACCGCCTCCTCGGTGCGGGCGAAGGCCGCTCGCTCGAGCACCTTGCTGATGCTCGGTGAGGCCTCTCCCCCGTGGAGCCGTTCGACGGGAGCGTCGAGCCAGTCGAAGAGCCGCCGCGCGATCTCATCGCCGAGCCAGCCGCCGTACGACGTACCGCGCGCACCCTGCTCCGCGATGAGGACGACGTTGGTCTTCTGGACCGATGCCGTGATGGTCTCCCAGTCGAGACTGGCCCGGTCGAGCCAGCGCAGGTCGATCACCTCCGCGTCGACCCCGGTCTCGGCGACGGCGTCGAGCACCGGCTGGGTCATCGCCCCATAGGTCAGCACCGTCAGCGCCTCACCGGAGCGTCGGACCGCAGCGCGGCCGACCGGAAGGTAGTGGTCGAGGTCGTCGGGCAGACCGGGCCCCGTCGACGCATAGAGGTCGACGTGCTCCAGCACCACGACGGGGTCGTCGCACGCCAGGGCGGTGTTCATCAGCCCCACATAGTCGTACGGCGTGGAGGGGGCGACGATCCGCCATCCGGCGGAGGTGGCGAAGATACCCGCGGGATCCATCGAGTGCTGCGACCCATAGCCGGTCCCCATGGCGATCTTGCTGCGCAGGACGAGCGGGACGGCCCCGGTGCCGCCGAACATGTGGCGTGCCTTGCCGATCTGGTTGAACAGCTGGTCGGCGGCCACCCACATGAAGTCGGCGTACATGAACTCCACGACTGGGCGGAACCGGCCGTCGAGCGCCATCCCGCCACCCAGCCCGGTGAAGGCGTTCTCGGAGATCGGCGTGCCGAGCACCCGGTCGGGATAGGCGTCCTTGAGGCCCTTGGTGGCACCGTTGGTCCCGCCCGCGAGCCGATGGACGTCCTCCCCCATCACGACGATGCGGGGGTCGGTGGCCATCCGACGGTTCATCACCGCGGCGACGGCGTCGATGTACTTCACGTCCTGGAGGGCGTCCGTGTGATCGTCCTCGTCGGTGAAGGTCAGCTCGGCGAGCTCGCTGAGGTCACCCCGGATGCCGGTGTCGACGAAACCGGGGTCGGGCCACTCCTCCGGCCGGATCCGGCGTTCGCCCGGCTTGCCGCCGGGCAGTGGCTCGAGGATGACCTCGCTGATCGCGGTCATGAGCTCCTTGGCGCTGGCGCGGGTGGCATCGACCTGCTCCTGGGTGAGGAGACCGCGGCGAACCAGGTGCCCGGCCGTCGTGTCGACAGGGTCGCGCCGACGCCACTCCGCCTCCTCCTCCTTGGTGCGGTAGCGGAACGCCGAGCCGGGGAACGGGCCGTTCTGGTGGAAGAACCGATAGACGTCGGCCTCGACGAGGGCCGGGCCGTTGCCGGACCGCAGGTGCTCCAGCGCCTCCTGCATGGCGAGGTGGACGGCCAGCGGGTCCATCCCGTCGACCTTCCACGACCGGATCCCGAAGCCCGGCCCGCGCGCGGAGAGCCGGGTCTCAGCGGTCACCTCGTCGACGTTGGTCGAGACGGCGTAGCGGTTGTTCTCGACGAAGAAGCACAGCGGCAGCCGCCAGGCGGCGGCGAGGTTGAGGGTCTCGAGGGTGGAGCCGATGTTCATGGCCCCGTCGCCGAAGTAGGTCACCGCGACGGCGTCGGTCGCCGCCATCCGGTGGCTGAACGCCGATCCGGCGGCGAGGGGGACGCCGCCGCCGACGATGGCGTTGGTGCCGATGGCACCAGCCTGGAGCCACTGCAGGTGCATGCTGCCGCCGCGCCCGTGACTGAACCCGCGGTCCAGGCCGCAGATCTCCCGGAGCGTCCGCAGCATCGCCTCGCGGACGTCGGCCGGCCACGCTTGGGTCGGGTCGAGCCCCTCGGGGTGCAGGTGGGCGAGGACCTTGGCCAGGAACTGGTGGTGGCCGCGGTGGGAGCCGTTGACCGTGTCGGCCGAGGTCAAGGAGATGCACGATCCGACGGCGCCGCCCTCCTGCCCGATGCTGGAGTGCGCAGGTCCGTGCACCAGCCCGGCAGCGGCGAGCTCGAGGACCAGCTCCTCGAACGTCCGGATCAGCACCAGCTGGCTGAACATCGCGGTCAACAGATCCGGTGCGGCGGCGTCCCAGTCCTCGGCCGTGACGACCAGCTCGGTCCACTCGGCAGCCGCGTCGAGGTGATGGCGCGTCGGCATCGCTGCGGTCCCTCCTTGCGTTCGGTCCGCCCAGCGTGGCAGAGATTGGATCCAATCGCAACCGATGGTCTGGCGATCTGCCAGTGAATGCGCCACACTGAGGCAAGGTTGGATCCACACAGGGGGTTGTTCATGTCGCTGCCGGGCCTGCAGAGGCTGGACCACATCGGCTTCACCGTCCCCGACCTTGAGGCGGCCCACACCTGGCTGGTCGACGTCCTGGGTTGCGAGTTCATGTATGCCCTCGGGCCGTTCCGGTCCGACGACGACTGGATGAGCGAGCACCTGAACGTCGACCCCCGCACCGTCATGCGCGAGCTGCGCTTCTATCGCTGCGGCGGGCAAGCCGTGTTCGAGGTCTTTGCGTACGACGCCGCCGAGCGCCGGACCGACCCGCCCCGCAACAGCGACGTCGGCGGTCACCACGTCGCGCTGTACGTCGACGACCTGGACGCCGCGGTCGCCTACCTCCACGACCGCGGCGTCCAGGTGCTCGGCGACCCGACAGTCAGCCGCGGCCCGTCCGAGGGCCAGCGTTGGGTCTACTTCCTCAGCCCCTGGGGCATGCAGTTCGAGCTGGTCTCCTATCCTGACGGCAAGGCGTTCGACCACGACCCGGACCGCTTCAGGGGGACAGCGACGTGACTGAGGCTGCCCCGGCTCCACCGGCCCCCGACGAGGCCGGCGTCTCGAGCCAACGCATCGCGGCTCGGCTCCGGGAGGAGGTCCTCTCCGGGCAGATCCCGCCCGGCACGTGGCTGCGCCAGGACGACATCGCCGCCCGGCTCGGCACGAGCCGGCTCCCGGTCCGCGAGGCGCTGCGCATCCTCGAGACCGAGGGCCTGGCCGAGCTGCTGCCCAACCGAGGCGCGCGCGTGCCCGTGCTCGACCTCGACGAGGTCAACACGCTCTACCGCATGCGTGAGCGCCTCGAGCCGCTCACCCTCATCCTGAGTCTGGAGCACCTCACCGACGAGCAGGTCGACGAGATGGCCCACATCCAGCACCTCATCGAGAGCTCCCCTGACACCGCCCACTTCCTGGCCCTCGACCGCGACTTCCACATGGCGTCCTATGCGGCCTGCCCGAGCGAGCAGCTGTTGGCGACCACGATCCGGCTGTGGAACTCCACCCAGCACTACCGCCGCGCGTTCATGACGCTGGCGGGCACCGACCGGATGTCGGTGGTCAACGCCGAGCACCACCTGATCCTCGACGCGGTTCGGCGGCGCGACCCCGAGGACGCGGAGCGATTCCTAGCGGGCCACATCCGCAGGACCCGGGTCGAGCTGACTCTGCATCCTGAGCTGTTCGTCGCCGGTTGACCGGCGTCGCCGCTCATCCGACGTACGACCGCGCCATGACGGCGAGCTTGCGGCCGGTGGTCACCTCGCTCCACACCGCGAGCGCGGTGCCGTCGTCCATGGCGGCGAGCCTCGCGTGCCCGTCAGGGGTCGCCTCACGCGAGAGCCACCCGGGCGCCGACCAGGTGCCGTCGCTGGCCAGGAGCGCCGCCCGTACGCCGTCACCCAGCGCTCCCGGGCCGGCCGACCGGGTCCAGACAAGGATCGCCTGGCCGGAGGGGTCCATCGCGACGCTCCAGTCGTTGACGTACGACGCGGCGCCGGTCACGGTGACGGGTCCGCTCCATCCGTCCGACGGGTCCCACTGTGCGGCCAACACCGAGGCCGAGCCGGGGCCGGCGAAGGTCACCAGAACCCGGCCGGACGGCGCACCGGTCACCCGCACCGGGAACTCGCTGAATGCCCGGTGCCGCCAGAGCATGCGCGGCGGGCGCCACGCCCCGTCACCCTGGGCTCGCAGCGCGGTGACCGCCCAGCGGCCGTCGGGCCGGCGGGCGTCCCAGGCGACGGTCGTGCGGTTGGCCTGGTCGACGAAGACCCCGGCGGGACCGGGGGCCGGCGGTCCGACGTCACGCAGCTGCTGGAGCACGGTCGGGTCACCCCAGGCCGACCCACGGGGCTGCCGGACGGCCACCCACCCCACGCGCAGGCCGTCGTCGGCGGAGGTGACGACCTGCTGGGCCACGACGGCCGCGAGCCCGCCGTCTCCGATGGCCACCTGCAGCCGCTCGGCGTGGGGCAGCCTCAGCGTCGTCGACCACCCGCCGTCGAGGAAGCCCCGGGAGACCTGGCCGCGCGTGTTCCACCGCCACGCGAGCACCGCGTCGCCGGATCCGTTCACGGCCAGGTCCTCGACGCCCAGGCTGCCGGTGGCTCGTTCGGCGACGACGACCGGGTCGCCCCAAACCCCGGCCGGGCCGAGCGTCCGTCCCACGATGGCGGCCGGACCGCCGTCGGGGTGCTGGGCCCAGGCCACGAGGAGCCGGCCGCCGGGGTCATAGGCCGCGACCGCCGAGCCCGCGTCGTTGCCGATCGTGATCGCGCCGGCCCAGGTGTCGCCGGCAGGGCGGAGCGCGACGCGCACGTCGCCGCCGCGCACCCACACGACCGCTTGGTCGCCGAGCGGCGAGACCGCCGCCTCCGACGCGACCATCCCCCGGCCCGCGCGGGACAGCCCCACGGCTGGCTCCCAGCCCGCCGGCGCCACCGCCCCCGGAGCCCCCGATGCCGCCGGGACCAGCACCGCGGTCGTCACCACCGCCGCAGCGGTGAGCATGCGCGACATCATCGAGAACATGGTGGCCTCCCCGTGCCGCGGCGGAGCCGCCCGGGCGGCGACCCCGCCGTGACTGCTTCTCCATGGTCGGTCGGACCTGGGCCCAGCGTGCTAGGACGATGATCACCACGGGGGTGTTCCGTGCGGCACAGCCGCAGGATGACCGGCGTCAGAGCAGCCGGCCGACGGCGGTCAGGACGGCGTCACGGACCTCGTCGAGCGTGACGCCCGGGACCGCGTCGGCGACGCAGCCGACGGTCTCGGGCCGCAGGTCGAGCCCCATCAGGGGGTACGCCGCCGCCAGCGCGGCACGAGCACGGTCGGCGCCGCGGACCATGATCACGGCGCTGAACAGGAAGCCGCCACGGGTGATCCGCTGCCCCGTCCCGACCAGCTTGGACCGACCGGAGTCGTTGACGCTGAACTCGCCCTCGCAGTACTCCCCCGGCACCCGACCGACCCGAGCGTCGACGCCGAGCCCGACGAGCGCCTCGGCCAGCGCCTCGCCGAGCAGCGAGAACCGTTCCTGGATGTGGAGCCTCGGCTGGTCGTGACCGGACAGGAGGTGGAGCACGAGGGAGCCCTCGTCATAGACGGCCAGCCGGCCGCCGACGGGCCGGAGATGCGGCGCGAACCCGTGTGCGGCCACCGCCTCGGCGGCGGCCGGATAACCCGCGTTGAGCCGGTCGCGTCGGCTGAACGCGGCGGTGGCCGGGGGAACGGCGACGACGAGCTCGGCGATGCTGGCCGGGGTGAGCCCCCGGGCGCGGGCGTGGGCGGCCTCGAGATCGGCGACCAGGGCCGAGGCCGCGTCACCGTCGAGGAGGTGGAGCGGGCGGTCACCCAGCGGACTGGTCACGCGGGGAGCGA
Organism: Nocardioidaceae bacterium; assembly: GCA_046330595.1. Lineage (GTDB taxonomy): Bacteria > Actinomycetota > Actinomycetes > Propionibacteriales > Nocardioidaceae > Nocardioides. The sequence continues at coordinate 292,435 of JAXLSN010000009.1, forward strand.
CCCTCGAAGCGGGGCGATCACGCCACCATCCCACCATGACGACGCCACGAGGAGCGCCGTTGGGCCCGGCTCGTCGGCGGGCCTAGACTCTGGCGCGCCCACCCAGGCGTGACCCGAGGAGCGCCCTGCGATGACCGACGTCGACACGTTCATGACCGATGTCGTCTCCGCCGAGATCCTCATCGCCGACCAGCCGGTGTCGCGATGACACCGATCCTGGCCATCGACCAAGGGACGTCCGGCACCAAGGCGATCGTCGTCGACGAGGCGGGCACGGTGCTCTCGCTGGCCGAGGTGGGCCTGCAGCCGCGCTACCTCGACGGAGGTGGCGTCGAGCAGGACCCCCAGGCGATGCTCGACTCCGTCCTCGTGGCGGGGCGTCGCGCTGTCGCCGAGGCCGGCGTACGCATCGGTGCCGTGGCGCTGGCCAACCAGGGCGAGACCGTGCTCGCCTGGGACCGAGCGACCGGGGCGCCGCTCTCGCCGGCGATCGTGTGGCAGGACAGCCGCGCCGAGACGGTGTGCGCCGCGCGACGTGACCGCGCCGACCGGGTGGCGGCACTGACCGGGCTCGTCCTCGACCCTTACTTCTCCGCCCCCAAGATGCGGTGGCTGCGGGACAACGTCACCACCGAGGGCGTCGTCACCACCAGCGACACGTGGCTGGTGCACCGGCTCTGCGGTGCCTTCGTCACCGACACCTCGACCGCCAGTCGCTCGCTGATCCTCGACCTCGACCGGCGGGTGTGGTCCGACGAGCTCGTCGACGTCTTCGGCCTCGGCGCCGAGGCGCTGCCAGACGTGGTCGCCAGCGACGAGGTCGTCGGCGAGACCGACCTGTTCGGCGACACCGTTCCGGTGGCGGGACTGATCGTCGACCAGCAGGCCGCCCTGCTCGCCGAAGGCTGCCTCGAGGCCGGGACCGCCAAGTGCACGTTCGGGACCGGCGCGTTCCTGCTCGCTCAGCTGGGCCCGCGCCCCGCCCGGTCCTCGGCCGGTCTCACGACCTCGGTGGCCTGGGACCTGCGTGGCGGTGCCGACTACTGCGTCGATGGCCAGGTCTACACCGCGGCCTCCGCCATCCGCTGGGCCATCGATCTGGGGCTGGTCTCTGCCGCCGACCAGCTCGACCCGGTCGCCGAGACCGTCGACTCCAGTGACGGCGTGCTGTGCGTCCCCGCCCTGGCCGGGCTCGCCGCACCGTGGTGGGACGCCCAGGCGACCGCGGCGCTGACCGGGATGACGCTCAGCTCCGGGCGTGGCCACCTGGTGCGCGCGCTGCTCGAGGGGATCGCCGCCCAGGTGGCGTCGTTGACCGCGCTGGTCGGCGACGACCTCGGTACGCCGCTCACGCGGCTGCGCGTCGACGGCGGGCTGACGCGCTCGCAGGTGCTGATGCAGGCCCAGGCCGATCTCGCCCAGCTGCCCGTGGACGTCTATCCCTCGGCCCATGCCACACCGCTCGGAGCGGCCGCCTGTGCCCGGCTGGCCCTCGACCCAGGCCTGGGCATCGCCGAGGCCGTCGGGCCCTGGACGCCGGAGCGGACCTTCGAGCCCACCTGGAGCGCCGACCGCGCCGCCGACCAGCTGAGCCGGTGGCGGGCCGCCGCCGCGTCAGCCTCACTGAGTCAAGGCGGTCGGGCGTGACGGGCTCCCCCGTCCTCGACGGTGAGGTCGACGTCGCGGTGATCGGGGCGGGCGTCGTCGGCTCCGCCATCGCCCGCGACCTCGCCGGCACCCACCTGTCCGTCGCGGTGCTCGAGGCCCGCAACGACGTCGGCGACGGCACCAGCAAGGCCAACACCGGCATCCTGCACACCGGCTTCGACGCCAAGCCCGGCACCCTCGAGTCCCGCTTGGTGGCGCGCGGCTATGACCTGCTCCGCGACTATGCCGACGCGACCGGGATCCCGATCGAGACCACCGGGGCCCTGCTGGTCGCGTGGACCCAGGAGGAGCTCGACACCCTGCCGTCCCTGCGCGACAAGGCGGTCGCCAACGGCTATGACCGCTGCGAGCTGGTCGACGCCGCGTCCGTCTATGCCCGGGTCCCTGCGCTCGCACCGGGGGCCCTCCGCGGGCTGACGGTCCCCGACGAGTCGATCACCTGCACCTGGACGGCCACGCTCGCCCTCGCCACCGACGCCGTACGGCGCGGGGCGCGCCTGCTGCGCGACCACCCGGTGACCGGTGCGAGCCCCGACCCACGGGGCGGCTGGCTGCTCGAGACCCCCCACGGGCTGGTCCGGGCCCGCTGGGTCGTCAACGCCGCCGGGCTCGGCGCCGACCAGGTGGACCGCCTCACCGGACACGACCGCTTCACCGTCACCCCGCGACGCGGCGAGCTGTTCGTCTTCGACAAGCTGGCCCGACCGATGGTGCCCGTCATCGTGCTGCCGGTGCCGTCCAAGGTCGGCAAGGGTGTGCTGGTCAGCCCCACGATCTATGGCAACGTCATGCTCGGCCCGACCGCCGAGGACCTCGACGACAAGACGATGACCGCGACCTCGGAGGAGGGCTTCGCGTTCCTGCTCGACAAGGGCGCCCGACTGATGCCGACCCTGCTGGAGGAGGAGGTGACGGCGACCTACGCGGGGCTGCGTGCGGCCATCGACGCCGACGACTACCTCATCGACCTCGACGCCGCGCGACGCTACGTCCTCGTCGGCGGCATCCGGTCCACCGGGCTCACGGCCAGCATGGCGATCGCCCAGCACGTCGTCGGCCTGCTCGCCTCGGGCAGCGACCTCGACCTCTCCCCGCGAACGGAGCTGCCCGACCCGCCCCGGATGCCCAACCTGGGCGAGGCCGGACTGCGCCCCTACCAGGACCCCGAGCTGATCGCGGCCGACCCCGACTATGGCCGCGTCGTCTGCTTCTGTGAGCGCGTCACCGCCGGTGAGCTGCGCGACGCCCTCGCGTCGACGATCCCGCCCGCCGACCTCGATGGCCTGCGCCGTCGCACCCGCGTCATGAACGGCCGCTGCCAGGGCTTCTTCTGTGGGGCCAACACCCGGGTGCTCCTCGAGGCCCGTGGGGAGGAGGCGCGATGACCACCCCCACCCGTTCCGCCGGGCTGGCCGTCGAGCACGTCCCCGTCGTCATCGTCGGCGGTGGCCCCGCTGGGCTCACGGCCGCGGCGGCCCTCGCCGAGACCGGCGTACTGCTGCTCGAGCGGGAGGCCGAGACCGGCGGCATCCCGCGCCACAGCGACCACCCCGGCTTCGGGCTGCGCGACCTGCACCGCGCGGTGTCCGGGCCGGCCTATGCCCGGCGGCTCACGGCGCTGGCGCGCGATGCGGGCGCGCGCCTGGAGACCGAGGCACAGGTCACCGGCTGGGACGGCCCGCGCCGCCTCCTGGTCACCTCCCCACGTGGCCGGCGGATCGTCGAGGCCGAGGCCGTCGTCCTCGCGACCGGTGCCCGCGAGCGGCCCCGACCGGCTCGTCGGATCCCGGGCGACCGTCCCGACGGCATCTATACGACCGGGCAGCTGCAGCAGCTGGTCCACGTGCACCAGCTCCCCGTGGGTTCGCGCGCCGTGGTCGTCGGTGCCGAGCTGGTCAGCTGGTCGGCCGTGATGACCCTGCGCGAGGCGGGCTGCCGCACCGTCGCGATGACGACGCCGTACGACCGGGCGGAGTCCTATGCCGCCGTCCGCGCCCTGGGTCGGACCGCCCTGCGCGTCCCGGTGTGGACCCGCACCCGGGTCGTGAGCATCCACGGTCGGCAGCGGGTCGAGTCGGTGGTGGTCGAGGACGTCGACACCGGCCAGCGCCGCACCATCCCCTGCGACACCGTCGTCACGACCGGCGACTGGATCCCCGACCACGAGCTGGCCCGACTGGCCTCGCTCGACCTCGACCCCGGCACTCTCGGGCCGGTCGTCGACGCCGGCCTGCGCACGAGTGCGCCCGGGGTGTTCGCGATCGGCAACCTGGTCCACCCCGTCGACACCGCCGACGCCGCCGCGCTCGACGGACGGCACGTCGCCGACGTCGTACGCCGCTGCGTCACCGCGGCAGGCCGTGACGCACAGTCCCGCCTCGAGGTCAGGGCGGGCGACGGCTTCCGGTGGGTGAGCCCGCAGCGGATCGACCCAGGCGCGGATCCCTCCCGTGGCAAGGTCCTGCTGTGGCCGGACCGCTTCGTCCGGCTGCCCCGGGTGCGGGTCATCCAGGACGGCTCGGTGCTGGCCGAACGCCGGCTCCCCTGGCCCGCCGCACCCGGCCGGGTCTTCCGGGTCCCCGCGTCACTGCTCGCCGCCGCCTCCCCCGCCGGCGGCCCCGTCACCCTCACCCTCGCCTGACCAGCGCGGTGGTCGCCCGACGCACGGCGCCCATTTCTCGCCGAGTCGTCACAAGATGTGACGACTCGGCGCGAGTTCCATCCCCAACCGGGCCGGGTTCTCCACAGATTCGAGGCCGACCCGGCAGAACTTCTGCCGGGTCGACACTGAGTGCGCGCTCACCCGGCAGAACTTCTGCCGGGTCGGCTCACAGGTCGTTGCCGGCGTAGGACTGGTTGAAGCTCTTGTTGGTGAGGGGGAAGTCCGGGACGATCGTGTCCTTCAGCGCCACGGGCAGGGCGGGCCAGTTGAAGAACGACGGGTCGACGACCTTGCAGCGCGTCACGAGCCCGTCGCGGATCTCGACGCGGTGCACCAGCGTCCCGCGCCAGGCCTCCACGACACCGAGGCCCGCCCCCGAGCCCGCGACGGGGAGCTCGACCGGGCTGCCGACCGTGGCACCGCCCGCCGCCGAGGCGGTGACCCCCCGGCCCATGACAACGCCGGTGAGCTCGGCGATCAGATCCGCCGACTGCTGGGCCTCGCGGGCGCGCACCAGGAAGCGCGCCATGACGTCGCCGGTCGTCTCCATGACCGGTTGGAACTCCGGGCCGAGGTCGTGGAACGGGTGGTCGCGACGGGCATCGACGTCGACACCGCTGGCGCGGGCGACATAGCCGAGCGTTCCCATGGCGTGGGCTTGCTCGTGGGGCAGCACCGACGTGGCGGTGAGCCGGTCGACCACGACGTGGTTGCCGAGCGCGATAGCGACGATCTCGGCGAGCTCAGCAGCGACCGACGCGACGAGCTCGAGGTCAGGCAACTGACGCAGCTGCGTCGAGCCGATGCCGATGGCCCCGCGCAGCAGCCGGTGGCCGGTGACCGCCCGGTGGTGTCGCAACAGCCGTTCGCGGAGCGCCTGGGCATGGGCGTTGACGATGCCATAGCCGACGTCGTTGACGATCGCCCCCAGGTCGGCCACGTGGTTGTGGAGCCGCTCCATCTCCAAGAGCAGGGCCCGCAGCGCCGTGTCGACATCTCCCACCGGCACGCCGAGAGCCTGCTCCACCGCCATGACATAGGCGAGTGAGTGGCCGACCGCGGTGTCGCCGCTGATCCGCTCGGCGAGCTCGATCCCGGCCTCGGGAGCACGGCCCTCGAAGAGCTTCTCGACCCCACGGTGGACGAACCACAGCCGGGCCTTCATCCGGACGATCGTCTCCCCGACGACAGAGAACCGGAAGTGGCCGGGCTCGATCAGCCCCGCGTGCACCGGCCCGACCGGGATCTCATAGACACCGTCGCCACCGACCTCGACGAACGGGAACGAGCCCGTGTCGGCCTCGAACGTCGGGTCGGGGGTCGCGTCACGTCGCATCGGGTAGTAGCCGCTGGGCCAGTGGCCATGGCGGACCAGGCGCCGGGCCAGCGGGTGGCCGAGCGGGGTCACGCCATAGAGGTCGCGGACCTCGCGCTCGAACCGGCCGGCCGCATAGGAGAGGTCGGCCATCGTCGGCACACCGTCGGCGTCGTCGGGCACGGTGATGGCCAGCTCGTGGGGCTGCTCCCCTGGAACAAGGAACGTGTGGACGATCCGGACGCCGCCGCCGTCGTGGTGGCCTGCGGCCAGCGCGAGCCGGGCACCCCGGTCGAGCAGGGCACCGGCCTCGGCCCGCAGCGTCGCCGCGGTGACCTCGCGAGGCTCGGGGAGCGGCGTCGGGGCGCTCACGCGGCACCTCCGAGTACGGCGACCGCGGCCGCCAGCACGTCGTGGAGCGGCCAGACCAACGCCCCGAGGAGGGCCACCACCCCGAGCGCCACCCCGGTCACGAGCCGCTGGCCCGGCGTCGAAGGGTCCGGACCCGCGACCGCCTCGACCAGGGTCGAGTGGCCATGCCTCGTCAGCGTCATGGACAGCGTGTGACGGGCGAGGCCGGCGAACACGACCAGCAGGAGGGCCGCCGTGGCGCCGGCGACGAGCGGCAGGCCGCGCTGGAAGCCGGCGATGACGATGGCGGCCTCGGTCAGGAACAGCCCGAAGGGCGGGAAGCCCAGCAGGGCGCTCGTCCCGGCGAGCCAGGGGCGGGCGAGACTCGGGTGGGTGTCGAGCAAGGAGTGCACCCGACCGATCTCGTGGGTGCCGGTCGCTCGGAGGAGCCGTCCCGACACGACGAAGAGACTCGCCTTGGCCAGCCCGTGGCCCAGGATGTGGAGCAGCACGGCCGCGGTCGCGAGCGGACCTCCGATGGCGGCGCCGATGGCGACGATCCCCATGTGCTCGATGCTGGAGTAGGCCAGCAGCCGCTTATAGCTGCGCTGCGTGAGCATCAAGGCGGCGGCCGCGGCCAGCGACAGCAGCCCGGCGACGACCAACAGCGTGCGCATCAGGTCGGGGCCGAGCACGTGGTCGCTGATCGCCTTGACCCGCAGGATCCCCGAGAAGGCGACGGACAGCAGCACGCCGGACATCAGCCCGGAGACCTGGGCCGGTGCCTGGCTGTGGGCGTCGGGGAGCCAGCTGTGCATCGGGGCGAGCCCGGCCTTGGTGGCCAGACCGAGCGCCGTGAGCGCCAGCCCGACGCGGGCGGTGTCGACCGCGAGTGCGTTGCTGCTCGACAGCGCCGCCCAGGAGAGGGTGGCGAGGTCACCGCTGGCGGCATAGACGAGCACGAGCCCGAGGAAGGCGATGGCGACGCCGACCGAGCCGAGGACGACGTACTTCCAGGCGGCCTCGAGCGCGGCACGGCCGCCGCCATAGGCGACCAGGAAGGCGGTGGCGATCGTCGTCGCCTCGACGGCGACCCACAAGACGCCGAGGTTGTCGGCGAGTACGGCGAGCGTCATGGCCGCCAGGAAGAGGCTCATCAGCGCGGAGAACCGGCCATCTACGCGGTCGTTGGTCGCACCCCAGGTGGCGACGACCGCCACGGCGCCGACCACCGTCACCATGAACGTCGTGAGCGCGTCGACACGCAGCAGCCCGCCCGCGGCGGTGACCACGTCGGCGGATGTCGCCGGCAGCATCGCCATCGTGGCGACGCCGGCGGCGAGGACGACGGCGGCGGCCGCCGCCGGGACGTGACCGACCCAGGGATCGTGGCGACGCAGCAGCGACACCACCGCCAGCACGACGGGGATGACGAGCACGGCCCAGACCAGGAGCGTCATCAGTCCCTCAGCTCCGCCAGGTCGCTGAGGTCGGTCGTCCCGAACGTGGCCCGGATCCGCAGCGCCAAGATCACCAGGATCGCGACCACGAGCAGGACGTCCGCCAGGACGCCGAGCTCCACCACGGCCGGCAGACCGCCGGCGGTGAGCAGCGCCGTCGCGCTGATGCCGTTGTCGACCGTCACGAACCCGACCACCTGACCCATCGCCTGCCGACGCGTGGCCAGCACCAGGAAGCCGATCAGCACGACGGCGATCCCGATCGGTACGGCGGTGCCGAGCTCGCTCCCCTGGGTCGACTCGATGGGCCGCGTCACCAGGTAGGCGACCGTCGTGAGCAGCGCGGCCAGCAGCATGCCCGAGGTCGGGTTGACCAGGGGCGCGGTCTCCTGGTCGACCTGGGTCCGGTCGGCGCCCCACCGGAGCAGGGCCGGGATGACGATCGCCTTGACGACGGTCAGGGTGAGTCCGACCAGCAACGGTTCGAGGCCACCCTCGTCGCTGGCGATGACCAGGGCGATACCGCCCAGGCAGGCACCCTGGATCGCCAGCAGCAGCACCGACCCCGACAGGGAGCGACGCCACAGCAGCAGCACGGCCGTGAGCAGGAGACCGCCGGTGGCGGCGGCCAGCAGCTGGGCCAGGAACGGCGAGGTCACGGTCTCCTCCTCACAGGCTCAGGTAGGACGCGGTCACGGACAGGAAGGCGAGCACGAACGACGCGGCGAGCAGCTCGGGCACCCGGAAGAGCCGCACCTTGGCGAGGAAGACCTCGGCCACGGCCAGCAGGCCGGCGACCACGGTCACCTTGAGCGCGAGGACGGCGGCCCCCACGACGAAGGCACCGGCGCCGGCAGCGGAGGCGACGCCCCATGGTGCGGCGAGGTTGGCCACGAGGCCGACGAGGCCGACCAGCCGCAGCCAGGACGACAGCTCGACCCAGCCCAGGTCGCGGCCGGACACCTCGAGCACCATCGCCTCGTGCACCATCGTCAGCTCCAGATGGGTGCTCGGGTTGTCGACCGGCAGCCGCCCGGTCTCGGCGACGACAACGACGGCGAGGGCGACCAGGGCGAGCGCGCTGGCGGGGCTGATGATCGTCCCGGGCTCGTCGATGCGAGCCTGCATGATCGTCGAGAGCGTCGAGGCGCCGACCGGGATCGAGAGGGCATAGACGGCGACGAGGACGGTCGGCTCGACGAGAGCGGCGATCATCATGTGGCGGCTCGAGCCCATCCCCCCGAACGCCGACCCTGCGTCGAGACCGAGCAGGGCGATGGCCACCGAGCCCAGCAGCAGGACCGACACGACGACGAACAGGTCGTCGGGGACCGCGGGCAGGCTGACGGTGCTGACCAACGGGAGCAGCGCGATGAGCAGGACGCCGGCAGCCATCAGGATCGGCGGCATCGCGGCACCGAACAGGGTGCCGGCCGAGGTCAACGGCGCCTTGCGCGCCAGCTTGCGCAGGTCGCGGTAGGGCTGCCAGACACCGGCGCCGGCGCGCCCCTCCAGCCGGGACCGGATCTGGCGCATCACGCCGATCACGAACGGCGCCATGGCCGTGACGACCAGGGTCTGGAGGGCGATGGCCAGCAACGCGGCGGTCGTCGGGTTCATCGCAGCACCCCGACGAGGACGGCGACGAGGGCCGCGAAGGAGAACCCGACGTAGCGGTGGATGCTGCCGTTCTGGACCCGCCGGGCGAGGTCGCCCAGCGCCTTGAGCAGGCGGACGACGGGCCGATAGAGCCGGTTCTCGACGACGTCGCTGACCCGCTGGGTGAACGACATCGCCTCGATGACATAGGCGGACTCGCCGGCCCGGGTGACCTGGAGGTCGCGGGTCGGTGAGAGCGCGTCGCCGAAGACGCGCACGAGCGGCTCGGCGTACGACGTCGCGGTGTACTGCATCCGCGGGCTGGTGCGCACGCCGCCGCAGCCCCACCCGAGGTCGACGTGGACCCGGGGGACCCGCATCGCGAGGAGGACGACCACGACCACGATCGGCGCGGACAGGACGATGCCGAGCAGCGCGAGGGCGATGGGGTCGAGGGAGGCGTCGACGGTCGGGAGGGACAGCCCGGCGACTCCGTGGGAGGCCAGCGCTCCGGGGATGATGCGGTCGACGACGCCGGCGGTGGCGCCGGGGGCGACGCCCAGGCCGATGACCGCGGCCGCCATCGCGAGCAGCGCCAGTCGCATCGATGCCGGCCCCTCGTGGGCGAGCTGGGCGCCGACGCTGCGCGGCCGGGCGAGTGCGGCGATCCCGAACGCCTTGGTGAAGGTGAGCAGCGCCAGCCCGGCGGTGAGCGCCACGACGCCCATCACCGCCGGCAGCAGCGCCGTGGTGAGCCGGTCGGTGCGAGCGTCGGCGTGGATGAGCGACTGGAGCAGCACCCACTCGGCGATGAACCCGCCGGTGACGGGCAGCGCGGCCGCGCCGAGGGCGCCGACGCCGAAGGCGATCGTGGTGACCGGCATCTGCCGCGCCAGCCCGCCGAGCCGGTCGAGGTCACGCTCACCGGTGGCGTGGAGGATCGAGCCGGCCGCGAGGAACAGCACCGCCTTGAACGCCGCGTGACTGATCGTGAGCAACAGCGCCGCCGACATCGCGGTCGCGGCGACGCCGCCCGCGGTGTCGCGGGTCAGCTGGGCGAGACCCACCGCGGCCAGGATCAGCCCGACGTTCTCGGTCGTGGAGTAGGCCAGCAGCCGCTTGAGGTCGGAGGCCACGGCGGCGTGGAGGATGCCATAGACGGCGCTCGGGAGGGCCAGCGCGAGCAGGAGGAGCGCCCACCAGGTGGGGCCGTCGGGCAGCAGCGTGGTGGTGGTGAGCACGATGCCGAAGACGCCCATCTTGACCATCACGGCGCTCATCAGCGCGGACACGTGGGAGGGCGCCTCGGGGTGGGCCCGAGGGAGCCACACATGCAGCGGGACGACCCCGGCCTTGGCGCCGAAGCCCAGCACCAGCAACACGAAGGCGACGCTGGCTCCGGTGCCGCTGGCGGGCGCCTCGGCCATCGCCGCGAACGACGTGTCGCCGGCCCGCTCGGTGAGGATCCCGAGTCCGGCCGCGACGAACAGGAAGCTGAGGTGGGTCATGACGGCATACCAGAGCCCGGCGCGGCGCACCGTGGGCCGGAGCCGGTGCTCGGCGAGCACCAGGACGGTGGACCCGACGGCCATCACCTCCCAGGCGAGCAGGAACGTGATCGCGTCGGCCGCCACCGGGACCAGCTGGAGCCCGAGCACGAACGCGGCGTACGCCGACCAGGCGGTGCACGACGCCGCCGCCCCGTGGGCATAGCCGATGCCATAGACCGACGCGACGGTGGCGACGACGCCGGCGAGCAGGGTGAACAGCCCGCCCAACGGCGTGCCGGCCACGCCCAGGGCGAGCCCGGGCAGGGCGGTGTCGACGCGGAGTGCGTCACCAGCACCGGTCAGGGCTACGGCGCCGGTGACGCACCCCGCGACCCCCAGGCCCGCCGTGACGAGACCGGCCGCGAGGTTGCGGCGCCGGTCTCCTGCCAGCACGGCGGCGAGGACTGCGAGGACAGCGAGGGCGAGCTGGGCCCACAGGGCCCCCTGGAACGTGGTCATCGGCCGGTCACGGTCCTGAGCGCGGCGATGATGGCGTCCGGTTCGGGAGGACAACCGGGCACCCGAAGGTCGACGTCGACGACGTCCTCGGCAGCGCCACGCACCCCGGTGCCGCCGTGGAAGAGGCCGCAGTCGACGGCACAGTCACCGACCGCGACGACGCGCCGCGGCTGGGGCGTGGCCTCGACGGTGCGGCGCAGCGGCTCGGCCATGTTGTGGGTGACGACGCCCGTCACGAGCACCACGTCGGCGTGGCGGGGTGAGGCGACGAGGCGGGCGCCGTAGCGCTCGGCGTCATAGACGGGGCCGAAGCAGGCGCCGACCTCGATCTCGCACCCGTTGCAGGAGCCGGCATCGACGTGGCGGACCTGCACGCTGCCACCGAAGACGGCCGCGTCGGGCGAGGCGTCGGGGCGGTCGGGCGCGGGGTCCGCCAGGCGTCCGAGCCGCAGGATGCGCCGGGCCAGCCGGCCGGGGTTCATCGGGCGCCACCGGCGGGCGCGGAGGCGGGCTCGTGGCCCTCGTCGGCGAGCTCGCGCAACAGCCGGCGCGCGGCCGCGAGCATCTCGACGACCTCGGCGCTCACCAGGCTATAGACGACCTGCCCGCCGGTGCGCTGCTGCCGCACGAGGCCGGTACGACGCAGCACGGCGAGGTGCTGGGACAGCCCCGCCTGCTCGACCTCGATGTGACCGAGCAGCTCGTGCACGGCGTGGGGGCGCTCGCAGAGCAGCTCGAGCACGCGGATGCGGACGGGGTGGCCGAGCGACTTGAAGAGCTCGGCCTTGCGCTCGTAGATGGGCGCCCCACTCACTGACATTCGCACTTGCGAAGATTCGCATATCGTTGTTGTCCGGTCAATGTGAGGCCGGTCGTCCTGTCGCTCCCGTCACATCGCGCGATGACTTGGGTGCGTTCCGCGGCCATCGGCCTAGACTCGACGGCGTGTCGGGGTCGGCGCTCACAGCACCCCACGTGCGCGACGTGGTCGCGCGGTCGTGGCGCCGATCGGCCGCCCAGGGGGCGTCGCGGACCACCGGTGACCGGCTCCCGCGCGTGCTCGACACCGCGACCCTCGACGCCACCCGCGACGCCAACCCGGTGGCGGGCCTGATGCCGGTGGTGCGCACGCTCCTCGACGGCGGCACCAAGGCCGCCGGCGCGGCGTTCGCCGTCTCCGACGCCACCGGCACCCTGCTCTGGCTGGGGGGTGACCGGAGGTCACTGCGCGGGTTGGAGCGCATCAACTTCGTCGAAGGAGCGGACTGGTCGGAGCGCTCCGTCGGCACCAACGCCCCCGGGACCGCGCTCGCGACCGGCCACCCGGTCCAGGTCATCGGCGCCGAGCACTACCACGAGGCGGTGCGCACGTGGTCGTGCGTCGCCGCCCCGGTGCGCGACCCGGATGCGGGTGGCATCGCCGCCACCGTGGACATCACCGGACACGACGACGTCAGCAGCCCGTTGGCACTGTCGCTCGCCACCACGACGGCCCACACCCTCGAGAGCGAGCTCCGGCACTCGTGGACCATCCGCGACGCGCGCACCCGGGCCCGCTTCAAGCAGGCCCACGGTCGCGCCAACCCCTCGCTCGCCCTGGTCTCCCCCGCCGGCCGGGTGCTCGTCGCCCCGGAGGGCAGCGGCCTGGGCGAACGGATCCGGGTGCCGCAGGGCATGCTGGGACACGACGTCCTGGTCAACCAGCGGCGGCTGCCGCTCGAGCCCTTCGGCGACGAGGGCTACGGCGTGCTCCACCTACGTGGCGGGGACACGGTGTCCGGGCCGGGCCTGACAGCGCCGTTGCGCCTGCTCGATGCCGAGCCCGACCTCCGGGTCCTCGGCGTCGACCGGGCCGCCGTCATGGTCGACGGGCAGCCGCTCCGGCTCTCCCTGCGCCACAGCGAGATCCTGGTGCTGTTGCTCGACGCCACCGAAGGGCTCTCGGCCCACGAGCTCGCGGTCGAGCTGTGTGAGGACGAGCGCTCGTCGGTCGCGATCCGCGCCGAGGTCGGCCGGCTCCGCACCCGGGTCGGCGCCGGCCTGCTGTCGTCCCATCCCTATGGGCTGACCAGTCCCCTGGTCACCGACGTCGAGATCGTGCGCGCCGCGCTCGCCCGGGGCGACGTCGCCCTCGCCCTCGACCACTACGCCGGCCCGCTGCTGCCGCACTCGAGCGCGCCGGGCATCGTCGAGCGCCGCGAGGAGCTTGCCCAGCAGATGCGCGGCGCCGTCGTCGGGTCGGCCGACGGGGTGGTGCTGCGACGGTGGGTCGACCGACCGTGCGGCCGCGACGACGTCCACGCCTGGCACGCCCTCGCACACGCCCTGCCACCCGGGTCGGCACAGCGGGCGGCCGCCGACCAGCGCGCCCGCGGCCTCGACGCCGAGCTGGGCCGCTAGCCGACTGCGCCCCCTCCCTGGCGCCGTACCGAGCGCTGCTACCCCTTCGCTACCCCTGCGTCCCTAGCGTCGGTGCCGTCCTCCATCCGAGCTCGCAGGCCGGGCCCAGATCACGTTCACAGGAGAAGGGAACGACGATGAGGTACATCCCGCCGGGAGAGCCCGGCAGCATCGTGTCGGTCGAGCCGCGCTACGGCAACTTCATCGGCGGAGAGTTCCGTGAGCCCACCACCGGCGCCTACTCCGTCAACCTGTCGCCCTCGACGGCGGCCCCCATCACCGAGGTTGCCACGTCCGCCCCTGCCGACATCGACCTCGCCCTCGATGCCGCCGAGTCGGCCGCGACCGCGTGGGGCGAGACCAGCCTCACCCGGCGCGCCGAGGTCCTCAACGCCGTCGCCGACGCCATCGACGCCAACCGCGAGATGCTCGCCGTCGCCGAGACCTGGGACAACGGCAAGCCCGTGCGCGAGACCCTCGCCGCCGACATCCCGCTGGCCGCCGACCACTTCCGCTACTTCGCGGCCGCGGCGCGGATGATGGAGGGCTCCAGCACCGAGATCGACAAGGACCTGGTGGCCTACCACTTCCACGAGCCACTGGGCGTCGTGGGCCAGATCATCCCGTTCAACTTCCCGCTGCTGATGGCGTCGTGGAAGATGGCGCCCGCGCTCGCGGCTGGCAACTGCACGGTCATCAAGCCGGCCTCGCCCACCCCGTGGTCGATCCTCAAGCTGATGGAGGTCATCGGCGACGTGCTGCCTCCCGGCACCGTCAACGTCGTGACCGGCCCCGGCGCCACCATCGGCGAGGCGCTGGCCCGCAGCAAGCGGATCGCCAAGGTCGCCTTCACCGGCGACACCGTCACCGGCCGCAAGATCATGCAGTACGCCACCGAGAAGATCATCCCGGTCACCCTGGAGCTGGGCGGCAAGTCGCCCAACATCTTCTTCCCCGACGTCATGGCCGCCGAAGACTCCTTCCTCGACAAGGCCGTCGAGGGGCTCGTCCTCTATGCGTTCAACAAGGGCGAGGTGTGCACCTGCCCGTCGCGGGCCCTCGTGCACGAGAGCATCTTCGAGGAGTTCATGGACCGCGCCATCAAGCGGATCGGCGAGATCCGCCAGGGCGATCCGCTGGACACCGACACGATGATGGGCCCGCAGGTCTCGGCCCACCAGCTCAAGACCATCAGCGGCTATGTCGACATCGGGCTCGAGGAGGGTGCGGTGTGCCTGACCGGCGGGCACCGCGCGGCGCTCCCCGCGCCGTACGCCGACGGCTACTTCTTCGAGCCGACCGTCCTCAAGGGCGACAACAGCATGCGGGTGTTCCAGGAGGAGATCTTCGGCCCCGTGCTCGCGGTGACGACGTTCCGTGACGAGGCCGAGGCGATCGCGATCGCCAACGACACCGAGTACGGCCTCGGCGCCGGCGTGTGGACCCGCGACGGGTCGCGCGCCTATCGCGTGGGCCGCGCCATCAAGGCCGGCCGGGTGTGGACCAACTGCTACCACCACTACCCCGCGGGCGCGGCCTTCGGTGGTTACAAGGTCTCCGGCATCGGCCGCGAGAACCACAAGATGATGCTCGAGCACTACAGCCAGACCAAGAACCTGCTGGTCTCCTACTCCCAGGAGCCCCTGGGTCTGTTCTGAGAGACGTCAGCGCTCGCTGGCGCCAGAGGCCTCGGAGCGGTCGCCCGAGTAGGACCGGATCCCCATCGGGGAGAAGGCACTAGGCCGCTCCGAGGCGGCGCACCCCCACCTGCGGCCGCCCCGCCCATCCCTGCCGGGACGGCCGCGCCATCCCACCACCCATGAGAAGGCGAGAACCATGAAGGCAGCCGTCGTCAAGGACTTCAGCAGCCCGCTGGAGGTCACCGAGCTCCCCACCCCCGAGCCCGGCCCCGGACAGATCCTGGTCCGGATGGAGGCCTCCGGCCTGTGCCACACCGACATCCACGCCGCTCGCGGCGACTGGCCGGTCAAGCCGACCCCACCGTTCATCCCCGGCCACGAAGGCATCGGCCTGGTCGAGGCGGTCGGCCCCGGCGTCACCGAGCGAGCCGTCGGAGACCGGGTATCGATCGCGTGGCTGGGCTCGGCCTGCGGTCACTGTCGCTACTGCATCTCCGGCTGGGAGACGCTGTGCGAGCAGCAGACCAACAGCGGCTATGGCGTCAACGGCGCCTGGGCCGAGTACGCCGTCGCGTCGGCGGCGTACTCGGTGGTCGTGCCCTCCAACGTGCTGCCGTTCGAGGCTGCGCCGCTCACCTGCGCGGGCGTCACGACCTACAAGGCCGTCAAGGTCGCCGGCGTCCAGCCCGCCGAGCGGGTCGCGGTGTTCGGCATCGGCGGACTCGGCCACCTGGCCCTGCAATATGCCCGCATCGCCGGCGGCTTCGTGACCGCCGTGGACGTCGAGGAACCCAAGCTCGACCTCGCGCTCAGCCTCGGCGCCGACCACGTCGTCAACGCGCGGCACCAGGATCCGGTGGCGCGGATCAAGGACGAGATGGGCGGCGTCGATGTCGCGATCGTCCTCGCCGCGAGCTCGCAGGTCTTCGACCAGGCGCTGCGCAGCCTGCGCCGCGGTGGTCGCCTCGTCTGTGTGGCGCTCCCGGCGGACGGCACGCTCAACGTGCCGATCTTCGAGACCGTCCTCGGCGGCCTGTCGGTCATCGGGTCCATCGTGGGCACCCGCAACGACCTCACCGAGGTCTTCGACCTGCACGCCGCCGGCCGCACCCAGGTGATCGCCCAGCCGCGCAGCCTCGACGACGTCAACGACTGCATCGAGGAGGTGCTGTCCGGCCAGGTGCCGGCCCGACTGGTGTTCGACTTCTGATCGGTCGGCCCGGTCAGCGACGCACTCCGGGGGAGGTCGGCGGAGCCGGTCTCCCCCGGAGTCTCGCTCGTCGCGCCGGCCCGGGTCAGTCGGCGGCTGCGGGGGCCTCGCGCTGGTAGTAGGTGGCGTCCTTGCGGAAGATCTCGTCGTCGGGGCCCGCGGCCGGCTCGGCCCACAGGTGCAGGTCGCGATGCCGGATGAACCGGTCAGGGAAGTTCGCCGACTGGAACGAGATCCCCTCGGGGTCGGCGAGCCCGGGGACGACCCGGAACGACGAGTCGCGCAGGAACAGCTCGATGTCACCCTCGCGCCCCTGGAGGAAGACCCGGAAGTCGGAGTGGCGCAGGCAGAACATCGGGAAGTTGACCGACCGGAGTGCGAAGGTGCCGTCACGGCGGTCCTCCAGGCGCCAGGCGAAGTCGTCGTCGGGGACGCCACCACCCTTCTGCGCCAGCTCGCCCATGAACTCCGAGTGCCGGATGAACCACCCGGGCATGTTGTGGGACTCGAAGTTCAACTTGACGGCCATAGCCGTATTCCAGCGGAGTGGGGGCCGGTTGTCACTCTCAGCGGGCCGCTGAGCGAGTGAAGGTTCTCTCACTGGGTTGTGGCCGCACCCCGACCACAACCGGCTCAGGTCCGTTCCTCGATTGTGGCCGCACCTCGACCACATCCGGGTCAGGTCCGCTCCCGGGTTGTGGCCGCACCCCGACCACATCCGGGTCAGGTCCGCTCCCGGGTTGTGGCCGCACCCCGACCACATCCGGGTCAGGCCGGCTCCCCGGTTGTGGTCGCACCCCGACCACAACCAGGCTCCATTCCTGTCGCTGCTGATGGCGGAACCATCAGCGCAGCGGCACCGGCACCCGCTCGGCGAGGTCGGCCGCGGAGATGCCGAAGGTCTCGCGGACAACCGCCCCGTCGGGGCCGAGGTCGATGACAGCGTGGTCGGTATAGAGGCGGTCGACGCAGCCGACGCCGGTGAGCGGATAGCTGCAGGCGTCGACCAGCTTGGACGAGCCGTCCTTGGCGAACAGCGTCATCATCACGAAGATCTGCTTGGCCCCGATCGCGAGGTCCATGGCGCCGCCGACGGCCGGGATCGCGTCGGGGGCGCCGGTGTGCCAGTTGGCGAGGTCGCCGGTCGCCGAGACCTGGAAGGCGCCGAGCACGCACACGTCGAGGTGACCGCCACGCATCATCGCGAACGAGTCGGCGTGGTGGAAGTACGACGCCCCGGGCAGCTCGGTGACCGGGGACTTGCCGGCGTTGGTCAGGTCGGGGTCGATCTGGTCGCCCACGGCTGCCGGTCCCATGCCGAGCATGCCGTTCTCGGTGTGGAGGACGACACCGGAGTCAGCGGCCAGGTGGTCGGCCACGAGGGTCGGCTGCCCGATGCCGAGATTGACATAGGAGTCGCGCGGGATGTCGCGAGCGATCAGTGCCGCGATCTCGTCACGGCCGAGCGGACCACGGTCGAGGTGCTCCACGAGCGCGGCGTTCACGCAGCACCCCCGGTCGCCGATGAGACCGCAACGACGCGGTCGACATAGATCCCGGGGGTGACGACCACCTCGGGATCGATCCCACCGGCCTCGACGACCTCGCCGACCTGGACGACGGTCGTGGTGGCCGCGGTCGCCATGACCGGCCCGAAGTTGCGGGCGGTCTTGCGATAGACCAGGTTGCCCCGACGGTCGGCGACGTGGGCCTTGATGAGCGCCACGTCGCCCTTGATCGGGTGTTCCAACACATAGGTCCGGCCGTCGATCACCCGCGTCTCCTTGCCTTCGGCCAGCGGCGTCCCCACGCCGGTGGGGCAGAAGAACGCCCCGATCCCGGCACCGGCGGCGCGCAGTCGCTCGGCGAGGTTGCCCTGGGGCACCACCTCGAGCTCGATGCGCCCGGCGAGGTAGAGCCCGTCGAAGACCCACGAGTCCGCCTGCCGCGGGAAGGAGCACACGACCTTGCGGACCCGGCCCTTCGCCAGCAGCGCGGCCAGACCGGTGTCGCCGTTGCCGGCGTTGTTGGACACGACCGTGAGGTCGGTCGCCCCCTGTCGGATGAGGGCGTCGATGAGGTCGACCGGCATCCCGGCCATGCCGAAGCCGCCGACGAGGACGGTCGAGCCGTCCTCGATCCCGGACACCGCCTCGTCGACGGAGGCGCAAATGGTCGTCACGGCCGGTCACCCGACACGTTCTCGACGACCATCGCAAGGCCCTGGCCGACACCGATGCAGATCGCGGCCACGCCCCAGCGCTCCCCCGACTCGCGCAGGCGGGCGACCAGCGTGCCGAGGATCCGGCCGCCGGAGGCACCGAGCGGGTGGCCGATCGCGATCGCGCCGCCACGGGCGTTGACGATCTCGGGATCGACCCCCCACGCGTCGATGCAGGCGAGCGACTGGACGGCGAACGCCTCGTTGAGCTCGACCGCACCGACATCGGCCCAGCCGATGCCGGCGCGGGCTAGCGCCCGGTCCGCCGCCTCCACCGGAGCGATGCCGAACCGCTGCGGCTCGAGCGCCGCCGCGCCACGACCGGCGATCCGGGCGAGCGGCGCGAGCCCGATCAGGTCCGACGCCGACTCCGTCCCGAGCAGCACGGCGGACGCGCCGTCGTTGAGCGGCGAGGCGTTGCCGGCCGTGATCGTCCCGTCGGGCCGGAACGACGGCTTCAGCCCGGCCAGCGCCTCGGGAGTCGAGCCGTCGCGGATGCCCTCGTCGCGGGCCAGGTCGACGCCCGGCACCGCCACAACAAGATCGTCATAGAAGCCCTCGGCCCACGCGGCGGCCGAGCGCGCATGCGACTGCGCGGCGAACGCGTCCTGCCGCTCGCGCGAGATGGCGAGCTCGTCGGCCAGCTGCTCGTTGGACTCCCCCAGCGAGACCGTCCACTCCCGCGGCATCCGGGCATTCACCAGTCGCCACCCGAGCGTCGTGGACACCGCGGTCACGTCCCCGGCCGGGAAACCCCGAGCCGGCTTGGGCAGCACCCACGGCGCCCGCGTCATCGACTCGACCCCGCCGGCGAGCGCCACCTCGGCATCCCCGGTCTCCAGCAGCCGACTGACGGCCATCGCGGCGTCGAGCGAGGACCCACACAGCCGGTTGACCGTCGCGGCCGTCACGCTGACCGGCAGCCCGGCCAGCAGCACCGCCATCCGGCCCACGTTGCGGTTGTCCTCACCGGCGCCGTTGGCGTTGCCCCAGACCACATCGCCGATCACGGCGGGGTCGAGTTGGGGCGCCTTGGCCAGCACGCCGGTGATGGCGGTCGCCGCCAGGTCGTCGGGGCGTACGCCGGCCAGCGCACCGCCGAACCGGCCGAACGGCGTGCGGACGGCCGCATAGACGAAGGCACCCGGTGTTCCCATGACGCAGACGGTACGGCGTGCCCGCCTGGGTGTGACGGACGGTGCACCGGGGACTGCTGCGAGGGTCGACGCTCCAGGTCTAGCGTGACGAGAAGGCGGGCCGCCGGCCACGCCATCACTGCGGTGCCGACGACCCTGCCTCTTCACCCACAGGAGGCAGCGAGATGCACTCGTCGGCAGCGGAGTTCCTGGCGTGGGTCGAGACCCGATCCCCCGGAGAGGCTGAGTTCCACCAAGCGGTCGCGGAGGTGATCACCTCGGTCTGGCCCGTCCTCGAGAGGAGGCCGGAGTACGCCGAGGCGCGCATCCTCCACCGGCTCGTCGAGCCCGAGCGGGCGATGTCCTTCCGGGTTCCGTGGGTCGACGACCGGGGCGTCATCCAGGTCAACCGCGGCTACCGGGTGGAGCTGAGCAGCGCGATCGGGCCCTACAAGGGCGGGCTGCGCTTCCACCCGACCGTGAACCTCGGGCTGCTGAAGTTCCTCGCCTTCGAGCAGGCCTTCAAGAACGCGCTCACGACCCTGCCGATGGGGGCCGGCAAGGGCGGCTCAGACTTCGACCCGAAGGGCCGCAGCGACGGGGAGGTGATGCGCTTCTGCCAGTCGTTCATGAGCGAGCTGTTCCGTCACATCGGCGCCCACACCGACGTCCCCGCGGGTGATATCGGCGTCGGCGGCCGCGAGATCGGCTTCCTGTTCGGTCAGTACAAGCGGCTGGCCAACGAGTTCGCCGGCATCCTCACCGGCAAGGGCACCAGCTGGGGCGGCAGCCTGATCCGCCCCGAGGCGACCGGCTATGGCACGGTCTACTTCGCCGACCAGATGCTCAAGACGCGCGATGACAGCATCTTCCGCAAGCGGTGCCTGATCTCGGGCTCCGGCAACGTGGCGCAGTACGCCGCCGAGAACGTGATCCGGCTGGGCGGCACGGTGCTGACGATGTCGGACTCCTCGGGCACCGTCTATGACCCCGATGGCATCGACGAGGAGAAGCTCGCCTGGATCATCGACCTCAAGGAGGTGCGGCGCGGCCGCATCTCGGAGTACGCCGAGCGGTTCGGCTGCGAGTTCCGGGCCGGGGAACGGCCGTGGGCCGTCCCGGGCGCCGAGGTCGCGCTGCCGTGTGCCACCCAGAACGAGCTGAGCGGCGACGAGGCCAAGGTGCTGCTGGCGAACGGTGTCTTCGTCGTCGCCGAGGGCGCCAACATGCCGAGCGAGCCCGACGCCGTACGCCGCTTCGTCGACGCCGGGATCCTCTATGGACCGGGCAAGGCCGCCAACGCGGGAGGCGTCGCGGTCAGCGGCCTGGAGATGGTGCAGAACGCGACCTTCTCCAGCTGGACCCGCGAGCAGGTCGACTCCCGACTGCTCGGGATCATGGTCGACATCCACCACAGCTGCCTGACGGCGGCGGCCGAGTACGACCAGCCCGGCAACTATGTCATCGGCGCCAACATCGCCGGCTTCGAGAAGGTCGCCTCCGCCATGCTGGCGCAGGGCGTCGTGTAGAGGAGGGGGAGATGACGCGCAAGAGGATCGGCTACTTCGAGGGCACCGATGCCCCGTTGCTGACCGCACTGATGTGCGACGGCTATGACACGATCCCGGTGTCCAACGGTCGTGACCACCACGGCACCCATGCCCGGCTGATCAACGACAAGAACCGGGTCGATCTGCTCATCGCCTATGTGCACAAGATCGTCGCGCCCGACCGCGAGGCCCGCGACCAGAGTGACCTCACGTTCCAGGACCTCTTCCACATCTGCCGGACCTATGAGATCCCGTTGATCGTGGAGACGCCCACGGCCCTGCACGCGCAGGCCTTCGAGATGCTGGACGAGCCGCCCGACATCGTGCGGCTGGTCGACCCGGCAGAGGCGCTCGAGGTGGCGCGCGCGATCCTGGCCGGCTAGGAGACCGAGGCGAGCCACTCCAACAGCGCGTCGATGAGCTCGTTGGAGATCTCCCGATAGCCGTGCTCGTCGGCGAGCATCTGGCGCGCCTCCTCGGTGCTGCCTGACACGGCGGTCTCGAGGATGGCCGAGGCCGCCTGGTGGAAGCGGGCATGCAGCTCCGCGACGCGCGGGGCGAACGTCGGGTTGCTGGCATCACCCTCGCCGGCGACGAGCCACTTCCCGAAGGCGCAGGCGTCGGATCGCATCGCCTTGGTGCGGTCGATGCCGGCGGGCACCCGACCGGTCTCGGCGGCCAGCCGCAGGTTGGTCTTCCAAGCAGCGTGCGCCTTGACCGCCGAGTGCAACGGATGGACCTCCACGTTCTCGCTCAGCGTGGTCATCGCGTGACGCTGGGTCTCGAGGGCGGCGCCGACCCGCTCGAGCCAGGTGCGGGAGCGCTCGACCGCCGACGCGGCGACGCGCGCAGCGTTGGCCGAGCTGGCCACCGACTGGTCGAGGTCCTGGGCGGCCAGCGCGGCCTGGTCGGCGGCGCGGGTGATCTCGGCGATGGCCGCTGTCTCCTCCTCGACCGCGGCAGCGATCGTGTGCTGGAGCTCGTCGATCCTGCCCAGCACGAGGTCGATGCGCTCGAACCCGGTTCGCACGCTCTGCGCGTTGGCGACGAGCGCGTGCAGCTGGTCGCTGATCTCCGTGGTCGCCTGCCCCGTCAGCGTGGCCAGGTTCTTGACCTCCTCGGCCACCACGGCGAAGCCGTGTCCGGAGTCGCCGGCCCGGGTGGCCTCGATGGTCGCGTTGAGGGCGAGCATCCGGGTCTGGTCGGAGATCTTGTTGACCGTGTCGATGACGCCGGTGATCTCCTGGGACGAGGCCACGAGCAGCTCGACCGACTCGCGGGCCTGGGTCGTGATGGTGCCCGCTTCCGAGGTGACGATCGTGGCGGAGGCCGCCGACGACGACACCTCCTGCATGGCCATGGCGATCTGGGACGATGCCGTCGCCACGGCGCTCGCACCGGCCTCCACGTGGCCGGTCGCCTCGGCTGCCGACTCGGCAGCGCCGGTGGTCTCACGCATCGACTCACCGACCCGCTCGACTCCCTCGACGAGGTCGGCCGCCGCGAGCACCAGCTCATCGTTGCCGCTGAGCATGACCCGCGCCTCGGTGGTGCCGATGTGGATCCCTTCCGTGACGTCCTCGGTCACCGACCGGCGCCTGAACATGCAGCCTCCTCGAGTCGTGGCGCGCCGCGACGCGGCGACAAGCCTCGATCTCTGCTTCGGCCCCGCGCGTCGGCTGTTGAGCCCGCGTGCGCGATCCGGCCCCTTTCAGTAGGTGACGAGCACCTCAACCCGGCGGTTCTTGGCCTTGCCGCCGTTGCTGCCGTTGGGCGCAGCGGGGTCCTTCTCCCCGTGCCACGCCTGGGTGCTGTCGACGTCGCCGTTGGCCATGAGGAAGTCCGCGACCGCCTGAGTCCGCCGCTTCGACAGCGCCAGGTTGAACGCCCAGCCGCCATCGGAGTCGGTGTAGCCGTCCAGATGGGCGTTGACGAACCCGAACGCATGGATGGCGTCGATGGTGTGCCTCAGGATGCGCTCGTCCTTGGCAGTGAGGTGCGCCGAGCCGCTGGCGAAATAGACGGTCGTGACCAGCACCTGGCCGTGGCCGGTGAGCAGCGCGGGGGTCCGCAGCGAGCGAGTGTCGTCCTTGCCGACGGTCCGCACGCTCATCGGGAGGCGCGGGCCGGCGATGCGCCCGATCGTGCAGCGGGTCCGCGTGGTCCGACAGACGACGTCGCCGTCGAGGAGGACCTCGAACGACGCCCCGGCGGTGGGCGGGCGGCCCCACGTCACCGTGGTGCCGTCCTGGCCCAGTGCACGCGTCGTGTCGACCGGAGCCACGGGGGTGACCCGGGTCCGCACCGTGCTGCGCGCGGTCGCGCCCTCGGTGTCGGTTGCGGTCACGGTGATGGCGACGTCGCCACTGGCGCTGGGGTCCGCGCTGATGGTCAGCGTGGTGCCGCGCACGGTCACCGAGACCCGCCGATCGCGGCTGACGGCGGCCAGTTGCACGTCGTCACCGTTGGGGTCGCCGACCTCAAGCTGCACCGAGGCGTCGGTGCCGGCGAGCTGGGAGACCCGCCCACCGCTGACGGCCGGTGCCTGGTTGCCGACGGCAACGGTGACGGTGGCCTCTGCCGACCGGCCGCCGCGTGTGACCGTGTAGCCGAAGGAGTCGGTGCCGCGGAAGCTGGCGTCAGGGGTGTAGCGGACCTGGCCATCGTCGAGGACGGCCGTGCCGTGGTCTGGCGCCGCGACGGAGTCGAGATCCAGGTTCCGGGGGTCGTTGTCGAGGACGTCGATCAGCACGCTGTCGGCGCCGTGGACCTCGGCCACGTCGTCGCTGGGCAGGACGAACTCGACGTCGAAGGTCACCGGCTCGGCGGCGGCGTACTGCTCGTCGCCCGGCTGGGCGGCCTCGACCGTGCACGTCCCGGCGGCCGCTGGGGTCAGGCTGGCACCGTCCAGGGCGCAGTCGCCGTCGGTGAGCGTGAGCTCAACGGGGAGCCCGGAGGACGCGGTCGCCTCGATGTCGTACGGCGCAAGGCCGAGCAACGTGGTGGCGCCGGGGACCTCGATGGTCTGCGGCGCCGGGTCGACCGGCACGTCGACCGGAGCGACCTCGAAGGAGATCGTCACGTCGTCAGCAGCCGCCCAGTCCGCGTCGCCGGGCTGCGAGGCCGTCAGCTGACACGTCCCCTCACCCACCAACGTCACGGTCAGCCCCTCGACCGTGCAGACATCCGGCGTCAGGCTCGTCAGCGTCACATCCAGGCCGGAGTCGGCCCACACGTCCACGTCGAGGGAGTCACCCACCGTGCCGGCATCCGGCTGCACATAGTCGATGGTCTGCGGCGCCGGGTCGACCGGCACGTCGACCGGAGCGACGTGGAAGGTCCGCGACACCGGGTCGGCCGGAGCCCAGTCGGCGTCACCGTCCTGACGAGCCGTGATCGTGCAGTCACCCTCACTCAGCGCGACGACCTGACCGTCCACGACCTCGCACACGTCCATTGTCTCGGAGGTGAAGCTCACCGGCAGACCCGAGGTCGCCGTAGCACCGAGCACGACCGCGTCACCCACGACCAGGTCACCAGGACCGGCGAAGTCGATGGTCTGCGCTGCGGGCTCCGGCGGCGGGGTCGCCTCGGGGTCGACGGTCACGTCGATGGTCGCCGACGCCGTTCCGCCACGACCGTCGGACACCGTGTAGGTGAACGCGTCGGGCCCGACATAGCCAACATCGGAGGTGTAGGTGAGGACCAGTCCAGCGACGGTGACGCCGCCGTGGCTCGGTCCGCTGACCGAGGTCACGGTGAGTGCGTCACCGTCGGGGTCCGAGACGAGGGGTGCCACGTTGCCGGCGGCTGCGGTCGCCGGCGGCGTCGCGAAGGCGTAGGCCTGCGCTGTCGGCGCGGTGTCGACGGCGACCGATGCGGTGGCGGGGTTGCTCCCGTCGTTGGGCGTGACGGTGCCACCGACCTGGGTCGTGCCGACGTTGCCGAGGATCGACACGGACCGGTCCCCGGAGGTGCCATCGAAGAGGACGTCGAAGGTCAGCGCGCTGCCGTCGACGAGGAAGGGCCCGCTGAAGACGGTCCGACCGCCCGAGACCACCGGGTCCGAGACGGGGGTGGAGCCCCACGTCGAGGTGCCGGGCTTGACCGAGGCGCCGCTCGGCAGGGTCATGCTGAAGGAGTCGAAGGAGCCACCTTTGGTGCCACTCACCGTCGTGGTGAGGGTCGCCGTACCGCCGCCGAGGTCCAGCTTGGTCGGAGACGCGGCGAGGGCCAACGACAGGTCGCTGACGGCAGGCTGGATCGCAGGGATGCTGGCCGGATAGCCAGCGGTGTGCTTGACCTGGGTGCCCGAGGTGATCTCCTGCACCGGCATCAGTGGGGTCGCGGTCGCGGTGAAGCCGATGGCCTGGAAGGTGTAGGTCGCGGTGTAGTCGCGGTCCTTGGTGCCGAGGCCGGCGACGCGCAGGACGTCGGAGTACGTCGTGGGCGCGGCCGTGCCATCGATCGAGATCTGCAGGCTGGTGTTGACCAGCCGGAACGCGTTCGCGGGCCAGGCTTCCTGCACCGCGGGTGACATCCACAGCGAGTTGGCGTCGTTGGAGATGCCCGAGCCGATGGTCCCGGTGCTGCCGTGGACCGTGACGGTGAACAGCGCCCCCAGCTTGGGCGCCGTGCCCGCGACGTCGATCTGGTTGACCTTGTTGGCGGAGGCCGCGAGGGTGGTCTGCACCGAGGAGAAGCCGTTGGTGGTCGTGCACAGTGCCACGGCGTTGGGCAGCGCAGGGTTGTGGCGATAGACCGTGACCGTGTGGTTCTGGGCACCGGCGTTGGCTCCGGTCGCGGTCAGGTACCAGAACAGCGAATCGTGACCGCCGGCCGCGAGGTCACCCAGCCGCTCGGCGGCGGCCTGGTTGGCGGCCAGCCCTAGGGAGCCTCCGGTGAAGCCGGTCAGCGTGACCCAGGTGTCGGTCAGCGCCGCGCCCGTGCCGTTGGTGACCTGGTAGCCGGTGTAGCTGCTGCGGAACGCCGGTGTCGCGCCGGAGTCGATATAGAAGTTCGGGCCACCGAGTGAGTCCACGGTGATGTTGGCGGCGGAGCACGTGGGGATCCCCACGGCCGACGCGGGCGTCGACACGACGGCGAGCGCCGCGGATCCGACGGCGAGAACGACGATCGCGCGGACGAATGCGCGGACCAGGGTGCTGGGCATGACGACTCCTCGGGGTTGTCACACCATCGACCGATAAATGTACGGGCTTAGCGTCGACGGCCTGTGTTGCGCATCTCGACCGGACCGCCGGGCGGCGGTCTGGACCTCAGCTGATCCAGGGCACCTGACTGACCTTGACGCCCTCGGCCTGCAGGTGGGACCGGGCCGCGTCGCGGAGCTCCTGGGCCACCCGCCACTGCTCCTTGCGGCTGGACTGGACGGCGATGCGCAGCGTGACGTGGCCGCGGCGCTTGCGGGTCTCGTCGAGGACCACCGGCGGGGTCACGATCATGCCGCGGAAGTCCGCCCGCTCGCCGAGATCCACGCACAGATCGCGCAGCAGCGCCCGCGCGTGGTCGACGTCCTGGTGTGGCGCGATCGTCAGGTCGACGACGACCTGGACGCCGCGGTCGCTGCGGTTGCCGACGCGGATCACCTCGCCGTTGCGGACATACCAGGCGGTGCCCTCGTCATCGCGGATCCGGGTGACTCGCAGCCCGACCGCCTCGACGGTGCCGCTCGTCTCCCCCAGGGTCACGCTGTCGCCCACGCCGTACTGGTCCTCGAGGATCATGAACACCCCGGCGAGGAAGTCCTTGACGAGGTTCTGGGCGCCGATACCGAACGCGACACCGAGGACGCCCGCGCTCGTGAGCAGCGGCGCGATGGGCAGGCCCAGGATCGCGATGATCATCAGCGCCATGATCGAGAACAGGATCACCGTGGTGATGCTCTTGAGCAGCGAGCCCATCGCGCGGGCCCGCGCCGTACGCCGGATGCCGGCCTGGTCGTCGGTGTCGGAGGTGGTGCTCGACTGCCCGAAGATGGCGCCGACGGGAGACAGATAACCGGCCTCGGTGCGGCGCACCAAGCGGTCGATCAGCCGGTGGGCCGACCACCTGAGCAGCAGCGTGAAGCCGACCACGATGAGGATCCCGGTCGCGCTCGACACCAGCGTGCCGACGAGGTCGGCCAACAGCCGGCTGCCGGTGGCGTCGAAGACGGTCTGGCACACCACCGCATCGGCCGCGCAGGGGGATGCCGCGAGGAGCTGCATGGCTAGTCACTCACCGTTCGTTCACGAGAGCCGACCCGGGGCCGAGCCGGCGGTGCTCACCCCATCTTGCTGACGATGCGGGCCCCGAGGTCCTCATCGTGGGCGCTGCGGCGTGTCGACCACTCCCGGGCCCGGTGGCTGGACAGGGCCAGCAGCACGAAGATGGTCAGCGCCGTGACGGGCAGCTGCGACGCCTGGACGCGGGACCCATAGGTCTGCACCGCGATGAGTGCGACGGAGACGGCACCCACGGCCATCAGCAGCAGCCGCGCCCAGTTGCGACCGCTCATCGCCTTCCACGCGAGGAGCAGGTCGAGAGCGCCCACCACCAGGAACACGGCGGCATAGGTGAACTTCACCGCGTCCACCTGAGCGGCCGTGAGGTCCTGCCCCCCCAGCACATCCGCGGGCGAGGCGAGGGCGCCGACCGCCAGGATCAGCGTGAAGATCCCGCGCAGCGCGGCCACGATGGACCCGAACACGATGCTCGCGGGCCGCAGGTCGCGGCTGTCGGTGGGCTGGGTGACGACGGACTCGGGGACGTCGAGTGCGCGCACGTCGATGATGGGCAGGTTGCCGTCGGTGAGGATCCGGTCACCGCCGCCGTTGCGGGAGTGGTAGCCCGAGGAGTAGCCCTCGATGACCTCGACGTCGACGGCGGGGTCCGCCTCGGTGATCGTCTGGATCAAGAAGTCCCGCTCGACGTCGGTGTCCTCCTCGATCTTGTGGGTGACCTGGAGGGTGAACAACGACAACCCCACACTGCGGTCGAAGGTGCCGGCGGCCAGCCAGTCCACCGCGATGCCTCCCGGGAGCAGCCAGCCCTCGGGGCAGCGCCAGAACCGGACGTGGTGGCGCTTGGCAGGGCTGTTGTCGACCTCGCGCTGGTAGGCGAAGTCCTGCTGGCGGTCGAACAGGTGCAGGGGGCTCACGGGCGCGGTGGGATAGCTGGCCCGCTTGACCGTGTTGACCGTGATCTTGACGCTCGCCGCGAACGTCAGGTCATCGGCACGGATCCACCCGGACTGGGTCAGCGCGCGATGCACCTGGGCCTCGTTGCCCCGCAGGGCGAGGTTGACCGGGTCCCCCAGCAGTCCGTCGCTGGTGCGGGTGCGGCCGATGAAGTAGCCCGGCACATAGATGGCGGTCAGCACCCGGTGGAGCCGGGGCAGGGCCAGATAGGACACCACCAGCCAGAACACGACGAGCAGCAGCATCGGCCAGCCGGGCTTGACGCCATAGCTGAAGAGCTGGAGGGCCAGCCACACGATCGCGAGAGCCGAGAAAGCGAAGAACGCCGCGTCGATCATGTCCAGGACGGAGAACCGACGTTCCTCCCGCGCACTCATGGCGTCAGTGTGCCAGTGCGTGACCCCCGCGTAACCCCTCGCCGGCCCCCGCGTGGTCCGGGGCTAACCGTTACACGCCCCGGCGTTGGGTCGCCGGTCCGCGCTGGATTCCTGGCACACTCGCAGGGCACCCGTCAGCAGCCAGGGGGAGATCACCGGTGCCGAAGCCCGTAGGGGACGAGACCCGCTATGTCCCAGCCCTGGACGGCGTCCGGGCGCTCGCGGTGCTGCTGGTCATGGCCTACCACTTCGGGCTCCAGACCGTGCAGGGCGGCCTCCTCGGGGTCAGCATCTTCTTCACCCTGAGCGGCTTCCTGATCACCGAGATCCTGCTCAACACCTACGACCGGACCGGCGGGCTCGGGCTGTCGACGTTCTGGGTACGACGGGCGCGGCGACTGCTGCCCGCGCTGTTCTTCCTGCTCGTCATCGTCGTCATCACCACCGCGCTCGCCGAGCCGGACTGGTGGGACGCCCGCCTGCACGAGGCCGGCGCCGCTGCGGTCTATGTCGCCAACTGGGCGACGATCGCCAGCGACACGTCCTACTTCGACCGGATCGCCGGGCCGGGGCCGCTCGACCACCTCTGGTCACTGGCGATCGAGGAACAGTTCTATCTGGTCTGGCCCCTGCTCCTGCTTGTGCTGCTCCGGTTGGCCAAGGGCCGACTCGTGCGGGTGGCCCAGGTGACGCTCGCGCTTGCGCTCGTCTCCTTCGTGCTCCTCGCGGTGCTCGCCACCGCTGGGGCCGACAACACCCGCGCCTACGAGGGCACCGACACGAGGGCCGGTGAGCTCCTCGTCGGAGCGGCCCTCGCGATGCTCTACCGGCCGGCCGTCCGAGGGCGCGCCGTGACCGCCCGCGGCCGGCTGCTCCTCGATGCGTCGGGACTCGTGGGACTCGGCGTGATCGCGTGGCTGGTGACAACGGTCGGCCCCTACTCGATGTGGCTCTACCACGGGGCGTTGCCGCTGCTGTCCCTGGCCACCGCCCTGCTGCTCGTGAGCGTGACGCACCCCGGGTCGCGGCTGGGTCGGTTGCTCGGGATCGCACCCCTCCGGTGGCTCGGAGAGCGCTCCTACGGGATCTATCTGTGGCACATGCCGGTGGCCGTCTTCGCCGCCCAGGACGCGTTCGGGTCCTTCTCCGTGCCACGGCTGGGCGCCCAGGTCGCGGTGACCCTCGCCCTGGCGGCCGCCTCCTGGCACTTCGTCGAAGACCCGATCCGCCGTCACGGCCTCTTCGGCGCGTTCGAGGTCCGGTCGGTGCTGAGACTGCGCGTCGTGCGCTGGACGCCGCCACGGCTGATGGTCGGGGTGGTCGCGCTCACGCTCGTGGCGCCGGTCATTCTCGCGGCCGTCGACGCGTCGAGCCCGTCACCGCGCCGGGAGCTGGCCGACCTCCAGTCCCAGCTCGCCGGAGGCGAGTCCGACGCTCCCCCGATCTCCACCTCGATCAGCCGGCGGAACGCCGACGGGAAGCCTCGCCACGATCGACCCGACGCCGACGCCGAGGGCAAGCCGGCGACCTCGTGTGACCGGGTGGTCCACGTCGGCGACTCCACCTCGGTGGGCCTGATGAGCTCGGCCTACCTGCCCCGCCGCAAGGACTGGGTCGACATGCAGTACCTCCGCGTCGGCGTCGAGCACGTCCACACCGACATCCTGGGCGCGCGGTCGATCGTGGAGACCTACCACGGCCAGCCCAATGCCGACACCGCGACCCAGCGCCGCATCGCCTCCGGCTTCGTCGGCTGCTGGGTCTTCGCCATGGGCACCAACGACGCCGCCAACCAGGCCGTCGGGGGCGTGGTCCCGATGGATGAGCGGATCGACCGGCTGATGAAGGACATCCATGGCCAGCCGGCTCTGTGGCTGACCCTGCGCACCCAGCTGCGCACCGGTCCCTGGCGAGAGAGTCAGATGCTGGCCTGGAACGCCGCCCTCGGCCGCGCGTGCAAGCGCTACCCCAACCTGCGGGTCTATGACTGGGCCGGCCAGGTCGAGGATGCCTGGTTCGGCGGTGACGGCATCCACTTCACCTCGACCGGCTATGCGGAGCGGGGTCGCCTCATCGCGGATGCGCTGTCCCTGGCCTATCCCCGCGACGGCGCCGCGTCATCGAGCTGCTTCGTCACGCCCGACCCGCAGTGGTCGGCTCCGGCTCCGCCGGCGCAGCCGAAGGCCGAGCGGGTCACGCCGGATCGGCGTCGCTGATCACCTCGTCCGAGGCCGTGGCCGACTCGGGGATCTCGCCCAGTCTGGCCAGCGCCACCGACCCGACGATCGCGACCACCATCCCCACGCCGGCCACGACGACGAACCCCGAGCGGATGGTGTCGCCGAGGAAGGCCAGCCCGATCACCGAGGGGATCACCGTCTCGGCGACCACCATGGCGGCCGTGGCTTGGGTGACCTGGCCACGCTGGAGCGCGGTGGCCAGTGCCAGGATCGCCAGTGCCCCGGCCGCCACCACGCCATAGGCGGCCGGGTCTCGCACCAGGGCCGAGACCGACAACGGGTCCGCCAGGATGCGGGTCGCGATGCCGACCAGGCCGAAACCGAAGCCCGCGACGGCCCCGAGCGCGAAGACACCGGACCGTCCGGGGATCCGCGCGACCAGCCAGGTGACCACGAGCAGGCCGACGGTCGCCAGGAACGGCAGCCACCGCTCCAGGGTCGTCGGGGTGATGTCCTGGTCCGCGCCGGCCGACAGGCCGAGCGCGGCGAGCCCGATCGTGACCGCCCCGACACCGACCCACTCGCCTCTGCTCAACGGGATCTTGAGCCAGGCAGCGGCGGCCACGGCCGTCACCGCGAGGGCCCCGGCGGTGAATGCCTCGACGACGAACAGGGGGAGCGTCTGCAGGGCCACGATGGTCAGCCCGAAGCCGAGCCCGTCCATCGCCAACCCGAGGAGGTAAGGGATGTTGGAGGCGAGCCGGACGAACAGCCCGGGATCCAGACCCTCACCGCTCGCGGTGCTCTTGACCCCGATCGACTGCAGCACCGTGGCCAGGCCATAACAGATCGCGATCCCGGTCGCCGCCATCAGCGCCAGTGCCAT
The DNA here is from genome assembly GCA_046330595.1 of Nocardioidaceae bacterium. GTDB lineage: Bacteria > Actinomycetota > Actinomycetes > Propionibacteriales > Nocardioidaceae > Nocardioides. The sequence continues at coordinate 324,301 of JAXLSN010000009.1, forward strand.
GGAGCCCCCCAGTCTCGTCGCGTCGCCCGGTCAGCCCTGCGGGCGCACGAGCGGGAACAGGATGGTGTCGCGGATGCCGAGCCCGGTCAGGTTCATCACCAGCCGGTCGATGCCCATGCCCATGCCGCCGGTCGGTGGCATGCCGGACTCGAGGGCCAGCAGGAAGTCATGGTCGACCTGCATCGCCTCCGCGTCACCCGCGGCGGCCAGCAGGGATTGGGCGACGAGCCGCTCGCGCTGGTCGAGTGGGTCGATCAGCTCGGAATAGGCCGTGCCCTGCTCGGACCCGAAGATGACCAGATCCCACTTCTCGGCCAGCCGCGGATCGTGCCGGTGGCTGCGGGTCAGCGGCGCGTTCTCCTTGGGGAAGTCGGTGTAGAACACCGGGGTCGTGGTCTGCCCCTCACACAGCTCGCCATAGAGCTCCTCCAACAGGAAGCCCCAGGAGGTGTCCGGCTCGACCTCGAGGCCGATCTGCTCGGCGTGTCGCTGGAGCACCTCGATCGGCGTGTCGTTGGTGATCTCCTCCTGAAGCGCCTCCGACACGGCCTCGGTCAGGGTCTTCACCGGCCAGTCCCCCGACAGGTCGTACTCGATGGTCGAGCCGTCGGGCTGGGTGTGGAGGGCGACGGGCACGCCATAGACCGCGACCGCGGCCTCCTGGATGATCTCCTGGGTCAGCACCCGCATCGAGTGGTAGTCGCCGTAGGTCTCATAGAGCTCCAGGGACGTGAACTCGGGATTGTGCTTGAAGTCCGCACCCTCGTTGCGGAACTGCTTGCCGATCTCGAAGACCTTCTCCATGCCCCCGACGATGAGCCGTTTGAGGTGCAGCTCGGTGGCGATCCGCAGATAGAGGTCGAGGTCATAGGCGTTGATGTGGGTCTCGAACGGACGCGCGTTGGCACCGCCGTGGATGAGCTGCAGGATCGGAGTCTCGACCTCGACGAAGCCGCGACGGTGCAGGGAGTCGCGCACGCTCGCCACCACGGTGCTGCGCAGATAGGCGATCTCACGGGCACGTGGCCGAACGATGAGATCGACCTGGCGCGCGCGGACCCGGGCCTCGGGATCGGTCAGGCCACGGCGCTTGTCGGGCAGCGGGCGCAGCGCCTTGCTGGTCAGTGCGAGCGACTCAGCGGCGACGGTGAGCTCGCCGGTCCGCGTCGTGATCACCTGGCCGGTGACGCCGATGTGGTCGCCAAGGTCGAGGTCGCGCTTCCACAGGTCCATCAGCTCGCGACCGACGACGTCCTGGGCGATCATCACCTGGAGGTCGCCCGAGCCGTCGCGCAGCGTGGCGAACCCGAGGCCACCGTGCTCACGCTTGAGCATGACGCGCCCCACCACCGAGACGTGCATGCCGGTCCTGACATCGGCCGCCGGTTGACCGGCCCGCGAGCGGACCTCGGCCAGGGTGTGGGTGCGGGGATAGCCGACCGGGTAGGGGTCGATGCCACGTTCGCGCAGTCGCTTCACCTTGGCGCGTCGTACGCGCACCTGCTCGGGAAGCCCTCGGTCGCTGAGCGCCTCGGCGATGTGGTCGCGCGGCGGCGGCATCAGGGCCGTCACCTCGGCGGCATAGTCTGCCGTCCCCTGCCCGAGCGACTCGGGCTCGGCGCGTCCGAGCAGGCGACGCAACGAGGGCCGGGTCAAGAAGCCTTCGGCGTTGCCGGCGGCGGTGCCGACACGCAGCAGGTCACCGGCGTACTCATAGCAGAGATAGCGCGGCTGCCACTCGGGGAGGTACTTGGCGTTGGCGCGATAGAGCGACTCCAGCTGCCAGTTGCGGCTGGCCACCAGGAGCGCCTGACGCCACAGCCGTGCCAGCGGGCCGGCGCCGACCTCGGCGCCCCGCTCGAAGGCCTCGCGGAACATCGCGAAGTTGAGCGACACCCGGCCGACGCCCATGCCGCCGGCGCGATCGGCCAGGTCGGCGACCATCAGCTCGACCAGCCCGTTGTCGGCCTCGGGGTCGCGTCGCATCAGGTCCAGGGAGAGGCCGGTGCGGCCCCACGGCACGAAGGACAGGAAGCCGCGCAGCTCACCCTCGCCGTCGCGAGCAGCAACGAGCACGCAGTCCCCATCGAGCGCGTCGCCCAGGCGACCCAGCGCCATCGAGAACCCGCGCTCGTCGCCGCCGTCGCCGCGCCAGTGGGACGCCGCCTCCTCGAGCGCAGCGAACTCCTCCTCACTGAGGTTGGAGTGCCGCTGGACGTCGGTGGTGTAGCCCCGGCGGCGCAGCCGGTTCACCGCTTGGCGCACCGGCTTCATGCCGGGTCCGTTGAGCGAGAACGCCCCCATGTCCAAGATCGCCTCGTCACCCAGCTCGAAGGCGCCCAGCCCGGCACGCTGGAAGGCGAGCGCTCCGGCGGTGCCGACGCCGATCGAGGCCAGCGACCAGCCGTTGCTTCGGGCCAGCCGTCGCCAGGCGTCGATGGCGCGGTCCCAGTGAAGAGGGTCGCCAAGCGGGTCACCGCTGGCGAGACAGACAGAACCGAACACGCGGTAGGAGATGCCGGCCTTGGCCTGCATCGGGTCATCGTCGTCCCACACGACCGCCTTGTCGCGACGGGTCGCGAAGTAGCCGAGCGAGTCCTGGTCACCGCACTCCCGGAGCAACGCTCGTACGGCGGCGTCGTCGGCCGCCGTGAGCGTCCGGGTGAAGCGCGGTGCCCGCAGCAGCAGGTAGGTCGCCCCGAGGACCGTGACCGCGCCGAGGACGCTGGTCACCAGGCGCACCCAGATCGGCGCACTCAGCGTGCCCAGCCCGTCGGTGGGGATGCGGCCGATGTCGCCGATCATGGAGTTCCACACGTCGGCGAGGGCGGAGAGGTCCTGGGGCACCGTGCCGAAGCGCTCGACCAGGAAACGACCCACAACCAGGGTGATCGCACCACCGATGAGGAAGAACGCCGTCGCCGCGGGCAGGCTCCTCCGGGCTGCCCTCGCCGGGAACTCCCGGCGAGTGCGCCACGCGAGGACGATGATCACGAGGTTGACCAGGAAGCCGATCCCCGGCAGCACGCCGTGCAACGACCAGGCCAGCTCGAGCAGCCGCCCGACCTGGGGAAGCACGAGCAGCCAGATGAACCCCACCCAGAACGCCGCCCGCATCCGCCGATGGAACCCGATGGCCAAGGCCGCGAGCAGGGCGGCATAGACGAGGTTGGGCACCACGGGGAAGGCCAGCAGGCTGACCAGGTCGGCTCCACGTCCGAAGAAGCGGTGCCACGGCGGGACCAGGGTGATCACCACCACGAACGCGGCGAACCCGAACAGGCCGGTGGCGAAGCGTTCGGGCCAGCGCTCGGGCGAACGCAGCCGCGTCGCCAGGGTGGCGGTCGATGCCTGGTTGCTCGCGTCGCTCATGGATCAGTCCCCTCCAGCGCGGGTAACTCCTCGGGTGAAGGCGCCGTTGGCGCCCACGGCACGGCGCACCCGCGCCAGGGCATCCCTCAGCCGAGCGCGTTGGCCGGCGTACGCCGGCTGGTTGAGCGCCCGGGCAGCATCCAGGTAGCCCATGGGGTGGATGCCGTCGAAGAAGGTGACCATCGTGGGTCGATACTGCACCGCACTGACCTTGAAGGCACCACCGGGCCGTTGGGTGAACGTGACCTGGGCGGCGTTGCCGACATAGAGCTCCGGCATCGACTTCTCCTGCTGGGCCACGGCGTTGCCCATGCCATAGAGCACCCAGACCCCGTGGACCTTGTCGTAGGGCTGCACGACATGGGCGTGGTGACCATAGATCAGGTCGATCTGACCCGACTTCGCCAACCTGGTCGCCACGTCGACCTGGAAGGCCGAGGGCTGCTCGACGTACTCGTCGCCCCAGTGCAGGGCGACCAGGACGATGTCGGCCCCCGCCTCACGAGCGGCCGTCGCCTGCTTGATGATGCGGTCAGGGTCGATCAGGTTGACCGCCCACGGGCGCCCGTCCGGCAAGGGGAGACCGTTGAGGCCGAACGTCGCGGAGATCAACACGACCTCGACGCCCTTGATGCGCAGCCACAGCGGCCCCTGGGCGTCGCGACGGTTCGTGAAGGATCCGGTGTGCGCGATCCCCGCCTGGTCGAGATCGTCGATGGTGCGCTTGATGCCGTCGAAACCTCGGTCCACCGTGTGGTTGGAGGCGGTCGTGCACGCGTCATAGCCGGCCCACCTCAGGGCCGGGGCGATCGCCGGGGGTGCGGAGAAGAGGGGATAGCCGCTGAGCGGCCCGCCGGCCGGTGCCAGCGGGGTCTCCAGGTGACAGATCGCCAGGTCGGCTCGGTGGATGGCCGGGCGCATGTTCGCGAGCAGGGGACGGAAGTCCATGGCTCCCCGTCCGGTGCGCTGCGCGTCCAGACGAGCGTCGTGCCACAGACCGTCGTGCAGCAGGACGTCGCCCGTCATCAGCACCGTGAGCCGCTTGCGCTGGGGCCGCCCCGGCTCGGCCGCGTCGGACCCAGAGGTGGGGTCGCCTGAGGAGGCCTGCGCGGCAGGCGTCGGCGCCGCCCGGTCACCCTCCCGCGACCCGGAGATCGGGTCGGGACCGCACCCCGCCAGCGCCAGCACCGTCACCAGGCCGGCGAGCCATCGGCGCAGCGAGCGACCGCGACGCGGCGCTCGGACGGACACCTGCATGGAGCACCTCATGAGTCGGGTCGGGGCGGGTTCGAACCCCGGTCGTGCGGCCCTCGTCAGCGTAGGGGCGGGTCGCTGCCCGGGGTACGCCCTGAGACAGTCTGACGGCCCTGTAACGGCTACGACGGGAGTTTCACCGGACCGGCCCGGATTTGCCGTCCGGCGTCGGGTGAGTACCGTCAGCCTGGTCACCCGATCGTCAGCACGTCCGCACGGAGGCCCTCATGCGCGTTGTCGCCACCGTGCCCGGCGGATGAGCCGGCGCGGGGCGCACGCCCACCGCCCCGGTCCGCGCCGTGCTCCCACGATGCGTGGCGCGGTGCTGATGACCGTCGTGGGTGCCCTGCTGCCGGGTGCAGGCTTCTTCTATGCCCGCCGCCCCAAGGTGGGTTGGGTCGTGGCCCTGGGCGCCGTGGCGGTGGTGGTCGGGACCCTGCTGTGGATCCCGTTGAGCCGGGAGCAGGCCCTCGACTTCGTGCTCGACCCGACCCGGGCCAGGCTGGCCGGGATCCTCCTCGCGGTCGTGCTGGGCGGCTGGCTCGTCGTGGTCGCCGCGACGTTCCTGGTGCTGCGGCCGGTGCCCACCCAGCGGTGGCGACTGACGGTCGGGGTCGCCTCGGTGCTCGCCCTGGCCGCCATCGTCGCGGCACCGACCACAGTGGCCGCACGCTATGCGATGGTCCAGGCCGACCTCGTCGAGACGGTCTTCAAGAAGGACGGCGTCAGCACGACGACACCCGACTCCACGGACCGGGATCCCTGGGCCGGTCAGGACCGGCTCACGATCCTGTTGCTGGGTGGCGACGGCGGCGAGGGGCGCATCGGCGTCCGCACCGACTCGATGATCGTGCTGTCCGTCGACGTCTCGAGCGGCCGCGCCGTCACCTTCAGCCTCCCCCGCAACATGATGAACGCCCAGTTCCCCGAGGGCACCAAGCTGCACGAGATCTATCCCTACGGCTTCACCGGCCCCGGCGACCCCGGGAGCTGGATGCTCAACGCCGTCTACCGCGATGTGCCCATCACCAACCCGGACGCCATCGGCCAGTCCGACAACCCCGGCGCCGACGCCCTCAAGCTGGCCATCGAGGGCTCCACGGGGCTCAAGGTCGACTACTACTTCCTGGTGAACCTCGACGGGTTCAAGAAGCTCATCGACGCGATGGGCGGGGTCACCGTCAACATCAACACCCAGGTCGCCGTCGGAGGCAACACCGACGCCGGGATCCCACCGGACTACTACCTTCAGCCTGGCCCCGACCAGCACCTCAGTGGGTTCAAAGCACTCTGGTTCGCCCGCGGGCGCTACGGCGCCGACGACTACCAGCGCATGGAGCGTCAGCGCTGCATGGTCGACGCGATCGTCAAGCAGGCCAACCCGCTCAACCTGTTCCGTCGGTTCGAGGCGATCGCCAAGGCCAGCAAGGGCACGGTCTTCACCGACATCCCTCAGCACCTGCTGCCCGACCTGGTCAACCTGGCGCTCAAGGTCAAGGACCGCCCCATGCGCTCCGTGGTCTTCACGCGGTCGGCGGAGTTCGACCCGGGCGCCCCCGACTTCGACTGGCTACGCGCCACGGTGGCGAAGGCACTCAAGCACCGTCATCACCGCACCGGCGACCAGAACCACAGCTCGACCAAGAACAAGGACGTCTGCGCCTATACCGGTCCCGCTCAGTGACCTTAGCCGAGGCTCGAGTCCGACGCCCGGGGCCTCAGAGCACCACGGCGCCGCTGGTGATGGTGACGACGCCCACGACGCCGGTGACCAGGAGGACGCTGCACGCCCCGAGCTCGGCCCGGGTGAAGACCCGCTCGCCACGCTCGCGACGCGCCACGACATAGAGCACCGTGCCGATGGCATAGATGACCGCCGCGGGCAGCAGGTACTTCACACCGGCGGCATAGAGGAGGAAGACGGCATAGCCGAGCGCGACCAGCGCCACAACGGTGTCCTTGCCACGAGCCTCCCCGGCTTGGTAGCCCGATCCCGACAGTCCCAGCTTGAGGGCGTAGCCGGCAGCGAAGAGATAGGGGATCAACGACAGCGCCGTGTCGAGCTTGAGCATGAAGTCGAGCGCGTTGCTCACGACCAGGACCGCCGCCAGCAGCAGCTGCACCGCCAGCGTCGTGAGCAGCAGCGCGCCGATGGGGGTGCCGTTGGCGTTCTCCTTGGCCAGGAACCGGGGCATGACGCCGGTCCGGGCCGGCATATAGGTCGTCTCGGCGCAGATGAGGGTCCACGCGAGATAGGCGCCCTGGATGGACAGGACCACGCCGATGGCGATGAACGTCGCCCCCCAGTCGCCCACGATGCTGGCCAGCACGCCACCGACCGACGGCTGGTCGGTGGCCGCCAGGTCGGCCCGCGGGAGGACGCCGTAGGACACCATCGTCACGGCTGAGAAGATCGCGAGCACCGTCAGGAAGCCGCCCACGGTCGCGCGACCGATGTCCTCGCGCCGGCGGGCCAGCCGCGAGTAGACACTGGCGCCCTCGACGCCCAGGAAGACGAAGGTGGTCACCAGCAGGGTCTGGGTCATCTCGTCCCAGATGCCGGCGAGGTCATGGCGTTCCCCGCCCCACAGGTTGTCCACGAACGTGCCGGGGTCGAAGGAGACCACGGCGATGACGACGAACAACGCGAGCGGCACGAGCTTGGCGGCGGTGACGATCCGGTTGATGGCCACCGCTTCGCGCACACCCCGCGTGATGAGCACGTGGAACAGCCACACCCCCGCCGACGCCACGACCACGGCCAGGACGGTGTCACCCTCACCCAGCCCCGGGAAGAACTGGCCGAGCGTGGTCATGGTCAGGACCATGTAGAACACGTTGCCCGCGATGTTGCTGGCCCAATAGCCGAAGGCCGCGTTGAAGCCGGAGTAGTTGCCGAAGCCCTCCTGGGCATAGACATACATGCCGGAGTCGAGGTCGGGACGCCGCAGCGCCAGGTTCTGGAAGACCAGCGCCAGCGCGAGCATGCCGAGTCCCGCGACGACCCAGGCGAGTGCGGCGGCCACGACACCGGCGACCGCCCCGAACTCCTGAGGCAGCTCGAAGACTCCCCCACCGACCATCGACCCGACCACCATGCCGGTAAGGGCGATGACCGAGACGCGCGTGGTGGTGGCGGCGACGGCGTCGGACATGGCGGGCTCCTCGCGACGTTCCGGTCCCGGGTGCGACCGGCGGGCCCACCGTAGGCCAGCCGCTGCGACGGGGCGCCTCTCGAGACCCGGGCGAGACGTGTGTAACGGTTAGCGGGGGGTCACGTGGACGCATGTTACGGGGCATCCTGGGGTAAGGCCGGGGGCGCGCAGACGGGAACCCCGGCGCGATCGGGGGGTCAGCGCATGACGTCGGAGCAGGTGGACGGCGCCACGGCCGACGCGCAGCGCGGCGACGAGGTGAGCGCTGAGGAGGCGCTCGGCGCGCTCCAGCGGGTGCTGGCCAGCGACCCGTTCCGGACGTCGCGCCGCTCCACCGCGTTCCTCGCCTTCGTCGTCACCGAGACCGTCGCCGGTCGCGGGTCCCGCCTCAAGGAGCGCACCGTGGCGCGCTATGCCCTTGAGCGGGGCGCCGAGTTCGACCCTCGCACCGACGCCATCGTCCGCGTCCAGGCGGGCCGGGTGCGTGACTCGCTCGTGCGCTACTACGAGACCGCGGGTGCCAGTGACGCGGTTCGGATCCTGCTCACTCCGGGGTCCTATGAGCCGTCCTTCGTCCGCCACCGGCCCCAGGTCCCGCCGCCGCGGGACGAGCAGCCACCTCGGGTCCGCGGCACCGAGGTCGCGGTCGTCCGTTTCCGCGAGATCGACCCGGGTGCCGGGCCGTTCTCCGCGGTGGGGGTCAGTGAGTCGCTGGTCGACCGGCTGGGGCAGTTCCCCGGTCTGCGGGTCCGCGGCCCGGTCGATGCGTCGGCCGACGGCGGCGAGTCCGACCAGTTCGGCGACCTGGGGACGCGTATCGGCGCCGCGTACGTCGTCCACGGCAGCATCAGGGTGGGGCAGGACCAGGTGCGGGTGACGGTCCGGATGACCGACGTCGCCACGGGCCGCGTCATCTGGAGCCAGACGTTCGACCGAGGACCCGACGCCTTCTCCGGCTTCCTCGGCGAGGATCACCTGGTCCACCAGATCGTGGAGACGATCGCCGGCTTCGGCGGTGTGCTCCAGCGCGAGATCGAGGTCCCCGGTCGCGAGGAGCGCTGGGGTGAGGTCTTCAGGGCGACCGCCGACTTCTACCGTTTTGTGGAGGAGTCGACTCCGGAGACAAGGGAGGTGGCGCTCGCCGGTCTGGAACGGGCGCTCGAGCTCGAACCCGACCATCCCGAGTTGCTCGGCATGCTGTCGGCCTGCCACTGCGTCGGTGCCATGCTTCGCTTCAGCCCAGACCCGGTGGAGGCCCTGGCAGTGGCGCAGCAGCTGGCCCGGCGTGCCGTCGCCCTCGACGGCAACAGTCCTCGGGCGCTGATCACGCTGGGGCTGGTGTCCCTCGCTCACGGCGACCTCGACGACGCTCGCGAGTTCGCGCGCCGGTCGGCCGAGTCGTGGCCCCAGCGCCCGACCACGCAGTTCTCCGCGGGCGTGATCACCCTGGTGGCCGGTGAGTGGGATACCGGGATCGCCATGCTCCGCGGGCTCACCCGGTCCAACCCCAGCCAGATCGGGCGGCTGCACATCTACCTGTCGCTGGATGCGCTCCTCCGCGATGATGACCCGGCAGCCCTGGTGGAGGCCAACCTCGTTCCCGCCGCGTCCCCGTGGGGACCGTTCCTCCGCGGACTCGCGCACGCCGGGCTCGGCTTCCGGGAGGCGGCGGCTCGAGAGCTCGGGGAGGCCGAGGCGATGCTGCCCGGGATCGTGGTCGCGAAGGCCGCGACGAGGTCGTAGAGGGCCGGTGACACGCGGGCCTGGATCTGGCTGTTGCCGCCGAGGTCATAGGCCCCCGGGAGCGAGAAGGAGAACGCCGCGCCGATCAGGATGACGACGGCGGCGCCGGCCGCGACGAGGACGAGCGACCCGTTGCGCCGGCGCTTCACCACCGCCAGGGCGATGCCCATGATCGGCGTGGACAGGGGCGCGATGATCATGGCGCCGATGACGGTCGCCGTGGAGTCCCCCAGGACACCGGCCGAGGCGATCACGGCCGCGATCACCAGCATCATCCAGAATGCCGATCGCTTGCCCTGCCCGCGTGGCTCGCGGAGCAGCTCGAGGTCGGTGCTGAGCTCGTCCAGCGACCGGCGCAGGTGAGCGGGAAGGAGTGCCGAGCGGAGCGTGGTCGTCATCGGGGAGCCTCGTCGCCTCTCAGTCGGGGCGGCCGGCCGGGCGGGCACGCAGCAGGGTCGCCTGCTCGAACGCGTACGCCGCTGCCACGAGGGTCGCGTCCGACCCGGCCCGTCCGATGAACGTGGCACCCGCCGGCATCCCGGACGACCGGAGCCCCAGCGGCACCGTCACGGCGGGATAGCCGGCCACGGCATAGACCGCGGAGTGGGTGTTGCTCATGCTGACCAGGACGTCGGCGCTCGCGCGCTCGAAGGTCTCATCGAGGATGCGGACGGCCTGCCCCCGCAGCGCCAGCGCCCCTTCCTCATAGGCCGCCAGCGACGGGTGCATCACCAAGGCGGCCGTGAGGAGGTCCTGACCGAACGGCATCCGCCGCCGTGGGTCGGCCAGGTTGTAGGCGTGGAGCTCGGCGACCGACGACACCGGCGCACCGGCAGCAGCGAGGTAGCCGATCGTGTCATGGGCCAGGCCGCCGAAGACCAGCTTGAGCAGACCGCGCTCCACGGCCTGCCGGTCCTGCATGGACGTCGGGACGGGCACGGCGCCTGCGGCGCGCAGGCCGGACTCGACGAGGTCGAGCATCGGCGCGTTGGTCGCGACGTCCTCGAGGGGCGACTTCTGGGCCTCGACCTCGGCACGCAGGACGCCCACCCTGGCCTCCGCCAGAGCGTCACCGCGGTCGGGGACCGTGGTGCTGCCCGCCATCGCATCGAGCAGCGTGGCGGCCTCACGGACGGTGGGTGCGAGGGGGCCCGCGGTGTCCTGGAAGCGGATCAGCGGGACGACGCCGTCGCCCGACACGAGGCCCCGGCTCGGCTTGATCGCCACCAGGCCGCAGAACGTCGCGGGCGCGATGAGCGACCCCGACGTCTCGGTGCCGACGCTCAGCGGCACGAGCCCGGCGGCGACCGACACGGCCGAGCCGCTGCTGGAGCCGCCGGGGGTGAACTGGTCGCCGAACGGGTTCACCGTCCGCCCCCCGAGCGCGCTCGTGCCGGGGGTCCGGCTGACGGCCCCAGCGAGCTCGGAGAGGTTGGCGGTCGCGAGCACCACGACCCCGGCGTCGCGGAGCCGGGCCACCAGCTCGGCGTCCGGGCCGGCGTGACCGTCGAGGATCTCCGCGCCGGCGCTGACCGTCATGCCGGCGACGCTCACGTTGGCCTTGACCGAGATGGGGATGCCGTCGAGCGGCCCCCGCAGCGTCCCCGCGCGTCGACGCTCATCGGCAGCACGAGCCTGCGCGACCGCATCGGGGGCGAGCTCGATGACCGAGCGCAGTGCCGGGTCGTGCTCAAGGATGCGGGCGACACAGCCGGCCACCAGCTCCTCGCTGTTGACCGAACCGTCGGCGAGCAGTCCCGCCGCGACCAGCGCGCCCGCGTCGAGCGCCATCGCGACGGCGTCCCTCCGCTCGGGCGCCAGGACGACGACGCCGAGGTCCTCCCGTGTCGGCAGCGGGGCGTGGAACTCCGGGGGGGCACCACGCTTCATCGCCATCCCGGTCGCCACCGAACGGGCCGCTGCGGCGACGTCCTTGAGCCGGGCCATCCTCAACGCCCGCCCATCGACGAGACGCTCGTGGGCCGCCGGGGCGGGGGTCGATCGGTCACCCCTGCAAGGTAGGGAGCCTCGGCCGCCGCCACAATCGTCGGGACAGACCCACCCCCCAGGTGTAGCGGTTACGTCCCGCTGGACCCGTCCGGGTCGGTCCGCGCCGCGCCGGGGCGCTCGCCGGCGATCGCCGCCAGCAGCAGCCGGCGTACGCCGGGCTCGTCAACCTCGCGCGGGTGGATCGGTGTGCTGTCGACGACCGATCTGGCCGCCTCATCGACGCTGTCCGCGGAGAACCCCACCGCGGCGAGCGAGGTCGGCGCGCCGATCGCCGTCGCCAGGTCCCACAGACCTCCCGCGGCGGACTCGGCCGGGCGGCCGGCGTCGGCCAGCGCCCGTCGGATGCGTTCCATCGCCGCCGGTGCGGCGGCGGCGTTGAACGCCGTCGCGAACGGCAGCACCGCTGCGTGGGTGGCGGCGTGGGGCAGCTGCCAGGTGCCGCCGAGGACGTGGCAGATCTTGTGGTGCACGCCCATCGTGGCGATGCCGAGAGCCCAACCGGCGAGCCAGGCACCGGCGAGGGCGTCACTGCGGGCCTCGAGGTCGTGAGGTCGGGCCACCACATGGGGCAACCCCGCGGCCAGTGCCCGGATGCCGTCCTGGGCGGCCACCGCGAGCAGCGGCGACGCACCGGGCGCATAGAGCGCCTCGACCAGGTGGGCGACCGCGTTCATCCCACTCGCCGCCGAGACCTCGGCCGGCAGCGAGACCGTCACCTCGGGGTCATAGACCACCGTCCGGGGTTGGACACGCTGGTCACGCCCGGTGGTCTTGCGGCCCCCATCGGTCAGCCCCCAGATCGACGTCATCTCCGAGCCCGCATAGGTGGTCGGAACGGCGAGGATCGGCAGCGACGTCGTGAGCGCGACCGCCTTGGCGGTGCCGACCGCCGAACCACCGCCCACGACGAGGAGCAGGTTGGCGCCCGCCAGTTCGGCTGCGGCCCTCGCGGCGTCGGCCGTCGCCGGCGAGACGTGCATGGCGATGTCGGTGAACCGCCCCACGGCCCGTCCGCCGAGGTCGGCTTCGATCTCGTCGGCGTACGACGCCTCGTGGCGGCCGTGGATGATCAGGACCCGACGGCACCCCAACCGCTCGACCTCGGTGGCCACCTGGGCGCGGGTGCCGACCCCGAAGACCACCCGCACCGCTGCGGACTCATGGACGAAGTCACGCATCGTCGCTCAGAGCACCTGCAGCCCGTACATCTCTCCCAGCGGGTCGGCGATGAGCTCGAGCCGGGCACCGTCGGGGTCGCGGAAATAGACCGACACCTCGCTGTGGACCACGTGCTCGATGCCGGCCTCCGCCAGTCGTCGGCAGGCGGCGTCCCACGCATCGGGGTCCATCGAGATCGCGATGTGGTGGAGGCCGCCGAGCACCTCCTGGTAGGGGCCGACGTCGAGGCCCGGGAAGTCGAAGAACGCGAGCAGGTTGCCGTTGCCGATGTCGAAGAAGAAGTGGGAGGACCCCGCATAGTCCCGGTTCTCGATGAGCTCGGTCAGCGGGAAGCCGAGCACGTCCTGATAGAAGCGGACCGTCCGCTCGACGTCGCTGCTGACCAGCGCCGTGTGGTGCAGCCCGCGGGCGGTGCTGGCGGGGCGCTGCCCCGTCGGCTGCAGGAACCGGTCCCTGATCTCGGCCCGGCGCGCCTCGATGGCCGCCAGGTCGCGCTCGGTCTCGCTCACAAGGCTCCTCCTCCGCCGGGTGGTCAGCCGATCATGCCACCCGATGCCTGAGCCGGGCTCAGGAGACGGGCTCAGGAGACGGGCGGCAGCGGTCGGTGCGCGACCTCGCGGGCGGCCTCGGGCGTCATGCCCAGCGACCGCAGCAGCATCTCGGCCAGCGCGTCGGCCTGATCGGGGGTGAACTCACCGGGCCGCTGCAGGCACGACTCGACGAAGGCCAGCACGCAGCCGGCCGTCGCGAGCAGTCCCATCCGGTCGTCGTGGACCGTGAACCGGTCCTCGGCGATGCCGCGGCGGATGTCCCGCATCGCGCGGGCCGCCAGGCCCTGCTCGGCCCAGGCATAGGACAGGCCGACCTCGGTCAGCACCCGGGCCACGGCCGGCTGGGTCAGCGCCAGGCGGGTGGTCATCCGGACGCCCACCGCATAGATCTCGGCGGCATCCACCAGCGGCTCGCAGGCGCGGTCAAGGGCGGCGCCGTACTCCTCGAGGACCTCCTGCACCGCGACCTCGAAGAGCTCGGTCTTGGTGTCGAAGTGGTTGTAGAAGGTGCCGAAGCCGACATCGGCGGTCTCGGTGATGTCCTGGATGGTGACGTCGGTGGTGCCGCGCTCGGCGAGGATGCGCCGCGCCGCATCGATGAGCGCGCGGCGGGTGCGGGCCTTGCGGCGCCCCAGCCGGTTCTCCGGCGCGGTCTCGGCGGTCATGGACGTCACGGTAGTGCCCCCCTCGCTGCGTCGCGGGCGCCGGGGTGGATTTCGCCGACGCCTCTTGACGATACGTCTATCAGTTCTGATACTTCTATCACTTCGTGACGCGGACCACACCCTGGAGGACACCGCATGACCCCCGACACCGCAACACCCGAGACCACCGCACCCGACACCGCGGAGACCGGGGTGCTCAACGACCACAAGGACCTGCACAGCGAGCAGGGCGCCCTGCGCGGTGAGCACCCCGGCCGAGCCGCCGACCCCGTCATCAAGGTCCGCAGCCTCGCCTGGCTGGAGTTCGAGAAGCCCGACCTGGGACGGGCCGAGATGTTCGGTCGGGACTTCGGCTTCGCGGTCCATGCCCGCACCGACGACATGCTCCAGCTGCGGTCGGCCCGCGCCGGTGCCCCGGCCGTCGTGATCCGCCGCGGCCGCGGCGCACGCTTCCTCGGCGCCGCGTTCGAGGCCGAGGCTCGCAGCGACCTCGACCGACTGGCCGCGGCCACCGGCCGCAGCGTGGAGTCGCTCCACCAGGAGGGCGGTGGCCACGGCGTCCGCCTCACGGACCCGAGCGGGCTGCCCGTCACCGTCGTTCACGGCATGGAGCAGCTGCCCGAGACCCCGGTCCAGGCGCCGCTGACCTGGAACGTCGGCGGCCAGACCCCCCGCGTCAACGCCACCCAACGGCCGGCCCGCGAGCCCGCCCGCGTCGAGCGGCTCGGCCACCTGGCCATCGGCAGCCGTGTCTTCGGCCGGGCGCTCGACTGGTACCTCGAGAACCTGGGTCTGATCGTCAGCGACTTCCTCTACCTGGAGGGGCAGCGCGACCGCGGTCCGACGATGGCGTTCATGCGGTGCGACCGCGGCTCCGAGCCGAGCGACCACCACACGCTGGCGATGCTGCTGGCGCCCGAGTCCGGCTACAACCACTCGGCCTTCGAAGTCGCCGACCTCGACGCGGTGGCCGCGGGCGGCGAGTACCTCAAGGACCGCGGTTACACCCGGTCGTGGGGCATCGGCCGCCACATCCAGGGCAGCCAGGTCTTCGACTACTGGCGCGACCCCGACCGGGTGCTCATCGAGCACTATGCCGACGGTGACGTGTTCGACTCCTCCCTCGAGCCCGGCTGGGCACCGCTGTGTGCGAGCGGCCTGGCCCAGTGGGGGCCGCCGGCGACGGCCGACTTCCTCGGCAACCGGCCGAGCCCGACCCTGCTCCGCACCGCCCTGGAGGCGCTGCGCGAGGACAACGAGGTCGACCGCGCCCGCCTGATGGCACTGGTGAAGGCGATGAAGTCATGAGCACCAACGTCCTGCGCGCCCAAGGGTCCTGGTGGGTGGTCGACGGCGACCGCGCGGCCCGCATCCCTACCACCGCCACCACGACGGCCGAGCTGCTCGCCGACCGGGCCCTGGTGGCCGAGGTCGCGGCCTCCGGCGCCACGGCGTACGACACGGCTGTGGACCGGCTCCAGGCGGAGTCGCCGGTGACGACGCCGTGCCGGGTCGTGGCCCAGCTGGTCAACTACCGGTCCCATGCCCAGGAGTCCGGGTTCGACCCGCAGCGCATCCAGCCGACGTTCTTCCGCAAGGCCTCCGGCTCGGTTGCGGCGAGCGGCGGTGAGATCGTCAAGCCTGACCACGTCCGGCTGCTGGACTATGAGGTGGAGCTCGGTCTGGTCATCGGGGCACCGATCCCGGTGGGCACCCAGATCACGGAGGCCACCCTCGCCGACTACGTGGCCGGGCTCGTCATCACCAACGACGTGAGTGCGCGCGATGTCCAGCTCACCAAGACCCAGTTCTATGAGGCCAAGTCCTACCCGACGTTCACGCCGGTCGGTCCCTGGCTGACGCTGCTCGACCCGGAGGACTTCGCGCACCTGCTCGACCTGCGCCTCCAGCTCTCGGTCAACGACGTCCTCCGCCAGGACCGCACCGTCGCCGACATGATCCATCTGCCCGCCCCGTCCCTGACGGCCCTGGCCAGGTTCCAACGTCTCGAGCCGGGCGACCTGGTCCTCACGGGCACGCCCGGAGGTACGGCGTTGCAGGCTCCGCCGCACGTGGTCGAGCTCGTCGCACACCTGCTCCCGGCGCACGTGAAGTGGAAGGTCTTCTTCGACAAGCAGGAGAAGAACCCCCGCTACCTCGCCAACGGCGACCGACTGAGCCTCACGATCCGCACCCACGACGGCCGCATCGACCTGGGCCGCCAGCAGTCGACGGTGGTGGCCCCGTGAGCGCGCCGTCGGGAGGGGCATCCTCGGCACCCGTGGTGATCGTCGGGGCCGGGCCGATCGGGGTGGCGGCAGCGATCCTGCTGGCGCAGCGTGGGGTCGCGTCGGTGATCGTCGAGCGGCACGCAGACATCTACCCGCTGCCCCGCGCGGTCCACCTGGACGACGAGACCTATCGCATTCTGCAGGCCATGGGTGTCCACGATCGGTTCGCGTCGATCACCCAACCCACGCTGGGACTCCGCCTGGTCGACGACCGGCTGCGCACGATGGCGGAGTTCTCCCGCAGCAAGCCGCTCGGCCCCCACGGCTATCCCCCGGCGAACATGTTCGACCAGCCGGACCTGGAGCGGGTGCTGCGCGACCGGCTCGCCGAGCTTCCGCTGGCCACGCTGCGGTCGGCCACCGAGCTGGTCTCCCTGGAGCAGGCGTCCCCCGTCGGCGACCTCACGGTCGGGCTCCGCGACCTCACCACCGGTGAGGAGTCGACCGTCCGGGCTCAGGCGGTGTTGGGCTGCGACGGCGCCAACTCGACCGTCCGCGAGCTGATCGGTGCCCGCTATGAGGATCTGCGGTTCGAGGAGCGCTGGCTCGTCGTGGACGTGCGTTGCGAGCGCACGCTCAGCGCCTGGCAGGGGGTCCACCAGATCTGCGACCCGCGCCGGGCGGGGACCTATATGCAGGTGGGGCCCGGCCGCTACCGCTGGGAGTTCCGGCTCCGCGACGACGAGACCGTGGACTCGGTCGTCGACTCCGGCCTCTTCGAGGACCTGCTCCGTCCCTGGCTCGACGACGTCCCGTTCGAGGAGATCGAGGTGATGCGCCGGGCCGAGTACACCTTCCGGGCCAGGATCGCGGACCGCTGGCGCGACGGCCGGGTGTTCCTGCTCGGGGACGCTGCCCACCTGACGCCACCGTTCATCGGGCAGGGACTCTGCGCCGGGTTGCGCGACGCCGCCAACCTGGCCTGGAAGCTCGCGGCCGTGCTGTCCGGCTCGGCCGACGAGGTCCTGCTCGACACCTATGAGAGTGAGCGCGCACCCCACGCCCGGGCGCTGGTCCTCAAGGCCCGCACCGTGGGGTGGGCGATGACCGGCGGACAGGACGGCGCCGCACACGTGCGTCGTACGGCGATCGCGGTCGCCTGCCGGCTCCCCGGAGTCACCGACAAGGTGCTCGACGCCAACCCGCCCCGGTTCGCCGACGGCCTCGCCGTCCGGCGGTCCGGCCGGCGCGACAAGATCACCGGCGGTCAGATCCCGCAGCCCTTCGTCGAGACGGCGACGGGCAGCCAGCGGCTCGACGATGTGATCGGCGGTGGCTTCGCCGTGGTGACACTGGGCAAGCCAGACCCCCGACTGGTCAGCACCTGCACGGCGTCCGGCTTGCGGCTGCTGGCCCTCCTGCCCACGACGGACCCGGGCGAGGACTCCTTTGCCGTCGCGCGCGACAGCGGGCCGCTCGCAGACTGGCTGCGCGGCTCGCGCAGCGGCGCGGTGGTGGTGCGTCCCGACCGGGTCGTGCTGACCCGGGAGACGCCGCCGCGTCCGAGTGGGACCGTCGGAGCCGAGCTCACGGACCGGCTGGGCTCCTGGGTCCAGCAGCTGTCGTGGCGAGCCGCGGCGGTCAACGAACAGGGGGTGACCGCGTGACGGCCGACCTGTGGCCGCCCTATCGTGGAGCGAGCGACCTCGATGCGATCGAGGCCGTGCCTCTCCAGGAGCGCGGCCTGCCGGCGTCGGTCTTCGAGATCGTCCGCGCCGCGGGCCAGGAGGCCCCCGACGAGACAGCTCACCTCACCCTCGTCGACGGCGTCCACTGGCAGGACCCGGTCCGGCGTACGCACGGCGAGCTGCTCATCGAGGTGGTCGGCCGGGCCAACGCGCTGTCCGCCCTCGGCGTCGATCGCGGCGACACGGTCGCGATCCTGTCTGTCAACACGGCCGAGCTCGTGCCCACCCTGCTCGCGGCCGAAACGGTCGGCATCGCCGCGCCGCTCAACCCGGCCCTGGCGGTGGATGACCTGGCCGCACTCCTGCGCGCGGCCGGGGCACGGATCCTCGTGGCCGCCGGCCCGGAGCTGCACCCCGAGGTGTGGGCGCTCGCCCGCCACCTCGCGCAGCGCGCCCGGCTCGCCGCCCTGCTCGCGCTGCGGCCCACGGGCGCCCTCGGGACCCCGCCGACGCTGGAACCGGTCGAGGGGACGGTGGTCGGTCACCTCGGCGAGCTCGCCGCGGCCCAGCCCACGACCGAGCTGACCTTCCCACCGCCGGCCGCTGACGACCTGGCGGCGTTCTTCCACACCGGCGGGACGACCGGCACGCCCAAGCTCGCCGCCCACACCCACGCCATGCAGGTCGCCGACGCGTGGATGGTGGCCCTCGGGTCCTCGGTGACCCCGGGGACCTCGACGTTCGCTGCGCTGCCGCTCTTCCACGTCAACGCCCTCATCGTGACCACGCTCGCGCCCCTGCTGCGCCGGCAGCCGGTGGTGTGGGCGGGCCCGCTGGGTTATCGGGACGTCGAGCTGCTGCGGTCGTTCTGGCGGATCGTCGAGCGCTACCGGGTCGCCGCGATGTCGGCGGTGCCGACCGTCTATGGCGCGCTGACCGGGGTCCCCGTGGATGCCGACATCTCCACCCTCCACCTCGTGATCGTGGGCGCGGCCCCGCTGCCGCGCACCGTGGTGGAACGGTGGCGGGCCCACACCGGCGTGCCTCTGTGTGAGGGCTACGGCCTCACCGAGGGCACGTGCGCGAGCAGCCGCTCCTTCCCCGACGATCAGCGCCCCGGGTCGGTCGGCCAGCGGCTGCCCTATCAACAGGTGGCGGCGGTCCGCATCGACGACGACGGCTCGTGGACCTTCCTCCCACCGGGCGAGGTGGGCAACATCGTCATCCGCGGCCCCGTCGTGTTCCCCGGATATGTCACCGGCCATGACGGGCATCGGTTCGTGATCGACCCCGGCGCCAAGGTGCGCGACGGCTGGCTCGACACCGGCGACCTCGGCAGCGTGTCGGCCGACGGCTGGCTCAGCCTGGTGGGCCGCGCCAAGGACGTCATCATCCGGGGCGGGCACAACATCGACCCGCTGCCGGTCGAGCACGTCCTGCTGCAGCACCCCGCCGTGGCCGACGCGGGTGTCGTCGGCCGTCCCGACCCGCACGCCGGAGAGCTCCCGGTGGCCTATGTGGTCCTGCGCGACGGCGGCGCGGACGCGGAGGAGATCCGGGCGTGGGTGGCCGAGCGCGTCCCCGAACGGGCGGCCGCACCGGTGGCCGTGACGGCTCTGCCGATGCTGCCGGTGACCACGATCGGCAAGCCGGACAAGCTGGCCCTGCGCGTGATGGCGACGGCCGCGACGCTCGGCCCGGCCCTGGCAACGGCCGGGGCGGGTCTGCCCGACGGCTGGTGCTCCAGCAGCAACGGCACCGTCACCGTCCGGCTCGACCCGCCCGCGGATGAGGAAGCCACGCGACGCGTCGAGGCGCTGCTCGCCGACTATGCGATCGCCTGGGACTGGGCGGCGACCGACGTGGTGGCGTCGCCGGCGTGACTCCGCGGGCTCGCTAGCCGCGCGTCAGGACCACGTCGTGCTCGCACACGAGCACCCCGTCCGCGGCGGGCCCGAAGTCCTCGATCAGCGACTCCTTGACCCCGAACACGGTGTCGGAGTCGAGGTAGTCGCTGGCACGGTCGAAGATGTGGGTGGTCAGCGGGATGAACCCGTCGGCGGTCGCCTTGAGGTGGATGTGGGCGGCGCGCCACTGGTGGCGACCCGTGTCCTGCAGCAGCCGGCCGACCGGGCCGTCGTCGGGGATCGGGTAGGGCACCGGACGCACGGTGCGGATCTCGAACCGGCCCTCGTCGTCGGCACGGTAGCGGCCGCGCAGGTTGGTGGCCGGCTGCTCGTCCGGCTGCTGTACGGCATAGAAACCGGTCGCGGCGTTCTGCCAGACGTCGAGCACCGCCCCGGCGATCGGCGCCCCGTCGTCGTCACGGACCACGCCGCGCAGGATCGCGGCCTCGCCGCCGTCGTCGTACTCGACCATCGAGCCGCCGAACTCACGCCATGGCGACTCGGGCACATAGAACGGGCCGAGGATCGTGGGCTCGGTCGCCAGCGACTCCACATCGGAGTGGTTGATCAGGTCGACGAGCGAGGACAGGCCCAGGGTGTCGGACAGCAGGATGAACTCCTGGCGTACGGCGTCGGTGATGTCGCCGGTCGCCGTGAGGAAGCGGATCCCCTGCAGCCACTCCTCATCGGTGAGCCGCACCTCCCGGGCGAAGGCGTGCAGGTGGCGGACCAGCGCCTGCATCACCTCGCGCAGCCGCGGGTCCGGCGTGGCCTCGAGCCGCCCGAGCACCTCGTCGGTCAGCTGTTCCTCGGTCATCCGCTCCATGGCGCCCACGCTCCTGCTCCTGCTGCTTCTGCTTCCTGCTTCCTGCTTCTGCTGTGCTTTTCATCCCCGCCCGTCGACCCGGCAGAAGTTCTGCCGGGTCGACACGTCCCCCGCCGACCCGGCAGTTCTGCCGGGTCGGCGTGGGGTGCAATCACGGACGCAGACCGTCCGGGAACCGCCCTAGCCTGGCGTCATGGAGACGTCGGCGTCGAGCGATCGGTTCACCATCCGGGCACTCAGCAGCGAGACCTGGCCGGCATTCGCGGCGCTGGTCGAGCGCCACGGGGGCATCTTCGGAGGCTGCTGGTGCACGTGGTTCCACACCGTGGCCAAGGACAAGGACCGCACCTATGACAGCAACCGGGACCTCAAGTGCCGCCTGGTCGACGAGGGTCGCGCCCATGCTGCGCTGGTCTTCGACGGTGGCGAGGCCGTCGCGTGGGCAGAGTACGGGCCTCCCGACGAGCTGCCCAACATCCACCACCGCAAGGAGTACGACGAGACGTCGGCCGCGGCGCCGGACTTCCGGGTCACCTGCATCTTCGTCGACCGGCGCTACCGCCGACACGGCCTCGCCGCCCTCGCGCTCCAGGGCGCGCTCGACCAGATCGCGGCCGCTGGCGGCGGGGTCGTCGAGGGCTATCCCCACGACCTGACGACCCACCCGCCGACGAAGAAGATGTCCTCGTCGTTCCTCTACAACGGCACCCGCCGGATGTATGAGGAGGCCGGCTTCACCTATGACCGGCCGAAGGGACAGAAGAACTGCGTGATGGTCCGGACCGTCACGGCCCGCCCCGCCGGTGTGGGCGGGCCGTGACCCAGAACCGGTGACCAGAACCGGTGACCAGAACCGGTCAGACGTCGGTCCGACGCTCGCTGACCGACTGCGTGCCGTCCGCGTGCGTCGTCGTGCTGACGCTCCGCGCACCGCGGGCGCGGTTGGCGGTGATCGCCGTGAGCGCCAGCAGCACGATGCCGACGAGCGCCATGATCCAGCCGACCATGGTCAGGTCCACCCCGTTGATGCTGTCCGTCACGGCCAACGCGAGGATCAGCCCCACGACCAGCAGCAACCCACCGAATCCGTAGCCCATCGTGTCTCCCTTCGTGGGGGATCTCCCTGCGATCCCCGGATCAGGGACGTCGTACCCAGGAGCCGACTCGCGCACGCGTCCGCACGCACCGTCCCGGTGACCTCGACCGGTCAGGACGTGGCGCCGACGTACGCCGGAACGGCGACCCGGTCGACCTTGCCGGAGTGGGTGCGCGGGAAGTCGTCGACGCGGAAGATGCTCTTGGGACGCTTGTAGGGCGCAAGCCGCTCCTCGCAGTGATCGCGGATGGTGGGCTCGTCGGCCGGCCCGACGACGGCGAGGCAGACCCGCTGGCCCCAGTGATCGTCGTCCACGGCGAAGCAGCACGCCTCCGTGACACCGGGCAGGTCGAGCACGACCCGCTCGACCTCGGCGGGATAGACGTTGACGCCGCCGGTGATGATGAGGTCGCTGCGCCGACCGTCGAGATAGACGTAGTCGTCCTCGTCGAGGTGGCCGAGGTCCCCGACGGTGAACCAGTCACCGTCCCAGGTCTCGGCGGTCTTGCCGGGGTCGCGCCAGTACTCGAACCGCGCGTGCCGTGGGACCCGGCACCAGATCCTCCCGTCGTGGTCGACCCGGAGCGTCCGTCCCGGCCGGGCGCGGCCGACCGTGCCCGGGTGGGCGTCGTACTCCTGCGGCGTGCAGACGGTGAACTGGCCCTCCGTCGAGCCGTAGAACTCCCGCACCACCTCGTCACCGAAGGCTCGCCGGGCGGCGGCGCGGACCTTGGCCGGGCACGGCGCGCCGGCGTGGGCGACCAGCCGCATCCCGTGGCTCCGAACCTCGTCGTCACCGAGCAGTCGCTGGAGCGGGACCGGCGCGAGGAACGTGGTGGTCACCGTCCCGGCCTCGACCAAGGACCGGACGACACCGACGTCGAACCCGGTCGGTACGACGACACTGCCGCCGCGCAGCAGCGTCATCAGCGGGAACCGCAGCGGCGCCGAGTGGCTCATGGGCGATGCCGCGAGATAGACGTCGTCCGACGTCATGCCCCACGCGGCCGTCTCCTCCTCGACCAGGGCCCGCGCGTCGGCCTCATCGAGCCAGCCGCTCCACACCCCCTTGGGTCGGCCCGAGGTCCCGCTCGTGAAGTGCATCGGCCGGCATCGGGGGATCTCCCCGGTCGACGCAGGGGCACGCTCGAAGGCCCCGGCCAACACCTCGTCGGTCACCACGAGATGGGGCTCGACGTCCGACGTCAGCTCGTCGCGCTCGCGAGCGGTCAGCTTGTCGCTCACGATCACCGGGAGGTAGCCACCCAGCAGGCTCCCGAGCACCCCCGACAGCAGGAAGGCCGAGTTGTGGGCCGAGAAGAGCACCCGCCCGCGGTCCGGGACGCCGACCGATCGCAGGTGCGCCACGAAACGGGCGGCGAGATCCGTGGCGACCTCCGCCGTCACCAGCTGGGTGCCGTCGTCGTCGATGACACGCACCCGACTCATGCCAGCCGCCTCATGGCTCCAACCTAGCCGTGCGGGCGGCGCGGAACCGACCGCCGTCGGATGCCTAGAGCAGGTCGGCCAACGTCGCGATGACGGTCGATGACCTCTGCCGCGCCCGGGAGCGAGGCATCACCCAGATAGACGGTGCCGTCGAAGTCGAAGCCATCACCAGCGAAGCGCTGCAGAGGGGCGCTCACGTGACGAGCCCGTCGGCGGCGAGCTCGTCGAGCATCGTCTCGACGTCGGTTGTCGACCAGATGCCCAGCAGGTCGGCCAGGTCCGCGACCGTGAACCGGTCCCGCATCAGGTGTCCGTGCCCGACCGCCCAGGCCACCGTCGACCGGTCATAGGCGGCACCGAGGTCGGTGAAGCGCAGTGGTACGGCGCTGCCGCGCAACCCGTCGGCGAGCTGTACAGCGGTCGCGAGCAACGGTTCGAGCCGCTGGTCGAGCCGGTCCCACCGCGACAACAGGTCATCGAGCCGGTCCGGGTTCGCGGCGAGCCACGTCAACTTGCGGGCATAGCCGGCCCAGCACTCGGCCGCGGTCGCACCGGAGGGGTCGAGCGGGCCGAACGCCGCCAGCACGCGCTCCCGGGTGGCGTCGACGTCGGGCAGCCGGCTGCCAGGCCCGTGCCTCCGGAGGTGGTCACGCACCCGCTCCCACAGGCGTGAGGCGGCGATCGTGGCGACTCCGACCTGGAGGCCATGCCAGGCCGCCTCCTCCCCCAGCCGCATCTCGAGCAGGTGGGCGATCGCGTGCTCGGTGCCCGACGAAGGGGCGGTGCACCGTGACAGCCCCATGGTCAGACCGCTGAGGGCGAGCAACCGCGTCAGGTCTTCGACATCGCCGGGATCACCGGCCTCGAGTCCGTGGGCCAGCTCGAGCAGCCGCGCACCGTGCGGTCGCACCAGGTCGACCATATCGGGGCGGTAGCCGGGGCCGATGCCGAGACTCGCGGCCAGCAGCCAGTCCGCCGGACCCACGAACATCGCGAGCAGGTCACCGACCCCGGCCGCGTTGAGCGACACCGGGGCCTCTCGGATCAGGGTCGTGTCCGCGACCAGCGCACTGGGCCAGCGCGACGGGGTCGTCCGCTTGACGCCATCCCGCAGCAGCACGCTGTGGTCGTCGGTGAAGCCGTTGACGCTCGCGGCGCTCTGGACCACGACGTGCGGGATGCCGTGGACGCCGGCCGCCACCTTGCCGAGGTCGGCCAGCGTGCCCGAGCCGATCGTGACAAGCACGTCGGCGCCACGGGTGCGCTCGACCACGTCAACAACGGTCGCCTCGTCAGCATGGACACGCTGCCCGCCGGCGTGGCCGGCGGCCCCCACCGTCACGAGTTCACCGCCGACGAGGCGGGCCAACGACGTCTTGACGTCGGAGGCTCCTTCCCGACTGAACGGCACCGGGTCCGCCAGGACCCGGACCCTTCCTGTGCCGGTCCCGATCGCGGCCACGACCTCCGGCAGGCGGGTGCTGGCATCGGCGCCGATCACCACGGTGCGGAGCAACACCGAACTCGGGTGCCCGGCCGCCCTCAAGACGTCGGTCACCGCGGCGATGGCTGGATTGGCATCGGTGGTCATGCGGGGGCCTCCTCAACGGCGTCGGACAGCTTCCGGTACCCGCGATAGGCCTCGTCGTCGAGGTCCACTCGGCCCGCCTCCGGCTCGACGGACTGGGGCGCCAGCACGACGGCGGGGCCGACGGCGTCGGCACAGTCGCGGAAGATGCCTGCGGCCACGCCAGCAAGCATCGCGGCACCCTGGGCCTGGCCTTGCGGGCGACCACCGACCGGACCGGACGGAAATGCTCGAAGCCGCCGGACGTCTCGGGTCATCCAGCGGCTTCGAGGGTATTTTGTTGTCGCTCCCTACTTTGCGACGTTTTACCGTTCAGCGATACGAATATCGGCGAAACCGCGTCGTGTTCCCCATCACTTCCGGTGACGGACCAGACTGCGGATGTGGCCCTGACCGACCTGACGCCCGCCGCCTGGGCCCTGCTCGCGGCGGGCGCGGTCTTGGTCGGCATCGCGAAGACGGCGATCTCCGGGGTCGGTTCGGTGGCGGTCGTGCTGTTCGCGCTGGCGGTCCCCGCCAAGGAGTCCACCGGCGCGCTGCTCCCCCTCCTCATCTGCGGTGACCTGCTCGCGATGACCATCTATCGCCGGCACGCGGACTGGCGGGTGCTGGCGCGCCTGCTGCCGGGCGTCATCCCCGGGCTGGCACTGGGGACGTGGTTCCTGGCCACCGCGAGCAACGACGTCGTCAGGCCGGCGATCGGCGTCGCGCTCCTGGCCATGTCAGCGATGCAGCTGTGGCAGCGCCGCGGGCGAGCGAAGGACGCGGTGCCGGCGGGCCCAGCGCGCGTGCATCTGGTGACCGCCGCCGTCCTGGGTGGCGTCGCCGGGTTCGTGACCATGACCGCCAACGCCGCTGGCCCCGTGATGACCATCTATCTGATCCTGGCCGGTCTGCCGATGCTGCGGATGCTCGGCACCGGCGCGTGGTTCTTCCTGCTGGTGAACCTGCTCAAGGTGCCGTTCAGCACCAGCCTCCACCTCATCAACCCCGGCAGCCTGGCCGTGGACGCCGCCCTGGTCCCCGCTCTCCTGGTGGGCGCCGTCCTCGGTCGTCAGCTGATCCGCCGTATCAACCAGCACCAGTTCGAGATGACCGCGCTCGGCGTCAGCATGGTGGCATCGGCTCTGCTGTTCATCTGACCGCGCCGGTCAGCATCGTCGGTGGAAGGTGATCGACCCGTCGGGGTGTCTCTTGTGGAGGTAGCTCGGGTCGTGGATGCGGTGGTGGTGGGACCCGCAGAGCGGCTCGGCGTTGGGGAGGTCGGTCCGTCCGCCCTTGGCCCAGGGATCTCGGTGATGGAGCTCAGTCCACGCGTAGGGCCGGTCACACCCATCGGCCAGGCACGTCGAATGCCGGGTGGCGAGCGCGACCCTTTGCGCTTCGCTGAAGAACCGCTGGGTCCTCCCCAGGTCGAGGGGGAGCGAGGGGCCGTTGAGGATGGCGGGGAGGATCCCGGCCCCGCAGGCGAGGCGGCGGGCTTCGGAGGCGGAGATCTCGTCGCCGGTGTCGAGGCCGGCGGCGGCGAGGTCGGCGGTGAGCTGGGTGTGGTCGAGGGTGACCACGATGGTGGCGGCGGTCTTGCCGTGGAGGTGGTCGGTGGGGAGGTGGTGAAGGAGCTCGACGAACGCCTCACCCTGCCGGTGGGCCCAGTCCACTGATTCCCCTGCCGGGCCGGTCTGGGCCTGAGATGCGCCGAGTCGGCCGCGGCGTGGTGAGGCGAGCTGGGCGAGGATCTTCTTCAGGATCGCGCCGGCCAGGGTGGGGACGGTGAAGTGACCGGTGAGGGTGCCGTCGGCGTTGTCATGCAGCGCCAGCCTCGTCTTGGCTCTCGCACTTGCTTCTTCGTCGCGGAGCACGGCGTCGTGGTGGCGGTCGGCCTCCTCGCGGGAGGCGACGCGCTCCAGGGCGCGGCGGGCCTTCTTCCGCAGCGCGGCGGGGTCGAGGGCCCGGGCCTGCTCGACCAGACCCGCTTCGACCACCGCCCGCTGCTGGTCAAGGGTGGCGGGGGAGTCGTCGGGTGGCGTCGGCGATCACGGCGGCGTGCTCCTCGGCCGACACGGCTCCGTCCCGCAACGCCGCCCCGGTCGCCGGCAAGCCCTCGAGCGCCCCCGCGAGTGCGACCTGACCCGCCGCAGCAGCGCCCGTCGTACAGGTCTGCTTCGACAGCCACGCCCCCGTCCCGCTCATCCCCGACCCCGCAGCCACCTCAGCCCGGTCGGCCGCAGCCACCAGCGACAGCCGCACCGCCTGGAGCCGCGCCACCGCCCGATCGACCTCACGCACCGCAGTCGCATAGTCCCCCGACACCAGCCCCACATCAGCCGGTGCCGCGTCGAGCAGAGCGTGGACACCCGCCAGCATCCCCAGGACGCCGGTGGCGTCGGGACGAAGGTCGAGAACGGTGGTCACGAAGCCGACGCTATGAGCCACCCCCCACCGCCCACCGATCCTCGAGGCGCGCCTGTGGAAACCGCACCTGGGGACCCGGCCTGTGCGCGGTTTCCGGTCCCAGCCACCTCAGTCAGCGCAGTCGACGCCGGCGTCGTGGAGCGCGCGGCCGAAGGCGTCCAGGTGTGCCGACGTGTCGCTGATCTGATAGTGGCCCGTTGCCCCCGTGGACTCCGGGGAGGTGTCGAACCAGACGAACCCCTCGACGTCGGGGAACTGCGCGAAGAAGTCACCCAACCCGGCCAGGTAGTCGTCACGAACGTCGGCGTCGGCCCCCGTCTCGGCGATGATCGCCGGCTTGTCGGTGAAGGCACGCACCTCGTCGTGCCATCCCTCGAACGTCGCGACCATCGTCGAGGCCAGATCGGCGCGCCCATAGCCACTGGCGGCCACCACGTCGACCTCGTCGTCCCCGGGATAGAGGTCGCGCAGCGGGGTCGCATCGGGCCACCAGGCCGCGACCGGCGACCACACCCACCGCACATCGACTCCGGCACCCTCGACGAGCGCGTGCACGTGCCGCCACGCCTCGACATAGCGCTCGGGGGTGTTGCCGTTGACCCCCATGCCCCACGGATACCAGTCGGCGTTCATCTCGTGGGCGAAGCGAACCATCACCGGCCCGCCGTACTCGTGCAGGATGGCGGCGAACTCACGCAGTGCGGCGTCGTGCCGCCCCTCGATGATGCTCTCCAAGGAGTACGCCGGGTCGGCCTCACCGGGCCGGCTCGCCCACGACCAGGGCTCCAGGGTCAGCAGCGGCGTCCGACCGCCGCTGGCCATGGCGCGGAGATCGTCCAGCGAGAAGTCACCGTCGAGCTTGACGAACCGGCTCATCACCTGGGGCCGGCAGTCCAGCCGCTGGCCGAGTACGTCGACCCGGGCAGCGTCGGCGCCGGGCACCTCGAGCCCGAGCCACGGCGACGGCCGGTGGTGATGGCGCCAGAGCAGGACTCCGACAACCATCACCACCGACACGGCCACCGCGGCCACCGGGACTACGACGCGACGAGAGGGCATCACGGGCTATCCGAGGGCGCCTGCGCCGTCGGACGGAACAGGAACTCCAGCAACGGCGAGAGCCACTCGCTGTAGGTCGCAGTGATGTGCCCGATGTCGCGATAGACCAGCATGTTCTCGACGATCATCGGGCAGACCTCGCTGCCGCAGATGAGGTCCTGCGTGTCGACGACCGGGATGCCGACCTGGTGCAGGGCGTCGTCGAGCCGGGCCCGACGGTTCTTGAACACCTCGGTGTCCTTCACGGGGACCGCGCAGGCGCTCACGTCGTCCAGGTGCGTGGCCACGCACTCGGGTCCGGCGCCATAGGGCAGCGGCGGCGTGTCCGAGAGGTACTCCACATCGAGACCGGCCGCACGCAGGCGGGCCACAGCCTGAGCGGTGCCATCAGCCCAGTCGACGTCGGAGACCTGGTCACCGATCACGGCGTCGGACTGGGACACGATCACCTTGTCCGGGTTGAGGTTCTCGACGCGCTCGGCGGTGAGCGTCCGCCACTGCTCACACTCGGTGAACTCGCGACCGAGGGTGTCGTTATAGACCGGGACGTCTGCGATCGGGCATGCCGCCTTGGTCCACGAGACCACCTTCCAATGCAGCTTCTTGCCGAGCGCGTCCAGCGCGGGCAGCCACTGCTGGGCGTGCGAGTCGCCATAGAGCGCCAGCGTCTTCTGACCGTTGGGGTCCCCATAGACGCAGTCGTCCTGCTCGACCTGGGTGTAGTCGGCGTGACAGCCGTCCCTGGTCGATGCCGGCTGGTCGCTGACGGCTTCACCGACCGCGGGACGCAGGTTCTTGGGCGCCTCCTCCATCGCCGCCGCCTTCGTCAGCGTGTGCTGCAGCTGTCGCAGGTCACCGGAGCGCAGCGTGCTCGCGGCCACCGAGGCTCCGGTGCCGACGAACGCGGGCATGGTGATGCCGAGCGCCACCACGAGCGCCCCGGTCACGACGGACGCCCCGGTCCCGAGGCCGAGCCACCGTCGTACGGCCATCCGGCTGCGCCGGGTCGGGTTCTCGACAAGGTGCTGGGTGAGGACGGCGAACCACAGCGCGAGCGCGCTGACCTCGAGCAGCATGACCCAGCCCAGGTCGGCGTTGACCGCCAGCGGGATCAGGATCACCATCGGCCAGTGCCAGAGGTACCAGCCATAGGAGTAGAGCCCGATCGCCTGGGCGGGCCGCAGGTCCAGCAGGCGCTCGGCACCCATGGACGTCTGCCGACACCCGGCCGCGATGACCAGGGCGGTGGCCAGCGTGGGCAGCAGCGCGGCCGTCCCGGGGAACGGGGTGTTCTCGTCATAGACGAAGACCCCCAGCAGCACTCCAGCGAGGCCCAGCCACGACGCCGGTACGGCGACCGCGGCTGGCAGTCGCGACAGGCGAGCGGCGACGAGCGCCACCATCGCGCCAACCGCGAACTGCCACAGCCGCGTGTGCAGCGAGAAGTAGGCGAGGATCGGGTTGGACTCGGTGTCGGTGATCGAGAACCACAGCGAGACGCCGATCCCGGCCGCGAGCACGAGCCCCACGACCATCTTGAGGTGACGTCGCCCGACCCAGGCCGCGAGGCCGAGGAGCAACGGCCAGACCAGATAGAACTGCTCCTCCACGGCCAACGACCACATGTGCTGCAGCGGCGAGACCGGGCCGTTGGCGTTCTGGTAGTCGGCACCGACGGCGGCGAGCCGGTAGTTCATGCCATAGACCAGCGTGAACAGGGCATCGGTCAGGACGCTGCGGACGTGGAAGATCGAGTCCCAGAGCCGAGCGGCGGCGGCGGTGGCGAGCACCACGATGACCAGCGGCGGCAGCAGCCGCCGCATGCGGCCGGCATAGAAGCCGACGAAGCTGATGCGTCCGGTCTTCTCCACCTGGCGCAGCAGCTGGCCCGAGATCAGGAAGCCGGAGATGACGAAGAAGACGTCGACCCCGACATAGCCGCCCGTCACGAACGGGACATGGGCGTGATAGAGCACGACCGCGAGGATCGCCACGGCGCGCAGCCCCTGGATGTCGGGGCGGAACCGGCGCGGCCCGGGCGAGCTCTCGAGACCCTGAGGGGCGCTGAGCGTGTCCGGGTGGGCCGCTTGTTGCGCAGGTACGGCGATGCCGCGCGGGCGCACGATCCGTGAGGGGCGCAGCCGCCGGCCGAGCCGCGCCACTGCGGCGCGACGCGAGCCGCGGACGTGCTTGACGCCCGTGCGCAGGAAGACCAGCGGGACCTGGATGTAGGCCGCGACGACCGCGAGCACCACCATCGCCCAGTACTGGTCGATCCCATAGAGCTGGATCCCCCGCGCGAGTCCGGCCCACAACAACAGCTGGGTCGCGAGGACGTACCACCGCACGGTCCGGCCGATGGAGGTCGCCAGCGGCGTGCCGCTGGAGACCGCGCCGGTGGCGACCCACTCGCGCGTCCCGTTGGTCAGGATGTGCCGGATCGCGGTGAGGTGCGCGAAGGAGTAGAGGTGCTGCACCCGCAACACCTGGATCCGCCACTTGCCCTTCATGACCGCCGGGAGGATGACGAACCACAGCGCCAGCGCCCCCACGAGCCAGATCGAGTTCATCGGCTCGACCCAGGCGGGCAGCAGCCACACCATGGCGAGAGCGGGCAACGGCGCGACGACCGCGTTGACGGCCGTGGAGATGTAGTAGAGGAAGCCGGCCCAGAAGGAAAGCCGCTGCTTGGTGGTCAGCGCCGGGGTCTCGTGGAACTCCTTGTCGCGCAGCAGCGCCATGCTGCCCGAGCACCACCGGTACTGCTGGTTGAGGAACGCCGAGACGCTGTCGGGACACAGCCCCTTCGAGACGAGCACCGGGACGTACTGCACCCGGAAACCGACCTTCATCAGCTTGACGCCCGTGTGGACGTCCTCGGAGTGACCGATCTGCGCGAACCCGCCGGCCTGCTGGAGCGCCGCCCGGCGGTAGACCGCACAGGTGCCCACGCAGATCGCGGCACCGACCCGGTCTCGGGAGGGCTGGATGAGGCGATAGAAGAGCTCCTGCGTCGCGCCGGCCGACCGCTCGAGCCAGCCCATCCCCTTGCGACGGGTGTCATAGAACTGCGGCGACTGCACGATGCCGACGTCCGGGTCGTCGAAGTACGGCGCCAGCTCGGTGAGGAAGTCGGGCCTCGGAACGAAGTCGGCGTCCAGGATCACGATGAGGTCGCCGTCGCTGTGCTCATAGCCGAACCGCAGGTTGCCGGCCTTCTTCAAGTAGCCGCGATTGGGCCGCACGAGGTAGCGGAAGCCGTGCTCGGCGGCGAGGTCGGCGACCTCCGGCCGATCGGAGTCGTCGAGCACCAGCACGTCCAGCTCGCCACGCCACCGCAGGCGGCTGACGTAGCCATAGGTGTTGCGCAGGATGTCCAACGGCTCGCCGGCGCTCGGGAGCATGACGGTCGCGGACGGCATCACTGCCGGCGACCACAGCTTGACCCTGCGGTCGTGGTCGGCCCGGTCGAAACGTCGGCGACGGGTCCCGCTCAGCAGAGAGACCACCAAGGTGACGGCATAGAGCGTCATGGGGACGAGGAAGAGGATGAGCCGGACGTCGGCCGTGGCGAACCGCGCGACGCTGTACGCGATCAGGGCGAAGGAGACGGCCTGGAGGGCCAGCAGCCAGCGCCGCTGTGGCCCGAGATACCAGTACTTCTCCTCGTCGGTCGGTGGTGACGGCAGCGTCGGGTCCGCCACGGGGGCAGGACGGGGCAGCGTCGTCGTACCCGAGGCCCGGTGTTGGGCAGGTACGACGGGCGCCTCGATGTCGGTGCGGATCGTCAAGGAACTTCCTTTGTTCTGGGTGCCTGGTGGAGGCGCGCGCCAGTGCACGCCGGGAACTGAGGTGCGGAGTTGGGCTCCGCTGGTTGAGGCGGTCGCGCGAATCGCCGCTGGTTGAGGAGGTCGCGCCACTCGCTCCGCTGGTTGAGGAGGTCGCGCCACTCGCTCCGCTGGTTGAGGAGGTCGCGCAGCGACCGTCTCGAAACCGAGGAGCCCGCCCGCCGCCCGAGCGGTCAGGGCCGCCCGAGCGCCCGATAGGTCCAGTCGGCGAACCGCCACTGCTCGGGGTCGAGCGCGTTGCGGCCGTCGAGGATGCGGCGACTGCTGACGACCTTGCCGAGGTCGACGGGGTCGAGTGCCAGGTAGTCCGGCCATTCGGTCAGCAGCATCACCAGGTCGGCGTCGGTGGCCGCTTCCTCGGCGGTGGCGGCGAACCGGAGCTGTGGATAGAGCCGTTCGGCCGTGGGGACGGCCTCGGGGTCGGTCACGACGACGTCGGCGCCCTGCAGCTGCATCTGCAGCGCCACGTTGAGGGCGGGCGAGTCACGGACGTCGTCACTGTGGGGCTTGAACGCCGCCCCGAGAACGGCGATCCGTCGGCCGACGATGGATCCCCCCGAGACCTCGCGAGCGAGGTCCACCATCCGGACGCGCCGACGCATGTTGATCGAGTCGACCTCGCGCAGGAAGGTCAGCGCCTGGTCGACGCCGAGCTCACCGGCCCGCGCCATGAAGGCGCGGATGTCCTTGGGCAGGCATCCCCCGCCGAACCCGAGACCCGCGTTGAGGAACCGCCGGCCGATACGGGCGTCGTGGCCGATGGCGTCGGCGAGCTGCGTGACGTCGGCGCCGGTGGCCTCACACAGCTCGGCCATCGCGTTGATGAAGGAGATCTTGGTCGCGAGGAATGAGTTCGCGGCCACCTTGACCAGCTGGGCGGTCGCATAGTCGGTGATGATGCGCGGGGTCTCGTCGGCGATCGCGCGGGCATAGACGGCGTCGAGCGTCGCGACGACGGTGTCGCGGTCTCCGGCGGCCACGCCATAGACGAGCCGGTCCGGTCGCAGCGTGTCCGCCACGGCATAGCCCTCCCGCAGGAACTCCGGGTTCCACACCAGCGTGACGTCCGGACGCTTCACGGCGAGCCGGTCGGCCAGCCGCTCGGCGGTCCCGACAGGGACGGTGGACTTGCCGACGATGAGATCACCGGGCTGGGCGATGGACAGCACGGTGTCGAACGCCGCCTCGACATAGCTGACGTCGGCGGCGTACTCCCCGCGACGCTGCGGGGTGCCGACGCAGATGAAGTGGACCGAGGCGCCCCGGGCCTGAGCGGCCTCGGTGGTGAAGACGAGCCGGCCGGTGCCCTGCGCCTCGACGAGGAGCTCGGGGAGGTCGGGCTCGAAGAACGGGACCCGCCCCTCGGCGAGCGAGGCGACCTTGGCGGCGTCGACGTCGACGCCGACGACGTGGTGGCCGATCGAGGCCATCGCGGCTGCGTGGACGGCGCCGAGATAGCCGCAGCCGAACACGGAGATCGTGATCCCAGTCGGTGGCGTGTGGTCCGGGTGAGCGGTGGGCACGGACGTGGTCGTGGGCGCGACGGAGTCGCTTTCCCGAGATGTGGTGGGCAAGAGAGCGGCCTTCAGATCGATCGATGGCGGCTGTGTGGAGCCAGGACTAGGTCGCCGAGTGGCGAACTGGGTGGCAGTTCCCCTTCCTTCCGTCCTTCATGTCCCCCACGACGCTAGCCACGCGACGTTTCCACGCCGTTTCGGTGACTTTCCAGCACCACGACGTTCAGGTTTCGTGTGCTTGACGGGCACGTGACAGGGCGAGAACGCCCGCTGACCTGCGACGGGACCGTGGGAAGACGGCTCCCGTTGGCGGGGCCCAGCATCGTGACCCCACTCACAGGGCCGATTCCCGCACGGGCTGCATCGACGCCGCATACGCGTGGAGATCGAGACCAGCTCCGGGCGGGTCAGGGCTAGCGTTGCCTCACCACCACCCCGCCGGAGGTTGCCTTGTCCTACGTCGTCGACTTCGTCAGCGTGTCCACCGTCGGCCTGGAGTCATCGCCGGTCGCCGATGCCCTCGCCGGGCTGCGTGCCAACGAGGCGCGCTACTTCAAGAACAAGTACGACCACGCCTTCAGCGTCGTACCTGCCGAGGAGGCGCCCGACCTCGTGGACTATGTCCACCGCATCCTCGCGAACGAGCGCGACCTGACCATCGCCTCGCGCCCGCTGGAGGCGACCCGGTTCGAGGTGGACGGGGTCCGCTGGACCTATGTCTTCTATGAGTCGGGGCTGTCGATCAACGTGCTGTGGACGCTGGCGGACGCCGGCAAGCGCGCCGTCGGGTTCAAGCTGTCCGACGGGATGGACGTCCCCGAGGAGCTGGCCGACCGCTTCAAGTTCGCCCGGCAGCGGTCCAAGCTCGCCGGCACCATCCGGGGGTCCTACTTCGTGATCAAGGGTGACTACTGACAGCCACCCAGCCGGGGGGCTCAGAGCCCCGACGACTCATAGGAGAACGCCGCTGACGCCTCACGGACGAGTCCGATCGCCACGTCGAGCACCGGGCTTGCGGCGCGGCTGCGAGTGAGGTGGCGCAGCACGACGCGGCGCATGCCGAGCCCGGGGATGTCGAGCGTCTGGACCTGGTCTGTCGGCAGCGACTCCAGTGCCAGGGCCGGCGCCAACGTGACGCCCTCACCGGCGGCGACGAGGGCGATGGCGTTCTGATAACTGAAGTAGGTGTGCCTGGTCGACGCCTCGCCCCCGAGCTCGCGCCTGACCCGTCGGTGGGCCTTGGCGTTGGCGGCGGACGGATCGAGCCCGAGCCAGCTGAGGCCCAGCCTGCTCAGGTCCACCACGTCGGAGGTGACGAGCGCATTGAGCGGGAGCAGCAGCTTCCACGGCTCGTCGAGCAGCGAGACGTCGGTGGTCCCCCGGGGCGGGACATAGCTCTCCCCGGCGTCGAGCTCGACGGCCAGCGCATCGATCGAGCCGGCCCGCAGGGCGCGCATCAGCGCCGCCTCATCGGCCTCGATCGTCTCGATCCTGAGGGCTGGATAGCGCTCACGCCAGGTCGGCAGCGCCGGCGCGAGGACCGTGGTGAGGAACGACTGGAACCCACCGATCCGGACGGTTCCGCTGACCTCGGCCGCGCTCTGCACGAGCCGTGACCGTGCCAGGGCGAGCGCCCGCTCGACATCCTCGGCCGCCTCGGTCAGAGCGATGCCGGCGGGCGTGAGCTCACTGCCCGTGGGGGTCCGGCGCAGCAGCGCGAACCCGGTCTCCCGCTCCAGGCGGGCGATCTGCTGGGAGACCGCCGACGCCGTCACTCCCAGCTCGTCGGCCGCGGCGAGCACACCGCCATAGCGCGCCACGGCCAACAGGAAACGCAGCCGGCGGGGGTCCAGATCCACTTAAGAGATGCTAAATCCAGAGTCAACGATTGTGCAATTGCACTAATGCCTTGGGCGGCGGACCATGGAGACCGTCGGGCCGATGGTCGGCCGGTATGAGGACACTGAGGAACACGGACATGATCGCGGCAGCCATGGGATGGATCGGCACAGTGGGCAGCATCGGGGCCTACCTGATGTTGACGCGTGGCGACCTCCACCCGGCCTCGTTGCGCTATGCCGCCATCAACTTCGTCAGCGGACTGCTCTGTGCGGTCGCCTCGGCGACCTATGGCGCGTGGCCCAGCGTCGCCGCCAACCTCGTGTGGTCCGTCGTGGCCGCTCAGTCGGGCGTGACCGAGGTCCTGCGCCGTCGCGCGCTGCCCGCACCCGGGTCCGACCACCCGACGCCGACGCCCCTCGGCTTCGCCACCGAGGTGACCGCGCTCCCCGACGCCGCCTGACGCCGGACCCTCACGTTCGTCGGTGGAAGGTGATGGTGCCGTCGGGGTGCCGCTTGCGGAGGTAGCTCGGGTCGTGGATGCGGTGGTGGTGGAACCCGCACAAGGGCTCGGCTTTGGCGAGGTCGGTCCGTCCGCCGGTTGCCCAGGGGTCCCGGTGGTGGAGCTCGGTCCAGGCGTAGGGCCGGTCGCACCCGTCGGCCAGGCAGGTGGTGTGTCGGGTGGCGAGGGCGACGCGTTGGGCTTCGGTGAAGAACCGTTGGGTGCGTCCCAGGTCGAGGGGGAGCGAGGGGCCGTTGAGGATGGCGGGGAGGATCCCGGCCCCGCAGGCGAGGCGGCGGGCTTCGGAGGCGGAGATCTCGTCGCCGGTGTCGACCCCCGCGGCGGCGAGGTCGTTGAGCAGTTGGGTGTGGTCGAGGGTGACCACGATGGTCGCGGCGGTCTTGCCGTGGAGCCGGTCGGTGGGGAGGTGGTGCAGAAGCTCGACGAACGCCTCACCCTGGCGGTGCGCCCAGTCGATCGCCTCGCCGACCGGCCCGGTCTGCGCTTGGGTCGTGCCGAGTCGGCCGCGGCGTGGTGAGGCGAGCTGGGCGAGGATCTTCTTCAGGATCGCGCCGGCCAGGGTGGGGACGGTGAAGTGGCCGGTGAGGGTGCCGTCGGCGTTGTCATGCAACGTCAGCCTGGTCTTGGCTCTGGCTCGGGCTTCCTCGTCGCGGAGCACGGCGTCGTGGTGGCGGTCGGCCTCCTCGCGGGAGGCGACGCGTTCCAGGGCCCGGCGGGCGTGTTTGCGCAGGGCGGCGGGGTCGAGGGTCTTGGCCTGCTCGACCAGCCCGGCCTCGACCACGGCCCGCGCATCGGAGCCCAAAGTGGTGGGGAGTCGTCGGGTGGCGTCGGCGATCACGGCAGCGTGCTCGGCCGACACGGCTCCGTCGCGCAGCGCCGCCCCCGTGGCCGGCAACGACTCGAGCGCCCCGGCGAGGGCGACCTGCCCCGCCGCGGCGGCGCCCGTCGTACGGGTCTGTTTGGACAGCCACGCCCCGTCCCACTCATCCCCGACCCGGCAGCCACCTCGGCCCGGTCGGCCGCAGCGACCAGCGAAAGCCGCACCGCCTGGAGCCGCGCAATGGCCCGATCGATCTCCCGGACCGCCATGGCGAAGTCACGGGTCACCACGCCGTCGATGACCAACCGGTCCAAGATTGCGTGCAACGCGACCAGACCCGACACCACCGGATCGCCGGTGGCGGGGTGCAGGTCGAGAACAGCAGTCACGTCGCCGACGCTACGAGCAAGCCCGGACCGCCACCTGGGGCGACCACCTCAGCTGTGGAAACAGCCCGTCTGGGCAGGCCTGTGCACGTTCAGCGGACCGCGGGCACCACGATGACCGGTACCGGTGACAGCCTGACGATCTTGGTGGCCGACGAGCCGAGGAAGACCTGCGCGAGGCGGTGGGTCGACGACGAGCCCACGACAAGAACGTCGCCGTCCTGCCACGAGATCGCCTCCATCGCCTCCGCCCAGGACCGGCCGGCGGCGACCTGCGCCTCGATCTGGTAGCGGTCCAGGCTCATCGACGTCAGGTGGTCGACCGCGTCGGCCAACCCGGCCTCCGCCTGGCGGCGCCACTGCTCGTGGACCGGGTCCTCGGCTCGGCTGACACGGGCCGGATACATGGTCGGCGCACGTACGGCGAACGTCACCAGCCTCACCGACGCGTCGACCCGGCGGAGGATCTCCACCACCCGGTCCAGCAGCGCCCAGGTGGCGTCGTCGCCACGGAAGCCGACGGTCACCCGGGTGACCCGCGCGTCGGGGGCGGCCTGATAGCCGCGAGGAGCGATCGCCAGTGGAAGCGGCGAGGAGTGGAGCAGGCGGTCCACCTTGGAGGTGACGGCGATCCGCCCGAGCGCGCCGTCGTCACCGGACCCGACGACGATCAACCCCGCCTCCTGCTGCTCCGCCCGATCGAGGAGGGCCTGAGGCACCGAGCGGCCCGCGACCCACGACGTCGTACTGCCGACGTCCGGGTGCTCGGCGAGCAGGGCGGTCGCATCGGCCACCGCGGCTCGGCCCTGCTCGGCCGCCCACGCCTCGAACTCGCGATCGGTGTCGCCGGCGACCGCGGTCGGCCAGCCCTGGGGTACGACGGCGACGACATGCACGTCGTCATGGTCGGAGCGGGCGAGCTGACAGGCCAGGGCGATGGCACCGTGGTCGTCCTTGTGGGGGCTGAACCCCACGACGTAGGTCACCGCTGGTCCTCGTCGTCACGGTCCGCGAAGCGACCCAGCGGTTCGGCGATCTCCTCGGGCGTCCGGTAGTGGTTGAGCACCGCGTGGTGACGCCCATAGAACAGATAGGCGACGACGACGATCGCGATCCAGGCCCCGAAGATGGCCCAGGTGATCGGCGCCAGGCCCCACATGATGTAGATGCAGGACGCGATGGTCAGCAGCGGCGTGACCGGATAGCCGGGGATCTTGAACGGGCGCTCCAGGTCGGGGTCGGTGCGCCGCAGCACCATGATCCCGATCGCCACCACCGAGAAGGCCATCAGCGTGCCGATCGAGACGGTGTCCCACAGATAGTCCGACGGCACGAAGCCACCGATGAGGGCGACCACGACGGCGACGACGATCGTGTTGTAGACCGGCGTCATCGTCTTGGGATTCACCTCGGTGAACCGTCGCGACACCATGCCGTCGCGGCTGATCGAGAACAGGATGCGGGTCTGTCCATAGAGCGACACCAGGGTCACCGAGAAGATCGAGATCACCGCACCCGCGGCCAGGATCGTGCTCCACACCTCGTTGCCGGTGATGTCCTTGAGGATCTGGGCCAGGCCGGCGTCGGCCGCCTCGGGCGAGGAGAAGAACGCGACCGGCTTGGCGGCCAGACCCGCCATCGCGACGAGGATATAGATGCCCGACACGATGCACAGTGCGGCGATGATCGCTCGCGGCAGGGCCTTCTGCGGGTTCTTGACCTCCTCGCCGGCGGTGGCCACGGCGTCGAGACCGATGAAGGAGAAGAAGATCGTGCCCGCTGCGGCGCTGACCCCCGCGAAGCCGGAGGCCCAGAAGTTGTCGAAGTGGTCGGCCTTGAACGCCGTGAAGGCGATGACCGAGAACAACGTGAGCACCCCGAGCTTGATCAGCACCATGATCGTGTTGATCCGCGCCGACTCGGTCGCACCGCGGATCAGGAGCAGTGCGCACAGCCCGATCAGGATCACCGCCGGCAGGTTGATGATCCCTCCGGTGGCGACGCCGTCGCTGCCGGGGATCGGCGACACCGACAGTGCCTCGGGGAGCTGGAAGCCGAACAGCGAGTGGAGGAGCTCGTTGAAATAGCTGCTCCACCCGACGGCCACGGCGCCGGTCGCGACGCCGTACTCGAGCAGGACGCAGCCGGCGATCACGACGGCCACGCCCTCGCCCAGGGCGTGGTAGGCATAGGAGTACGTCGATCCGCTGACCGGGATGGCGCTGGCCATCTCGGCATAGGCCAGGGCCGACAGCCCGGCCGCGATGCCGGCGACCAGGAAGCTGATCAGCACCGCCGGCCCGGCCTTGGGGACGGCCTCGCCGAGCACGAAGAAGATGCCCGTGCCGACGGTCGCACCGACCCCGAACATGGTGAGCTGGAAGGTGCTCAGGTTGCGGGCGAGCTCTTCTCCGGGGTGGTGCTGCTGGGCGAACACGATGGGTTTGCGGCGGCGCAGCTGCTCGCCGAGGGTGCGCGGGGCGGTGCCGGTGGATGCGACGCGGGACAGGGCCATGGCTGCCTCCTCAAGCCCGGGCTGCCACGTCCCGAGCGCGTGTGCGCCAATCTAGACCGACCCGCCGCCGCTGGCGAGGGGTCGGCGTCGTCCGCGCCCGGAGGTCAGCTCTGGATTCCATGGAGATTCGCTCAAGATGAGCCGGTTCGTTACCCCTGGGCGGCACCGGGGTGGTTCGTTGGGAGAGCGGCGCCGCATGGTCCACGACCTGGCCGACGAGATGCACCACCCCGGTCACTGCGGCAGGACGTGGATGTGTCGCCGATCGGCCGGCGCCACAGCGGCCACGATGCCGGCATCAAAGGTGACGAGCAGCGACCCGGAGCGGGCCGCGAGGTTGACGAGGTGAAGGTCGGTGACCTGCCGGTGGCCGACCAGGACGGTCATGTCGATCACCGGGTCGACCAGGGTCGACTCGTCGGCGAGCCACCTCCAGCGCGGGTCGGCACGAAGCCCCCGCACAACGGCGACGACCTCATGGGCAGGGAACGTCCGACCGGTCACCTGCGGGTTGAGCAGCAGTCGGACGAGGGCGCTCTCCGTGATCGGCGTGGTCTGCCACGTTCCCGCATGCTCTCGCAAGGCGGCGTGGGCTGCCCGGTGATGGACGTGGGTCGAGAGGGTGAGGGCGACGAGAACGTTGACGTCGCACAGCCACGACGGTCCGGCGCTCTCAGTCAGCATCGTCGCGGTGGGCGTTGACGAGCTCGGGGGTCACGTCGTGACCGGGGTCGCCCAGCAACACCGGGAACGGCGAGTAGGACACGTCGATGCGGGTCTGCTCGCCCTGGTCCGTCCCGGCGACGGCACCCAGCCCGCGCCGGGCCAGTCGTGAGACAGCGGCTCCCACGCTGATGCCCTCGGCGCGCGCGAGCGACCGCGCGGCGGCCAGCACAGCGTCATCGATGTCCAAGGTGGTTCGCATGAGGACATCATGTCACCATGGCATCACCGCATCAATTGTCGGTGACATGGTGGTCTGTCAGGATCCTCACGACCTCCCGATAGCCACGCTGCTCGGCGTGCTGGAGGGCCGTGACACCGTCGCCGTCGGCGATCGAAGGGTCCGCGCCGGCGTCGAGCAGGATCCGCACGATCTCCTGGTGGGCGCGGCCGCCGTCACCGAGGATCACCGCCTCGAGCAGCGCCGTCCAGCCGAGGTTGTTGACGTGGTTGACGTCGATGCCGGTCTCGACGACGCGGCGGACATAGGCGACGTGGCCCCGTTCGCTGGCCGGGATCACCGAGACCCCGCCATAGCGGTTGCGCAGAGTCAGGTCGGGTCGGGCAGGAAGCAGCGCCTCGAGCATCGCCACACTGCCGGTGACGCCGGTGACCAGCCAGGGGGTGTCGTGCCGGTCATCCAGCGCGTCGGGATCGGCACCCGCGGCCACGAGGAGTTCGGCCACGGCGACGTGGTCGTACGTCGCGGCCAGCAGGAGGGCGGTCCGGTCGTGGTCGTCACGCGCCTCGAGGTCGGCACCGGCGCGCAGCGCGACGGCAACAGCATCGGCGTCGCCGTCCCGGGCGGCGGCGAGGAGGGCGTCGTCGGGGCGGACGGGCGGCTCGGTGGTGGTCATGGTGACCAGGATCCTCTCCAGGCCTCATACCCCTGCGTGCCGGTCGTAGGTGGCGCTGAGGGGCGGCGTTGCCGACGAGACTGAAGGTCGTGGTGTGGGTGACTAGGGTCAGCACCTGTGAGCAGAAGCACGGTAGGAGGAGGCGCCTTGTGAGCCCGTCGCGAGAGACGCGTCCGCGCGTCAAGCTTGCCGACGTCGCCCAGCGCGCCGGGGTCTCGGTGACCACGGCGTCGTTCGTGCTGTCGGGCCGCACCGACATGAGGATCTCGGCCGACACCACCAACCGGGTCCTGCATGCGGCGCGCGAGCTCGACTACCGCCTCAACCTGACCGCCCGCAGCCTGCGCACCCAGACCAGCTCGACCATCGGGTTGATCGCGGACACCATCGCCTCACGTCCCTATGGCGGCGACATGATCCAGGGCGCCCTCACCGCCGCCCTGACCCACCAGCACCGGATGCTGGTCTGCGAGACCGACGGCGCCCGGGCGGTCGAGAACGCGCTCATCGAGGACCTGCTCGGCCGCCGCGTCGACGGGTTCCTCTATGCCACCGGGTCCCACGACGCCGTCACGGTCCCGCCGGCCCTGCGCGGCCAGCGCGTCGTCCTGCTCAACAACGTCGCACGGGCCCGCGTCCCATCCGTCGTACCCGACGAGGTCGAGGGTGGCGCCACGGCCGCGCGCGTCCTCCTGGAGGCCGGGCACCGCGAGGGCATCCACGTGGTCGGCGAGACGCCCGCCGACCTCATCCCCGCACGGGGTCGTCTCAAGGGCATCGTCGACGCCCTCCAGGCCGCCGGGACCCGTCTTGCCGGCCAGGTCGACTGCGAGTGGTCACCCGACTCGGCCTATGACGCGATGTCGGCCGCCCTGGCGCGCGGTCCCCGCCCCGCGGCCGTGATCTGTCTCAACGACCGCGTTGCCTTCGGTGTCTATCAGGCCATGACCGATGCCGGGCTGCGGATCCCCGACGACCTGTCGGTCGTCTCGTTCGACGACTCCGAACTGGCGGGCTGGCTGCGACCGGGACTGACCAGTGTGGCGCTGCCGCTGTTCGAGATGGGCGTGCGCGCCGTCGAGACGCTGCTCGCGTCCGACCCGATGCCACGCCTGCAGCGGGTCCAGATGGCCCTCCGGCGCCGAGGCTCGGTGGGCCCGCCCCCACCTCGCTAGGGCGACGACCCGGGCCCGCACACGCCCACCGCCTAACGACGCCGGCGCAGCGCGGGGTCTCGGCCGGAGCGCGCCAGCGCGGCCAGGCACACGGCAGCACCGGCCAGCACCGCGGGGAGGACCAACAGCCCGGTGGAGAGCGAGGTCGCGTCAGCGAGCGCGCCGATGGTCACGGGCGCCAGGATCACCGCGACGCCGGTGACCATGACGGCCCGGCTGCTGGCCGCGCCGCTCTGTCCCGGGGCCAGCGAGATCGCCACCGCGATGCCCATCGGGAACAGGTTGCCGATGCCGACGCCGAGCAGTGCCAGTCCGAGCAGAGCCTGGATCGGCGTCGTCGCCGGCCACAACGCGATGAACCCCACCACGTTCAAGGCCAGCGCGCCGGCCAGCAGCCGTTGCGGGGCGTGCCGCCGCGCCAGCCGGCTCCCGAGGGCGCGACCCATCACGACTCCGGCGAAATAGCCCACCATCAGGCCGACGGCCGTGTCGGTGGCCACGCCCGTCGCCTGCTCGGTGAAGGTCGCGCCCCACCCGGTGATGCACCACTCGGCGGCCGTCGTACAGAACAGCATCGCCGCCGCGATCCAGAACCGTGGCGGGAGACGACCGGTCACGACGTGCTCCGGCAGGGCTGCCGTGACCACGGTTCTCCGGTTCACCCACGACAGGAGTGCGGGGACGACCAGCGAGCCCAGCAGCGCGACCCGCCAGCCCCACTGCAGCGCCGCGACGAGCGACAGCGCGCCGATCAGCACGACATAGGCGACGCTCGCGGCGAGGTTGGCCTCGGCCAGTGCCACCGTCCGGCTGTCGTGGTGGTGATGGTCGGCGAGAGCAGCTTGAACCGTGACCAGGATCAGCCCTCCGCCCACTCCCATCACGAGGATGCCGCCGATCGTGAACGCCGGCGCTTGGCCTACGACGAGGCCGACCGCGCCGAGGCTCATCAGACCCGTCGCCGACCACAGCAGCCGTCCTCGGCCGAGGCGGCGCTCGGTCCGCTGCACCAGCAGGCTGGCCAGCGTGCTCCCGACCGCGAAGGCGGCGACGTGGATCCCGCCCACGGTGTAGCCGAAGCCCAGCTCGCGGCGCAGGTGTCCGATCACGAGTCCCGGCGACGCCTGGAGATAGGCGAACCACCCCAGCAGTGCATAGAGCAGCCAGGTCAGCCGGTCGCGGACGTACGGCGACGCGACGGGACTGCTCATCGGCGTCCTGTCCTCCCCGTCACCAGCACATACGGTGCCCTAGCGCCGGCGCTCGGCGCGCAACCGTCCCAGCCTACGTGAGAGCGACCGGCCCGACTCCCAGGCGCCGGGGAACGCAGAGCTCGCCCGATCCGGGGTCTGATCGCTCACCTTCGGTTGCCGGGCGGCCGATCGAGGCGTGCCATGGAAGGGTCCTGCTCGATCGCGCGAGCAGGGGAGGCGCCCGCCATGACCCTGACCGAGACCCTGCTGTTGTTCGCCGTGCTCGCCCTCCTGGTGAGCGCGGCGGCCGCGGCCCGGCAGCACGCCGGCATGACCCACGAGATCTCGGCACAGTTCGCGGCCGTCGTCGCCGAGCTGGAATGCTTGCGGGGCCTCGACGGCAAGGCGTTCCTGGGGCTGCCGGACGTCCCGAGCGAGACTGCCGGCACCTTGGACGTCCGGCGGCTGGGCCTGGCCCAGCGCGCCTTGCTGCTCGGCCGCTGCCTGGACCGGCGCTTGGTCACCGCCGAGGACCACGCCACGGTGGCCGAGGCATTCGCACGTTGTGGCGACCTTGACCTGGCGCTCTCGCTCTGGCGACGTGCGATCCACGACGCGCGCGGCGGAAGCCG
Organism: Nocardioidaceae bacterium; assembly: GCA_046330595.1. Lineage (GTDB taxonomy): Bacteria > Actinomycetota > Actinomycetes > Propionibacteriales > Nocardioidaceae > Nocardioides. Next base: position 368,514 of record JAXLSN010000009.1, read on the forward strand.
CCTAGCAGAGGCGGCCTATTGGCGAGGCCTCGCCGAGTGTCACCGGCGCCGGGGCGAGTTCACCGCGATGCGAGCGGCGATCGACCGCGCGCTCGACGTGAGCCCGCTGTGGGACGACCGCGGTCGCTACGACTACATCTGCGCGTGCGCGGACGCGGCCGAGGCGGAGTTCCTGGTCGGCGGCGGTGACTCGCCCGACGTGGCCACCTTCCTCGTCGACGGGTTCCAGCTGCTCACCGAGATGCTCGACCCCACCACCCGGGAGCTGGCCTTCCTCCGGCTGGAGACCGCCAGGATCGCGACCACGGCGCCGCGTCTGACGTCGTACGAGCGACCGCCCGAGGACCTCCCGCCCCGGTGACCGCGGCGGCGCGACCGGTCAGCCCGCCCGGCGGCGACGTAGCAGGGGAAGCGACATCAGGTCGTCGCCCACGTGGACCCGACCGCTGTAGCCAGGCTGGACGTTCTTGCGCCAGGTTCCCGCGCTCATCAGGCGCGGGTCGGCCGGCACGAGGTGGGTCAGGACCAGGTGGTCGACCTCGGCACGCTCGGCGATGGGGCCGAGGTCGTGGACGTCGGTGTGCGAGCGGAGCAGGTGCTGGAGAAGCGCCGGGTCGAGTCCCAGGAAGTTGACATAGAAGTTGAAGTCGATGACCTCGTGGACCAACATGTCCGCGCCCTGGGCGAGCCGCACGATGTTGTCGGACGCCGCCGTGTCGCCGGAGAAGACGACCGAGCCCTCCTCGCTGTCGAAGCGGAAGGCGTAGGACGGATAGACCGGCCCGTGCGGGACGAGGATGGCGCTGACCCGGACCACGCCGTCGTCGTGGATCACGAACGGCTCCATGTCGGGAGCCCGGTTGTTGTAGTCGGCGACGAGGGTGTCGGGGTGGCTGATCTCGTGGATGTCGAAGAGGGTCCGCGGGTCCGGGATCCCGGCCCGGCGCATGAACAGGTTGGTGGAATAGGCGAACGCCTCGGTCTGCAGCCGGAACAGGTCGGCGATGCCGGGCGTCGGGTTGCCCTCGGCGATGGTCGGAAGAGCCGGGTCGTCCGCGGGTGGCAGTCCCCCGGCCGACCCCGGACCATAGACCTGCACGCGCGGGTCGGTGCCCGTTGGCGGGACGATGCCGTCGTCGGAGTCGTTGACGCCGAAGCCGGGCAGGGCCGCGTAGTCATAGAAGTCGATGACATGGTCCGCGTGCAGGTGCGTCACGAAGATGCCCTTGAGGTTGCGGAACTTGAGCCGGGACTGGGCGTACTGCGTGACCGAGCCGCGACCGCAGTCAACGACATAGACGCGGTCGCCCACCACGACGGCGGAGGAGATGCCGGCCCGGTCGATCTCCGGCGGCGGCCCGCCGGCGACCCCGAGGAGGACCACCCGGTTGGTGTGGGTGTGGCCTCTCGACACCGCAGCCTGCGCCGTGCTCGGCGCCATCCAGCCGGCAGCACCCGCGCCCACAGCCAGGCCACCGCCGATCCGCAGCAGCCCCCGGCGCGACACCTCGGTCTGGGAGATCTCAGGGTCGATGCACATGCTGCCTCCAGACGCTCGAGATGATGTGTGGCGCAGGTCACACAGCCGTTCGGCACCGAACGTTAGCGAGGGGGCAGGTCGGTGGCAAGAGACCGAGGATCGAGCCGCTGGCGAGGCCCCACCTGGAGGACCTGACCCCGCGGCGCAACGCCAGCGCACCATGGGCAGAAAGGCGGGATCTGAAGATCCGGCCGACGGGTTCGGGTGGAGCTGAGGGGATTCGAACCCCTGACCTTCTCATTGCGAACGAGACGCGCTACCAACTGCGCCACAGCCCCGGGTGCGCCCTAGGACGCGGGAGGAAACGTTAGCACCCGCTCCTGCGGGTGACCGAATCGGATAGCGGGGTCAGCCGACCAACAGCCGCTCGACCTCCTCGAGCGCCTGGCGGGCATAGCCACGCCAGATCCGGCCGAAGGCCGGCAGGGCGTACGACGCGGCGCGCGACGCGGGATGGATCGTCCAGGACCAGGTCACGCGGGTGCCGGTGCCGACCGACTCGAAGCGCCACTCCCCATCGACCGAGGCAGCGAGCGGGCGCATCGGCCCGGAGATGTCGGAGAGCCGGTAGGCGAACCGCCGGGGCGGCTCGACCGCCACCAGCTCCTCGCGGATCCGGCCGCCGTCGGCGAGCACGACGGTGCGCGACTGACCGACCTCGCCCCACGGCTCGGGCCCCTCGGTGGCCCGGGTGGCGGGGATGACGGCATAGCGCCGACTGAAGATCGACGGGAGGGGCGCCGGGAGGACGCGCGCGAACGCATCGTCGATAGCGACGGGCACGGCCCGGGAGGCCGACACGGTCAGGGACACACCCTCAGGCTAGATCCGGTCGTCAAACGGGCCCGAACTCCCACCTCGAGGGGCCGCAACTCCCACCTCGACGGTCAGGACCGGGCACCTCGGCGGTCAGGACCGGGCACCTCGGCGGTCAGGACCGGGCACCTCGGCGGTCAGGCGGTGCCGGTGGCGGCGTCGGGGGTGTCGGTGTCGGCCCGGTCGGCGGCGCGGTCGGCCACGCGGGCGGCCTCGGCCTCACGGGCGAGGGCGGCGTCCTCGTCGGTGCGCCCCGAGGTCCAGACGCGGTCCTTGCCGGGCGCGTCGGTGGAGGCCGACAGGTCGATCGTCGACACGGTGCGGGCGGCGGGCGGCTTGGAGACATACGTCGGCAGCGTCATCGGGACCGGATCCCACATGCCGGGCTCGCGCATCGCCTCGACCACGGCGGCCTTGTCGATCGACACGGTCGGCTCATCGGGGTCGACGATCTCGTCCGCGCCGTCCGCCTCGGCAGCCACGACGGGCTCCGGGTGGAGGCGGCGCAGCCACGCCCGACGCTCACGCTTGACCATGATCCGCGACAACACCAGCCAGCCGACCACGAGACCACCCGGGATCGCGACCCAGCGCCACTCGATCACGCGGAACGCCGCGACACCGCTGACGGCGGCCACGGCCAGCAGCAGCAGGCCGAGCACCCGGCGACGCCGCTTGGCAGCACGACGGGAGGCCTCGCGACGGGCCCGGACCTCGGCAGGAGAAGGGCCGGGAACCGGGTCCGCCGCGACGACGGTCTCATTGGTGGCACCGGACGCCGTACGCCCGGTGACGACGAGCGTGGCCTTGCGGCGATCGACCGGCTCCCGCCGTGCCAGCACCCGCAAGGTGTGGGAGAAGCGATCGACGGTGCGCGCGGAGTTCGCGGCATGGTGATGCTCGATGGCCTTGGGGATGAGATAGATCGCCCATGCCACCGCCACGGCTACGAAGAGCAGACCCTCAGGATGTCCCACGAGTCAGAAGGCTAGAGGCGCTAGCGCATGCTGGGACGGATGTCTACAGGTGTGTCGAGAAATCACTCATGTGACTGGAGGGACTTCTCAAGCCGGTGCACCATCCCGTCCCGGCACTCCTCGGCGGTCACCCCGAACATCCGGTGGTCGCGCCACTCGCCGTCGATGTGGAGGTAACGCGGGGCATAGCCGACCTCGTGGATGCCGAGCTTCTCGACCACCCGCAAGGAGTTGGAGTTCTCCGGCCGGATCGAGATCTCCAGCCGGTGGAGCCCGACCTTGGTGAAGCAGTGGTCGATCACCATCGCCACGGCGAGCGGCATCACGCCGCGGCCGGCGTAGGCCTGGTCGATCCAATAGCCGACCGACGCGAACTGCGCCGACCCGCGCACGATGTTGCTCACCGTCACCTGACCGGCGAAGTGGCCGTCGACCTCGATGGCGAACGGCAAGGTCGTGCCGGCCTCGGCGCTGCGGCGCAGGCGCTTGACCAGCGACCGGAAGGTCTGCGGGCGCGCCTCGGCTCCGGGAGGCACGGTGGCGTCCCAGGGCCGCAGCCACGCGGCGTTGCGCTCACGCGCGCGGCGCCAGTCGCGTGCGTCCGACAGCGCCAGCGGCCGCACGGTGACATCACCGTGGACGAGCGTTGCCGGCCACCCCTGGCTCAATGGTCGCTCCCCACGATCTGCTCGACGGCGTGGACCAGCCACGGCTCCAGCACGCTGAGCCCGTCCTTGACCCCGCCCCGCGAGCCGGGCAGGTTGACCACCAGACAACTGCCGACCACCCCGGCGACGCCGCGGGAGAGCACGGCCGACGGCACGCCCTGTGCGACACCGTGGGCCCGGATCGCCTCGGCGATGCCCGGGACCTCGCGGTCGAGGAGCGCACGCGTCACCTCGGGCGTGTGGTCGGTCGGCGTCAGCCCCGTCCCGCCGGTCGTCAGCACGACCCGGGCGCCGGCCGCCACCGCCGCCGCGATCGCGGTTCCGACGGGCTCACCGTCGGGGACGACGTCCGGGCCGGTCACGGTGAACCCCAGCCGGGTGAGGAAGTCGGCGATGAGGGGCCCGGTCGTGTCGGCATACACCCCGGCGGCCGCCCGGTTGGACGCCACCACCACGGCAGCGGGCAGAGCCGCACCCGAGTCGTCAGCCACGGGACCAGTCCCCGGACTTGCCGCCGGTCTTGGACTCGACCCGGACGTCGGTGATGACCGCACCCTTGTCGACCGCCTTGACCATGTCGATGACGGTGAGCCCGGCGACCGAGACCGCGGTGAGCGCCTCCATCTCGACGCCGGTGCGATCGGTGGTGGTCACCGTCGCCCGGATCTCCACGGCGTCGTCGGCGACCGCGAGGTCGACGGTGACCGACGACAGCGCCAGCGGGTGGCACAACGGGATCAGCGTCGGCGTCTGCTTGGCGCCCATGATCCCCGCGACGCGGGCCACCGCCAGGGCGTCGCCCTTGGGCACGCCCTCACCGCGCAGCAGCTCGACCACGCGCGGCGCGACGAGCACCCGCCCGGTCGCGACCGCCGTACGCGCGGTGACGTCCTTGCCGGACACGTCGACCATGCGCGCCGCCCCGGTCTCGTCCACATGGGTCAGGCGGTCCATGGGTGACAGCCTCTCAGAAGTCCTCGTCGAGCTTGAGCACCTCGACCTGCTCCCCCGCGGCGACCGAGGTGACGTCCTCGGGCACCACGATGAGGGCGTTGGCCTGGGCCAGGTCGCCCACGAGGTGGGAGCCATAGCCCCCGACCGGGGTGACGCTGCGCACGTCATAGGTGGCGCGCACGTATTGACGCCGCGCGATCGGCGAGCTGATGCCCCGGGTCAGGCGCATCGTGGCGACCGGTCGCTGATAGGGCTGCTTGCCCATCATCTTGCGCAGCGCCGGGAGCACGAAGGTCTCGAAGGAGATGTAGGACGACACCGGGTTGCCGGGCAGGGTGAAGATCGGGGTCTCGTCCTCGCCGACGACGCCGAAGCCCTGCGGCTTGCCGGGCTGCATCGCGATCTTGCCGAACCAGACGGTGCCGAGGGGCTTGAGCGCCTCCTTGACGACGTCGAAGTCACCCTGGCTGACGCCGCCGGAGGTGACGACCAGATCGGCACGGACGAGCTGGTCGGACAGGGCGTCGAGGAAGGCTCGCGGCTCGTCGGGCACGATGCCGACCCGATAGGCGATCGCGCCCGCGGCGCGGGCCGCGGCGGCGATGAGATAGGAGTTGCCGTCATAGATCGCGTCGCGGGACAGCTCGGTCCCGGCGTCGCGCAGCTCCGACCCGGTCGAGATGACCACGACGCGGGGACGCGGCCGGGTCAGCACCGTGGCGCGGCCCACGTTGGCCAGCAGGCCGAGGTGACGCGGGCCCAGCACGGTGTCGCGGGAGATGAGGAGGTCGCCCTCGCGGACGTCCTCCCCAGCGCGACGGATGCTGCCACCGACCTTGGGGGCCCGGGTGATCTCGACCCGTGCCACGCCCCGGTCGGTCCACTCGTAGGGCACGACGGCATCGCAGCCCGCCGGCACCGGCGCGCCGGTCATGATCTTGACCGCCGACCCGGGCGACATCGCGAACAGGTTGGCCTGGCCGGCGCCGATCTCGCCGATGACGGGGAGCGCGACCGGCGTCTCCTCCGAGGCGTCGGCCACGTCGGCGTGGACGACGGCATAGCCGTCCATCGCGGAGTTGTCGAAGCGCGGCAGGTCGATCGGCGAGTGCACGTCCTCGGCGCACGCCAGCCCCAACGTGTCCATCAGCGGCTGCGGCATCGGTGGCAGCTCACGGACGGTGTCGAGGATCCGTTCGACGAGCCACTCGATCGGGAGCAGGCCCTGGTCCTCGGGAGGCGCCCCAGCCGGGGTCTCAGCCATCCGAGAGGACCGTTCCCTCGGCGACGCGCTGGGCGCCGGCCTCCTTGTCGAGCTCGACGTCACCGATCACCTTGACGCCGTGGCCGAAGGTCCAGTCTCCGTCCACCTTGAACGACGTCGCCTTGCGCAGCGAGGGCGCCCCGTCGGGGAACCGCTTGTCGAACTCGACGACGTACTTGTAGAAGTCGGCGTCCAGCTCGACATAGGGAAGCTCGTCGGAGACCTGGTCCATCACGAAGTCCTGACCCAGTTGATAGACGTCCGAGCGCAGGATCAGCAGATCGTTGGTCGTCTTGACCGGGACGAACCGGTCGCGGCCGACCTCGATCGTGCGGGCCCCCTCGAAGACCTCGATGGCGGCACCGATGGCGGTCTCGATCTGGATGACCTCGGGTGAGGTCCGGTCGGCCGGGTCGACGTTCTTGACGTTGCGGATCAGCGGCAGCCCGAGCACGCCCTGACGGGCCGCGAGCGTCTCGCGCATCGCGGCGATGTCGAACCAGATGTTGTTGGTGCTCGCATAGCGGTGGCGCGTCAGGTCGGCCAGTGCCTGCTGGTCGTGGGCCGGGGTCTGCGCGGTCTCGCGCAGCACGATGCGGCCATCGCCCTTGCGGCGCGCGAAGTGGCCGCCCTTCTTGTCCGAGGCGGTCCGCTGCACCGCCTCGATCGCGAACGGGGCTCCGCTGGTCGCGAACCAGCCGGCGACCCGGGCGTCCGGGACGGCGCCGAGGTTGTCGGAGTTGGACACGAAGACCCGCTCGAAGCCGGCCTCGGCGAGCTTGTCGAGCAGGCCGGTGCCGACCATCGCGGGATAGATGTCGCCGTGCCCGGGCGGGCACCACTCGAGCTCGGGATCCTTGGGCCAGCTCACGGGGGTGAGGTCCTTGGTGAGGAGCTTGGGCTCCTTGCTCTGCAGGAACTCCAGCGGCAGGCCCGGCACCGCCAGGTCCTCATAGCGGGCCAGGGCGTCCATCGTGTCGGCACTGGTGCGGAAGGAGTTCATGAAGATCAGCGGCAGCGGCGCGTCGTAGCGCTCACGCAGGTGGAGCGTCTGGCGGGCGATGATGTCGAGGAACGACAGCCCGCTGCGCACACACAGCAGCGACTTGGCGCGCTCCATGCCCATCGAGGTGCCGAGGCCGCCGTTCAGCTTGATCACGGCGGTGGTCCGGATCGCCTTCGCCGCGTCCTCGTCGCTGACGGTGACGTCGGCCAGGGACTCCATCGACAACGGCTCGATCGATGCCTCGGGGATCATCCCCGTCTCGCCGTGCTCCAGCAGTCGGAAGTAGTGGGCGAACACGTCGATCGCCACGGGGTCGATCCCGGCTGCCGCCATCTTGTCCCGAGCTCGGTTCAAGCCTGAACTAGCCATACCCCCGATCGTAGGCTGGCCACGTGGCCGACCTGCAATCGTCCCCCTCCGCGGACGACGACTTCTCCGCTTCGGCGCGCCTCGCCAAGACCGCGCTGCGCGACCAGCTCGTCACCGCCCGGCGGCGACGCCCCCTCGCCGAGGTCGGTGCGGCGGCCGAGGGGATCGCCGACGTCCTCCTCGCCCACCCCGCCGTACGACGGGCCGCGACCGTGGCGGCGTACGTGTCCGTGGGCAACGAGCCCGGGACGACACTGCTGCTCGACCGGCTCCGCGCCGCCGGCAAGCGGGTGCTGCTGCCGGTCACGCTGCGCGACCTCGATCTGGACTGGGCGGCCTATGAGGGCCCGGAGTCGCTGGCCGCGGCGCGGTTCGGCCTGCTGGAGCCGACCACGCCGCCGTTGGGCCGTGACGCCATCGCGACCCCCGACGTCGTGCTGGTGCCGGCGATGGCGGTCTCGTGGCAGGGCTTCCGGATCGGCAAGGGCGGCGGCTGCTATGACCGAGCCCTGGCACGGGTGCCGGTGGGCACCTTCACCTGCGTGCTCGTCTATGACGACGAGCTCGGCGTCGACGTCCCGGTCGAGCCGCACGACCGGCCGGTGACGGCGGCGGCGACGCCGACGGGCGTGGTCAGTCTGCCGACGTCGGCCGGAGCGTGAGCACGTCCTCACCCGCATCGTGGACCGCGTCGCTCGAGAACGACCAGGGCAGCGTCCGGCCGTCGACCCACAGGTCGGTCTGGTCGTCGTAGTGGCGGTCGAACGGGTGGCCGGAGACCCCGGTGAGGTTGATCCACCGTGAGTCGTCGAGGTCGGCCAGCGACACCACCATCCGCATCGACGGCGCCGCCGTGACCGTGTAGTCCTCGGCGGCGTTCCAGGACGTGGCGTTGACGATCGAGGTGCCGCCGGCCACGGGGAGCCCCTGCCGGTCGAAGATCCACTCCAGCGGACCGACCCCGGAGCTGCCGAGCGTCTGCTCCTTGAGGTTCATGCGGTGCAGCCGGCCCCACGACCAGTCCTCGGAGTCGCGAGCGATCCGGCGGGTCAGCTCGTCCCGTGCGTCGAGCATGGCCTGGCGCAGGATGTCGTCCCGGGTCTCCCGGACGTCCTCGGTCTCACGGTCGTCCCACCACGCGTCGCCGGGCTTGCTGAGCAGCCGCTGGACCGCCGCGAACCAGAAGTCGCCGCCGTCGGGCTGGATCGCCTCGCGCAGCTCGTCGTGGAAGGTCAGCCGGAGCAGGTTGGACCACACGGCGTTGAAATAGGCGGCCGCCGCACTGTCCGGCGCCTCGGTGAAGTCCCAGGACCGGAGCAGGTCGGGGCCGTCGTTGTAGTAGCGCGACCCGAGGTCGCCGATCTCGAGCAGGTGCGGCACGAGCACCGCCGCCATCGGGTTGAGGTCGTCGTTCTGGAGCGTGGCCATGTCCTCGACAGACACGGTGCCGCCGTCGTCGAGCAGCCCGGTGAGCAGGTCACGGATCCGCTGGGAGCGGTAGCCCATGTCCCAGCTGGCGCCCAGATAGAACGGGTAGTCGGGGCCGATCGGCGCCTGGTTGGCGGTCACGATGAAGCCGTCGGCCGGATCGAACGCGGACGGCAGCGCCGCGAACGGGACGTAGTCGCCCGTCCAGTCGTTGCGCGGTCGCCACCCCTCGACGGGGCCCGTGCCGTCGTTGCCGGGCTTGCGGATCGGGATCAGGCCGGGGGTCTGGTAGCCGATGTGGCCGGAGGTGTCGGCATAGACGAGGTTCTGGGCCGGGACGGCGAAGTCGGCGGCGGCCTTGCGGAACTGCTGCCAGTCCGAGGCCGTGTTCAGCTCGAACACGGCGTCGGCGGTCGTCGTCGGCTGGAGGCCGGTCCACCGCAACGCGACCGCGATGTTGCCGTCACCGGTCCCGCCGCCGGCGATGTCGGCGTTGGCGCCGACCGTGCTCAGGTCGCTGGACACATCCGACAGCAACGGCCCGTGGTCGGTCTCGCGCACGACCAGCTCGAAGTCGTCCTCGCCACGGACCTTGATCACTTCACGGCGTACGGCGAGCGGGCGGACCTGCTTGCCGTACTGCCACTGGTCGCCGTCGACGACACGTTCGAGGTAGTAGTCGGCCACGTCGGGTCCCAGGTTGGTGAAGCCCCACGCGATGTCGGCGTTGTGGCCGATGATCACGCCAGGGAAACCCGAGAACGTGAAGCCGGCGACGTCGAGGGGGCACTCGTCGCTGACCGTGCGGCAGTGGAGGCCCATCTGGACCCAGATGCCGGGCTGGCTGACGCCGAGGTGCGGGTCGTTGGCCAGGATCGGCGCGCCGGTGTCGGTGTGCTCGCCGCTGACCACCCAGGAGTTGCTGCCGATGCCGGAGCCGCGGCCCAGGGTCTCGGGGACGGCATCCAGAGCGGTGTGGACCGCCGCCAGGGCGCGACGCTCCCGCGGGGAGTAGGCCGGCCGCCCGACCGCGTCGCGGCTGCCGGCTGGCGCGGACTGGTCGAAGGCGCCGCGCACGACGGCCCCCTCGGTGACGATCGGCGCGTGCTGGTCATAGGGGTAGCCGCCGGCGACCTCGTCGACCTCCGCCTCGGTGTGGTTGACGCCCGCCAGGACGCGGAACCGCTCGATCCACGCGCTGCCCTCGAGGTCCCAGGCCATCGCCTTCAGCCACGCCAGCGAGTCGGCGGGGGTCCAGTCCTCGGGGGTGTAGTCGAGGCCGGTCAGGCCGAGGACGGTGTACTGCAGCGCCATCTCGGTCGGGCTGTGGGTGTGGAGATAGGCGTTCACGCCGTCGGCGTACGCCTGGAGCAGCTCGCGGGTGTGCGGCGAGACCAGCGCCACCTCCTGCTCGGCGATCCGGCGCCAGCCCATCGTGCGGATCACCTTGTCGGTCTCCAGGGTCGACTCCCCGAACAGCTCCGAGAGCCGGCCCGCGGTGATGTGGCGCCGCAGGTCCATCTCGAAGAACCGCTCCTGCGCGTGGACATAGCCCTGGGCGCGCATCAGGTCGTCGACGGTGTCGCCATAGAGCTGGGGGATGCCGTAGGCGTCGCGGACCACCTCGACGGGTGCGCTGAGGCCGGGCAGGTCGATGGTCCCGGTCGTCTGCGGGAACGGGCGCCGGACGAACACCACGCCGGCCACCAGGCCCGCGACCAGGGCCAGCACCACCACGCTCGCGACGTACGCCGACCAGCGGGCCGGCCAGGGCAGGCCGCGGAACCGTCGCCAGCGCCCGGGGGCGGCGGCGGGGGTGGGCTCGGGGTCCGGGACGGGCTGGTCGCTCATGGTGCTGGCCATTGTGCCGTAGAATCTGGCAGTCACCCGGCGCGAGTGCCAACCCCTCGCGCCCCAGGAAACGCGCCAAGGGGTTCACGTGCCGACTTATCAGTACGCCTGCACCGAGTGCGGTCACTCCTTCGAGCAGGTCCAGAGCTTCTCCGACGACGCCCTGACCCACTGCCCCGAGTGCGACGGGCGGCTGCGCAAGGTGTTCAACGCCGTCGGCGTGGTCTTCAAGGGCTCCGGGTTCTATCGCACCGACAGCCGGTCCGCCTCGACCGCGAGCGACACCAGCTCGTCGACGTCGACGTCGACGTCCTCCTCGGGCTCCTCGGGCTCCTCGGGCTCGTCGGACTCCTCATCGGGGTCCGCCGGCGCGAGCACCTCGTCGGGCTCCGGCTCGGGCGGCTCGTCGTCCACAGCCGTCGCCAGCTGAGCCCCCACACCGGCGCCTGTGGAGAGCGTCGCGCCCCCCGGGTCCGGCTGACCTAGCCTCCGCCGGGTGAGCTCTCCCTCCCCTGTCGCCCTGGTGACACGTGGCCGGTCGGCGGCAGCCCGGCTACGTCGCGTGCTCCGTCGTACCCTCCTCGCGCGGCGGCGCTCGCTGGCAGCCCTGCTGGCCGCCATCGCCGTGCTCGGCGTGCTGCGCGAGGTCTCCCCACCTCCGGGCCCGACCGTCGAGATGCTGGTGGCCAGCCGCGACCTGGCGGCGGGCACCGTCGTGACCCGAGGCGACCTCGAGCTCGTCGAGGTCCCGGTCGCGCTGGTGCCCGACGGCCTCGCGGCGGCCCCGGCCGGGTCGGTCCTGGCCGCGCCGCTGCGGCGCGGTGAGCCGGTGACGGATGTCCGGCTCGTCGGGCCGGGGCTCGGGGAAGGATTCCCGGACCGGGTGCTCGTCCCCGTCCGGTTCCCCGATGCAGCGGCGGCCGACCTGCTGCGACCCGGCGACGTCATCGACGTGGTGGCCACGGGCTCCCGCTCCGCGGGGGCGGGGATCGTCGCCGCCGATGCCACCGTGGCTGCCGTCGCCGCCGAGCCATCGGGCGCGTCCGGGTTGGGCTCGGCCTCACTGGGGCCGGCAGCCTCCGGACGGCTGTTGTTGCTCGCGGTGCACCCCGACGACGCCGTTGATGTAGCGGTGTCACAGGTTGGGCAACTCCTCACCTACCTGCGAAGTGACTAGGCTCAGGCCGTCACAGTTGTCTAGACGGGTTCCCGGGGGGTCCCGTTAGAAGGAGACAAGCCCCATGTCTGGGTTCAAGAACTTCATCCTGCGCGGCAATCTGGTCGACCTGGCCGTCGCCGTCATCATCGGTACGGCATTCGGGGCCGTTGTCACCAAGTTCACCGAGTGGCTGACCGGCCTCATGCCGGCCAGCGCCGAGAACATCTTCAGCACCAAGGAGCAGAGTTTCGGCGCCTTCCTCAATGCCACCATCTCGTTCCTGATCCTGGCTGCGGTCGTCTACTTCTTCGTCGTGATTCCCTACACCAAGGCCAAGGAGCGCTACTTCCCGAGCCCCGAGCCCGGCACGCCGGCCGACATCCAGCTGCTGAGTGAGATCCGCGACCTGCTGGCCGCCCAGAAGAGCTGACCGCCCGCACCCACGTTCCACCGCACTGGCCCCGACCACCCCGGTCGGGGCCAGTCCCTTTTCCCGCCCCTGTGGACAGATCTGGTTAGTACGGAAGGCAGCAGAGCCTGCCTTCCGTACTAACCAGATTTGTCCACAGGCAGGGGGTGGCTCAGCCGTGGTGCGGGGGTACCTGTCGCCGGAGCCAGGCGTCCGAGGCTGACTCACCCTCGACGGGTGGAGGGTGAGCCTCGCCGTCGCGGTCGTCGCTGGTCTGGTCGGGCAGGACGTCACCGAAGACCGCCGCCAGCCGTTGCCGCCGCTTCCACTCCGGCTCCTCGCGACCCGGCAGAACTTCTGCCGGGTCGGCGGGTTCTTGGGATCCACCCGGCAGAACTTCTGCCGGGTCGGCGGGCATCGCGTCGTCGGGCACGATCGCGCTCAGGTGCAGAGGCCGGCGGCGGCCGCGGCGTCCGTGGCCGCGGAGCTGCTGGGCGACGGCGAGGACGACGGGCTGCGCGGCGGGCGACCGCTATCGGCCGGGTCGTCGGCGGGCTCGTCGCTCGCCCCCGGGGGCTTGGCGGCGTTGATGGCCGTGGCGGTCAGTCGCTTGGAGAGCGGCTCGTCGTTGGCGATCTTGGTCCAGACCGAGGCGGCCTGGGCGGCCCACACGACGCGATTGGGGTCGTTGGGGTCCCAGGTCCACGGGATGGTGAGGAACTGGATGTTGCTCGGGTTGATGTGGCGGAACTCGTAGCCGAGCTTGGCGATCTTGCCGACGTTGTCGAGGCCGCGGTCGACCTTGATGGACGACGTCGCCGCGTTGAGGAAGCGCAGCAGCCGGTCGGGGCGCGAGAGAGTCCCGGCCGAGATGACCTTGTTGGCCATCGACGCGATGAACGCCTGCTGGCGCTTCATCCGGCCGATGTCGGACCCGTCGCCGACGGCGTAGCGCTGTCGGACATAGGACAACGCCTGCCGCCCGCTGACGTCATAGGTCCCCGCCGGCAGGTGGATGCCGTGGGCCTGGTCGTTGATCTCCTCGGGCACGCAGACCTGGACTCCGCCGATCGCGTCGACCATGCCCTGGAAGCCGTTGAAGTCGACGACGACGTAGTGGTCGATGCGGATGCCGGTGAGCTGTTCGAACTGCTGCATCGTGCAGCCGGGGCCGCCGATGGCGAAGGCGGCGTTCCACATCTGGTAGGACGCGGCCGGGATCGACCCATGGTCACAGGCGGGCCGGTCGACCATCGAGTCACGCGGGATGCTGATGCCATAGGCGTGCTCGCGGTCGGCGGACAGGTGGATCAGGATCGTCGTGTCGGAGCCGCCGCCGCCGGTCTCGTTGTCGATGTTGTTGCCCTCGCCCGCGCGCGTGTCGGAGCCCATCACCAGGATGTTGAGCGGCTCGGCGGGCCCGGAGACCTTGACCTTGTCGGGGCGGTTCTCGAGCTGGTCCTCATAGTTGGCGGTCGTCAGGTTGCCGCTGAGGTGGCGGAACGAATAGACGACGAACAGCGCCACGGCCATCGACATCACCAGGATGGTGACGGTCAGGACGCGGGCGACGGTGTGGCGCTTCTTGATCTTGCCGCGTCGCTTGGGAGCGCCGTTGGACGGCTGGGGGTCGACGACAGGGTCGTCGACCCTGCTCTCGTCAGACATGCAGTCGTTTCCTCAGGGTCGCTCGCAGGTCGCCCGGCGGGGGTACGTCGAAAGTACGTGCTCGCGTCAAATGATGGGCCGCAGCCGTCTCAAGAGGCAAAACGACCGGATCCGATGGACCAGGCCACCGCAGCTGCCAGGGCGACAGGCTCCGGCGATACCGACGCCGAGTCGTCACAGGATGTGACGACTCGGCGTGGGTCTAGTGAGGGGGTCAGCGCAGCGACTTGGCCAAGGCGGCGGACGCCAAGCCCAGCAGGGCAAGGCCTGCCAGGGTCAGGACGAGGAGTGACACCCAGACCTGACCGAGCCCGCCCCCCTCGACGAGGATCTTCCACAGGGCGTCGTTCATCCACGCATGGGGCGTGATGAACGCCACCCGACGGAGCGTGTCGGGGAAGAACTCCAGCGGCTGCATCGAGCCGCCCAGCGCGGCGAGCACGAGCGAGAGCATCAAGCCGATCGCGCTGACCTGCTGCTCGGTCCGGCCGAGGGTGCCGAGCAGCATCGCCACTCCGGTCCCGACCAGCGACATGGCGACGCACAGCAGCCACACCGCGAGGGGGTCGTGCCAGTCGACACCGAACAGCAGCATGCTCCCGAAGAAGACGATCACGGCCTGCAGCATCGCCACCACGAAGCGGCTGATCGCCTCGCCGGTCACGATCTGGGCGATCGGTACGGGCGCGGCTCGCACCCGCCGGGTGACGCCGAGCAGCCGTGTGGTGAGCAGATAGGTCGCGCCGGTGGCGGACGCCAGGAAGATGAAGAGCGTGAGCTCTCCGGCGGCGAGCACGGCCCGGATGCTGGCGGCCTCGTTGCCGGGCTCGCCGACCTCCTCGACCGTGACCGACGTGCTCGGGGAGGCGGAGGCGGCCGCGTCGACGGCGGCCGCCGCCTGATCGGTCGACGCCCCGGTCTGGTCGGCGACCACCGCGACGACGCGGTCGCGCACCCCGGCCTCTTCGATCGCCGATGTGGCGATCGTGCGCAGCTGGGTGTCGTCGCCGGTGCCGGAGGAGAACCACTCGAAGGTGGTGAGGTCGCCGGCGTCGGCACCGGGCTCGACCACCCAGCCGCCGTCGAGCGTACGACGCGCGACGTCGTCGCGCAGCGCACCGGCGTCGGAGACCCGCACCACGGTGACGTTGGCGGTCGCCTCGAGCCGCGCGGTGACGGCGCGGCTGAGGTCGGTCGGGTGGGGATCGACGACCCCGACCTTGTAGTCACCCACCGAACCACCGATGGCGACGCCGAGGGAGAACACGATCAGCAGCGGCAGCACGACCAGGAAGAACAGGTTGGACCGGTCGGAGAAGAGCCGCTTGAGATTGGCGCGGACGATGGCGGCGACGGCGTTCACGGCCGCACCCTCCGCCCGGCGAGGAGCAGGCCGGGTACGCCGACCACCACCGCGAAGAGCAGGAG
Source organism: Nocardioidaceae bacterium (assembly GCA_046330595.1). Taxonomy (GTDB): domain Bacteria; phylum Actinomycetota; class Actinomycetes; order Propionibacteriales; family Nocardioidaceae; genus Nocardioides. The sequence continues at coordinate 384,051 of JAXLSN010000009.1, forward strand.
GATCCCGAACGGCAGCAGTGCCGCCGTCCAGCCCTGACCGCCCGTCATCCGCACCAGGCCCTCGTTGAACCAGTAGTGCGGCGTCAACTTGGTGGCCACGGCGGCGATCCCGCCGGACCGCGCCATCGAGAAGAACGAGCCGCCGAGGATGCCGAGCACGAGGGCGACGCCGGCCTGGATCGCGCCCGCCTGCTCCGCCGTACGCGCGGTGCCCACGACGAAGGACGCGGTCGAGACCGCCGCGAGCACGCCTCCCACGACGAGCAGGCCGACCCCGAGGGGGCTGCCGAACGACGCGCCGAGGAGCAGCGTGGCGAACAGGACGAGGAAGGTCATCGAGGCGAGCCCGATGGCCAGGCTCACCAGCACCTTGGAGGCGACGACCTGCCACGGCGGCACGGGCGCGGCCAGGATGCGGGGCAGCGTGCCGACGCGCCGCTCCTCCAAAAGCCCCAGTACACCGAACTGAACGGTGAAGAACAGGAAGAACGTGGCCATGCCGGCGGCGACCTGGGTCTTGGGGTCGATCCCGTCGGCGCTCTGGCTGGCGTCGGCCATCTCGGCGGTCGCCGGACTGCCCACCACGGCCTGGGCGACCTGCTCCGGCGACGTCGAGCCACCGAGCTGCTGCTCGGCGACCACCGCGTGGCCGACCCCGTCGACGGTGATCGCTGTGGACCGGCTGACGGCCTGAAGGATGGCCGAGGCGATCGGCGCACCGGGATCGGCGAGCACGGTGATGGCAGTGCCGTCGGCGGCGACCACGACGCCGGCGTCGATGTCGCCGTCCTCGACCGCTGCCCGCAGGGCGTCCTCGTCGGCGTAGGGCCTGACCTTGAGCGTCTCGTCGGACTCGAGCGCGGCCAGCGGGCCCTGCTGGAGGGCCGACGAGAGCTGGTCGACCCCGGCGACCACGCCGACCGGGATCTGCTCGACATCGGGGCCGTTGGACAGGAACGACAGCACGGTCATCAGGGCCGCGGGGGCCAGCACCGCGAGCACGAGTGCCGAACGGTCCCGGAGGCGGGCGCGCAGGTCGCGCCAGAAGAGGGTCGCGATGTGCATGTCAGTCCCTCAGCGCCGTTCCGGTGATGTGGAGGAACACCGAGTCCAGCGATGGTTCGGCCACGGTCAGGTCGGCGATCTCGCCGCCGGCCGAGGCCACGGCGCCGACGAGCTGGGGCAGGTGGGCCGAGGCCTGCTCGACCATGCAGGTCAGCGTGCGGTCGTCGGTGGCCGTCACGTCGACCACGGCGTCGACAGCGGCGAGGGCGGTGCGCGCGGCGGCGGCGTTGCCGGTCAGCGTGATGGTGACCTGGTCGTGCTGGTCGACGAGCGCCACGAGCTCGCGGCGGGTGCCGCAGGCGAGCATGCGGCCATGGTCGACGATGCCGACCCGGCGGCACAGCCGCTCGGCCTCCTCCATGTAGTGGGTGGTGTAGAGGACGCTCATCCCCTGGTCACCCAGCATCGCCACGGCCTCGAGGATCGCGTTGCGGCTCTGGGGGTCGATGCCGACCGTGGGTTCGTCGAGGATGAGCAGCTTGGGGCGGTGGAGCAGTCCGGCCGCGATGTTGAGCCGGCGCTGCATGCCACCGGAGTATTCGCTGACCTTGTCGCCGGCTCGGTCGGTGAGACCGACCATCTCGAGCGTCTCGCCGATCCGGCTCTTGGCCTCGGCGCCGCGCAGGCCATAGAGGCGCCCGAAGAACAAGAGGTTCTCCTGGCCGCTGAGGTCGGGATAGAGGGCCAGCTCCTGGGGGACGTACCCGATCAGCTCGCGCCCGGCGATCGAGCCGGGCCGGATGTGAACGCCCTCGACAGCGATCGACCCGGCATCGGGCGCGAGCAGGCCGCAGATCATCGAGATGCTCGTGGTCTTGCCGGCGCCGTTGGGCCCCAGCAGCCCGAACGTCTCTCCCGGGGCCACCTCGAAACTGAGGTCGGAGACTGCCTGGAGGTCTCCATAGGACTTGGCCAGGCCGCTGACGACGAGGGTCTGGTCCGACATGCGCAACTCCTCCGCGAGATCCGAGACGGTGTTCTATAGTGACACTAACCTAGTAGCACTATAGAGGGAAAGTGGGCACCGTGTCGCGGCGACCGAAGGGGGAGCTCCGGGAGCGGATCCTCGCGGCCACGATCGACCTCCTCCACGAGCGCAGCGACCCGGCCCTGGTCTCGATCGACGCGGTCGTCACTGCCGTCGGCTGTACGCCGCCAGCCCTCTACTACTACTTCCCCACCAAGGAGTCGCTGCTGTCGGAGGCCTGCCGGATCGAGTACGCCGCCTTCGCGGCCGACCTCGACGCCGCGACGCCCCACAGCGACGACGCCCTCAGCGACCTGGGGGCCCGCGGCGACGCCTACATCACGTGGGCACGCGAGCACCCCGCCGCCTATCGCCACCTCTTCATGACCCCCCTCGACGTCGCCGACGACCCACCTCCGATCGGGCCCGACGGCTTCCCCGACCTGAGCGGGGTCCCCGGCCTGGGCAGCCTGGTCGCCGACCTGCGTCGCGCCCGCGAGGCCGGCGTCCCGGTCGGTGACCCCAACCTCACCGCGTTCGCCCTCTGGGGTGTCGTCCACGGGTTCGCGAGCCTGGCCGTCACCCAGCCCGACATGCCCCACGACTGGCTCGTGCTCGGGCTCGAGCGGGCCTATGCCGGCCTGCTGCACGGGGAGGACTGAGGCCGGCGGGCGCGGCGTACGGCGTGGTGACGGTTCACCAAGGTAGGTGGGCGAACCCTCACCTCCCTAGGTGAATTCCGCCAGGTAAGTGCGGCTTCACCTTCCTACCTTGGTGAACCAGCAGCAGCGCTCCCCCGCAACGGCGCCGACCCAAGCCGTACGACGCTCAGTCGTCGAACGCGCCGAGCTCACGGGCGATGTTGACGAGCTCGCGCTCGAAGAGCGGCTCGGCGTCGGTCAGCACGAACGACACGTGACCGAAGACCTCCATGGTCACGGCGCCATAGAGCCTGACCCACCCGCTCACGAACGCGACCAGCGCGGGGGGCGGCATGTCCACCCCGACATGCTCGGCATAGTCCTGGAGCGCCTGCTCGAGCCTGGGGTCGAGCTCCTCCGGCGGGAACGGCTTGGCGGCCCAGAGCTCGGCGAAGAGCCGGCCGAACGCCTGGCCGAACCGCTGGCCCGAGGCCTTCTCCGGACTGTCCGGCGCGATCCCGACCCCGGGGATCGGACTGCCGAACAGCAGCGTGAACTCCCGCGGATGGGTCACCGACCAGCGCCGGAAGGCGCGGGCGGCCTCGCCGAGGCGCTCCCAGGGCCCCTCCTCGCGAACGGCCTCGGCCGCCTGCTCGACGACGTCGGCGAGCTCGCCGTAGAGGTCGACGACTAGGGCGGTCAGCAGCGCCTCGTGGCTCTCGAAGTAGCGATAGAGGGCGGGGGCGGTCATGCCGAGGTCGCGCGCGATGGCCCGCAGCTGCACTCCCTCGACGCCGTGGTCGACGAGGTGGCGCCGCGCGGCCGCCTTGATCTCGGCGACGGTCTGAGCGCGCGCTCGTTCGCGTCGCGTCGGGGCCGCCTGCTGCGTCGGCATCCGTGAACCCCCTTGACAAGGTTAACACCGTTTGCGATGTTATCGCCGTAAACGTTAACACCGTTCGCTCTTCGGGAGGAGCCTACTCCCCCGACGACCACGACGACCGCCACGACGCCACCCCAGGGGGAACCACCATGATCTTCCAGCGACTCGGCCGGCTGATGTATCGCCGCCGCATCCTCGTCCTCGTCCTCGCCGCAGCGTTCATCGCCGCCGCCGGCATCTGGGGCACCTCGGTGTTCGGCCGCCTCCAGACCGGTGGCTTCGAGGACCCCCACAGCGAGTCGGCCCGAGCCGTGACCGCCCTCGAGCAGGACCTGGGTCGCCAGGCCACCGATGTGGTGGTCGTCTATCGGGCACCCGAGGGCTCCGACCTCACCGTCGACGACCCCGCCTTCGCCGACGCCGTGACCACCGTGCTCGACGGCCTTCCGGGCGAGGACGTCGTCGCGGTCACGTCCTACTGGTCGACCGGGGCCGACCTGTTCGTGTCCGGTGACCGGCAGGAGACCTATGCCGCGCTCCAGCTCGCGGGCGCCGACGAGCAGTCTCGGACCGACGCCTACGAGCGGATCGCCGACGACCTCAAGGCAGCGGGGCTCACCACCCTGCGGGGTGGCCCCGTCCCCATCGCGGCCGATGTCAACGAGCAGGTCTCCGCCGACATCGCCCGGGCCGAGTCGATCTCCACGCCGGTGCTCGTGGTCCTGCTCGTGCTCGTCTTCGGCTCGATGGCCGCCGGGTCCCTGCCCCTCGCGATCGGCGGGCTGGCCATCCTCGGCGCCTTCACCGGCCTCCGGCTGCTCACGACGGTCACCGATGTCTCGATCTTCTCGGTCAACATCGTCACGATGCTCGGGCTCGGACTGGCCATCGACTATGCCCTGTTCGTCGTGTCCCGCTTCCGTGAGGAGCTGCACGCCGGCCGTGGGGTCGAGGACGCCGTTGCGGTCACGGTGGCCACCGCCGGTCGCACCGTCGCCTTCTCCGGCGTCACGGTGGCCGTGGCCCTGTCCGCTCTGTTGTTGTTCCCGCAGAACTTCCTGCGCTCGATGGGCTATGGCGGCATCTTCTCGGTCATCGTCGCCATGGTCTCGGCACTGACCGTGCTGCCCGCCCTCCTGTCGGTCCTGGGCCACCGGGTCGACGCGCTGCGCGTGCCCCTCCCCTGGACACGACGGTCGACCGCCCGCACCGCCGATGCCGAGCAGGGCGCCTGGGCACGCCTTGCGACGGCCGTGATGCGCCGCCCGCTCCCGGTCCTGGCCGCCGTCGTCGCCATCCTGGTGGTGCTCGGCCTGCCCTTCCTCCGCGTCACCTTCGGTGGGATCGACGCCCGCGTGCTGCCCGCAGGCACCGAGAGCCGCGTCGCCGACGAGGCGATGAGCCAGGACTTCGGCGCCGGCAACGCCGGGAACCCGATCGACATCGTCGTCCGGGGTGCCGACGACGCCGCCCTGACGCCGTACGTCGCGGCGCTGCGCGCCGTCCCCGGCGTGGTCACCGCCGAGGTCAGCCGCGCCGAGGCCGGCACCGCCCACGTCGTCGTCACCTCGCAGGGCGAGGCCCAGGAGCGGGCCAACCTCGACCTGGTGACGGCGCTGCGCGACGTGGCACCCCCACCCGGCGCCGAGGTGCTGGTCGGCGGGATGTCGGCGAGCCAGGTCGACCTGCTGTCGTCGGTGGCCGACCGGCTGCCGTGGGTGCTGCTCTATCTCGCGACCACGATGTTCGTGCTGCTGTTCCTGGCCTTCGGATCCGTGGTCCTGCCGCTCAAGGCGATCGTGATGAACATGCTGTCGCTGTCGGCGACCTTCGGCGTGCTGGTCTGGGGCTTCCAGGAGGGCCACCTCGCCGGACTGCTGGGCTTCACCAGCACCGGTTATCTCGAGGCCACCCAGCCGGTGCTGATCTTCGCGATGGCGTTCGGGCTGTCGATGGACTACGAGGTCTTCCTGCTGTCGCGGATCCGCGAGGAGTGGGACCTCACCGGCGACAACAGCCGAGCCGTGGCCCGGGGCCTGCAGCGCACCGGCCGGATCATCACCAGCGCAGCGCTGCTCATCGTGATCGTCGTCGGCGCCTTCGCCAGCTCCGGCATCACCTTCATCGCGATGATCGGCGTCGGGCTCACCGTCGCGATCCTCGTGGACGCGACCCTGGTCCGGGCGCTGCTGGTGCCGGCGACCATGCGGCTGCTGGGCCGCTGGAACTGGTGGGCCCCGGGACCGCTGGCGCGGTGGTGGGAGCGCTACGGCATCCGCGAGGGCGACTCGACCCTCGGCGGCACCCGTCCGGTGACGGAGCTCGAGCCGGTCGGCTGACGGGAGCTGCCCTGCGGGCTAGGCCCTGGCGGTGTCCTGCGCGGGGGGCAGGACATCGGCAGGGCGATCCGTCCGCGGCAGCAGGTCGTCGGCCGTGGCGCCCAACGCGATGCCGATCGACACCAGCTCACGCTCGAAGAGCCGCTCGGCGTTGTGGGCACTCAACGACACATGGCCGAGGACGTCGAGGGTGATCGCGCCATAGAGCCGGGTCCAGCAGCCGACGAAGACGGCGACGGCCTCGGGTGGCAGCGGCAGGCCCACCCGTTCCGAGTACTGCCGCATCGCCTCCTCGAGCTCGGGCTCGAGCGGGTCGGTCGGGAAGCCCCGGGTCTCCCAGAGCTCGACGAACAGCACGCCGAAGGCGTCACCGAAGCGGTGCCCGGACATGACGTACGGCGCGTCCGGCAACACCGTCGCGGCCGGGTTGGAGATGCCGAACAGCAGCCGGAACTCCTGGGGGTAGGTGATCGCCCAGCGCCGCAGTGCCCGGGCGCCGTCGACCAGGCGGTCCCAGATCATCACCGAGGAGACGAGGGTCGCTTCCTCGATGGCGTCGGCCAGCTCGCCCCAGAGATCGGCGACGAGCTCGACGAGGAGGGCGTCGAGGCTGGCGACGTACTTGGACATCTCGATGACGGGCATCGACAGCTCACGGGCGATGGCCGGGAGCTGGACGCCGGCGACGCCGTGCTCGACGAGGTGACGGCGGGCCACCTGCTTGACCCGGGCGATCGTCTCACTGCGTTCGACGATCCGTTGCCTCGCCACATCCGAGGTCAACGGCCACTCTGTCAACCCGTGACTCCTTGACGCTCCGGACCGCCGCCGGTCAGGCGGTCAGCGGGACGCTAACAGGATTTGCTTTTACTGACCGCTCCCGCTCGACATCTTCTCGCGGGAGCGCCGTGAAACCGTGACATCCGGGGCGATCGTGAGCAAGGCGACACCACGGTGCCCCAGGCCAGAGTCGAACTGGCGACCTTTCGCTTAGGAGGCGGCTGCTCTATCCACTGAGCTACTGGGGCGGGCCTGGGTCGGCGTCGTCGTGGGAACGCCGGCCGGCCGGGGCCATCTTGTCAGCAGACGCGCGTCAGTACGAACCGAGCCCCGTCCGCGGGAGGACCAAGCGGGGCCGAAGGCACGTTGTCGGCCGACCGCCGAGGGTCAGTGCACGACCTCGCAGAAGCGCACGATGTCGCTGGAGTCGGTGGTGGCGGTGTCGCGGCCGTTGCCGCAATAGAGTCCATCCGCCCCGGGCCCGCCGTCGAGGTCGTCGTCCTGGTCGGTGGAGACCAGGTAGTCGTTGCCGGCGTCACCGACGAGAACGTCCTCGTCGAGACCGCCCCGGAACCAGTCGTCGCCCGGTCCGCCATAGAACCTGTCGACGCCCTTGTAGCCGTTGGCGAAGTCGTCACCGGCACCGCCGTAGACGGTGTCGCGCCCCTTGTCGACCAGGGCCCACAGGCGGAACTTGGCGGGGAGGCTCGAGCCGTCGACCCAGTCGTTGCCCAACCGCGGCCACACCTCGACGAACATGGTGTGCGCGTCGACGAAGGCGGCGGGCACGTCGCACAGGGCCTCGATCCCCACGTTGACCTTGTGCTTGGCGCACTCGGCCGGGAGCCTGCGCCACGACGCGGTCCCCGTGTCGGTGAAGAGCAGCTGCCCGCTGTCGGTGTAGGTGATCGTGAGGTGGCTGTTCTGCTGGCCCGACATGTAGCGCAGGCCCCACTCGTCGACGACGATCTGGGACTGGTTCTTGAGCGGGACGACGTTGTTCCACATGATCTCGGTGCGCGGGTGCTTCCCGGTGGTCTGCGGGAACGACGCCGCGCCCTTGTCGGCGGAGGGGGAGGCGAGCGCGGTGCTCGTGGGGAGGGCGAGCGCGGCGGTGGCGACCGCGGCGACGAACGCGAGCAAGCGGGGTGAGGTGGGGGTCACGACAATCCGTCCCGTGGGTGAGCGGCGGAAGGGGGGTCAAATTTCAGCGTAGGGAGGGCATCGGGCGCCCGTCCTCGTTTCTGGAAGACCCACCAGCCCCTCAAGTAACACCAGTCCCAGAGGGCCCAGTGGTCACCGATCGTTGACGACCTCGAACCCGATGCCCGCGCGCTGCAGCCGGTCGAGCAGGTGATCCCCCATGGCCTGCGCCGTCGTCACCTGGCCCGCCGTCGGCGGGTTGTCGTCGAAGGCCAGACACAGCGCCGACTCCGCGAGCATCTTGGCCGTCTCGGTATAGCCGGGGTCGCCGCCCGACACCCGCGTGTGGACGATCGTCGGCTTGCCATGGGGCAGGTTCGGATCACTCTGCTCGGCCACGAAGTCGACGGTGAACCAGGAACGCTCACGTCGTTCCTCGTCCGGGCCCGTCCCGGCGGGCACGCGCCCCAACAGCAGGTCTCGCGCCAGCTCGATGCGCGCGGCGATCCCGAGGAGGCCCACGGCGGCCGCCCCACCGGCGGCATACCTGAGCGTCTTGGTCCCGGCGAAGTGGGAGTAGCGGAACTCCGAGCCGTACGACGGCAGGGCCGCTGCGCTCCTGGCGACGATCAGGGGGTCGATCGTGGGCAACGGCAGGAGGTAGTAGCCGAGCAGGGGGTCACGGTGAGGCTTGCCAGGCACGGACCGTGAATAGCGGGTCTGTCCGGGCGCCGACTCCAGCTGTCGACGAGTCCTCGAGGCCTCCTTCATCTCGCGGCCTCGCGACATGGCCGTCATCGCGGAGTGGAACGTGCCACCGGAGAAGGTGCCGCTCGAGCGCACCACCCCGCGGAGCCTGATCGGGAGGTCGGGACTCAACCGCGCCACGGTGAAGAACGCTCCGAGGTCGTGGGGCACCGAGTCGAACCCGCAGGCGTGCACGAGCCGAGCCCCCGACTTCACCGCCGTCGCGTGGTGCGCCAGCCACATCCGGTCGACGAACTCGGGCTCGCCGGTGAGGTCGACATAGTCGGTGCCCGCCTGCGCGCAGGCGGCGACCATCGGCTCGCCATAGGTCAGGTAGGGGCCGACCGTCGTGATCACGACCCGCGTGCGTGCGGCCACCTGGGCCAGCGTCTCGGTGTCGGCGATGTCGACGGTGATCAGCTCGAGATCGGCACAGGCGGGTGATCGGGCGGCGAGCCGGTCGCGTACGGCGGCCAGCTTGACGGGGCTACGGCCCGCCAGGGCCCAGCGCATCCCGTCGGGGGCGTGGTCGGCGAGGTAGTCCGCCGTCAGACCACCGGTGAAGCCGGTGGCCCCGAAGAGCACGAGGTCGAGGTCACGGTCCGCGCGGGCGTCAGCCATGCGCCCATCGTCCCAGGTGACCCGTCATGGCCGACGTGGCACGTAGGCTCACCCGCATGTGCCGCAACATCCGAACGCTCCACAACTTCGAGCCGCCGGCCACCTCCCAGGAGGTGCAGGCCGCGGCGCTGCAGTATGTCCGCAAGGTCAGCGGGGCCACCCACCCGTCCCAGGCCAACCAGGCTGCCTTCGACGCCGCCGTCGCGGAGATCGCCCACGTGACCCAGCACCTGCTGGACGCGCTGGTGACCACTGCGCCGCCCAAGGACCGGGAGGTCGAGGCCGCCAAGGCCCGGGCGCGCGCCGAGTCACGCTATGCCCGGTGACCTGCTGACGGCACCCCCGGAGGAGCTCCCCGCGGGGAGCCACGCGGCGGCGCTCGCACTGCTGGCGTCGCGGCCCCTGGTCGTGCTGACCGGGGCGGGGCTGAGCACCGACTCCGGGATCCCCGACTACCGCGGCCCGGGACGGCCCGCCCGGACCCCGATGACCTTCCAGGAGTTCTGTTCGGGCCCGGCCGCCCAGCAGCGCTACTGGGCCCGCGCCTATGTCGGCTGGTCGACGATGGGCGGGGCGGAGCCCAATGCCGGGCATCGCGCCCTCGCCGCCATCGCGCCCGACCTGGTGATCACCCAGAACGTCGACGGCCTCCATGAACGTGCCGGCACCGCGCGCCTCGTGGCGCTGCACGGCCGCATCGCCGAGGTCGTGTGCCTGGGCTGCCGCGCGGTCTCCTCGCGCGAGCGCCTCCAACAGCGCCTCGCCGCGCTCAACCCGGGGTTCCTCGACGGCGCCGCCCACGCGCCGGCGCGCCCGGACGGCGACGTCGAGCTCGACACCACGGCTGACTTCGTCGTGGCCGCCTGCGAGGAGTGCGGGGGCGCGCTCAAGCCCCACGTCGTGTTCTTCGGCGAGAACGTTCCGGACGAACGGGTCGAGCGCTGCTACGCCGCCGTGGACGACCTGCCCGAGGTCGGCGGTGCGCTGCTCGTCGTCGGGTCGTCGCTGACCGTGATGAGCGGGCTGCGCTTCGTCAAGCGGGCGGCCACCCAGGGCACGCCGATCGTCATCGTCAACCGCGGTGCCACCCGCGGGGACGCGCTGGCGACGTACCGCCTCGAGGCCGGTTGCAGCGAGTTCCTCGCCGACCTCGGCAAGGTCCGCCTCAGTCGGCCACCGGAGCCCGCACAGGCGTAGATTCAGCAGCGTGGAGATGACCGAGTTCCGCGCCCAGGTCGAGGCCGTGCTGACCTCGCCGACCCTGACCTATGACCAGCGGCTGCGCCAGCTCGCGGCGCTCGCGGTCAACGCGATGCCCTATCCCGAGCTGTCCGAGGCCTGCCGCGAGGCGCTCGACAAGCGGGTCATCTGCGACATGTACGAGGGCAACCGCCCCTATGCCCCGCGCTACGTGCTGCCCGACTATGCCGTGGCACTGCGCAACGGCAGCGCGTTCCTCGAGCTCGAGCCGCCCACGACCCTGGCGGAGGCGCTGTCCTTCCTCACGATCCTCTATGGCCACGTGCCGTCCGTGACGACCTACCCGGTCTATCTCGGCGACCTCGACAAGCTGCTCGCCCCCTTCGTCACCGACGAGATCAGCGACGACGAGCTCGACACCGAGCTGCGCCGCTTCTGGATCCGCGTCGACCGGCTGTTGCCCGACGCCTTCACCCACACCGACCTCGGCCCCGAGGACAGCCGCATCGCGCGTTCGATCTTCCGCGTCGAGCGGTCGCTGCGTCAGGTGGTCCCCAACATCACTCTCAAGGTGGATCCCGAGCGGACCCCGGACAGCTTGATCGAGGACGGCGTCCTCACCGTCTTCGAGACCGGCAAGCCCCACTTCGTCAACCACCCCATGATGGTCGGCGACCACGGCGAGGACTACGCCTCGGTCAGCTGCTACAACTCCCTCAAGATCGGCGGCGGCTCCCACACCCTGTCGCGGATCAACCTCAAGGAGGTGGCGCTGCGTCACGAAGGTGGCGTCGACGGCTTCCTGGCCACCACGCTTCCGACCTATGTCGAGCTGACCGCCGAGCTGATGGAGGCCCGGATCCGCTCGCTGGTCGAGCAGCAGCGGTTCTATGAGCACAGCTGGTTGGTGGCCGAGGGGCTCATCTCGCTCGACCGGTTCTCCGCCATGTTCGGCGTCTTCGGCCTGGCCGAGGCCGTCAACCTGCTCATGGACCACGAGGGCCGCGACGCTCGCTACGGCCACGACGAGGCCGCCAACGAGGTGGGCTACCGGATCATCGAGCGGGTCGCCGAGCTGGTCGCGGCCCGGCCGCTCCCCTACTGCGACGGCGGCGGCGGGCGCGCCTACCTCCACTCGCAGAGCGGCATCGACCTCGACCACGACGTCACGGCAGGGACGCGGATCCCGGTGGGCGAGGAGCCGGACATGCGCGAGCACATCACCGTCTGCGCCCCCCACCACCGCCTGTTCGCGTCGGGCGTCAGCGACATCTTCCACGTCGACGAGACAGCGGTGCGCAACCCCCAGGCGATGGTCGACATCATCCGCGGCGCGTTCCGGGTGGGGATGCGCGACTACACCTTCAACCTCGACTCCAACGAGTTCATCCGCATCACCGGCTACCTCGTGCGCAAGTGCGACCTGGTCGACATCGACAACGTCGGCGCCCGCCACGGCAGCGACTTCCTGGCGGCCGGTGCCGAGCGCAACTTCCACCTCACCGAGCGCAACGTCAAGCGGGTCGCCGCCCGCGAGCTGGCCGCCGGGACGACGCCGGAGGCATGACCACACCCCCCGCCACCGGCCCGGGCCATGACGCCACCGGCCTGGTCACCGACACCATCGAGTTCTCTCCGGTCGACGGGCCGGGCAACCGGTTCGTGGTCTTCCTCCAGGGCTGCTCGTTCAACTGCGTGGCCTGCCACAACCCCTACACCATCCAGCCCTGCATCGACTGCGGCGCCTGCGTCCCGGCCTGCCCGAGCGGAGCGCTGACCTTCGACCTCGGCCGGATGCGCTGGGACGAGGCCCGCTGCACCGGTGGCGACGCGTGCATCGACGCCTGCCCCCACGACTCCACCCCCAAGGCGCGCACCCGAACGGTGGCCGACCTGCTGGGGCGCATCCGGCTCGCGGCGCCGTTCCTCTCGGGGGTGACGGTCAGCGGCGGCGAGGCCACCCAGCAGCCGGGGTTCGTCGCCGAGCTGTTCACCGCGATCCGGCAGGACCCCGCCACGGCGGGGCTGACCTGCTTCATCGACTCCAACGGCGACACGTCGCCGCAGGTGTGGGAGCGGCTGCTCCCGGTCACCGACGGGGTCATGGTCGACCTCAAGTGCCTCGACCCCGAGATCCACCGCCGCATGACGGGTCAGCCCAACGATGCCGTGCTGGCGTCGATCCGGTTGCTGGCGACCGCCGGCCGGCTCCATGAGGTCCGGCTCCTCATGCTGCCGGGCATCAACGACGCCGACGACCTGGTCGCCGCGACCGGCCGTTGGCTGGCCGAGGTCGACCCGCGTCTGCGCGTCAAGGTCATCGGCTTCCGCCACCACGGCGTGAGGCCCAGCCCGCTGCCGCTCGTCGAGCCCACGGCCGAGCAGCGCCGGCACTACGCCGACGTGCTGGCGGCGTACGGCGACTTCGACCTCACCGTGGTGTGAGCCCGGCCCCGCAGCGGCAGAGCCGGCCCCGGTCAGCGGCTGGAGCGCTTGGCGAAGATGTGGTCGGCGACCTCGAAGTCGATCTCGGCCGACTCGCCGCCCGACGCGATCTTGATGCCGTCCTCGGTGGCGACCACCGAGACGGTGCGGTCGGGCACGGCGCCGACCCGGCGCAGCGTGCCCATCAGGCGCTCGTCCTTCTGGAGCTCCTCGGCGATGCGGCGGATGACCAGCATGGCCTCGTCGGTGCGGGCCAGCCGGGAGATCGGCTCGACGCCGTCCATGAAGTCCTCGCCCGCCTCGTGGCCGAGCTCGTCGAGCCCCGGGATCGGGTTGCCATAGGGAGACTCAGACGGGTTGTCGAGGATCGCGAGCAGGCGCTTCTCGACGGCCTCGGACATCACGTGCTCCCAGCGACAGGCCTCGGCGTGGACGTGCTCCCACTCCAGACCGATGACGTCGACCAGCAGCCGCTCGGCGAGCCGGTGCTTGCGCATCACCCTGGTGGCGAGGCGGGTGCCCTCGTCGGTCAGCTCGAGGTGGCGGTCACCCTCGACCGTCACGAGACCGTCGCGCTCCATGCGCGCGACCGTCTGGGAGACGGTCGGACCGGACTGGTGGAGCCTCTCCGCGATCCGCGCGCGCAGCGGCGTGATGCCCTCCTCCACCAGCTCATAGATGGTGCGCAGGTACATCTCAGTGGTGTCGATGAGGTCGCTCACCCGCACATTGTGACGTATTGCACCTCGGGAGGCACGACGCCCCTTCGGTGCGTGGCACAGTGGGTGCGGTGACGTCGCTCCTGTGGTTCCGCCGGGACCTGCGCCTCGGTGACAACCCCGCCTTGCTGGCGGCGCTCGACGACGGCCCTGTGCTCCCCCTCTTCGTGGTCGATCCGCGGCTGTGGCGCGCGTCGGGGGCCGCTCGGCGCGCCTATCTCAGCGCGTCGTTGCGCTCGCTCGATGCCGATCTGCGCACGCTCGGCGGCGGCCTTGCCATCGCGTCCGGCGATCCGGCGCGCCTCGTCGTCGACGCCGCGCGCGAGGTGGGCGCCGACCGGGTCCACCTCGCGGCCGACTACGGCCCCTACGGCCGGCGCCGCGACGACGCCGTCGAGGCCGCGCTGGGCGAGGTGGGCATCGAGGTGACCCGCACGGGTTCGCCGTACGCCGTCGCGCCGGGCCGGGTGCTCAACCAGTCCGGCGAGCCCTATCGGGTGTTCACCCCGTTCTCCAAGGCCTGGGCCGAGCACGGCTGGCGCGGCCCCGTCGGCGCCCCCACCGCCGGCGAGTGGCTCCGCCTGCGCCGCAGCGAGGGCCTGCCGACGGCCGACTGGCCCGCGGGGATGACGCCTCCGTCCGTCGGCGAGACGGCGGCCCGGGAGCGGTGGGAGGACTTCGTCGCCGAGCGGCTCGACGGCTATGCCGACGACCGCAACCGCCCCGACATCGACAGCACCTCGCGGCTCTCCCCCGCGCTCCGCTGGGGCGAGATCCACCCCCGGACCCTGCTGGCGGACCTCGGGCATCGGCGGAGCAAGGGCGCCGCGACCTATCGCTCCGAGCTCGCCTGGCGCGAGTTCTATGCCGACGTGCTGTTCCACCACCCCCACACCGCTCGCGACTACCTCCGCCCGGAGTTCGCGGCCATGGACTACGACGAGCCGGGGCCGCTGCTCGACGCCTGGAAGGAGGGTCGGACCGGCTTCCCCATCGTCGACGCCGGGATGCGACAGCTCCGCGCCACCGGCTGGATGCACAACCGGGTCCGGATGATCGTTGCCAGCTTCCTGGTCAAGGACCTCCACCTGGAGTGGCAGCACGGCGCCCGCCACTTCATGGAGCACCTCATCGACGGCGACCTCGCCTCCAACCAGCACGGCTGGCAGTGGGTCGCCGGCTCGGGCACGGACGCGGCGCCCTATTTCCGGGTCTTCAACCCCACCACCCAGGGACGCAACTTCGATCCCGATGGCGGCTACGTCAGGCGCTGGGTGCCCGAGCTCGCCGATGCGGCCGACCCGCACGAGCCTGGCGAGGTCGAGGGCTACCCTGCCCCTGTCGTCGACCACGCGGCCGAGCGCCGCGAGGCCCTGGCCCGCTTCGAGAGGATCCGCCGATGAGCTCCCTGGTCGTGCCGGGACGCTTCCGCGGCCCCGCCCAGTCCGGCAACGGCGGCTGGACCTCCGGCGCCGTGGCCGCGCTCGTCGACACCGCCGCGACCGTCGAGGTCACGCTGCGACGCCCGCCGCCGCTCGACGTGCCACTCGCCGTCGACGTCGTCGACGGAGTCACCGTCGTCAGCCAGGACGGGACGACCATCGCCGAAGGACGCCGGGTCGACACTGCGCCGGAGCCGCCGCCCGCGCTGTCGGTGCCGGTCGCGGCGGCCGCCGAGGCGTCGTACGCCGGGCTCGTCGGCCACCCCTTCCCGACCTGCTTCGTGTGCGGAACCGGCCGTGCCGAGGACGACGGCCTACGGATCTTCCCCGGCATGGTGAGCTCCGAACCGGCCATCGCCGCGGCGACGTGGACGCCCCACCCGAGCCTCGCCGACCAGGGCTCGCCGGACCACGCGACCCACGCCGTGACCTGGGCGTCGCTCGACTGTGTCAGCGGCTGGGCCAGCGACATCGACGAGCGACCGATGGTCCTGGGCCGGATGACCGCCGTCGTCCACGAACCACCGCGCGTCGGCCAGACCCATGTCGTCGTGGGGCAGTGGCTGTCCACCGAGGGCCGCAAGACGCTGACCTGCAGCGGCCTCTATGCCGCCGACGGGCGGCTGCTGGCCTCGGCCTCCCACGTGTGGTTCACCGTCGATCCCGCCGACTTCAACTGAGGGTCTCGGCGCATTGCCGTGACGCGGGGCGACCGACCGGCGCCCCGTAGGATCGCTCGGTGCGCGACCTCAACGACCCGACCCGTCCCTGGTGGCTGCAGGCCGTCTTCTATCAGATCTATGTCCGCAGCTTCGCCGACAGCAACGGTGACGGGCTGGGTGACCTCCCCGGGATCACCGCACGGCTGCCCTATCTGCGCGACCTCGGCGTCGACGCGCTGTGGATCACGCCGTTCTATACCTCCCCCCAGCACGACCACGGCTATGACGTCGCCGACTACACCGACGTCGACCGTCGGTTCGGCACGCTGAGCGACGCCGACGCCCTCGTCGCCAAGGCCCACGACCTCGACCTGCGGGTGGTCGTCGACCTGGTGCCCAACCACACGTCGTCCGAGCACGCCTGGTTCCAGGCGGCGCTGGCCGCCGGACCGGGCAGCCCCGAGCGCGACCGCTACCTGTTCCGTGACGGTCGCGGGCCGGGCGGCGACGAGCCGCCCAACAACTGGCTGTCGGTGTTCGGCGGGCCGGCATGGGAGCGCGTGGCCGAGGCGGACGGGAGTCCGGGGCAGTGGTACCTCCACCTCTTCGACACGACCCAGCCCGACCTCAACTGGCGCAACCCCGAGGTCGGTGACGCCTTCGAGGACATCCTGCGCTTCTGGCTCGACCGGGGCGTCGACGGGTTCCGCATCGACGTCGCGCACTCGCTGTTCAAGGAGGAGGGCCTGCGCGACCAGGTCCGTGTCGGCGACGAGCCCCGCTCGGCGGCGCTCACCGAGGACGGCGGTCTCGAGGACGTCCACGAGGCCGACGAGCCGATGTGGGACCAGCCCGAGGTGCACGACGTCTATCGCCGCTGGCACCGGCTCCTGACCGGCTACCCGGGTCACCGGATGCTGGTCGCCGAGGCGTGGACCAAGAGCCCCGAGTCGATGGCGCGCTACGTCCGCGCCGACGAGCTCAGCCAGTCGTTCAACTTCGGGTGGCTCGTGGCGCCGTGGTCGGCGGCCTCGTTCGCCGAGGTCGTGACCTCGACGTTCGACGCGCTCCGCCCGGTCGGCGCCGTCCCGACCTGGGTGCTCAACAACCACGACGTGATGCGGACGGTGACGAGGTACGGCGGTGGCGAGCGGGGCCTCGCCCGGGCCCGGGCCGCGATGCTGGCGATGCTGGCCCTCCCCGGCTCGGCCTACGTCTATCAGGGCGAGGAGCTCGGCCTGCCCCAGGTCGACGTCGCCCCCGAGCACCGGCAGGACCCCGTGTGGCTGCGCTCCGGCGTCCCCGGGCGCGACGGCTGTCGGATCCCGATGCCGTGGGGCGGCGACCGGCCGCCGTACGACTTCGGGCCGGGGAGCGGCCAGCCGTGGCTGCCCCAGCCGGACGACTGGGCCCCGCTCACCGTGGCGGCGCAGACCGGCGACCCGGGCTCGACCCTCGAGCTCTATCGCCGGGCGCTGTCGGTGCGCCGCAGCCACGTCGAGGACGCCGGCGCCGAGGTCGAGCTGCTCGACCTGGCCCCCGGTGCGTTCGCCTTCCGCCGTGGGCGCCTCGTCGTGGTGGTCAACTGCGGCTCCCGCCCGGTGGACCTCCCCACCGGCGAGGTCCTGGTGAGCAGCCGTCCCCTCGTCGGCGCCACCCTCGCCCCAGACGATGCCGCCTGGCTCTGGCAGGCCTGATCTCGCCTCGGCGCGCTGGTGGGCATGAACTGCAGCTCCGGGGCCTGAGGGTTGCCGTTTGGCCCAAATCGGCAGGATTTCGGGCCGCAACCCTGCAGTTTGCGTCCAATCGATGCGGTGACCTCAGTCCGACGACGGCGTCTCCAGGGCCCGGTTGTAGCGACCGAGGGCGACGACGAACGCTTCGAGGTCGGCGTCGTCCCAGTCGCCCAGCCGGCCGTCGAGGAAGCGGCGTCGTTCGGCGGTGACTGCCTCGAGCCGGCGCCGCGCCTCGGCGTTGGCGCCCAGCAGCGACGCCCGGCCGTCCTCGGGGTCGGGATGACGTTCGACCAGGCCGAGCTCCTCGAGGTGCTGCACCTGACGGCTGATCGCGCCCTTGTCGACGTGGAACCGCTCGACGAGCACCGAGGCGCGCACCGGGCCCTGCTCGGCCAAGAACGTCAACAACAAGTACGACGCCGCGGCGAGCTCGGGATGGACGATGGCGGAGCGTTCGGCGATGACGCGCTTGACGCGGCGGATGAGCACCCCCACCTCGGTCTCGAGGCCGACGAGGAGGTCGGTGCGGGAACGGGCACCCGTCGGCAACGGGTCGCGGGCGGTCATCGGGTGCCACCCGGCTGGTCGACCCCGAGCTCGGCGGCGACGACGGCGTCGAGCTCGTCCTCGTGGAGGATCGTCTGCCGCAGCGGCACCTCGCGGATGAACAGCAGGCACACGAACGCGACGACCGCGAACGGCAGGGCCATCAGGAACAGCCGCCCCGTGGCGTCGCCGAAGGCGTGCTCGAACAGGGCGCGGACCGGCGCGGGCAGGGAGGCGAGGTCGGGGATCGCGTGGCTCTCCCCGGCCGACCCCGCCGAGATCCCCATCGAGGCCAGCCCGTCGGCGACGGTGGCCGCGACCCGGTGGCTGAGCACGGCACCCAGGGCGGAGACCCCGACGGAGCCGCCGATGGAGCGGAAGAAGGTGACGACCGAGCTGGCGGCGCCCATGTCGGCCTGGGCGGTGTTGTTCTGGACGGCCAACACGAGGTTCTGCATGGTCGAGCCGAGCCCGAGGCCCAGCAGCGCCATGTAGGACCCGACCACCGCCAGCGGGGTCTTCTCATCGATGGTGCCGAGCGTGGCGAGACCCGCGATCACGAGCACCATGCCGCCGATGAGCCACCGCTTCCAGCGCCCGCTCCGGGTGATGGCGCGGCCGGAGACGATGCTCGACACCAGCAGGCCGCCCACCATGCAGATCGACATGAGCCCCGCGTGCGTGGGCGTCATCCCGCGCGCGAGCTGGAAGTACTGGCTCAGATAGACCGTCGCCCCGAACATCGCGACGCCGATCATCACCGACGCCGCCGTGGCCAGCGCGGTCGTGCGGTCGCGGAACAGCCGCAACGGGATGACCGGCTCTCGGGCGAACCGGGCCTCGACGAGCACGGCGAGGGCGAGCACGACCACGCCGGCGGCGACGAGGCCATAGCTGGTGGTCGACGCCCACGCGAACTGGTTGCCGGCCAGCGAGACCCACACGAGCAGCAGGCTGACGCCGCCGACGATGAGGGTCGCGCCGAGGACGTCGATGTGGACCTCGCGCTTGACCACGGGCAGGTGCAGCGTCTTCTGGAGTACGACGAACGCGAGGGCAGCGACCGGCAGCCCGACATAGAAGCAGGACCGCCAGCCGACGGTGTCGACGAGCAGCCCGCCGATGAGGGGGCCTGACACGGTGGCGAGCGCGAAGACCGCGCCGATGTAGCCGGAGTAGCGGCCGCGCTCCCGGGGCGTCACCATGCTGGCGATGACGACCTGGACGAGCGCGGTCAGGCCACCGACACCGAGGCCCTGGACCACCCGGGCGCCGATGAGCACCGACATCGACGGAGCGAACGCGGCGATCAGCGACCCGATCGAATAGATGACGAGCGCGCTCTGGACGAGCAGCTTCTTGCTGACCAGGTCGGCCAGCTTGCCCCAGATCGGCGTGGTGGCGGTCATGGCCAGCAGGGTCGCGACGACGACCCAGGTGTAGCCGGTCTGGCTGCCGCCCAGGTCGCTGACGATGCGCGGCAGCGCGTTGGTCACCACGGTGCTCGACAGCATCGCGACGAACATGGCGAGCAGCAGGCCGGTGAGGGCCTCGAGCACCTCGCGGTGGCTCATCGGGCGGGGCGGCTCAGCGCTCGCGGTGCTGGTGGGACGGGTCTCTGCGGCGGTCACGAAGGCTTCTTCCAGACGTTCGGCGATCTCGACAAATATGGTTGCCAGGGTCAACCATATGTCACCCGGTGGTATTCCCCCACCTCTTCTGCCGTTCTCCCACCCGGGCGCTGCGGCTTTGCTTGAATGAGCCCGTGGATGGAACTCGGGTGTTCCTGGTCGACGACTTCGCGGTGACCCGTGAGGGCGTCCGGGCCGTCCTCGAGTGCGAGCCGGACCTGACCGTCGTCGGCCAGTGGGACGTCGCCGAGGGCGCGGCCGAGGCGATCCTCGCCGCCAAGCCCGACGTCGCCGTGCTCGACGTACGCCTCCCCGACGGCTCCGGCATCGAGGTGCTGCGCGAGGTCCACGAGCGCGACCCCGAGATCAAGGGGCTGATGCTGACCAGCCACGACGACGGCACCGCGATGTTCGCCGCGGCGATGGCCGGCGCCAGCGGCTACGTGCTCAAGTGGATCTCGCTCGACGCCCTGGTCAATGCCGTACGCCTCGTCGCTAGCGGCCATTCGCTCATCGACCCCGGTCTGGTCATCAAGATGGCCGAACGCCACGACCGCCACGCCGCCGAGATCCCCGGGCTGGCCGACCTGACCCCTTCCGAGCGCAGGGTGCTCAGCCTGGTCGCCCAGGGCATGACCAACCGCCAGATCGGCGACGAGCTGAGCCTGGCGGAGAAGACCGTCAAGAACCACGTGACGTCGATCCTCGGCAAGCTGGGCGTCACCCGGCGCACGCAGGCGGCGCTCATCGCCGCCCGGCTGGGCGAGGACGACTGACCCACGGCCCGAGCAGCGGCCCAGCGGTCACTGGCGGCTGCGGATCTCCTGGGTCAGCGACGCGACGGCCGCCTCGGCCGGCGAGGCCGCGGCCTCGTTGGTGCTGCGCACCTCGGCCAGCAGCTCGGCCCGATGGACGGCCACCGAGCGGGGCGCGTCGATCCCGATGCGCACGATGTCGCCGCGCACCTCGAGGACGGTGACGGTCACGTCGCCACCGACGACGATCGCCTCACCGACGCGACGACTGAGAACGAGCACGGACAGCACGCTACCTGCTCCCTCTCACCCGCGGCGGCAACGACCCGAAACTGGGCGCCCTTCGCACGCCCTGCGTCCCCCGACGACGGTGTCCCCCCAGCCCGGGACCGCGGGGCACGGTCAACCGACCAGCGGCGCCGCGAGCGGAAGGTCCTGGTGGTCCAGCACGACCTGGGCGGCTCGATAGGTGTTGCGGTTGACGACGATCGGGGCGATGAGGTTGGCGGTGCTGCTGGCGAGCGACTCACCGGCGGTGAGGACGAGGAGCACCAAGGCGTCCTCGGCCGTCATGAGCTCGAGTCGCTGGGCCATGTCGTCGTCGATCTCGGGGGCATAGTCCGGGAAGAACGGCGTGGGCGAGACGACCAGGAACCGCAGGTCGGAGTCGAGGCAGGTCAGGGCGCAGAGCATGCCGTCGTCGTCCAGCTTGACCAGGGTGAACCGGCGCTCGTCGTCGAAGCCGGGCATCGGTTGGACCATCTCGATCACCGGCACGTCCGCCGCGTCGGAACGCGGGGCACCCGGGTCGGGAGATTCGGTGTGGTCACTCATCGCAAGAAGATCATCGCAGGTAGGGTCCGGGGAGGTCGGGGACGCCACGCTCATCGGAGGAAGTCCACCAGGCTGGGCTGCATGACCTTCGCCGTGGCTGCGAGGGCCGACTGGTAGGCGACCTGCTGCAGGTTGAGGTCGACGGTCGCCTGGGCGAGATCGGTGTTCTCCAGGTTGGACAGCCGGGTGCTCAGCGCCATCTGGGCGTCGCCTGCGGAGACGTTGGCCTGGTCGATCCGCTTAGCCCGCGCACCGACGTCGGACTGCATCGTGCTGATCGCGTCGAGGTGACCCTTGAGCGCGTCGACCTGGGTGCGCATGGCCGTGGTGTCGTTGGCCCGGATCGCCGCCGACAGCGCGGTCAGGTCGTCGAACGCCGACGTGCCGGACGCCGCGAACGTGGCCTGGCCGTCGACGTCGACGCGGACCTTGACCCCATCGGCGATCGAGCGCAGCACCGGCTGGTTGACGCCGATGTAGGCGCCGGTGGTCGCGTTGTACGCCTGGGTCCCGGCCGTGATGCCACCGAAGACCGGGCGGTCGAGATAGGTGGTGTTGGCGGTCGCGATCAGGCCCTCACGGAGCTGGTCGACCTCGGCCGCCAGCGCCTCGCGGCCCTGCTGGCTCATCGAGCCGCTGCTCGCGCCCTGGAGGCCCAGCTCCCGGGCCCGGCGCACCAGGTCGGTGGCGTCCTGCAGCGCGACGTCGGCCTGGGCGAGCCAGGTCGCCCCGTCGTCGGCGTTGCGGACGTACTGCTTCTGGACGGCGACGGCCGACCGCAGCCGCATGGCTGCCGTGGCGTCGGCCGGTGAGTCGGAGACCCGGTTGATGATCCGGCCGGTCGACAGGTGCTCTTGGATCTTGGCCAGCCGGGTGAGCCCGAGCTGGAGGCCGTCGAGCGACCGCTGCGACATCATCTGCTGTGTGACCCGCGTGATCATCAGCGCGTCACCCCGGTCCGGTTGATGAGCGTGTCGAGCACGTCGTCGAGGGTGGTCATCACCCGCGAGGCCGCCTCATAGGCGCGCTGGGCCTGCATGATCGAGACCATCTCCTCGTCGATGCTCACCCCGGAGAGCTGCTCGCGGGAGCCGTCGACCTGGTTGGTCAGCGTCAGCTGGCTGGCGGCCTTGCGCTGGCTCGACGCGACCTCGGTCCCGAACGTCGAGACCAGGCGCTGGTAGTCACCCTCGAACGACGTGAGGCCGGCGAGGACGTCGGCGTTGCCGCCATCGACGACACCGCCCGGCAGCGACGAGGCGGCCAGCAGATCCGGGTCGGTGATGGCCACCGCCAGCGTCGAGGCCGGGTCGGTGGCGTTGTAGGAGAAGAGCGCGACGCCGGCGGTGCCGGCCTTGTCGAAGCCGGCCTGGTGCTGGGCGTTGACCGTGTCCGCCAGGGACTTGGCCACGGTGCCGAGGTCGGCGAGGTAGTCGGGCAGGGTCACGTTGAGCAGGTCGGTGATCGCGCCCGTCTCGCCCTTCAGCCCACCGGTGACGGCGGTGGTGCCGGACGTGTCGGTGATCTGGAAGGTGACCGGGTTGCCGTCGGCGTCGCCGACCGGCGTGACACCGGTCGCGATCTCGAACGTGCCGGCGCTCTGCCCGGTGACGAGCGCAACACCGTTGACGGACATGTCCATGCCACCGTCGCTGCGGATCGTGCCCACGGCGCCGGTGAGCTCGGAGAGCCTCAGCGCCAACTGGTCGCGCTGGTCGAGCAGGACGTTGGGGTCGCTGCCGTTCATGTTCGCGTTGGCGATCGCCTTGTTGGCGTTGGCCAGGTCGCCGGCCAGTGTGTTGATCTCCGAGACCGTGCTCAGCAGGTTCTGCCGCTGCTCGGCCTGCTCGGTGGAGATGTTGCGCGCCTGGGCGTTGATCGCGTCGACGAGCGTGCCGGCCGCGGTCAGCACCGAGGCGCGGGTCGCGGTCGAGGACGGCGCGTTGGCCAGGTCGTGCCAGCTGGTGCGGAACGTCGACATCGCGGCGGAGACACCCTGGTCCCCAGGCTCGCCGATCCCGGTCTCGACGCGTTCGAGGACGGTCTGGCGGAGGTCGAAGTAGGACTGCAGGCCGTGCTCGCGCCGCGCCCGCGAGTCGAGCATGGGGTCGACGAGGCGCTGCAGGCCGGAGACCCGCACGCCGTTGCCCTCCCACTGGGCCCGCGACCAGATGGCGGGCGTGGTGGCGGCACCGAGCGACTCGGCGGTGACCCGGCGGCGGGCATAGCCGTCGGTGCCGACGTTCGCGATGTTCCCGCTCGCGACGTCCATGACGAGCTGGTTGTAGCGCAGCGCGCTCAGCGAGGTCTGGAACGAGGAGAACGTGCCGGTCATGTCACAGGCTCCTGTCCACCAGCAGGTGGCGCGGGGACTCGGTGACGGCGGTCCCGTCCTGGCCATAGCCGGACGCGGTGTCGCCGAGGCTCAGCAGGGTCTCGCGAGCGGACCGATAGCCGGCAGTGACCAGCTCACGGTTGGCGTCGGCGAGGGCACTGATCTCCTGGGTGATCTTGACGAAGGCGTCACGATGCTCGGCCAGGATGGTGTGCCATGGCTCGCCGACCGCATCGGCGAGGGCGCGCAGGCTCGGGCTCGCGCCCAGGCCCATCGCGGCGGCCGCCTCGTCGGCGGCGACGGACCGCAGGATCTCGGTCTCGCGGATGCTCTGCAGCACCGCCTCGACCTCCTGCGTGGCACGCATGAGCCAGCGAGTGCGTCCGTTGGCCAGAAGCAGCTGCTCCTCTTCCAGCTTGAACAGCAACGTCTCCAGCAGGTCTCGCTCCCGCCACAGGATCAGCGACAGCCTCTCCATCGATACTCCGCCCTTCGGTCACCTCTGCAGTCGACCCGAGTTCTTACACCCCCTCATCGGGCAGCGATGCGGCCACTTGAGGGCTTTCGACGGAAGAGATCCAGCCAGTCTGGTCATCGGTCCCTAGGACCAAGGTCCCAGTCGGGGTGACCAATCAGGGTGGAAACGGGGAATCTCGCCTCGAAGCGTCGGTAAAACGGCGCACCTTCGTGTTGTGACTTTCTCGGGGATGCAAGAAACCATCGTCTTGACCGCGCCATCGTCTTCGCTCTCGGACCTCGACTCCGAGTACGGCGAGGAGCAGGGGGCCGCGGCCACCTTCGCCGACCGCCGCTCCAAGGCCGAGGTCGACAAGCTCATCACGGACAACATCCCGCTCGTCGGGCACCTGGTCCGCGAGATGCTCGGCCGGGTCCCGTCGCACGTGAACCGTGACGACCTCGTCTCCGCCGGCATGACCGCGCTCGTCCAGGCCGGCCAGGGCTTCGACGCCGGCCGGGGCGTGCCGTTCTCGCGCTACGCCGCCACCCGGATCCGCGGCGCCCTGCTCGACGAGCTGCGCTCGGTCGACTGGGCCTCGCGCTCGGTGCGGCGCCGCGCCCGTGACCTCGACGAGACCCGCTCCCGGCTCGCCACGTCGCTCGGCCGCTCGCCGTCCAACGCCGAGGTCGCCTCGGCCCTCGGCGTCCCGCTCGACGAGGTCGTCGCCAACGACACCGACGTCGCCCGCGCCTCCGTCCTCTCTCTCCAGGCCGCCCGCGAGGGCATGCTCGACGACCTGCTCGTCGGCAGCGAGCCCGACCCCAGCGCCCAGATCGAGCACCGCGAGCAGCTCGGCTATCTGCTCGCCGCCGTCGAGGAGCTGCCGGAACGGCTGCGCCTCGTCGTCAAGGACTACTTCCTCAACGAGCGCCCCATGGCCGAGATCGCGGCCGAGCTGGGCGTCACCGAGTCCCGGATCAGCCAGCTCCGCGCCGAGGCCATGGTGCTCCTGCGCGACGCCGTCAACCGGGCCTTCGACCCTGACCAGGTCACGGCGCACCCCCGCCCGGGCGGTGCCGCCGACCGTCGGCGGGAGGCCTACTTCGCCTCCGTTGCCGCGCGCCACGCCACCATCACGCGCCGCCGACCGATGACCGAGGCCTTGGACATCACCGCCTGAGAGTCACCGGCATGAGCCGGAGGGCAGATCGTGATCGCCACGATCGACTCCGTGCTACCCGTCTCCGCCACGCCGGCCACCGGCTGGGTGGCTGTCGCCAGTACGTCGGTTGCCGACGCGCTGCCGTCGAGCTCGGGCTCGGCGGCAGCCGTCGAGCAGTCCACCGAAACACCCGCGCCGAAACCTCTCAAGTCCCTCCTCCTGCCGCCGACTGTGGTGTCAGAGAGCCCAAGGATGGGTTCCGGAACGAGACCTGATTCCAAGGAGGGAACCATCATGGGTCTGCGCATCAACCAGAACATCGACGCTCTGAACAGCTACCGCAACCTGTCTGTCACCCAGGGCCAGATGTCCAAGTCGCTGGAGAAGCTGTCCAGCGGTTACCGCATCAACCGGGCTGCCGACGACGCGGCCGGTCTCGCGATCTCCGAGGGCCTGCGCTCGCAGGTCGGCGGCCTGAAGGTTGCCGTGCGCAACGCTCAGGACGGCATCTCGGTCGTCCAGACCGCGGAAGGTGCTCTCACCGAGGTTCACTCGATCCTGCAGCGCATGCGCGACCTGTCGGTGCAGGCGGCCAACGACACCAACAGCGCCCAGGCCCGCGCGGCCATCGGCACTGAGGTTTCGCAGCTCCAGGGCGAGCTGACCCGTATTGCCGGGTCGACGAACTTCAACGGGACCAAGCTGCTCGACGGCACGGCCCACACGAAGGACTTCCAGGTCGGCGCCGGCTCCGCCTCCGCTGACAACGTGATCTCCTTCAACTTCGACACGGCCAACGTGGCCGGCGTCGCGACCGCCCTCACCGCCGGTGGCGGCAACGAGTACGCCGTTGTCACCCCCACCGCCGTCACGGGCAACTGGACCTTCAGCACCACCGGTGTCGTGTCCTCCGTGACCGTCGCCATGGGTGCCGCGGGCTCGCTGACCAGCGTCCAGGGCGTTGCTGACAAGCTCAACGGCGACTCGGCCTTCGCGGCCAACTTCCAGGCGTCGGTCAACGACACGAACGAGCTGGTCGTCCAGGCGACCAACGGCGGCACCCTGGCCACCACGGCTCCGGGTACCGGCGGCGCTGCCGGCGCTGCTGTCGCGGGCGGTATCTCCTTCAACACGGCCGCTGAGGCCCGCTCGGCGATCGACGCCATCGACACCCAGATCACGTCGATCTCGACCGCCCGCGCGAACCTCGGTGCTGTGCAGAACCGGTTCGAGCACACCATCAACAACCTCAACGTCGCGGTCGAGAACCTGTCCGCGTCGGAGAGCCGGATCCGTGACACGGACATGGCTCAGGAGATGATGAGCTACACCCGCAGCCAGATCCTCTCGCAGGCCGGCACCGCGATGCTCGCACAGGCCAACTCGGCCCCGCAGAGCGTGCTGTCCCTGCTGAAGGGCTGACCAAGACCGCTGATCCGACCGCCGCCTGGTGAGGGCGACGGGACCCGAGGTGCCGACCCGGGTCAGGCTCAGCTCAGGCCGGCCGGGAGGACGTCACAATGGCGCGAGGCGTCCACCCGGCCGGCCCACACCCACCGTCGGCAGCCATGACCGGCAACCCAGCACGAGAACGAGGTCGACGAGGAGGAAGAGATGGCATCGGCGACAAGCAGCATCAGCGGTCTCTCCAGCGGTCTTGACACCGCATCGATCATCGACCAGCTGATGACTCTCGAGGCGGCGCCTCAGACCCGCCTCAAGTCCCGACTCACCTCCGAGCAGTCGCAGGTCAAGACGCTCCAGTCCCTCAACACCCAGGTCGCCGCCCTGGCCACCCAGGCCAAGGAGCTGGCCAAGACCTCCAGCTGGAAGGTCTTCTCGGCCACCAGCAGCCTCACCGGGCTGACCGCCAGTGCCAGCACCGGCGCCCTCCAGGGCGGGGTCACCATGACCGTCAACTCGCTCGCGGTCGCCCACCGGCTCACCTACACCAACACCGCGGCGCTGACCGACACGGTCGTCACCAACGGCACCGACGTGAAGCTGACCGTCGGCTCGACCACCACCACGCTGACCACCGACGGCACCCTCCAGGGGCTCGCCGCCGCGCTCAACGCGTCCGGCACCGGCGTCCAGGCCTCGACGGTCAAGCTCGACGACGGCACCTACCGCCTCAGCGTCCAGGCCACCTCGACCGGCGCCGCGGCCGCGTTCACGCTCACCGACTCCACCGGGGCCAGCCTGCTCGGCGGCGCCAGCGTCACCCAGGGGGTCGACGCCTCGGTCACCATCGGCACCGACACGATCCACTCGGCTTCCAACACCTTCTCCGGCGTCGTACCGGGCCTGGACTTCACTATCAGCAGCGCCGCCGTCGGCCAGACCGGCACCATCACCGTCGCCGCCGACAGCTCCACGGCGACCACCAAGGTCAAGAGCCTGGTCACGGCCATCAACGCCCTGGTCAGCCAGATCGACACGCTGACCAACTACGACTCGACCACCAAGACGTCCGGGGCGCTGTCCAACGAGGGCAGCCTGCGCGAGCTGCGCAGCAGCCTCATCAACGCCCTCTACCCCAACGACGGCACCACGATGGCCGACATCGGGATCCAGACCGACCGCTACGGCAAGCTCACCTTCGACGAGGACAAGTTCGCCACGGCACTCAAGGCCAACCCCGACACCCTCGCGAGCCGCTTCACCGCCAGCGGGACGGCCGGCTATGCCAACCGGCTCGCCACCGTCGCCGACCGGGCCAGCAACGCAACCACGGGCACCATCACCGCCTCCATCACCGGCCGCAACTCCTCGATCAAGACCCTCCAGGACTCGATCGACAACTGGACCGACCGCCTCGACCTGCGTCGTACGGCGCTCACCCAGCAGTTCACCAACATGGAGACGACACTCAACACACTCAACTCCACGTCCACCTGGCTCGCCGGCCAGATCAGCTCGCTGCCCAGCTGGAGCAGCCTGAACAGCAGCAAGTAGCGAAGGAGCATGTGATGACCCCGCCCAACGCAGTTGCCGCCTACCTCGACGCGTCGGTCGCGACCGCGAGCCCGGCCAAGCTGCTGGTCATGCTCTGCGACCGCTTGGTGCGCGACATCCGGACCGCCGCCGACGCCCAGACGCTCGGTGACCACCCGGCCGCCCACTCCCACCTGCTGCATGCCCAGGAGATCGTGCTCGAGCTGCGGGCCAGCCTGCGGCCGGACCTCTGGGCCGGCGCCCAGGGCCTGGACTCCCTCTATGAGTACCTCTACTCCCAGCTCGTCCACGCCAACGTCCACCGCGACGCCGCCGCCAGCCTCGAGTGCCTCGAGCTCGCGACCCAGCTCGCCGACACCTGGCGCGAGGCGGCCCTGCAGTCCCTGGCGGCGTCATGACCACCACCCGGTCCTCCGACGTCGCCGTGTGGGAGGAGATCCTCTATCGGCTGGAACGCGACCTCGACCACAGCGAGGCCTCGCTCCATGAGGTTCCTCCCGACCAGTTCACCCCGCCGGCCGCGGTGCCGCCGCTCCCCCAGGAGCTGCTGTCCCGGGCCCACGAGGTGCTCGAACGACAGCAGCGGCTGGCAGCGACGCTGACCGCCGCCCTCCGCGACAACCTCGAGCAGCGACACGCCGCGACCCCGCGGTCCAGCCTCACCTCCACGCCGGCCAGCCCGGCGTACCTCGACATCCGCACCTGACCACCGCCACCTGGTTCCCGGGTGAACCGCGCCATACTCCCGAACCGGAGGATCACCGTGAACGCCAACGCACCGACCATCCACCTGCCTGCTCCCATGCAGATCCGCGAGCTGCTGACGGGCATGCTCGACCGCGACATCACCATGGGCCCGACGTCCCCGTTCGCACCCTCGCCGCTCTTCCCTGCGACGATCGCGGTCTATACGGAGGACTCGCTGGAGATCCGCGCGTTGCTGCTGCTCGACCTGCCGCTGTCGGCCTACCTCGGCGCTGCCATCGGCCTGGTGCCCCCCGGTGGCGCTGCCGCAGCCCTGGAGGCCGGCGCCCTCCCGGACAACATCAAGGAGAACATCAACGAGGTGCTCAACATCGCCACCTCGCTGTTCAACGTCGACAACGCCCCCCACGTGCGGCTCTATGCCGTGCACCCTGCGGGCGACGAGATGCCGGGTCACCTCCAGATGATGGCGCTGACGCTGGGCCGCCGGGAGGACATGAAGATCGACATCCAGGGCTATGGCACCGGCCGCTTCTCCATCGTGTTGATCTGACCCGCTCGGCCGCCGACCGGCGGCTGAGCAGCTCCAAAGCAAAGAAATTCCACAAAGCCTCAGACTGGTCGGCGGCCTGCCGACCAGTGAGGGTGAGCACGGATTGCTCACTACGTTGCCGAGGGACCGGCAGCCCATCCGCCTTTCTCGGAGGCTCTCGTGTCCCTCGATGCTCTCGACCCTGTCGGGCAGGTCCTCAGTGCCGCCCTGGACGGGGTCGCACTGCGTCAGCGGGTCATCGCCGACAACATCGCCAACGTCGACACGCCCAACTTCCGGGCGACCTCCGTCGACTTCGAGTCTTCCCTCCGCGCCGCGCTGGACGACGGTCAGTTCGACCCGAGTGAGCTGACCGTCTCCAGCGCGCCCACCGACACCCCGGTCGGCGCGAACGGCAACAACGTGGACCTGCGCAAGGAGACCCTCGCGGCCGTGCAGTCCCAGTACACCTACCAGGTGCTCACCCGGGCGATCGGCGACAAGTTCAACCTCGTCAAGTTCGCGGTCGGCGGTCAGTGATGGGTGCCTTCGACGTCCTGCGCATCGCCGGCTCCTCGCTCGGCGCGCACCAGACCTGGCTCGACTCCCTCGCGGCCAACATCGCGAACGTCAACACCATCCGCAGCACGGCGGGCCCGGCCTACCAGGCGACGACGCCCATCGTGGGCAGCCGGACCGACGGCGGTGTCCAGGTGATCGGCATCGCCCAGGGCGACCCGGAGGGCCGGCTCGAGTACGCCCCCGACAACCCGCTCGCCGACGCCAACGGCTATGTGCGGGCCCCCGACATCGACCTCGCCAGCCAGATGAGCCAGCTGATCATGGCCCAGCGCGGCTTCCAGGCGTCGGTCCAGGTCACCAAGAACGCCCAGGACACCTACAACTCAGCGCTTCAGATCGGACGTGCGTGAGATGAGCGTCAGCGGAATCGAAGGCATCGGCTTCACGCCGTACGTCGCCCCGACCGTCGCACCGGCGAGCACCACCTCCGCGGCCAAGGCCGCCGACGGACAGGCCTTCGGCGACCTGGTCGTCAAGGGCATCGACCACCTCGAGGGTGTGCAGGACAAGGCCGACGCGCTGTCGGTGCAGGCCGCCACCGGTGACCTGTCCGCCATCCACGACTACACCATCGCGGCCACCGAGGCCGCGGTCACCACCCAGCTGACCGTCGCGATGCGCAACAAGGCCGTCGAGGCGTTCACCGAGATCATGCGGATGCCGATCTGATGAAGGAACGAGTCACCACCACCATCACGCGGTACCAGCGGACGTTCACCGACTTCACCGCGGGCCAGAAGGTCGTCTCGATCGTCGGGACCGGCGCGCTGCTGCTGGCCGCCTTCCTCGTCTTCAAGTGGGTGACCACGCCCGACTACGCGCCGCTGTTCTCCAACCTGTCGTCCAAGGACGCGTCCGCGATCGTGCAGGAGCTCGACGCCCAGGGCGTGAAGTACCAGCTCGCCGCCGGCGGTGACACGATCATGGTGCCGCAGGACCAGGTCTACTCGACCCGGATCCAGCTCAGCGGCGACGGCCTGCCGGCCTCCTCCGACTCCGGCTACTCGCTCCTGGACAACCAGAGCCTGTCGACCAGCGAGTTCCAGGAGCAGACCAACTTCAAGCGGGCCATGGAGGGCGAGCTCTCCAAGACCATCGAGGCCCTCGACGACGTCGACACCGCAGTCGTCCACCTGGCGCTCCCCGCCAAGCAGGTCTTCTCCGACCAGCAGGACCCGGCCACCGCCTCCGTGCTGGTCGCGACCCCGGCCGGCACCACGCTGTCCGCCGAGGAGGTCCAGGCGATCGTGCACCTGGTCGCGTCGAGCATCGACGGCATGTCCCCCGAGGACGTCACCGTGGCCGACTCCACCGGCAAGGTGCTCACGCCCGACGCCACCGAGGCCGGCATGGCCGGGACGCGGACCCAGGCGGTCGCCGACTTCCAGAACTCCATGCAGAGCCGGATCCAGGCCACGCTCGACAGCGTCATCGGCCCGGGCAACTCCACCGTCACCGTGACCGCCGACCTCAACTTCGACAAGGCCGTCACGCGGACCACGACCTACAGCAAGGACCCCAAGAGCCTGGCGCTCTCCCAGTCCGAGCAGACCGAGAAGTACCGCGGCCCGGCCGGCACCGGCGTCGGCGGCGTGCTCGGCCCGGACGGCCAGATGGACCCGACCACGACCACGGGCGGGGCGTCGAAGTACGACAAGACCACCAAGACCTCCGACAACGCGATCGACACCACGGTCGAGGAGCGCGAGGTCGCGCCGGGTGGCGTCAACTCCCTCCACGTGGGCATCGTCCTGGACTCCCAGGCCACCCAGGTCCCGCCCAACCAGATCCGCGCCCTGATCAGCAACGCGGTCGGCATCCAGCCCAACCGTGGCGACACGGTGATGGTGTCGGCGGTCCCGTTCGACCGCACCGCGGTCGAGACAGCCAAGAAGGAGCTCGACGCGGCGGCCGCAGCCGACAAGAAGGCCCAGACGCTGACGCTCTATCGCAACATCGGCATCGGCGTGGTCGCCGCCCTGATCCTGCTCATCATGTGGCTGCGCGGCCGCAAGAAGGCCAAGGCCCGGCAGGCCGCCACGACCCTCGTCGTCGAGCAGCTCCGCGAGGACGCCGCCGCTCGCGCCCTGCACGAGCCGAACGCCGCGCTGCTCGCCCTGGAGCAGCAGGCCAACGACGCCGACGAGATGCGCGAGGAGCTCGCCTCTCTGGTGGAGCGGCAGCCTGAGGACGTCGCCAACCTGCTGCGCGGCTGGCTGGTGGACCGGACATGACCACCGCCACGATCACCGGAGCCGGCGTCCGCAAGGCCGCCATCCTGCTCATCCAGCTCGGCAAGGAGCGGGCCGCCAGCGTGCTGAGCCACCTCTCCGAGGCCGAGGTCGAGGCCGTCACCGCCGAGGTGGCGCGGCTCGAGGCGATCAGCGCCTCCGAGACCGAGCACGTCCTGACCGAGTTCAAGGAGATGCTCACCGCTCGCGCCCACATCTCGCAGGGTGGCCTGGGCTTCGCCAGGAACCTGCTCGAGCAGTCGCTCGGTCCCGAGCGTGCCTCCGAGATCGTCGAGCGCCTCAACGCCGCAGCGATCCAGATGCCCTTCCAGTTCCTGCACCGCGCCGACCCCGCGCAGCTCCGGTCGTTCATCGCCGCCGAGCACCCGCAGATCATCGCCCTCGTGCTGGCGCACATGACGGCCGACAAGGCCTCGCTGCTGCTGGGCGGGCTCCCATCCGCCCTCCAGGCCCAGGTCGCGCACCGGATCGCTGTCATGGACCGCACTGCGCCCGAGATCGTGCGCATCGTCGAGAGCACACTCGAGCGCAAGCTGTCCTCCATGCTCCAGCCCAACGACCTGTCGCGCGTCGGCGGCATCGACCCCCTCGTAAACATCATCAACCGCCCCGACCGCTCCACCGCGCGGCAGATGGTCGTGGGCCTCGAGGCGCTCGACACCGCGCTGGCCGACGAGGTCAAGAGCCGGATGTTCATGTTCGAGGACATCGTCTCGATCGAGGACCGCTCGGTGCAGCTGGTGCTGCGCAGCGTCGACACCGCCCAGCTCGCGCTCGCCCTCAAGGGTGTCCCCGAGAACGTCCGCGCCAAGATCACCAACAACCTGTCGGCACGCGCCGCCGAGAACCTCATCGAGGAGGTCGAGCTGCTCGGCACCGTCCGGCTCACCCAGGTCGAAGAGGCCCAGCAGGCCATCATCCGCACGATCCGCGAGCTCGAGGAGCAGGGCCAGATCATGATCCGGAGGGGCGGCGACGATGAGTTCGTCGAGTAGGCGCACCTCCGGCGCGGTCATCCGCAACGGCACCGCAGCGACCGCCCGGCCGCTGGACCAGCGCGAGCTCCGCACCGGCGACTGGACCCGCTATGGCGACGGCACCGTCTTCGGCGACCCGACCACCGAGCACACCCTCGCCCACCTGGCCGACAACGTGCGCGCCGCCGCCCAGGCCCAGGGCTATGCCACCGGCTGGGCCGAGGGACGCCGCAAGGCCGAGGCCGAGGCCCGCGAGGTCGCCCGCGAGACCGCGGAGGCCGTCGCCGCTGCGGAGGCCCGGCGCGAGGCCGAGCACCGCGACGCGGTCGCGGCGCTCGAGCTGGCCGCCCACCGCCTGCACGACACCGTGGAGCAGGCCCGGATGGCGGTGATCGAGCAGGGCACCGACCTGGCCTATGCCCTGGTCCGCGAGCTGCTCGACCGAGAGCTGAGCGACAACGCCGCCGCCGCCGAGTACGTCATCCACCGCGTGCTCTCGACGATGCCGCCGGCCGAGACCATCGTCGCCGTCCACCTGCACCCCTCGGCCGTCGACGCCCCCGCGGCCGGTGCGCTCGTCCAGCTCGGCCTCGAGCTGGTCGCCGATGCCTCGCTCGGCGTCGCTGACGCCCTGGTCGAGACCCCCGAGCACGTCCTCGACCTGCGCATCACCGCCGCCCTCGAGCGCGTCCGCGAGGTCCTCGCATGAGCACCATCACCACCGACGTGCGCCGCAGCGCCCTCGCCGTCGCCAGCCCCCAGCGCCTGGGGCGGGTCGCCGAGCTGGTCGGCCTGCACCTGCGCATCACCGGGCTCCAGGCCGCGGTCGGCGACCTCCTCGAGGTCGACGCCCCCGAGCCGGTGCTCGTGGAGGTGGCCGCCTGCGGCTCGCAGGGCCTGGTCTGCCTCCCGATGGGTGTCACCACCGGGCTCACGGTGGGCGCCCACGTCCGCCACACCGGCGGCCCGCTGCGCATCCACGTCGGTGACGAGCTGCGCGGCCGGGTGCTCGACGGCCTCGGCCGGCCGGTCGACGGCGGCCCCTCGCTCGACGACCTGCCGCTGGTCGAGGTCGACCAGCAGGCCCCGCCGGCTCTGGCCCGCCCCCGCATCGACCACCAGCTCGGCACCGGGGTTCGTGCCTTGGACGCCCTCGTCCCGTTCGGTCGGGGCCAGCGCCTGGGCATCATGGCCGGCAGTGGGGTCGGCAAGTCCACCCTGCTGTCCATGGTGGCCCGCGGCACCGACGCCGAGGTGTCGGTCATCGCCCTGGTCGGCGAGCGCGGCCGCGAGGTGCGCGAGTTCCTCGAGAGCGACCTCGGCCCCGAGGGCCTCGCCCGGTCCGTGGTCGTGGTCGCCACCTCCGACGCCCCTCCGGTGGAGCGGCTGCGGGCGGCGTTCGTCGCCACCCGCATCGCCGAGCACTTCCGGGACGCCGGCCGCCACGTCGTGCTGATGATGGACAGCCTCACCCGCGTGGCGATGGCCCAGCGCGAGCTCGGCCTGTCCGCCGGCGAGCCGCCGGCCACCCGCGGCTACCCGCCCAGCGTGTTCGCGCTCATGCCTCGTCTCCTGGAGCGTGCCGGCACCTCGCCGACCGGCTCGATCACCGGGCTCTACACCGTGCTGGTCGAGGGCGACGACCTCCAGGACCCCGTCGGCGACACCGCCCGCGCGATCCTGGACGGCCACATCGTCCTGTCTCGCCGGCTCGCCACCGCCGGCCACTTCCCGAGCATCGACGTGCTCGAGTCGATCTCCCGCGTGAGCCAGGCCGTGACCCGCACCGAGCAGCGCGAGGACGCCGTCCGCCTGCGCCGTCTGCTGGCCGCGCACCGCGACGTGCGCGAGCTGGTCGAGATCGGCGCCTATGTCGCCGGCTCCGACGCCGACGCCGACGCCGCCCTGGCCCGGATGCCGATGATCGACGGCTTCCTGCGCCAGTCGCTCGACGACCTGACCCCCCTCGACGACACCCGTCGTCGCCTCCATGAGCTGGTGACCCCA
This sequence comes from Nocardioidaceae bacterium, assembly GCA_046330595.1. Taxonomy (GTDB): domain Bacteria; phylum Actinomycetota; class Actinomycetes; order Propionibacteriales; family Nocardioidaceae; genus Nocardioides. The sequence goes on from JAXLSN010000009.1 coordinate 419,177, forward strand.
TGAGCACCGTCGACGAAGGCCTCCAGGCCGTGGCCCGTGTGCGGGAGATGCGCGAACAGGACAGCCGCCACGGGCTGCGCCTCGCGCTCCAGGAGCAGCGCCGTCGTGAGGAGGACGCCCGCCGCTACCTCGACCGCATCGAGCAGGCGCCGTCGTTCGTCACCGGCAGCACCGCGGACTTCCAGGCCGGTCGCGCCGCCCTCGCGTCACTGAGCTCCGCTCTCACCACCGCCCAGCAGCAGATCGCCGCCGGCCGCGTGGTCACCGAGTCCGCCCGCGAGCACTGGCAGAGCGACAAGACCCGGCTCAACGCCGTCGAGATGCTGCTCGAGCGCCGGGCCGCCGAGCGGGCCGCCGCGGCCGACCGGGCCGAGGCCAAGGAGCTCGACGACATCGGCGCTCGGCTGTGGCTGCGACGCCGCAAGAAGAAGAACAGCGAGGTGCCGCGGTGACCGTCACCGATGTGACCTCCCGGATCGCCCAGATCCAGTCCCAGCTGGCGCTGCTGCAGCCGACCTACTCAGTCAACGGCGCCTCGTTCAGCAGCACGCTGGACTCCGCGACACGTTCGACGACGACCACCACGACGACCACGTCCGGTGGCGTCACCGGCGCCGATGTCGTCGCTGACGCACGCAAGTACCTCGGCATCCCCTATGTCTGGGGCGGCACCGACCCCAAGAAGGGCCTGGACTGCTCGGGCCTCGTCCAGCTCGTCTACAAGGACCTCGGCATCGACCTGCCCCGGGTCTCGCGTGACCAGGCCACGGTCGGCACCAAGGTCGCCTCGATGGCCGACGCCAAGCCCGGCGACGTGCTGGCCTTCGGCTCCCCGGTGCACCACGTGGGGATCTATATCGGCGACGGCCAGATGATCGAGGCACCGCGACCCGGCCTGTCCGTGCGGATCGCCCCGGTCTATGAGACCCCGACCGCGATCCGGCGGATGGTCCCCGAGACCAGCGCGGTCTCCGGCCGCATGGCGGCCGTCGACAGCTCCACGCCGTACGCCAAGCTGTTCAACCAGGCCGGCGCCTCCTACGGCATCTCGCCCCTCCTGCTCTCCGCCGTGGCCAAGCAGGAGTCCGGCTACAACGCCGCTGCGGTGAGCCCGGCCGGCGCCCAGGGACTGATGCAGCTGATGCCGGCGACGGCCCGCGGCCTCGGCGTCACCAACAGCTTCGACCCCACCCAGGCGGTCAACGGGGCCGCCCACCTGCTCAGCAACCTGCTCGACCAGTTCGGCAGCACCCAGCTCGCCCTGGCCGCCTACAACGCCGGGCCGGGTGCCGTCTTGAAGTACGACGGCATCCCGCCCTACCCGGAGACCCAGAACTACGTCCGCTCAGTGATGGCGATGATCGGAGGATCAGCATGAGCCTCGCTCCCCTCGGCGGCATCGCCGCCGGCGCCACCGCCGGCGCCACCGCCGGCGCCAGTGGCCAGGCCGGTGACGGTGGTTTCGCGGCCGCCATCGACGCCCTCCTCGCGGCCCTCCTCCCGCAGGGCACGACGCCCGGAGCCCCCGGCACGACCCTCCCCGGCCAGCCGGCGACCGACGTCGCCGACGAGGGAACAGCCGAGCCCGCCACCGATCTCGACCCCACCATCGATGCCGCCCTGCTCGCCGGCCTGGTCTCCGCCGGTCTGGTCGCGCCCGACCTGACCAAGGCCGCGCCGATGCCGACCGGCAAGGTCGGGGGTACCCCGGCACCGGCCGACCCCACCCTGGCTGGCCCGAGCCTGGCCGACCTTGCCATCGGCGGAATCGGTGGCCTCGGCGGCCTGGCCGCCACCGCCCCGGCGACGTCCCAGCGTCTCGCGGCGGAGCCGATCCCCGCGACCGCCACCCCGACCCCCGCCACCGCGGGGGTTCCCCAGACTGCGTCGGACCCCGGAGCCATCGCGCCGGCACCTGGGTCCGACGCGACCCTCCCGCAGGCGACCGCGAGCACGACCGCGGCAGCCGCGACGGTCACCGCGGCGGCGTCCGCGGACCAGCAGACCACTCCCACCACCGACGACCCGGCGACGGGTTCGACCATCCCGAGGGTCGAGCCGTCTCCGGTGGCCGGTCCGTCCGTCCAGGACGGGCCCGGCGGTGACGGCCTTCCGGACCGGGGCGCGCAGGCCCGGGCCGGGACGGCCGCCTCCCCCGCTTCCGGCGTCACGCACGCGACGACGCGCGCCGCCGATCCAGCCGATCCGACGGCGACCGACCCGACCGCGCCCAGCCCGACGACCCCGATCGTCGTCAGCTCCGTGGCCCCGACCGCCGCCACCATGGCAGCGACCCCAGCGCCCAGTGCCCAGACCGCCACCCCGGTGACCCAGGTCGCCGCCGAGACCGTGCGGATGTTCCAGGCAGGCAACGGCCTCCACCGGGTGACCATCACGCTCAACCCCGAGTCGCTCGGCCAGGTCCGGGTCTCGCTGTCGGTCAAGGACGGCCAGGTGTCGGTCCGGCTGGCCGCCGCCGAGAGCGCCCGGCACACCCTCGTGGAGGGCGCCCCCGAGCTCCGCCGCCTGCTCGAGGCGGTCGGCGCCACCGACGTGCGGGTCGTCGTACGCGACCTCTCCGGCGCGGAGACCAGCCGCGCCACGACCTGGTCGTTCGGCCAGGACTCCTCCGCCTCCAGCCAGCAGGGTCAGGGGCGTTTCACGGGCCAGGACGGCCTCAACGGGCAGCCCGCCGGCAACGGCACGGGCGCCAACAGCGACCAGCATGCAGGGACGCGTGCGGGTTCCACCGCCAGGGACGGCTCGACAGACGGCAGCAGCCCGCTCCGTCCCGACCCAGTGGTCACCCCACGCACCCGGAGCACGGGTGTGGACGTGACCGTCTAAGGAGGACCCCGTGTCCATCCCGGCCACCGAGGCCGTGACGACGACGACGGCGACCAATCCCTATGGACTGTCGCCGACATCCACGACCACCAACAGCGCTGACAAGGACATGTTCTTGCAGCTCATGGTCGCGCAGCTGCGCTACCAGGACCCGCTGAACCCCGCCGACCCGAGCGAGTTCCTCTCGCAGAACGCCCAGTTCACGGCCCTGGAGAAGATGCAGGACGTGGCCGACCAGACCGCCGCCGTCCTGGCGTCGCAGGTCGCCTTCGGAGCGGCCGGGCTGGTGGGCAAGACGGTCACCTGGCTCGACGAGAACGGCGACAAGCAGACCGGCACGGTCTCGGGCGTCAACTTCGAGACCACGGGCCCCGTCCTCGACGTCGACGGCACCAAGGTGCCGATCGGCATCGTCCAGTCCGTCGTCACCCCCACGACCACTCCCTGAGCCTGGCGGCTCCCCACCCACGTCCCGACCGACCCGGTAAGCCCGGGTCATCCCAAGGAGAAACACCATGCTTCGTTCGCTCTTCGCCGGCATCAGCGGCCTGCGGGTCCACCAGACCATGCTCGACGTCACCGGCAACAACATCGCCAACGCCAACACCATCGGCTACAAGTCCAGCAGCACGATCTTCCAGGACACCCTCAGCCAGATGCTCACCGGCGCCAGCGGGGCCACCCCCGACCGCGGTGGCTCCAACCCGATCCAGATCGGTCTCGGCGTGCAGCTCGCGGCGACCGCCACCAACTTCCTGCAGGGCTCGACCCAGACCACCGGTCGCCTCACCGACGTCATGCTCCAGGGCGACGGCTTCTTCGTGACCCGCAAGGGCAACGAGAACCTCTACACCCGGGCCGGCGCCTTCACCTTCGACGAGGGCGGCAACCTGGTCAGCCCGACCGGCAACTATGTCCAGGGCTACCTGCTCGACGCAGCGGGCAACCCGACCGGCGGACTCGTCGACATGAGCCTCGACCCGGCCAACGCGGTCCCGGCCGTTCCGGTGGGCGTCGAGATGACGTCCTACAGCATCGGCTCCGACGGCAAGATCCGCGGCGTCTTCGACGACGGCGTGCAGCGTGAGCTGGGCCAACTGGCCATCGCCGACTTCGACAACCCGATGGGCCTGGAGAAGGTCGGCGAGACCTCCTTCCGCGAGTCCGCCAACTCCGGTGCCGTCCAGCTGGGCGTCGCGGGCGAGGGCCAGCGCGGCACCATCACCGGCGGCGCCCTGGAGATGTCCAACGTCGACCTGGCCGCCGAGTTCACCAACCTGATCCTGGCCCAGCGCGGCTTCCAGGCAAACTCCCGCGTCATCACCACCTCCGACCAGGTCCTCGAGGACCTCGTCAACATCAAGCGCTGACGTCCCGCAAGCGCACGTCACACAGTTTCGGCCGGTCCGGCCCGCCCGTTCACCTCAGGTGCGGGCCGGATCGGCCGAACTGTGTCACTGAGGACCACGGATGGGCCTCGTTACCCGGCTCAAGGATGGCGCCACCATGATCATGCTCACGCGACACTCGGGGTCGGTGTTCGCTCTGAACTCCGAGCTCATCGAGCGCATCGACAGCACGCCGGACACCGTGATCACCCTCGTGGACGGCAAGAAGTACGTGGTGGCCGAACCTCTGGAGCAGGTGGTCGACGCCGTTCGCTTCTATCGCGGACAGACCATCGCCCTCGGCAGCCACCTCGCCGCCGAGCTCGAGAACCAGCCGGAGACCCGTCCCGCCACCCTGGCCAGCGTCGCTCACCTTCCGGGGACCGAGCCGCGGCACGGGGAAGGCTGATCGCGATGGATCCGGCCAGCCTGATCGGCATCGTCGCCGGTCTGTTCATCATCATCCTCGCGAACATCCTCGAGGGCGGGAACCCCATGAGCCTGCTGCTCATGGCCCCGATGCTCCTGGTGTTCGGGACGACGCTGATGGTCACCCTCGCCGGCGGCACCCTGCCCGACGCCATCAGCTCGATCAAGGCCCTGATCAAGGGACTCACCGGCGGCGTACCCCCGGCCGGGGACCTGGTCCCGACGGTCGTCTCACTCGCCGAGAAGGCCCGGCGCGAAGGCCTGCTCGCTCTCGAGGACCAGCTGCGTGAGGTCAACGACCCGTTCCTGGTCAAGGGCGTCTCGATGGCGATCGACGGCACGGACTCCGAGGAGTTGCGCGAGATCCTCGAGGCCGAGGTCAGCGCCCGGAAGTCCGCAGCCAAGCAGGACGCGAAGTTCTTCTCCGACGCCGGCGCCTATGCGCCGACGATCGGCATCATCGGCACGGTCATGGGCCTGGTCCACGTGCTCGAGAACCTCGCCCAGCCCGAGGAGCTCGGCCACCTGATCGCCGGCGCGTTCGTCGCCACCCTGTGGGGCGTCATGTCCGCCAACGTGATCTGGCTGCCCCTGGGCAACCGCATCAAGAGGCTCGGTGAGCTCGAGGTCGCCCGCATGGAGCTGACCATCGAGGGCATCGCCGCCATCCAGTCCGGCGCCAACCCGCGCATCGTGGCCCAGAAGCTGCGCTCCCTGCTCCCGCAGAGCGAGCAGGTCGAGGAAGCGGCCTGACATGGGACGCCGTAAGAAGCACGAGGAGCACGAGGAGCACGTCAACCACGAACGGTGGCTCGTGACCTACGCCGACATGGTCACCCTCCTGATGGTGCTGTTCATCGTCATGTTCGCGATGAGCCAGGTGGATGAGAAGAAGTTCAACGCCCTCAAGTCCGGTCTCGCCGCCGGTTTCGGTCAGTCCACCTCGCTGCTCAGCGGGTCGAGCTCGATCCAGCAGAACGCCGGCCTGTCCGCCATGGCCCCGGTGGCTCCGGCGAGCCGCTACTCCAAGCAGGTCGACGAGGTCACCAAGGACCTCATCAACAAGGCCGTCCAGCAGAGCAACGCCCTGAAGATGCAGGCCAACTACGAGCAGGCCTCCAAGGAGGTCGACCGGCTCTCCGGCGTCCAGGCCCGGCTGATGGCCTCACTCAAGGCCCACGGCCTCCAGGACGACGTGACCACCACGATCGACGAGAACGGCCTGTCGATCCACCTCGTCAGCAAGCACGTGACCTTCGAGGCCAACCTGGCGACGCTGAGCCCGCGCGGGGCCCAGATCGTCGACATCCTGGCGCCGGTCCTCAAGGACCTGCCCGACCCCATCGAGATCGAGGGTCACACCAACCAGGTCAAGGTGAAGCCCAAGTACTTCGCCACCGACTGGGACCTGTCCGCGGCGCGCGCGATCACCGTGCTCCGCCGCCTCAACGAGATCGACGGCATCCCCAGCAGCCGGCTGCACGCCACCGCGTTCGGCCACGAGAAGCCCCTCATCGACCCGAGTGAACCCGGGTCGCAGGAGATCAACAAGCGCGTCGACATCATCATCGTGTCCTCGCTGCCCCCGGAGAGCCAGGCGCTCCTCGGCCAGGTGGTCAAGGACCGTGCGCGGAGCGCGGAAGGAGTGACGACACCATGAGCGTGACCGCTATGCCCCAGGCCGAAGCCGACTCGGGCAAGAAGGAGAAGAAGGGCGGCAAGAAGAAGCTCATCATCATCGTGGCCCTGGTCGCGGTGCTCGGTGGCGCGGGCTACTGGTTCTTCCTCAAGCCGTCAGGCCCACCGCCCAAGCCCGTCGAGGGCACCGTCGTGGCCCTGGACCCGGTCCAGATCAACCTCGCCGGCGGGCACTACCTCAGCGTGACCCTGGCGCTCCAGCTGACCGACAAGGCCAAGGAGGCCGACGGGAGCAAGGCGCTCGATGCGGCCATCGAGCTCTTCAGCGGCCGAGAGATCACCGAGGTGAACGACGCCAAGGAGCGCCTCAAGCTCAAGGAGGAGCTGGTCAAGGAGCTCGATGAGCTCTACGAGGGGGAGGTGATGGACGTCTACTTCACCCAGTTCGTGAGCCAGTAGACGCTCCCCGTCACCCGTGACGGCAGCCCGTCCGCGAACATTCCCGCGGACGGGGCGCCGGAAATGCTCAGGTGGGCCCGTTGTGGGCCGATCCCAGCCTCGTGAACGCCTCCGCGCCCGCTCACACCACCGGATCGGCACCGGTGACCGGCTCCGCCGGCGGTCGCGCGCGCCGTCGCAACCGCGCCGTCGAGGCCGTCGCCTATGACTTCCGGCGCCCCATCCAGCTCTCGCGCGAGCACTCGCGCATCCTCCAGCTCAACTTCGACGGCTTCGCCCGTCAGGCCACCACCGTCTTCACCTCGCTGCTGCGCACGATCTGCGAGGTGACCTTGGTCTCGATCGACCAGCGCGCGTATGCGGAGTACGTCGACTCGCTGGACGCCGAGACCTACCTGACCCTGTTCTCGGTCGACCCGATGCCGGGCCTGGGCGTGCTGGACATCCCCCTGCACGCCACGATGATGTGCCTGGACCACATGCTGGGCGGTCCCGGATCGCACCAGCAGCCGCAGCGCCCGCTGACCGAGATCGAGACCAAGGTCGTCGGCGGGCTGATCGACCGCCTGCTCGCCGAGATGCGCTACTCGCTGGCCGACCTGGTGCCGCTGGAGCCCGAGGTCACGGGCCACGAGTACAGCCCGCAGTTCGCCCAGGTCGCCAGCGCCTCCGACGTCATGGTCGTCATCACCCTCGAGCTGCTCATCGGCGCCGACACCCACCCGATGTCGGTCTGCATGCCCTTCGCCGGCCTGCTGCCGTTCCTGGTCAAGGCCGCCGCCCCCACGCCGCTGTCGGAGCGCGAGCAGGCCCAGCGGCTGCGCGCCGGCGCGCTGCTCGAGCAGCAGTTCGAGGACGTCCCGATGGACGTGGCCATCCGCTGCCGCCCCACGCTGCTGGACCCCGAGACCCTCAGCGCCCTCCAGGTGGGCGACGTCGTGCGGCTCGCCCACCCTGCCGCCGCCCCGCTCGACGTCACCGTCGACGGCGCCACCTTCGCTCACGCCACCGCCGGCACGCATGGGAGCCGCGTCGCGGCCCTCATCGTCGGCACACCCAAGGAGAAGCCATGACCGCTGCCGCCGCCGAGCCCCTGGTGGAGCGCGCCCTCGCCGTCGGACAGGCCGTCGCCCAGACGCTGCCGTCGTCGGAGCCCCTCTCCGCCGTGGGCGCCCAGCCGGGCACCGAGCACGTCACGTCCGCGTTCGCGGGTGCCGCCATCGCCGAGCTCGAGTCCGGGGGCCGCATCGGCGTGCTCGTCGGCGAGGAGCTCGTCCAGGCCCTCGCGGCCAGCCCGCTCGGCGGCCTCGACCTCGCCGCCGCCACCCAGCCCGCCCTGGACGCCGGCGCCGCCGTCCTCGGCACCAAGGCCAAGGCCGCCCACCAGGTCGACCTCGAGCTGGTCGTCGGCGACATCGGCGAGCCGTTCACCGCCGTACCGCTGCTGTCCTCCGGCATCGCGGCCGCTGTGCTGCTGCCCGACATCGTCCTCGACCCGTCCCTGACCCCGCCGGTCGAGGCGGCCGAAGAGCCGTTCGTCGTCGCCGAGAGCGCCGGTGCCGCCGGCGCCGCCGCCGCAGCCGAGGCCCAGGCCGCTGCCCAGGCCCAGGCGGCCCCAGCAGCCCCGGCGGCGCAGGCCGACGCCCCGGTCGTCTCCCCGGCGCCGGTCACCCCGATCCCCGACCCGGTCCCGACGGCCGCCACCGCGGCGGCCCGACCCATGCCCGGCACGGTCACCCCACTGGTGGGTCGCGGCCTGGAGATGCTCCACGGCGTCGACATGGAGGTCACCGTCGAGCTGGGCCGCACCCGGATGACCGTGCGCGACCTGCTCGCGCTGACGCCCGGCCACGTGCTCGAGCTCGACCGCGCGGCCGGCAGCCCCGCGGACCTGCTGGTCAACGGTCGCCTGATCGCGCGCGGTGAGGTCGTCGTCGTGGACGAGGACTTCGGCCTGCGGGTCACCGAGATCATCGACGACAGCGCCGCCAGCTGAGCCTCGCTGCCCCCGTCCCTGCCCACAACTCCCGACCCGAGGAATCGCCGTGATCGAGCTGGTGGTGCGCCTGGTGTTCTCACTGGCCGTCGTCATCGGCCTGCTGCTGCTCCTCGCCAAGCTCGGCAGTCGGCGCTTCCGTGGCCGCGACGGAGCGCTGGTCCAGGTCGTGCACCGTCAGGCACTGTCGCGCTCCTCCTCGGTCACCGTGGTGACCGTCGGTGGGCGGGTGCTGGTGCTCGGCACCACCGAGCAGCAGATCTCCGTCCTCGCCGAGCTCGAGCCCGACGAGATCGAGGCCCAGGAGTCCACGGACGCCGCGGCCGCCGACGACGAGAACCCCGAGCCGCGCTCCGGCGTGGTCGCGGCCTTCCGGCCCGCCCTGCATGCCGTGCTCCCCGGCAGTGCCGCGACGATCAAGCCCGCCACGGCAGCGGCGACCCGCCCCGCGAGCACCACGGGACCGCTCGCCGGCTCGGTCCTCTCCCCCGACACCTGGCGGCAGGCCCTCGCCGCCGCGACGAGGCGGACCTCGTGACCCTCCTCCGATCCCGCGTCCGGCCGCTCCTGGTGGTCCTGGCGTTCGTGGCCGCGTGGCTGACGCTCAGCCTCGGGACCGCCGGGTCGGCCAGCGCCACCCCGTCGTACGACGCCCCCGGCATCGTACTGACCCACGCCGGACACACGCAGCGGCCGCTGCTGGACCCCCAGGGACCGGCCGGACCCAACGGCCCCAGCGGCAGCCAGGGCGACGGCAGCGTCTCGGTGAACATCGACGGGCTGACCAAGAAGCCCAGCACCTCGGTGACGGCGATCCTCGCGGTCACCCTGCTCTCGCTGCTGCCGGCGATCCTGCTCACGACCACGAGCTTCACCAAGATCCTCGTGGTGCTCGGCCTCACCCGCAACGCGCTCGGGCTCCAGCAGACGCCGCCCAACCAGGTGCTCGCCGGGCTCGCGCTGTTCCTGAGCCTGTTCATCATGGCGCCGGTGCTGAGCGACATGAACCACGACGGCCTGCAGCCCTACCTCGACGGCGACAAGAGCACGTCGCAGGCCTGGGACGACGGGATCGCCCCGCTGCGCGACTTCATGATCGACCACACCGGTGACGAGGAGCTCCAGCTGCTCACCAACGTCGCCGACCGCGACCTGCCCAAGGACCGTGCCGACGTGCCGATGTCGACCCTGGTCCCCGCGTTCGTGCTCAGCGAGCTCAAGCAGGCCTTCATCATCGGGTTCATCATCTTCATCCCGTTCCTGGTCATCGACATCGTCGTGAGCGGTGCGCTGATGGCCCTCGGCATGATGATGATGCCGCCGGTGATGGTCTCGCTGCCGTTCAAGCTGCTCCTGTTCGTGATGGTCGACGGCTGGGCGCTGGTCATCAAGTCGCTCGTGGCGAGCTATGGCGGTGGCTGAGCATGACCGACTCCTCGATCATCGAGATCGCCCTCCAGACCATGGTCGTCACGCTCAAGCTCTCGGCCCCGATCCTGCTGACCGCGCTGATCATCGGCTTCGCGGTGTCGATGTTCCAGTCGATGACCCAGATCCAGGAGTTCACCCTCGCCTTCGTGCCCAAGATCATCGGTGTCGGCGTGGCCCTGCTGATCTCGGGCAACTGGATGCTGCACACCCTCATCGACTTCACCCACGACCTCTTCGACCGGCTTCCGGGCCTGTTGAGCTGAGGCGGACACCATGTCCGTGACGGTCCAGGGCGAGCAGCTCGTCGCCTTCCTGCTCGCGTCCATCCGGATCATCTCGTGGCTCGTGGTCGTGCCGCCGTTCGCCGCCAAGGCGGTGCCGATCACCGCCAAGGTGGTGCTGTCCGTGGCGCTGGCCCTCGCGGTCGCCCCCAGCCTCACCAGCGACGTCCCGCTGAGCACCGGCGCGCTGATCGTCAACGTCATCACCCAGGTGGTCGTCGGGCTCGGCATGGGGTTCGTGACCTCGATGCTGCTCGGCGCCCTGGCGGCCGCCGGCAGCCTCATCGACGTCTTCGGCGGCTTCTCGCTCGCCCAGGGGTTCGACCCGCTCGGCATGAACAGCAACACGGTGTTCGGCAACTTCCACCAGATGCTCGCCACCGCCCTGCTGTTCGTCTCGGGGGCGCACCTGCTGGTCATCGGCGGCCTGCTCAAGACCTTCGACTTCCTGCCACTGGGCTCGAGCCTCGGCCCGGCGTGGGGACCCGACATCTTCATCACCGCGTTCTCGATGTTCCTGGTCACCGCGATCCAGATCGCGCTGCCGATGATCGCCGTCCTGTTCGTCGCCGACCTCGGTCTGGCGCTCCTCACCAAGGTGGCACCCCAGCTCAACGCCATGGCCGTGATGTTCCCGGCCAAGATCGGCCTGACGCTGCTGCTGCTCGGGCTCTCCTTCCCGGTCCTCCCCCAGGCGCTCGACCGCATGGTCGAGCTGACACTGCGGGCGATGTCCGCGCTGTCGGGAGCGGGGTGAGGGCATGAGCGAGGAGCGCACCGAGAAGCCCACCGCGCGGAAGAAGAAGGAGAACAAGAAGGAAGGCACCGTCCCGCGCACCCAGGAGCTGGGCGCGTGGGGCTCGATGCTGGCCGTCGGACTGGCCCTGCCGCCCCTGGTCTCCCGGGAGCTCCACACCCTGCGGACCCTCTTCGACACCGACCTGAGGGTCGCAGCGGAGCCGAGCGTCGCCGGCGCCCGCGAAATGCTGCAGCAGGGTCTCGGCCACGCGCTCCTCGCCCTGGTGCTCCTCGGCGCCGGCGTCGCCGTCATCGGCACCGGTGCGGCGCTCGCCCAGGGTGGCTTCTATCTGGCCACCAAGGCCGTCAAGCCGTCGTTCAGCAAGATCAACCCCCTCAAGGGCGCCAAGCGCGTCTTCGGCACCCAGATGCTGTGGGAGGGGGCCAAGATGCTGCTCAAGGCCAGCATCGTCGCGGCGCTCGTGTGGAGCACGGTCAAGACGCTGATGCCACTGATCGGTGGCCTGGTCCCGATGTCGACGGTGATCCAGGCCGGCTCGGGCCATGTGCTGTCGATGTTGCGCAACGTCGCGCTGGCGGGCCTCGTCATGGCCGCCGCGGACTACGGCTTCCAGCGGTTCAAGGTCGGCAAGAAGGCCAGGATGACCAAGGACGAGGTCAAGCGGGAGTACAAGCAGACCGAGGGTGACCCCATGGTCAAGGCGGCGATCCGCTCCCGTCAGCTCGCCGCGGCCCGCAACCGCATGATGGCCGACATCCCCCAGGCCGACGTCGTCCTCGTCAACCCGACGCATGTGGCCATCGCGCTGCGCTACCAGCCCGAGCGGGGCGCCCCGCGGGTCGTCGCCCGTGGCGCGGGGGCCATCGCCCTGCGGATCAAGGAGAAGGCGACCGAGTCCGGCGTACCCCTGGTGCGGGACGTGCCCCTCGCCCGGGCGCTCTACCGCCACACGCAGGTCGGCCAGGAGATCCCCCCGGAGCTGTTCGCCGCCGTCGCCCAGGTGCTGGCCTATGTGATCAGCCGCAAGCGCCAGGGCCGCGTCGCCGGGGAGCATGCCAGCCCGCGCACCTCACCGGACCTGCCCACCGTCGGCCGCGGCCGCCGCCGTACTCCCGTGACAAAACCCTCAACTCTGGCACCCGCCGGCCGATCCACCACATGACGCCAGGACGGCGCCTGACCGCGGGCCATGGAGGGCTCGGACCTCGGAAGGCTGCCCCCGCGTGGAACTGAAGCGACTGACTCAGCTCGCCGTACCGCTCGGCATCGTGTTCATCGTCGTGATGCTGGTCGTGCCGCTGCCCTCGCTCGTCCTCGACCTGCTCATCGCGGTCAACATCACCACGGCGCTCCTGATCCTGCTCACGGCCATGTTCGTGCACCGGCCGCTCGACTTCGCCGCCTTCCCCGCCGTCGTCCTCGTGATGACGCTGTTCCGGCTCGCGCTCAACGTCAGTGCGACGCGGCTCGTCCTCATCGACGGCTACGCCGGCAAGGTCATCGACACCTTCGGCCACTTCGTGGTGGGCGGATCGCTGGTCGTCGGCCTGATCGTCTTCGCCATCCTGCTGGTCATCCAGTTCGTCGTCATCACCAACGGCGCCGGCCGCGTCGCCGAGGTGGGCGCCCGGTTCACCCTCGACGCCATGCCCGGCAAGCAGATGGCCATCGACGCCGACCTCAACTCCGGCCTCATCGACGAGGACCAGGCCCGCAAGCGCCGCGCCGAGGTCCACGCCGAGGCGGACTTCTATGGCGCGATGGACGGTGCGTCCAAGTTCGTCAAGGGCGACGCGATCGCGGCCATCATCATCACGCTGGTCAACCTGGTCGGTGGCTTCGCCGTCGGCATCGCCCAGAAGGGGCTGACCTTCGGCGACGCCGTCAACACCTACAGCCTGCTGTCGGTCGGTGACGGCCTGGTCTCCCAGATCCCGGCGCTGCTGCTCTCGGTGGCCACCGGCCTCATCGTCACCCGCGCCACCGGCGACGACGACATGGGATCCGACATCATGCGGCAGATCACGCGTCGCCGGATGCCGCTCCGGGTCGCCGGCTTCGCCGCCCTCGTGATGGTGCTGCTGCCCGGGCTCCCCAAGCTCCCGTTCATCCTCACCGGCGGGGTGTTCCTCCTCGCCTCGACCCGGGTCGAGAACGAGGACAGCGAGGAGAGCAAGGCCCTCGAGGCCCTTGCGGCGGGCGGTGAGCTCGCCATCAACCCCGACTCGCCCGAGCAGATCGCGGCCGACCTGCTCGTCGATCCGCTCGGCCTCGAGCTCTCCGCCGACATGATCGACCTGGTCGACCCCCGGGCTGGCGGTGACCTGCTCGACCGGGTCAAGGCGCTGCGCCGCAAGGTCGCCACCGATATCGGTGTCGTCATCCCGCCCGTGCGCACCCGCGACAACCTCGACCTGCCCCCCAAGACCTATGCCATCAAGCTGTTCGGCATCGAGGCGGCCCGCGGCGAGGCCCCACCCGGGACCGTGCTCGCGATCGGCGAGTTCCTCGGCAGCCTTCCCGGCGAGCCGACCCAGGAGCCGGTGTTCGGGCTCGATGCCAAGTGGATCCCCGCCGAACTGCGCAACCAGGCCGAGCTGTCGGGAGCCACCGTGGTCGACCGGGCCTCGGTCATCACCACCCACCTGGCCGAGGTCGTCACCAGCCACGCCGCCCGTCTGTTGGGTCGCGAGGACGTCAAGATGCTCACCGACGTCGTCAAGCGCACCCACCCCGTCGTCGTGGAGGAGCTCACCCCGTCGATGCTGAGCCTCGGCGAGGTCCAGCGCGTCCTCCAGATGCTGCTCGACGAGGGTGTGTCCATCCGCGACCTCACCCGCATCTATGAGTCGCTGTCGCTGCGGGCCCACGCCACCAAGGACCTCGACATGCTGGTCGAGGCCGCGCGCGCGACCCTCGGGCCGGCGATCGTGGCGCCCTACCTCGCCGACGGCGCTGTGTCGGTGATCAGCCTGGAGCCGCTGCTGGAGCAGCGGATGCTCGAGTCGCTGCGGCCGCACGAGCAGGGGTCGATGATCGCGCTCGACCCCGACACCGCCTCGCAGCTGCTGACCGACCTGGCCCAGCTGACCATGCACGCGGAGAACCAGAACCTCCGCCCCGTGCTGGTCTGCTCGCCGCAGCTGCGGGCCGCCGTACGACGCCTCATCCGGCCCGCGATGTCGCGCCTGCCGGTGCTGTCCTACACCGAGCTGACCGGGGCCTCCCAGGTCCGGTCCATCGGCGTCATCACCATGGAGCCGGCGGGCGCCGTGTCCGCCTAGCAGGCTCCAACCCCAGACCGGTCACCCAGCTGGATGTCCGCCGGAAGGCCCGAGAAACCGGGCGGACATGCAGCGACCCGCGGGCGTGGTCTCGAGAGAGACCATCCGAGGGGACGTTCCCCGGAGCGCCCGCGGGTCGGGTGACTGCTTGAGATTCGCCAGCAGCGCACAACGCCCTGGCTGGTCGCTGCTAGCGGGCAGCCACCTCACGCGTCCATTGAGAAATCATTCTTCGGACCACCTCCTTTCCCGTGTCCGACCACCGTAGGCGGCGCTCCCGCCCCCTTCAACCGCTTTCTCATGTCTGTGGATGAATCCGGTTAGTACGGAAGGAAGGCAGCGGCCCCGGCGTACGCCGGGGCCGCTGCCTTCCGTACTAACCCGATCTGTCCACAAGATGGGGGGAGAACGGACGTCAGGTCATGAGGCGACCGCAGCGGCGAACTGGGCCTGGTAGAGACGGGCATAGGCCCCCTGCGCCGCGAGCAGCTCGTCGTGGGTGCCCTGCTCGACGATCGCGCCGTCCTCCATCACCAGGATCAGGTCGGCGTCGCGGATCGTCGAGAGCCGGTGGGCGATCACGAACGACGTCCGGTCGGTGCGGAGCGCGGCCATCGCGTGCTGCAGCAGCAGCTCGGTGCGGGTGTCCACCGAGGACGTGGCCTCGTCGAGGATCAGGAGGGCGGGGTCGGACAGGAACGCCCGCGCGATCGTGATCAGCTGACGCTCACCGGCGGACAGGTTGGAGCCCTCCTCGTCGATGAGGGTGTCGTAGCCGTCGGGCAGCGAGTGCACGAACCGGTCGACGAACGTCGCACGCGCGGCCTCCTGGATCTGCTCCTCGGTCGCATCCGGGCGGCCGTAGGCGATGTTGTCGCGGATCGTCCCGGCGAACAGCCAGGTGTCCTGGAGCACCATCCCGATGTGGCCACGCAGCTCGGCGCGTGGCAGCGCCGCGATGTCGACCCCGTCAAGGGTGATCCGTCCGGCGTCGACCTCATAGAACCGCATGACCAGGTTGACCAGCGTGGTCTTGCCGGCCCCCGTTGGCCCCACGATCGCCACGGTGTGGCCGGGCTCGGCGACCAGCGAGAGGTCGCTGATCAGCGGCACCTCGGGGTCATAGGCGAACGCCACGTGCTCGAACCGGACCTCGCCGCGCGGGTCGTCGGGCAGGCTGGCGGCCGGCTCACGGTCGGGCTCCTGCTCGTCGGCGTCGAGCAGCTCGAACACGCGCTCGGCCGAGGCGACGCCGGACTGCAGCAGGTTCATCATCGAGGCCACCTGGGACAGCGGCTGGCTGAACTGGCGGGTGTACTGGATGAACGCCTGGACGTCGCCCAGGCTCATCGTGCCGCTCGCCACGCGCATGCCGCCGAGGACGGCGATGACGACGTAGTTGAGGTTGCCGATGAACATCATGATCGGCATGATCAGGCCGCTGACGAACTGGGCACCGAACGACGACTGGTAGAGCTCCTCGTTCTGTTGCTCGAAGACCCGTTCGGCCTCGCCCTGCCGACCGAAGACCTTGACCAGGTGGTGGCCGGAGAAGGTCTCCTCGATGTGGCCGTTGAGGACGCCCGTACGACGCCACTGGGCGACGAAGAGCCCCTGGGACCGCTTCATCACGGTGGCCGCCACGATCATGGTCACCGGCACCACGATGAGCGCGACGAGCGCGAGGACGGGGCTGATCCAGAACATCATCCCGAGCACGGCGACCACGGTCAGCAGCGAGGTGAGCAGCTGGCTCATCGTCTGTTGGAGCGCCTGGCTCACGTTGTCGATGTCGTTGGTGACCCGCGACAGCAGCTCGCCGCGTGGCTGCTTGTCGAAGAAGCCGAGCGGCAGCCGGTTGACCTTGTCCTCGACGTCGGAGCGCATCGTGAAGATCGTGCTCTGGACGACGTCGTTGAGCAGCCAGCCCTGGAGCCAGCCGAGGAACGCGGCCGTGACATAGATGACCAGCACCCACGTCAGCACCCGCCCGACCGCGGTGAAGTCGACGCCCTGACCGACGACGACGTTCATGCTCTGCACCATGTCGGCGAACTTTCCGCCGCCGTTGGCGCGCAAGAAGGCCACCACCTCCGACAGCGGTGTCCCGACCGGCACACCCTTCGCCGCGAGGTCCTTGCCGATGAGGCCCTCGAAGATCAGGTTGGTCGCGTGGCCGAGGACCTTGGGACCGACCGAGAACAGCGTCACCGAGCAGACGGCCAGCACGACGACCAGCATCGCCTTCACCTTCTGGGGCGCCATCCTGCGCACGAGACGCTTGGCCGAGGGACCGAAGTCCATCGCCTTCTGGGCGACCATGGCCCCGCCGAACGGACCATGACCGGGACCGGGGCCGCCGGCGCGGATGCGTTCGGTCTGCTTGAGCGGCGCGCCGCCCTTGGTGGCCGGCGTCGCGGCCTCGCTCGCCTGGTGCGGCTCGTGGGTGCTCATGCCGCCTCCTCCGCGCTCAGCTGGGAGGCGACGATCTCCTGATAGGTCGGATTGTCGGCCAACAGCTCGCTATGGGTGCCGACGCCGACGATGCGGCCGTCGTCGAGCACGACGATCCGGTCGGCGTCGCGGATGGTCGAGACCCGCTGGGCGACGATCACGACCGTGGACTCGCGGGTCACCGGCTGGAGCGCCGCTCGCAGGTGGGCATCGGTGGCCAGGTCGAGGGCGGAGAACGCGTCGTCGAACAGATAGATCTCGGGCCGGCGTACGACGGCGCGCGCGATCGCGAGCCGCTGCCGCTGCCCACCGGAGAAGTTGGTCCCGCCCTGGGCGACCTCGGCGTCGAGGCCGTCGGCGAGCGCCTCGACGAAGTCGCGGGCCTGCGCGATCTCGAGGGCCTCCCAGATCTCCTCGTCGGTGGCATCGGCCTTGCCGTGCTGGAGGTTGCTGCGGATGGTGCCGCTGAACAGGAATGCCTTCTGAGGCACCAGCCCGATCCGTGACCACAGCAGCTCGGGGTCGAGGCGGCGTACGTCGACCCCGTCGACCCGCACCTCACCGTCGGTGACGTCGAAGAGCCGCGGGATCAGGTTGAGCAGGGTCGACTTGCCGGAGCCCGTCGAACCGATGATCGCCAGCGTCTCCCCTGGCGAAGCCGTGACCGAGATGCCGTGAAGGACCGGGGCGTCGGCGCCCGGGTAGGAGAACGTCACGTCGTCGAAGGCGAGCTCGCCGCGCAGGTGGACGTCGCGCACCGGGTCGGTGGCGACCACGACCGAGGTCTCGGTGTCGAGGACCTCCATGATGCGACCGGCGCTCACCGCCGAACGCGGGATCATGATCAGCATGAAGGTCGACATCATGACCGACATCAGGATCTGCATGAGATAGGCGAGGAACGCGGTCAGCGCACCCACCTGCATGTCGCCCCCGTCGACGCGGTGGCCGCCGAACCACAGCACCGCCACGCTCGACACGTTGACCACCAGCATCACCAGCGGGAACATCGTCGCCATCCAGCGACCGGTGAAGATGGCGACCTCGGTGAGGTCGCCGTTGGCCTGCGCGAACCGCTCGGCCTCGCGAGGCTCGCGCACGAAGGCGCGGACGACCCGGACGCCGGTGATCTGCTCGCGCAGCACCCGGTTGACCTCGTCGATGCGGGGCTGCATCTTGCGGAACCCCGGCACCATGCGGCTCACCACGAACCCGACGCACAGCACCAGGATCGGGATGATCACCGCGAGGAGCGACGACAGCGCGAGGTCTTCGCGCATGGCCATGATCGTGGCGCCGACGAGCATGATCGGCGCGGTGATCATCAGCGTCGCCGACATCAGCACGAGCATCTGCACCTGCTGCACGTCGTTGGTGGTCCGCGTGATCAGCGACGGCGCCCCAAACTGGTGGAGCTCGCGTTGGGAGAAGGTGCCGACCTGGTGGAACAGGTCGCGGCGTACGTCGCGCCCGAAGGCCATCGCCGAGCGAGCACCGAAATAGACGGCGCCGACCGAGCAGAGGACCTGGACCACGGTGATGGCGAGCATGATGCCGCCGAGCCGCCAGATCTCGCCGGTGTCGCCCACCGTCACGCCCTTGTCGATGATGTCGGCGTTGAGGCTCGGCAGGTAGAGCATCGCGACGGTCGCGATGAACTGGAACAGCACCACGGCGCCCAGCCAGCCCAGATAGGGCCGCAGGCGGGTGCGCAGAAGCGTCAGGAGCATGGCTCGTCCTTCCGGCTGACGCCGTGGAGGACGACGTCGGCGATCTGGTCGGGGGTCAGGGGTGCGGGCCCGGTCATGCCGGGGTGCTGGGAGCCGAAGACGAGGCTGCGGAGCACGAGCGCCGCGGTCTCGGGGTCGGTGCGCAGCTCGTCGCGGTGCTGGTCGAAGATGAAGACGAGGCGCTCGAGCAGCACCTCGTTGGCGCGGACGATGAACTCCGGCGGGCCCTTGGGGTCCCTGCCCTGCTTGGGGAGGTGGCGCGCCTCGGGGTGCTGGCCCAGGTGCTGTCGCAGCACCATCAGCACGCTCATCGCCCGGCGGCTGGTCTCCTGCATCCGGTCGACGACGAGCCGGACCTTGTCGCGCAGCTCGGGCCGGTCGAGCACCATCGCCCGGAAGGCCTCGTCGCGCCCGGGCGGGTTGAGCACGTGCTCGGCGACGGCGTGCAGCAGGGCGGGCTTGTCGTCGAAGACCCGGAAGATCGTCCCCTCAGCGACCCCGGCCGCGGCTGCGATCTCGCGCGTGGACGGCATCGCGCCGGTCTCGAGGATGATCGGGAGGATGGCCTCGACGATCGCGCGCCGCCGATCCTCGGCCGGCATGGGGGTCGCTCGTGGAGTCACGCCCTCCAGCGTAAGTGAGTGAGCGCTCACTCACAAGTGGATTGCGCCCTCGTGCTCCTGTCATCTCCGCCGAGGTGCACGGTTCTGCCCGCCGAGGTGCCCGGTTCGTCCTCAGGGAGACAGCCGCTCGATGGTCCAGCCGGCGTCCGTACGGCGATAGACGAGCCGGTCGTGGAGACGGTTGCGCCGGCCCTGCCAGAACTCGAAGGTGTGGGGGGTGATGCGATAGCCGCCCCACTCGTCGGGCGGTGGGATGTCGTCGACCCCGTCGAAGCGCTGCTCGGCAGCCTCGATCGAGGCCGTCAGCGCATCACGGCCGGACAACACCTGCGACTGATGGGAGGCCCAGGCGCCGATCCGGGCACCCCGCGGCCGGCTGGCGAAGTAGGCCGCCACGTCGGCGCGCGATACCTCGACGGCCTCACCCTCGACCCGGACCTGCCGCTCGAGCGGATGCCACGGGAACAGCAAGGCACACGCGGGGTTGGCAGCAAGCTCACCGCCCTTGCGCGAGCGCAGGTTGGTGTAGAACACGAAGCCGCCGTCGTCGACACCCTTGAGCAGCACCATCCGGGACGACGGCCGCCCCGCCGGGTCCACCGTGGAGACGACCATCGCGTTGGGCTCGTGGAGCTCGGCCGCAATGGCGTCGTCGAGCCAGCGATGGAACATGGCGAACGGGTCGGCTGCGAGGTCGTCCTCGGCGAGGCCCCCGAGGGAGTAGTCGGCGCGCAGGGCCGCCCAGTCGGGCACCCGGTGGCCGTCCGCGCGCGGGCCGCTCATGCCAGCCCCACGAATGACTTGGCTTGTGCCCCCGAGTCGTCGAGATGGTCACCGAGCTTGGTGAGCGCGGCCGCGACGGCGGCCAACGTCTCGCCGATCGACTCCATCCCCCTGGCCAGGTCGCCCAGCTGATCGGTGGTGGCACCCATCTGCTCCGCCGCATCGGACAAGCGTGACGCCGGCCCATCCATGAGGGGGACCTTGGCGGCGCTCGCGGCAGCATCGGCGATCCGGTCGGCTCCCGCACCGACCGCGGAGACGATCGAGCCCAACGCCACGGCCGAGTCGCCGAGCGTCGCGCGCACGCCCGCCGTACCGTCCTCACCGACGAGGGCGACCGCGGCGGCGCGGGCCTGCTCCCCGGCGCCGGCCAAGCCGTCGGCGATCTTGTCGAGGAACTCAGGGAGCTTGGCCAGGAGCGCCAGGCTCTCCTTGTGGTCACCGACCAGGTCGATGACCTCCTTCAGTTTGTCGGTGTCGAAGCCACCGAGGATGCCGCCCAGGTCCATGGCCCGAAGACTAGTGCGGCCCTGGACGGAGGATCGCGCGCCTTGGTGTGACCGGGCACAATGACCTGTTGACGTCGCGCGATCCGCGACACCGGACCCCGAGGAGTCACATGACCGAGGTGCACCACGGCCTGGAAGGCATCGTCGCGTTCGCGACCGAGATCGCCGAGCCCGACAAGGAGGGGTCGGCGCTCCGCTACCGCGGGGTCGACATCGAGGAGCTGGTCGGCCGGGTGCCGTTCGAGAAGGTCTGGGGCTTGTTGGTCGACGGCACCTACGACCCGGGCCTCCCGCCGGCGGAGCCCTACAACATCGCCATCCACACCGGTGACGTGCGCGCCGACGTTCAGGCATCGGTCGCGATGCTCGCGCCCATGCTCGGCATGGGCCAGACCTATGACATCTCCGACGAGCAGGCGCGTCTGGACCTGTCGCGGGTCGCGGTGATGGTGCTCTCGTACGCCGCCCAGGCCGCCCGCGGCCTCGGCAAGCCGGTCGTCACCCAGCGCGAGGTCGACGCCGGCTCGACGCTGGCCGACAAGTTCCTGATCCGCTGGCGCGGCGAGGCCGACCCCAAGCACGTCAAGGCGATCGACGCCTATTGGAGCTCGGCGGCCGAGCACGGCATGAACGCGTCGACGTTCACCGCTCGGGTGATCACCTCCACCGGCGCCGACGTCGCAGCCGCCTTCTCCGGCGCCATCGGCGCCATGAGCGGCCCGCTCCACGGCGGCGCACCCTCGCGCGTGCTCGGCATGATCGAGGAGGTCGAGCGCCGCGGCGACGCCGTGAGCTATGTCAAGGAGCTGCTCGACAACGGCGAGCGGCTGATGGGCTTCGGTCACCGTGTCTATCGTGCCGAGGACCCGCGCGCCCGCGTGCTGCGTCGTACGGCGCGCGAGCTCGGCGCTCCACGCTTCGAGGTCGCCGAGGCCCTCGAGAAGGCCGCCCTGGAGGAGCTGCGAGCACGCCGGCCCGACCGCGTCCTCGAGACGAACGTCGAGTTCTGGGCGGCGATCGTGCTCGACTTCGCCCAGGTCCCGGCCCCGATGTTCACCTCGATGTTCACGTGTGCGCGTGCCGCGGGTTGGTCGGCGCACATCCTGGAGCAGAAGCGCACCGGCCGGCTGATCCGGCCGTCGGCGATCTATACCGGCCCGGCGAGCCGACCGGCGAGCGCGGTGGAGGGGTGGAACCCCGACTGGTCGCATCTGTGAGCCGCCCCCGGCTCACCACCGATCGACTGCGGCTGGAGCCGCTCGCGCCGGAGCATGCCGAGCTCCTCGTGGCGATGAACGAGGATCCCGCGGTGATGCGGTTCATCACGGGCGAGCCCTTCGCGCGCGAACGAACGCTCAGGTCGCTGCCGACCTGGGTGGCCGACCAGGACGGCCTCGGGTTCTGGGCCGGCTTCGTGGAGACGCCACCTGCCGGTGAGGAGTTCGTCGGCGTGTGGTGCCTCGAGCGCGACCCCGAAGGCGACGGCGCCGCCGAGCTGTCCTATCGGCTGCCCCGTCACTCGTGGGGCCGGGGCCTGGCCACCGAGGGAGCGACCGCGGTCCTGAGCCACGGCTTCGACACCATCGGGCTCCAGCGCGTCTGGGCCGAGACCATGGCACTCAATGCAGCATCGCGCGCGGTGCTCGAGCGGCTCGGCATGACCTATGAGCGGAGCCTGCCCGGCGAGCCGCCCACCGAGGGCTGGGAGCAGGGGGAGGTCGTCTATGGCGTCGACCGGGCCGCCTGGACCCGCATCGCCACCGCACGCAGGTGGGACGCCGAGGCAGCCGTCTTCGACAGCGCTGCCGACCACGGCCTGCACGACCCCGACGTCCGCGCCGCCTGGCGTGAGCTGCTGCTCGCGACCCTCCCGCCGCCGCCGGCCAGGGTCGCGGACCTGGGCTGTGGCACCGGGACCCTGAGCCTGCTCCTCACCGACGAGGGGTACAACGTGGCCGGCGTCGACGTCTCACCGGCGATGGTGGAGCGAGCCGTCGCCAAACGCGGCGAGAGACTCACTCCGACGTTCGTCGTCGGTGACGCGGCGACCCCTCCCCTGGAGGGTCCGTTCGACGTCGTGCTGTGCCGCCACGTGCTGTGGGCCCTCCCGGACCCGCCCGCGGCGTTGCGGCGCTGGGGGGACCTGCTCGCTCCCGATGGTCGGCTGGTGCTGATCGAGGGCCACTGGTCCACGGGCGCCGGCCTCACGGCGGCGCAGACCTTGGCCCTGCTCCGAACCAACGGCCGGCGAGGAGTCGTCCGCCATCTCCCCGAGCCGGCGTACTGGGGTCGCGAGATCACCGACGAGCGCTACGTCGTCACCGCCTGACACGCGCAGGCCGACGGCACCTGTCAGAGCCGGTCGACGTAGTCCTTGGCCTCCTTGAGGCCCCAGTGGGTCGCCTCGCGGACGAGCTTGATGGCCGCGATGGCGTTGCCCTGGGCCTTGAGAGCACGGGCCTCGGCGTCCCACGGCGACCCAGCACCGGGCGACGTCCCGGCATAGGGCACGTCCCCCGACGCGGTCGGTGCCGCGCTCGGCGGCGCACCTCCGGCCACCATGGCCGAGAGCCTGGCCACGGTCGCCTCGAGCGAGGCCACCCGCGCCTCGAGGGCGAGGTAGTCCTCGCGCGACCCGTCCCCACCACCGAAGATGCCCATGGCGGGATGCTAGGGCCCGGCGGCCCGCGGCGTCAGGGCATCAGCGCCGGAGGGTCGTAGGCGGGCTGGTAGAGCAGCATCGTGCTGGCCCCGGGCACCTCCAACAGGACGGTGCGGCCCCACCCCTGCTCCTGGACCTCACCGGCGAAGGTCGCCCCGCGGCCGGCCAGCTCGGCCATGGTGGCATCGAGGTCGTCACAGGCGAGCGAGACGTCGAAGGCCTGCGTCGTACGCCCGGCCGGGCCCTCGTCACCGGCGTCCCAGCGGTCGGGGTGGACGCCGATCTCGCTCGGCCCGGTCTTGAAGATCAGCCAGCCGCCGCCGGTGTCGACGTGGGGGAGCCGGAGCACGTCACGGAAGAACGCCCGGGTCGCCTCGGCATCGTGGGCATAGATCAGGGTGTGCAGGACGGTGATCACCTTGCCCAGGGTAGGGCCGCCGAACGCCTTGACGTGTGACCAAATGGTCACCTATTGTCGCGCTCATGGATGAGGTGTTCCGCGCACTCGCCGACCCGACCCGACGCGAGATCCTCGACGCGCTCTTCGAGCGTGACGGGCAGACGGTCGGCGAGATCGCCGAGCGGTTCGCCGACTCCATGAGCCGGTTCGGCGTGATGAAACACCTCGGCGTCCTCGAGGACGCGGGCCTGGTCATCGGTCTGAAGCGTGGCCGGACCCGCACCCTGCACCTCAACCCGGTCCCGATCGAGCAGATCGCCAACCGCTGGATCAGCAAGTACGCCGCCCGCTTCACCTCGGCCCTCGTCGGCCTCCAGCTCCACCTCGACCAGCACGAACAGGAGGCCTGACATGGCCGTCACCACCCACGTCTACCAGATCTACATCAACGCCGACGCCGACCGGGTCTGGCAGGCCATCACCGACTCGGAGTGGCGGCGCCAGTACTTCCACGGCACCTCGTTCGTCGCCCCGCCCGAGGTCGGCCAGCCCTACCGCACCGTCACGAGCGACGGCGGGGATGCTTCCGACGGGGTGATCGAGGAGATGACCCCGCCCGGTGACGGGCCCGGGCGCTTCGTGCACACCTGGCACGTCCTCTATGACGCCGCGATGGCCGAGGAACCGCCGAGCCGCGTCGAGTGGACCGTCGAGCAGGTGGCGCCCGAGCTGACCCGGGTCCGACTCGTCCACGGCGACCTGGCGATGAGCCCGCTCACGTGGGCCAACGTCAAGGACGGCTGGGTCTGGATCCTCGACGGCATGAAGACCCTGCTCGAGACCGGGCGACCGCTACCGCGGGCCGAGGCCGAGCTCCCGGTCAGCGAGTCGCCCAACGGGGACTGGCACCGTCGTCAGGGCGTGGACGCCAACAACAGCGTCTGGGACCTGCTCGCCAAGCCCGACCGGAGCCTCGACGAGGACGAGGACCTGCTGCGGCGGGCCTACACCTCGGCCTACCACTGGCAGCGTGCCACGGGCGCCGGGCCTGCCAACGAGATCCGCGCGCGCTACATGATCGCGCGGGCACTGGTCGCGACACGACAGCCCGAGCGTGCCCTCGTGACCTCCCAAGGTGCGCTGGCGCTGTGTCAGGAGCACGGCATCGCCGACTTCGACCTGGCCTATGTCCACGAGGCGCAGGCCCGGGCGCTGTGGGGGCTCGGTCGTACGGCGGAGGGCGATGCCGCCATGGCGGCCGCGCGCG
>JAXLSN010000010.1:0-300222 GCA_046330595.1 Nocardioidaceae bacterium
GGCCGGCGCGTTCTCACGGTTCCCGTCGAGGACGTTGCCGTATCCACTCACTCGCAGCTCGGGCGCGCTACCGCAGCCGGCCAGCAACACGGCGCACGCAACCACCCAGAGCAACATAACCCGCACATGCGTAACTCTGCCACGACCGATGCGCACCGAGCCGAGATACACAGCAGCGCAGATTGACCCTGACGACGCGGTCAGAATGATCGGAACGGCATGATCGGACGGCCGCTCCGCGGCATGAGCGGATGCTTCCTGAAGTTGCGCTAAGGGGCCCACCGCACGCCGCCGGAGCGGCAGTGACTCGTCGTTTCGGCGGCCTCACCGGGCAAGCAGTGACCATCTACCAAGGACCTGATGCCGACTGGTTCCGAAAGGGCTAGGTCGTACGCCTCCCGCTTGTTGCCGGGACAAGTTGCCGGCCCCTCAACCGGTTCGACCTCAAACCACACCACGATCTCTGAAGCTCGATACTCCACGACGGGTTCCAGGATGGAACCTGTCTTGCCACCGTTGCAGCCCAATCGCTCGACCAAGACCGGCAATGATGTGGAGTCAGGCTGCCACTGCTCGCCGGGCGAGATACGCCAGATCGCCGCATCGCCGTTTGAAGGCAGCGGCTGAGTTGCGTCAGAAGCCGCCCGACTCTCTACTGGTGGCTCGTTCTCGCCTGCTTCGCCACCGCCGCACGACGTGAGCGCCATGAGCAGTACCACCACGCACGAGAGCCTCAACCGCATGACTGAGGGACGCTAACGCTGCGGCCGTGGTTCCTCAGCGTGCGGCGGGTGAGCCGCTCATCAGCATGACGCTACGCGGCATGAGCGGACGTGTCTCACGGTCGAAAGGTTGGCAATTCCTCGGTCCTGTGCGAGACCATGCCTCAGCAAGAACGCCAACGTCCGCCCGTGAGAACTCCCCGATGCCCCTCAGATTGGCTCTGAGCCAAGTCTTCATCGTCCGAGTCGTCGGGCCTGACAACATCTGAACTGCCATCGGCGTTGCGAGCTCCTCCAACGGGTCGTCACGGATACCCACCACGTCCCGACACCACGCCGAGGCCACGTCACGTGCGAACACGCACTCAGCGCGGAAGCGTGCCCGGCCAACTGAGGAACCGCCCGTCCTGCAAGCGTCGCAGAGGTGCCCCGCTCCGCGGCATGAGCGGACGTTTCAGGGAAGGTCGTTCCACTCGTCGGTGATGCACCCCTCCTCGTAGTCCCAACGACCATCAGACTCGCCATCGGCCAGCAAGGACTTCACACGAGCCAGGGGTGCATCGGGGCCGATATCGAGCGCCACCATGCTGACGGGGCTGGACATCCCTTCGCCGCCGACTCCCAGGGACGTGAAGGCGTCAAGGACGGCTTGGCGGTCGCCACCTAGAGGGCCGCTGGGATTCGGGATGACCCTCACGACCAGCCGACCGCTTGGTTCCACAACCCTGACGAACCAAGGCACGCCGTCGTCCCCTGCCTGCGCCTCGACCACGTCCTCGGCGGCGACTCCGCGGGCGAACCAAGGTGTGTTGTCGAGCCGATAGAGCCCGTCACCGAGCGGGGAAGGCCCATAGCCCCTCCGACTCCGCAGGAGGCCACCCGTACTCATCGCGGTCTAGGGCGAATCGGACTGTCACCGGCTCCATGAAGCCATGCTGCCGTTCTCGGGCTGTGTCTGCTCATCGGCATGACCGCTACGCGGCAGAGCGGACGTGCCGCACCTAGGGAGCAAACCCGGTCGCCTCGGCCCAGGTGATGAGCGCGGCCAGGCCAAGGAAGGCCGTCGCCAACGTGCCGAAGAAGCCCCAGAAGACGGTCCGGTGACGCCTAGTGATGACCAAGACGGCCACGAACCCAACTACCAAGACTAAGAGAGCCAAACTCTCCTGCTCCACGTAGTACGCGTAGAAGACAACTACAAGGTATGCGAGAGCCAAGAGCACTCCGACCGCCCCGCGACTCGCTCGCATTGCGTCATCGTCACATCCTCGCGCAGCCGAACCGCGGGGCGACCGCGCAGCGGCATGACAGGACGGGGCTAGTCGCGTGGGAAGTGCGGCACCGCTGCCCGGCCGACCTCCGATACGCAGCGAAGCCAGTCCTCCCAGCAGGCCGGGTCGTTAGTCCGTGGCGCATCGGAAACCGGCTCCATCGCCACAAGGAGCAGTTGCAGCGACTCCGACGATGGCTCGCGCTCTGCGTACTGCCAGACGAATCGGCAGGCAGCCTCGTACGCCTCCGCGACGGTCAGCCTTCGGTCCTCGGCGGTCATGGCTCGACGCTAGTCCGCGTGCCCGCTCATCGGCATGAGCGGGTCGATGCTCGACCCGTCCTCAACGTCTTAGGATCGTCGTTCATCGCGAGAATAGCGATCACCGACGCAATCTATGGACTGACGGTAGTCGATGAGACGACGAGCCCGGTCTACTGGTATCTCGCAGGCGTCATGAGCGTGCTTTTCCTGCTTGTCGTAGCGCTCCGGCAGCAGTTGCGCCCGCGTCATCTGGTAGCACAGATTGGTCTGAGCATCGCATGGGTCGCGATCGGATATGGAGGTTATGCCTTCCTGAACGCCGCCTAACCTTCATGCAGCTGCATAGAGCAGTCGAATCGCGTCCCGGATCTGCCTTTTACTCCGTGCCCGGCGCTGGAACTCCGTTGGTGTGTGACCCGACACGAATCTGTCGATGGATGTGACATCACTGTCAAGGGTTCGCGACGCAGCTGTCAGCAGCGCCACTCGCTCTGACAGTCGCCCGTAGATCCGCGCCACCTGCCGCAGCCGATGCTGACCAACCGACAGCCGGGCCTACCAGTAGGCCGATCGCGCCCCAGAACGTGGGGTCGTAACTTTCCCCACGAAGCTCGGATGCGAAGGTGTAGCCGAGGACGAGACAAACGAAGCTCACCGCGCCGAGACAGGCGGCTGGGAGCAGCCGTGGACACGAGGCCAAGATGAGCGCAACTGTCAGCAGAGTCCACCCTGAAGGCGAGTTCGCCACTGCCCTAAAGGAGTCCGGTAACAGCCCTTGAGCAATTGAGGTGAGAGCACCGCCCATCAGGCTGCCTGCGACGATCCATGCCACGGTGATGCCGATTGAGTGTGCACTTCCGCTCGTCACTGACTAGTCCATTCGTTGGGCTGCGCGGCCGTTGGTCGGGTGCTCAGTGCCGGTATGCCTCTCATCGACGGCCCCGTGACCAAGCGCGTCCGCGACATGTCAGTCACTTCCGCGCACCCCGGGCTCGGATTGCTGGAGCGCGCCCCCACCGGGGACCCCGGATCGTCACAACGTCTCCAATCTCGGGCGGCTGCAGGTTCGAGGTGCACGGTGGGGCAGTGTCATGTGACCGAGGGTATGGAGGCCAAGACGTCGCGACATCCCCCTGAGGTACCGGATGACGCGACCCAAACTGGTCCAAAGAAACCGTCTGCTCAGTGATTTTCCATAGTCTTGTCCGCGTTAGGTTGGCCTTCCAGTGCAGCTTGGCGTCGAACAGGCGAACCTGCGTCGCGTGACCCGCAGGCTGAGCCAAGCTGCGGCCCACGCGGATGAGACCGGTGTGCCGAGGAACGTGGCATCAATCCTTTAGCTGGTGTATCCCGTGCGGTCGTTGAAGAAGCCGTCGAGCTCAGTCTGTTCTCCCGCTCATGAGCCCGTGCCTGTGTGCAAAGACGACGATCTGCACCCGGTCGCGCAGCGCGAGCTTTCTCAGGATCGCGCCAACGTGGGTCTTTACCGTCGACTCGCTCGCGAACACCAGGCTGGCGATCTCGGTGTTAGAGAGTCCGCGGGCGACCGCCTCGAATACCTCGCGCTCTTTGTCCGTCAGGGTCAAATATGCCGCCGGCGGCTGCACGGCCACCTTGAACTGTTGCTCAAGAAGCGTCGACAGGTCGGCCGGGGCGAGCACCGCGTTGCCCGCGTGCACGGTCTGGATCGCCTGACCGAGCTGCACCGGTGTCGTGTCCTTGAGCAGGAACCCGCTCGCGCCGTGACGGATCGCGGTGGCCGCCCGGTCGTCGAGGTTGAACGTCGTCAAGACAACCACCCGCACCGGGCGTGACCTGCGGGCGACCCGCTCGGCAGTGAAGATCTGGCGGGTCGCCTCGACGCCGTCCATTTCCGGCATCCGGATGTCCATCAGCACGACGTCCGGTGCAAGCTCGTCGACGAGCTTCACGGCTTCGACGCCGTCGGCGGCGGACCCGACCACACTCATGCCTGGCTGCGCGTCCACGATTACTCTGACGCCCTCGCGGAACAGGTCCTGGTCGTCGACCAGCAGGACTCGGATCTCCGTGATCTCCGTGACGTCCGCAGTGTCGCCGGTCACCGGCCGGTCACCGGCCGCTCACCGGGAGCCAGGCGGTGACGGTGAAGGTGGCCTCTCCGTCCTCGTCGCGCCGTCGTACATCGAGCCGCCCGCCGACCGCTTCGAGTCGACGCCGCATGCCGTCCAGCCCCTGGCCCGGCGGCCCGTCGGCGTGCAGCGGCTGGGTTTCGCCACTGTCGTAGGCCTCGATGTTGCGCACCTCGATCCGCAGGTCGCGGTCCCACGAGCCCTCCGGCCAGTGCCGCTCCACCCGGACCGGCCGGTCGCGACGGCCGTGCTTGATGGCGTTGGTGAGCATCTCCTGCACGACCCGATGTGCTGCCACGTCGAGCTCGGGTGGCAGTGGCTGCGGCGCACCAACCTCGTTGGCGATCACCTCGTGGCCCCCGGCTCGGACGCCGGCGACGACCTCCTCGAAGGAACCGGTCCGGGCGGGGGTCGGCTCGCTCGCCGCGGTCAGCACCTGCCGGACGTCCTGCAGCGAGGAGCGGGCGGAGCCGGCGATCGTCGCCAGTGTCCTTTTCAGGGCGGCCGGGTCGTCGTCGGCGAGGTACTGACCGGATTCGGCCTGGGCCAGGATGACCGCGAGCGAGTGTCCAACGACGTCGTGCACATCGCGGGCGAGCCGGACCTGGTCCTCCTGCAGCCGGGCGATTATGCGGGCCTGGTCTGCAGCGACCTGGGCGCGCACGACCTCGGCTTTTGCCTGCTCGGTCGTCTCCTCTGAGCGTTCCGCTCGCGCCATGGCCCTCAGTGCGAGCCCGGCAAGCCACGGCACCGCGAGGATCAGCAGGCCCAGCACCGTGGCGCCGACGAGCAATGTGTCGCTGAAGCGGTAGGCGCCGTCGATGATTTCGCGGAGCACTGCAATGTCGCTGAAGGCGCCCAGTGACCCGCGCATCACCACCAGCAACCCGATGCCGGCGCCGGCGGGGATGGAGAGGCCGCTCAGCACGACGGTGGCGGTGTGGCCCCAGCGCGCGCAGCCGAAGGCGACGATTGCGACCGAGAACTGGACGGTCAGCACCGCGACACCGATAAGCAGCTGCAGTGCGCAAACCACCCAGATCAAGGTCAGCGCCGTAAGGGGCGCCTTGCGGCTCAAGCCGCACACTGCGGCAAAGCCCAGAACTATGAAGATCTTTCGGATGTTCGGCTCGTCGACCGGCACGACGGTCACCCAGATCTCGGCGAGCCCGAGCAATAGGATCGCGAAGGCGACGAACGCGTCGGGAGCCCAGTCCCGCAGCCGTTCGTTCACGTAAGCAACCTACGACTGCGCGACGAGGGCGTCCTGCACCAGCAGGCTAAGCAGGTCGGCGTAAGGCATCCCGGCGGCGGCGAACATTCGCGGCACCTGCGAGTGCTCAGTGAAGCCAGGCATCGTGTTGACCTCGTTGAGGATCGGGCCGTCCTCGGTGAGGAAGAAGTCGACGCGGGCGACACCGGCGCAGCCGAGGGCGTCGAAAACGACTACGGCCGCCTCCTCCAGTCCTTTGCGGTCCACGTCGTCCAGCGCCGCCGGCACACGGAAATCGGCCTTCCCGTTGTACTTGGTGTCGAGGCCGAAAATTCCGGGGACGACGATCTCGAGCATTGGGGCGATCAGGCGGCCGCCGTCTGGCCTGCCCAGGACTGCGACGTCGATCTCGCGGCCCTCGACGAGGTTTTCGACCAGGACCTGGTCGTCGAGCGCGAAGGCGGCCGCCAGTGCCCCTTGGAGGCCCGCGGGATCGTCGACAAGGGCTACGCCGTGGCTAGAGCCGGCGGCGACTGGCTTGACGACGACCGGGCGCGTCCAGCGGTACGTGGCAGCATTGCCGCGATCCAAAAGTTCTGCGGGCGCGGTGGCGATCCCCGCCGCGTTGGCGACCAGTTTGGTCAGCCACTTGTCCATCGCCACGGCGCCCGCGGTCAGCCCGGAGCCAACGTAGGGTCGGTGGGCTAGGTCGCACAGCGCCGCCACGGTGCCGTCCTCGCCCCGCGGGCCGTGGATCGCTGGGATCACGACGTCACAGGTGCAAATC
This sequence comes from Nocardioidaceae bacterium, assembly GCA_046330595.1. Classification (GTDB taxonomy): domain Bacteria; phylum Actinomycetota; class Actinomycetes; order Propionibacteriales; family Nocardioidaceae; genus Nocardioides. Next base: position 6,368 of record JAXLSN010000010.1, read on the forward strand.
ACCGCGACGGCCCGGGCGAGGCCCAGCGCCCTGGCGGCGCTGTCGCGCCAGACCCCCTCCGGGTCGATGGTCAATGCCACGACGTCGTAGCGGTCCCGGTCGAGCGCGGCGGCGATTGCTGCAGCCGAGGCGATGGACACTTCGTGCTCGCAGCTCTCTCCGCCTCCGACGACGGCGACGCGCGTCCTCACGCGAGGCTTCGCAGCGTCCGGGCCGGGCGGACCAGGCGTTGGACGCGGGAGCCGATGCCGGTCACGACCTCGTGCTCCAGCGTGCCCGACCACGCCGCCCAGTCGCGCACCGTGGGCTCCCCCGAATCTCCGGGCCCGAACACTGTGACGGGAGTGCCTAGCTGCACCGGCAGGTCGCCCAGCTCCACGACCGCCATGTCCATGGACAGCCGCCCTACCAGCGGACGGCGGACGCCAGCAACTAGCACCTCGGCACGTCCGGAGGCGGCGCGTGGCAGTCCGTCGGCGTAGCCCAGCGGGAACAGCCCGAGTCGCGTCGTCCGGCTGGCGACCCAGGCGTGGCCGTAACCGACACCCGTCCCGGCCCGGACCTCACGAACGGTGACGAGCGGTGCGGTCAGGGTGAGGGCGCCGCGAAGCGGGGTGGTCCGCGACGGGTCGATGCCGACCAGCCCGGCCCCCACCCGGCAGTAACTGTGGTGGCTGGCCGGGTCGGTCAATGCTGCCGCCGTGGCGGCCAGGTGGTGCTCGGCGGGCCTCAGCCCGAAGCCGCGGGCAGCGGCGAGCGCCCACGCGAAGCGAGCCCGGCCGAGGGCGGTGGTGGTGTGGCCGGCCTCGTCGGCGCACGGCAGGTGGCCCATCAGCCCGACTATCCGGACCCGTCCCTGGCTCTCGGCCCGTCGGGCCGCCATGCATAGAGCGCCCCACTCGGCCGGGGCCGCGCCGTCACGTGCGAGCCCAGTGTCGAGGTGCAGGTGCACACGCGAACCCGGAGCCTTGTGTGCGACCGCCTCGAGGTGCTCGACGCCGGGGACGGCGACGTCAATGTCGGCACCGCAGGCCGCGGACCAGTCGGCGTCGACGGGGTTGAGCCAGCTCAGGACCGGCGCCGTCAGCCCCTCGGCGCGCAGGGCCAGCGCCTCGTCGAGACTGGTCACGCCCAACCGGGTCGCGCCGGCCGACAGCGCGGTGCGGGCGACGTCGGCCGCGCCGTGCCCGAAACCCTCTGCCTTCACGACCGCCATCAGGCCGCGGGTCGATTTGGCGGCGAACAGTCGCGTGTTAGCCGCCACCGCCTCTAGGTCGACGGTGAGGCTCGACCGAGACGCCCGGTGGGCCTCGGGCACCAGCTCGATTGCGGTTGTCATGGCTCTACGCTCGCCCGCGGACGCCGTACGACGCCTCCGCCTGTGGTGCCGAGCGGTTGTCTCCTGGTACCGCTCCTCTCACCCGAGCGGAACGTCGGCGGTTGGCGACCGGTCCACGAGGACTGACCCGGCCAAAGACCCTGACTACCGCGCCCGATGTCGGTCGCGTCACCACACGGTCCACGGCCCAAGGCAGGTTGGCGTGAATTTGAGTCCGCCAAATCAGGTACGTCGACCCTCAGGGCAGCCGATAACGACGACACAACCGCGCCGCGCCGCGACACAACCGGCACCGACACGAAGGACAAGGATGAGCATTCTGCCCGTGCCTGACTCTCAGCAGGAGGAGTTCATTCGCCTCCAGTTGGCGGTCGACGCAATCGCCGATCTGGGCGACAGCCGTGACCTGAGCATCTATGAGTCGCTGGAGCCCTCGGATCTGTTTGGTGCCGGACCGAACGACGAGTACCTCGGATTCGGGATGACCTGGTGGCGGTACCTCACCTCAGGTGCGAGCCAGTTCATCCCAGCCGGTGCGACACGTTCTCGCCACGAGGCGCACGCAACTCGTCGGTGTCCCTGGGCGCGTGCATTCACGGTATGTCACGCGTCCTGCTGCACCTGTCTCAACTCGACGATGCCGAGTTCGACAAGACCGTTGGCGGCATGACCCGGGCCCGATTCCTCAAGGTCGCGATGTTCCACAACCGAGCCGTAGCTGAGGCACTCGTTGGCTTTGAGGTGGCGCCTTGGCCCTCGACCGAGCCGACGATGCCCACCCGCCCAAGTTCCGCCATGACGGAGCGCCGGGGTATCGCCTCCCAAAGTCTCGCGTTTGTCTTCGGGCAGCCCGGCGTCCCACTAAACAGTGTCCATCACGGGTACGCCCTCCGACTGTCCCTCATCCAGGACGCGATCGAGGATCTCCGCGCACACACGAAGCCTTATGACACCCCATGGGCGCAACCGGGGTCTTTCGACCCAGCCACGGACCTTGGGCCCGCATGGGCGACGTACTACCACTCGGCAATTGCGCACGCCGTCGGCGGAGCCGCAGGCGACGCACGACTCAACGGCATCGGTGCCGGTCTTGACGCCGAGGCGTGCCTGACGGGCGTCTTGGAGATCTACACGCGCCTACGGTCGATGTGCCTCACGCATCGCCCGGCCGCGTTCGCGTCCATCGACGCCTCGGACCACTACTTCGACCCCGCACCCGTTGACAGGGCCGGGATTGATCAGCGCGCTCGCTGACGTCACCCGATTGCCATCACCGCCGAAGTGTCGAACCAGTCGCCTGACACCCACCTCACCCGGAAAGCACTGTAATGATCCAGCACCACGCACCCCCTGCCGACAACCTCGCACGAACCCGAGAGCCCTTCTACTGGGAACTCTCGGTGGCCGAACGTGAGCACTTGCGAGCCCACAACCGCATCCTCGAGGACGAGGGCTACCTTGCCCACGAAATCAACCGCGGGCGGCGCCTACTCGACGTGCCAGAGATCTACGAGCCCATCCCGGACGTTGCACCCCAGCGAGATGCGCCTGGCGGGATCGAGCAACTCTCGGACGCCATCGCAGCCGTGCTGCAAGTCGCAGTCGAAGCCGGATACGACCCAATTGAAGTGTGCGACGCCGCACTCGCCACCCAGCAGAGTGTGCGCCGACACGCGTCCGCAGCGATCCGCCGATAGCGAGTTCCTCGGTCATACCCGAGCCAGGGGGTGAGGACATGACGATCCCGTCCGATCATCTCCGAAGCTGCCGATAAGCAGCAGCACTGCGTGTCGCTGGGCACCAAGCCTCGTCGACACAAGCCACACCAAGTCGCCGATCAACCCTGATCCACCATCGGTGATTTCTCCTCGGCCCTGAACGGTGCTTGAGAGGCCGGGTGCGTGGCTGGGCAGGGGGTGTCCGCCGGTCTGTCCGGCTCTTCCACTGGTTCTTGGTCGCGCCCGGCGGGCTGGTTGGTCAGGTCGTGACTGGGGCTGGTGGGCCTGTCGCGGTCGTCCACAGTGCTTCCCAGGCGGGTGCCCATGGCCAGTCGAGGGGCAGGTGCAGGTCGAGCCGGCGGGCGGTGGTCGCGATGCGGCCCGGGACGTCGATGATCTTCTTGCGCAGGGTTGCCCATCGTGCGCGGTGCAGCGCTGCTGCGACGCCGGTGGCGCGAGCGAGGTTGAACGCGGTGACCGCGAGCGCGACCCAGGCCGCGTTCGCTGCATATGAACCTGACGGTAGGTGGGCCAGGGCGTTGTCCTTGAGCTCGGCGATGACCTGCTCGACGATGGCGTGGTCGCGGTGATGCTGGTCGGCCTCCACCGTCGGCAGCGTGGTGTTGGTGATGAAGGCGTGGTGGCGGTAGGCAGCGAACAGCTCACCCTGCGCGGTGCCGTCGGAGGCCAGCGGCTGGAGGCGTTTGACGCGGCGCACCACGAGGCGGCAGGTGACGTGCTCGGCCTTGCGGCGGCCGGTGAACGCGGTGAAGCCGATCTCGGCGACCTCGGCGTCGGAGACCCAGCGTTGCTCGGCCTCGTCGAACACTGCGTTCGGGTACTCGATCGGGCTCCAGGCTTCGGCGGGGATGCTGGTGATCGCGCGGGTGACGGTCTTGGTCATCCGCGCGGTCACCGAGAACCACGCTTTGTGCCGCAGGGCGGTGCCGACGAATGCCCACCCGTAGTAGGCCGAGTCCGCTCGCGCGAGGATCTGTCCGGTCACCCCGGCCCCGCGGGCGGTGGTGAGGGCCTGGGCCAGCAGTCGTCCCGCGCCCTTGGCCGAGGTGGTGTTCCCCGACCGCAGCCTCGCCCGGGCGATCACCGGCGCGGCCAGCGGCGTCGAGATCGTAGCGAGCTGGATGTTGAGGCCCCGCTGCCGGGTGTATCCGAACGCCGCGCCCTGCTTGGCGTGGCCATGGACCTCGCGGACGGTGTCGTCGACATCGACCGTGGCGAACCCGTCACCACCGGCAAGCAGCCCCGGGACCCGCTCGGCAAGCCCCGCCAGCAGGGCGGCGTTGACGGCGTCGAGCTGCTGGACGTGTCCGTGGGTGAACGAGCGCAGGAACGTCCCCAGCGTCGAAGGCGCCCGGACCCCGCCGAACAACCGGGTCATGCCGCCGTGCCGCAGCAGGTCCAAGTCGTCGATCGAGTCCGCGCCGGCCAGCATCCCGCCCACCACACACGCCGCCTTCGCCGACGCGTTCGGCGAGGGCACAGTCACCCCGGCGAGCAGTTCGTACAGGCCAGCGGACTCGGCCAGCCGGAGTGCGGGAACCAGGCCAGCCGACGACACCAGGTTGGGGTCATCGAACACGGGCCGGACCTTGTGGGAAGGTTGCACTTACGAGGTGTCCCTTGTTTGGTGGCGAAACGGTTGTGTGAGAACTCCGATTCTCCCGCCCAGCAAGGGCATCCTCGTTCTACGCCACGCTCACCCCGGTGTCCCCATCGGTGGATTCAGGCTGAGACCGACTCGAGCTCGGCACGGGTCGCAGCGAGATAGACCCGCTCCGGCCCGTCGCCTGCTGCGTTCATCGGCGACCGCCCCGAGGAGCGGGCGGGGTACGGCGACCACCGGTCCGGCCGCGCGGCGCGCGACGTCGTTCGGCCGTGATGGTGTCGCTCAGCTCGTCGAGCGCCTCCTTGAGGCTGGGGACGAGGACCTCGATGTCGGGCAGCAGGTCGCGATCGGCGGTGATGCCGTAATAGACGCCACCGTCATAGGACGTCACACCGATCGCCAGCGCGTGGTCGGGCAGCAGCGGTGGGACCGGATAGGTCGCCACCATCCGGGCCCCGGCAGCGAACAACGGGAACTGGGGACCGGGCACGTTGGTGACCGACAGCTGGAAACCGCGGCGCAGCTCCGCGGCAGCCACCCGCGACCCCAGCGCGTGGAACGTCGTCGGCGCGAACCCGGCGATGCCGGCGAGCCGGTTGGCGGCCACGGCTCGGCCACCCTGCTTGTGCGCCTCGAACGAGTAGGACACCTGGTGGAGCCGGACCACCGGGCTGGGCTCCCCGATCGGCAGGTCGACGAAGTGACTGGCCACCTGGGTCCCGAGCGAGGTCGCCTCCAGGTCGTCGTCGATCACCGACATGGGCACGACGGCCTTGAGCTGCTTGACCCCGCCCAGCGCCTCGTTGCGGCTCATCAGCCAGCTGCGCAGCCCACCCGCGACGGTGGCCAGGATGACGTCGTTGACCGTGCCGCCGTGGGCCTGGCGGATCGCCCGATAGGCGGCGAGCTCGGTGCGAAGGGCCACGAACCGGCGCTGCTGCGACAGCTGGCCGGTGATCGGCGAGTCCGAGACCGGACGCCGCGTCGCCAGCGCCGTCAGCGCGCTGCCGGCCCGCTGCAGGCCGGCGGACGCCGACCGCCCCGCCTCTTCGACGTTGCTGCGCACGGTGGACAACAGCACGGCCGGGTCGCGCACGGACTCCTGCACGGCATCGAGGACCAGGGTCATCGGGCTCGGTCGCCGGGCCGGCGCCCAGTCGTCGCCTGCCAGCTGCTTGGGGCCGGGCGCGACATCGAGCAGCACCTGGCCGAGATCGACGGTCTCGACCCCGTCGACCAGGATCTGGTGGGACTTGGACAGGATCGCGACGCGGCCGCCTTCGAGCCCCTCGACGAAGTAGACCTCCCACAGCGGGCGGGTGCGGTCCAGCGGTCGGGAGATGATCCGCGCGACGAGCTCCCGCAGCTGGTCGAGGCTGCCCGGCCGGGGCAGGGCGGAGCGACGCACGTGATAGCCCAGCTCGAAGTCCGGGTCGTCGGCCCACACGGGGTTGGCCAGCCGCCCCGGCACCGACTGGAGCCGCTGTCGATAGCGGGGCACGAACGCGATCCGGTCGGCGATGAGCTCGAGCACCTGGCCGTAGTCGAATCCGGACTCCCCCGGGTCGAAGATCTCGACGGTGGCGTTGTGCATCGGGGTCGCTGGCGTCTCCCACGCGAGCAGGGCGAGATCGCGCGGCCGCAGCCGGTCTGTCATCTTGGTGTCATCTCCCGGGGTTCGAGGCCCGTCCTCGGTTAGATTCTGGCCCCAGCCAGATTCCGTGCCTCAGCCGGATTCTGACAGAGACCGGGTCCGCACCTGCCTCTCGAGCGGGCCCCGTGGGGGGAAGGACGTCCAGCATGCGCGTTCAACAGGTAGCGGCCGCGGCCCTCGTGGCCGTCTCGAGTCTCACGCTGGGGGCGTGTGGCGCCGACAAGACCGACGCGAACACCGGCGCAGGAACCGGTCCGGTGACGATCGAGGTCACCTTCCAGGACGGCACGGTCACCCCGAGTGGCGAGACCGTCGAGGTCGGCACCGGCGAGCCGGTCGAGCTGAGGATCACCGCCGACGAGGCCGGTGAGATCCACGTGCACTCCAACCCCGAGCAGGAGCTGGCCTACGACGCTGGCGACTCCACGCAGACGATCACCATCGACACCCCCGGCACCGTCGACATCGAGTCCCACGACCTGGACCAGGTGATCGTCCAGCTTCACGTCAGCTGACCGTGCCCACCGACGCGGCCGTGCCGCTCGCCCACGGCATCGGTGGCGCCCGGGACCTACCGATCTCAGCCGAGCTGGCCATCGCCGCCGGCGTGGCTGCGGTCGTCGTGTCCTTCACGGTGCTGGCGCTTGCCTGGCGGCAGCCACGCTATGTCTCCCCCGCCGGGCGGTCGGCTCCAGCCGGGGTGGCTCGGATCGTCGACGCGAGCGCGACGCGGGGGCTGCTACGGGGGCTGGGGCTGCTGGCGGCGGCGTACGCCATGGTGGCGCTGTGGGGCGGCCAGGACAGCCCGGAGAACCCGGTCTTCGGCATGTTCTATGTGTTGCTCTGGGTCGGGCTGGTGCCCGCGTCCCTGCTGCTGGGGCCGGTGTGGCGAGCGATCAGCCCGTTCCACCTGCTCGTCCCACTGGCACCCCGAGAGCGGGCGTGGCCCGCCGGCCTGGGGCTCTGGCCGGCAGCCGCTGGCCTGTATGCCTTCGTGTGGATGGAGCTGGCCAACCCCCACGGCGCCGAGCTCGGCGCGGTGCGGCTGTGGATCACGATCTATGCCGCGGTGATGGTGGTCGGGACGCTGTGGTTCGGCGAGTCCTTCCTGGCCGCGGCGGACCCGTTCGAGGTCTACTCCTCGCTGGTGGCCCGACTGTCGCCATGGGGCCGCCACGAGGGCCGGCTCGTCCTCCGCAGCCCGCTGGCCAACCTCGCGACCACGCCGCCCCGTCCCGGGCTCGTCGCCGTGGTCGCCGTCCTCTTCGGCAGCACCGCCTTCGACACGTTCAAGGACTCCACGACCTGGCTGCAGGCGGTCCAGGGATCCGGCCACCCGGTGCTGTGGAACAACCTCGGTCTGTTCGGCGGCTGTCTCCTGGTCGGCGGCGTGCTCGTCGTCGCCACCCGCGCCGGCGGGACCCATGCTCGCGCACCGCGCCGGGACCTGCCGCGCCTGTTGGCCCACTCGGTGGTCCCGATCGTCGTCGGCTACGTCGTTGCGCACTACCTGTCGTTCCTGGTCGGGGCCGGGCAGCTGACCGTGATCCGGATGAGCGACCCCCTCGGTGACGGGAGCAACATGCTCGGTACCGCCGACGCGGAGGTGAACTACTGGCTGGCCCGCCATCCCACGCTGCTGGCGGAGATCAAGGTGCTCGGGGTCGTCGCCGGCCACGTCGTCGGGGTCATCGCCGCCCACGACCGGTCACTCGCGCTGCTGCCCCGGCGCTATCAGCTGACCGGCCAGCTCCCGCTGCTGTTCGCGATGGTCGGGTTCACCGCCGGTGGGCTCTGGCTGCTGTTCGCCGCCTGAGCCGGCCGCGCCCCGGCGGCTGCTGTGTCGGCACGACCGCGTCGACGAGCGTCGCCACGGCCCGCGACAACGCCGACTCTCCGGACTCGACCAGCGTCTCTCCGGCGACGAGCGCGCGGTCGACGGCCGCGGTGTCGTCGGGGAGGAACCACACGCCCGCGACCCGGGAGAACCCCTCGATCATCGCCACGATGTCCCGCTCGGACCAGCCGAGCGAGGCCCGGTGACGATTGACGACCACGCGGACGGCGCGGGGCGCGACGGTCTCGCGCAGCTCGACCAAGGCGCGCGCCAGCCGAGACAGTCCCACGGGGTCGGGGGTCCCGACGACGAGAACCTCGTCGGCCGCCTGGATGGCGGCGAGCGTCGGCCCGTTGCGGGAAGGGCGGCCGGCCATCTCCGCGGCCGGGTCGCTCTCCAGGCTGAACCCGGTGTCGACCACGACATGACCGCGCCGCCGGGCGGCCTCGACCAGCGCCTCGACCGCGCCCGGCCGCAGCTCTGACCACCGGTCGGCGCGCGGCAGACCGGTGACCACCTCGAGCCGACCATCGAGAAGCCGGCCGCCGATCGCTCGCACCAGGGAGGGGAGCCGCTCGGAGACGCTTCCGGTGGCCGCGAGCCGGGCCGCCGCGAGCAACCCGGAGACCTCGTCCAGGATGCCGAGCTGTTGGGCCACCGCACCGCCGTAGGGGTCGGCGTCGACCAGGACCGTACGGTCGCCGCGGCGGGCGAGCTCGGCGGCCACGGCAGCGGCGACCATCGTGCGCCCCGGCGCGCCCGCGGGTCCCCACACGGTGATGACCCGCGCCTCCTGAGGACCGACCCCCAGGGCCTCGGGCCACGGGTCGGACAGCTCGTCGTCCGGACCGACGGGCCCGTCGTCGAGCGCGTCGAGCGAGGTCAACAGCGCAGGCAGGTCGGCCAGCGCGTCGTCGTGGACGAGCGCGGCCGCCCCGATGCGGGCTGACCGGGCGGCGGCCGCGTCGGTCGTCGCAGGACGCGCATCCGCGACGGCCACGGTGCGGACCTGGTGTCGGCGCAGTCGCTCCACCGCAGCCCCGTCGAGTCCGGGCGCATCGATGGCCACGAGGGCGACGTCCGCCTGCCCGGACGCCGCCGTGGCCAGCAGGTCGTCGACGTCGACGCACCGCTTGAGGACGACCAGCTCGGGATGCGCGGCCAGCACCCCCATGGCGGTGGCCTCCCAGGCGGCTCCCGCAGCCGCGAGCAGGACGCAGAGCACGGTCAGTCCTTGCCCACCACGGTGATGGTCCCGTCGCCGACAGCGGCCAGGACCCGGCCCAGCGCCTCCTCCTGCTCCTGCGGCACCCCGAGCACGAGTTGGCGATCACCCGTGGCGCCGAACCCGTCCGTCGCTGCCGGGGCCGCCACCACGACCACGTCGCGCAGCAACGGCCGGGCGACGACGCGACCTGCCTCCGTCTCCTCGGTGACCCACACGTCGACCCGCGAGCCCGCGTGCACCGCGGGCGGGACGGCCAGTGCGGGCAGCCCGATGGGCACCGTCAGCAGCCCCGAGGCACTCGCGGGGCCCAGTGCACTCCGGGGGACCAGGTCGCCCGCGCCCAGCCCGCGCAGCAGGTGGAGGTCGGCAGGCAGGGCCTGGTCCGCCAGCAGGTAGCGCTCGCGGTCCTCGTCGGCGGCGAACCGCACCTGACGGGCCACCAGGTCGGCCTCGGTGAGCGCGTCGCCCTCGGCGTGCTCGGCCGTCACCGCCCACACCGAGACCATGTCGTCGGCACCGGCGAGCACCTTGGCGCCGAGGAGGACGGACGCGGCCAGGATCGCGATGCCGATCCACAGCCGCGGGTCACGCCACGTCGGCGGGCGCGAGCGAAGAGCAGGGACGGGCTCCGAGACCCCCAGCGTCGACGTCACGGGGTCATCATGAGGCAAACCGGGGCGAACGCGCAGTCCGGTGTCCACAGCCGGTTGTCCACACGTGCGCGCACCGGGCCCCATGGTTTTCGGGGGGATGTCACCATGGGTCACATGGACCCCCGAGACACCAAGGAACCCACGCCCCGCTTCCTGACCCTGGCCGACGTGGCCGAGATCCTCAACACGTCGAGCGCCCAGGTCTATGCCTTGGTGCGCCGCGGCGACCTGCCGGCCATCAAGATCGGCGGTCGCGGCCAATGGCGTGTCGAGTCCAGCCAGCTCGAGGGCTACATCGAGCGGATGTACTCCGAGACGCGGGCGTTCGTCGACGCCCACCCCTATGTGGAGTCGGAGTCCGCCGGGCCTGACGCTGACTGAGCCGGGCCGCTAGCCGACCTTGGAGTCCAGCACCACCTGCACCTCGCGCTCGCTGCCATCGCGCACCAGGGTCAGCTCGACGGTGTCGCCGGGGAGGTGACTGCGGATCGCCACGATCAGGGCGATCCCGTCGGTGACCCGGACACCGTCGATGCGGGTGATCAGGTCGTCGGGCTCCAGGCCGGCCGTCGCCGCCGGCGTACCGTCCGGCACCTCGTCGACCCTGGCGCCCTCACCGTCGTTGGTCGCCGTCTCCACGGTCGCCCCGATGACGGGGTAGCGCGCCTCGCCGTCGTCGAGGATCTGCTGGGCGGTCACCCGGACCTGCTCGATCGGGATGGCGAAGCCGACCCCGATGTTGCCGGAGACCTCGGTCGAGGCCCCGGTGGTCGCGATGGCGGAGTTGACGCCCACGACCTGCCCCCGCAGGTTGACCAGCGGTCCTCCCGAGTTGCCGGGGTTGATGGCCGCGTCGGTCTGCACCGCGTTGATGTAGGACATGTCATCCGACGACTGGCCGGTCGTCACCGGCCGGTTGACGGCGCTGACGATCCCGGCGGTCACCGTCGAGGTGAGCCCCAGCGGAGACCCGATGGCGACGACCTCGTCCCCGACCCGCAGCCGGGCAGATGACCCGAGCGACGCGGGCCGCAGCCCCTCGGCGTCGGCGGAGTAGAGGACCGCGAGGTCATAGACGGGGCTGCGTCCGACGAGCTCCGCGTCATAGCGGTTGCCGTCCTGGTCGACGATCTGGATGGGTTCCCCGGTGTTGGCCGAGTCGGCCACCACGTGGTTGTTGGTCACGATGTGCCCCTGCCGGTCGAGCACGAACCCGGAGCCGGTGGCCCCGCCCGCCACGCCCTGATAGCTGGCGATCACCTGGACCGTGCTCGGCAGCAGACGCTTGGCCACGGCGCTGACGGACCGGTTGCCGGCGCTCAGCGGGGCGGTGCCCTCATCGGCCTGTGACGTGGTCTCAGCGGCGGAGTCGCGGCCGCGCAGGGCGTCGTAGGCCGCGCCGCCGAGCGCGCCTCCCACCAGGCCCACGACCAGCGCCAGGATCGCGACCATGGGCCAGACCCAGCCCGGCAGGCGAGAGCGGCTGCTCCCCAGGGGGGCCGTGGCGCCCGAGGGTTGGCCCGGCAACGGCACGGGCATCGGCATGGGCCTGGTCGCGAACGGCGGCGGGCCGGACTGAATCGGGCCGGGCTGGACCGGGCCGGGCTGGACCGGGCCGGGCTGGACCGGGCCGGCGAACCACGGCGGCGGGGTCGCCGCCGTGGCCGGCGGGCCGAGGGGCGGGCGAGGGGCCGTGTGCTGAGGTTCGGGGACGCCGGGGGGTGGCATCGGCGGTGCGGCGCGCATCGGCGCGGTGGGCGAGCCTGCCCAGGGTTTGGCGGGCGGTGCGGCGGAGTGCCGCGGACCGGTCTGGCCGGCCGACGGCGACACCCACGGGTCGGCGCTCAGCGGCTCGCGCGGCGCAGTGTCCGGATGGCCGACCGGGTCGGGCTCTCGTAGGTCGGGCTTGAACGGGACCGCCCCGGATCCGAGGTCCGGTTCGTCGTGGGTGTTGCTCACTTGGACATTGTGTCGCCCTGGCGCAAGAGATGCGCCTGATCCCGACGATGCGGGTCCACGGTGAAGCCCACCATGGTCGGCGCGGGGGTGCTGCCGCCGTTGCTCACCGTCGGCGGCCGTAGGTCGACGGTGGGTGCCGCAGCGGGACCACCCACCAGCGTCACGAGGCCCAGCACGGCCGCGCCGAGCGCGCCGCCGCCGGCGGCCGCGAGGACGGAGGATCGAGCCCGCGACCGGCCGCCGACGAGATAGCTCTCACCGGGCGGCAGCAGCAGCGAGGCGTCGAGCAACGACCCCTTGAGCGCCGCGGAAGCGCCCCCGCAGGAGGACAACGAGAGCCCCGCCAACCTGGTCTTGACCCAGCCCTCCCGCTCGACCTGGTCGCGACACAGGTGGCACAGGTGCACGTGGTCCCACGCCCGCTCCTCCTCCTCGGCGGACAGTCGTCCGTCGAGGAGGTCGCTGACCCGCGACCCGAGGTGACCGATCACGTCCGGCTCTCCTGGGCCGGGACGGCGAGCGGGCCGGCATAGCGCTGGCGCCCAGCGGCGGGCGCTCGGTGCGCCAGCGATGCGCGCAGCAGGGCGCGGCCGCGGTGGATGCGCGAGCGGACCGTTCCGAGCTTGGTGTCGAGGATGTCGGCGATCTCGTCATAGCTGAGCCCCTCGACGTCACAGAGCACGACCGCCGCGCGGAACTCGGGGGGGAGCGCCGCCAGCGCGCGCTCCACGTCGTCGTCGAACGTGGTGTCGGTGATGGCGTCGTCGGGACCGGGGAGCTCGCTGGCCAGCCGGCTGGCGCGCTCGTCGGAGAGCGCGTCGAAGCGGATCCGCTGGCGCCGTCGGGCCTGGTCGAGGAAGAGGTTGGTGGTGATCCTGTGCAGCCACCCCTCGAAGGTGCCGGGGGTGTAGGTGTCGAGGCTGCGGAAGACCCGGACGAAGACCTCTTGGGTGAGGTCCTCTGCGTCGTGGCTGTTGCCGGTCAGCCGGTAGGCGAGGCGGTAGACGCGGTCGGAGTGGTGCTCGACGATCTCGTCCCAGGTCGGCACACCCTGCCGGCTGCCCCCATCGTGGGCCAGCGCATCTGGCGACACCGGATCCACCTCTCTCCTCGGCCGTCGTCGTCGCAACGACACCTGCTGACTCCTCACGCTAGGAACGGGGACTGAGAGGATCCTGTGAGCGCGACCCTCGGTTTCCTGGGAACTCCTGCCTGGCAACTCCCGACTGCAACTTCTGATTGGCCCAACGAGCACCGACGCGGTGGCGTTCCCGCGATAGGGTCGACATCGACCCGGCTCGTGCGGGTCCGCACCGGAGGAGGCCGTCATCACCACGCCGATCGCAACGTCCAGCTGGACCTACGCCGACAGTTTCGTGGCCGAGGACGACGTGCTCGCCGCGGCCCGCGCCCGCGCCGACGAGGTCGGCGTCACGCCCATCGCCCCCGGTGGCGGAGCGACGCTGCGCTTCCTGGCCGCGACCCTCGACGCCCGCGCGATCGTCGAGATCGGCACCGGCACCGGTGTCTCCGGAGTCTGGTTGCTGCGCGGCATGCGCGCCGACGGCGTCCTCACCACCGTCGACATCGAGGCCGAGCACCAGCGGCTGGCCCGCGAGAGCTACACCGAGGCCGGCTTCCCCCACCAGCGCGTCCGCACCATCGCCGGGGCGGCCCTCGAGGTGCTGCCACGGCTCACCGACGGCCACTACGACCTGGTCTTCTGTGACGGCGACAAGCGCGAGTACGCCGCCTACCTCCGCGAGGCGCTCCGCCTGCTGCGCTCCGGCGGGATCGTGGCCTTCGACAACGCGCTGTGGCACGACCGGGTCGCCGACCCGAGTCGCCGCGACGAGGAGACGGTCTCGATCCGCGAGGTCGGCCAGGCCGTCCTCGACCACGAGGGGCTCGTCCCCGTGCTGTTGCCCGTCGGTGACGGGCTGCTGGTGGCCAAGAAGGAGTGGGCGCCCGAACCCGTGGCCTAGGGCCCGTGGCCTAGGGCCGGTGGCCTAGCGCCCGTGGCCTAGGCTCTCGGCGCGGCGGCGAACCCGGCACGCCCCTCGGCGACGGCCACGACCGCGCACGCCTCGATGAGGACCGGCGGGCTGCCGATGATCTGCGAGCCCGGCGACTCGGACGCCACGGCGGTGAACTCGGTCTGGAACCGATCTCGGGCCGCGTGGTCGACGAACACGTAGGCGCCCTCGAACCACTCCCCCGGCACCATCCGCCAGGTCTTGTAGGACAACCCCTCCATCGCGGTGAACCGGGCATGGGAGGTCTCGGCGACGTAGTCGGCCAGCCGCTGCTCGACGCCGGGCTCGGCGTCGCGCAACGACCAGCGCACGGTCAGGCCTCGCAGCGCTTGGTCGTGACTCGAGGGCTCCCGCACCGAGGTCATCGCAGCCCCTCCAGGGGGTCGGGCGACCCCAACCAGGTGAGCAGGGCGCGGGCGGAGTAGCCGGTCGGCCCTTCGCTCCACTCGAAGCTCTCGCTCGGCGAGTCCCCGACCGAGGCCACGTCGAGGTGGGCCCACGGCACGTCACCCACGAAGTGCTGGAGGAACAACGCGGCGGTGATCGCGGGCGCGCTGCCGGGTGCGTTGTCGGCGTCGGCGACCTTGGACGCCAGCCGCTCCTCATAGTCGGCGACGAGGGGGAAGCGCCAGATCGGCTCCCCCGATGCCTCGCCGGCAGCGGCGAGCGCGCGCGCCAAGGCGTCGTCGTTGGCGAAGAAGGCGCCGAGCCGCTGACCCAGCGCGACCTTGACGGCACCGGTGAGCGTCGCGATGTCGACGATGGCGGTCGGCTTGATGGTGTCGACGGCATAGGCGAGGGCATCGGCCAGGACCAGCCGCCCCTCGGCGTCGGTGTTGGTCACCTCGCTGGTACGGCCGCCGTAGTGGGTGATCACGTCGCCCGGGCGGAGCGAGCTGCCGGAGACGGCGTTCTCGGCCGCGGCGACCAGGCCGACCACGCGGACGGGGCATCGCACGGCCGCGAGGGCGCCCATGACGGCGATGACGACGCCGCCACCGGTCATGTCGCGTTTCATGCTGACCATCGAGTCGCCCGGCTTGATCGAGAGCCCGCCGGAGTCGAAAGTGATGCCCTTGCCCACCAGCACGACGGTGGGCGTACGGCGGTTGGCGCTGGCCGGCGCGTAGTCGAGGCGGATCAGCCGCGGTGGGGTGGCCGAGGCCTGCCCGACCCCCAGGATGCCGCCCATGCCGAGCTCGGCGAGGCCGCGCTCGTCCCACACGCGGAACTCCAGGCCCGCCTGCTCCGCGGTCTCACGGGCGCGCTCGGCCAGCCACGCAGGGTTCTTCAGGTTGGCCGGGACGGTCGCCAGCATCCGCGACTGCCAGCCCGCACCGCCCAGCGCGATCGCGCGCAACAGGTCGGGGGTCGCCTCGGCGGCCTCGTCATAACCGGCCAGGACCACCTGACCGACCGGCTGGGTCCGGGGCCCGGCCGAGCGCCAGTGGAACTCGAAGGAGCCGAGCATCATGCCGACCACGAAGGGCTCGAGGGTGCCGGCGGGTGAGCCGGCCGGGATCGACGTCGCCAGGCTCGCGAGACCCCGGGCCGCACGGGCCAGTGCGGCCCCGGCTCGCCTCAGGTCGATCGGTCGCTGCTCGCCGACCCCGACGAGGAACACCGTGAGCAGCGCACCCTGGTGGGAGACGGGAACGGCGACGACATCGCCGACCGCTCCCGTGGCGCCGCGGGACTCGAGCACGGCCAGCAGGTCGAGACCGCTCGCGGCGACGAGGTCGTCGGCCTCAGCGGGCACGAACGGCGCCCCGTCGGGGCCACCTGGCTGGACGCCGTAGGCCAACGCCGCCACGCCGTTGATCCCGGCGGGGGGACGTGAGCTGAGCGCGAACTCCGGTGGGCTGACTTGGGGCGGGAGGGAGAGATCGATCGACGCGGCCACGGCGTCAGCCGACGACGGCCTTCAGGGCATCGCCGAGCGAGCCGGCCTCCTCGGCGTTGAGCTCGACCACGAGGCGGCCACCGCCTTCGAGGGGGACCCGCATGACGATCCCGCGCCCTTCCTTGGTGACTTCCAGGGGACCGTCACCGGTGCGGGGCTTCATCGCCGCCATCCGAACACCTCTTCCTGTCGCAGGTGGCATGTCGTGACGACACGGCCGTCGCGACGTTGTGATTCCGTGGCCCCATTATCCCTCACGCCTGGGGATGTTCGCGAACGCCGGCCCTCGACCACCTCGGGTCTGTGCAGGTCAGCCGCTCGCGACGGGGTCGCCGCGCCAGCCGCCGAGCACGCCGAGGAGCTGTCGGGGGGCCTTCGACCGGAGGCGGGCACGGGGCGGGTGGGCGTCGTACTCGACGGTGACGGCGCTGCCGGCGAAGCGGTGGTTGTACCAGCCCGTCATGGTGCCGTGACACACCCCGCCGCAGGAGAAGACCTTGCTCGGCAGCTTGAGGGCCCGGGCCAGCCGGCGCGCGAACGCCGGGTCCTTGGTGTCGGTGTCCACGCCATAGAGCGGCTGGTGGAAGCTGATGATCCGGCTCGGTCTCACCCGACGCAGGAACCGCATGACCGCCCTGGTCTCCGGCTCCGATCCGGCCTTGGGACCCGAGTCATAGGTGCCGGTCTGCCGGATCCAGTGGTAGGGGAAGTTGCGGTTGAGGTCGACGCCGTGAGCGTTCTGGCGGCGGTTGGCCGCGACCCCGTCCGGGTTGTAGGTGGGGACCACCCACAGGTCGATGCCGTGGACGGCGGGTCCGGCTGCCAGGGACCTGAGGATCTGGCTGGGCGCGGCCTCGTTGCCATGCATCGCCGCCATCATCACCACGACGGGGCGGTCCGGCTCACCGAGCCTCAGCGCCACGATCGGGCGGCCCTGGACCGAGTGACCGATGACCTTGCGCTGGATCACGGTGGTCTCGCCCGCGGCCTGGGCGGGTGACGCCTCGAGCGCCGGAACCAGCAGGCCGGCCGCCACGAGAATGCCCGCCGCTGCGCCCCTCACGGCCCGCTGGCGCCTCACAGCCCGTCGCCCCTCACAGCGCGTCGCCCTACAACTTGTCGAGGGTATAGACGACGGTGTCGAAGCAGACGGCCAGGAAGAAGCCGACATGGGCGAGGATCGACAGCCCAGGCCCCTCACTCCAGCCGTCGTCGTGCTTGTCGTGGGCGTGGCGGCCCCGGGTCGGCAGCCACCGCAGCAGGATCATGAGCCCGACCAGGCTGGTGATCCACAGCAGGGCGAGGGCTGCGATACCGATCAGCTCACGGTCGACGCCCACGGAGGTCTTGCCGTGCGCCACGAGGTAGATGCCCCAGGCGGTGAGGCCCAGGAGGCCGAACACCGTGTGGACGAACAGGATCCAGGCGGAGACCTGACGCAGCCCGGACGGGTCGGGCCTGCTCAGCCGCACGCGGGTCAGCACCACGACGAGCGCACCGAGACCCAGCAGCACATAGGCGATCAGCCGGATGGACACGAGAGCAGTCTCCCTCAGGTCGCGGTGGTGGTGCCATCGGGTCCGTCCTGCGTGGGCGGCCCGCTCTCGCCAGTCTTCTCATCGGGCTTCTCATCGGACTTCTCATCGGGCTCTTCGTCGGATTTCTCGCCGGGCTTCTCGCCAGTCTTCTCGCCGGGCTCCTCATCGGGCTTCTCGCCGGTTCGCTCGTCGAGCTCGCGGGCCAGCCGGTCGAGCAGCTCGTCCACCTCGGACATGCGATAGCCACGAAAGGCCAGGGAGAACCTGATCCGCCGGAGGTGGTCGCCCTGCACCGGCCCGTCCACGGGGACGAGGGAGTCGGGCCGGTCGCCGTACTCCTCGGCCAGCGGTCGGCCGCGGCCCGCGGCCAGCAGGGCGACCCCGCCCATCGCCAGCACGATCAGGACCGCGAACAGCCACATCATCGGGAGCGCTCCAGCCGGGCGTGGTGGGCCTCGACCATGATGGCGACCGCCTCGTCGACATCGTCGGTGACCGTGATCAGGCCGAGGTCGGCCTCCGACACCTTGCCCTCGGCCCGGACGGTGTCGCGCAGCCAGGCCAGCAGCCCGCCCCAGTAGTCCTCGCCGAGCAGCACGATCGGGAAGCTGGTCACCTTCTTGGTCTGCACGAGCGTCAGCGCCTCGAAGAGCTCGTCGAAGGTGCCCAGGCCGCCCGGCAGCGCGATGAAGCCGTCGGCGTACTTGACGAACATCGTCTTGCGGGCGAAGAAGTAGCGGAAGTTGATCCCGATGTCGACCCACTCGTTGAGGCCCGACTCGAAGGGCAGCTCGATGCCGAGACCGACGCTGACGCCACCGGCCTGGGAGGCGCCCTTGTTGGCGGCCTCCATGGTTCCCGGGCCGCCGCCGGTGATCACCGCGAAGCCGGCTTGGACGAGCTTGCGACCGACCTCCTCGGCCGTCTCGTAGTCGGCCGACCCGGGTGCCGTCCGGGCGGACCCGAAGACGCTGATCGCGGCGCCGAGCTCGGCGAGCGCACCGAACCCCTCCACGAACTCGGCCTGGATCCGCAGCACGCGCCACGGGTCGGTGTGGACCCAGTCGCTGGGGCCGCGCGAGTCGAGCAGCCGCTGGTCGGTGGTGGAGCCGTCGATCTGGTCGCGGCGCATGATGACCGGACCCTTGTACTTGAACCCGTCGTGGTCGGGCCGTTGCGTCATCGTGGTCCTCGCCTCAGACGGTTCGGGTGAGCCAGCTGCGGAGCTGATCCTCGCAGCGGATGATCTGGGCGACCGGCACGTGCTCGTCCTGCCGGTGCGCCAGGGTGGGGTCGCCCGGGCCGAAGTTGACGGCGGGGACGCCCAGCCCCGAGAAGCGCGCCACGTCGGTCCAGCCGAACTTGGGGTTGGCCGTGCCACCCACCGCGTCGACGAACGCGCGGGCAGCAGGCACCCCGAGACCGGGGAGAGCGCCCGGCGCCGTGTCGGTCACGACGACGTCGAAGCCGTCGAAGACCTCGCGGACATGGGCCTCGGCCTCGGCCTCGCTCCGGTCGGGGGCGAAGCGGTAGTTGACGGTCAGGACGCACTCGTCGGGGATGACGTTGCCGGCGACGCCGCCGCGGATCCCGACGGCGTTGAGACCTTCGTGATAGGTCAGCCCGTCGATGTCGGGTCGGCGCGGCTGGTAGTCGTGGAGCCGCTGGAGGAGCACGGTCGCGTCGTGGATGGCGTTGCGCCCCATCCAGGAGCGTGCGGAGTGGGCGCGCTCGCCGCGGACGGTGACCTCGACGCGGAGGGTCCCCTGGCAGCCCGCCTCGACAACGGCGTTGCTCGGCTCCATCAGGATCGCGAAGTCGGCGGACATCAGGTCGGGATCGCTCTCGGCGAGCTTGCGCAGGCCGTTGTGGACCGACTCGACCTCCTCGGCGTCATAGAGGATGTAGGTGACGTCCCGCTCGGGGCCCGGCAGCGTGGCGGCGAGCCGCAGGATGACGGCGTCGCCGCCCTTCATGTCGCAGCTGCCCAGACCGAAGAGCAGGTCGCCCTCGAGGCGCGAGGGAAGGTTCGCGTTGACGGGCACGGTGTCGAGGTGCCCGGCGATCACGACCCGTTCGGCACGCCCGAGGTGGGTACGGGCGACAACGGTGTTGCCGCGGCGGAGTACCTCCAGGTGGGGGGCATCCCCGAGGGCGGCCTCGACCGCGTCGGCCAGCGCCTCCTCGTGGTGGCTGACCGACTCGATGTCGACGAGCTGACGGGTCACCGCGACCACGTCGGCACTCAGGTCCAGGTGCACGCGCCCATCCAACCAGGTCAGGCCTTGCTGACCGCGACCGTGATGTCCTCGCTCGTGTCGGCCGGGTCGATGGTCACCGACGTGGCCAGCGTCTCGCCGGCGATGAGGGACTCGTGGGCGTGGGCCGCCGCACGGACCTCGCCAGACCCTCCGACGGTCAGGCTGATCCGGTCGGAGACCTCCAGGCCGGCCTCCTTGCGCGCCTGCTGGACCGCACGGATCACGTCACGCGCCAGCCCCTCCGCGGCAAGGTCGGGGGTCACGTCGGTGTCGAGCACCACGAAGCCGCCGGTCGGGAGCATCCCCGTGGCGGAGTGGCCGTCAGACTCGGCGGCCACGGTCTCGAGGGTGTACTCCCCCTCGGCCAGCACCAGTCCGCCTGCGGTCACGGTGCCGTCCTCGGCCACGGTCCAGTCGCCGGACTTGGAACCCTTGATCGCCAGCTGCACGTCCTTGCCCAGGCGCGGGCCGGCGGCCCGGGCGTTGACGGTCAGCCGCTGGGTCACGCCGTACGACGCCGCCTCGGGGGCGTCGATGTCGAGCAGGCGCACCTGCTTGACGTTGACCTCGTCGGCGATGATCTCGGTCAACGCGGCCAGCCGGTGGGCGTCGGGCACGACGACGGTGAGCGAGGCCAGCGGGAGCCGGGTCCGCAGGGATGCGGCCTTGCGCAGCGCCGAGGCGGCCGAGCACACGTCACGGACCTCGTCCATCCCGGACACGTGGTCGCCGTCGGTCGGCAGCGCGTCGGCGGACGGCCAGTCCGTCAGGTGCACCGAACGGCCACCGGTGAGCCCCCGCCAGACCTCCTCGGTGGTGAGCGGCAGCAGCGGCGCCGCTGCCCGCGTGACGACCTCGAGCACCGTGTAGAGGGTGTCGAAGGCGTCGCGGTCCAGGTCGTCACCTGTCCCCCAGAACCGCTCGCGCGAGCGGCGGATGTACCAGTTCGTCAGCACCTCGAGGAAGCTGCGCGTCGAGTCGCACGCGTTCGCCACCTCGTAGTTGTCGAGCTGGCGCGTCATGGCGTCGACGTAGTCGTGCAGCTTGGCGAGGATGTAGCGGTCCATCGGGTGCTCGGAGTCGGTGCGCCCGGTCGCGGTGTAGCCGTGCTCCCCCGGCGCAGCGGACCCGGCGGCGTTGGCATAGAGCGCGAAGAAGTACCAGGAGTTCCACAGCGGGATGAGCACCTGGCGGACGGACTCGCGGATGCCCTGCTCGGTGACGATGAGGTTGCCGCCCCGAAGGATGGGTGAGCTCATCAGGAACCACCGCATGGCGTCGGCGCCGTCGCGGTCGAACACCTCATAGACGTTGGGGTAGTTGCGCAGCGACTTGCTCATCTTGTTGCCGTCGGAGCCCAGCACGATCCCGTGGGAGACGCAGGCCGAGAACGCCGGCTTGTCGAAGAGCGCGGCCGCCAGCACGTGCATCGTGTAGAACCAGCCGCGGGTCTGGCCGATGTACTCGACGATGAAGTCGCCCGGGAAGTGGTGGTCGAACCAGTCGCGGTTCTCGAACGGGTAGTGGACCTGGGCGACCGGCATCGAGCCCGACTCGAACCAGCAGTCGAACACGTCGGTGACACGCCGCATCATCGACCGGCCGGTCGGGTCGTCGGGGTTGGGCCGCACCAGCTCGTCGATGGCCGGCCGGTGCAGGTCGGTCACCTCGGTGCCGAAGTCGCGCTGCAGCTCCTCGAGGGAGCCGTAGACGTCGATGCGGGGATAGGTCGGGTCGTCGGAGCGCCAGACCGGGATCGGGGCGCCCCAGAACCGGTTGCGCGAGATCGACCAGGGCCGGGTGTTCTCCAGCCACTTGCCGAACTGGCCGTCCTTGACGTGGTCGGGCACCCACCGGATCTCCTGGTTGAGCTCCAGCATCCGGTCGCGGATCTTGCGGGTGTCGACGAACCACGACGACACGGCCATGTAGATCAGCGGCTGGCGACAGCGCCAGCAGTGCGGGTAGGAGTGCTCGTAGGTCTCGCGGCGCAGCAGCATCGTGCCGGCCGTGAGGGCCCCGGTGTCACCCTCGCCGCGGGTGGCCGCCTTGAGGTGGTCGATGATCGCGAGGTTGGCGTCGAAGACGTGCAGACCTTCGTAGTCGACGACCGGGAAGGTGAACTTGCCGTCCTTGCCGACCGGCACCACCGGCTCGATGCCCTCGCGGTCGGTGATGACCTTGTCCTCCTCACCGAAGGCGCCGGCGCTGTGCACCAGCCCGGTGCCGTCCTCGGTGGTGACGAACGGGGCCTCGACCACCCGGTGGGCGTTGGTCTGCCCGAGGAAGTAGGTGAACGGCGGGGTGTAGGCGCGCCCGACGAGGTCGCTGCCCTTGAGCCGCTCGACGACGACCGCGTCCTCGCCCAGCTCCTTGGCGTAGGCCGACAGCCGCGCCTCACCCAGGACGTAGCGCTCGGTGACGCCGGTCGGCTTGGCCGACTCGACGACGACGTAGTCGATGTCGTTGCCGACCATGATGAGCAGGTTGGCCGTGAGCGTCCACGGCGTGGTCGTCCAGATCAGCGCGAGCTCGCCGGTCTCGAGCCGGAGCCCCACGGTGACCGCGGGGTCCTGCCGCATCTGATAGACGTCCTCGTCCATCCGCAGCTCGTGGTTGGACAGCGGCGTCTCGTCGTTCCAGCAGTAGGGCAGGACGCGGAAGTCCTCATAGACCAGGCCCTTGTCGTAGAGCTCCTTGAACGCCCACAGCACCGACTCCATGAAGTCGAGGTCGAGGGTCTTGTAGTCGTTGTCGAAGTCGACCCAGCGCGCCTGGCGGGTGACGTAGTCGCGCCACTCCTGGGTGTAGGTGAACACCGAGCGACGGCAGGCGGCGTTGAACCTGCCGATGCCGCAGTCGAGGATCTCCTGGGTCGTCTTCATGCCGAGCTGGTTCATCGCCTCGAGCTCCGCGGGCAGGCCGTGGGTGTCCCAGCCGAAGCGACGCTCGACGCGATGTCCGCGCATGGTCTGGTAGCGCGGGATCAGGTCCTTGACATAGCCGGTGAGCAGGTGGCCGTAGTGGGGCAGCCCGTTGGCGAACGGCGGGCCGTCATAGAACACGAACTCGTTGGCGCCGTCCTGACCCGCCTCGCGCTGCTCGACGCTCGCCTCGAAGGTCTTGTCGTGGTCCCAATAAGCGAGCACCCGCTCCTCGATCGCCGGGAAGTTCGGCGTCGCCGGGACGTGCTCGTGCTCACCGGACTGACCGGTCGCGACCTTGGGATACGTCATGGGGCTCTCCTGCGCGTCGTACGTCGTGCACTCGGCACGAGGACGACCCGGGGGCCGCGGTACCACCTCGCTTGCCGCCTACCCGGGGACCGGGAACGCGACCGCTCGTTGACGGCTGTGACGGGCCTACCCGTCCGGTTCTAGTGAGCACATCCCGGCGGTGGTGCCGTCGGGATGGAGGCCGTTCTTCCGGAGGCTCGCCGCTGATGACGGCTCAGACGCCTGTGCCGCCAAGGGTACGGCGCTCGGTCAACCGCGCGCGAATCGAAATCGGCTTGCTCCATCCGGGGCCCTGGGGAACGGTGGACCGCATGACCGAGGATCTTGGCTCCCCAATTCCCGGATCGCAGCGCCGCTATCCCGATCTGTGGGTCGATCCCGACGAGGACCCTCGCAACGCTGCGGCGGCGCCCCGGGGCGAGCGGGAGACGGTGCTGCAGTATCTGCGCCACTACCGACTCACCTTCGAGATGAAGTGCGACGGCCTCGATGCCGAGCAGTTGGCACGCCGGTCGGTGCCGCCGTCGACCCTGTCGTTGCTCGGGCTGCTGCGCCATCTCGCCAAGGTGGAGCACAGCTGGTTCCGGCGCGTCATCGAGGGCGAGGACCTGCCACGCCTGTACTGGTCCGAGGACGACCACGACCTCGACTTCAACGGCGCCGTGGCGGACCCGTCCGTGGTCACGGAGGCCTGGGAGTCGTGGCGTCGGGAGGTGGCGCATGCGGAGCAGGTGGAGGCGGCGCTGCCTTCCTGGGACGTCGAGGTCGACGTACACGGGGAGATGGGCGAGGTCCGCGACATCCTGGTCCACCTGGTCGAGGAGTACGCCCGTCACGTCGGGCACGCCGACCTGCTGCGCGAGTGCATCGACGGCCGCACGGGCCAATGACGGACGCGGGGTGGCGACTGCACGACGGCCGATCCCTGCGGTGGTGGGAGGGCGGCGACCCCGACGGCGTGCCCGTCGTGTTCTTTCACGGCTGCCCGGACACGCGCCACGCCGCCTTTCCCGGTGACGCCCCGGCGGCGCGGCACGGAGTGCGGCTGTGGCGTTCAACCGGCCCGGCTACGACGGCTCGGATGCGGCGCCGTCGGATCACCTGACGGTCGCCGACGACGCGGTCGAGCTCGCCGACGGGCTGGGCCTGGGCCGCTTCGCCGTCCTGGGGATGTCCATCGGAGGCGGTTACGCCTTGGCCTGTGCGGCGCGACATCCGGAGCGGGTCAGCGCAGCGGCGATCGTCGCGGCGCCCGGCGACGTGACCCGCCAGGACCCACCGACACCCCGCGACGGCCTCAGCGCGGACCAGGTCGACTTCTTCGTCCGGCTGGCCGCCACCCCGACCGTGGCGGCCGCCGTCGCTCTGGTCCGGCCGGACTATGAGGCCTGGGTCGACTCGATGCTCGCGGACGACCCCGACGACGCCACTCTTGTCGAGCGCTTCTTCGGTTCCCTACCGGCCCTGGACGCGGCCGCCGTGCGCGGGCTGTCGACGCCGGATCTGGCCGCTGCGGCGCGCGAGGCGCTCGCCGACCCGCGCGGCTACCTGCGCGATGCCGCGGTGGCGTTCCGCCCCTGGGCGTTCGATCCCGCGGACGTCGGGTGCCCGACCAGCCTCTGGTACGGCGACCACGACCCGCAGCATGCCGTGCGCAACGCGTCGTGGCTGTCGGACCGGATCCCCGGCGCCGTCCTCCACGTCAACCCCGAGACGGCCCACCTCAGCACGCTGCTGACCCAGTGGGAGGTGATCCTTCGCGAGTTACGGCTTCTCGCAATGGGTCCCTAGGGTAGTCCCCATGACCGCTGCCGCCCCCCTCACCCACGGCGCCTGGGGAGATGGCCTGGCCACCCTCGACGTCGACGGGACCGTGCTCGACTGCTGGTTCCCGGCGCCCGCCCTCGGGGCGCCCGAGCCGGGCGACACCGCACCCGACGAGCTCACCACGCTCGCCACGCCGGACCCGCTACGGATCGTGACGCGCGAGGTACGCCGCATCGTGGTCACCGACCTGTCCGCCGCGCCGACCACCACCGAGGAGGCCTGGCTGCGGCTGCACCTGCTGTCCCATCGCCTGGTGAGGCCCAACGCGATCTCGCTGGAGGGCGTCTTCGGGCTGCTGACCAACGTCGTGTGGACCTCCGCCGGCCCCTGCGCGGTCGCGGGCTTCGAGGCCACCCGGGCGCGACTGCGCGCCGCAGGGCAGCACGTCAGCGTGTTCGGGGTCGACAAGTTCCCCCGCATGACCGACTACGTGGTGCCGGCGGGGGTCCGGATCGCCGACGCCGACCGGGTCCGCCTCGGTGCCCACCTGGCATCGGGCACCACCGTGATGCACGAGGGCTTCGTCAACTTTAACGCCGGCACGCTCGGCAGCTCCATGGTCGAGGGCCGGATCTCCCAGGGGGTCGTCGTCGGTGACGGCTCCGACATCGGCGGCGGCTCGTCGATCATGGGCACGCTGTCGGGGGGTGGCAAGGAGACCATCCGGATCGGGGAGCGCTGCCTGCTGGGCGCCAACGCCGGCATCGGGATCTCGCTGGGCGACGACTGCGTCGTCGAGGCCGGCTGCTATGTCACGGCCGGGACCAAGGTGACCATGACGGACGCCGATGGGCAGCCGGTCGTGGTCAAGGCGCTGGAGCTGTCAGGCGCGAGCAACGTGCTGTTCCGCCGCAACTCCGTCAGCGGCGCGGTTGAGGCCGTGCCGTGGCACGGCGAGGGCATCGCCCTCAACACCGCGCTTCACGCGAACGACTGACCCGGGTCGGCCGTTCACCCTTCATGAGACTCCTTCGCGTCCTCGTCGTCGGCGTCGCGGCCCTGGCCGTCGTCGCCGTTGTCGGCGTGGTCGTGCTCTGGCGCCACGGTGGTCTCCTCCCGCTGACCCAGGGATGCTCGGCCGAGGTCGGCGGCCACCGCGTCGACCTGGACCTCGAGCAGGCCGAGAACGCCGCGCTCATCGCGGCCATCTCGGTGAGACGCGGGCTGCCGCCGCGCGCCGCGACGATCGCACTGGCCACGGCGATGCAGGAGTCCAAGCTTCGCAACATCGAGCACGGGGACCGTGACTCACTCGGCCTGTTCCAGCAGCGGCCGTCCCAGGGTTGGGGCACCCGCAGTCAGATCCTCAACCCCAGCTATGCCACCAACGCGTTCTATGACGCGCTGGTGCGCGTCGACGGCTATGCCGACCTCCCCATCACCGAAGCGGCGCAGGCGGTGCAGCGGTCGGCGTACCCCGACGGCTACGCGCAGCACGAGGAGGACGCGCGCGCACTCGCGTCGGCGCTCACCGGCGAGACCGGCGGCGGCGCCTTCACCTGCGAGGTCCGCGACGACTACCCCACCGCCTCCGCCCGGCTCAACGACCAGGGGCTGACCAAGCGTGCCAACGCCGTACGCCGCGAGGTGCGCGCCGTGTTCGGCGACCTCCCCCTGGGCGGGTTCGCCCCCGGTGGCGTGACCGACGGCCACATGCCGGGGTCGGCCCACTACGAGGGCCGCGCCGTCGACATCTTCGTGCGTCCGGTGAACGAGGCCAACCGGCAGCGCGGTTGGGCGATCGCGGCCTACCTGGTCGCCCAGGCCGAGCGGCTCCACATCGACCACGTCATCTTCGACGATCGGATCTGGACCACGGGAGGGCGCTCCGCCGACGGCTGGCGTGACTACACCGTGCCGAGCGGCGCCACCGGTGACCGCCAGGTGCTCGAGCACCGTGACCACGTCCACGTCGACGTGGCACCCTGACGGGCCAACCCGAACGGGCCAACCGTCCCAGGCGCGACCCCACCCGGGACTAGGGAGGCATAGCCCGAAGGGACCACGAATCCTGTCCTGATTTTCCGCACGAGCGGGCGAAGTCTGGGGTGCAATGGATCCACTGATCCGACCGCATCCCCGAGCGAGGCCCGCGATGAGCAACTCAACCGTGTTCACGATCGGCTCGGCCCTGCGCCAAGCCGAGAACGACGGCTTCCCCGTCGGTCTCATGGTCGAGGGCCAATGGTTCGCCGGCGCCATCGGTGGCCTCGACGGTGACGGCGTCCTCCTCGAGGCCGAGGACGGCCCGGTGACGATCCGCCTCACCGCCATCTCGGTGGTGCGCGCCATCCGCGACGCCGCCGTCGCCGCTCGCCTGACCGCCCCCGCATCGCCGCCCGCCACGATCGCCCCGGTGCTCTCGCTCGCCCGCAGCGAGGACACCCCCGCAGCCGACGCCGCTGAGGAGCCCCTCGCCGAGGAGCCCCTCGCCGACGAGCCTGCCGAGAAGCTGCCCAGCGTCGCCGAGCAGCTCGCCGCCCACGTGGACGCCCCCACCGACGTCCCCATCGATGAGGTCGACGACGAACCGGTCGACCACGAGCCGGTCGACCACGAGCCGGCGTACGACGAACCGGCGTACGACGGAACCGAGGACGAGCCGGTCGATGAGGCGATGGCCCAGCTGGCGCTGATCGAGGAGGAGATGGCGCTCCTCGATCACCTGCCCGAGGACGTCACCGACGATGAGCGCTACGCCCTGGCCAAGCGCCGCGCCCTGATGGCCCAGCAGGCGGCCGCCGCCTTCGCGGACCCCGCTGCCATCGTGGCCGGGCTGACCGGCAAGGTCATCGAGCCCGCCGAGCCCATGATCGAGGTCTCCCCCATCGAGGTCGGCCGGATCGATCTCGCCCCCGTCGAAGAAGGCCCCGTGACCGAGAGCCCCGTGACCGAGAGCCCCGTCGACCAGGAGACCGAGGCCGACGAGACCACCGCCGACGAGACCACCGACGACGGGGCCCCGCTCGACGAGACACCCGTCGAGGAGCCCTCCGGTGAGGCGACGCCGGCGGCCGAGCCGACGCCGCTGGCGAGCCTGTCCCCGGCCGAGCCGCTGCGGCTGGACGTGCCCGCGGAGCCGACCGGTGACGAGCTCGAGCTCCACCCCGTCGACCAGATCGCCCTGGTCGAGGCCGCGGTCGCCGCCGAGCACGCCGCCAACCCCTTGGTGAGCAGCAGCACCCAGACCGACGACTGGCGCGCCATGCTCGTGTCCCTGCGGCAGCAGGCAGCCGAGACCCCTCAGACCACCGAGCCCGAGAAGCGCCGCTCCTGGCGGCTGGCTCGCTGACTCCCCGCTCGGCGGTCGGACCCCGCCGGTACCACGGTCTGGCCGCCGAGCCGGGGGACCATCACCCGAGTCGCTCGACCGCGGCGCCGACGCGCTCGTCGGTCGCGGTGAAGGCGACCCGCACGTGCTCACGTCCGGCCGGACCATAGAACGCTCCGGGGGCCACCAGGATGCCGCGGTCGGCCAGCCAGCCGACGGTCTCCCAGCAGTCCTCACCTCGGGTGGCCCACAGATAGAGCGATGCCTCGGAGTGGTCGATCCGGAAGCCCGCGCCCTCGAAGGCGTCCTTGAGCCAGCGCCGCCGCCGGGCATAGCGCGCGTGCTGCTCGGCGATGTGGGCGTCGTCGTTGAGCGCCGCGGTCATCGCCACCTGCTGAGGACCGGGCATCTGCAGGCCGAGGTTCTTCCGGACGGCCAGCAGCTCACCGACCAGAGCCGGGTCGCCGGCCACGAAAGCGCAGCGGTAGCCCGCGAGGTTGGAGCGCTTCGACAGCGAGTGGACCGACACGATCCCCTCGTGGGAGCCGCCACAGACGTCGGGGTGGAGGGCGCTCACCGGCGGGTTGCTCGGGTCCCAGGCGCACTCGAGATAACACTCGTCGGAGACCAGGATCGTGCCCCGGTCGCGACACCAGTCGACCACCTTGCGCAGGTGGTCGACGGGCAGCACGCGCCCGGACGGGTTGGCCGGCGAGTTGAGATAGAGGATCGCGGGCCGCCGTGGCCCGATCGCGGTCAGCGAGTCGGCGGCCAGCACATCGGCGCCGGCGAGCTTGGCCCCGACCTCATAGGTCGGATAGGCGAGCTCGGGATAGACGACCAGGTCACCGCGACCGACCCCGAGGTGCACGGGCAGGCTGCCGATCAGCTCCTTGCTGCCGATCACCGGCAGCACCGCATCGAGTCCGAGTCCGACCACGCCCCAGCGGCGCGACAGCCAGTCGATGGCCGCCTGACGCGACTCCGGGAGGCCGACGGTCACCGGATAGCCCGGGGCGTCGGCGGCGTCACGGAGCGCCTGCTGCACCACCTCGGGGGTCGGGTCGACCGGCGTCCCGACCGAGAGGTCGACGATGCCGTCAGGGTGGGCTCGCGCACGGGCGGCGTAGGACGTCAGGTGGTCCCACGGGAAGTCGGGCAGGCGCGCCGACACCCGTCCCGTGCCGCCCGGGGGCGTGGCCGGATCCGCGCTGATCAGTGGTCGGTGTTCTGCGGCGGGAGCGCGGCGACGAACGGGTGGTCGTGGTCGATCTCGCCCATCTTGGCGGCACCCCCGGGCGAGCCCAGGTCGTCGAAGAAGTTGACGTTGGCGGCGTAGTAGTCCTTCCACTGCTCCGGGACGTCGTCCTCATAGAAGATCGCCTCGACCGGGCAGACCGGCTCACAGGCGCCGCAGTCCACGCACTCGTCGGGGTGGATGTAGAGCATGCGCTTGCCCTCGTAGATGCAGTCGACGGGGCACTCGTCGACGCAAGCACGGTCCTTGACATCGACGCACGGCTGGGCGATGACGTAGGTCACCAGTTCCTCCTGAGACGCTGCAACGGGCAGATGCGGAGAGCCTAGTATCCACCCGTGGGGACGGGTCCGGAACACGCGGTCGGCAGACATGGACTCGGTCCTCACGTCGTGGGCCAGCGCGTGGTCGTGCGCAGCCGGATCCCCGGGGAGACCGGCCCGTCCGGCGGCCCGGCCGTGACCGACGTCCTCGGCCAGTGCACCGCCTGGGAAGCGACGACGATGACCGTACGCCGCGAGTCCGGCGACGAGGTCACCATCCCGCTCTCACTCATCGTGTCCGGCAAGCCGGTGCCACCCCGGCCCTCGGTGCGGGGGCGGGTGACCGCGGCGGCTGCCCAGTCGCGCAGCCATGCGATGTTCACCGACGTCACCACCGCTCCCCTGGGTGGCTGGACGATCCGCTGGTCCGATGCGACGCCGGCGCGTCGGGTCAACTCCGTGCTGGCGATGGACGAGCCCCGGCTCGCGGACCCGGTCGGAGCGGTCGTCGAGCGCTATGCCGCGCTGGGGCGCCCGCCGATCGCCGCCGTGCTGCCCGGGTCCACGGCGGACGCGCTGTTCGCCGAGGCGGGGTGGGTGCTCCACCGTGTCGAGGCGGATGCCTACTTCCAGATCGCCGGCGTCGCCGCGTGTCGCCGCAACCTCGCCGAGCCGCCGTCGTACGGCGTGGACCTGACCGACCTCCCCGCTCGGCCCACGGCCCAACGGGTCGAGGCCACCATCGGCGAGGATGCCCGCGCCATCGGCGCCTATGAGGACGACTGGCTGGGGATCAGCGCGGTCTGGGTCAGCTCCGAGCGGCGGCGCCGCGGCCTGGGGCTCGCGGTCATCGCCCGGCTGCTCGGGTGGGGTGCTGAGCTCGGCGCCACCACCACCTATCTGCAGGTGCTGTCGGACAACGAGCCGGCGCTCGCGCTCTATGCCCGCCTCGGGTTCACCCCGCACCACACCTACCGCTACCTGACGCCCCCTTCCTGATAACCGCTGGAGCGGCCGGGCCGCCCGACCTAGACTCGACGCGTTCCCGCGGGGCGTGACGCACCCCCAGCCGACCGGCTGCAGCAGCGGGAGCCGCGCGTCCGGCGTACCGACGAGAGGCCGGCCTCCCGTCGCCATCGGGAGCCTCCGGCGAAGGTGTGGTGGCACCGCGACTTGGCCCCCGCCCACACCTCCAGGGCTCTCATGACGAGCTGGAGGTGACTGACATGACTGCTTCGACCCCTGCCGAGGGTGGTTTCGAGACGCGCGCTGCGCGCGCTCCTCAACCACCGGACCGGCGCACGATGGCGGCCGACCTGCCGCACACGCCCCCGGGCAGCGACGTGCTGCTGCAGGGCTGGGTGCACCGGCGGCGCGAGCTGGCCACGGTGACCTTCGTGGTGGTGCGCGACCGGACCGGGCTGGCCCAGGTGGTGCTTCCCGCGGGCGCCGAGGTGCCGCCCGAGGAGACGACGGTGACGGTGACCGGCACGGTCGTGGCCAACGCCCAGGCCCCCGGCGGTGCCGAGGTGGCCAAGGCGGTCGTGACCGCGCTGACCGAGCCGGCCGCGACCCCGCCGTTCGAGCTGTGGCGGCCCCAGCTGGGCGCCTCGCTCCCGACCATGCTCGACCACGCGCCGGTCGCCTGGCGCCATCCTGCCCAGCGGGCCCGCTGGGAGCTCGCCGCCGCCAGCCTGCGCGGCTTCCGTACGACGCTGGACGAGCTCGGCTTCACCGAGATCCACACGCCCAAGTTCGTCGAGTCGGCCACGGAGTCGGGTGCCAACGTCTTCGAGGTCGACTACTTCGGCCGTCCTGCCTATCTCGCGCAGAGCCCGCAGTTCTTCAAGCAGCAGCTGGTCGGGGTCTTCGAGCGCGTCTATGAGGTCGGGCCGGTGTTCCGGGCCGAGCCGCACGACACCGTGCGCCACCTGGCGGAGTATGTCTCCCTCGACGCCGAGCTGGGCTTCATCCGCGACCACCGCGACGTGCTCGCCGTGCTGCGCGAGGCGCTGGCCGGGATGGTCGGCACCGTCGAGCGCGAGGCCGCGGGCGCCGTCGACCGGCTCGGCGTGACGCTGCCCGCGATCCCTCACGAGATCCCCGTGCTCCACTTCCGCGAGGCACTCCGGCTGGTCGGAGCCCCCGAGGACGAGCCCGACCTCGCCCCGGAGCACGAGCGCGCCCTCGGCGCTTGGGCCCTCGAGGAGCACGGCAGCGACCTGGTCGCCGTCGAGGGCTACCCGATGGCCAAGCGGCCGTTCTACACCCACCCCCAGCCCGACGACCCCCGCTGGTCCAACAGCTTCGACCTGTTGTTCCGCGGCCTGGAGCTCGTGACCGGCGGGCAGCGGCTGCACCGGCCGTCGGACTACGACGCCGCCATCCGGGCCCGTGGCGAGGACCCCGAGGCCTATGCGGCCTACCTCCAGGCGTTCCGCCACGGCATGCCGCCCCACGGCGGCTTCGCGATCGGCCTGGAGCGCTGGGTGGCCCGGCTCGTCGAGGCGGCCAACATCCGTGAGGTCACGCTCTTCCCGCGCGACCTGCACCGGCTGGCGCCCTAGCGCCGGTCAGTTGGCGAGGATCGCGTCCAGCGTGAGCGTCAGCGGGCCGTCCTGGGGGGCGTCGGGGTCACGGCCGCCGAGCCGGACCACCCGAAGGGTGTCGCCCAGGGCGGCCGGCCCCTGCCAGACGATGGTGCGGGCGTGAGCGCGGGCACCGTAGGGCGTCACGCGGGCAACGAGCGTGCCGTTCTGATAGACGGCGAACCGCGCGGCCCTCGGGCCCTCACGCATCACCAGCGCGAGATTGGTGCCGCTGGCGGCCGGCGGGTTGAACCGGTCGGCCAGCGCGGTCACCTTGAGCTCGACGGCGGCATCGGGGTCGTCGGACCGGGCCAGCACGCCATGGGAGGCGGTCGGCAGGTCCACCGACCGCCAGTCGCCGACATAGCGCACCGACACCCGGGCGCCGTAGGGCGAGTCGACGGTGCCGTCCTGCTGGATCGTCGAGAAGGCACCGCCCATCACGACGTTGGTCGTGGCGTTGCCGGCCGGGTCGGTCGCGGTGACCTCGTAGGTGTCGGGGAACGCGCGGGGGCCGCCGCAGTCGTTCTGCCAGTCGTCGGTGCGGACGACGGCGCTGGTCGCCGACGGCGCCAGCGAGAGGTCGTAGGGCTCGCCCGACCACGGCACGACGACGACCGAGGAGGACACCGACCCGCTGTCGTCGGTGGCGGTCCACGCGAACGTCTGTCGGGCGACGGTGAGGTTGAGGCCCGGGCAGTAGTCCAGGTCGGGGTCCAGCTGGCTGCCGACCAACCAGGAGGACCGGTCGGGGGTCACCAGGGTGGGAGGTGCGCTGTCACCGTCCACCGCGTGGGCCGGGGCGACCGACCCCCCAGCAGCCAGGAGCACCAGTGCCGTCACGAGCAGTCCGCGGCTCCTCATGTCCACCACCTGTTCCGCCTTCCGAGGTTCAGCAGTCGGCGTTCGTCGTCACGCCGCAGGTCTAGACAACCACGTCAGGGCGTCTTGGGGGGCTTGCAGATGACGGTGTCGGACGGCGTGTAGGTGGTGTGGAACTTCTCGCTGCGGACCAGGTCGCTGGAGCCGGGCTTGCGGAAGTAGCGCCACACGTTGATGTCGAAGCCGCCATAGCCGGTGTTGGGGTAGCAGTCCGGGGTGTCGAGGGTGCGGGTCGCCGGCGAGGTGAAGTTGTAGCGCTCGCCGGTCTTGGTGGTGATGTCCCAGTACTTCGTGGACCACATCGACACCGTGACGACCCCCGAGGTGGTCGGGGTGGAGGGGGTCACCGTGGCCTGGATCAGGACGCCGTACGGCGTGTCGTTCTCGAACTTCAGGTCGACCGTCGGCCAGGCCACCGTCGCTTCGCGGCCGACGGGGTAGCGGTCGATATAGAACGAGTGGGGCTTGTGCTCGATATCCTTGAGCCCGGCGAAGAACATCGCGTTGAACGTGGTGGTGGCCATCTGGGAGACCCCGCCACCGAGGTCTTCCTTGAAGATGCCGTTGCTGATGATGAAGCCCTCGGTGAACCCGTTCTCGCGGGTGCGCTCCCCGACGACGCCGTTGAGGGAGAAGACGTCGCCCGGCTTGAGCAGCGTGCCGTTGACGAGCTCGGCCGCCCGGCCGATGTTGGTGTTGCGGTAGTCGGCATGGGGGTAGTAGGTGGTGAAGCTGGAGACCTTCTCCTTGACCCCCAGCGCCTTGGCGTCCTTGGTGGTGAACTCCGGCTCGGAGACCGTCGACTCCACCGTGGCGGTGCGCTCCCCCGCCGGCTGGTCGACCACCGCAAGGAAGGCCGCGACGACCGCGTCGGACTCGAAGGTCACGCCCGGCTTGGCGGGCACGACCTTGGGCTTGCCGTTGACGAGCCGGACGGTCGCGTCGACCGGGGCGCCCGGGTCTCCGGTGCGTCGCTCGAGCAGCTTGTCGAGGACCTTGTCGTCGACCTGCGGCGTCAGCTCGCCGTCCACGACGGACACGGTGATCGCGGCCGTGTAGTCCTGAGGGCGCAGCAGCACCGGCGACTTGCCGAACCGAAGCTTGATGGGCGCCGAGACGGCCGGGTTGGCGAAGTCGTCGACGAACGCCTGGGCGTCGTCGTCGGTGACGTCGGGCTGGGTGGTCTCGACGGTGAGCTCGGCGATGGGGTCGTCGGCGAGGAACGCGGCGACCAGCGCCCCGCGACCGGTCACCGGGTCGACCGCCTGACCGGTGGCCGCTGGCGTCGTACGGATGCGGGTGCCCTTGAAGCTGACCCCGGCGTCCTGGGGCGGGGTGCCGAAGTCGGCGCTCACGCCGTCGAGGGCGGAGGTCATCGCGGCGTCGTCGACGAGGACGACGGCGTCGAGGTCCTCACCGCCGGTGAAGTAGGTCCACAGCCGGCCGGGTGACCAGCTGCGCTCACCACCCGCGGCGGCGACCGAGGCGGCATAGTCGACCGAGAGCCCGGCCGCGGCAGGCGCGACGTTGCCCTCCTGGTCACCGACCCGGACCCGCAGGTCGCGGGCCACCAGGGGGGCAAGGCCGTCCTCGAGGGCGACCACGGCCGCGTCCTGACGCAGCCCGCCGATCTCGACGCCCGCCACCGTGGTGCCGCGGGGCACCTTGTCGCCGGCGACGTAGTAGGCGGCGGCATAGGCGCCTCCGAAGATCACCAGCAGCCCCACGAGCGTGACGACGACCGCCCAGCCGCCCTTGCGCTCGGGGCGGGGGCGGGGCGCGTCGGCGGGAGCCTCCCAGTCGGTCACGCGGGTCATCCTAGGCGGGCCGTTGCGCTGGGCGGCTGACCCGCCGCTGGAGGGTCGGCCTGCCGCCGGGGCGGCAGCAGGGTCGCGATCGCGAACAGGACGAGGACCGGCGCGGTGAACAACAGGACATAGCCCGGGGCATCGGCGGCGACCAGGAAGTCACCCTCGGGCCGTGGGAGTGCTCCCCGCACCACCACGCCGCCCCAGCCGAGCGTGAACGCGAGCCGGGCCACCCCACCGGGCAACGCCGCCGCATAGGCCAACGCGGCCGCCAGCGCCAGGAGCAGCCCCCACCAGCGTTCATGGACGAGCACGGCGGCCAGCCCGGCGGCCGCCCCCGTGACGAGGCAGCCCACCCCCACCAGCAGGCGCGTCATGGGCGGGCGAGTGGACGCGGCTCAGAGCCCGGCGAACAGGTCGGACTCGAGACCGTCGTCGCCGACGGGCCCCTGCTGCCCCTTGACGAGGCGATAGAACTCCAGCCCCCAGACCGTCTCGCCCACGTTGTTGGACAGTGCGAAGAAGGGGCCGTCGACGGTGATCTGGGTGGCGTGGGCCGCCAGCGCCGCCATCTTCTTGTCGACGAAGCCGGTGCCGTCGACGCAGGCCGACAGGTCCTCGTCGGCCACCGCGAACCGCGGCAGCGGGCCGTCGGGGTCCATGCCCTCGAACGAGGTGGTGTCACCGGCCTCGCGGAGGATCCGCAACCCCGCCCTCATCCGGCTCTCGGACATGGCGCCCCAATAGATCTTGGCGATCTCCCAGGCGGCGCCGAGGTCCTTGCGGAACGACGGGATCGCCGCGAGCTGGGCGGCGTACATCGCCACCCGGTGGGCCTGGATGTGGTCGGGGTGGCCATAGCCGCCGAACTCGTCATAGGTGACCAGCACCTGGGGGCGGACCTCGCGGATGACCGCGACGAGGTGGCTGGCGGCCTCGGTGAGGTCGGCATGCCAGAACGCGTTGTCGTGGATGTCGTCGGCGGGGATCGCGTGGCCGTCGTCGTGCCACTGCATCCCCGAGTCGCGGTAGCAGCCGAAGCCGCCGAGATAGCGGTGGTCGGTCACGCCGAGCGCCGCCATCGCCGCGTCGAGCTCGCCGCGCCGGTGGTCGGCGAGGCGGTCCTCCTGGTCGGCGGCCAGGTGGGTCAGCTCGGGCACCAGGATCTCGCCCATCTCACCGCCGGTGCAGGTCACCAGCGTGACCCCACGGCCCTCCGCGACATAGCGGGCCATCGTGGCGCCCTGCCCGATCGACTCGTCGTCGGGGTGGGCGTGGACGAGGAGCAGGCGCTGCTCGGCGGCGTTGGTCATGGAGGGAAGCGTACGGGGCGGGGCCGACACTCACCGGCCGCTGCTCAGCGCGTCCGCGATGCCGTCGAGGAACGGCCGGTCGGGCTCCAGCCAGTCGACCTGGTGGAGCTCGGCGGCCGTCAGCCAGCGCACCTGGTCGTGCTCGACCGGGCTGGGCTCGCCGTCGGTGATGCGGGCCAGGGCGACGACGAGGTCCAGCCCTGTCGCGATCGCGGATCGCCCGGGCAGCCAGCCGGTGACCTCGACCTCGCAGCCGAGCTCCTCGGCGACCTCGCGGACCACCGCGTCGCCGGCGTCCTCGCCCGGCTCGACCTTGCCGCCGGGCAGCTCCCAGCGGCCGGCTGCCGCCGGTGGTGTCGTCCGCCGGGCCGCCAGCACCCGCCCGTCCCGCAGGATCGCGGCACCCACCACGTCGGTCATGGCGCGACCCTATGGCCCAGGGCCGCGGACGTCCCAGGGGCGCCGGATAGGGTCGCGGCCATGGCGGAGCAGGAGCCTCCGGGCCTGCACCTGACCCGGACCGACGAGAACGTCTCGGAGATCGCGGCCCTCGCCGACCTCCTCGGTGGGGCGGTCGGCATCGACGCCGTGCTCGACGACCTCAACCGTCAGGCGCGACGGTCGCGGGGCTGGTTCGGCCGCGCGGTGCGCCGGGCCTATACCTGGGACCGCGTGGACCGCCGTACGACCGACTGGTGGCCGCAGGGGATCACCACCTCGGCGGACGCCTCCGACACCGAGGAGATCGGCGGTCGGCGGGTGCTGGCCATGAGCTGGTATGCCAAGGAGGTCGACGGGGTCAACCAGGGTTCGCGGATCACCTTCCTCGACCTCGACACGCTGCGCTATCGCCACGTGCTGCTCGTCGTACCGCGACTGCGCGACGGCCGGCTCGAGCTGGCGCCGCTCAAGGTGCACGCGGGCGGCATCGTGTGGCGAGGCGCCTACCTCCATGTCGCAGCGACCGCCAAGGGGTTCGTGACCTGTCGCATCGACGACCTGCTCCGCATCCCCGAGGACCGCGCGGCGAGCGGCGGCTCGCTGGGGGTCGAGGGCGACACCGTCGGGGCGTTCGGCTACCGCTATGTCCTGCCGGTCCGCTTCTCCTACCAGCCGTTCACCGCCGAGGGCCTCCCAGCACTGCGCTACTCCTTCCTGTCGCTGGACCGGGGTTCGACGCCACCGGCCCTCGTCGCCGGGGAGTACGGCGTCCGCAAGGACCAGACGACCCGGCTCGTGCGGTTCCCCCTCGACGCGGCGACGGGACTCCTCCAGACCGGGGAGGACGGGCTGATCCGCCCCATCTATCTCGACGACGGCGGCGTCCGTCGGATGCAGGGCGCCGCAGTGGTCGGTGACACCTGGCACGTGACGGTGTCCAACGGCCCGTGGGGCCCCGGCTCGCTGTTCGTCGGGCGCCCTGGTGAGCTCCGCGAACGCCGTATCGCCGCCCCGATGGGCATCGAGGACATCACCTTCTGGCCCTCCACCGACACCTTCTGGTCGCTCAGCGAGCACCCTCGCCGGCGTTGGTTCTTCGCCATCCGGCGGTCCTCGGTGGGCTGAGGTGGTGTCGGTTCACCAAGGTAGGAAGGCCAACCCGCACCTACCTCGCGGAGTTCACCTGGGTAAGTGAGGGTTCGCCCGCTTACCTTGGTGAACCGTCACCGCGGCAGCATCGCCAGCTGTCGCGCCTGGGCGACGAGCCGGCCGGCGGAGTCCCAGACCTCGCAGTCCTCCTCGAACATCCCGCCCGCGACGTTGCTCGTCCACGCGCGGACGCGCAGCCACCCGGGTGCGGGCAGGGCGCGGATGTGGGCCGTCAGCTCGACCGTGGGCGCCCAGCCCGGACGGCCGAGGTCGAAGGTCACCGGTGGGAGCACGTCGACGACGTTCAGCAGCAGGATCGGGTCGGGCTCGCGGCCGTCGGCGAGCCGCAGCCATCCCTGGAGCAGCCCGCGCCCGCTGGGCTCCCCGAAGACCCAGCCGATGCAGGCCGGGTCGAGCCGCAGGTCGAAGCGCTCGAGCAGCGGTACGGCGGCGAGGAACTCAGGCGGTGCCAACGCGCTGGGCGGGCACTCCTCGACGTCCGGCAGCACCGGCGGCTCGGCGGTCGTGCTCACCTCGTCGGGCCGGCCGGCCAGGTCGCCGTACGTCGCCAGGACGCTCACCCGCGGGATGTCTCCCTGGCTGAGCTCGGCGGCGATCGTCGCGACGCTGCCGCCGTCGCGGACCACCCGGGTGGTGACGGTCGCGGGCCCCGGCGCCGCGGCGGACAGGTAGTGGGCGCTGACCGCGAGCGGGTCCGGCTTGCCCGGTGACGTCGCGCGCACGGCGTTGCCCAGGACGGCGAGCAGATAGCCGCCGTTGAGACCCGCTCCCACCGCCCACCCGGACCGCAGGTCGGCGCGAAAGGTGCCGGCAGCAATCTCCTGGAGGGCGGTGTGCTCGTCGAACTCGGAGACCATGCGCGCGACCCTAGCCGGGGCAGGATCAGCGGTCGCCGTCGGCCATCGCCTGGGCGGCGCGTGCGAGGTCGTCGACGCCGCGCGCCAGCTCCTCGGGGGTGTCGGTCAGCAGGTCGAGGTAGAAGCCGAACAGCGCCGGGTCGACCAGCGCCACGATCCGGGCGACCCGCCGCGGCGGCGCGCCGCACCTGACCAGGTAGTCGCTCAGCGCCCGGGTCCACTCCTCGTTGCTGGCCCGCACGTCGCTCAGGTAGGGCTCGCGGCCGATCAGCCCGGTCGCGGTGGCCTGGAGATAGATGGAGGTGCACCCGCGCAGCGGCTCCTCCTGGTAGGCGGCCCAGAGGCGGCGTACGCCGGCGCGCACGCCGCGCGCGGGCTCCAGGGCGTGGAGCGCGGCCGAGCTGCGCTCCCCCACCCGGGCCACGACCGCCGACACCAGCGCGTCGCGGCTGCCGAAGTGATAGATGAGCATGCGGTCGCTGGTCCCGATCGCGGCCGCCAGGGGTCGCAGCGTGAGGTCGATCAGGCCGCGCTCCAGCACGTGGTCGGTGACTGTGTCCAGCAACACGGCCCGACGATTCATGACCGCACCGTAGCATCTGCTACATTTGGGAACATATGTAGCGATCGCTACATATGCCAAGATCCAGAAGCACCATTACACCAAGGAGTTCGACCCATGCTGGCCTCGAGCCTGCTGCTGCTGTTCGCGATCACCGTCGAGATCGGTGCGACCGCGGTCCTGCCGCGCGCGGAGGGCTTCACCAATCCCGGGTGGAGCGCGATCGTGCTCGGCGGCTACGGGTTGTCGATCTGGCTGTTGGCGATCGTGGTGCGCAACATGCCGGTCTCCGTCGCCTATGCGGTGTGGTCGGGGGTCGGGACCGCCGCCGTGGCCGGGATCGGCTATGCGTTCCTGGGCGAGTCGATGACCTGGGTCAAGGCGCTGTCGCTGATGCTGATCGTCCTCGGCGTGGTCGGCGTCAACCTCACCTCGGTCGGCGCCTGAGCGATCGAGCCCGCCCCGGGGCCGTTGAGCGGCTGGTCGCGGCCTAGCCGGCGTTGACGGCGGCGAGCACGAACCGGCGGATGCGGTCGTGGACGCTGCGCGCACTCTCCCCGCGCACGACCTGACCGGCCGCGGCCACCAGCACCGCGTTGACCAGGGCCGCCTGGGCCTCGGCGTCGGCGTGGCCGAGCTCGGCGAGTGCCTCGACGAGCGGGGCCAGCAGCTCATGGTGGAGCTCGACGACCCGCTGCTGGCACTCGGGCGGCAGGTCGCTCCCGGCCAGGGAGGCCATCGGCCGATGGCCGTCGATCGCGCCGTCGAGAGCGGCGTCGACATAGGCGGAGATCTTCTCGGCAGGCGTCGTGGCACCCACCAGCGCCGCCTCCAGGGCTACGAGCGTACGCCGGAAGGCGTCCTCCACGGCGATCGCCAGGAGCGCCCCGGACGAGGGGAAGTACTGATAGACGCTGCTGCGCGCCAGCCCCGCCGACGAGGCGACCGCGGCGGGCGTCACGGCCCCCGGACCGGAGACGAGGAGGAGCGTCACCGCCGCGTCGACCACGTCCGAGCGCCGCTTCGCCTGGTGTTCGGCGAGCGTGGGAGCGCTGATACGGGGCATGGGGTCATTGTGACCCATCACCTCGGCTGGTTTTCCCAACACGTGTGTCGGTAAGATGCCGACGTGACTGTCGACAACCGCGCCACGACCCTCGACCGGACCGGGTGGCTCACCCTACTCGCCGTGGGCTTCGGGGTCTCCCTCGTGATCATGGACGCCACCATCGTCAACGTGGCCCTCCCCGTGGTGTTGGAGGACCTCAAGCTCACCGCCTCCGACGCCCAGTGGCTCAACGCGTCCTACTCGCTGATGTTCGCCGCGCTCCTCATCACCGTCGGACGGATCGGTGACCTCTCGGGACGCCGCCGCATGTTCGCGAGCGGCATGGTGGTCTTCCTGGCGGCCTCCGTCTTCGCCGGTGCCAGCCAGAACGCCTGGATGCTCGTCGGCGCCCGCTTCGCCCAAGGAGTCGGAGCGGCGATGATCGTCCCGTCGACCCTGTCGATCCTCAACGCGACCTTCACCGGCCGGGCGCGCACGATCGCCTTCGCCGTCTGGGGATCGGCGATCGGCGGCATGGCCGCCGTCGGGCCGCTGATCGGCGGCTGGCTGGCCACCGACGTCAGCTGGCGGTGGGCGTTCTGGCTCAACATCCCGATCGGTCTCGTCGTCCTCACCGGCATCCTCCGGGTCGTCCCGGAGAGCCGTGACGCGAGCGCCCGGCCCGGCCGGGACCTGATCGGGGTGGTGCTGTCGGCGCTGGGCATGGCCGGCATCGTGTTCGCGCTGATCGAGGGCGAGTGGTTCGGCTGGTGGCGGCAGGACTCGGGCACCATCTCTCCGGTGCCCATCGCGCTCGCGGTCGGCCTGGCGCTGCTCGTCGCGTTCGTGGTGGCCGAGCGGCGCCGAGAGAACGCAGGCCTGCCGACGCTGGTCGATCTCGGGCTCTTCGCGATCCCGACCTTCCGGGCCGGGGCCATCGCCGCACTCGTGGTCGCCTTCGGCGAGTTCGGCCTGCTGTTCACCCTGCCGCTGCTGATGCAGGGCACGCTCGGCTACTCCGCCCTCGGCACGGGCGCGGTGATCCTGGTGCTGGCCCTCGGCACCTTCCTGATCTCCGGGGCGCTGCCACAGCTGTCGGGGCGGGTGAGCCAGCGCTCGATCGTGCAGACCGGGCTGCTGCTCGAGGCGATCGCCGTGGGCGGCTTGGCCGCCACCTTGACGATCACGGTCCCGACCTGGCTGCTGACCCTGTGGCTGTTCGTCTATGGCGTCGGTGTGGGCATGGCCACCGCCCAGCTCACCTCGCTGCTGCTCAGCGACGTACCCGCCGACGAGAGCGGACAGGCCTCCGGTCTGCAGAGCACGGTCCGCCAGCTGGGCTCCGCCCTCGGCGTCGCCCTGCTCGGCGGCCTGCTCGTCAACCAGCTCGCATCGGCGACCCGGGACAGGCTCGCGTCCCTGGGGCTGCCGTCGGGCACGGTCGACTCACTGACCTCGGCGGTCAAGGAGTCCGCCGGTGTGGCCATCGCCGGCCTCCAGGCCAACCCCGCCACCCAGCCGGCCGGGGATGCCGCTGCGGCCGCCATGGTGCACGCCAGCCGGGTGACCACCGGGGCGGCCGCCCTGGCGCTCGTCATCGGCCTGCTGGCGACGTTCGCCCTCCCTCGCAGCAGCAGCGGCACGCACGACGACCAACCCGAGTCGGACGCGGTTCCGGCAGCCTGACGCCCTCGCCCACATCACGGGGGTGGGCGAGGGCGTCAGGGCATCGGCCGCACCTCCCCGTGGAGGTGCGGCCGAACCTGGGGGTCGAGGTGTGGGGGGACTCGACCCGGATCCGCCGAGGGGCGGGTTCGTGGGAGCCGGACCCAGCGTCGAGCCGGACTCAGCGTGGAGCGAACTCAGCCGTCGGAGCCGTGGCCGCCGTGGTCGTCCCCGGCGTCGTGCCCGGAGCCATCGTCGGAGCCGTGGCCGCCGCTGTCGCCGCCGTGGTCGTCGCCCGCGTCGTGGCCCGAGCCGTCGTCGGAGCCGTGGCCGCCGCTGTCGCCGCCGTGGTCGTCCCCGGCGTCGTGACCGGGGCCGTCGTCGGAGGCGTCGTCGTCGCGGTCGCCGCCGTGGTCGTCACCCGCGTCGTCGGTCGCGTCGTCGTCGGGCGTGACGTCGTCGCTCGGCGAGCTGGAGTCGTCGCTGGGAGACGGGGTCGCGTCGTCGCTCGGGGAGTCCGACGGCGAGCCGGTGCGGTCGTCGCCCGGGCCGTCGTCGGCGCCGTGGCCTCCACGGTCGCCGCCGTGGTCGTCGGTTCCGGACGAGCTCGAGGGCGTCGAGGTGGGGCCCATCTCGATCAGCTCGGACTCGGTCTGGTGGGAGACCCGGCCAGTCTCGGCATAGCCGTAGCCGAAGGTCGCCAGGGCGATGACGGTGGCGCTGGTGGCACCGAGGATGGCGATGCGGTTCATGGAAAGCTCCTGAGGTTGTGATCGAACAACCCAGTTGTCTCCCGAAACCAGGGCAGCGCGGTATCGGACCATGGCACTAGTACCCCCGTACTAGTGAGCCGGTGCTAGTGAGCCCGTCCTAGTGAGCCGGGCTCGTACGCCGGGCGCTTACGCCCGATACCCCGTGGCGGCGTCAGCGGGACGGCGCGCCACAGGCGCGAGCACCACGCAGCCGCTGGAGCAGCGCGAAGCTCACCGCCATCAGGGCGAACACCGCGTTGAGGGGGTCGGGCGGTGCGTTGAGCGCCATCCCGGCGAACAGCACCCACACCCCCGCGATCGCGCCGCAGGGAGAGCCCCCGGCGGACGCCTCCCGCTGGGGCACATAGGTCGCGACGGCCAGCGACCCGACGGCAGCCACCAGGATGAGGACCGCGGTCCAGCCGAACGACGTCGGCGCCGGACCGTCGATGGCGTCGCGATAGGCGAAGAACAGCAGCGGCGTCAGGGCGGCGGCGATCAGCAGCCGGCCCGGGGTCAGCGTGTCGCGCCAGGCCGCTAGGCCCTCCGTCCGCGGCAGCCTGACCGCCAGCTCGGCCGAGGGGCGCTCGAACAGCTGCACC
This sequence comes from Nocardioidaceae bacterium, assembly GCA_046330595.1. Taxonomy (GTDB): domain Bacteria; phylum Actinomycetota; class Actinomycetes; order Propionibacteriales; family Nocardioidaceae; genus Nocardioides. Next base: position 49,664 of record JAXLSN010000010.1, read on the forward strand.
AGCGAGTCGAACGCGGGAGCCGCCCCGGCCGCCGGGGCCGGAGCGTCATGGTCCCGCTCGGGGGTATCGGGGGTCGGCGCCACCACGCCAGCCTACCCGATACCCCCGAGGGTATAAACGTGATCAGCCGCGGCCGTGCCCGCGACCGTGACCGTGACCGTGACCGCCACCCTGAGCATGACGGTGGCCGTGGCGGTGCTGCTGGCCCTGACCGGTCCCGACCGAGGATCCGCCGGAGGCCGCCTTCTCGAAGGCAGCCAGATGGTTCTCCGAGGCGTTCATCAGCCGCGTGAGCACGGTCTGGACGTCGGGGAGGTCGATCGCGGTCAGGCTCTCCTCGAGGTCGGCGATGTCACGCTGCTCCACGGCGATGCCCACCTGGTAGGCATCGGCGACCGACGTGAGCCCCTGGGCGCTGAGCTCGTCATAGAGCGACTGGATCGCCGGGTCGGCATAGGTCCCGGGCGCCAGCCCCGCCGACGGGTCGGGCACGCCGTACGTCGTCAGCAGGACACCGACGGCGTCGAAGTGGCGCTGCTCGCTGGCAGCGATGTTGGCGAACACGCGGACGTCGTAGGTGTCGGAGAACAGCCGGTAGAGGTCGCGCGCCAGCCGCTCCTCCTCGCGGTTGAAGACCAGGTGGCTGGCCGTGACATCCGCCGACGTCGACGCCAGGGTCGTGGTCACGGCGGCGCTGCCCGGGACCGTGCCGGCCAGGGACGGTAGTGCGGACCCGAGCGCCGCGCCTGCGCCGATGACGGCGACCGCGACGCCGCGCGCGACCCAGACCGTGGTTCTGTTGTGGGGCATGACGCCCTCCTTCTGTTGGGGTGTTCCCCAGTCCACGGCACGCCTGTGAAGCGGCAGGCGGGACGGCGATGAAGATTCCATGAAGCCCGCCCACATCGGCTTCCACCCGACGTCGTGGGCGGTCCGGCGGCCCTATCGTGGAGGCGAACCCCGACCGGAGAAAGCCACATGCCTGCCCACGTGCTCGTCGTCGACGACGAAGATCAGATCCGCTCGATCCTCGCCACCTATCTCCGCGCCGATGGCTATGACGTCCTCGAGGCCGCCACCGGCGCCGAGGGTCTTGCCCTGGCCATGCGGAACGACGTCGCGCTCGTGCTGCTGGACATCGGCTTGCCCGACATCGATGGGCTCGAGGTGCTGCGCCAGCTCCGGCAGAGCTCGGATGTCTATGTCGTCCTGGTGACCGCCCGGACCGAGGAGATCGACCGGATCGTCGGTCTCGAGGTGGGGGCCGACGACTACGTCACGAAGCCCTTCAGCCCGCGCGAGGTCGTCGCCCGCGTCAGGGCGGTGCTGCGCCGGCAGCGACCGGCCGCGGCGGAGTCCACGGCGCCCGACACCGTGCTGCGGTTCCCCGGGCTCCGGGTCGACCTCGACCGTCGGGAGGTCCACGTCGACGACCAGCCCGTGACGTTGACGGCGCTGGACTTCGACCTGCTGGTGGCCCTCGCATCGTCGCCGGGGCGGGTCTTCTCCCGGTCCCAGCTGCTCGAGCGGGTGTGGGGCTATGACTTCTTCGGCGACGAGCGCGTCGTCGACGTCCACGTCCGGGGCATGCGCAAGTCGCTCGGCGACGACGCCACCGACCCGACCATGATCGGGACGGTGCGCGGAGTCGGCTACAAGTTCCTGCTCGACCCGACCCCCGGAGGCACTCCGTGAACCGGCTCGTCGTCCGTCTGGTCATCTCCCACGTCCTGGTGGCCCTGCTCGGGGCGGTGGCCACCTTCCTGGTGGTGCGCCAGCTCGCGCCCACCCTGTTCGACCGCTCGATGATGGGGCAGCAGATGGGCATGGGCCAGACCGGAATGGGCCAGGCCGGAATGGGCCAGCCGGGGATGGGCCAGGGGGCGAGCCTGCGCGCACAGTTCGCGCAGGCCGTCGACCAGGCGCTGCTCGTCGGGGCCGCCGTGGGTGCGCTCGCCGCAGCAGCCTTCGGCGTCGTCGCCACGTGGCGGCTCACCCGGCCGCTGGAGTCGATCCGGGCCGCGACCCGCGAGCTCGCCGCCGGCCGCTACGACGCCGCCGTACCGCTGCCTCACGAACAGGAGCTGGCGGCCCTGGCCGAGGACATCAACCTCCTGGGCGACTCCCTCCAACAGACCGAGACGCGGCGCGTGCGGCTGCTGGGCGAGGTGGCCCACGAGATGCGGACGCCGCTCACGGTGATCGACGCGACCGTCGAGGGCATGATCGACGGGCTCGTCGCACCGACACCCGAGCAGCTCGGCCGCGTCAGCGACGAGGTACGCCGCCTGCGTCGGCTCTCCGACGACCTGTCCGCGCTCTCACGCGCCGAGGAGGGCAGGCTCGAGCTGCGGCTCCAGCAGGTCGACCTGCGGGCGGTCGTCGCGACCGCCGCCGACCGGCTCCGCCCGCAGGCGGAGGATGCCGGGGTCACGCTCCGCGTGGACGGCGGCGCGGCCGCCCTGCCGGCCGACGCCGACCCCGACCGGATCGGTCAGGTCGTCACCAACCTGGTCGGCAACGCGCTCGCGGCGACACCGCCCGGCGGCTCCATCACCGTCACGTGCCGACGTGAGCCGGACGCTGCCGTCGTCGCGGTGGCGGACACCGGCGAGGGGCTGCGAGAGGAGGACCTCGACCGGGTCTTCGAGCGGTTCTATCGCGGGCCCGGTCGGAGCAGGTCGACGTCCGGCAACGGAGTCGGCCTGACCATCGCTCGCTCGATCGTCCGCGGCCACGGCGGTGAGCTGATGGCCGCGTCTCCAGGCCCCGGTCAGGGGGCGACGTTCACGGTGCGGCTCCCCCTGGCGCGTCAGTGACGCATCGGCTGGAGCCGGGTGCCGTGGGTCCGCAGCACGATGCCGAAGACCAGCAGGCCGATGGCGAAGGTCGCGTGCCGCGTCGTGAGCCCCGGCTCAGCCAGGACATAGCCGGCGAGCGCGACATAGAACAACGCGGTGACGGCCTGGACGCTGGTGCCGAGCGGGAGCCGGTGGCCATAGATGTGCGAGGGCAGATAGCTGCCCACCACCAGGCCGCCGAGCACCGAGACGACGAATGCGGCCGTTGCCCACCCGGGTTGGGCGAGCCGGTCGGCACCGACGAGTTCGCGCACCCCGACGACCAGGACCGGCGTGAGAAGTGCCCCGGCGAGGAGACGCCCGCGGGTCCACGGCAGTCGCCAGGCCGGCAGTGTCGCGGAGTGCGTGCGGGCCACCTGCGCAGCGCGGCGGGTGGCGTGGGTGAGTGCGTGGGACACGGCGTGCGCCGATGGCGTCTCCGGTCCCTCAGGGGAGGCCCACCACGAAATGCTCACCGGGGCATCTTGTCGGCCGAATCGCGCGAGAGTTGAGGGTTTCGGAAAACTTGACTGTTCCAGGCAACTCGACGGTCACAGGGGCACCGAAACGACGGTGTTGTGTGACCCGCGCCACTGATTCCGGAGCCGGTGGACTGGTCAGGCTTGCGGCCCGTCCCAGCCCCAGTGAGGGATAGCCAGCCCCTCGGGCACGTCGTCGGCCGACTCGGGATAGGCGTCCATCACCTCGATGCCGTGCGCGAACCAGTCGGTCAGCGCGGCGCGGAGCTCAGGGTCGGCCGGAAGGTGCGCGTCGTCGAGCGCCGCCACGAAACAAGCGAGCGCGCGGCGTGACAGCTCGTGGTGCTCGCCGTTGCCGGCGTGGAGACGCACGACGAGGCTCTGGTCGCCGATGCGCTCGGAATAGGTCGAGGGGCCACCCAGCTGCTCACCGAAGTACGCCGCCAGCCGGGCGCTGTGGTCGGGGTGGAACCCGTGGGAGAAGGCGTGGCTGACCACGGGGTCCGCGAGCACCCGCTCGTGCCAGGCGTGGGCCAGGTCGAACATGGCCGAACCACCGCCGGCGGCGTCGTACAGCGTGGGTCGCGTCATCGGTCCACGGTGCCCGCTCCACCCGGGGCGGCACAAGCCCTTCGGTCGGTCTCAGTCACCGGTCTCGTGCTGGCCGCGCGAGACGACCAGCGGGTCGGGGTCGAACACGACGTCGGGGTCCTTGCCCTCATAGTCGTGGAGGTTGAGGAACAGGCGCATCGCGTTGATCCGGGCGCGCTTCTTGTCGTTGCTCTTGATCGTCCACCAGGGCGAGTGCTTGGTGTCGGTGTGCTCGAACATCTGCTCCTTGGCGTCGGTGTAGGCCTCCCACCGGTCCAGGCTCTCCAGGTCCATCGGGGAGAGCTTCCACCGCCGGACGGGGTCGATCTGGCGGATCGCGAAGCGGGTGCGCTGCTCCTGCTGGGTCACCGAGAACCACAGCTTGGTGACCTTGACGCCGGACTCGGTGAGCATCCGCTCGAACCGCGGCGCCTGTCGCATGAAGGTCCAGTACTGCTCGTCGGTGCAGAAGCTCATCACCCGCTCGACCCCGGCGCGGTTGTACCAGCTCCGGTCGAACAGCACGACCTCGCCCGAGGTCGGCAGGTGGGCGATGTAGCGCTGGAAGTACCACTGCCCCAGCTCGGTGCGGGTCGGCTTGGTCAGCGCGACCACCCGGGCGGCACGCGGGTTCAGGTGCTCCACGAAGCGCTTGATCGTGCCGCCCTTGCCGGCGGCGTCGCGGCCCTCGAACACGACCACGTGACGCTCGCCGTGGTCCTGCACGTAGTACTGGAACTTGAGCAGCTCGATCTGCAGGAGGTACTTCTCCACCTCATAGTCGTTGCGCGACATCAGCTGGTCGTAGGGGTAGCCCTCGCGCCACGTCTCGACGGCCTTGCCGTCGGGGGTGATGAGCATCGGGTCCTCGCCGTGCTCGTCGCGGACCGTGTAGCCCGCCTCCCGCAAGGAGTCGATGTGCTCACGAAGTGACATCTGCATGCCTGAGGCTTAGCACACCCGACGTAGGCTCTGCGCCTGTGACGCCTGCGACCCGCCAGCGCGCCCATTCGCTCACGGTGCTGGTGCTGGCCGTCGCGCTGGTCGCCATCAACCTCCGCCCCGGGGCCACCTCCGTCGGCCCCGTGCTCGAGGAGGTCCGGGCCGGGCTCTCGATGGGTGCCGGCGCCGCAGGCGTCCTCACCGCGCTGCCGCCGCTCTGCTTCGGCCTCGGTGGTGCCGTGGCCGTGGCACTCGCCCGGCGCATCGGGCTGACCGGCGGCATCGCCCTGGGGCTGAGCGCCGCGACGGTGGCCATCCTGCTGCGGGTCGTCATCGACTCCGAGGTGCTCTTCCTCGCGCTCACGGTGGTGGCGCTGCTGTCCATGGCGCTGGGCAACGTGCTGGTCCCCGCGTGGATCAAGCACGACGGCGCGGGCGTCGAGGTGATGCTGATGACCAGCTTCAGCACCGGCCTGGTCGCGGGTGGATCACTGGGCGCGCTCGTGACGGCGCCCGTCGCCGAGGGGTCCGGCGGCTGGCGGGTGGCCCTCGGCGGCTGGGGTGCCCTGCTGGCGCTGGCCCTCCCGATCTGGATCTGGCTGGGGATCCGCGAGCGCGGTGCGCTGGCCGACCGGTCGGCCCCGATGCGTCCCCCGAGCGGCCGCATCGCGTCCTCGCCCACGGCCGTCGCCATGACGGCCCTGTTCGGGATGCAGTCGATGCACGCCTATATCCAGTTCGGCTGGCTGCCGCAGATCTATCGCGACCACGGGCTCTCGGCCACCTACGCCGGGGCGCTCCAGGCGCTGGTGGCCGGCGTGGGCATCCTCGGCTCCCTGGTCATGCCGACCGTCGCCGCCCGGTCGCGGTCGCTCACGCCGTACGTCGTCGCCTTCGGCGCGCTGCTGGTCGGCGGCTACCTCGGGCTGATGCTGGCCCCGACCACGATGCCGTGGCTGTGGGCCGTGCTGCTCGGAGTCTCGGGCTTCGCGTTCCCGCTGACGATCGCGCTGATCACCGCGCGCACCCGCGACCCCGGCATCACCGCTCAGCTGTCGGGCTTCGTCCAGCCCGTCGGCTATCTCTTCGCGGCCGTGGGGCCGTTCGCCGTCGGCCTGATCCATCAGGCCACCGGAGGCTGGGACGTCGTCCTCGTCATCCTGATGCTGACGGCCATCCCGTTCATCTGGGCCGGCCTCCGGGTGGCCCGGCCCGTCTATGTCGACGACGAGCTCGCCTGAGAGCCTGATCGGGCTGAGGATCGCAGCCGGAATGCGCAGCGCGCCCGTGGGTACTGCCGCCCCATGGACGTGACCGAGCTGATCCTGCACCAGCACGCCGAGCAGCGACGGATGTTCGCGATGCTCGACGAGATCCCTCGCGACGACACCGAGACGCTCGGTGCGGTCTGGAAGCGCCTGGTGATCCTGCTCGAGACGCATGCCGAGGCCGAGGAGCTGTTCGTCTATCCGCTGCTCCTGCGCGTGGGCGTCGGCCAGGCCGACGCCGACGACGTCGAGGAGGAGGTCGAGGACGCGATCAAGGACCACAACGAGATCCGCGACGGCATCCGCCGAGCCGCCCAGGAGGACGTCGGTGGCGACGCCTGGTGGGAGGCCGTCATCGACTGCCGGGTCGCCAACAGCGACCACATGGCCGAGGAGGAGCGCCAGGACCTGGCCGACTTCCGCCGCCACACCGACCTCCAGACCCGCCATGATGTCGCGATCCGATTCCTGCGCCACGAGGCGCTCGCGGCGGCGTACGGCGTCAGGCCCGTGGACAAGGACCCCGAGGAGTTCCTCGAGCGGCATTCTTGATCGTCAGCAGCGGGCCTGGGCGTTCAGGGAGCCACGCGACCCCGGCGGGTCCAGCGGTGCTGGCGCCGCTGGACCAGCGTGGCGTGACGGCACAGCCAGACCGACACAGCGGCGAGGGGCAGCTCCACCAGCAGCGCCATCAAGACTGCCGTCGCCACCTCGCGCTGGCTGGAGGTCATCACGTCGAACCAGGCGTCGGTGATGAGCAGCGCCGCGCTCCAGGCTCCGGCCACCGGGAGCCAGTCGGAGCGCCGCAGAGCCGTCCAGGCCAGGGCGACCAGTGCGATGACCAGCATGGCGTCGAAACCCACCCAGGCGAGGTTGTAGTGGTCGGTCCGAGCCCGCCGGGGCAGGTCATAGGCGAGATAGACGGTCCACGGGACCAGGAGCACCGAGCAGACCGCGAAGATCACGCCCACCCGCGCGACCGCCCGCTCCTCCGACGGCGTCATCTGGGCCACCGCCGAGTCGGCGGTCGGCACGACCCCGTCGATCGACCCGACGACCTTGTCCACGCCGCTGTCGCTCACCCGACCAGCCTAGGCACGGGGGTGTGAGTGGGACCCGAGTCCGTCGTGGCTGCCGCGTCCGGCACTCCCGGCGCCCTAGGCTCGTTGCCGTGCCACCACGAAGCCGCGCGAAGGTCTATGCGCGGCGCAGACAGCGGCGGATGGCCCGGGTCGAGCACGACCTGACCGCGGCACAGTGGGCCGCACTCCAAGAGCTGTGGGGCGGCTGCGCCTATTGCGGTGCGGCGGTGGGCGACCTCCAGAAGGACTGCATGCTCCCGATCTCGCGGGGCGGTCGCTACACGGTCGGCAACGTGGTTCCGGCCTGCCGCTCGTGCAACGCCAGCAAGTGCAACACCGAGCTGACCACCTGGATGCGCCGCAAGAAGCTCGACGAGCAGGCCTTCCTGACCCGCCAGCCGGAGCTCGCTCTGCGGGCGGGCTGACCGGACAGTCCCCGGGGTCTTCGATCGGGCGGCGTGACCGGTCGCACGCTGTCGAGCCCTGCTGCGGTGGCCCCGGGTGGTGCCAGAGTGGACCTAGCCATCCCGGGGTCGCGCGACCCGCGACCACCGCGCCAGCTCGAGGAGCCCACCATGCAGTTCCAGGCCCGCAACACCTATGCGGCCTCGCCGGCCGAGGTCCACGCCATGCTCGCCGACCCCGCTTTCCGCGAGCAGGTCTGCGCCGACCAGGACGTGGTGGAGGTCGAGGTCACCATCACACCCGGCGATGGCGGCGGCATGAGCGTGGTCGTCGACCAGGTCCAGCCCACCCAGGGCGTGCCGTCGTTCGCCACCCCCATCATCGGCGCGACCACCCGGGCGATCCAGCTCGAGGAGTGGGCCGACGACCGCTCGGCCACGCTGGAGATCCAGGCGCCCGGCAAGCCGGTCACCATGCGCGGCAGCATCACGCTCGAGGAGGCCGGCTCGGGGACCGTCGAGGTGATCGACCTCGACATCCACGTGAAGGTTCCGCTGATCGGTGGCCGACTCGAGAAGCTGATGGCCTCCCTTGTCGAGCGCAGCATCCGGTCGGAGAACGAGACCGGTCGCACCTGGCTCGGTGAGTGAGCATCCCGAGGTCTCTTGCCAACTCGCTGCGTCGCCCGGCCTGAGCGACATCGACGGCCGCGATGTCCGCGGCGAGACTGGCTGAGGCGCTACGCCGTCGGCGCGCCGGAAGCGAGGTTGTCGTGTCTCAGCCTGTCCAGCAGCGTCCGCACAGGCGGCTCATCGCCGTTGCCGCCGTCGTCGCTCTCGGTCTCGGCGCACTTTCGGAAGCGGGCGCGGCCTCGCCCGGCCGGGCGAGGCCGGCAACCGCGACGGCCGGCGCGCCGGTCGTCGTACGCCCGGCCGCGCTGCACCGCGGCTCCCCACCCCGCGTCGCGTGGCTCGCCGACAACGTCGTTCACACCGGAGACGGCCGAGCAGTGACCCTCCCCTGGTCGCGCGCCGGAGCCCGGCGCCACCTCGTCCGGCTCCTGGGGCACACCGCCGACGGTTGGCTGGTCAAGAGCTTCGACGGTGGCGACACGTGGACGCTCTGGTCGGTCAGGGCGGGCAAGAGCCACAAGATCACCAGCGCCAGCGTGAGCGAGGGCGAGATCGTCGGCTTCGCCCTCTCGGGCGATCGGCAACGATTCCTGTCGGTCAGGTTCGACGGCCTGGACACCACGTCGATCTCGGTGAGGGATCTCGACAACACCCAGCTCGACAGTCGGGACTTCGTCGACAACGGCGACGTCCTGGCGTTCTCGGGCGGCACACTCGTGGTCGGGACCACGGACACCCAGCGCTGGGACGTCGACGCGCAGACGCTGACCCCCCTCGGCGTCGACGCCGTCGGCGCCGACCTCGGTCACGACCTGCTGTTCGTCACCGACTCCATCACCGGCGAGTCCGGTCCGACGTCGCTCGAGTCTCCCGGAACGCCCCCCTGGACGGCAGCGATGGCACAGCCGGTCGTCTCGCCGCGCGGTGGCCGGGTGCTGAGCCGCGAGCGGCCTCGCGGGAGCCTCCTCACGGTGCGAAGCGTCGAGACCGGCGCGGTGCGCGCGTCGTTCGCCGTACGGTTCCTCGCGTCCGAGGCACCCGTGTGGGAGAACGAGCGGTCGTTCGTCTTCATCGCATCGGTCGGCGGACTCGGCGACCGCGAGACCCTCGTCCGCTGTCGGGTCGACGGGACCTGTCGCCGGGTCAGTCCCATCCGACCGCGGGACACCATCTCGCTGCCCGCCCGCTGAGGTCCCGGTCTCGATGGTCGCCGAACCCCGACGCTAGACGTTGAAGCGGAACTCCACCACGTCGCCATCCTGCATGACGTAGTCCTTGCCCTCCATGCGGACCTTGCCGGCCTCCTTGGCCTTGAGCATGGAGCCGGCGGCGACCAGGTCGTCGAAGGACACGATCTCGGCCTTGATGAAGCCGCGCTGGAAGTCGGTGTGGATCACCCCGGCGGCCTCGGGGGCGGTGGCGCCCTTGCGGATCGTCCAGGCCCGCGTCTCCTTGGGGCCAGCGGTCAGATAGGTCTGCAGGCCCAGCGTGCGGAAGCCGACGTGGGCGAGGAGGTCGAGGCCAGGCTCCTCGACGCCGAGCTCGTGGAGCATCTCCAGCGCCTCCGCCTCGTCATCGAGCTCGACCAGCTCGGCCTCAAACTTCGCGTCGAGGAAGATCGCCTCGGCCGGGGCGACGATCTCACGCATCCGCAGCTTGAGGTCCTCGTCGCCGAGCTCGTCGGCGTCGCAGTTGAAGACATAGAGGTAGGGCTTGGCCGTCAGCAGCGACAGCTCGCGGATCAGGGTGCGGTCGATGTCGGTGGCGATGACCGGCGTACCGGCCTCGAGCGCGGCCTGCGCCTCCTTGGCTGCCGCGGCCACGGGGGCCAGGTCCTTCTTGCCCTTGGCCTCCTTCTCCAGCCTCGGGATCGCCTTCTCCAGGGTCTGCAGGTCGGCCAGGATCAGCTCGGTCTGGATGGTGGAGATGTCGGAGGCGGGGTCGACCTTGCCGTCGACGTGGGTCACGTCCTCGTCGCGGAAGACCCGCGTCACCTGGCAGATCGCGGCCGACTCGCGGATGTGGGCGAGGAACTTGTTGCCGAGCCCCTCCCCCACCGAGGCGCCGCGCACGATGCCGGCGATGTCGACGAACTCGACGGTGGCGGGCAGGATCCGCTCCGACCCGAAGATGCCGGCCAGCACCTCGAGCCGCGGGTCGGGTACGCCGACCACGCCGACGTTGGGCTCGATGGTGGCGAAGGGGTAGTTGGCCGCCAGCACGTCGTTCTTGGTCAGGGCGTTGAAGAGGGTCGACTTGCCCGCGTTGGGGAGTCCGACGATGCCGATGGTGAGTGCCACGGGCGGCGAGTCTACGGGCGTTCGCGGTTGCGGGGCGAAACGTGACAGGCTCGGAGGCATGAGCAGTGCCGACCCCACCACCGCGCCGGTCCCACCGACGCTGCGCGAGCCGGTCAACCGCGTCTCCGAGCGCGCCGTCACCTTCTGGCGGGTCTCGGCCATCCTGGCGGCGCTGATCTTCTCGATCCCCGTCACCATCGTGGTGCCGATGCTGCCCGTCCACCCGTGGTGGGCCTGGCTCGGGGTCGCCGTCGTCTGGCTGGTCGGGCTGGCCCGCGCGCTGGTCATGCCGACCTACCGCTATCGCGTGCACCGCTGGGAGGTCACTGAGGACGCGGTCTTCACGCGGTCGGGCTGGATCAGCCGCGAGCAGCGGATCGCCCCGCTGTCGCGGGTCCAGACCGTCGACTCCCACCAGAGCATGCTGATGCGGCCGTTCCACCTGTCGACGATCACCGTCACCACCGCCTCGGCCGCCGGGCCGCTGCGGATCGACTGCCTCGACGAGGATGTCGCCCGGCGTACCGTCGCCGAGCTCACCGAGATCACCGCCGCCTCCGGGGGCGACGCGACGTGACCGAGCCCCAGGAGCAGCCCGACCTCGGCGAGGTGGCGGACGTCGCGAACGTTGCCGACGATGCCGGCGTTGCGGAGGTGGCCGGGGCAGCCGACGCGGTCGGCGAGACCGACGACCAGGGCTGGCAGCGGCTCGACGTCCGCATGTTGCTCGTCGGCCCGGCCGAGGCCGTCAAGCAGTTCGCCATCCCGGTGATCGTCGCGATCGTGGGTGTCAGCAGCTCCCGAGGCGAGTTCAGCCCCATCACCGTGGCCCTCCTCGCGCTGCCCGTCCTGGCCGGCGTGCTCCCGTGGCTGACGACCCGGTTCCGGATCACCGAGACCCAGTTCCAGCTCCACAAGGGCCTGCTCAACCGCCAGCAGCTCACCGCTCCCCTCGACCGGGTCCGCAGCGTCGACCTCGAGGCGTCCCTGCTCCACCGGCTCCTCGGCCTCACCAAGGTCAAGATCGGCACAGGCGTCGACGACACGCGCATCGAGCTCAACGCGCTGTCGACGTTCCAGGCCCAGCAGCTGCGGCACTTCCTGCTCGCCCGCTCGCATGCCGATTTGGGCCAAACCGCACGAAATCCGGGGCTGGACGTGCAGTTTGCGTCCAATGGAGGGGGTCTGGGCGCCACCGACGAGGCGGCCGCGCCGGTGCTGGCGGCGTACGACGCGCCCCAGCTGCTGGCCACCATCGACTGGTCGTGGCTGCGGTTCGCGCCGTTCAGCCTGTCCAAGCTCGCCATCGTCGCGGGTGCTATCGGCGCCCTCGCGCAGTGGGGCGACGCGCTCCCCTTCTTCGACCGCCGACACCTCGACGAGGCCTGGAACTGGGCGCTCGGCTTCGCGCTGTGGCTCGTCATCGTCAGCGCCCTGCTGGGCGGTCTCGTCGTGTGGCTGGTCATCTCGATCAGCGGCTATGTCATCCAGTGGTGGAACCTCCGGCTGACCCGCGAGCGGGGCACGATCCACCTCACCGCCGGCGCGTTCACCACCCGCTCGACGTCGGTGGAGGAGGCCAAGGTCCGCGGGGTGGAGATGACCGAGCCGGTCCTGCTGCGCCTGGTCAAGGGTGGCGAGCTCGCCACTCTCGCCACCGGGGTCGGCTCGGGTGGTGTCACCACGGTCCTGCCGCCCTGTCCCCGCGAGGTCTGCCAGCAGGTCGGCCACGCCGTGCTGGCCTCCGGGGAGGCCCTCGTCCAGCCGCTGGTCGCGCACGGCCCCCTGGCCCGACGCCGGTGCCACTTCCGTCACCAACGTCTGACGCTCGCGGTGACGATCGCGGCCGTCGTCGCCGCGGTCCTGGTCCCCCTCCCCTGGTGGGTCCCCGCCCTGATCGGACTCGGGTTCGCGCTGCTCGGCCTGCTGCTGGCCGCGATGCAGTATCGCCACCTCGGTCACCTCCTCACCGACGACCACCTGGTCGCAGGATCCGGCTCGCTCACCCGGCGGCGCAAGGTGCTCCAGCGCCACGGCGTGATCGGCTGGGTGGTCAGTCAGAGCGTCTTCCAGCGAAGGGTCGGACTGGCGACCCTGATCGCCACGACCGCGGCCGGCGACGAGCGGCTCGTGATCCTCGACCTCCCGCTCGACACCGCCGTCGGCCTCGCCCACCAGGTCACCCCGGACGCCGTGGTCGCGTTCACCCTCCCGCCGGCGCCGACCGGTCCGTCGTACGGCGTCGTGACGGCCTGACACCTGTGGCTGCCACCGGGGGCCTAGGCTCTCGGGGTGCGCATCGCCACCTGGAACGTCAACTCCCTCCGCTCCCGCATCGACCGCGTCGAGGCGTTCCTGCAACGCCACGACGTCGACGTCCTGGCGGTCCAGGAGACCAAGGCCCGCGAGGACCAGTTGCCGCTGATGGGGCTGCAGTCCCTCGGCTACGACGTGGCCGCCGTCGGCTACAACCAGTGGAACGGCGTGGCCATCATCAGCCGGGTCGGGCTCGAGGAGGTGTCGGTCGGCTTCCCCGGGATGCCCGGCTGGGGTGACCCCGTGGACGCCGAGGCGCGCGCGATCGGCGCCGTCGCGGGCGGCGTACGCGTCTGGTCGCTCTATGTCCCCAACGGCCGCAAGGTCGACGACCCCCACTATGTCTACAAGCTCGACTGGCTCGGGCGGCTGCGCGAGGCCGCCCAAGGGTGGCTGGGCGAGCCGACGGCGCTGGTCGGCGACTGGAACATCGCCCCGCAGGACGACGACGTCTTCGACATGGCGGCGTTCGCCAAGGACACCCATGTCACGCCCCCCGAGCGCGCCGCCTTCCAGCGGTTCCTCGACGACGGCTATGCCGACCTGGTCCGCCCTCACGCGCCGGGCCCCGGCGTCTACACCTACTGGGACTACTACCGGCAGCGCTTCGAGCGCAACCGCGGCATGCGGATCGACTTCCTGCTCGGCTCACCGCCGCTGGCGGAGCGCGTCACCGGGGCGTTCATCGATCGCGAGGAGCGCGCCGGCACCGGAGCCTCCGACCACGCTCCGGTCGTCGTCGACCTCGCGGACTGACGTCGTACGACGTCGTACGGCGCCCCGCACCGCCCGGACCACGGCGTTGTCGGTGGTCACCGTCAGCATGGGGATATGGACATCTGGCTGGTGATGATCGGGCTGCTGCTGGGGCTCTGCCTCGGAGCGGTGATCGGCCTGCTCTGGGCCCAGGCGCGCGGCGTGACCCAGGGCAGCCCCGAGAGCGAGCGGCGGCTGGCCGCGGCCCTCGACGGCAGGGCGGCCGACCAGGCCGTGGTGCGCGAGAGCCTGGAGCGGCTCCACGACCAGCTGCGCGACCTCGAGCACAACCGGGTCTCCTGGCAGGGCCAGCTGGCCCAACAGGTCCTCGACATGCGCCACTCCACCGACTCGCTGCGCCGCGAGACGGCCTCGCTCGCCACCGCGCTGCGACGACCCCAGGTGAGGGGCCGGTGGGGTGAGCTCCACCTGCGGCGCGCCGTCGAGCTGGCCGGGATGGTCGCCCACGTCGACTTCACCGAGCAGGAACGCCTCGAGGACGGCGCGCTGCGACCCGACCTGATCGTGCGGCTCGCCGGCGGCCGGCGCATCGTCGTCGACGCCAAGGTGCCCCTGGATGCGTTCCTCGACGCCACGGCCGCGACCGACGACGTCGAGCGCGACCACCACCTGCGCCGCCACGCCGGCCAGCTCCGCACCCATGTCGACGGCCTCGCCGCCAAGCGCTACTGGCGGGCGCTCGAGGAGACCCCCGAGTTCGTGGTCCTGTTCGTGCCGGCCGAGGCGTTCCTGTCCGCCGCGCTGGAGACCCAGCCCGACCTGCTCGACTACGCCGCCACGCGCCAGGTGGTGCTGGCGACGCCGACGACCCTGATCGCCCTGCTGCGCACCGTCGCCCACGGCTGGACCCACGAGGCCCTGGCCGACCAGGCGCGCGAGATCCACCAGCTCGGCCGCGAGCTCCACACCCGCTTGGTCACCCTGGACGGCCACCTCGACCAGGTGGGGCGCTCGCTCAACGCCGCGGTCGGCCACTACAACCAGGCGGTCGGCTCGCTCGAGACGCGCGTGCTGGTGTCGGCCCGCCGGTTCACCGAGCTCGGCGTGACCGACGACGAGCTGCCCGGTCCCCGCCAGGTGGAGGCCCGGGCCCGCGCGGTCGGCCCCTCGATCGGCCCCGTGTCGCTCCTCAGCACCGACCGGCGCGGCTCCGACGACCCCGACGACGTGACCCCTAGCGTGGCCCTGTGAGCCAGTCGACGACGGCGTGGCCGGAGGGGCGCGAGTCGGGGCGCCACGTGGTGGTGCTCGGCATCGCCGTGGCGCTGACGCTGGTCGCCCTCGACCTCGTGCTGGTCGGTCGACTGAGCCTGTTCTTCGACCTGTCGTTCGTCGCGCTGAGCCTGGCGCTGGCCTTCGTCGTACGCCGGGCCGACTTCTTCACCGTCGGGGTGCTCCCGCCGCTCATCATGGTCGCCGTCTTCACCCTGCTGGCGATCGTCGCCCGTGACAGCATCGCCAACCCCGACGACGGGTTCGTGCAGGCCCTCGTCACCGGCCTGGCCACCCACAGTGCCGCCCTGGCTGCGGGCTATGCCCTGTGCCTGGCCACGCTGGCGTTCCGCCAGCGGCAATCACGCTGACCGGGAGCCACACCGACGCCGGCTGGGCCACCCTCAGCCGTCGACGATGTCGACGGAGATCTCGATCGCCGTCTCGGGGCCACGGTTCTCCAGCCAGTGGACGGTGTGACGGTCCTCGGGCCAGCCGACCCCCGGCCCATAGTCCGTGGCGACGCCGTCGCGGTGGTCGGTGATGGTGCCCTCGAGGATGAAGACGGTCCCGGGCCTGCCGATGTGGTCGTGGCGCGGACCGAACACCGCGCCCGGTTCGAAGGTGAACCTGCGCAGCCGCAGGCGCCGGCCCTCCAGCCCGGGGATCTCGCCGGTGAGGTCCACCGAGGCCAGCTCCTCCGACGTCACGCCCCGGGTCTCGGGAACCGACTGGTCGTCGGTCAGGTGGTCGGTCACGTCGTCGCTCACCGAGATCTCCCTTCTGCTGACGGTCCCCTCCATCGTGGCGCGACGGGCCAAGAGTGCGGTCAGCCGGCGTGGTGGACGGCCACGGTGAGCAGCGCCGCCAGGTCGCCGCGCGGCTCGACCACGACGGTGTCGAGCCCCAGCCAGCCGGCGAGCACGCGCAGCTCGGCGGCGAGCTCGTCGGCGGTGTGGGAAGGAGCCTGGGGCTCGGCATAGGAGCCCCGGACCAGCAGCCGTCCCGTCGCCCGGTCGGCCTTGAGGTCGACGCGGGCCACGATGCGATCGTCGAGGAGGAACGGCAGGACGTAGTAGCCGTGGATCCGCTTCTCGGGCGGGGTATAGATCTCGATGCGGTAGAAGAAGTCGAACAACGCCTCGGCGCGGTCGCGCTCCCAGACAACCGGGTCGAAGGGGCTCAGCAGCGCCCGGGCTCGGATGCGGCGCGGGACCCGGGCCTCGGCGTGGAGGAAGGCGGGCTGGCGCCAGCCGGCGACGGTGACCGGCACGAGCTCGCCGGCCTCGACGAGGCTGTCGACGGCGGTCTTGGTCGCGGCCACCGACATCCGGTAGTAGTCACGCAGGTGGGCGACCGTGGCGACACCGTGGGACCGCGCCGCGCGCCGCACCAGCTCGCGGTCGGCCTCGGCCCTGGTCGGGGTCGGCAGCGCCAGCACGTCGGCGGGCAGCACCCGCTCGGGCAGGTCATAGAGGATCTCGAACTGGCTGTTGCGGGCGGCGATCGCCAGCTCGCCCGTCATGTAGAGGAAGTCGAGGACCCGGCGAGTGCTCGACCAGTTCCAGCCCCAGTGCTCCTTGGTGCGCGGCAGGCCGTCATCAAGGTCGCGGGCCGTGGAAGCGCCGCGGTCACGCACCTCGGCCAGCAGGTTGGCCTCGAGCTCGGGCTCGTCGACGAGGATCCCCACTTGCCGCGCTGGGAGCGGTAGTGCTCCATGCGGTGGCGCATGACCGGCCACAGCTCGACGGGCATGAAGGCCTGGACGTGGGCCCAGTACTCGACCATCCGCCGGGGCCGCCGCTCGGAGGCACGGTGGAGCAGGCCGATGTCATAGGGGCCCATCCGGGAGAACAGCGGCATGTAGTGGGCGCGCTGGAGCACGTTGACCGAGTCGACCTGGAGCACCCCGGTGCGCTCGAGGGTGCGCTGCAGCGTGCGCATCGACGGCACCGCGTGGGCCCGGTCGGTGAACCCCTGGGCTGCCAGCGCCACGCGGCGTGCCTGGGTCAGCGTCAGTCGTGGCGGTACGTCGCGGGTCACGACGGGCATCATGACATCCGGCACCGACAGCGGTTCACGGCGTCACCGTCGTCCGCGTCGACCGGCCCGGCATCAGGGCAGGTCGAGCAGCTTCTCCTTGACGGCGTACATGACCGCCTCCATGCGCGAGTGGAGCTGGAGCTTCTCCAGGATGTTGCGCACGTGGTTCTTGACGGTGTTCTCGCTGATGAACAGCTGCTTGGAGATCTCGCGGTTGTTCATGCCCTTGGCGACGAGCCGGAGCACCTCCAGCTCACGGTCGGTGAGCCGCAGCCCCGGCACGTGGTCGCGCTCGGGCTTGGACATCTGCTTGAACTCGTCGATCAGCTTGACCGCCATCGACGGACTGATGAGCGACTGGCCGTCGGCGACGACCTTGACCGCCTGGGCGACCTCCTCGATGGAGGAGTCCTTGAGGAGATAGCCGGACGCGCCGCTCTTGACCGCCTCATAGAGGTCGGCCTCCTCGTCGGAGACCGTCAGCATGACGATCTTGGCCGACGGGACCTGCTCCTTGATGGCCAGGCAGGCCTCGATGCCGGTGCGCTTGGGCATGCGCACGTCGAGGAGGACCACGTCGGGCAGGGTGGCGACCGCCAGGTTGGTGCCCTCGATCCCGTCGCCGGCCTCGCCGACGACCTCGATGCCGCCTTCGGCGCTGAGGAGCATCGTCAGGCCTCGACGGAACAGCTCCTGGTCGTCGACGACGAGGACCTTGATCGGCTCCGTGCCTTGAACGCTCACGCGCGAATCATGTCACGTCCGACCCCGTTGCGGGGGTCAGCCCGCCGAGCCGAGGTCGAGGGAGATCACGCCGTAGTCATAGCCGCGCCGCCGATAGACCACGCACGGCCGCTCGGACTCCTTGTCGACGAACAGATAGAAGTCATGGCCGACCAGCTCCATCTCATAGAGCGCCTGGTCCAGCGTCATCGGCGAGGCCTGGTGGGTCTTCTCGCGGACGACGAGCGGACCGTCACCCATCACGGTCAGCGGGCCCACCTGGTGGTCGAGGGTCTCGTCCTCGTCGGCGACCGGACCGCCCACGACGTCGACGTCGGGCAGCGTCGCTCCGTTGGCGCGAGCACGTCCGCTGCGGTCGCGACGACGGTCGGAGGCACGCCGCATCTGGGTGGCCATCTTGTCGAGCGCCAGGTCGAGGGCGGCCATCTTGTCGGAGGCAGCGGCCTCGGCACGGATCACGGGGCCCTTGGACAGGGCGGTCAGCTGCACCCGCACGGCCCGGTCGGACTGACGGGGGTTGCGCTCCCGCTCGACCTCGACGTTCACACGCATGATGCGGTGATCGTGCTTCTCGAGCTTGGCGAGCTTCTCGGAGACGTGACTGCGGAACCGGTCGGACACCTCGACGTGGCGGCCGGTGACGGCGATCTCCATGACAACCTCCTAGGTCGAACGGAACAGACGCGCGTGGGTGCGTGTCATGAGACCTGGGCGCAGCACTCCGAGGAGCGCCCAGGATGGAGTCCGTCCGGCCGACCTGGTCTTCGACCCCACACCCGCCTGCTGAGGTGCTCGCAGCTTCTCCGCCACTACTGACCTTCTCCCGTCGGGCGCCGTATCTGACGACGGCGACGAGGCAGGACTTACGACTAAGCCGCACCGTGCTCCGAGGCCGCGGCGGGCGGACCCGCCGACGAGCTCGTTACGTGGACCGTTTCGCCTGCGACTGGCATCGGCTTGTCGACCGGGGTTGGCGTGACACACGTTTTCCGCCCGGCTGACGCAACCACGGACCCGGACGGACTCCATGACTTGACGCTAGTCGGTCCGGGCACAGGTTCAAAGCGAAACGGGATTTCCGAGACGGGGTGGGGTACGCCGCGCCGTCGCGGCGACCGCGGCGACGGCCGTGACCGGCAGCCCGATGGCCTCGAGGGCGCGTTGCGCCTCCCGGACCGTGGCGCCGGTCGTGACGACGTCGTCGCACACCACGACGCGGACCCGTGGGCGCCACCGCGCGAGCCGGGTCAGCTCGCGGGGCCGGCGCCGCAGCGAGCCGGCGAGGTTGGCGGCCCGCTCCTGGGCCGTGAGCCCGGCCTGGTCGGCGACGCCGCGACGGGTCGCGAGCAGCCGGGACACCGCCACGTCGAGCCCGAGGCGGCGCAGCCGCGAGGCCGCCGCGCGGGTGATCTCGAGGGTGGGGTCGTGGCCGCGCGCCCGGACCGCCGCCGGCCGGGACGGGACGGGCACGAGCACCAGGGGGACCGTGGCCCCGCCCCGGCCTTCCTGCAGGGGCGGCGTCGGCAGGTCCTGGTCGGCCAGGGCAGCGACGACCGCTTGTGCCAGGAGCCGGCCCAGGATGCCCCGCAGGGCGAGCACCCGGTGCTCCTTGTGGGCCAGGACCGCCGCGCGCAGCAGGCCGGCGTACTCCCCCGCCGCCCACGGCGGCGCCAGACCGGCCGGGATCGGGGTGGGCCAGGCGGGCACGGCCCCGAACGGGAGGTCCACTCGGCAGGCGGGGCACACGAGCCGTCCCGGGCGGCCGCAGCCGAGGCAGGCGCCGCCCAGCAGCAGGTCGAGCGCGGCGTCGCCCAGGGTGTCCACCGGTCCATCCCAGCGGGCCGCCGGGCACTCGGCCACCCACCTGCGCGGTGCTGTGGAGGACGCGGCCGGTCGGCGTGGACTCAGCCGACGTAGGTGAGGCTCGACAGCAGGATGCCCTCCTGCTGCTGGGCGCCGCGACCCGAGGAGAGATCGACGATCCCGTTGGTCGAGACCACATAGGTCGGCTCGGTCTCCACCGGCGAGCTGACCAGCCAGCGCTGCACCCCGGGAACGGTGGTGATCGTGCGCCCGGGCGACCCGTCGAGCGGCACCGCGCTGAGCTGGGACACGTCGTCGGTGAGCGAGCTCAGCACCGAGGCCGTGGTCGGGCTGCTCCAGCCGATGTCCTTGACCCGCAGGGCCGTGCCGCTGGGCGACGGCAGGGCCACGGCGGGTGTCAGCCGCACGCTGCCGTCGAGCCGCCGTTCGACCCGGCTCACCACCACCGTGTCGCCCTCGCCGCCGGTGAGCACCGCCACGAAACGCGTGCCGTCGCGCGACACCTCGAAGGCGCGGATGCGCTGGCCGGCGATCCCCGGAGCGGGCACCTCCACCGGCGAGCTGCCGCCCGTGTAGACCTCGACGAAGGCACCGGTGCTGCGCCGGTCGACCAGCCACAGGCGTCCGGCCAGGTCCCAGGCCGGCGGCAGCAGGTTGGTCGCCCCGGTGGCGACCGTGCTCACGCGAGCGCCCGGCGCACTCAGCGAGGTCAGCAGCACCGACCGGCCGGTGGCGTCGACGCCAGCAACCTTGATGTTGTAGGGGTCGACCGCGATCGCGCGCAGCGACCGCTTCTTGAGCCCGAAGGGCCCCGCCACCGGCTGGGGGTTCGCGACGGCGTCGCCGACGACGAGCCCCTTCCACAGCCCGAACGGCGTCGCGCTCGCCAGCCACCCGGTCGGGTCTGCCTCGGCGTGCCCGTCGACCGGCACGGTCTTGCTGCCGCTGGGAGACCCGAGCGGCTGGCCGTCGACGGTGACCGACAGCGTCTTGACTCCCGGCACCTGGCGCAGCGTCCAGCTGAGCTGCGCCAGCAGCAGGGTGGCGGTGTCCGCCGAGAGCCGGCCACCGACCCCACTCAGCGCGATGTCGGCCAGCCCCGAGGACCCCGACACCGGCGGCACCGAGAGGTCGAGCGCCGTGCCGGTCGGGATGAAGGTGCGCTCCACCCGGTCGAGCCCGGCCGGCGGGCCGGCGAGCAGCCCCTGCATCAGGGCCGTCGGCAGCTGGTCCCCGCGAGGCAGGAACACCGGCTCGGGCACGAGGTACTTGCCACTCGGGTCGAAGAAGTAGAGCGACACCTGGGCGAACCGCTGGTCGAACCAGTCGTCGTTGACGATGAGGGCGTTGGGCGCCTCGGCGATCCGCCACTCGCCGTCCTCGAGCTGCAGCGGGAACGACAGCGTCCGCTCCGACGGGGGCAACGCACCGAGGTAGGTGCCCCGGGCGTCGTAGTGTGCCGCGTCCTGGAGGCGGACCTTCAGCGGCGAGACGCCGAACGGCGCGGAGGTGCTCGCATAGGTGATCGTCGCCTGCTCCGGGCTCCACGTGGCCGCCGCGTCCTTGGTGAGGAACTGCTTGGCGATCGTGGTGTCGATCGGCGAGGCCCGCATCGCCTCCAGGAAATGGCGCACGATGTCACTCGCGGACTCCCCTGGTTCGGGGGTCGCCGGCACGATGTCGGGCGGCTCGCCGGCCCGGATCTCCGAGCTGTCGCCGACCTCGACGACGGGGCCGTGGTCGGGCACGGCCAGACAGCCGGTGAGGCTCGTGACGGCGAGCACGAGACCGGTGAGGAGGGCGGCGCGGCGGCGTCTCACACCTTCTCCTCGGCATCGACGGGGACGAGCGGGATCGGGCTGTGGCGCAGCGGGTGGCCGATCTTGCGGGGCAGCGTGAGCCGGAACTGCGAGCCCTGTCCCGGTCGCCCCCAGGCCTGCAGCCAGCCGCCGTGGAGGTGGGTGTCCTCGAGGGCGATCGACAGGCCGAGGCCGGTGCCACCCGTCGTACGGGCGCGCGCCGGGTCGGCCCGCCAGAACCGGTTGAACACCATCGCCGACTCACCAGGTCCGAGCCCGACGCCATAGTCGCGCACCGCCACCGCGGCCGCCTGCTCGTCGCTGGCGACATGGATGACGACGTCGCCGGACTCGGCGTGGTCGATGGCGTTGCCGACCAGGTTGCGCACGATGCGCTCGACGCGCCGTACGTCGGCCTCGGCGATGCACGGCTCGGCGGGGGCCTCGACCCGGACCCGGGTGCCGCGCTTGTCGGCCAGCACCCGGGTGGCGTCGACGACCCGGTGGGCGACGTCGATCAGGTTGACGTCCTCGGGGTCGAGCACGGCCGCACCCGCGTCGAACCGGCTGATCTCGAGCAGGTCCGACAGCAGCGTCTCGAACCGGTCGAGCTCGGTCTGCAGGAGCTCGGCCGCGCGCGCCGTCACGGGATCGAGGTCGGCGCGGGCGTCGTGGATGACGTCGCTGGCCATCCGCACGGTGGTGAGCGGCGTCCGGAGCTCGTGGGACACGTCGGAGACGAACCGTCGCTGGACCCGGCTGAGCTCCTCGAGCTGCCGGATCTGGCGCTGGAGGTTGGAGGCCATCTGGTTGAACGACGTGGCCAGGCGCGACAGGTCGTCCTCGCCCCGCACCCTCAACCGCTCCTGGAGCTGGCCGGCCGCCAGCCGCTCGGCGACCTGCCGCGCGAGCCGGACCGGCGTGACGACCTGGCGCGTGACGAGCCACGCGAGCCCGGCGACCAGGACCACCAGGACACCGGCGGCGGTCGCCAGCGACCGGGTGACCAGTCCCAGCGTCTCCTGCTCGTCGGCGAGCGGGAAGAGGTAGTAGAGGGTGTAGGTCGACCCGTCGGCGGGCAGCCTGATCGCGGACCCGACCACGACGCCCGGGACCGAGGTCGACGACGAGCCGTCGACCCGGATGCGGGTATAGGTCCAGGCGGTCGCGCTCGACTCCTGGAAGTGCAGCCGCAGGTCGGTCGGGATGCTGCTGAGGTCGAGCCCCGGGCTCGAGATCACGACGCCGCGCGGCCCGTCGGGGTCGGCGGCCGACCCCGGCTTCACCAGGGCGACGCTGAAGCCGCGGACACTGCCACGCTCCAGGATCGGGTTGACCAGCTGGGTGCGCTGGCTGTCCGCGTCGAGGTCGGTGCCGAGCACGCTCTCGAGGGCCGACCGGGCGCTACGGGTCTCCTCGTTGGCCTCGGCCACGACGGCTTGGACACGCTGGTCGAGCAGGCCGTCGCGGGTCTGTTGGAGCAGGAACCACCCCACGCCGAGGAACACCAGGGTCGAGAGCAGCACCGTGCTCATCACGACCCGCGCCTGGATCGAGCGACGCCAGAACGTCAGCCCGCGACGCAGTGCGGCGGTGGGGGTCCCACCCGGCATGGGATCGGGAGCCTAGGCCGTGCCGGCCTTGTAGCCGACGCCGCGGACAGTGATGACGATCTCTGGGTTCTCGGGGTCGTGCTCGATCTTGGAGCGCAGTCGCTGGACGTGCACGTTGACCAGCCGGGTGTCGGCGGCGTGGCGGTAGCCCCAGACCTGCTCGAGCAGCACCTCGCGGGTGAACACCTGCCACGGCTTGCGGGCCAGACAGACGAGCAGGTCGAACTCGAGCGGGGTCAGGTTGACCGGCTTGCCGTCGCGGGTGACCGCGTGGCCCGCCACGTCGATCAGCACGTCACCGATGGTGAGGGTGTCGTTGCCGGGCGGGTCGAGCCGGCGTACGCGGGCGCGGATGCGCGCCACAAGCTCCTTGGGCTTGAACGGCTTGACGACATAGTCGTCGGCGCCGGACTCCAGGCCGAGAACGACGTCGACGGTGTCGCTCTTGGCGGTCAGCATCACGATCGGCACGCCGGACTCGGCGCGGATCTCCTTGCACACGTCGATGCCGTCCTGACCGGGCAGCATCAAGTCGAGCAGCACCAGGTCGGGGCGGTAGTCGCGGAACTCACCCATGGCGGTGTCACCGCGATCGCAGACGCGAGAGTCGAAACCCTCCTGGCGCAGCACGATCGTCAGCATCTCCGCCAGGGAGGCGTCGTCGTCGACGACCAGGATGCGCCCCTTGGCGGCGCTGTCGACGGGCTGGTTCATGAGGCCAAGTGTGCCAGCCTCGCCCCGATCCGCCTCCGGCGCAGCGCCGGAGGCCGATCGGAGGTCGAGGTCAGTAGCGGTAGGCGTCGGCCTTGTAGGGGCCCTCGACAGCGACACCGAGGTAGTCGGCCTGCTTGTCGCTCAGCGTGGTGAGCCGCACGCCCAGGGCGTCGAGGTGGAGCCGGGCGACCTCCTCGTCGAGGTGCTTGGGCAGCACATAGACGCCGACGGGGTAGTCCTCAGACTTGGTGAACAGCTCCAGCTGGGCCAGCACCTGGTTGGTGAAGGAGTTGGACATCACGAACGACGGGTGGCCGGTGGCGTTGCCGAGGTTGAGCAGGCGGCCCTCCGACAGCACGATGACGCTCTTGCCGGTCTCGGGGAACGTCCACTTGTCCACCTGCGGCTTGATGGTCTGCCGCTGGATGCCGGGCCACGACTCGAGGCCGGCCATGTCGATCTCGTTGTCGAAGTGACCGATGTTGCCGATGATCGCCTGGTGCTTCATCCGGCTCATCTGCTCGGCGGTGACCACGTCGCAGTTGCCGGTGGCGGTGACGATGATGTCGGCCTCGCCGAGGACGTCCTCGAGGGTGGAGACCTGGTAGCCGTCCATGACCGCCTGCAGCGCGCAGATCGGGTCGATCTCGGTCACGACGACGCGGGCGCCCTGACCGCGCAGCGACTCGGCGCTGCCCTTGCCGACGTCGCCATAGCCGCAGACGACCGCGACCTTGCCACCGATCAGCACGTCGGTGGCGCGGTTGATGCCGTCGATGAGCGAGTGGCGGCAGCCGTACTTGTTGTCGAACTTGGACTTGGTGACCGAGTCGTTGACGTTGATCGCCGGGAAGAGCAGGGTGCCCTCCTTGCTCCGCTCATAGAGACGGTGCACGCCGGTCGTGGTCTCCTCGGTGACGCCCTTGATCTCGTTGGCGACCTTGGTCCAGCGGTCCTGCGACTGGGCGAGCGAGTCGGCGATGACCCCGAAGATGATGCGCTGCTCGGCGCTGGTGGCGCCGGCGGCGTCGGGGGCGGTGCCGGTCTTCTCGGCCTCGACGCCCAGGTGGACCAGCAGCGTGGCGTCGCCGCCGTCATCGAGGATCATGTTGGCGAACTGCTCGTCACCGTCGGGGCCCTCGGGCCACAGCAGCACCTGCTGGGTGCACCACCAGTACTCCTCCAGCGTCTCGCCCTTCCAGGCGAAGACCGGGACTCCCTGGGGGTCCTCGGGGGTGCCGTCGGGGCCGACGACGACCGCGGCCGCGGCGTGGTCCTGGGTGGAGAAGATGTTGCAGGAGGCCCAGCGCACCTCGGCGCCGAGCGCCACGAGGGTCTCGATCAGGACGGCGGTCTGCACCGTCATGTGCAGCGAGCCGGTGATGCGGGCACCCGTGAGCGGCTTGCTGGCGCCGTAGCGCTCGCGCATGGCCATGAGCCCGGGCATCTCGTGCTCGGCGAGCGCGATCTCGGCGCGGCCGAACTCAGCGAGAGAGAGATCTGCGACCTTGAAGTCCACGTTGTCCTCCAGACGATCCATGCGGCATGGCGACTGCCGCGTCTTGTCAGGTTAGTCCGGACTACCCCGAGGACAAGAATCCTCGCGAGGGTCTGACGAGGCGTGGCTGGACCAGTCCCGGACCCGCCTCGCGGGCCCTCGCGGGGCTCAGTGGGCAGGCGCTGCCGGGGGCTCCGGACGCTCGGCCGGAACATAGTCGGCGCGGAAGATGTCGGGCTCCAGATAGATGACCCGCGCGGTCGCCTCGGCATCGCGGATCGCGACCTCCGCCCGGTCGATCGCCGCGGCCACCTGCTCCGCACTCGACCCGGGCGACGCTGCGAACTTGGCGGCGACGAGCAGCTCCTCCGGCCCCAGGTGGAGGGTCTTCATGTGGATGATGCCCTCGATCCCATCGGTGCCCTGGAGGGCGGCCTCGATGCGTCGTACGGCGTCCAGACTCGCCGCCTCGCCGAGCAGCAGGCTCTTGGTCTCGACGGCGAGGATGATCGCCACGACCACGAGGAGGAGGCCGATGGCGGTGGCGCCGGCGACGTCCCAGTAGTAGTTCTCGGTCACGAGCGACAGGCTGACGGCGAGCAGGGCGAACACGAGGCCGATCAGCGCGGCGGCATCCTCGAGGAGGATCACCGGCAGCTCCGGCTGCTTGGCGCGGCGGATGAACTCGGCATAGGACGCGTCGCCCTTGATCTTGCCGGTCTCGCGCATCGCCGTACGGAACGACAGCCCTTCCAGCACGATCGCGACGCTCAGCACGACGACCGGCACCCACCACCAGCGGCCGGCGTCCTCGTGATGGCCCGACTGGACCTCGTGGAACTTGTGGTAGGCCTCGTAGAGGGCGAACAGACCGCCGAGGCTGAACAGCACGATCGACACGATGAAGCTGTAGATGTAGCGCTCGCGGCCATAGCCGAAGGGGTGCTGCTCGGTGGCCTCGCGCTGCGACCGCTTGCCGCCGACGAGGAGCAGCACCTGGTTGCCCGAGTCGGCGACCGAGTGGATCGCCTCGGCGAGCATCGAGCTGATCCCGGTCAGGAAGAACGCCACGAACTTCGTGACCGCGATCCCCATGTTGGCCAGCAGTGCGGCCACGACCGCCTTGGTCCCACCTTCCGTTGCCATGCACGGAAACCTAGCGGACCCCATCTCCCCCACGGCGACCCGGCAGAACTTCTGCCGGGTGGATGCCCACGTGGCTCGCCGACCCGGCAGAACTTCTGCCGGGTGGATGCCCACGTGGTACGCCGACCCGGCAGAACTTCTGCCGGGTCACCACCAGCGGCCGGTCCTTTGTCGGTACGCACGTCGCAGTTTGGGGACGGGGTCCGCGCGTGGGCCGAAGAGATCGGTCCGGGTGAAGACCTCGATAGAGATGGGGTGGTGGCTCTCGATCCAGTCCCGACGCTCGGCATCGTGCTGTCGTCGATCTTCGCCATGGAACTCGACGCCGTCGTACTCCCCGGCCACGCCATTGACCGGATCGAGAAGATCCAGGTAGTAGATCTCATTGCCGTCGATGTCGTGCACGGGGTGCTGCGGCACCGGCTGCGGCAGGCCCGACGTGACCCAGTGGAACCGGAGCATCGACTCGGCGGGCGACTGTGCGCGTGGGTCCGCCATCGGTACGACGGTCCGCAGGTGGGTCACCCAGCGCATTCCTCGGTAGCGACGGATCTGTGCGTCAAGCTCGTGACGTTCGAAGAGTCGCAGTGCCAACATGCCGTCGACGTTGGCCAGTGCCCGAGGCAGGTCCCTGATGCGGCCGAGGTCACAGGTCGTGCGAAGGGCGCTGGTCACCCGCAGTCCTTGGATGTCGACCACATCGGAGTCGCGCAGCCGTCGCTCGCCGCTGTCGACATCGGGGAGGCGTACCCGGTTGCCGGGGTGCTTGCTGAACACCTGAACGGGCGGGACGGCACGATCGGCAGCCGGGGGCAGAAGATCGGCGCCGTGGAGCCACGCAGCAGTGTGGTCGCAGATCACCGCACCCTCGGGAGCGACGAGTCGGACCGCCTCGACCCTGAAGTCCATGGTGTCGGCGGTGCCGGCCACGGCATAGACGCCTCGGAATGGTCGGACCAGCTGTCCACTGGCGACCATTCCCGACAAGGCGTACTTGGAGATGCCCGCCTCATGCGCCATCCGGCTCGAGAAGGGTCGACCCGGATCGAGACCGCGCAGAAGGACGGGCTGCTCGGGACGCTGCCCAAGCAGGGGGCCAGAAGCCAGCGGCGCCCGTAGCCCCAAGGAGTCCTCAACCATGGCACTCAGCCTCGCCCGCCCCGCCGGGCGACGGCCGAAGTTATCCACAGTCACCTCATCGACCCGGCAGAAGTTCTGCCGGGTCGGCGTACCACCAGGGATCCACCCGGCAGAAGTTCTGCCGGGTCGGCGCGTGGGTCAGTCGGGGACGAGGCCGAGCTGGAGGTAGGCGGCGGCGTAGGAGCCGGTGAGGTTGAGGGAGGCGTAGCGGGCGACCTCGGTCTCGCCGGTGGAGGCGACGGTCTCGACGCGGACGCCGCGCTCGGCGGCGGCGGCCTGGAGGCGACCACGGGCCTCGCGGACCACGGCCTCCTCGGTGCCGTCGTCGAGGACGATCAGCATGGGGCGTACGGCGTCGGCACCGTCGGCGAACGGGTCGTCGAAGACGTCGCGGCGGGGCGCGGCCGACAGGACCGGGAGCAGATGCTCGGCGTCGCCGGCGATCGCGGACCGGCCGCTGGCGCGGCGGATCGACTCCGCGACGCGGCGGGCCGCGCGGGCGGCGAGCACGGAGCCACCCCAGACCACCGGGCTGGTGTCGGCGAGCGCGATGGCCAACATCTTCGCCGGGTTGACCGCCAGGTCGCGGTGGGGCGAGCACGAGACCGCGACCTCGTCGAGCGCACGCGCCACGCTCTCGGCGTCGGCGCGCGGGCCGAGCCCGACCTGGTCGAGGTAGTCGAGCATCACCACAGCGGCAGCGAGCTGGTCGCCGGTCACGGCCGGCAGCATCGTGGTCCAGCGGCCCTCGGCGTGCTCGGCGACCAGGGAGCGCGGCGGGCAGGCCACCACGACCTGGCAGCCGCGGCGGACCGCCTCGGCGACGGCCGAGGCCGTCCCGGCGTCGCTCCCGCTCGGGGCGAGTACGACGACCAGGTCCATGCTGCCCGCCCAGCCGGGCAGGCCCGCGTTGGGCCACGCGACGAACGGCACCGGGCACCAGGGCTCCAGGACCGCGCGCAGCAGGCGGGAGTCAGGACCCGCAGCGACGACGGCGCGCGGCCGGACCAGCTCGTCGGCACGCCCGATCGCCTCCAGGGTCGCAGCGGAGGCGTCGTGCGCCTCCCGGCGGACGCGGGCTCCGGCCTCGGCGAGCTGCCGCAGCACGGGGTCGGCGGCCTCGAGCACCTGCGCGTCGTCGAGGCGCGCCTCGTCGAACCAGGTCGTCATGGCGGGCTCAGTCGTCAGGAGGGCCGGCGGGCTTCGTCGACCAGGAGGACGGGGATGTCGTCGCGCACCGGGTAGGCCAACCCGCACGAGGTGCACACGAGCTCCTCGCCCTGCTCGTCGAGCTCGCCATGGCAGTCGGGGCAGACGATGATCTCCCGCAGTCGGGGGTCGAGGTTCATGGGCTCGCCTTCACTCGGGGCTCCGGATGATCCGGAGCACGGCGTCACGGACCTCCGCCATGGTGGCGGCGTCCTTGCCCTCCGCGTTGAGGCGGAGGAGCGGTTCGGTGTTGGAGGGGCGCACGTTGAACGCCCAGTCGGCGTGTTGCACGGTCATGCCGTCGAGGTGGTCGACGGTGACGTCCTCGCGCGAGGCGTACGCCGCCTCGAGCCGCGCCATGACGCTGGCGACATCGTCGACCGTCGAGTTGATCTCGCCACTGAGGGCGTAGCGCTCGAAGTCGGCGAACAGCTCCGATGGGGGGCGCGTGGTCTCGGCGCAGGCCGCGAGCGTGTGGAGCGCGGCGAGCATGCCGGAGTCGGCACGCCAGAAGTCGCGGAAGTAGAAGTGACCGCTGTGCTCGCCGCCGAAGATGGCGTCGGTGTCGGCCATGGTGGCCTTGATGAAGGAATGCCCGACCCGGGTGCGGATGGGGTGGCCGCCGCGCTGTCGGACGATCTCGGGGACCGCCCGGCTGGTGATCAGGTTGTGGATCACGGTGGCGCCGGGCTCCTTGGCCAGCTCGCGGGCGGCGATGAGGGCGGTCAACGTGGACGGGGACACGGCCTCGCCGCGCTCGTCGACGACGAAGCACCGGTCGGCATCGCCGTCGAACGCGAGCCCGAGGTCAGCGCGTTCGGCGAGGACGCGGGCCTCGAGGTCGCGCAGGTTCTCCGGCTCGATCGGGTTGGCCTCGTGGTGGGGGAAGGTGCCGTCGAGCTCGAAGTAGAGGGGCACCATCTCGATCCGCTCGTGCAGCGGCCCGAACACCGCCGGCGCGGTCAGGCCGGCCATGCCGTTGCCGGCGTCGACCACGATCTTGAGCGGGCGGCCGAGGACCGGGGCCAGCATCCGCACGTGGTCGGCGTACGCCTCGAGCACGTCCATCTCGTCGATCCGGCCGCGGGTGGCGGCCCGGACGGGCTGGCCGGTGGCGACGGCCTCGCGGATCGCGGTCAGCCCGGTATCGGCGCCCACGGGTCGCGCCTGGGAGCGGCACAGCTTGATGCCGTTGTACTGGGCCGGGTTGTGGCTCGCGGTGAACATGGCGCCGGCACGGTCGAGATGGCCGGAGGCGAAGTAGAGCTGGTCGGTCGAGGCCAGGCCGATGTGGGTGACGTCGGCGCCGGCGAGCGCGGCTCCCTCGGCGAACGAGGCGGCGAGGCCGGCGGAGCTGGGGCGCATGTCCTGGCCGACGACGATCGCCGGAACCCCCGTGACGGTGACGAAGGCGTTGCCGACGGCGTGGGCGAGCCGCTCGTCGAGCTGCTCGGGGACCAGGCCGCGCACGTCGTAGGCCTTGAACACCGCGTCGAGGCGCTGCGTGAGGGCACTCGACGTGGGCATGGTGGTCAGACTATCCGCCCGCCGGGGGCGGTCTCACTCGGTGGTGAGCACGCGCAGATGACCGCGACGCGCGGTCTCCCGACCCGTCTCGGCCGCCGGCTGTACGACGGGTGCGGGCGCGGGGCGGGCGGCCTCGCGGACGGCATCGGCGAGGGCGAGCAGGTCGTCCTCGCGAGGGCCGACGGTCGCAGGGTCGGGGGCGAGCCGCAGCACCTCCCAGCCGCGTGGCGCGGACAGCCGCTCGCTGTGCAGGTCGCACAGGTCATAGGCGTGCGGCTCGGCATAGAGCGCGAGCGGGCCGAGGACGGCGGTCTGGTCGGCGTAGACATAGGTCAACGTCGCGACCGCCGGACGGCCGCACGCGGTGCGCGAGCAGCGGCGTGAGGGAGTCACGCGGCCGACGGTACCGCCCGATCGCGCCAGGTCCGATTAGGCTCGCGGTGTGCAGGAACAGCGGCCGGCCCGTCGGCGCACCCGGGACCGGCGAGGTCGCGGGATGCGCGGTCCCGCGGTGCTCCCCGAGCGCCTCGGCACGCCGGCGCGCCAGACGCCCCGCGAGCGCTTCGACGACATCGTCCTCGACGTGGTCGCCGACCTCGAGGAACGCTGGGCCGACCGGCTCGGTCTGGTCGAGTACGCCGTCGAGGACGCGCCGCAGATCCCCGACGACTGGGGCACCGCGACGGTGCCGCTGTCGTCGCTGGTGCGCGGCAGCGGCGCGACGCCGACCCGGATCGTGGTGTTCCGCAGGCCGCTCGAGCACCGGGCGGAGACGCGCACCGACCTCGAGGCCATGGTGCACGCGGTGGTCGTGGAGCAGGTGGCCGAGCTGCTCGGGCTGCGTCCCGACGAGGTGGACCCGCGCTATGAGCCCGACTGACCGGTCGAGCTCAGCACGGGTCCGACGTACGGCGCGAGGGAGTGGCGCGGCAGGTCGGTGACGGGGAGGACCGTCGCCCCGGTGCGGTCGGCCACGACGATCGCGGCCGAGATGGTGGTCCCCGACGGCAGCACCGTGACGAGAGCCGCCCCGTCGGGCAGCGCGATCTCCTGGCCGGCGCCAGGCTTCACCTCGACGGCCTGGTCGAGCAGGGAGGCGCCGTCAGCGTCGAAGACGTCGACCTGGACGGTCCCGGCGACGGGCGCCCCCGCGAGGACGAGGGTGCCGGCCGCGTCGGGCACGAGCGCGGCCCCGCGATCCTCGAGGGTGACCGCGGACGGGGTGGCGGCCGGGTCTCCATCGACGGTGGCCGAGAGCGACGCCGCCACGGGTTGGGTGGCGGTGACGACGAGTCCGAGCGCCCCCCGCGCGACCTTGCTGGCCAACACGCCGTCGAGGGGCACCGGGACGACGCCACCGGGTCGGATCCGGATCTCCCCCACGTCGGTGGGGGTGAACACGTTGGTGTCGGTGACGAGCTGGACGGTGGCGACGGCCTCGCTGTCGTTGGGGTTGGCGAGGACGAGCGTGCGCGTGCCCTCGCCGGGGGGCAGCCCCAGGACCAGGTTGGTCAACGACGGCGCGACCTGGCCGGCGACCCAGTCGTGGCGCTGCTCCTCCTCCTGGAGCCCGACCCGGTCGATGACGTTGATGGTCGCCCGACCCCGGGAGACGTCGGCCCGGACGGCCAGGAAGCCACGCCGAGGCAACACGCTGGCCAGGTCGATGGTGACGGTGCCGAGACCGGGCACGCTGATGCCCTTGAGATCGGAGGCCTCGAGCTCACCGCGCCCAGAATAGACGGTGAGGTCGACCACGGCCGCCCCCGTGTCGGGGTTGTCGAGCTCCAGCATCGAGTCGTGGTCCAGCCGCGCCCCCAGGCCGGTGAACCAGACCTCGGCGGTCGGCTCGGGGCACGAGACGGCCGCCAGGGGCTTGGCCTCGGATCGGGTGGCGACCAGCCCGACCGCCGGCTCTTCCTCCGCGCTCAGCACGACCGGCGCGAGGGCCTCTCGGCTGGCGACGGCGTTGCCGCCGACCTTGACGCCCTCCGGTGGCGGCGAGGTGTCGACGAGCTCGCGCAGGCGGACCCGGCCGTCGGTGCCTTCGGCGTTGGCGATCATCACCGGGCCCGCCGCGGCCACGCCGGGGCAGACCCGGTCGATCCGCTCGAGCTGGCCCTCGGTGGGCGGATGGGCCACCGCCACGGTCTCGTGGGGCGCGACGAGCAGGGCGCCTCCGATCGCGAGCAGGGGCAGAACGGCCGCGAGGAGGGTGGCGGTGTCGGGTCGGCGGCGCGACTGGCCGGCGGAACGGCGTCCACGACGTGGCGTCGCCGCGGGAGCCGACGCGGTCGCGTCTGCTGCGGGCCGGTCCGAGGGCGGCGGGGTCGGGGGCAGTGTCATCGCGGCCGCCTCCTCGTCAGCGTCGGTCCACAGAGCACGAGCACGAGGACGAGTCCCGCGAGCTGGGCGACCACGAGGATCGTGCGCAGCACCGATCCGGGTCCGGCGACCGCGTCACGGGCGAGCTCACGGTCGACATGCCAGGCACGCGTGCTGCGGTCGCTCGCACTGGCCTGGCTGAGCCCGGCCGTCGCGTCGAGCGTGGCGGCGACCTGGGGGTCGGCCGGGGCGGCCAGGACGACGTACTCGATCCCGGCGTCGCTCAGCGCACCGGAGGCCGACGCGGTGGGGCGGGCGACGAGCGTGCGGACGTCGTCGGTGAAACCGGTGTCCTCGGGCGTCAGCGCCTCGATCTCGTCCTCGCCCAGCGTGGTGCCGTCGCCGCGCCGGATGGTGTAGCCGAGGCCGTCCGCGACGGTGCCACGCAGGATCAGTACGCCGTGCTGGCTGCCCTCGAGCGAGCTGTCGACCATGTAGGCCGGCACGGTGTCGTCGGCCTCGGTCGTCAGCGACGGGTCGCCGCCGAGCACGAACCAGCCGGTGCCGGCCAGCACCATCGCACCCAGGAGCACGACACCTGCGGCCCCCACGAGGCGCCGCAACGCACCACTCAGCTGGTGGGTGAGCTCCTCGCCGGCGAGGACCACCGCGGTGATGAACGCACCCTGGACGACGACGACGAGCACCCCCAGTCCCGGCCGGGCGGAGCCCCCGGGGACGGGGATGCTGACCAGCGACAACAGCAGGGCGACGCCGATCGCCACGACGGCGATGATCCATGCGCCGGTCACCAGCAGGCGCGGCCCGCGCGGCAGCAGCGCGAGGACGGCGAGCGCCGCGACGACGGCGCCGAGATAGAACGGCGCGGGGTCGGCGGCCGCGACCCCGGTCAGCAGGTCCCAGCGGGAGATCGCCGCCGCGGGGAGCCGGCCGGCCTCCAGGAGCAGGCCGCCGGGCCGGCCCTGGAGGAGCAGGGGCAGCACCCACGGGAGCAGGAGCAGGACGCCGAGCCCGACGGCCACGAGCGGCGGGCCCACGACGGAGCGCTGGCGCACCGCGGCGGGGCTGATGCCGAGAGCCAGCGAGAGCACGACGACCGCGACCACGAGCGCCACCAGCCACAGCGCCGGGGTGAAGGCGGTGGCCAACGAGAGGAGCAGGCCGGTGCGCCAGCCCGCCCGCCAGCGTCGGTCCGGCTCGGGGTCGCCGAAGCCGAGGGCGGCGTGGGCGATCCAGGGAAGTAGCGCCGTGGTCACCACCGTGCCGAGCCGGCCCTCACCCCAGGCGCCGCTCGTGATGGGAACCAGCGCAAAGACGACCGAGCCCCACGCGAGCACCCACCTCGACGCACCCTCGGCGCTGCGCAGGTGGCCCGCGACCCGCAGGAAGCGCCACGCACCCCAGAGCGCCACGGGCACCGCCAGCACCAGGACGAGCGAGACGAGGAGCGGCGCGTTGCCGCCGAGCAGGGAGCCACCGACCGCCAGCGGCAACAGATAGGCCGGCGCCGGTACGTCGGTGCCGTTGAGCAGCGCGTGCCAGTGCTCGACATAGGTGCTCCACCACGAGGATGCCGCGAGCGGCGCCGGCGACAGCCCGGCACCGGAGACGTGGCCCCAGGCGGCTCGCGAGCCGATCAGGGCGGCGACCACGAACAGCGCGAGCAGCACGGCGACCGGGTTGGTCAGGAAGCGCACGACGATGCCGGAGTCCTCGGCGAGCTCGTCCTCCTCCTGGACGCGGCGGACCGGGCCGCCCTCGGCCTCGATCTTGGCGGCGCGCCGACGCTCGGCGACGTCCTGGGCCTGCAAGGTGACGGCGGCGGCGAGGTCGCTGAGGAAGTCCAGTCCGTGGCGATAGGGCAGCCACCCCGGAGCGAGCAGCGGCTTGACCTCCTCGCGGTCGACGGTGACCAGGTCGCGGCGCTTGCGGCGGGCCGCCGCGATCTGGCCGGGGTGGGTGTAGATGGACAGCAGCGCCGCCAGCTCGTCGAGCGCCTCGCCGACCGACCGCACGAGCAGGAAGCCGATCACCCGCCAGAAGGTGCCGAAGGCCAGCCGGATGGTGCGCCACAGCAGGAACCGGGACGGTGAGTTGGCCAGGAGCGTGAAGAGCGCGCTGCGGCGCTCCTGGAAGTGGGTGTGCCGCCCCGTCAGCGGCGTCTGGCGCAGCCCGCGGTGGGCGGCCTCGGCATGGAAGACCACCGCCTGGGGCACGATCACCGTGTGGCGTCCCGCGAGCGCGGCGCGCCAGCCGAAGTCGAGGTCGTTGCCGAAGATCGGCAGCTCCCGGTCGAACCCACCCAGCTCGTCGAGCACCCATCGTCGCACCAGCATCCCGGCGGTGTTCACCGCGAGCACGCGGCGCTGGTCGTCGTGCTGCCCCTGGTCGTACTCGCCGCGTTCGAGGCCGGTCTCGCGGCGACCGGTCCCGGTGATGGTGATCCCCAGCTCGAGCAGGCGCTTGAGGGAGGGCCACTCGCGCAGCTTGGGCCCGAAGATGTCGGCCTCGGGATGCTCGCGCGCCGCGGCGAGCAGCTCCTCCAGCGCCGTCGGCGCCGGGTTGGCGTCGTCGTGGAGCAGCCAGACCCAGTCGCTGTCGGTGGCATCGAGACCGATCTGGACGGCCTCCCCATAGGAGGTGCTGCGCGGCGCCGTGTGGAGGGCGTCCTGGCCCCAGGCGTCGGTGATCAGCTGGGGGCTCTCGTCCTTGCTGCCGGTGTCGACCGCGACCCGAACGTCGACGGGGACGGTCTGCGCAGCGATCCCTTCGAGCACGGCGGGCAGCCAAGCGGCGCCACCGTGGCTGACCAGGAGCGCCGCGACAGTCACCGGAGCAGCCTAGCGAGAGGGACCCCAGCCTCCGGGTGGAGGTCGGTGAGCGACGTCAGCGCCGGTCAGACGACGCGCTTCTTGAGCTTGCGGCGCTCGCGCTCGGACAGGCCACCCCAGATCCCGAAGCGCTCGTCGTTCATCAGCGCGTATTCGAGGCAGTCCTGGCGGACGTCACAGGTCTGGCAGACCTTCTTGGCCTCGCGAGTGGAGCCGCCCTTCTCGGGGAAGAAGGCTTCGGGGTCGGTCTGAGCACAGAGCGCTCGTTCCTGCCAGCCCGCTTCTTCGGCGTCCGGCTCGAGAAGGAAGAGTTCTCGCACGGTGTTCGCCCTTTCGACCCGATGTGGTGTGTTCCCCACCGGTACCCCGGGGTGGGACACCGAAAACACACTGTGGGAATTACAGTCCTGTGGTCCCACAAAGTCAAGCCCGGATCTGGTATGAGGTGTGGACTAGACCGGCCCCACCCTCCCGCGTGGACCGCCGTACGGCAGGGTTGGACCATGCCAGACATCCCCGGGCGAGACGGACCCGTGCGAGACATCACCGTGCTGTCGGGCGGGATCGGCGGTGCCCGGTTCCTCCAGGGGCTCCTCCACGGTATCCGTGAGGGGTTGCTCCCCGGCATCGCCGCCGACGCGTCGGTGACCGTGGTCGCCAACACCGCCGACGACCTCTGGGTGCACGGCCTCAAGGTCTGCCCCGACCTGGACACCGTGATGTACACGCTCGGCGACGGGATCGACCCCGAGCGCGGCTGGGGCCGACGCGACGAGACATGGAGCGTGCGCGAGGAGCTGGCCGGCTACGGCGTGCAGCCCACCTGGTTCGGTCTGGGCGACCGTGACATCGCCACCCACCTCGTGCGCACCCAGATGCTCGACGCGGGCTACCGCCTCTCCGAGGTGACCGAGGCGCTGTGCGAGCGCTGGCGACCCGGGGTGCGGCTGCTGCCGATGTCCGACGACCGCGTCGAGACCCACATCGCGATCGCCGACGCCGAGGCGCCGAGTGGGCGACGCGCGATCCACTTCCAGGAGTACTGGGTCAGGCTGCGCGCCGAGATCCCCGCCGAGGCGGTCGTCGTGGTGGGGCTCGCCGAGGCGACTCCCGCCCCAGGAGTGCTCGACGCGATCGCCGGGGCCGACCTCGTCCTGGTGCCGCCGTCCAACCCGGTGGTCTCGGTCGGCACCATCCTGGGCGTGCAGGGCGTCACCGAGGCGCTGCGCACGACTCCGGCCCCGGTGGTCGGGGTCTCCCCCATCATCGGCGGGACCCATGTGCGCGGCATGGCCCAACAGCTGCTCACCGCGATCGGCGTGCCCGTCACCGCCGCCGGGGTGGGACTCCACTACGGCGCCCGGTCGGCCGGCGGTGTCCTCGACGGGTGGCTGGTGGCCGACACCGACGAGGCGCTCGTCCCCGAGATCGAGGCCGCCGGCCTCGCGTGCCGCGCCGTACCCTTGCTGATGACCGACCATGACGCGACCGCGGCGATGGTGGCCGCCGCGGTCGAGCTGGTGTCGTGAGCGGTCGGCTCACCGTCGTCGCTCCTGATGGCGTGCCCGAGGTCCGAGCCGGCGACGACCTGGTGACGCTCCTGCTGGAAGCCCTGGCCCGGGCGGGCGACGCGCTCGCGGACGGCGACGTCGTGCTGGTGACCAGCAAGGTGGTCGCCAAGGCCGAGGGCCGGGTCACCGGGGGCGACCGGCACGAGGCGCTGCTGACCCAGCCCCACCGGGTGGTGGCGCGGCGTGGCGCGACGCTCATCGTCCGCACCGAGCTCGGCCTCACCCTCGCTGCGGGGGGCATCGACGCCTCCAACGTCGAGCCGGGCCGGATCGTGCTGCTGCCCGAGGACCCCGACGCGTCCGCCCGCGCCATCAGGGCGACGATCCGGGCACGCACCGGTGTGGTGGTCGCCGTGGTGGTGACCGACACCGCCGGGCGTGCCTGGCGGGAGGGCCAGACCGACCTCGCGATCGGGGCCGCCGGCCTCCGCGTCCTGGAGTCCTACGCCGGCCGCACCGACCCCTACGGCAACCCGCTGCTGGTGACCGCGCCCGCCGTCGCCGACGAGCTCGCGGGCACCGCGGAGCTGGCACAAGGCAAGCTCACGGCACGTCCGTTCGCCGTGGTGCGCGGCCGCGCCGACCTGGTCCTGTCGGCCGATGACGACGGCGGTGGCGCGGCCGCCCTGGTGCGGCCTCCGGCCGGCGACCTGTTCGGGTTCGGCGCCCGCGAGGCCGTCGTGCGGGCCCTGGCCGGCGACCCTGCGGACCGTGAGGTGTTCGGCTCCCCGGCGTCCTCCGACGAGCTGGACCGCGCGCTGACCCAGGTCCTCGGCCCGGGTGCCGCGGTGCCGACCACCGATGGGTTCGTCGTCGCGGGATCGCCCGAGGTCGTGACCGCGGTCGCGTTCGCCCACGGCTGGTGGGCCGAGATCACCCCCGACGGCGTCCGCCTCCGCGCTAGGTGAGGTCCTGGTGCTCCGTCTCGTGGAGCGACTCCACCAGCGCCTTCACGTCCTGGGCGCGGTCGGTGGTGGTCACCAGGAGGGCGTCGCCGGTGTCCACGACGACGACGTCGTCCAGCCCGATCACGGCGACGACCCGGTCGGGGTGGGTCACCACCAGACCCGAGGCGTCGAGCACCCGCACCCGATGTGGGTCGCCCAGCACGGCCACGCCGTCCGGGGCGGCCGGCAGCAGCGTGCGCAGGTTGGCGAAGTCACCGATGTCGTCCCAGCCGAAGGAGCCGGGCACGACCGCCACCCGGCCCAGGTCGGCGGCGGGCTCGGCGACGGCGTGGTCGATCGCGATCCGGGGCAGCGTCGGCCATACCTCGTCGAGCGAGCCGAGGTCGGCAGCGAGCGCTCGTAGCGCCGCGGCGAAGTCGGGGTGCTGCCGCGCGAGAAGGTCCAGCAGCACCCCCGGCCGTACGACGAACATGCCGGCGTTCCACCGGTGGTCCCCGCTCGCCAGATAGGCCGCCGCCACCTCGGCCGACGGCTTCTCCACGAAGCGCGCGACCTCGTGGACGCCGGGGTGACCCGGCAGCGGATCACCCAGCCTGATGTAGCCGAAGCCGGTGGCCGCGTGGGTCGGGGCGATCCCGATGGTCACCAGCCAGTCCTCCCGAGCGGCCGCCACAGCGCGTCGGACGCAGTCACCGAACGCGGCGTCGTCGGTGATGACGTGGTCGGCAGCGAACGACCCCATCACCGCGTCCGGGTCACGCACCTCCAGCACCGCCGCCGCAAGCCCGATGGCCGCCATCGAGTCGCGGGGGGCGGGCTCGGCGAGGACGGCGTCCGCGGGCAGCCCCGGCAGCTGGGCGACGACGGCGGCGCGATGGGCCTTCCCTGTCACCACCAGCACCCGGTCATCGGCGAGCGGCGCGAGCCGGTCGACGGTCGCCTGGAGCAGCGAGCGGCCCCCGCCGGTCAGGTCGTGGAGGAACTTGGGCCGGGCCCGTCGGGAGAGCGGCCAGAGCCGGGTGCCGGCGCCTCCGGCCGGGACGACGGCCCAGAAGTGCTCGATCTCGCCCATGGACGCGCAGCCTACGCTGGCGCCGTGACGACGTTCCGCGACCTGTTGGCGACGCGCCTGCGGCACCGCCCCGGCGACCCGCTGGTCACGTTCTATGACGAGGCGACCGGCGAGCGCACCGAGCTCTCGGTGACCACCTATGCCAACTGGGTGGCCAAGACCGCGTCGCTGCTTCTGGACGAGCTTGGGCTGGAGCGGGGCGACCGACTGCTCGTGGACCTGCCGGCCCACTGGCTCGGGCCCGTCGTGCTGGGGTCCGCCTGGACCGCGGGCCTCGAGGTCGTCTGGGAGGGCGACCCGGACGCGGTGGTGTGCGGCCCCGACGCGCTGGGCCGCTGGGCGGCCAGCGCCCTCGAGCTGCCGGTGGTCGCCAGCGCGCTGCTGCCGCTGGGAGTGCGGTTCGCGTCGCCGCTGCCCGACGGTGTCCACGACCTCGGCGTCGAGGTCTGGGGGCAGCCCGACTCGTTCGTCCCGTGGGACCCGCCGGGCGACGACGACCCTGCGGTGGCCGGGATCAGCCACGGCGAGCTCTGGTCCCGGGCCGCCCGAGGCTCGACGGTCCCGCCGGCGACCCGCCTGCTCTCGACGGTCAGCCCGACGTCGCCCGCGGGGCTCGCGACGTTCACCGACACCCTCGCCGCCGACGGCTCTCTGGTCGTCGTCGTCCACGCGGCCCGGACGCGCCTCGAGGCCATCGCCGCGGCCGAGCGCGCCACGGCGTGGTCGGCGGATCAGCCGACCAGGTCGTAGCCCGCGAAGCCCTCGCCCAGGAAGCGGCGGTCCGCGAACCCGGTCGACGTCCCGCGCAGCAGCCACAGATAGCCCGTGGTCTTCTCGCGGACGATCACGTCCGGGCGCGCGCCGGGGTTGATGAGCCCGTCGCCGATGGTCCAGTCGTACGGCGCCAGGTCGACGCTGATGGTCCGCGCCGCGTTGACCAGGCCACCGGGGCCGTTGCCGGGATAGAACTTCAGGGCGGGGCCGACGCGGAAGAGGCTGTCGGGGGCGCCGTCGCCGTCCCAGCGACCGACACCGAGCTGGCGGCCGGCCCTGATCGGACCATAGGCGACATAGCTGGGCTTGAGCCCGTCGATCCCGGCACCGGGATAGATGCGCATGCCGCCGCCTTGGGGCTCGCCCATCAAGTCGGGGAAGCCGTCACCGGTCGTGTCGCCGACGGCGGCGAGCAGCTTGACACTGCCGAAGCCAGTGCCGAGCTTGATCCGCTTGCCGAAGTGGCCGGCGCCGTCGCCGCGCCGCAGCCACAGCACGCCCGTGACCCGGTTGCGCACGACCAGGTCGCCATAGCCGTCGCGGTCCCAGTCGCCGACGTTGAGCAGCAGGTTGACGTCCGGCAGGGAGAGCCCGCTGTCGATGGGGCGGCCGACGTTGAAGGCGCCGTTGTTGGTGAGCACCGTCAGGCGGCCACCGCGGATGCCGACGACGTCGGACACGCCGCTGCCGGTGAGCTCGGCGGCGGTGAACCCGGCCAGGTTGCGGAACCGGGTGAACGGTCCGATGGCGTGGCCGTAGCCGACGCCGCGGGCGGGCAGCACCGCGCCGCGGCCCGAGGCCGCCTGGGTGGCCACCAGGTCCGCGCGGCCGTCGTGGTCGACGTCGCCGAAGCCGGAGATCCGGGCGTACGCCGCATAGTCCCCCGCGAGCGTCACGGCGTCGCCGAAGCGGCCGTCGCCGGTGCCGGGGAAGAGCAGCAGCTTGCCGGCCGCGGTCAGGGCCACGACGTCGGCGTGACCGTCGGAGTCCAGGTCGCCGGCACCGGTGATGCTGCGATAGCCACCCCAGGTGGGGGCGAGCGCGGTCCGGGTGAAGGCTCCCTTGCCGTTGCCGAGGAAGACCTCCAGGCGCCCCGTGGCCGGGTTGCGGGCCGTGAGGTCGTTGCGGCCGTCGCCGTCGAGGTCGCCGACGGCGGCGAGCTCGTCGCGGCCGGCGAACAGCTGGGTGGGCTTGATGCCGGCCCC
This sequence comes from Nocardioidaceae bacterium, assembly GCA_046330595.1. Taxonomy (GTDB): domain Bacteria; phylum Actinomycetota; class Actinomycetes; order Propionibacteriales; family Nocardioidaceae; genus Nocardioides. The sequence goes on from JAXLSN010000010.1 coordinate 90,472, forward strand.
GAAGCCGCCGTGGCCGTCACCTGGTCGCACCGTCAGCTCGCCGTCGGCCGTCCGGACCGCGAGGTCGCCGAGGCCGTCACCGGTCAGGTCGGGGCTGGCGACGACCGTGTCGTCGGCCGTCCAGCCCGTGGTCCCCTTGGTGAGCCCGAAGTGCAGCATGCCGCCGGTGGGGATGACCATGATGTGGCTGTCGGACGCACGCCGCACGATCAGGTCCGGCCGCGGCGTCGATGCGACGTCGGTCTGGCGCTGCCGCCCCGACCAGCCCTGCTGGTCGGCCGCCGCCATCTGGCGGATCTCGGGGAGCTTGGCATAGAGGTACTTGCCGGGGCAGGCGGTCGCGGCCGCGTCGCGGTGGCCGTTGATGGCCTGGAACACGGTCGGCCCCACCTGCTGATGGGTGGATGCCGCGTCGACGCCGTGCAGCGACAGCTTCCAGGCATAGAGCCGGGCGTACGCCGCCAGCAGCTTCTTGCTGGGCTGCACCAGCTCGTAGTTGCCGATCGCCGAGGCCGCGAACGAGTAGTCGTTGTAGTTGAGGGTGTGCGCGCCGACGACGGGGCGGTCGACACCGCCGTAGCGGCCCTCCCAGATGCGACCGAACCGGTCGATGAGGAAGTTGTAGCCGATGTCGCTCCAGCCTCGGGTGCGCACGTGGTAGGCGTAGATCCCGCGCAGCAGGGCCGGCACCTCGGCCCGGGTGTAGTCGTTGGCGTTGACCGTGTGGTGGACGAAGCCGGCGTGCACCTCGTAGTAGTGCAGCGACGCGGCGTCACGCATGGACTCGTCGGCACCCCACTGCGCTCGCGAGAAGATCTGCGGCTTGGGCGTGAAGGTGGTCGCCTGCAGGGCGAGACCATCACTGGACTGCTTGACGCTGTCGTCCGCGGGGGCGCCCGAGGTGGCGTTCGAGGCGAGGTCGTCGGGCGCGTCCAGGGTGGTCGTGTCGATCGCGGCGCGCTGGAGGGTGGTGGGGCCTTCGGCGCCGGGGTCGATCACGGCCAGGCGCATGTCGGCCGGCAGGGGGCGCGAGGTCTGCTCGCGGATCTGGACCTGGTCGACGTCGCCGACGAGCATCGGCTCGGTGCCGGGCCGGGCGTGCCGACCCTCCCGGCTGTCGGGGTCCGGGGCGTGGTCGGGCTCATAGGGCAGCGTGGCCCAGTCCGACCACGTGTCGCCGGTGCGGGTGCGGATCTCGAAGCGGGCGGCCAGCTCGGGGATCTCGGGGCCGCGGGCCCAGTTGACGCCGACGGTGCCGAACCCCGTGACGGGCACCGGCAGGCTCACCAAGGTGGTCTCCCCCGCGGCCGTGCGGCCCACGGTCTGGGTCTTGAGCCGCGCAGACGCGGGTCGCTGCCCCGGGGCCGGCGTGAGCGAGTACTCCGTGACGACCGGGTCGATGACGTGGTCGGGCACCTCGGCGACGGCGGTCCCCGCGTCGACGTTGCGGGCCGCCGGCGCTACCGCCGTGGGTGCGGACGTGGTGGCGGCCGGGGGTGTCCCGACGATGTCGAGACTGATGACGTTGGCGGCAGGGGTCAGCACGGCGAGCACGGCCGCCAGCACCAACAGCTGCTGGCAGGCGGTGACGAAGCGCGACTGGCCCGGACGCATGCACTACTCCAACCGTGTGAGGGGAAGGATTCACACGAGTAGCAAGTTTCACACCAGTCACAGGGTGGCCGGAAGGGAAACTGAGTAACTACAAGGCTGTAATTTCCAGTCGACACGCCGCTACGCAGTCAGTTTTTCTCGACCGGAGTCACCTGGTCCGGACCGCGGACCGCCCGCCAGCCGACGTCAGATGTCGTCGCCGGTGTCGTCGTCGAAGTCCTCTTCGAGATCGTCGGTCTCGCCGTCGGTGTCGACGTCGTCGGACTCGTAGTGCAGGTAGCGGATGCCGGCGTCGACGTCACCGTCGAAGCCGAGCCGACCGTTCTCCAGGACCAGCACGCGGTCGCACATCTTCTTCACCGAGACGGCCGCGTGGCTGACATAGAACAGCGTCCGGCCGCTCTGGCGCACCTCCTCCATGCGCGTGAGGCACTTGCGCTTGAAGGGCTTGTCGCCCACGGCCAGGGCCTCGTCGACCAGGAAGATGTCGGAGTCGACGTGGATGGCGATGGCGAACCCGAGCCGGGCGGTCTGCCCCGAGGAGTAGTGACCGACCTGGGTGTCGAGCCGGTTGCCGAGCTCGGCGAACTCCACGATGTCATCGAACTTGCGGCGGGTCTCGGCCTCGGACATGCCGAGGATCGCCGCGTTGAGGTAGAGGTTCTCCCGGCCGGTGAGGGTCGGGTGGAACCCGGCACCGGTGGCGATCAGGCCGGCGATCCGGCCACGGGTCAGCACGCTGCCACCCTCGGGTCGCATCACGCCGCTGATCAGCTTGAGCAGCGTGCTCTTGCCGGACCCGTTGAGGCCCATCAGCCCGATGGACTCGCCCTGCTCGACGGTGAACGACACGTCGTCGACCGCGGTCAGCACGCGGCTGGTCGGCTCGCCCTTGAGCTTGGCGGCGGAGATCTGCTTGATCGTCCGATGGAACCGGAGCGTGAACGTCTTGGTGACGTTCTCACACACGATGGAGGTGGTCACAGGCGCTCCGGGATGCGGTTCTCGAGGCGGCTGAAGATGAGCTGGGAGATGGCGAGCAGCACCAGCGAGGCGAGCAGCGTCGCGAAGCCGACCAGCAGGATGTTGCTCGGCATGTCGGTGCGCATCGTCTCGGCGGGGTGGCTGGTCGTCCCGACCCAGAACGCCCGCTGCATGAGCAGCACGGCGTCGGCCAGCGGGTTGAGGAGGTAGTACGGCGCCGCGGGGCCGAACCTCTCCTGCACGATGCTGTAGGGATAGATCATCGGAACGCCGAACCGGACCAGGTGGTTCATCACCGTGACGACGTTGCCGAAGTCGCGGAAGAACACGTTGGCGGCGCTGAACATCAGGGCCGACGCCGTTCCGAGGATCGCGATGACGAGGACGGCCAGGAGGAAGGCGACCACCCCGGCGATATCAGGCGTCCAGCCATAGAGCATGGAGGCGATCGTCAGGATCACCACCTGCGGGCCCACGTGATAGAGCGAGGTCACCATCGTCGCCACGGGGAACATCTCCCGCGGCATCGCCATCTTCTTCACGATCGTGCGGTAGCGCACGATCGAGCGGGTGCCGGCCGAGAACGTCTCCACGAAGAAGTGGACGACGACCATGCCGGCGAAGATGTGGATGCCGAAGTTCTCGAGGTCCTGGTGGAGCTGGAGCAGCCCGCTCATCAGCCCCCAGTAGATGAGGAACTGCACCAGCGGGTTGACATAGGACCACAGCAACCCCAGGAACGAGCCCTGGTAGCGCGCCGAGATCTCACGCTGGACCAGCAGCTTGAGCAGGTAGCGCCGCTGGACGACACCGATCAGCCCGTTGCCGGCGGTCGGTGGCGTCAGCGGGAGCTGGCTCAGGTCGCGCTCCGGCGGGATCGCCGCTGCGGTCATGCGTCGTCCGAGCCCTCGAAGGTCGGCTTCCACGCCTCGGGAGAGGCGAGCTCGGCGAGCGCGTCGCGGTAGCGCTTGGCGAGCTCGGGCCACTCGGAATAGAGGCGGGCGTGGAGCTTGGTCGACCGGGAGAGCTGATCGGCGAACTGGGAGCGGTCGCGGCGGTACCAGGAGGCGTTGAGCCCGTCGGCCGACGACACGATCGCCGAGTCGAAGTGGGCCAGCCGGAACCAGCGCTGGTCGGCGTGGGGTACGACGCCCTCGGGCGCGACCTCGGCCAGCTCACGGACCGGCAGCACCTGACGGACCAGACCCGTGGCCGCCATCATCACCTTGCCCGGCATGCTGGACGGCACGGGAATGCCCTTGCCTCGACGCGGCGGCTTCTTGGTGCGCGGCTTGGGATAGCGGTCGAGCGAGGCCTCGGTGCGGCCGTCGTCGTAGTCGCCGCGCAGCGCCCGCACCTCGCCGAGCCGCTTGACGATGTCGCGATGCATGCGGTCGGGACCGTCGAGCACGTCCTGGAGCGCCATCATGATGATCTCGCCCGTGGAGTACTGCATCGACATCAGGCGCTTGACGTGGTTCTCGAGGCTCTCGCGCACGAGCTTGCCGCCGCGCTCGTAGGGCGAGTGGAGCAGGCCGGAGACGAGCCGGTTGCGCTCGTGGAAGTAGGCCTGCCAGTCGAGGGTGTCGTCCTTCTCGGTCCACGGCACGTGCCAGACGGCGACGCCCGGCATCGTGACGGTGGGGTAGCCCGCCTCACCGGCGCGCAGGCCGTATTCGGCGTCGTCCCACTTGATGAACATCGGCAGCGAGAGGCCGATGTCGTTGACGACCTGGGTGGGGATCAGGCACATCCACCAGCCGTTGTAGTCGACGTCGATCCGGCGGTGCAGCCACGGCGTCGAGCGGAGCGGCTTGCGACCCCAGTCGTGCCCGTGGACGGTGGCCGGGGCCGGACCCCAGAACCAGCGGTACTTCTGGATCGCCTCGCCATAGGCGTGCATGACGGTGCGGTCATAGAGGCTCAGCATCTGGCCACCGACCAGGACGACCTGCTTGGCCAGGTCGGCCATGGCGACGGCGCGGTGGATGCCCTCGAGCTCGCTCACCACGTCGTCGTCGAGGAGGAGGACATAGTCGGAGTCGCCCTTCTGGGCGGTCTCCATCATGGCGCGGGAGAAGCCGCCGGAGCCTCCGAGGTTGCGCTGCTCGATGATCCGCAGCTTGCTGCCGAGCGCGGTGGACACGGCCGGGAACCGGGGTTCGTCGGAGACCTTCTGGTTGCCCTGGTCGACGACGATGATCTCGTCGATGATCGCGAGCACGTCGGGCGCCTCGGACAGGCGGACCAGCTGGTCGACACAGAAGTCGGGCCGGTTGAACGTCGTGATGCCGATGCTGACCGTGCCGGAGCGGGTCCGGTCGGTCTCGAAGCCCCAGGTGGCCTCCTCGAGGACGAAGCCCTCGTGGGTGGCCTCGACGTCGAACCAGTACCAGCCGCCGTCGATGAACGGCTTGAGCGTCAGGTCGAGCGTGTAGGTCTGCGACTCCGCGCTGTTGACCGAGATGACCTCGGCGCGCAGGGAGTGTCCCTTGGAGGTGGAGCGATAGACGATGAGGTTGCCGTGACCACGCATCCGGGCGGTCAGCCGCACCGAGTCGAACGTGGTCCAGCGCCGCCAATAGCTGGCGGGGAAGGCGTTGAAGTAGGTCGCGAAGCTGACCCGGCGCTCCGGCTCGACCTCGATCTCACCGTTCTCGGTGACGCGACCGAAACCGCTGAGGCCGCCGAGGGTGTCGGTCGGCGAGAGCTGCTGTTGCTTGCTCTCCTTCTTGGAGTCGCCGTCGTACTCGGCGCCGGATCGCCCGGTCGAGGCGTCTCCGCCGGTGAACGCCGAGATGCCGCCGAGGTAGAGCGAACGAACGTCGAGCTCCTCGTCCGGGCGGATCAGCGTGCGCTGCACGACTCGGAAACCCGCCCCCTCCACGCTCGCCGGAACTGCGTCTGTGGCCTGGGTCACGCGACTTCCTTCTGCTCGGGTCTCAAACGACACGAGGGTACCAGCGCAGGGCGCTGCGACCGCTTTCCCGCCTGCTAGCGTTCCGGCATGCCTCGCCCCTGGTTGGACCGGATCACGGGTCGGCCCAAGGCTCCCCGGATCTATCTCCACATCGGCGCGATGAAGACCGGGACGACGTTCCTGCAGGGCCTGATGAGCGCCAACCAGGAGGCGCTCCTCCGGGCCGGCTACCTGTTCCCCGGCGACAAGTGGGCCGAGCAGAGCCTCGCCGTCCGCGACATCCTGTTCGACTCAGACGACCCGCGGCTGCGTGCTCTCGTCGATGGTCAGTGGGACAAGATGCTCGACGCGATCCGGCACCACGACGGTCCGGCCTCGATCCTGTCGATGGAGTTCTTGAGCTATGCCGAGGAGGACCAGGCTCGCCGTGTCGTGGAGTCCCTCGACGGCCTCGACGTGCACATCGTGCTCACGGTGCGCGACGCCAAGTCCGCGATCCCGGCCCAGTGGCAGACCGGCTGCCGCAACGGTCGCCAGATCACCTATCAGCGACTGGTGCGCAGCGTCCGGGCCCTCCTCGACGGCGAGGAGCCCGAGTGGGGCGCCGCCAAGTTCTTCCTCCGGACCCAAGGCATCGCGCGGATGCTCGATGTCTGGACCCCCCTTGTCGGACCCAAGAACGTCCACGTGATCACGGTGCCGCCCAAGGGCTCCGACCCCATGCTGCTGTGGCGGCGGTTCGCCCAGGTCGTGGGCGTCGACCCGTCGGTGGCGACCAAGCCCCCGCCCGAGAGCAACCTGTCGCTCGGCCACGCCAGCAGCGAGCTGCTGCGCCGGGTCAACATCGAGCTCGGCGAGGTCCACCGCATCGACTACAACCGGGTGGTCAAGGCGGTCCTCGCCCGACGCATCCTGGCCGAACGGGCGTCGCTCGAACAGCCGGTGCGACTCAACCGCCGTGGTCTCAACCTCGGCGCGCGCTGGAACCAGCTGGTCCGCGACGCCATCAAGACACACGGCGTCAAGCTCGTGGGCTCGCTCGACGAGCTCCCCGTGGACCCGCCCGGTGACGAGGTGCCCGTCGACCTGCCCCGGCCCACCGACGAGGAGATCGTCGAGGCCGCGACGACAGCGCGCGACGGCCTGCTGCGGCTGTGGGGCATCCTGTGCCGCGAGGCCGAGCTCCCTCCGCCGCCGCCGGCCGAGGGGGTGCCGACGACCGTGGCGCGCTGGGCCGACGCCGAGGTCCCTGTCGTCGCCGCGGTCAGCGAGGTGACCGCCCTCGCCCGGACCTGCATCGAGATCCAGCGGGAGTACGGCTTCGACGTGCTCTGGTGAGCGGCGGCAGGCTCAGCGGCGGGTGCGCGCGACCAGCTCGGCCACGGCGGCCCGGGCACGGGCCTCGTCGAGCTCGAGGTGCTCGAGAATCGTGAACCGGTCGGGGCGCGTGGCAGGGGCGGCCAGCACGGCCGCGGTGAACTGGTCCTCGGACAGTCCGATGTCGAGCGGGTTGCGGCCGAGCTGGTGACGATCCAGGCAGGCCGCCATCTGCTCGAACGTGGCGTCGTCCCCGCGCAGCAGCGTCGCGAGCAGCGCCCCGATGCCGGCCAGCTCACCGTGGTTGGAGGTGCCCGGGAACATCTGGTCGACCGAGTGGACGACCTCGTGGCAGGCACCGCTGCAGGGCCGGGAGGTGCCGGCGACCGACATGGCCATGCCCGAGAGCACCAGCGCCTCGGCCAGGGCGATGAGGAAGCTCTCGTCGTCGACGGTCTCCTGACGGTGGATCACGGCGTCCGCGGCGGTCCGCGCGAACGCGACGGCCAGACCGTCGACGGCCTCGCCGCGCTCGCGGTGGGCGAGCATCCAGTCCTCGATGGCCGAGATGTTGCTGAGCACGTCACCGACGCCGGCGGTCACCAGGTGACGAGGTGCCGCGCGGACATAGTCGAGGTCGACCACGACCGCGAGCGGCAGGGCGACGCCATAGGACCCCTTGCCGTGGGGATGCTCGAGCGAGGCGACCGGCGAGCAGATGCCGTCGTGGGCGAGGTTGGTGGCGACGGCCACCATCGGGAGGCCGGCCCGGGTCGCGGCATACTTCGCCACGTCGAGGGTCTTGCCGCCGCCGATCGCGACCACGGCGTCATAGCCGCGCTCCCCCAGCGCCTGCTGGAGCTCACCGGCCGACGCGAGGCTGGCGTCCGGGACCGCGAAGACCGAGGCCTCGGGCAGCGAGTCGCGAATGCGCGACCAGATCTCCTCCCCCTGCGAGGGGCCGACCGCCACCAGGACGCGGCCGAGGCTGGAGATGGTCCGCTCGTGCAGCAGCGCCGCGAGGTTGTCCACCGCCCCCGACCGGATGTCGAGGAAGAGCGGGCTCGCCAGCATCCTGGCTAGTACAGGCATGCGATGTCCCGGGCCTTGGCCAGGTCGACGTGGTCGTCGACCTCGACCCACCGGGTGCCCGACGGGATCGGCGCGATGTCGATGCGGCCGCCGCGGTTGACCAGCTCTTGGTAGCCATCCTCGTAGTAGAGGTTGGGGTCGCGCTCGAACGTCGCCTGCAGCGCATCGGCCAACCGCGGGATGACGGACCCCTCCAGGAGGGTGGCGCCGATGTACTCACCAAACGCCGTCGCGGGGTCCATCAGCTTGGTGATGCGGACGAGCTCACGATCCGGGCCGACCTGGATCTTCATCTCCTCGTCGGCGAGCTTCTTCTCGGCGTCGATGGCGAGCAGGATCTCGGGCCCGCGGGCCTCGAGCAGGGTCTGCTCGATGGAGACCGGGTGCACCGTGTCGCCGTTGACCATCAAGACGCCGTCGCTCATGTGGTCGCAGGCGAGCCAGAACGAGTAGGCGTTGTTCCAGATCTCGGCCTTGTCGTTGTGCACCAGCGTGATGTTCACGCCATAGCTGCGCTCGAACGTCGCGACGCGGCTCTCGACCGCCTCGGCGGCGTAGCCGACGACGATCACCACGTCGCGCAGCTCGACCTCGGCGAGGTTGCGCAGGGCGATGTCGAGGATGGTGGTGTCCCCGTCCACGGGGACCAGGGCCTTGGGAAGGGTGTCGGTGTAGGGGCGCAGACGACGCCCGGCGCCGGCGGCCAGGACCATGCCGATCATGGTGAGCGGAGGCTCCCTTCCTTCTGGGGTGTCGCCCGCAGGCTACCCTCGCCGGCACTCACCGGAGGTGGCAGGCCCGCGGTATAGGCTTCGCGCGATGCCCTTCCAGCTCAGCGACAGCGAGATCGTGCTGCCCGTCGGTCTCGCCGCCGACCAGACCTATGACGTCCTGCTGAACGGCCAGCACGTGTGGTCGCTCCAGCCCTCGCGCGACACCGTGCGGTCCCGGGGACACCTCACCGCGCCCTGGCCCAAGAACCTGCGCCGCTACCTGGTGGGCCGCGCCGAGGTGACCGTGCGTGACCACGCGTCGGGCAGCGTCGTCGGTACGGTGGACCACGTCTTCGGCGACGCACCCGACCAGGTCGTCAGCGTGACCGACAAGGACGGTCACGCGCTGATCCTGGACAAGTACGGCAAGCTGACCCGCCCGCTGTCCGCCGAGGCCGATGACACGCTCGAGGAGCTGATGGACCACGTCGAGCGCCTGCTCGTGGTCCTCGCCGAGGACTGCGGGGTGCCGGCGTTCCTGGCCTATGGCACGCTCCTCGGCGCCGTCCGCAACGGCAAGCTGATCGGGCACGACAACGACGTCGACCTCGGCTATGTCAGCGACTGCGACCACCCCGTCGACGTCATCCGCGAGTCCTACCGCATCGAGCGGACGCTCGCCGCACAGGGCTGGACCGTGCGCCGCGGTTCCGGAACCCGCCTCAACGTCCGGATCCGGCTGCGCGACGACACCATGCGCTTCATCGACGTCTTCACCTCCCACTGGGTCGAGGGCGTCTATTACATGCCCCAGGACACGGGGTTCCGGCTCCCCCGCGAGACGATCCTTCCGCTGACGACCGTCGAGCTGCTCGGCCGCCGGCTCCCAGCGCCCGCCGACTATGAGCGGCTGCTGGCCGAGACCTATGGCCCGGGCTGGCGGGTCCCCGACCCGTCGTTCAAGTACGAGACGCCGCGGTGGCTGTCACGCCGCATCGCCGGCTGGTTCGGCGGGCTCCGGGCGGGCCGCAAGCAGTGGGACGTCTTCTACGGTGCCCACCGCGACCTGCCGCGCAAGGCCACCAGGTTCGCCGCCTGGGTCGACCGCAAGTTCCCCGCCGACCACCTGCTGGTCGACCTCGGCACCGGCAACTCGCGCGATGCCATCTTCTTCGCCCAGCGGGGTCGCCCCGTGGTGGCGGTCGACTACAGCATGGGCGTGGTGACCCGCTCAGCCGGTCGCCCCAAGGTGCAGGCGCTCCCGATCACCTTCGAGTCGGTCAACCTCAACGACACCCGCGAGGTGCTGGCCCTCGGGATGCGGCTGGCCGAGCGGGACGCGCCGGTCGACCTCTACGGTCGCTTCCTGCTCCACTCCCTGGAGGGCAAGGGGCGCGACAACGTGATCCGACTGGCGTCGATGGCGATGCGCAGGGGTGGTCGGCTGCTGCTGGAGTTCCGCACGCTCGAGGACGCCGCGCTGCCGCACCACTTCCCCCAGCCACAGCGACACTTCCTCGACCCGGACGAGATCGTGGCGGAGATCAAGGCCCGCGGCGGCCGGATCCGTCACGTGTCGGCCGGCACCAACCTCGCACCGTTCCGCGACGAGGATCCCCACGTCTGTCGCATCGTCGCCACGTGGACCGGACGCCGCGGCGCGGCGTAGTAGCCTGGCGCCGACTCAATCGAACGCGAGACGACCTGGGGGTTGTGGCCAGATGAACGACCGGAAGCTGGGCGAGCGCGACCTGTTCCGCCTGGCTCAGAAGGTCCGCCCCGGCTCGACGCGGGTGCAGGTCGAGGAGCTCCGGCTGCGCATCGCGGAGCTCGAGACCGAGCTGCAGGAGGTCCGCCGCCTCAACGTCCGTGTGGCCGAGCTGCTCGACATCGTCGAGGAGCTGTTGGTGCCCCTGGCGCAGCGTGACGAGGCGAAGGTGAAGGCCTACCTCGACAGCCACGCGTCGGCGCTGTGAGCCGACCGCACGTCGCGAGGAGCTGACCGGGGATGGCACGTCGGGTCTTCCTTCATATCGGCCTCCCGAAGACCGGGACCACGTTCCTGCAGACGACCATGTGGGAGAACCGTCCGGGTCTGGCACGGCAGGGCTTCCTCTACCCCGGGCGCAACCGGATGGAGCACTACCGCGCGTCCCAGGAGGTCCGCGAGGCGTCCGCCAAGGCCCTGGGAAAGCACGCCGGCACCTGGGCGCGACTCGTCCGCGACCTGGCCGCCTGGGACGGCAACGGTCTGGTCTCCCACGAGTTCTTCAGCATGGCGACACCGGCGCAGGCCCGGGCGGCGGTCGCGGCGCTGGCACCCGCCGAGGTCCAGGTCGTGGTGACCGTCCGCTCCTATGTCCTCCAGTTCCCTGCCGTGTGGCAGGAGGCGCTCAAGATGAACTCCTCGCTCGGCTTCGACGAGTTCATGGAGGAGGCGTTCGCCGGTCGCCTCAAGGGCGCGTGGGGGTGGGCGAGCCAGGACATCCCCGCCGTCCTCGAGCGGTGGTCCGCGGCGGTGCCGCCCGAGCGGCTGACGGTCGTGACCGTGCCGCCCCCGGGTGCACCGCGCGGGCTGCTCTGGGAGCGCTGGCGCGAGGCCATCGGCATCGACGACCGCGAGTTCGACCTCGACGTCAGCTATGCCAATGAGTCGATCGGCGCCGCGCAGGCCGCCTTGTTGCTGCGGGTCAAGCCGCTGCTGTCGGGTCCGCTCACGTCGGGCAACGTCCGACACCGATGGGTGCGGCAGTACTTCGGCCACGAGGTGCTCGTGCCCCAGCGCGGGGACAGGTTCACCCCACGCCCCGAGCACGCGGCGCGCCTCGCGGAGCGCAGCGCCGAGGCGGTGGCGGCCATCCGCGCGGGCGGCTATCCCGTCGTGGGCGACCTCGACGACCTGGTCTCACCGACCGTGCGCGACGGCGGCGCCTATCCCGACGACGTCACCGACGCCGAGATGGTCGAGGTCGCCGCTCGCGCCATCGAGCAGATGATCCGCGACGTCAAGGAGCTCACCGAGGAGCGGGACGCGCTCCTTCGTCAGGTCGAGAACCGCACGCCGACCGGGCTCGCCCGGCGCGCACTGCGGCGGGCTCGCCGCGAGGACGGCTGAGCGCGCGGACCGGGTCCTGGCTCAGGAGTCGGCCGGCAGGCAGATGTTGACGTGGTGGGAGAAGCACGCCCGGTTGTAGAGCGTGTAGTCCATCACCAAGGGGCGGTGGTCGGAGCGGAACCCCTCGAGGATGTTCTGGGCCGAGGGTGACACCCACCGACGTGGCTGGTAGTAGCCGTAGTCGATGAGCCGCTTGTCGAAACCGTTGGGCAGGACGTGGGTGCCGTGCTCCGGCATCCCGAGGGTCGCATAGGTCGCGGTCATCCCGACCGCGGTGAGGGTGGCATAAGGGAACACGTCCGGGGCCAGCACGCTGTCGGTGCGGTAGTTGACGTTGAGGTCACCGACGACATAGATCCCGCCGCCGGTGGTGGTCTGGATCTGGCTGACCAGCGCCTGGAGCCCGGCCATGTGCTGGCTGTAGAGCTTGACCCGCTTGGGCAGCCGCGCGTTGGGGCTGCCGTCACCGCGCTGCACGGTGGGCACCGCGTGGTTGTTGAGCACATAGATCTGGCGGTTGGTGGCGATCGACTTGAGGCGGACCCAGGTGATCCACTTCGCCCGGAGCGTCGACGGGCCGGCGCCGCGCGAGCCGACATAGGTGTCCTTGCTGACCTGGACCATGCCGGCGTCGACGAGGGTGAACTTGTCGGACCGGTAGAGGATCGGCTGACCGCCGGGCACCGCCTCGACCGGCATGTAGCCGTCATAGAGGCAGGTCTCGCAGTCCAGGAAGTCGGCGCGGACCGCGGCCCGCTTCTCGCCGCTGGAGAACTCCTGGAGCGCGATGACGTCGACCCCGTCGTCGATGAGGCCCTGCACGTCGCGGACGCTGCCCTTGACCTTGACCATGGAGCCGGCGTTGTAGGAGGCGATCCGGATGGTCTCGGAGGCGGGATCGGCCTTGCGCGTCGCGGCGTACGACGTCGCGCCGGGGACGAGCCCCGCCGCGAGCGCGAAGGCACCGATGACAGCGGACAGCACGAGCCCCCGAGCTGGGCGACGAGCGGTGGGAGTCATGGGGCCAACCTTTCCGAACCTCGGCGTGTCGTCGCGGCAAAACGGAAGAACTTGCGCGACAATGCTCGTTTAACGCCCGTGACTCTAGCCTCACTGGTGCGCTGCTGTCACACGCTTCACACAAGAGCCCACCCTGACCAGACGTCCCAGGAGTGGTGACGCCGCGGGTCAGCGGCGGGCGCGGAGGCGGCGATAGAGCCCCAGCAGCCGCTGCAGCGAGGGGCGGGTTCGGGCGCTCTGCACCAGCGCGAACCGGACCGGGTGGTCGGTGGCCTGTGAGATCAGGTCCTGCGCCTTGCGGCGGTTGTTGACCACGACGAGCAGGTCCGCGATGGCCGCGACACTCTGCGGCAGCAGGGCGTCCGCACCGGGCACCTGATAGCCGGCAGCGGCGTCAGTGCTGTCCGGGGCGGGCGGCGTCAGCTCGGCCAGGTCACCGATCACGTCGATGCCCAGGGCCGTGATCCGGTCGGCCACCGCCACCGACTGCTCGGCGGCGAAGGCCGCGTCGTCGGGGGCCAGCGCCAGCTTGGTGCCGGGATAGGTCTCCAGGATGCGATGGGCCAGCACGTTCTTGACCACGAGCGGGTAGGGGCCTGGCAGCGGGAGCCGGTCGCCGAGGGCGGCGTTGACCTGGCGCAGCAGCTCGGCCTGCTCCAGGCCCAGCGAGGTGTTGGAGCGAGGCAGGTCGGTGTCGAAGGCCGCCGGGTCGAGGCCCAGCAGCGTGGCGAACCGCTGCCAGAGCTCGGCGGGTGGGGTTCCTGCCGGCGGGACGGTGATCACGTGGACGTGGTCCGGGGGCAGCGTGGCGCCCCACCGCTCGAGCACCCCCGCGAAGTCCTGTACCTGCCAGAACCAGCTGGTCCGGGACGCGTCGCCGCGCACGTCGGCGACGAACTGCTCGAGGGTCTTGGTCGACCGGTGCTTGACGTGCTCCTGCCACTCGGCCGTGAGCTGCCGCACCAGGTCACGCGCCGTCAGCACGACGTGAACCTCGGCACCGCCCTGGTGGAGGTCGGCGATCCCTCGAGCCGCCTGGTCGGCCGTCGCAGCCGCGAACAGCTCGTGGGAGATCAGGGTGGTGCCGCGGTGTGCGGTCGCGTCGGCGACGAGCCGGGCCCACATCCCGACCGATCGGAGCGGGTGGACAGGGCGTCCCGACAGCCCACGCAGGTCGAGGGTGGCGAGGTAGTGGTCGTCGAATCGCTCACCGGGGAGGAGTAGGCCCTGTGCCGCCGCACGGTCGCGCTGGGACCACAACACGCTCTGGAGGAAGGTCGTCCCGGTCTTCGGGCTCCCGACGTGCAGGAACACGCGGGACCGACCCGCTCCGTTGCTCATGGACGTCACCCTAGTGAACGACGCAGCCGCCCCAGCACACGCCTGCTGAGAGGACCTGGGTCGTCGACGGCGTCGGCCTCGGGCTCCTTGGCCCGGCGTTCGGCGCGATCGACGAGGAGGTCGGCGATGGCCTGGGCCGCCGCGTCGAGCTCATCGCTCTTGGCGACGCGATCGGGCGGCACGGCCCCGGGGGCTCCCGGCACGGGGATCAGCTCCGCGAGGTCGCCATAGACGTGGTATCCCCGCGCGACGACGTCCTTGTTGACCGCCTCGGCCACCCCGGTCAGGGCCTCCACCAGGGCCGGCGGGGTGGCCGGCTTGGGTGCCTGCTGACCGGCGAGCACCTGCTGGGCGAAGTAGGACTTGACCACGCGGCCGTAGCGCGGCTGCCGGATGCGATGGTCGAGGGCCTGGTTGACCCGGCGCAACAGGGCGACCTGGGCGGGGCCCAGGGTCTGGTTGGTGACGCCGGTGGACGGGTCGAGCGCGGTGGCGTCGAAGCCCACGGCCTGGCCGAACCGGTGCCACAGCAGGTCGGGCGCCGCCCCGCTCTGCGGCGCGACCACGATGTGGACCCGGTCGCTGGGCAGGTCGGCGGCCCAGCGGTCGGTGATGCCGGTGATGTGCTGGTAGCGCCAGAACAGCGACAACAGCTCGCCGCCCTCGATCTGCTTGACGACGCCGCGCTGGAACTTGCGGAAGGAGATGGCCGACCCGTTCTTCACGCGCTCCTGCCACTCCGAGGTGATCTGGCGCGCCAGGTCGCGCACGGTGAGCACCAGGTGGGTCTCCAGCCCGTCGAGCCCCGCATACGCGTGGGCGATCTGGTCGGGGGTGCCGGCGCTCAGCAGCTCGTGGCTCATCACCGTGATGCCCGGGAACGCCCGGGCGTCACGGCACAGCCGGTCCCAGGTGCCGGCGATGGTCTCCTGGTCATAGCCCCAGCTCTTGGCCGCCTCGCGGATCTCGATGGCGGCCACGAACATGTCCCTGGCCCGCTCCCCCGGGCAGGCGACACCGACCGCGCGAAGCTCGTCGCGGTTCTTCCAGAGCGCCCGTTGCAGGAACGTCGTCCCGCTCTTGGGCGCGCCGACGTGGAGCGCGACGCGGTGTGGAGCCGGGGGGTGCGGGTGGGTCACGGGGTGGGGTCGGGCGGCGGCGGGTAGAGGCTGTAGGGAAGCCGGCGGGAGTGGTTGCGGATCTTGACCCAGTTGCCGAGGTACTTGGCGTAGGCCGAGCGCATGTTGATGTTGAGGCTGTTCTCGTCACCCAGGCTCAGCGACCCGGAGACCCAGTTCTGGGTGCCGGTCCACACCTGGTAGGCAGATCGGTCCTTGCCGACCGTGCCCTTGACCAGGATGAACTTGGAGTGCGTCCGCACGTCCTGGGTGCCGTCGTCGTTGAAGTCCCACCGGCTGTCATAGAGGCTGATGACGTGGTTGCCGGCCGCGGCTCGCAAGCGGGCCGCGATCGCCCGGGACGGCGCGCCATAGACGATGTTGACCAGACAGCCGTGGTGGGCCAGGTCGAGCAGCTTGTCGGCGATGTAGTCGCCGCGCGGACCCTTCCAATAGAACATCGACACGTTGATCTGGGTGCGACCGATGGCGCTGGTGCACTTGATCTTGTTGAGGTCCTGGAGGGTCGGGTCGTTCTTCTTGGTGGCCTTGCGCATCGGGAAGAACCGGCTCACGAACGGTCCGTCGGTGACCTGGACCTTGTCGACCGGGGCCTTGATGTCGTCGGTCATGTTGAGGTGGATGGTCTTGTAGGCCTGCACGCTCTTGGGGCGTCCTCGCATGATGTAGAGGTCGTTCCACCCGAGCTGGGCGCCGCCACGGTTGAGGTTGGAGGAGCTCACCATCACGACGTTCTTGGCTGTCCCGGAGTGGGAGAACACATAGAACTTGGCGTGCATGTTGCCGCCAGGTCCGCGGCAGCTGCCGTCGCAGCGCTTCACGTAGCTGGCGTCCTTGCCCCAGGTGACCTGGCTGCTGTTGGGCCGTAGCACGCTGGCGCGCGCCTGCTTGAAGCTCATCGTCGACTTCTGGGTGACCACGCGGCCGACCTTGTCGTGCACGATCCGGCCGTTGGCGTCCTTCTTGGGCTTGGGTCGGCCGCACTTGCCCGTCTGGGGCTTGGTGTCGGGCTTGCCGTCACCGTTGCGGTCCTTGACGTTGTCGCCGTTGAGCGCCTTGACCAGGCGCCGCTCGCTGTTGTTGATGATGTCCTCGTCGAGGATCACCCGCACCGAGACGCCGCGCTTGCAGGCACCGATGAGGGCGTCGACCGAGGAGCGACGGTCAAACAGGAAGGAGGTCACCAGCACGAAGGGCTTGGGGTCCTTCTTGGTGGGACTCACGTGACGGATCGCGGTCTCGATCGTGCGCACGATCTTGTAGCGCTCCGCATCCTTGCCCCACGGGTGGGGCATGTTGAAGATCGCCCCGCCCGGAGGTTCGTACTTGGCGACAGCGGGCGTAGCCCCGAACACCATGGCGAACGACAGGATGAGACCGGTCAGCAGCGTCAGACGGCGCACCAAACCCCCGAACCTCGATAACGGACAATCCCCCGGCCCTGCGGGGCTCAGAATAACCACAGGACCTGTGTTCCCCGAAGACCCCGAGCCCGACACGTGCACCAGGTATGCTGAGGAACCGTCACGGTCGGACAGCCGCGCCGTTCGTTCGGCTGCTCGGACATGTCCTCCAACCGCAATGAGACCTCGGGGAAGGGTGTCGATCGCGTGGGCAAGCACACCGGGCGGCGGGTCGACCCCGATGCGCGCCAGGGCAAGCTGCCGTTCATCTACGCGTTGTCGCCCCGGCTCCTCGTCGCCGCGGTCGCCGTGACCGCTGTCGTGGGCGGCGGACTGACCCTCACCCAGCACGCCATCAACGACGCGCGGGCGGTCACCGACCTCTCCGGCGCCGTCGAGCCCGGCTCCGACGACGTCGACCAAACCCAGTGGGAGAACGCCAAGGGCGTCCCCATGGCCGAGGAGGTCAAGCTCGCCGGCCCGGACGAGATCAAGCTGCGCCACCGCCCGAAGCATCTCGACACCCCCGCGCTGCGCGACCGGGTCGAGACGCTCGGCCAGACGCTCGCCGACACCAGCGACACCGGCGGCCCCACCGAGTTCCGCATCGCCACGCTCAACGTGCTGGGTGCCTCCCACAGCGACGGCGGCAACGCCGGCAAGTACTCCAACGGCGCCGACCGCACGCGAGCCGCTGCGGCCAAGATCAAGGCTCTGGGCATCTCGGTCGTCGGCCTGCAGGAATACGAACCCGAGAACCACAACGCGTTCGTCGGCGCGACCGGCTGGGGCGTCTTCCCCGGCATGACCATGGGCATCAAGGGCGTGCGCAACTCCATCGCCTGGAACCCCTCGGTGTGGCAGCTCGTCGAGTCCCACACCAGCACCTTCCCCTACTTCCGGGGGCAGCCCGTCCCGCTCCCCTATGTGCTCCTCGAGCACCAGGTCACCGGACAGCGCATCTGGGTGATGTCGGTGCACAACCCGGTCAGCAACAAGCAGCGGGGTCAGAACCAGCACTGGCGCGACGTGGCGACGGCCAAGGAGGCCTCGCTGATGCGCACCCTGCACGCCGACACCGGCTACCCCGTCTTCCTCACCGGCGACTTCAACGAGCGCGAGGAGGCGCTCCACGGGATCACCGGTGGTGGCGGTGTCGTGGCCGCCGGCATCAGCGGGATCGACTGGATCTTCGGCACGTCGGACGTCTCGTTCTCCGGCTATGTCCGCGACGACAGCACCCGGGGTCGGATCTCCGACCACCCGCTGGTCTACGCGACCGCCACGCTGGACTGACCGCTCGACCGACCGCTCGACTGCTCGTCAGTCGTCG
Source organism: Nocardioidaceae bacterium (assembly GCA_046330595.1). Classification (GTDB taxonomy): domain Bacteria; phylum Actinomycetota; class Actinomycetes; order Propionibacteriales; family Nocardioidaceae; genus Nocardioides. The sequence goes on from JAXLSN010000010.1 coordinate 108,463, forward strand.
ACGCCGCCGCTCGTCAGCGGCACCCCGTCGACGAAGTGGGGCCGGATCTTGTTGTCGAACATCGACAGCGCCGACCCGATCGCCATGTGCATGTCGAGGTACTTGTAGGTGCCGAGCCGGCCCCCGAACAGGACCATCGGCTCCTTCGCGGCCAGGTCGCGGTACTTCAACAGCTTGGCGCGGTCCTCGGCGGTATTGACGGGGTAGTAGGGCTCGTCGCCCTCCTGGGCGAAGCGCGAGTATTCGTGGACGAGGACTGTCTTGCCCGGCAGGTGGGTCTTCACCCGCTCGGGGTGGAAGTGCTTGAACTCGATGATCCGGGTGTGAACGGGACGTCCTGGTCGTTGTAGAAGCCGACCACGCCGGTGCCCTGGAAGTCGTCGACGTCCTCGACGGACTCCTCGAGGTCGACGGTGCGCCACGAGAGCCGGCCCTCGCAATTGCCGAAGTACTCGTCGACGGGGCCGGTGTAGACGACCGGGACCTTGCCCTTGAACTGGTCGGCCACGTCGAAGAAGTCGGTGTCGAGCTGCACCTCGATGTTGGGGTGGTCGGCCATCTTGGTCAGCCACGCGGTGTAGCCGTCGACCGGCAGACCTCGTAGGTGTCGTTGAACCACCGGTTGTCGAAGGTGTAGCGGACGGGCAGCCGGGTGATGATGTCGGCGCTCAGCAGCGTGGGGTCGGTCTGCCACTGCTTGGCGGTGTAGCCCTTGATGAACGCCTCATAGAGCGGCCGTCCGATCAGGGAGATCGCCTTCTCCTCGAGGTTGGTGGCGTCCTCGGTGGCGATCTCGTCGCCTGCTCGGCGATGAGGGCGCGGGCCTCGTCGGGGGTGTGGCTGCGGCCGAAGAACTGGTTGATCAGGCCGAGGTTCATCGGCAGGGAGTAGACCTGCCCCTGGTACTTCCCGAAGACGCGGTGCTTGTAGTCGGTGAACGACGTGAAGCGGTTGACGTAGTCCCACACCCGCTCGTTGGAGGTGTGGAAGAGGTGGGCGCCGTACTTGTGGACCTCGACGCCGGTCTCGGGGTCCTTCTCCGAGTAGGCGTTGCCGCCCAGGTGGGAGCGCCGCTCGAGCACGAGCACCTTGAGGTCGAGCTCGCTGGCGCAACGCTCGGCGATGGTGAGACCGAAGAACCCGGACCCGACGATGACGAGGTCGGGCAGGTCGGTGGCGGCAGCAGACAAGGAGGCACTCCTGGGGTCGGGGGCGGCGGCCAAGTCTAGCGAGGCTGGAGGCCGTGCCCGGCATCGCGAGGGAAGCGGCGTGCGTCACGCAGCGCCCTCACCACGTTGCGGGCCTCGGCCCGTCCGCCGCGGAGTGGACTGAGGAGGACGACGGCCGCGGTGATGAGCCACGGCTTGGCCCGCACGAGTGCGTTGGCGCCGTAGCGCCGGTGCACGACGAACAGGTTGCGGTACATGTAGTAGCCCTTCCAGCTGTCCAGCGCGTGCTGCTGGTCGAAGTCCAGCTGGCGCACGAGGACGGCGTCCCGCACGGCCTTGATCGGGAAGCCGGCGCGGCGGGCCCGGAGGGCGAAGTCGACGTCGTCATAGAAGATGAAGTAGCGCTCGTCGGGGAGTCCGACCGCGTCGACCACCCGGCGCTGGACGAGGAAACCCTCGAAGGCCACCACGTCGAGGTCGACGAGCTCGGGCATCGCCGCCCGGCTGGCGTAGCGGGTCTCGACGGAGTCGCGCTTGGGCCGGATCGCCAGCGGGCTGGTCAGGTCGAAGTGGACCGCGGACTTCTCCACGAGGCGGCCCTGCCGGTCCTCGCGGACCACCATCAGGCAGGGCTCGTCGTGGCGCAGCAGCACCTCGAGGCAGTCCGCGGCCGGGACGACGTCGTCGTCGAGCAGCCACATCCGGTCGGCGCCGCGTTCGTGGGCGATCCGCAGCCCGCGGTGGAAGCCGCCGGCCCCACCGGTGTTGGTTTCCTCGTGCAGCACCTCCAGGGGGAGGTCGGTGCGGGCGGCGAGCACGTCGGCGGTGTGGTCGGTGCTGGCGTTGTCGACCACGACGACGAGGTCGAGCGGCCGGGTCTGGGCGGCCAGGCCGTCCAGCATCAGGTCCAGCAGGTCGGCGCGGTTGAAGGTCACGACGACGGCGACGACCCGCTCGGGGTTGGGCGCGCTCATGACAAGAACCTCTGGTGTCCGGTGAAGTCGCCGCGCAGGCCGTCGCGCATCGCACCGGCGGACAGCCGCAGCCGCGACAGGCTGGGGCGCGTGAAGGTATAGAACCAGGCCGTCTTGGCGACGAATGCCGCCGCGTGGGGCCAGCCCTTGTAGCGACGCAGGTTGAGCAGGTTGTTGCGGGCCATGCAGTAGTGCTTGAGGTCGCTCGGGCTGTGGTTGTAGGTCGTCCGGCCGAAGGCCATCGGGGTGCCCAGCTCCCCGACCGACGGGTGGCGGACGACCGCGCCGACCACGGTGGCGATCCGGGCACCGGCCTCCTCGGCGCGCAGCCGGTATTCGTGGTCGTCGCCCCAGATGAAGAACTCCTCCCGGACCAGACCGATGCGCTCGACCAGCTCGCGGCTGACCAGCACGCCGTTGAACGGGATCACCACGTCGCGGATCAAGCCGTCGACGGCGGCGCGTCGTACGTCGTCCATGGCGTGGACGACGCGGGTGCCGCCCGGCAACCGGATCGGGAAGACCAGCCGCTCGGGGTCGGCCTCGTCGACGACGACCGGGCCCCAGAAGTCCAGCTCGCCGCGGTGGTCCAACAGCCGGGCGAGGCAGTCGGTCTCGGGGAGGCCGTCGTCGTCCATCAGCCAGACGAGGTCGGCCTGCCGCTCCAGCGCCCAGGCCATCCCGGTGTGGAAGCCGCCGGCGCCGCCGGTGTTGTGGTCGAGGGTCCGGCCGAGCACCGGGGGGCTCGCCGACGGGAGGGCGGCGAGCCAGTCGCCGGTGCCGTCGGTCGACGCGTTGTCCACGACCAGGATCTCGGCGACCTGGGGCACCTCGCGCAGGCGCGCGAGCAGTCGATGGAGCAGCTCGGACCGGTTGAAGGTGACGACCACCGCGACGATCCGTGGGTCGGTCCGGTCGGTCACGACCGCCACCCTACGGCGTCAGCAGGCGGCGCCGAGGTCCTGGGACTGGTTGGCGGCATAGCCGTCGCCGAGCGACCCGACCGAACCTCCGGTGACCACCTGGCCGGACTTCTTCTTGTGATGCTTGGCGGCCTTGGCGGTGTCGGGGTTCTCCGACCGGTCGATCGCGTCGCTGATCGCCGCCCTGATGACGCTCATGTCCGGGTGGGCGGTGTCGATCATCGGCGGGACCAGCGACACCGTGGCGATCGGCTGGCTCTTGGCCTTCATGGCCAGGGAGATGAAGTTGTCCACCTCGCTGCGGGGCAGGTCGGTCGAGATCAGCTCGGTGCTCGCCTTGGCGATCTTCTCGAAGTTGGCGACCGCGGTCTGGGGGCTGATCTGTTGGAGCATCGCGTTCATCACGCACTTCTGCCGCGCCATCCGCGAGTAGTCGTCGGATCCCTCGCGGGAGCGTGCGAACCACAGGGTCTCGAAACCGTTGAGCTTCTGGACGCCCGGCTTGATGTAGCCGGTGACGTCGCTGCCGAGGCCACCCACGGGGATGGGCTGCCGCACGTTGAGGGTGACGCCGCCGACGGCGTTGACCAGATCCTTGAACCCTTCGAGGTTGACCATCGCCCAGTAGTTGATCTTGAGGCCGGTGATGCCCTCGATGGCCATGATCGTGGCGTCGACGCCCGGGTTCTTGGAGTGCTTGAACAGCTCGGTGTGGTCACCGGCCCAGGTGCTGACGCCGTTGAGGTAGCAGCCGTCGCAGTCGAAGCCGTGGGGGAACTGCTTGTCCATCACCGAGCCGTCCGCGAACGGGAAGTCCGCCATGTTGCGCGGGAGGCCGATGAGCACGGTCTTGCCGGTCTCGGCGTCGATGCTCGCCACGGTCATCGAGTCGGGTCGCAGGCCCCACCGTCCGGCGCCGGAGTCGCCGCCGAGCAGCAGCACGTTGAACCGACCGTCGTGGGAACCGGTCGCGTCACCGTTGCCGAACATGGTGATCATCAGGTCGCGCTGGACGCCGACGAGGTGGGCTCCGAACAGCAGGGCGCCGGCGACGCTGAACGCGAGCAGGCCGTTGAGGCCGACGACGGTGAGCCGCTGCTTCTGCTGCAGGCTCAGCGGCTGGCCCAGCCGCCAGGCATCGACGAACAGGGCAGCCCAGCCGAGGGCCAGCACGACCAGGACGAGGCGCAGCACGCCCAGCAGGGTGGTGTTGGCGCCCAGGCTGAAGGCCAGCCCCGGGTGGATCAGCACCGCCAGGAAGGTCGCCAGTCCCACGGCGAGCAGCACCAGCCAGATCCGGAGCGCGACCCGCCCGATCCGCTTGTCGCCGGCCACGAGCTGGGCCGAGCCGGGAAGCACGAGCGTCATGAGCATGAGGGCCACGGCGCGCCGGAAGCGCACCCGCGCGGCGCGGTCGGCGCTGGAGGCGCGCGGGCCAGGTGAACGCCGCGGGCCGGGCAGCGACTCGGGGGAAGGACGAGTCGACATCGACTCCCTCTCTTGCTGGGGAAGTGGCAAGGGTGGTGTCATCCAGTATCACCAGTCACACCGGTCACACGCGGGCGCGACGCGCCGACATCACCTCGTGTGGGGATGTTCGCTACCGTCATGGGCATGGCGGACGGTCCCCAGCCCGGCACGGGCCCCCAGCGGGGCACCCCCGAGTACGACTGGCTCTATGGGCCCGACCCCGCAACGCCCGCCGCTGGCGGAGCTGCCGACGAGACCCGACCGATGGCCGGCGCCGGTGCGGTCAACCCCGACGCGACGCGCGTGATGCCGACCATGCCGCGCCAGAGCACCGCCTCCGGCGCCGGGCCCGGTGACACCGCCCCGCGCCGTACCACGGGACGACCCCCGGTCCAGCCGGCCCCGCCGCCACTGGCCCCCTCCCCCGACGCACCGCGACGCAAGCGGCGCTTCGGGCCCTGGTTCTGGCTGCGCCTGGTGGTCGTGCTGTGGCTGGTCTTCCTGATGGCGGTGCCGCTGTGGGCGTGGTCACGCATCGACAAGGTCAACGCGTTCCCGGGCTCGGGCCGCCCCGACGACCAGCCGGGCACGACCTATCTGATCGTCGGCAGCGACTCACGCGCCGGGCTCTCCGCGGAGGAGCGCAAGAAGCTCGGCACCGGCAACGCCTCGGGGCAGCGCACCGACACCATCATGCTGCTCCACGTGGGCGACGGGCCCAACCTGCTGCTGTCGATCCCCCGCGACTCCTATGTCGACATCCCCGGCCACGGCAGCAACAAGATCAACGCCGCCTTCGCCTTCGGCGGACCCAAGCTGCTCGTCAAGACCATCGAGGCCGACACCGGCATCCGCGTCGACCACTACGTCGAGATCGGGTTCGGCGGCTTCGTCAACGCCGTCGACGCGGTCAACGGGGTGGAGATCTGCCCCACCGAGGCCATGAAGGACCCGCTGGCCAACCTCGACATCCCGAAGGGATGTCAACAGGCCGACGGCATCACCGCCCTCGGCTACGCCCGGTCGCGCCACGTCTATGCCGACAGCGACTTCACCCGGGTGGTCCACCAGCGTGAGGTCGTCTCGGCCGTCGGCCACAAGGCGGTCTCGCCCTGGTCCGTCGTCAACCCGGTCCGCTACTGGAACCTGTGGATGGCCTCCAACGGACTGCGCATCAGCGAGGGCACCGGCCCGATCGCGCTGGGCCGGATGGCCTGGGCGATGACCCACATCTCCGGCAAGGGCGGCATGAGCTGCACCGTGCCGGTGCTCGACGGCTATATCCACTGGGACCCCGAGCGCTCCAAGGCGCTCTTCGCCAAGATCATCGCCGACGACACCGCCCACGTCGGCAAGTCACTCTGCACGCCGAAGGGGCTGCCCTAGGCCGGGCCTCACCGTTTGAGGGCCCGGCCTGCCGGGCACCCACGGGGACGTGTACGACTTCGCGCCGCACGTGTTGCGTGCCTACGCGCTGCTGGCCGACGGCGAGCGGGGCGTGGTGGTGGGGCCGCGCGGAGAGTTCGCGTTCCTCTGCTTCCCCGGATGGGCCGACCCGGCCCTGTTCTCGGCGTTGCTGGGCGGGCGGGGTGGCTATGCCGTCTCGCCGGCTGGCGACGACTACGTCTGGGGTGGCTACTACGAGGACGGCTCGCTGGTCTGGCGCAGCCGCTGGGCGACTCGGGACGCCATCGTCGAGTCTCGCGAGGCGCTGGCGATGCCGAGCTCGCCCGACCGAGCCGTGGTGCTGAGGCGGGTGGAGGCGGTGTCCGGTGACGCCGTGGTCCGGGTCGTCATCGAACCCGTCGGCGAGTTCGGCCAGGCCCCGCTGCGCGACCTGCATCGCGACGACCAGGGCGCCTGGACGGGCCGCTGTGATGACATCTGGCTGCGGTGGACGGGAGGTCACGCCGCCCGCGTCGACGACGGCGCCGGGCTGGTCCTCGACCTGCCGCTCCGCGAGGGCCAGCACCACGACCTGGTTCTCGAGCTGGCTCTGGAACCGTTCACGACACCCGTGCCCGATCCCGAAGACGTCTGGACGGCCACCGAGCGGGCCTGGGCGGCCACGGTCCCGCAGCGCCTGTCGACCTGGGCCGAGCGCGACGTACGACACGCGTACGCCGTCCTGCACGGCCTGACCAGCGCGTCGGGCGCGATGGTGGCCGCGGCCACCACGTCGCTCCCGGAGCGAGCGCGAGCGGGCCGCAACTATGACTACCGCTACGCCTGGATCCGCGACCAGGCGATCACCGGTCAGGCGGTCGCCCGGCACGGCTCCACCGACCTGCTCGACGCGGCCACCCGGTTCGTCACCGAGCGCTTGTTGGCCGACGGGCCCCGCCTCCGCCCGGCCTACACCGTCGAGGGCGGGCGGGTCCCGTCCGAGCAGACGCTCGATCTGCCCGGCTATCCCGGTAGCCGCGCCGTGGTCGGCAACGCAGCCGGCGACCAGTTCCAGGTCGATGCCTTCGGCGAGGTGCTGCACCTCTACGCCGCCGCGGCCGGCCTCGACCGGCTGGACCACGATCGGTGGGCGGCGGCGGAGCTCGCGGTCGAGGCGCTGGCCACCCGGCGCCACGAGCCGGATGCCGGGATCTGGGAGCTGCGCACGGCCGGGCGCTGGGCCCACTCCCAGCTGATCGCGGTCTCGGGACTCCGGGCCATCGCGCCGTTCGCCCCGAGCGCCGACCGCCACCGCTGGCTCGACCTGGCGGACACGATCCTGCGGGAGGTGTCGGCCGACTGCCGGCACCCGAGCGGTCGCTGGCAGCGCAGTCCGTCGGACCCCCGGGTCGATGCCGCGCTCCTCCTGCCCATCATCCGGGGCGCCGTCCCGGTCGACGACCCCACCACGGTGGCAACGGTCGGCGCCATCCTGGCCGATCTGGGCGACCAGCACTACCTCTACCGGTTCCGGCACGACGACCGAGCCCTGGCCGACAGCGAGGGCGCCTTCGTCCTCTGCGGGTTCCTGGCGGCTCAGGTCCTGGGACAGCTGGGGGATCACGTCGAGGCGGCACGATGGTTCGAACGCAACCGGGCCGCCTGCGGCCCGCCCGGGCTGCTCACCGAGGAGTTCGACGTCACTCAGCGACAGCTGCGGGGCAACCTGCCTCAGGCATTCGTGCACGCCCTGCTCATCGAGGCTGGTGCCTCGCTCGCCGCAGCACCCTGAGCCCGAGCCCGGCAGCACCGACAGCGGCGGTGGTCGTGGCCAGAAGTCGCCGGCGCACCGTGACCTCCCACTGCAGGCTGCGGGCGGTGGCGCGCCGGTCGAAGCGACCGTGTGCCCCGTGATCGGTCTCCCGGTCCAGCGGCTCCCACAGGTTGCCGCCGGGCGGGTTCTCATCCGGAGCCTGGTCCTGTTGGGAACCGAAGCCGGTCCGGCCGAGGTAGCGGTCCAAGATCCCCGGCACGACCGCGTTGGCCATCAGCGTGAGTGCGGTCGAGGCACCCACCCAGTACTCCCGGCGCTCGGGATGCCGAGCCGCATGCACGATGGCCCGGGCAGCCACCTCCGGCTGATAGATCGGCGGCACCGGCTGAGGAGCCCGAGGCAGCCGTGACAGCACCCAGTCGAACTGCGGCGTGTTGAGTGCCGGCATCTGGACCATGGTCACCCGGACGGCGCTGCGCTCGTGGAGCAACTCACATCGCAGCGACTCGGTGAACCCCTGGATCGCGTGCTTGGAGCCGCAGTAGCCGCTCTGGAGCGGAATGCCGCGGTAGGCGAGGGCACTCCCCACCTGCACGATCGTCCCAGCGTTGCGCGGGCGCATCCGGTGCAGCGCGGCCAGCGTCCCGTGGACATAGCCGAGATAGCTGACCGCCGTGACGCGCTCGAACTCCTCGGCACTGATCTCCCAGGTCGGCGCGAAGACCGACGCGAACCCGTCGTTGACCCACACGTCGATGGGGCCGAGCTCAGCCTCGACGCGGCTCGCGGCGGCATCGACCTGGCCGTACTCGGCGACGTCCGTTGGAACGGCGATCGCCGTGCCTCCGGCCGTGCGGATCTCGTCCTCGGCTCCCGTGAGACCGGCCTCGCCCCTGGCGAGCAACCCGACGGCGTAGCCGTCCCGGGCGAGGGCGACCGCGGCGGCCCGTCCGATGCCGGCACTGGCACCGGTGACGACCGCGACCGGCATCAGACCGCCGCCAGCGTTCCGTCGACGCCACGCACGATGAGTCCGTCGGCGACGGCGAAGGCGAGAGCGCGCTCGAAGCGGCGGCCCTCCCAGTAGTGGCCGCCCACCGCCTCCTCGAGGTCCTGCGGGGCCAGTGGACCCCGGTGCTCCAAGGCCCGGACCAGCTGTCCCATCTCATGGAAGACCTGGCGGTCGCGACGGCCCTCGGTGCTCGCCTTGGGCGGTGGCATGGGCATGGGGGTGTCCTCCTTCGGTGACGAGCGGTCGGCTCAGGCGTCGACCGCGGTGAGCGGCTTGGCGATGTTCTCCAGCGACTGGCCCTCGGCCCTGACGCCGAGCACGAGCTCGGTGATGCCGCCGATGACCATGAGCGCGGCGCCGATCCAGTAGCCGGCGGCGATGGCGGTGATGTCTCCGCTGCCGGAGGCGTGGTCGATCAGGCTGCCGAACAGCAGCGGCCCGCTGATGCCGCCGGCTGCGGTTCCGATGGCATAGAAGAACGCGATGCAGAGCGCGCGCGTCTCCATCGGGAAGATCTCGCTGGCGGTCAGGTAAGCCGAGCTGGCGCCCGCGGACGCGAAGAAGAAGACGATCGCCCCCATGAGCGTCAGGGTGATCGCCGTGAGCGACCCCAACATCAGCCCGGTGATCGCGAGCAGCACGCCCGAGACGATGTAGGTGAACGAGATCATCGCGACCCGCCCGATGCGGTCGAACAGCGGGCTCAGCGCCAGGGCGCCGACGAAGTTCGAGGCGGCGAAGACGGCCAGGAACCACCCGGTCTGTTTCACGTCGAGGAACGTGGTGAGAGTGTCGCCATAGGTGAAGAAGAAGGCGTTGTAGAGGAACGCCTGGCCGACGAACAGGGTGAAGCACAAGATGGTGCGGCGGGGGTACATCGTGAAGACGGTCTTGGCGATCAGGCCCATGCCGATGGAGCGGCGCTGGCGGATGGTGATCGAGTCGCCGGTCTCCGGGAGGCCCTTGCCGGTCTCGTCGACGACCGTGTCCTCGATGTCGCGCACGATCCGCTCGGCCTCCTTCTCGCGGCCGTGGATGAACAGCCAGCGCGGGCTCTCCGGCACGTGCCGGCGCACGATCAGGATCCCGACCGCCAGCACGGCCCCGAGCCCGAAGGCCAGCCGCCAGCCCCAGGCAGGGTCGACGACGTTGGGGTCGAGCAGCGGGATGGTCAGCAGCGACCCGCCGGCGGCCCCGACCCAGAACGAGCCGTTGATGGCGATGTCGACCCGCCCCCGGTAGTGGGCCGGGATCAACTCGTCGATGGCGGAGTTGATGGCGGCGTACTCGCCGCCGATGCCGGTCCCGGTCAGGAAGCGGGCCGCGAAGTACCACGTCGGGTTCATCGAGAACGCCGTCAGGACGGTCGCGACCGTATAGACGCCCAACGTGATGAGGAACAGCTTCTTGCGGCCGAACCGGTCGGTCAGCTGACCGAAGAACAGCGCACCCAGGCAGGCACCCGCGACGTACGCCGCCCCCGCGAAGCCGACGTCGAAGCTGCTCATGCCGAGGCCCGTGTCGGAGGGCTTCAGCGCCTCCGACATCGACCCGACGATGGTGACCTCGAGCCCGTCGAGGATCCAGACGGTCCCGAGACCGATGACGACCAACCAGTGCCAGCGCGCCCACCGGAGCCGGTCCAACCGGGCCGGGATGTTGGTGGTGATGCGGCCGATCTCGAGCTGCGACATGCTCGTCCCCTTCGTGCTCAGGCATGCGGACCTCACCCACGGGTACCCAGCGGACGTGGATCCGATCACGCAGCGACTTGTGACCGCCGTCGAGAACAGCTCGGCGGTGCACGCCGTCGATGCCGCCGCCACCGAGGCCACCCGCGACCTGGTGCCGCGGCAGGGGTCCTGGTGGCACGGCGCCTGGCTGGGCCACGCGTTGCACCCGATCCTCACCGACTTCCCGCTCGGTGCCTTCGCCTCGGCCACCGTGCTCGACCTCCTGGGCGGGCACCGCTCCCGGCCCGCTGCGGCCCTCCTCGTGGGCGCGGGCCTGGTGTCCTCCGCCCCGGTCGTCGCCTCCGGCTTCGCCGACTGGTCGAAGATGGACGGTCCGGACCGCCAGGTCGCGACCGCCCACGGCGCGGCCAACTCGGTCGCCCTCGTCCTGTTCGCAGGCTCCCTCGTGGCCCGGGGCGCCCAGCTGCACCGGACGGGGACCAAGCTCGCCCTGCTGGGCAACCTCGTCGCGGGGGTGTCCGGCTATCTGGGCGGCCACCTCACGATGAACCGCGCCGCGGCGCAGCGCATGGACCCCACCCCGCCCGAAGCCGTGCGCGACCTCGGGGCCGGGGCTGTGACGTGAGGTGTCCGAGCGCGGCCGTACGGTCGCGTTTGCGCGCTCGGGCCTGTGGGTACTCCGAGATCCCGCAGCAGGCGGTGAACGACCCAGGAGGACCCATGACGATCCAGCGACCCGCCGAGATCGAGCCCAGCACCACCACCGAAGCGCTCGTCCGCGAGATCGCAGAGGTCGAACGCGCGATCGCCGCCCTGCCCCTCGGCCCCGGTGGCGAGGTCGTCACTCCGGAGCTCCTCGAGCTCGTCGCACGGGAGTACGAGGCGGTGAAGGCGCTCTATCGGCAGAGCGGGATCACGGCGACGCCCGACGGCAGCTGGTGAGGCCGGTCCTCAGACCTTGAGCACGTCGGCGAGGAGCCGGGCAGCCTCGCCGCCCTCCTCGAGCGCGATCGCCATCGCCGCGGGGACGTCGAGGTCGTCCAGCAACGCGGCCAGCACGGCATCACGGCCCGACGAGGCGGTGCGGCCGGCGGCGGCATGCAGATCCTCGAGACTGCGGGCCGCCGCGGCGAGCGCGGCGTCGTCGTACTCCCAGGACTCGCTCCAGCGGCGGTTGAGCAGCAGGAGACGGATCACCGCGCCCGGAACCTGGCCGAGCAGGTCGCGGACGAGCACGAGGTTGCCGGTCGACTTCGCCATCTTGGAGCCTTGATAGCGCACCGTGCCCACGTGGAGCTGGCGGCGCGCGAAGGGAGCGACGCCGGAGGCGGCCTCGCTGATCGCGGCCTGGTAGGCGTGGTGGGGGAAGGCGAGGTCGGCGCCACCCACCAGGAGGTCGACGTTGGCGCCGAACACGGTCGAGGCCATCGCCGCGCACTCGACGTGCCAGGCGGGTCGACCCCAGCCCCACGGGCTCGGCCACGCGGGGTGTTCCTCGGGCGAGGGCTTCCACAGCGGCACGTCCCAGGGCGCTTCGCGGCCGTCCTCGGCGCGGTCGCCGAACTCGGCGAACGCCTCGAGCGCCTCGGCCTCGGACAGGCCACCGAGATCGAGGTCGGCCGGCGCCCGGAAGAACACGGTTCCGGCACGCTCGTAGGCGCGGTCGAGCCGGGTCAGGGCGTCGGTCAGCTGGATCACCTGGGTGACGTGGGCGCGCGCGTGGGGGGTGGCATCGGGCCGGGCGATGCACAGGTCCTTCATGTCCCGGTCGAAGAGGAACTCTTGGGTCACCGCCAGCTCGTCGTAGTGGCGGTGGTGCCGCTCCGCGGCGGCGGTGAGCACGTCGTCGACGTCGGTCACGTTGCGGCTGGTGACCGTCTTGATCTCGAGCACGCGGGCCAGTGACGCCAGCAGGTCGGACCAGATGAACGCCGCCGCGTGGCCGAGGTGGGTCACGTCATAGGGGGTGATGCCGCAGGTGTAGACGCGCAGCGTGCCCGTGAGCGGCAGCGGGGCCCCGTCGAGGACCAGGTCGGCCGCGCGCGGGGTGGACGAGGACGGCAGGTCATAGCGCCCCGCGAGGCCCATGACTCCGGAGGTGCTCATCGCCATGGGTCGATCATCCCAGGTGGTCGGCGAGCGAGACCACCGCACCTCCGAGGATGAACGTGGCAATCCCGACGGCGAGGGTGGCGGAGCTGACCGCCGGCAGCATCCGACGCCACCCCTCGGGACGCTGGTCACCACCGTGGAACTCGTGGGTCAGCGCATGGCCCTTGCCGCGGCCGAGCAGCCAGCGGTTCACGGGGAAGGCCGCCGCGAAGGCGACGACCAGGGACAGCGCCATGCTGCCCCAGAACACCAGGTTGACCAGCCCGGCGTTCATGGCGCCCGGGATCACGGCTATCACCAGGTTGTCGACGACCTCCATCGTGAGGATCGACAGTGTGTCCGCGGCCAGGACGACCGTCAGCACTCGTCGCAGGTCCAGCCCGGCGCGCAGCAGCGGCATCGCCGACAGGGTGTAGCCGAAGCCGAACGCCAGCGCGATCGACAGTGCGATGGTGGTGGCGTTGCTGAGCCCGGCAGCCGTGCCGATCAGTAGGCCGACGATCTCGCCGATCGCGCAGCCGGTGAGGCAGTGCAGCGTCGCCGAGGCCGCCATGGCGCTGAGGCCGCCACCCGCGTCGTGGTGACCGGCGCTGCCCTGGTGACTGGTCATGAGGTCGTGGTCGTGGTGCGTGGTCATCGGAGCGCCTCTCGATCGGAGATGGTGAGCAGCTGCCGAAGGCAGTGGTCCAGCAGCTGATGGGGAAAGCCGTCGGGCAGCCGGTAATAGATGACGCGGCCGTCGCGACGAGTCGAGACGAGCCCAGCTGCGCGGAGCTGCTTGAGCGCATAGGACGACTGGTCGGCAGACATGCCGAGCGAGAGGGCCAGGTCGCCGACACACAGTTCGGGGACCGAGCCCAGCGCGAACATCACGCGCACCCGGTTTCGATCCGCGAGCAGCGTCATCAGCGACACCAGCGCGTCGGCCTCCGCCGCCGGCAGCACCGCCGCCGAGGCCTCGGCCACCCCTCGTGGGTCCACTGGATGTGCGTGCCCCAGCATGTCGTCATCGCTCATATCCGTATGGTCGCACGGATGTGCGGATGAAACAAGACCATCCCTGCGACCGATCGAGGCTCCTCCTTCCGGCCGATACGACGGAGGCCGCCGCTGCTTAGCGTTTTCTGGCACCCCGTACCCGTCTCGCCCAGGAGCCTCACCGTGACACCCGACCCGACCCGCGCCAACGCCCGCGCCGCCGGCCTGTTCTACCTGCTCACCTTCGCGGCGTCGTTCCCCGCACTGGCCCTGCTCCAGCCGGTCCTCACCGAGCCGTCATTCATCCTCGGAACCGGCTCGGCCGGTCAGGTCAGGCTCGGGTTGCTGCTCGACGTCGTCAACGCCTTCGCGTGCGTCGGCACGGCGGTCGCGGTCTATCCCGTCGTACGCCGTCAGAACACGTCGGTCGCCCTCGGCTTCGTCACCTCACGGCTGGTCGAAGCCGGGATCATCCTCGTCGGTGTGCTCAGTCTGCTGGCGGTGGTCACGCTCCGCGACGAGCCCGGCGCAGCCGACGCGACGACCTTGACCACCGTCGGCCAGGCGCTGGTCGCCGTCCGGGACTGGACCTTCCTGCTCGGCCCCGCGGTGATGGCGTCGATCAACGCCGGCCTCTTCGGGTGGCTGCTCTATCGCTCCGGGCTGGTCCCGCGCGCCATCCCGGCGCTCGGGCTGGCGGGGGCACCGCTGCTCCTCGCGTCGGCCTTGGCGACCTATGCCGGCGTCATCGACCAGGTGTCGGTGTGGTCCGGGGTCGCCACCATCCCGGTGGCGCTGTGGGAACTGTCGGTCGGTCTGTGGATGACCTTCCGGGGGTTCCGGCCGGCCGCGGTCGCCGGCCTGGCGACCGCGGCTGGCTAGATCGGCTCTGGCGGGTCCGTCAGGCTCGGTCAGACCTGGCTCTGGATCCCGGCGAGGAGCTGGCGGGCCATCACGATCCGCTGGACCTGGTTGGTGCCCTCATAGATCTGGGTGATCTTGGCGTCGCGCATCATCCGCTCGACCGGGTAGTCGCGGGTGTAGCCATAGCCGCCGAGCACCTGGACCGCGTCGGTGGTCACCTGCATGGCCACGTCGGAGGCGAAGCACTTGGCCGCGGCACCGAAGAAGGTCAGGTCCTTGTCGCCACGCTCGGAGCGGCCGGCGGCCGCATAGGTGAGCTGACGGGCGGCCTCGACCTTCATGCCCATGTCGGCGAGCATGAACTGGAGCCCCTGGAAGTCGGCGATCGGCTTGCCGAACTGCTTGCGCTCCTGGGCGTAGGACAGGGCATAGTCGAGCGCACCCTGGGCGACACCGACCGCCTGCGCGGCGATGGTGATGCGGGTGTGGTCGAGCGTGCGCATCGCGATCTCGAACCCGGCGCCCTCGGCCCCGATGAGCCGGGAGGCGGGGATGCGGACGTTGTCGAAGTAGACCTCGCGGGTGGGCGACCCCTTGATCCCGAGCTTCTTCTCCTTGGCGCCGAAGGAGACGCCCTCGTCGGACTTCTCCACGACGAACGCCGAGATCCCGCGCGTCCGGGCCTCGCGGTCGGTGACCGCCATGACGGTGTAGAACTCCGACTCGCCGGCGTTGGTGATCCAGCGCTTCACGCCGTTGAGCACCCAGAAGTCCCCGTCGCGAACGGCGGTCGTGGTCATGGCCGCGGCGTCGGACCCGGCGTCGGGCTCGGACAGGCAATAGGAGAAGCCCTCGCCCGCCATCAGCCGCGGGAGGTACTCCTTCTTGAGTTCCTCGGAGCCGGCCAGCATGACCGGGAGCGAGCCGAGCTTGTTGACCGCGGGGATCAGCGACGCCGACACGTCGACGCGGGAGACCTCCTCGATCACGATCACGGTGGCGAGGGCATCGGCACCCGGGCCGCCGTACTCCTCGGGCACGTGCGGGGCGTGCAGCTCATAAGCGAGCAGGGCCTCCGCCGCCTCGACGGGATAGCGGGCCTCCTCGTCGACCTCCGCCGCGTGCGGCGCGATCTTCTCCTCGGCCAGCTGGCGCACGACCTGGCGCAGCGTCTGGTGTTCTTCGGGAAGGGCAAACAGCGGAGCATCGACCATGGTTTCGAGTCTACGAACGCCGATCCGCTGACTAACGTGGGGGCCATGAAGACCAACTGGCACGACCCGGACGCCATCGCGCTCATGCTCGACGAGTGCGTGACGTGGGCCGTCGTCGGGCTGTCCGGCAACCCCGCCAGGACCGCCTATGAGATCGCCTCGCTGCTCCAGTCCCGCGGCAAGCGGATCGTCCCGATCCACCCCTCGGCGCCGGTCGTGCTCGGCGAGCAGGGCTATGCCTCTCTGGCCGACGTGCCGTTCCCGATCGACGTCGTCGACGTCTTCCGCCGCTCCGAGTCGGCCGGCGAGTTCGCCGACCAGGCGGTGGCGGTCGGGGCTCGTGGGGTGTGGTTCCAGCTCGGGGTGATCGACGAGGCGGCGTTCGAGCGCACCAGGGCGGCCGGCATCCCCATGGTCATGGACACCTGCCCCGCGATCGAGTGGCGCCGCCGGTGAGGAAGTGGGGGGCGATCGCGGTGGTCGCCGCCGTCGTGCTGGCCGGCGCCGTGGTCGTAGGCATGAAGGTGCTGGACTACCTCGACCGGCATCGCACGGTCGACCCGTCGACGCCGCTCGCCGAGCAGTGCGACGACGTGCCGGACGGGGCCGAGCGGGTCACCTTCACCGGCGACGACGGCGAGACCCTGGGTGCCGCGGTCGTCGGCCCGTCGGACGCCACCGTCGGCGTCGTGCTGCGGCAGGGAGCGTCCCAGACGATCTGCGAGTGGCTGCCATGGGCCGCCGACGTGGCGGCCGCCACCGGTGACCGGGTGCTGCTGTTCGACCGGCGTGGCCGCGGCTCCTCCCCCGCCGACGGCGGCAACCTGTCCGCCGAGCCGGGCGACACCCTCAGGGCGATCCAGCTGCTGCGCGACCAGGGCGCCCTCGACGTGGCGCTGGTGGCCTCCTCCATGGGCAACTCGATCATGTACACCGCCGTGCCTGATGTCTCGCCGCCCCCCTGCGCCGTCGTCTCGATCTCGCCGGTGCTGACCTCCAGCGACTCCCACGGCCTCGTCGACGGCTCCACGCTCAAGCGGCTCCCGGCCAACCTCTGGGTCACCTATGAGACCGGCAACGGCAGCATCGTCACCAACGCCCAGCTGATCGCCGGCCGCGCCGAGAGCCAGGGCCTGCCGCCCGTCCACGAGCTCGGCGTCGACACCACCGACCACTCCCGGCAGCTGATCCTCAACCACCCGGAGGCCGCGGCGTTCGTCACCGAGGCGATCGAGTCCTGCTCGTGAGCCGGCCGGGCAGCGACCTGGTGATCCCACCCGGTCCGGGCGTGCCGCTGGGGCTCGTGCTGCCCGCCGCCGAGCTGGTCGAACGGTTCTCCCGGTCCTCCGGCCCCGGCGGGCAGTCGGTCAACACCACCGACAGCCGGGTCGAGCTCGAGTTCGACGTCGCCACCTCGGCCTCCCTCAGCGAGACACAACGACAGCGGGCACTGGCCCGGCTCACCTCCCGACTCGTCGACGGCCGGCTGGTCGTCGTGGCCACCGAGCACCGCTCCCAGCACCGCAACCGCGTCGCAGCGCGCGACCGGCTGGCCGTGATCCTGCGCGCCGCCCTCGTCCCGCCGGCTCCCCCACGGCGACCGACGAAGCCGTCGCGCGGCGCCCGGGAACGTCGGCTGACCGACAAACGCCAGCGAAGCGAGACCAAGGCGCTGCGGCGCCGGGTGCACGGCGACTGACTCAGCAGCGCCGTTCCGCGGTGAGTCGGGCCAAGGCCTCGTCGGCGGCGGCCCTCAGCTCCGCCTGGACCTGCGGCTCGACGTCGACGGCATCCAGGTCCGCCATCGAGCTGGCCGGTTCACCGGACATGGCGGCGGCGAGGACGGCGCTGGCGAGGAAGGACCCGGCCGGGGCGGCATGGTTGCCGTCCTCGGACAGCAGGACGAGATCGGGGTCGTGACGCCGCGCGATCCGGAACGACTCGGGGACCGGGGGCAGGCAGGCAGGCTCGTGGGCCGCGATGCGGCCATAGGTCCGCAGGATGAGGCCGGTCTCCTGGATCCCCCGGCGCGCCCACTCGGCATAGAGCACCGGGGTCGCCCCCCGGGCGCGCGCCAGTCGGACCAGCTTCTCCGCGGACGTCGTCGGGTAGTGGCAGCAACCGCTCAGGCAGTAGTTCTGGGCCTGCAGCACGACGAAGTCCCACGGCTGAGACGCGATCGCGTCGAGCGTCGCCGGGTCGTCACCACGGTCGTCGAGGTGCAGCGACCCAGGGCCGAGCACGGCGTCCACGGTGACCGACGGGTCGGCGGACCGCCAGAGCGCTGCCACGGTGCCGGGGACGTCGTTGCGGGACGTGTGGCTGTTGCCGAGGAACAACACGCGGACCACCCCGTCGGACCCGTTGCTCGAGGTGGCGCTCGGCGTGGCCGAGGGAGTATCGAGCGGGTCCGCGCCGCCCGAGCACGCGCCCAGCATCGGTGCGAGCAGCGTGATCGCGAGCAGCGCTCGCCGCCGCCACCGTCGCCCCGCGCCCATCCGTCGCACGATGCCCGACGCGCGTCACCCACGGAAGCACGAGGGCGTCACGATGCGGTCACGCCGCGTGCGCGTCAGCGGCGTGCGCTTCAACGGCGTCGTACGGCGTGGACGACCGCGTCGACACCGGTACCGGCCGCCGCACGAGGCCGTTCCTCCGCGACGAGGATCTTCCACCCGTCCGTCGCCAGCACCGAGGTGGCCTCGGCGATGGTGACCTGGCGCTGGCCGGCGGCGGGCGAGGGCGCGCCCGTCGCGGGGTCGACCGGCAGGTGGCCGACCATCAGCAGCGTCCCGCCCGGCGCGACACCGTCGCCGAGCCGGCGTACGAGCTGCTCCACCGAGCCCGCGACGTGGACATAGAGACAGCTGACCAGGTCATAGAGGCCCCGGCTGGGCACCCACCGGCCAAGGTCGTGCTCGACCCAGTCGACGCGGCTGGCGATGTCGGCCCCGAGTGCCTGCGCGGTCGCGCGACCCTGGTCGAGCGCGGTGACGGAGAAGTCCACCGCCGTCACGGTCCAGCCCGCGGACGCCAGCCAGACGGCCTCCGCCCCGTGGCCGCAGCCGGCGTCGAGCGCCAGCCCGGGCGCGAGGTCGCTGGCCACCTCGACGAGGAGCGGGTTGGGCGGCATGGTCGCGAGCCGGTCGCCGTGCTCGCGGAGCGCCTGCTCCCACCGGTGCTCCCAGGACTGCTGGTCGAACGCCTCGTCACTCACCCGGCCAGCCTACGAACGGCCTCGGCCTCGACCGCCAGGACTGCGTGCGGCGGCTCAACAGAGCGTCTGCACCACGTGCTCCCCGGCCGCCGCGGCGGCGGCATAGAAGGCGGCGAGCATCGAGATCGCGGGAGCCAGGTCGGTGTCGAACACGTCCGGCTCGTCCCAGATGCGCGGATAGATACCGGCGGCCGTCATCGCCCCGGGCTCGACCCGCGCGCGCAGCGACGCCACGTCGAGGTCGGCCAGCAGCTGGGCCACCGATGCCACTGCCTCCGGCCGCAGCAGCCGGGCCGGACCGAAGCCCAAGCTCATCGATCTCGTCGGGGTCGGTCAGGAGCCGCCGTACGCCTTCCTCGTCGCGCCGATAGGCGACCCACATCATGCCCATGACTCAGCTCCGACCGAGGTCGGCCGCGACGGCTCGCATCATGTCGACGGTCTCGAGCTCGTCCTGCTCGGTGCCATAGTCGCTCAGCTTGACGATGACGGTGTCGGCGGCCGGATTCACATAGATGTACTGGCCATAGACGCCCACCGCGCACAGGTCGTCGTCACTGCCGGGGGCGTGCCACCACTGCGCCGAGTAGCCCCAGCCCGACACCTCGCGGGGTGCCAGGGTCGAGATCCGGTCGATCCAGGCCGTCGGTATGAGCTGCTGGCCACCGGCCATGCCGTCGTCGAGGACCAGCTGCCCCATGCGGGCATAGTC
Source organism: Nocardioidaceae bacterium (assembly GCA_046330595.1). Lineage (GTDB taxonomy): Bacteria > Actinomycetota > Actinomycetes > Propionibacteriales > Nocardioidaceae > Nocardioides. The sequence continues at coordinate 127,962 of JAXLSN010000010.1, forward strand.
GCGGGCCACGGCGTTGATGCAGCAGAACGCCTTCTCCAGCCCGCCTTCGCGGTCCAGGTCCCAGGTGGCATCGGCCTCGGCGCCCAGTGGCTGCCACAGCTGCTCGGTCAGTTGCTCGGACAGCGGCTTGCCCTCGACCTCGGTGAGGATCATGCCGAGCAGCTGGGTGTCGACGCTGCGATAGCTGGCGTCGGTGCCGGGCGCGTAGGTGACCGACCGGTGCGCCTCGATGTAGCCCGGCAGGTCGGTGCTGAGGAACAGGCGCGCCGTACCGGTGAAGGGCCAGTACTCGCGGTAGTTCTCGGCGACATCGACTCCCGAGGACATGTCGAGCAGGTCGCGCACGGTGATGTCGTCGTAGCCTCCGCTCCCGCCCTCGAGCTCGGGCACCAGGTCGACGAGGCGGTCGTCCTCGCTCAGCTCGCCGCGTCCGATCGCCTGCCCCACGAGCAGGGAGATGACCGACTTGGCCACCGACCAGGATGAGAACCGGGTCGCGGCGCTCTTGCCGTCGGCGTACCACTCCGAGACGACCTCGCCGCCGTGCAGGACGATGAAGGCGTTGGTCTTGGTCTCGCCCAGGACGTCTCGGAGCGGCACATGCTTGCCCTTCCACGGCACCTGCCGGGCGAGGTCCAGGGTGTCGCCGGCCACAGGGAGGTCGGAAGGCGTCGAGGGCGCCGAGACGGTGCGGGTCGCGAAGAGCTGGCCCTGCTCGGAGGGCGCGGTCGTCAGCAGCCTCACGATCGTGTGCGGGGGTGGCACGTGCGCGAGCGCCGCGCCGCCGTACGACGCGGCGACCAGCGCCGCGATGATCAGAACCGTCGTGAGCAGTCGTCGCCGCCATCGACGCCGCGGGCGCGGCTCCGCCTCCAGATTCATGGCGGCACGCTAGAGCACCGGGCCGCGCCGCGCAGTACAGCACTCGCCGGGTCGGGCTGGGTCCTCCTAGGGTGACCGGATGATCGAGTCAGGTCTGGTCAACGTGTTCACCCACGACATCGAACGGTCGCTGGGCTTCTATCAGGACGTGCTGGGGCTCGCGGAGACCTTTCGCACGCCGCTCGAGGGGCTGCCAGAGCATGTCGAGATGGCGGCCGGCGGGTTCGTCCTGGCGGTCTCGACCGCCGAGGCGGCGCGGCGGGTCCACGGCCTCGAGGTCGAGGTCGGGCGACCGGCGATGACCCTGGTGTTCTGGGTCGACGACGTCGACGCGACATTCGCCGCCGCCGTGGCCGGAGGGGCACCAACGATCACCGCGCCGTACGACGCCGGCAACGACAACCGCAACGCCGTCGTCCGCGACCCCGACGGCACCCTCGTCGAGTTCGTCGCCAAGCGATCCTGAGCCCCCGCGGCGATCGCTCTCGCGGGGTGGGTCGCAGTACGGTTCGAGTGTCACGGCCCGTGGCTGCCGTGACGCGCTGTTCCACAGGCCGGGGAGGCCTCATGAAGTACTACGAGCACGTCAGCTCAGCAGGTCATCGCCTCGTCTGTTTCGTCTGTCAGGGAGACACCTTCGAGCACCATTCCGCGACCGTGCTGACGTCGGGCATCGCCAACAGCGGGTTCAACGCGAATGCGCAGCTCGCGGTCTGCGCAACCTGCGGATACGTGCACTCCTTCTTCGGCGGAAGGCAGGTCACCTTCGAGCCGACCGATGATCCGTCAACCTGAGCGGGGCTAGGACTCGGGTGGGTCGCTCGGGCACGCCGGGACGGCGTGGAGCCCGGGTGGGGTGACATCGACGGTGCCGGTGTGGTCGCGCAGGAACACGTAGCCGTGGGGGCTGGTCCACACGTAGACCCCGGGTTCGGGCATCTTGTAGCGCCACGAGGTCAGCGTCTTCAAGCGGTGGTGATGCCTGCACAGGGCGGCGATGTTGTGACTGCACGTGCCACCGCCCTCATCGTGAGGGACCACATGGTCGTGGTCGCACCGCCTCGCGGGGCGGGTGCACCACGGGAACACACACTGCACATCCCGCAGCCCCACCGCCTCCTTCAGCCGGTCGGGGACCTCGTAGGCGGCCACGTGGACGTGATCGTTGAGGTCGATGACCGGTTTCACGGTCAGCTGCACGCCCTCGCGACCACACCAGTCGCGGATGGTCGTGGCGTCGATCGGGGTCCGGGTGTTCTCACACCGCCCCACAGCGCTTCCGCCCGTCAGGGCCTGGTCGGACAAGTGGAGGTAGAGGGTGACCGGCCGGCCGTCGGTCTTGTGGTTTCGAGACGCTCGCTCCGCTCGCTCCTCAACCACCGGGGCCTCGGGCTCCTCGAAGGTGAGCGCGAGCTGGTTGCGGGCGATCTCGCCGAGCGCGGTAGCGCGGCGGGCGTCCAGCGACTCCTGTGAACCGGCCAGGGCCAGCTGGCCGGCGGTGACCGCCAGTGCCTTGTCCAGGTCCAGGGCGTCGCCCAGGTCGAGGGTGCCGCGCATCTCCACGTGCCCGGCCATGGAGACCTGGTCGGTGTCGATCCACACCCCCCGGGTGTCGGGCTTGCTCATCGGGTCGTCGGGCCATTGGGCGACCTGGGGCATGTGACGACACTCCGCCTCGCGGATCAGCCGCTCCAGCTGCACCGGACCGATCTTCCCCGCCACCGCAGCCACCTGCTCATCCACAAACGAAGCCGCCGCGGGGTTCAGGGCGAGGGTGTGGTCGGCGACCCGACGAGCCTGCCACGCCGCCACCCTCCCGGCTTTGAGCAGTTTCCAGAGCTTGGGGAGGCGGTGGGCGATCTCGACCGCCCGCCCCACCAGCACCTTCGCCGCGTCGGTGGTCATGCCGATCGCGGCGGCGAACTCCGCGACCGCGAACTCCGCCACCAACGGCGCACCCTCCCCAGCGATCGGCAGGTACTCACCCGCCACGAACCACGCCGCCTCATCCCCCGGGACCGGCTCGTGCATCGCCGCCCACTCCACCGCGGCGACCATCAGGTCCACCCCAGCGGCCAGTTCCGCGGCCTTCGCCGAACGCGCGAACGCCAGCACCGCACCGGGCGACCCCGGCGGCTGGACCCGCTCCCCACGCTGGCTGCTCATAAGACAACCCAACCAGGGACCACCGACAGCCAGGCCTCGAAAGCCGCCGTTGGTCTCGCCTGATGAGACACTTTCCAAAATTCTTTTCGAGCCACAGGCGAGCCGCTCTGGCCCTTGGTTTCGAGACGCTCGCTGCGCTCGCTCCTCAACCGGCGGGCGTCCTACCAACGCTCGCTCCTCAACCAGCGGGCGACGTCCCAGGCCACCTCAACCAGCGCGGTGTCAGGTCTCGCTGTCGTCGTCGGCGTCGGTGAGGGCGTTGCTGTCCTCGTCGTGGGTGCGGAGCCAGCGCTCAAGCTCGTCGGGCTGGATCGGGATCCAGTTGCCCTCGCCCGGTGCGACGCCGGCCTGTTGACACTCCCAGCACATCGTCCCGTCGGGCACGGTTCGACCGCCTTCCTCGTCACGGCGGACCAACAGCGGTTTGCGTTCCTGGTGCCCGTCCACACTCACAGCATGACAGCGCGGCGGCGCCGCCCACAGCCCCGTGGCGGGCTACTTGGACGCCTCATAGATCAGCGACGTCGACCCGTCGGCGCTGGACACGACCAGCGCGCTGCCGTCCCAGGTCCAGGTCGCCGGCCCGCCCGTGCCGAGGACGGCGAGGACGGCGCGGTCGACGTCGGCGGCCGGTCCCCGGCAGGCCATCTTGGTGAGGGCGAGCGGACCGACCGTCAGGGTGCCGTCGCCGTAGGTGACCGGACCGCGGCCGCGGTTGCAGCCGGTGTTGACGAAGGCCATGTCGGGGTGGAGCTCGAGCGTGGCGGTCACGCCGGCCGGGATCGAACCGCCCGTGGCGGTGTTGCCGTCGACCGTCGAGATCTGCGTCAGGGTGAACGAGATGCCCTGGATCACCGACGGGTCGGGACTGGTGGTGCCGGAGCCCGAGCCGGAGCCCGATCCGGAGTCACCGGCCACATAGGTCAGGGTCTTGCCGTCACCCGAGGTGAGCGTCAGCGTGTCACCGTCGATGGCGAAGTCCAGGCTGCCCGAGTTGAAGAACGCCAGCACCTCCTGCTCGACATCGCCGCGGGCATCGGTGCACGCCATCATCGTGGTGGCGATCCGGGTGGCCGAGATGGTCGAGTCGCCGACGACGACCTTGCCGGAACCGGTGTTGCAGCCGGGCCAGATGCTGATCTGGTCGCCGTCGATCTGGAACCCGGAGTCGACGCCGTTGGGGACGCTGCTGACGGCGGCATCCGGGGAGGAGCCCGAGCCGAGGGCGGTCAGGGTCCACCGGGTGCCGTCGAGCGGAGCAGCGGCCGGGGGGATCTCGGGGGTGAAGGTCATCGCGGTCCCGTCCTTGGTCAGCGTGAAGTCGTCACCGTCGGTGCCGACCTTCAGCGTGCCCGAGAAGAAGTCGGCGATCCAGGCGTCCTGCGCCATCAGCGGCTCGGAGCACGCCATCTCGGTCATCGCCATCGCCCCGAGCTTGACCGTGCCGCCGGACCAGGTGGCCGGTCCCCCCATCTGGTTGCAGCCGGCGCTGAGCGCGAGCTGGCCGTTGTCGACGACGAGGCGGATCGGCTTGCCGTCCACGAGCGGGTGGTCCTGACCGTCGACGGTCACCGTCGTGGACAGGTAGGGCCCCGACGGGGCGTCGGCAGCGTCACCGGCGCCGCCAGGGCCATCGGTGGTCTGCGAGCCGCACGAGGCGAGCAGGAGCAGGGGCGCGGCGAGGAGGACCAGCAGGCGGGGCGTCCGGATGTTCATGGCAGTGGGACGGTCGAGGGGCGCACGCGGTTCCGCATCAGCGGTGCGGGTCAGGCGAACCCGACCCGCGGCTTGGCCGCGGACTCCCGTCGTACGACCTCGCCCTTGGCCTGCGCGGTCGCCTTGAGCTCGGCCTGGAACTCCACCATGCGGGCCTGCAGCTCGGGGTCGCTCGCGCCGAGGATGCGTACGGCGAGCAGCCCGGCGTTGCGGGCGTTGCCGACGGCGACGGTCGCGACCGGGACGCCGGCCGGCATCTGCACGATGGACAGCAGCGAGTCCATCCCGTCGAGGTACTTCAGCGGGACGGGGACGCCGATGACGGGCAGCGGCGTGACCGCGGCGAGCATGCCGGGCAGGTGGGCCGCCCCGCCGGCGCCGGCGATGATCACCGACAGGCCGCGGCCGGCGGCCTCCTTGCCATAGGCGAGCATCTCCTCGGGCATCCGGTGGGCCGACACGACGTCGGCCTCGAAGGCGACGCCGAACTCCTCGAGGGCCGTAGCGGCCTCCTTGAGCACGGGCCAGTCCGAGTCGGATCCCATCACGATGCCGACGCGGGGTGCCCCGGAGGCACCGGACGGACCAGCCTGCTCACTCACTGTGGTCTCCCAACTCACCGGCGAACCACGCCGCGGCGTGGCGTGCGCGCTCCAGACACTCGGCCAGGTCCTCACCATAGGCGTTGACGTGGCCGACCTTGCGGCCCGGACGCAGGTCCTTGCCATAGAGATGCACCCGCAGACCCGGGTCGCGGGCGAGCGCGTGCGGGTAGCCGTTCCACAGTGGGCCGGCGTCGTGGGGCCCGCCGAGGATGTTGACCATCACCGTCCAGGTCTCCCGCGGCCGCGGCGACCCGAGCGGCAGGTCGAGAACGGCGCGCAGATGGTTCTCGAACTGCGAGGTCTCGGCCCCGTCCTGGGTCCAGTGGCCGGTGTTGTGGGGCCGCATCGCGAGCTCGTTGACCAGGATCCGCCCGTCGGTCGTCTCGAACAGCTCCACCGCGAGGATCCCGGTCACGTCGAGCGCCCCGGCGACCGTCAGCGCGATCTGCTGCGCCTGCCCGGCCAGCGCGGGGTCGAGATCGGGCGCGGGAGCGATGACCTCGCGGCAGATCCCGTCGACCTGCAGCGTCTCGACGACCGGGTAGGACGCAGCCTGGCCGCTGGGCGAGCGCGCCACGAGCGCCGACAGTTCCCGCCGGAAGTCGACGAGCTCCTCGGCGAGCAGGCGTACGCCGGCCGCCGCCGCGGTCGCGAACGGCTCGGCGCACTCGGCCTCGGTCGACACGACCCACACGCCCTTGCCGTCATAGCCCCCACGGGTCGTCTTGAGGACGCACGGGAAGCCGAAGGCCGCCACCTCTTCGGCCGACGACACGACCGCGTTGCGCGGGCACGGGACGCCCAGCTCGGCCAGGCGGGCCCGCATGACCGCCTTGTCCTGGGCGTGCACCAGCGCCTCAGGTCCCGGGCGTACGGCGTGGCCGGCGTCGTGGAGGGCGTGGAGGTGCTCGGTGGGGACGTGCTCGTGGTCGAAGGTGACCACGGCGCAGCCGTCGGTGACCCTGAGCAGGGTGTCGAGGTCGCGGTAGTCGCCGACCTGGTGGTCGGGGATGACCTGGGCGGCCGAGACCCCCTCGGCCTCGGCGAGCAGCCGCAGCGGCAGGCCCAGCGCGTTGGCAGGCTCGGCCATCATCCGGGCCAGCTGGCCGCCGCCGATGATGGCCAGCGTCGGGGCGTGCGGAGAGGCGGGCGACGTCACGAGGGAGAAGCCTAGGTGCACGCCCCAGGACGCCGCGAAAGCGACGACGGGCTCAGCGTTGATCTGCGGCCGTCAGACCGCGGAGCGCTCCTCTTCGGCGTCCGGCTCGAAGCGCAGACCCCGACCGCGGACGGTGGTGATGAGGGTGGGGTTGCGGGTGTCGTCCCCGAGCTTGCGGCGGACCCAGCCCAGGTGGACGTCGATGGTCTTGGAGGAGGTCCAGAAGTTGGTGTTCCACACCTCGCGCATCAGCTGGTCGCGGCTGACGACCTGGCCGGCGCGTGAGATCAGCGCCTCGACCAGGTCGAACTCCTTGCGGGACAAGATGACCTCGCGGTCGCCACGCCAGACGCGGCGGCTTGCCGGGTCGACCCGGACGTCCTGAGCTGAGTACACGCAGACACCGTAAGAAACCCACGCGAGCCGCGTGGCGGAATGGCGAAAAATGGCCCGATGGGACCAGAAGCCCAGGACGGTAAGGCGATCCTCAGGAAATCGACCCTCACGAAATCGATCGGGCGGCCAGCGGCTCGACGAGTCCGAACCCACGGATCGGCCGGGCCGGGAGCCGGCGTACCTGATAGGTGTCGGTGGGCAGCTGCTCGGCGGTCGCCTCGTCGATGATGACCCGGTTGCGCCGGGCCACCGCCGTCAGCCGGGCTGCGAGGTTGACCGGCGGCCCGAAGACGTCGCCGAGCCGCATCACGACCGACCCCGAGGCGAGGCCCACGCGCACATCGGGGAGGCGCACGTCGCGACCGACGACCTCGATGATCGCCTCGGCGATGTCGAACGCCGCGGCCGGCTCACCGTGGACGAAGAGGACCGAGTCGCCGATGCTCTTGACGACGCGGCCGCCGCGAGCGGTCACGAGGTCCGCGCAGCGGGACTCGAAGACCTCGACGAGGTCGCCGATCCGGCCCTCGTCGAGCTGGTTGGACAGCGCGGTGAACGCGACCATGTCGGCGAACCCGACGGTCACGTCGACGGTGCCGAGGTCCTCCTCGTTGGCGCCGAGCGCCTCGATCCGCGCCGCGGCGGCTGCCAGGTGGCGCCGCCAGACATAGATCAGCATGTCCTCGAAGGCCGGGTTGACCTCCTCGACGAGGCGTACGGCGGTCGCCATGCGGCTGCCCGAGGCGAGCTCGCCGGCCTCGATGTGGTCGATGACATCGACGAGCGTGCCGACCTCCCAGTCCGACAGCCGCGCCATGGTCTGGCCGACCGCGCGGGTCAGGTTGAGCGCGGCATCGAAGTCGAGCAACCCGGTCTCGACCAGCGACATCACCCGGCGTACGGCCTGGACGTCGGCGTCGGTGAACGCGGGGGCGCCCTCCCGCTCCGGGAAGCCGAGGGCACGCCACAGCCGCCGGGCCTGGGGGACGGTGACGCCCGCCGCCTCCGCGACCTCACCGGCGGTGAGGCGCGGCGACGCCTGGAGGATCGCCCGTTCCAGCTCCTCGCTGGTGGGGCGCTCCTCGCGGTCAGGTTCCGTCATGGGACCCGGAGCGCGTGTCGCGGTGGTGGAGCAGCTCGTTGAGGCGGCGCTGGGCCTCCTCGACATCGGGGATGTCGTGCAGCAGGACCCGGCCGTTGGTGCTCGCGTCGCTGACGATCAGGGTGCCGCAGCCCAGCATCCGGTCGATCAGGTCGCGCTCATAGGCGACGTCGCTGATCCGGCTGAGGGGGATGTCGTGGCCGCGCCGGGTGACGATCCCCGTGCGGGTGATCAGCCGGCGATCGGTGATCGTGTAGGTGGACGTCAGCCACTCCAGGAACGGCTTCAGGCCGAACCACAGGGCGAGCAGCGCCGCGACGCCCCACAGCACCCAGACGAAGGTGCCGGCGACGAACGTCGTGTCGGCCAGGACGGCGAGCGCGAGGATCACCAGGAGCAGCAGGCCCGGAATGATCAGCGCCTTGAAGTGCGTGCGCGTGCTGAGGACGATCTGCTCGCCCTCGTTGAGGATCTTGGGGTTGATGGCCACGGCTGGATCCTCTCACTCTTCGGCCGCGCGCAGGTGGACAACGTCACCGGCGTTCACGGTCATGTCGCCACCCTCCGTGGCGACGACCAGCCCCCCGGACTCGGCGATGTCGCGGGTCGTGCCGGTCGTCGACGTGCCGTCCGGCAGCTCCACGCGCACCCGGCGGCCCGGAACCGTCGCGCACAGGTCGACATAGGTCGCCCGCAGCGCCGCCGGGTCCTCGAGCCAGCCGGTGTAGGTCTCACCCAAGGTGCCCAGCAGCGTCGCGAGCAGCGCCGTACGGTCGACGTCCAGGCCGGCGAGCGACAGCGACGTGGCAGCGTCGATGGGCAGCTCGGCTGCGGTGGTGGAGACGTTGATGCCGATGCCGGCGACCGCGGCCGGGCCGGCGGCGGACTCGACCCGCTCGACGAGGATCCCGCACACCTTGCGGTCGCCGAGCAGGACGTCGTTGGGCCACTTCAGCTCCGCCGACGCACCCACGGCGCGCAGCGACCGGGCGACCGAGACGCCCACCAGCAAGGGCAGCCAGGGCCACCGCTCCGGCGGCACCACGGGCCGGAGCACCACCGACAGCGTGAGCGCCGCGCGGTCTGGTGTTTCCCAGGTGCGGTCCAGCCGCCCGCGGCCGGCAGTCTGGTGCTCCGCGGTGATCACGAGGCCCTCGGCGGCTCCGGCCTGGGCCCGCGCCGCGGCCAGCGCGTTGGTCGAGGGCGCTGCGGCCACCACCTCCACGTCGAATTCGACCCGACCTCCGGTCAGTCCGTGCAGGGACGTCGTGTCCAGGGGCGGGCGTGGTGCGGCGGCATCGCTCATGGGCACTAGATTGGCCTAGCGATTCCAAGGAGGCCACCACGTGACTGCCCAGACTTCCCAGGGTGCCGGCGAGGAGACGACCGCCCCGCCGACGTTCGACAACCACACCACCGCCGGCAAGCTGGCCGAGAAGGAGTACAAGCTGGCCGAAGCCGTCCGCGTCGCGGACGAGAAGGCCCGCGAGAAGCAGCACAAGAAGGGCCGCAAGTCCGCCCGTGAGCGCATCGAGATGCTGTTCGACGAGGGCACCTTCGTCGAGATGGACGAGCTGGCCCGGCACCGGTCGACCAACTTCGGCCTCCAGAAGCGGCGCCCCTACGGCGACGGCGTGATCACCGGCTTCGGCAGCATCGACGGCCGCCAGGTGTGCGTGTTCAGCCAGGACTTCTCGATCTTCGGCGGCTCCCTCGGCGAGGTCTACGGCGAGAAGATCTGCAAGGTCATGGACCTGGCCATCAAGACCGGCTGCCCCATCATCGGCATCAACGAGGGCGCCGGCGCGCGCATCCAGGAGGGCGTCGTCTCCCTCGGCCTCTATGGCGAGATCTTCAAGCGCAACGTGCACGCCTCGGGCGTCATCCCCAGATCTCGCTGATCATGGGCAACTGCGCGGGTGGCCACGTCCACTCCCCCGCGGTCACCGACTTCACGATCATGGTCGACCAGACCTCGGCGATGTTCATCACCGGTCCCGACGTCATCAAGACCGTCACCGGCGAGGACGTCTCCATGGAGGACCTCGGCGGTGCGCACCACAACACCAAGTCGGGCAACAGCCACTACATGGCCTCCGACGAGGAGGACGCGCTCGAGTACGTCAAGGCGCTGCTGTCCTACCTGCCGCCCAACAACCTCGACGAGCCGCCCATCTATGACGTGGCCGTCGAGCTCGAGAACACCGATCTGGACCGGTCGCTCGACACGATCATCCCGGACTCGCCCAACCAGCCCTATGACATGCACGAGGTCATCACCGCCGTCCTCGACGACCAGGAGTTCCTCGAGGTCCAGGCGCTGTTCGCCCCAACATCCTGATCGGGTTCGGCCGCGTCGAGGGTCGCCCCGTCGGCGTCGTCGCCAACCAGCCGATGCAGTTCGCCGGCACCCTCGACATCGACGCGTCGAGAAGGCCGCCCGGTTCGTCCGGTTCTGCGACGCGTTCAACATCCCCGTGCTGACCTTCGTCGACGTCCCCGGCTTCCTGCCGGGCACCGACCAGGAGTGGACGGCATCATCCGGCGCGGCGCCAAGCTGATCTATGCCTACGCCGAGGCCACCGTCCCGCTGGTCACCATCATCACGCGCAAGGCCTATGGCGGCGCCTACGACGTGATGGGCTCCAAGCATCTCGGCGCCGACATGAACCTCGCGTGGCCGACCGCCCAGATCGCGGTCATGGGCGCCCAGGGCGCGGTCAACATCCTCTATCGCAACGAGCTCAAGGCCGCCGAGGACCCCGAGGCCATGCGCGCGGAGTTCATCGAGGAGTACGACACCACCCTGGCCAACCCCTACCAGGCGGCCGAGCGGCTCTACATCGACGGCGTGATCTCCCCACGCAACACCCGGGCCGAGGTGGTCAAGGCACTGCGCATCCTGCGCACCAAGCGCGCCTCGCTGCCGGCCAAGAAGCACGGGAACATCCCGCTATGACCGACAGCCAGCCCCTCCTCCGGGTGGTCAACCCGGACGCGACGCCGGAGGAGATCGCCGCGCTGGTGGCGGTCTTCTCCGCCCTGGGGGGCGAGCCCGACGCGCCGCCGCCGGCCCCGCGGTCGCAGTGGGCCCTGCCCGCTCGCCGGATGCGCCACCTCCCCGGCCACGGGTCGGGTGCCTGGAAGGCCAGCGGACTGCCGCGCTGACCCTCCGACGTCGTCCGCCAAAGGCCGTGGCGGTGGCTGGCGGGACCTGCGTAGGCTCGCGACGTGACCACCTCAGCCTCCGGATCCGACCGCCCCGTCGACGCCATCACCGACCGCTTCGTCGAGGACGCCGCCCGTCTCGATCCCATCGTCGCGACCTATGTCGGGATCACCGGTCATGACGACGAGCTGCCCGACTACTCCCCCGACGGGTTCGCCGCCCGCGAGGCGATGGTCGCGGCCTCGCTGGCGGCGGCCCGGGCCGCCACTCCCGTCGACGAGCGCGAGGCGGTCGCCCGCGACGCGTTCGTCGAACGCCTCAGCCTCGACGTCGCCATGACGGAGGCCGGCTATGCCCGTTCCGAGCTGAGTGTCATCTCCAGCCCGCTCCACGAGCTGCGTCAGGTCTTCGACCTGATGCCGACCGAGGGCGAGGAGGCGTGGGCCAACATCGACGCCCGCCTCGGCGGGATCCCCGACCGCCTGGTCGGCTATCGCCGTACCCTCCTCGAGGAGGCCGACCAGGGTCGCGTCGTCGCCCAGCGGCAGTACGCCGAGGTGGCCGAGCAGGTCCGCAGCTGGACCGGGCAGGCCGGTGACGGCGGCAACTTCTTCACCGCCCTGGTCGACGGGAGCGGCATGGACGGGACGCTGCGCGCCCAGCTCACCGAGCACGCGCGAGCCGCGAGCGAGGCCGTCGCCGAGTTCGGCCGGTTCCTGGAGAGCGAGCTGGTCCCGCGCGGCCGCGAGAACGAGGCCGTCGGTCGCGAGCACTACGCCCTCGCCAGCCGCTACTTCCTCGGGGCCACGGTGGACCTCGAGGAGACCTATGCGTGGGGCTGGGAGGAGCTCAAGCGCCTCGAGGACGACATGGCCGCCACCGCGCAGCGCATCGTGCCCGGCGCGACGGTCGCCGAGGCCGTCGCCGCGCTCGACGCCGACCCCGCGCGCACCATCGCGGGCAAGGAGGCCTTCCGCGACTGGATGCAGCAGCTGGCCGACCGCACCATCGCCGAGCTCGCCGACGTCCACTTCGACATCCCCGAGCCGATCCGGCGGATCGAGTGCTGCATCGCCCCCACCAGCGACGGCGGCATCTATTACACCGGGCCGTCGGAGGACTTCAGCCGCCCCGGGCGGATGTGGTGGGCGGTCCCCGACACGGTGTCCACGTTCTCGCCGTGGCGTGAGGTGACCACCGTCTTCCACGAGGGCGTCCCGGGCCACCACCTCCAGGTGGCCCAGACGGCCTATCGCAAGGACGCGCTCAACCGCTGGCAGCGGCTGATGTGCTGGGTCAGCGGCCACGGCGAGGGCTGGGCCCTCTATGCCGAGCGGCTGATGGACGACCTCGGCTATCTCGCCGACCCCGCCGACCGGCTCGGCATGCTCGACGCGCAGTCCTTCCGTGCGGCGCGCGTCATCGTCGACATCGGCATGCATCTCGAGCTCGAGATCCCGGCGGACAACCCGTTCGGGTTCCACCCGGGCGAGCGATGGACGCCGGCCCTGGGCCTGGAGTTCATGCGCCAGCACTGCCAGATGGACGACGCCTTCATCAGGTTCGAGGTCGCCCGCTATCTCGGCTGGCCGGGCCAGGCGCCGTCCTACAAGGTCGGCGAGCGCATCTGGCTCGAGGCTCGCGACGAGGCCAAGGCCCGCCACGGGGCCGACTTCGACCTCAAGGCCTTCCACCGGGCGGCCCTCGACCTCGGCTCGATCGGCCTCGACCCGCTCCGCGCGGCGCTCGCCCGCATCTGACCCGGGCTAGGGTTTCGGGCGTGCTCGTCCTCGCCTCCGCCTCCCCTGCCCGGCTGACCACCCTGCGCGGCGCAGGGGTGGAGCCGGTCGTCATCGTGTCCGGCGTCGACGAGGACCAGGTCGACGGGCTCCCGCCCGCCGAGCACGCCCTCCAGCTCGCCGAGCTCAAGAGCGCCGCGGTGGCCGCGCGCGACGACCTACCCGCCGGGGCACTCGTGCTCGGCTGCGACTCGGTGCTCGAACTGGACGGCGACGTGCTCGGCAAGCCCGCGGACGCCGACGACGCGATCGCACGGTGGCGACGGATGCGCGGCCGGTCCGGCGTGCTCCACACCGGGCACGCCCTCCACGACACCGGTTCGGGACGGGTCGCCGCCGCGACCGCTTCGACGGTCGTCCACTTCGCCGACGTGACCGACGACGAGATCGCGGCCTACGTCGCGACGGGAGAGCCGCTCCACGTCGCCGGCGCGTTCACCGTCGATGGACTCGGCGGCCCGTTCGTGACCGCGATCGAGGGCGACTACCACAACGTGGTCGGCCTCAGCCTCCCGCTGCTGCGCGAGCTGCTGGCCGAGCTCGGTCGCTCATGGACCGAGCTGTGGGCCACCCGCTGACGTGCGGGTGAGGGTGGTTTCGACGCGCGGTCGGCTGGTCAGGCGGCCAGTTCGAAGGAGACGTGCAGCCGGGTGAGCTCGTCGCGCACGCGGCAGAAGGCGCGCAGCCACATGATGTCGCCCACGCGGTCGGAGGTCAGCGTGTCGGTCAGCGCGTCGCTGACGTGAGCGCGGCGGGCGATCTCGGCGAGCTGCTCGCTCTCGGCACGGAGGGCCGGCACGACGGCATCGATGCCGGCCTCGTCGATGCGGACCGCCAGGTCGGAGATGGTCATGGTCACTCCCTCCTTCATCGTCATGTCCACGAAGGTAGGTGGAAAGTTTCATCACGTCCAACGATGGAATCTTCTCTAATTGATCAGATATCGTGATGAAACCATGGGTTCCCTCGAGCACGTCACGTTCCGACACCTGGCGGCGCTCCGCGCGGTGGCCGAGGAGCGCTCCTTCGGTGAGGCATCTCACGTCCTCGGCTACTCCCAGTCCGCCGTCAGCCAGCAGATCGCGGCCCTGGAGAAGCACGTCGGCGGCCCGGTCTTCGACCGCCCCGGCGGTCCCAAGCCGGTCGAGATCACCCCGCTCGGGCGGTTGCTGCTCGAGCACGCCCACAAGCTGCTGGGGCGGCTCGACGCCGCCGAGGCCGATCTGCGGGCCTTCCGCGCCGGCCGCCACGGGGCGCTGGCGGTCGGCGTCTTCCAGAGCGTCTCGATCCGGGTCCTGCCGCTGGTGTTGCGCGAGTTCCGCACCGACCACGACGACATCGAGCTGCGCCTGCACGAGTCCGACGACCCCGACAGCCTGATCCGGCTCCTGCGCGAGGGCGAGCTGGAGGTGACCTTCGTCGAGTCCACCGCCGAAGCGGCCGACTGGGACGGGCTGCGGCTGCTGCGGCTCTTCGACGACCCCTTCGTGTTGATGAGCCCGCCCGACCAGGCGCCGGCCGACGCCGCCGGCACGACCTTCGACGTCCACCTGCTCACCGGGATGCCGATGGTGGGCGAGTTCGACTCCTCGCCCCAACGCCAGCTCGAGGCCCGCCTCCGGGCCGAGGGCGTCAACCCGACCCTGGTGTTCCGCAGCCGCGACAACGGCGCCATCCAGGCGATGGTGCGCGCCGGGATCGGTCATGCCGTGATGCCGGCCCTGGCCGTCGACGAGGACGACCCCGAGGTCGTGATCCGCCGTCTCGACCCCGGCATCCCGCCCCGCACCATCGGCCTCGCCTGGCGAGACAACCGCACCCTGTCCCCCGCCGCCGAGGCCTTCATCGCCATCGCCGATCGCCTCGGACGCCACATGGCCGAGGGGCCGACCCTGCTGGGCACCGTCGACTGACGCACGCGTCCGGGGCGCGTCAGCGGGGTTCGCGGTCGATCGCCTGCTGACGGTGGTGAACGACGCCGACACTGGAGGTGTGGGCGAGATCGGGGTGACGGAAGACCCAGCGGCGGAACAGATAGAAGCGGGCCGCCGTACCGGCACCGAGCCCGACCACGTTGGCCGCGATGTTGTCCGACAGCGGGTCGGTCAGGCCGAGCACGTTGCGGCTGAACCACAGCAGCGCCACCGGGATGGCCATCGTGGCGATGTTGATGAGCAGGAACGCCGTCCGGCCGCCGTCGGCATGCACCGGCTCACGGTTCTTGAACGCCCACGAGCGGGTGCCGCGATAGCTGATCAGCATCCCCACGAAGTTGGCCACGATGTAGGCCCAGAGCGGGTGGTTGCCCAGCGGCGGCTCGAAGACCCAATAGCCGTGGAGGAGCAAGTTGAACAGGAAGAGGGCCACCGCCGTGGCGAGCCCGCCGACGGCAAGGAAGCGGCTGGCCTCGCCCAGCAGCCGTTTCCAGCGTCGCCCCATGCGGGAAGGCTAGCCGCTCACTCCACCGGAAGGCCGAGGCCGCGCGCGATGACCATGCGCTGCACCTCGGAGGTTCCCTCGCCGATCTCGAGCACCTTGGCGTCGCGATAGAGCCGCGCGACGGCGTAGTCCTCCATGAACCCATAGCCACCGAACACCTGGGTGGCGATCCGGGTGGCCGTGACGGCCGACTCGGTGGCATAGAGCTTGGCGACCGCGGCGGCCTGCTTGAACTCCTGCAACGACGGCCCGCGGCCGGCGGCCATCGCGTCGCGCATGGCCGCGGCCTTGTAGGTCAGCAGTCGCGATGCGTCGGCCATCACCTGGAGGTCGGCGATCTGGAACGCGAGGCCCTGCTTGCGCCCGATCGGCACACCGAAGGTCTGCCGCTGGTTGGCATAGTCGACGCTGAGGTCGAGGCAGGCCTGAATGGCGCCGACGGCGAGGGCGGCGATCGCGACGCGGCCGTCGTCGAGGATCGCGAGGAACTGTGCGAAGCCCCGACCGCGCTCGCCGAGCAGGTTGGCCTCGGGGACGTGGACGTCGGCGAGCGTCAGCGGGTGGGTGTCGGAGGCGTGCCAGCCGAGCTTGTCGTAGGCCGGCTCGGCGGTGAACCCCGGCGTGTCCGAGGGGACGAGGATCGCGCTGATCTCGGGCCGACCGCTGTCGGCCGCCTCCCCGGTGCGCGCGGTGACGGTGACGACGCTGGTCAGCTCGGAGCCGGAGTTGGTGATGAACTGCTTGGACCCGTTGATGACCCACTCGCCGCCGACGAGCTCGGCCCTGGTGCGGGTCGCGCCCGCGTCGGACCCGGCGCCCGGCTCGGTCAGGCCGAAGCCCGCGAGCGTGCGGCCCGCCACCAGGTCGGGCAGCCACTGCTCCTTCTGGGCGGCGGTGCCATAGCTGAGGATCGGGTTGATGCCGAGCCCCACCGCGGCCTCGAGCGTGATCCCCATCGACTGGTCGGCGCGACCGATCTCCTCGATGGCGAGACACAGCGAGGTGAAGCCCCCGTCGTCGCCCTCGAGCCCGGCGCCGCCGTACTCCTCAGGCGCGGTGAGACCGAACAGCCCGAGGTCGCCCATCTGCTGGACGACGTCGGTCGGGAAGTGGTGGTCGCGGTCCCACTGGGCGGCGTACGGGGCGATCTGTGCCGCCGCGAACTCGCGGACCGTACGCCGGAACTCCTCGTGCTCGCGCGACAGCTCGAAGGTCATGCGGTCATGCTAGCCCGAGAGGTTAGCGATTGTTAACCTCGCGGTTGGTCGGCGAGCTGCTCGCGCAGGCTGACGACGTCGCCGAGCACCCAGGCGTTGGTGAGCCGGTCGTCCTCGGCGGTGAAGAAGGCGGCCCCGTCATAGGCGAAGCTGCGGCCGGTCGGCGCCATCCCGCCCAACGTGCCGCGGTGGTGGCCCGAGTAGCGCAGCCGCGCCGCCGCGCGGCTGCCCTCGACGACGAGGGCCAGGATCTCGTTGTGGTAGTCGTCGGCCCCGGTCCTGATCTCGTCACGGTAGGCACGCCAGGCGTCCCGACCGTTCATCTCACTGCCGAGCGACCCGCGGAAGGTGAAGTCCTCGGCCAGGATCTCGTCGACGGCGTCGTCGTCCCAGGCGTTCCAGCAGCGCGCATAGAACTGCTCGACGAGGTGGCGTACATCGGTCATGCCGACGACGGTAGGCCAGCGCGCAAGCCCCGTCATCCACGACCCGTCGACCCCGGGTCACGGGCTCCAGTGGTCAGGGCGCGCCAACCGGTCAGGCAGCCGGGTAGCGGTGTCACCACGAGCGGCGTTGACCTGGGCCTGGGTGAGGAAGATCGTCCGCGTCAGGTCCGCACCGCGCACGTCGGCGTCGCGCAGGTCGGCCCCGAGCAGGTCCGCCCCCGTCAGGTCGGCGTCGCGCAGGTCGGCGGCCATCAGCAGGGCGCTCCGGTGGCTCGGTCCGCCGGACGCGGCAGCGACGCGGTGGAACAGGTCACCGGCGCGGCTCCGCAGCTCGCCGAGGTCGGCGGCCTGGATCACCTCCGGGGTGGCTGCGGCGAGGCGCGCGACCTCGTCGTCCAGCGCCCTCGCCTCGGCGGCGTACGGCGACGCGAGGCAGGCGGGATCCGTGAGCAGGAACCGCAGCTCGTGGAGGCCCCGCATGACACCGAAGACCGCGAACACCTCCGGCGCGAGGTCGGGACGGTCACGCCAGGTGGTGACGCCATAGGTGACGGCGGTGACCTGCTGCCCCGCCCCGAAACAGTCGAAGGTGACACAGCCCAGCCAGCCGCCCTCGAGCAGCCGGTCGTGGACCGCGCACCGGAAGTCGGCCAGCAGGTTGGGACAAGCGACCCCCGCCGGCTTGTCGGCCGGGAACTCACGCCCGCGGGCATAGGGCAGGGCGGCACAGCACAGCCCCGCACATCGCGCACAGTCGGCGCGCAGCGCTGCGTCGACCGGCTCGATGCTCAGCGGACCACCCGGATGTTGAACGTCGCATGGCCGATCGCGCCCATGGCCCGCAGCCAGAACGCGAGGTACATCTCGGTGCCGCGCGCGGTCGTGATGTCACCCAGATCGAGGACGTCGGCGTGACCGAAGGACGTGAGCAGCCCCGCCACCACCTCCTTGGCGGCCTCGTCGTCGCCCGACATGAACACCGTGGTCGGCTCGCCCAACACCTCGGGATGGGCCATCAGGTCGGCGTTGAGGGTGTTGAGGGTCTTGACCACCCGTGCCTCGGGGAAGGCCCGCTGCACCTGTTCGCCCAGCGAGTCGGTGTCCTTGACGAACAGGGTGGGCGGGAACCCCGCCGAGAAGTCCAGCGGGTTGGACACCTCGATGAGCACCTTGCCGGCCAGGTTGTCGGCCCCCGCCGCGGCGAGGACATCGAGCGCCGCGTGGCCGTTGCCCGCATGGACGACGAGATCGCTGGCGGCAGCGGCGTCGGCGAACGTCGCCAGCGCGACGCTGTCGTGGTCGGCGAGCCAGGCGGTGGCCTCGTCGCCTCGTTCCCGGGTCTGTTCGGGGTCCCGGGTCCCCATCGTCACCTCGTGGCCCAGCTCGGCGAACCGCCCCGCGAGGGAGCGGCCGACCATGCCGGTGCCGAGGACCGCGATCTTCATGCGCCCATGCTGCCAGCGCCCTGGTCACCCCTTCCATGCTTGGATCGGAGGTATGCCCCTGTTCCGCAAGAAGGCGAGCGCCCCCGACCTGGCGCAGGGCATCGACGCCTTCTGGGCGTGGTGGGCCGCCGCCGGGGCCGCCCAGACCTCCGCCGCGATCGCCGACCGCGCGCCGGACCGGATGGTCGACGAGCTCAGCCGCCGGGTCAACGGGATCCATCCCGGCCTGGCCTGGGAGCTGGCGTCGGGGCGACGCGCCCAACACGTCCTCGTCGTCTCGCCCGAAGGCAACCCCGACCTGCGGTCAGCGGCCCGCCGCTGGCTCCGCGCCGCGCCCGAGCCGGACGCGACCTGGGAGTACGCCGATGCGCGTCAACCCGTGCCCGACCTCGACGACATCCGGCTGAGCCTGGGCAAGCAGACCGTCTGCTTCGGTGACACCTTGGTCACGGCCCGCCGGGTCGGGCACCACTTCGACGTGACCGTGCACCATCCCGTGTTCGAGGAGATCCCGGTCGAGGCGCAGCTGCAGATCACCTACCTGGCCCTCGACGCGGCCCTGGGCGAGGTGGATGTCGAGACCTGGATCGGTGAGATCGAGCCGGCCGCGCTCGCGCCGTTGGACGCGTTCCCGCTCCACCACCTGTCGCGCCTGGTGGCCGACCTGCGCGAGGAGCTGACCGATGCCGACGGGTCGCCCACCTGGGTCATCTTGAAGGGCAGCGGTCCCGAGGGACCGGTGATGGCACTCGCGCAGGTGCCGCTCGCGCCGACCACAGCACCCGAGCTCGACGAGCACGTCGCCGTCGCGGCGACCTATGACCAGCTCACGGACGAGGGGTTCCCCGGCGACCCTTCACTCGAGGCGCTGCGGACCCTGGAGGACCGGCTCGCCGACGTGCTGGACGGTCGCGGACGCCTGGTGGCCCACGAGTCCAGCGGCGGTCGCCGTACGCTCCACTTCTATGTCGACTCAGCGACCGGAGCCACCGGCGAGCTGCTCGCGGCTGCTCGCGACTGGCGTCTCGACGGGGTCGCCGGGGTGGTCCACACGGCCGCCGAGCCCGACCCCGGCTGGTCCGCCGTACGTCACCTGCGCGCCTAGCGCGGATCCTGAACCGCCCGGCGCAGCGTGGCCGATGCCACTGGAACGACTGGGCTCGGCGGGGCGCCGAGACGCTACGCTGCGCTGAGGCAAATCGGCAGGTGGTCGAGCAGACGAGGAGTGTTGCGTGCCCGAGACGCGTGGGTTGCAGAAGGTGCTGGTCGCCAACCGTGGTGAGATCGCCGTCCGGGTGATCCGGGCCTGCAAGGACGCCGGCATCGGCAGTGTGGCGGTCTATGCCGACCCCGACCGCGACGCGGTCTTCGTGCGCCTGGCCGACGAGGCCTATGCGCTCAACGGGTCGACGCCGGCGGAGACCTATCTCGACATCGCCAAGATCCTCGACATCGCCCAGCGTGCCGGCGCCGACTCGGTCCACCCCGGCTATGGCTTCCTCGCGGAGAACGCCTCCTTCGCCCAGGCCGTCATCGACGCCGGGCTGATCTGGATCGGCCCGCCGCCCGCCGCGATCGAGCAGCTGGGCGACAAGGTCCAGGCCCGCCACATCGCCGCCAAGGTCGGCGCGCCCCAGGTGGTCGGCACCGCCGACCCGGTCTCCGGGGCCGACGAGGTGATCGCCTTCGCCGAGGAGCACGGCCTCCCCATCGCGATCAAGGCCGCCTTCGGTGGCGGCGGCCGCGGCCTCAAGGTCGCCCGCAAGCTCGAGGAGGTCGCCGAGCTCTATGACTCGGCCGTCCGCGAGGCCGTCACGGCGTTCGGCCGCGGCGAGTGCTTCGTCGAGCAATACCTCGACCACCCGCGGCACGTCGAGACCCAGTGCCTGGCCGACCAGCACGGCAACGTCGTCGTGGTCTCGACCCGCGACTGCTCGCTCCAGCGCCGCCACCAGAAGCTCGTCGAGGAGGCCCCCGCGCCGTTCCTGAGCCAGGAGCAGCTCGACCGCCTCTATTCCGCGTCCAAGGCGATCCTCAAGGAGGCCGGCTACGTCGGCGCCGGGACGTGTGAGTTCCTGGTCGGCAAGGACGGCACCATCTCCTTCCTCGAGGTCAACACCCGCCTCCAGGTCGAGCACCCGGTCTCCGAGGAGGTCACCGGCATCGACCTGGTCCGCGAGATGTTCCGCATCGCCGCGGGTGAGGAGCTGGGCTACGGCGACCCGGAGATCTCCGGCCACTCCATCGAGTTCCGCATCAACGCCGAGGACGCCGGCCGCAACTTCAGGCCCGCGCCCGGCTCGCTCACCGTGTGGAACCCGCCCAGCGGCCCCGGCGTCCGCGTCGACGGCGGCTATGTCGCCGGCGAGACCATCCCCGGCTCGTTCGACTCGCTGATCGCCAAGCTGGTGGTGACCGGTCGCGACCGCACCCAGGCGCTCGAGCGCTCCCGCCGGGCGCTCGCGGAGTTCGAGGTCGACGGCATGCCCACGGTCATCCCGTTCCACGCCGCCGTGGTCGACGACCCGGCGTTCATCGGTGACGGCGAGCGCTTCGGGATCTACACGCTCTGGATCGAGAGCGAGTTCGACAACCAGATCGCGCCCTACGCCGGCGCGGCCGGCGAGGCCGACGAGGCCGCGGAGCGCCAGCGGGTCACCGTCGAGGTCGGCGGCCGTCGCCTGGAGGTCGTCCTGCCGGGCGGTCTCGGCGGGCTCTCGGTCGGCTCAGCCGGCGGCGCCAAGAAGCCCAAGCGCAGCGCCGGCAAGAAGCTCGGCGCCGCCGTCTCCGGCGACGCCGTCGCCTCGCCCATGCAGGGCACCATCGTCAAGGTCGCCGTCGAGGAGGGTCAGACCATCGCCGAGGGCGACGTCGTGATCGTGCTCGAGGCGATGAAGATGGAGCAGCCCCTCAAGGCCCACAAGGCCGGCACCGTCACCGGCCTCAAGGCCGAGGTCGGCGCCACCGTGGCCAACGGTGAGGTCATCTGCGAGCTCAAGGCCTGAGGTTCCTCGCCGCCGGCCCACCCTGTGGTTTGGCCCAAATCGGCAGGAAATCCGGGCCCAAACGTGCAGTTTGCGTCCAATCGATGGGGTCGGCAGGGGTCAGCCGCGGCCGGAGAGGGCGCCGAGCACCGCGTCGGTGGCACCGCGCATGCCCCGGGCGTAGGGGTGGTACGCCGCCGCGCGGCCGGGCTTCATCTGTGCCCCGTTGACCCACGCCGCCTTGCCGGCGCAGATGTCGTGACCGCGGGACGCGGCCGCGAGGTCGACATAGAGGGCGTCCCGGGCCCGCGCGGCAACGCGCAGTGACCCGTTGAGGGCCGCCTCGACCTGGGAGATGGGTCGATAGTCGGCCGCCGCGAACGGCGCCGCGGCACAGCGGCCCGACGCCGGCAGCAGGTCGGGATAGCCGACGACGACCACGACCGCGTCGGGCGCGCGCCGGTGGATCGCGGCCAACGCCCGGGCCAGCGCCGGCTCGACCCTCCGCGCCGACGCCACCTTGGTCTCGAGCACGCCGGCCGTCGCGAAGAGCGGGGTGCACGCGGCGCGCGCGCCACCTCCCATGCAGGCGCCGGCCAATGACCCGAACAGGTTCTCGTCGTTGCCGCCGATCCCGACGGTCACCAGGTCGGTGTCCACGGTCAGCGCGTCGAGCTGCGGCGGCGCCACCCGACCCCCGGTGAACGACCGCTGGGCGCGGAACAGGTCGCCCACGGTCGCCCCCGAGCACGAGACGTCGGTGAACGACGCGACGTCGAGCCGTTCGGCGAGGAGGGAGGGATAGTTGCCCGCGGAGCGCAGGCAGGCGCTGCCCCCCTCGGCGTACGGCGCGAGGAGCGGACCGGCCGTGAACGAGTCACCCAGCGCGACGTAGTCGATCTGCGCCGGAAGCCCGGGCAGCTCCACAGCGGTCGTCGGCGACGTGGTGACGCTGGGCGACACCGACGGCTCCGACCCGCCCGACCCCGAGGCCGACGAGCAGCCCACAAGGACGACCGCCCCCGCCATCACGGCGATGGCCAGTCGGACCGTTCCGGGCAGGCTGCACACGCCCCGACGCTAGCCGACGAGCGCAACCGCGGGTCAGGTCAGCGGCTTGGTCCAGGTGCGCCGGACCTGGAGGTCCGCAGTCTCGGTGGCCACGCCGCCGCCGAACCGCACGGGACCGACGTGGCCACGGGCGACGAGGTCGGCACCGGTGCTCGTGACGACGCGATAGCGCAGGACGTCGTCGGCGCTGCGCTCCACCAGTCGGGTCAGGTCGCCGGTCGAGCGGAGCCGGACGTGGACACGCACGCTGTCGCTCGTCCCGTCACCGGCGTTGACCAGGGTGGCCGGCCCGCGCAGGCTGGCCCACCGCGCGTTGTTGGTGAACCGCACGGTGACACCGTCGACGTCGGTGAGCTCCCAGTCGGCAAGCCGGTCGCACACCAGATAGCTCGGCTCGGTCGTGTCGTCGGGACACTGCCAGTCGCTGATCCCGCCGGTGAGCCCGTCGTCATCGCCGTCGTAGTCGACCGAGACGGTGTGCCAGTTGCCCTCGTGGCCCGGCAGCGCACCGGGCTGCCAGGTGAGCGCAGCGAACCAGGCGTTGCGCTCGATCTTCGTCCAACCCTGGCCCGCCTGGGCGGGTGCGGCCGTAGCCGTCACCGCAAGCGCCAGGCCCGCCACGGCAGCACCGAGTGTCTTGATCCCCATGAGCTTCTCCCCGTCTCGTCCTCGGCCCCACGCCGAGGAGGTCCTCAGTCTCACCAGCGAAACGCCACCAGTGCAACCACTTAGGGCCGACTAACCTCGCAGCATGTTCTCCAAGGTGCTGGTGGCCAACCGGGGCGAGATCGCGATCCGAGCGTTCCGCGCGGCCTATGAGGTCGGGGCGCGCACGGTCGCCGTCTTCCCGTGGGAGGACCGCTGGTCAGAGCACCGACTCAAGGCCGACGAGGCCTATGAGATCGGCGAGCACGGTCACCCCGTGCGGGCCTATCTCGATGCCGAGGCGATCGTGGCGGTGGCCCAACGTGCGGGAGCGGACGCGGTCTATCCGGGCTATGGCTTCCTCTCGGAGAACCCGGCCCTGGCCGAGGCGTGCGCCAACGCCGGCATCACCTTCGTGGGCCCGACCGCCGAGGTGCTGACGCTGACCGGCAACAAGGCCCGCGCCATCGAGGCCGCCCGGGCGGCCGGCGTACCGACCCTCGCCAGCGTCCCGCCGTCCCGGGACGTCGACGAGCTCATGGCCGCCGCCGAGAGCCTGCCGACGCCCCTGTTCGTCAAGGCCGTGGCCGGCGGCGGCGGCCGCGGCATGCGACGGGTGGACGACCAGGGGTCGCTGCGCGACGCGATCGAGACCTGCATGCGGGAGGCCGACGCCGCCTTCGGCGACCCCACCGTCTTCATCGAGCAGGCGGTGGTCGACCCGCGGCACATCGAGGTGCAGATCCTGGCCGACGCGACCGGCGACGTGATCCATCTCTACGAGCGCGACTGCTCGGTCCAGCGCCGCCACCAGAAGGTCATCGAGATCGCCCCGGCACCCCGCCTGGACCCCGACCTGCGCGACCGCATCTGCGCCGACGCCGTGCGCTTCGCCCGCCAGATCGGCTATGTCAACGCCGGCACCGTCGAGTTCCTGCTCGACCCGGCTGGCACCTACGTGTTCATCGAGATGAACCCCCGCATCCAGGTCGAGCACACCGTGACCGAGGAGGTCACCGACGTCGACCTCGTCCAGTCCCAGCTGAGGATCGCGTCGGGTGCCACCCTCGCGGAGCTCGGGCTGACCCAGGACAGCATCCGGCTGCGCGGCGCGGCCATGCAGTGCCGGATCACCACCGAGGACCCCGCCAACGGCTTCCGTCCCGACACCGGCAAGATCACGACCTATCGCTCCCCCGGCGGTCCCGGCGTACGCCTCGACGGCGGCACGATCTATACCGGCGCCGAGGTCAACGCCCACTTCGACTCGATGCTGTCCAAGCTCACCTGCCGCGGCCGCACCCACGAGCTCGCGGTCGAGAAGGCCCGTCGGGCGCTCGCGGAGTTCCGGATCACCGGGGTGGCGACCAACATCCCCTTCCTCCAGGCCGTCCTCGACGACCCCGACTTCATCGCCGGCGGCGTGACCACGTCGTTCATCGAGACCCACCCCCAGCTGCTCACCGCGCGCAGCCACGGGGACCCCACGACCCGGCTCGTGCAGTTCCTCGCCGACGTGACGGTCAACCAGCCGCACGGCCCGACCCCGGTCTCGATCGACCCGGTCGCCAAGCTGCCCGAGATCGACCGGACCACGACACCGCCCGACGGCACCCGTCAGCTGCTCCGGCGCGTCGGCCCGGTCGAGTTCGCCCGGCTGCTGCGGGAGCAGACCACGGTCGCCGTCACCGACACGACCTTCCGCGACGCCCACCAGAGCCTGCTGGCCACGCGGGTCCGCACCCGCGACCTCCTCAACGTCGCCGGGCACGTCGCCAGGATGACCCCCGAGCTGTGGTCGCTGGAGTGCTGGGGCGGCGCGACCTATGACGTGGCGCTGCGCTTCCTCGCCGAGGACCCCTGGGAGCGGCTGGCCGCGCTCCGCGAGGAGGTCCCCAACGTCGCGCTCCAGATGCTGCTGCGTGGCCGCAACACCGTCGGCTACACGCCCTATCCGACGGCGGTCACGGACGCCTTCGTCGAGGAGGCCGCGGCCACCGGCATCGACGTCTTCCGCATCTTCGACGCCCTCAACGACGTCGAGCAGATGCGGCCCGCGATCGAGGCGGTCCGCGCGACCGGGACGACGGTCGCCGAGGTCGCGCTGTGCTACACCGGCGACCTGGCCGACCCGGCCGAGCGGCTCTACACGCTCGACTACTACCTGCGCCTGGCCGAGCGGATCGTCGAGGCCGGCGCCCACGTCATCGCCATCAAGGACATGGCCGGGCTGCTGCGCGCGCCCGCGGCGAGGACGCTGGTGACGGCCCTGCGCGAGCGGTTCGACCTCCCGGTCCACCTCCACACCCACGACACGCCCGGGGGCCAGCTCGCCACCCTGCTCGCCGCGATCGACGCGGGCGTCGACGCGGTCGACGCCGCCACGGCGTCGATGGCCGGCACGACGTCGCAGCCGCCGCTCTCGGCACTCGTCTCGGCCACCGACCACTCACCGCGCGAGACCGAGCTGGACCTCGCGGCGGTCTGTGCCCTCGAGCCCTACTGGGAGGCCACCCGGCGGGTCTATGCGCCGTTCGAGTCGGGCCTGCCCTCGCCGACCGGCCGCGTCTATACCCACGAGATCCCCGGTGGTCAGCTGTCCAACCTGCGCCAGCAGGCCATCGCCCTCGGGCTCGGGGAGAAGTTCGAGCAGATCGAGGACATGTACGCCGCGGCCAACGCGATCCTCGGCAACATCGTCAAGGTCACGCCGTCCTCCAAGGTCGTCGGCGACCTCGCGCTCCATCTCGTCGCCGTCGGCGCCGACCCTGCCGAGTTCGCCGAGGACCCGGGTCGCTTCGACATCCCCGCGTCGGTGATCGGCTTCCTCCACGGCGAGCTCGGCGACCCGCCGGGAGGCTGGCCCGAGCCGTTCCGCACCAAGGCTCTCGCGGGCCGCTCGTGGACCGCGCCGGCGGAGTCGCTGACCGAGGAGCAGCGTGCCGGCCTCGCGGCCGACCGTCGTACGACGCTCAACCGGCTGCTCTTCCCCGGCCCGACCAAGGACTTCACCGAGTCACGTGAGCGCTTCGGCGACGTCTCGGTGCTGCCGACGACCGACTACCTCTATGGACTCGTGGCCGGCGAGGAGCACCGGATCGACCTCGCCGAAGGTCGCCACCTGCTCGTCGGCCTCCAGGCGATCGGCGAGCCGGACGAGCGCGGTTTCCGGATGGTGATGACCACGGTGGACGGCCAGCTCAAGCCGGTCAGCGTCCGGGACCGCTCGGTCTCCGCCGAGGTCGCCGCCGCCGAGAAGGCCGACCCGGCCGAGCCGGGCCACGTCGGCGCACCGTTCCAGGGTGTGGTGACCCCGGTCGTCGCCGTCGGCGACGAGGTGTCGGCCGGCGACACGGTCGCCACCATCGAGGCCATGAAGATGGAGGCCGCCATCACCGCCCCACGCGACGGCGTCGTCCAGCGCGTCGCGCTCGCCGGCACCCAGGCCGTCGAAGGCGGCGACCTGGTGCTCGTGCTCGGCTGAGGGACTCAGCCTCTGCCTGGGTCCAGGCTCAGGCCGCCTTCACGGCGAACGTGAACCAGGTGGACCGCAGGCCCAGGGTGGAGCGCAGGGTGTCGCCGGAGACGGTGACCTGGCTCTTGGACCCGACCAGCCGCAGCGAGGTCACCCGGCCGCCCCAGTCGCCGTTGCCGTCACGAGCGACGACCACGATGCGCTGGAGGTCGCCGATGGCGGGGTACTTGGCCTCGATCGCGTTGTCGGTGAACGTGTAGGACCAGTCGTGGACCGGGTTGCCCGCCCAGTCGTCGTAGGGATCCTCCTTGGCGACCAGGTAGGGCGCCGAGGCGGCCGAGGTCCAGCCCCCGCTCGAGGAGGCGAACATCGTGCACGCGGGCGCCCCGTCGGCCAGCAGGACCTGGTGGGCGGTCGCCGTGATCGCGGCGTCGGACGCCGGGTGCTCGGCGCTCGCCCCGCCATAGACCTGGCAGGACGTCGTGTCGCAGATCTCGTAGTGAGCGGCGCGCGGGTGGTCTCGCTCGTACGACGCATAGGTGCGCGCGGCGACCGCCTGCGTCTTGACCGCCTCGGGGCTCCACAGCGCCGGCATCTCCAGGGGGACGACGCCGCGCAGATAGGTGTCGAGGTTGACGATGTTGACCGTGTCGCGGGTCGCGCTGCCCGGCGATGGGGCGGCGGACCGCAGCCGGCCGCGATAGTCCTTCTGGGCGGTCGGCGTCACGAGGGTGATCGGCTCACCCTTGGCCCGGAACTCCGCCTCACCGACATAGGTGGCGAAGGTGTGCCAGGCGGTGTCGCGGTAGGACAGCACGGTCCCGGCCCCGGACGGCGAGAGCCGCCAGCGCGTGGCGGTGTCGGCCGGCAGCGCCGTGCCCGTGCGAGCAGTGACGTCCCAGACCCGCAGCCCGTCGCGGGCGAGCACGATGACGTCGTCGGTGGTGTCGGCGGAGATCAGCACGCTGATCTTGCCGCCCGACTCGCCCCAGGTGGTGCCGGGGTAGTAGAAGCGTGAGATCTGCTTGAAGGTCAGCCCGGCCCGCGCGGCACCCTCGGCGCCGTACTGGGACATCCCGTGGCCGTGCCCATAGCCGTGGCCCTTGATCACGACCTTGGCATCGGTCGGCACGGTCCAGCTGTCGGTGGCCGCGGCGGCGGCGGAGGCCTGGCCGAGCACGGCCGCGCCGACCAGAAGGGCGACTCGAACGGCGGCGCGCGGGCGACGCGAACGTCCGGGCAGGGCGGGAGAACGGGAGGTCAAGAGCGGACTCCGGACTGGGAGGGGGCGGGATCGGCTGATACCCCAGATCACCATGGATCACACCCGGCCGACCGGTGAACGAGGTGAATTACACCGGTGTAGTTCAGGGCCTTGGCTACCCTCGCCGCATGATCTGGGTCCTGCTCGCCGTGCTCATCGCCAGCGGTGTCGCGCTCGTGCTCGCGAACCGGTCCGCCACCCAGCGCCGGGAGCTGGAGGCCTCCCAGGCGCTCGACGCCGTACGTCGCGTGGCCGACGAGGACGTCACGCGCTTCGGCGAGGAGCTCACCCAGCTCCACATCGACACCCTGACCGCCGAGCTCGACGCGGCCGGGCGCCAGGACTACCAGCGGGCGCTGGACGCCTATGAGAACGCCAAGACCCTGCTCGCCGACGCGCGCCGGGCCGAGGACGTCACCGAGGTGACCCGCACGCTCGAGGACGGTCGCTATGCGCTCGCCTGTGTCCAGGCCCGGGCCGTCGGCCAGCCGCTGCCGACGCGGCGCCCGCCGTGCTTCTTCAACCCGGCCCATGGTCCCGCCCAGACCGACGCGACGTGGGCACCCCCCGGCGGCGCACCTCGCGAGATCCCCGTCTGCCTCGCCGACGCCGACCGGCTCTCCCAGGGCGCCGAGCCCGACGTCCGCCAGGTCCGCAAGGGCAACCGGATGGTGCCGTGGTACGACGGCGGGCCGGCCTATCAGCCCTACGCCGGGGGCTACTACGGCGGCTGGGCCATGAACGGTCTCTTCCCGGCGTTCGTGCTCGGCTCGATGATGGGTGGCTGGGGCGACTTCAACGGCAGCTATGCCGACGGGTTCGCCGACGGCCAGGCCGACGGCGGCGGTGACTCCGGCGGCGACTGGGGCGGTGACTCCGGTGACGCCGGGGCCGGCGACTGGGGCGGTGACTCCGGTGGCGACTGGGGTGGTGGCGACTGGGGTGGCGGGGGCGACTTCGGGGACTTCGGCGGCTTCTGAGCCCCTCAGACCCGGTGCAGCCTCCGGGCGGCCTCGGCGACCGACCCGCTCATCGACGGATAGACGGTGAACGCCTGCGCGAGCTGGTCGGCGGTGAGCGACTCCGAGACGGCCAGCGAGACCGGGTGGATCAGCTCGGAGGCGCGCGGCCCCACGACCACTCCCCCGACGACGATGCCGGTCCCGGGGCGGCAGAACAGCTTGACGAAGCCGTCGTGGAGGCCCTGCATCTTGGCGCGGGCGTTGCCGGACAGCGGCAGCATCACCGTCTCGGCGGCGATCTCGCCCGACTCGACCTGCTGCTGGGAGTAGCCGACGGTCGCGATCTCGGGCTCGGTGAAGACGTTGGCGGATACCTTCATGAGGTCGAGCGGCGCCACCGCATCGCCCAGGAAGTGCCACATCGCGATCCGCCCCTGCATGGCCGCGACCGAGGCGAGCATGAAGACGCCGGTGCAGTCACCGGCGGCATAGACGCCGCGCGCCGTCGTACGCGAGACGCGGTCGACCTGGATGAAGCCACCCTCGTCGAGGGCGACGCCGGCCTCCTCCAGCCCCATCCCGGCGGTCTTGGGGATCGAGCCGAGCGCGAGGATGCAGTGGGAGCCGGTGACGGTGCGGCCATCGGTGAGGGTCACGGTGACCTCGTCGCCGTGACGTTCGACGGCCTGCATCCGCGAGCGGGCGAGCACGTTCATGCCCTTGCGGGTCAGCACCTGTTCGAGCACCTGGGCAGCATCGGTGTCCTGACCGGGGAGCACGTGGTCGCGCGAGGACACCAACGTCACCTCGCACCCCAGGGAGAGATAGGCCGACGCGAACTCCGCTCCCGTCACCCCCGACCCGACCACCACGACGTGGCTGGGCAGCTCGGTCAGGTCATAGACCTGCTCCCAGGTCAGGATGCGCTCGCCGTCGGGCTGGGCGGTCGGCAGGGTGCGCGGGGCGGCGCCGGTGGCCACCAGGATGGCGTCGGCCTCGACGATCTCCTCGCGCTCGTCGGGCAGCGTGGCGATCACCCGGTGGGGTCCGTCGAGACGGCCGTGGCCGCGGACGACCGTCACCCCGTCGCGCTCGAGCCGCGCGGCGATGTCGGCGGACTGGTCGGCAGCGAGCTGGAGGACCCGCTGGTTGACCCGGCCGAGGTCGACCGACAGCTGGGTGGCCGGGTCGCCGGCGTGGTCGGAGAACTCGATGCCGAGCTCGGCCGCGCCACCCAGCTCGGCCATCAGCTCTGCGGTCGCGATCAGGGTCTTGCTCGGCACGCAGTCGGTGAGTACGGCGGAGCCGCCGATCCCGTCGGAGTCGACCAGCGTCACCTGCGCGCCGAGCTGCGCCGCGACGTGGGCGGCCTCATAGCCGCCGGGGCCGCCCCCGACGATCACGACGCGGTCGTGGACCGCCCCGCCGTCCGCCGTGGTCATCACAGGTTGATCATGTGGCCGGCGATGCCGTGGATGGCTTCCTTGACCGCCTCGGACAGGGTCGGGTGGGCGAACACGTTGCGCGACACCTCGTCGGCGGTCAGGTCCCACTGCTGGGCCAGCGTCAGCACCGGCAGCATCTCGGTGACGTCGGGGCCGATCATGTGGGCGCCCAGGATCTCGTTGTGCGTCGCGTCGGCCACGATCTTGACGAAGCCGACGGCGTCGCCGAGGCCCTGGGCCTTGCCGTTGGCCGAGAACGGGAACGACGACGTCTTGACGTCGTAGCCGAGGTCACGGGCCTGCGCCTCGGAATAGCCGAACGAGCCGATCTGGGGCTGGCAGTAGGTCGCCCGCGGGATCATCGCGAAGTCGACCGGCATCGTCTCGGCGCCGGCGATCGTCTCGGCGGCGACGATGCCCATCGCCTCGGCGACGTGGGCGAGCATCATCTTGCCGGTGACGTCACCGATGGCATAGACGTGGGGCACGTTGGTGCGGCCGACCTCGTCGATCTCGATGGCTCCCCGGTCGGTGAGGGCGACGCCGGTGTTCTCCAAGCCGTAGCCGTCGATGCGCGGGGCGAAGCCGATCGCCTGGAGGACCTTGTCGGCCTCGAGGACCTGCTGGTCGCCGCCGCCGGCCGGGCTGACCGTGACCTTGACCTTATCGCCCGAGTCGTCGATGGCCTCGACCTTGGTCGAGAGCATGACCTTGACCCCGAGCTTCTTGTAGTGCTTGAGCAGCTCCTTGGAGATGTCGGCGTCCTCGGTCGGCACCATCCGGTCGAGGAACTCCACGATCGTCACGTCGACGCCGAAGTTCGTCATCACATAGGCGAACTCGACACCGATGGCCCCTGAGCCGGCGATGATGATCGAGCCGGGCAGGGTGTCGTCGAGGATCTGCTCCTCATAGGTCACCACGCGCTCGCTGAGGCTGGTGCCCGGGATGAGCCGCGTCGACGCGCCGGCGGCGATGATCAGGTCGGTGCAGGTGTAGGACGACACCTGGCCGTCGGGACCCTTGACGTCGATGCTCGTCGGACCGGTGAGGTGGCCCCAGCCGTCGATCTCGGTGATCTTGTTCTTCTTCATCAGGTAGTGGACACCGCGCACGATGCCGGCCGAGACCTGGCGGCTGCGCGCGTGGGTCGGCCCGAAGGACATCGACGCCTCGCCCTCGATGCCGAACTTGTCCTTCTCGTGGGTGAGCACGTGCGCCAGCTCGGCGTTCTTGAGCAGCGCCTTGGACGGGATGCAGCCGACGTTGAGGCAGACACCGCCCCAGTACTTCTCCTCGACGACGGCCACGGACTTGCCGAGCTGGGCGGCGCGGATGGCGGCGACGTAGCCACCGGGGCCCGCACCGAGGACAAGGACATCGAAGTGGGTCACGCAGGTCAGCCTATTGCCACGGGCGAAGGTCCGTCCTCCCCGGTCCACGAAGCACTAGCCTGGCTCCCGTGACCCTCTACGCCGCCTACGGGACCAACCTGGACCCCGCGCGCATGGGTGAGCGCTGCCCACACTCGCCCCTGCAGGCCACCGGCTGGCTCCAGGGGTGGCGGCTCACCTTCGGTGGCGAGGAGCACGGCTGGGACGGCGCGATCGCCACGATCGTGGAGGACCCGTTCGAGCAGGTCTTCGTCGCGGTCTATGACATCACCGCCGAGGACGAGGCCGAGCTCGACAAGTGGGACGCCGCCGACACCGGGCTGTTCTTCAAGACCAAGGTGCGCGTGTCGACCTTGAGCGGCGAGATGGTCGTGTGGGCCTACGTCCTCGACGCCTATGAAGGCGGCCTGCCCTCGGCGGTCTATCTCGGCATCCTTGCCGACGCGGCGGAGGCGGCCGGCGCTCCCGCCGACTATGTCGCCGCGCTCCGCAACCGGCCCTGCCGGTCGATCGGCCTCTGAGCGACCCTAGGCGTATCGGCCGACGGGAGCCAGGCTCCTGTGTGAGGAGAGACCCTCGCCCAAGGAGCCCATCATGACCCGAGCCACCACCCGTAGCGCCACCGCGAGCAAACGCTACATCTGCAACGTCGTTCCGTCCCGCGACACCGAACGCGACTGGAAGTTCGCCCAGTCGGTCGACGCCGGCGTCCTCGGCGCGGCCGGTCCGCTGCCCAAGGAGGTCGACCTCCGCGAGGACTGGTGGACCATCAACAACCAGGAGGACACCGGCTCGTGTGTCGGCTGGGCCGCCGCCGACGGCGTCGTCCGGTGGCACATGGTCAAGGCCGGCAAGCTGCGCAAGAACCGGATGCTGTCCCCGCGCCACGTCTGGATGGCGTCCAAGGAGACCGACGCGCTGCGCACCCGACCCGAGACCTTCATCGAGGAGGCCGGGACGATGATCAAGTCGGCCCTCGACGTGGCCCGCAAGCACGGCGTCGCCCTGGAGGAGGACCTGCCGTTCCACGTCGACACGAAGATGTACCTCGGTCCCGAGGCGACCTTCTATGCCCGCTGCTCGCGCCGCAAGATCGCGTCCTACTTCAACCTCGAGCTCGAGCTGACCAACTGGAAGACCTGGCTGGCCCAGCAGGGGCCCATCCTCGCGGCCCTGCTGGTCGACTCCGCCTGGGACAACGCCGGCTCGACGGGCGGCAAGATCGACACGTTCGACCCCAACACCGTGCGCGGCGGCCACGCCGTCGCGATCGTCGGCTATCGCACCGACGGCCGGTTCATCGTCCGCAACAGCTGGGACACCACGTGGGGCGACAACGGTTTCGGCTACCTCAAGCCGGCCTACATCAAGAAGGCCTTCTATGCGGAGTCCTACGGCGTGAGCGTGTGAACCCGGGCACATAGCCCGACCACAGAGCCGACACAGAGCACTGCCAAGGCGGTCCGGTGATCTTGACGTGTCGAGGCCCGCCGCACGGGGCGCGCCTCCCACGAGCAGAGAGGCCGGTCATGCCGCGCGTGAGCTGGAGGTCGGTGAGCCGGTCGTCGATCATCAACGCCGTCCTGGCGTTGGCGGTGCTGGTGGTGGTCGGGCTGGCCGTCCGCGCCGTCACCGCGAGCGACACCCAGGCGGCGAGCAGCCGGACGACCACGACGGTGAGCACCGGCAACGTGGTCGCCACGGTGACCGCATCGGGCAACGTCGCGGCGATGTCGACGGTGGCCGTCGACTTCTCCGACTCCTCCCAGGTCGTCCGCGCGATCCTCGTCGAGGAGGGCGAGCACGTCCGCAAGGGCCAGCTGCTCGCGCGGGTCGACCAGACCTCGGCGCGCCAGACGCTGCGCTCGGCGCAGATCCAGCTCCAGGCCGCTCAGGCGAGCTATGCCGAGACGGCGTCGGGCGAGACGAGCGCCGAGCAGGCCGTCGACCAGGCGTCGATCACCTCCGCCCAGCGATCGGTCACCAACGCCGAGCTGAGCCTGCGCCAGGCCCAGCAGAGCTATCGGCTCAACCGGTCCCAGGCCGACGCGGCGGTCGCGCGGGCCGAGCGGGCAGTCACCTCCGCCTCGGCGGCCGTGGACCGCGCGCAGGCGGCGTACGACGCCGACCCGACCGCGGACAACAAGACGGCGCTCCAGACGGCGAAGTCGGCCCTGACGTCGGCCCGGGCGACGCTGACGACCACCAAGGAGCAGCGCGCCCAGACGCTGCTCTCGGGGCAGCAGCAGATCCAGACCCAGCAGGCCCAGCTGGCCAGCGCCCGCGAGCAGCTCACCGCGGCTCGAGCCAACGTGACCCTCAACCAGCAGGGCGCCACCGCGTCACAGCTGGCCAACGCCCAGGCCTCCGTCGACACCGCCCAGGTGACCGTCGACCAGGCCCGGACCGCCCTCGAGGACACGGTGCTGCGAGCCCCGGTCGCCGGGACGGTCGCCGCGATCAACGGCTCGGTCGGTCAGACCGCATCGGGGTCGTCGAGCGCATCCTCGACCTCGTCGAGCTCCACGTCCACGACGACATCGGGCTTCGTGACCCTGACCTCCACCCACGCCCTCGAGGTGACCACCTATGTCGCCGAGGCCGACATCGACAGCGTGCACGAGGGCCAGGCCGCCACCGTCACCCTGTCGGCCAGCGACACCCGGATCAAGGGCGAGGTCACCTCGGTGGCGACCGTCCAGACGGTCACCAACAACGTCGTCGAGTACGCCGTCACGGTTCGACTCGACCAGACCAAGGGCGTCAAGCTCGGCGCCTCCTCGGAGGTCGTCATCACCACGGGCAGCAAGGACGACGTGCTGCGAGTGTCGACATCGGCGCTCACCACCGTCGGCAACACCACCACCGCGACGGTGCAGCACGACGACGGGACGACCGAGGTCGTCCAGGTGGAGATCGGGCTGCAGGGCGACAGCGACACCCAGGTGATCAGTGGGCTGGCCGACGGCGACGTGGTGGTCATCCCCGAGTCCGACGACTCCTCGACCGGCTTCACGTTCCCCGGCGCCCCGGCCGGCGGCCTGGGCGGGGGCCCGCAGTGAGCGCGCCCGTCATCGAGATGACCCGCATCTCCAAGACCTATGGCGCCGGGGAGGCCGCCGTACACGCCCTGCGCGAGGTCGACCTGGTCATCGAGCGCGGCGACTATGTCGCGATCATGGGCGCCTCGGGGTCGGGCAAGTCCACGTTGATGAACATCGTCGGCTGCCTCGACGACGCCACGTCGGGTCGCTATGCGCTCGACGGGATCGACGTACGCCGGCTCGGGGAGCGACAGCTGTCGCTCATCCGCAACCGCAAGATCGGGTTCGTCTTCCAGAGCTTCAACCTCATCCCGCGCACCTCGGCGCAGTCCAACGTCGAGCTGCCGATGGCCTATGCCGGCGTCGACGCCGCCGCGCGACGCGACCGGGCGGCCGAGGCGCTGGCCCGGGTCGGGCTCGCCGATCGCGCGCACCACCAACCGTCGGAGCTCTCGGGCGGGCAGCAGCAGCGGGTCGCGCTGGCCCGGGCGATCGTCACGCGACCGGTCCTGCTCCTGGCCGACGAGCCCACAGGGGCGCTCGACAGCCACAGCAGCGCCGAGGTGCTGGCCCTCTTCGACGAGCTCGCGGCCGGCGGCCGGACCGTCGTGATGATCACCCACGAGGACGACGTCGCCCGACACGCGAAGCGGATCCTGCGGTTCAGCGACGGCCGGATCGTCTCCGACCAACGCCAGGTGCCGCTCGAGGCGCCGCCCCCGCGCTGGGCGGGGGTCCCCACATGAACGCCCGCATGAACGTTCGCGAGATGGGCCGCTTCGCCTGGCGGGGCGTCACCGCCAACAAGACCCGCTCCGGTCTGACGACACTCGGGATCCTGATCGGGGTGGCCGCCGTGATCATCCTGGTCGCGGTCGGCACCGGGTCGAGCAAGGCCGTCCAGGACCAGATCAGCGCGCTCGGCAGCAACACCCTGACGATCCAGTCCACGTCGTCGTCCGGGGGCGGCTTCGGACCCGGCGGCGGCCCGGGCGGAAGCTCACAGCCCACCAGCCAGAACGCGACGAGCACACGCGCCCCCGAGCTCACCATGTCCGACGCCCGGGCGATCGCCACCAGCGAGGACGCTCCTCACGTCCTCGGTGTCGCCCCGGTCGTCAGCGCCTCGTCGGTCACGGCGACCTATGACGGCGCCGAGCACGCCGTCTCGACGTTCACCGGAACCACCCCCGCCTACCTCCTCATCGACAACACCACCGTCGCCGACGGCCGGTCCTTCACCGACGCCGACTATGAGGCCCACGCCCGCGTCGCGCTGCTCGGCGTCAGCGTCGCCGAGGACCTCGTCGGCAGCGACACCGCCGCGATCGTCGGTGAGCAGGTCTCCTTCAACGGGGTCGCGTTCACCGTGGTCGGCATCCTGGAGGAGAAGGGCAGCACCGGCCCGCAGGACCAGGACGACCGGGTGATCGCTCCGGCGACCGCCGTCCAGGACACGCTGTCGGGCTATGGCGACCTGAGCTCCATCTCGGTCAAGGCGACCTCGTCGGCCGGCGTCGACGCCGCGACCGCGGAGGTCGAGGCGATCCTCGACGCGCGCCACCACGTGACGTCCGACGACCGCGACTACACCGTCAGCAGCGCCTCGTCGATCCTCGAGGCGGCCACCTCCTCCAACGAGACCTTCACCGTCCTGCTGGGCGCCGTCGCCGCGATCTCGCTGCTCGTCGGCGGCATCGGGGTCATGAACATCATGCTGGTCACGGTCACCGAACGGACCCGTGAGATCGGCATCCGCAAGGCGATCGGGGCCTCCCGTCCCGACATCATCGGCCAGTTCCTCGCCGAGGCGGTGCTGCTGTCGCTCATCGGGGCCGTCGCCGGGGTCGTCGCCGGACTGGTCGGGTCGCAGTTCACCATCATCGGCATCGAGCCGGTCGTGGCGCCGTACTCGGTCGTGCTGGCGTTCGGCGTCGCCATCGCCATCGGCCTCTTCTTCGGCCTCTACCCCGCCAACCGTGCCGCGTCGCTGCGCCCGATCGAGGCGCTGCGCTATGAGTGAGGAGCAGTCCATGACCACCGAGTGGGACGACGCCTGGCTGGCCGAACCCGTCCGTCGATCACGCTGGCGCGTGACGCTGGTGCTCGCGTTGGCCGCGTCGCTGGTCTTCCTCGCCGGCGTCGAGGTGCAGCGGGCGTTCGGGACGTCGTCCGGCACGTCGGCCGGCGCCCCCACCGGCGCCCTCCCCTCGGGGATGCCGTCGGGCATGCCGTCCGGCATGGCGCTGCCCGGAGCCGCCACGTCGACCGACGACGGCTCGGGCTCCGCCTCGTCGGGAGCCACGACGCAGACCGAGGTGATCGGCACCGTGGTGGCGCGTCACGGCGACGTGTGGGTGGTCCGCGATCTCGGCGGCACCAAACACCGCATCACCATCACCGACGACACCAGCGTCGTGCGGGAGTCCGCGCTGACGGCCGCCGACGTCCGCACCGGCGCGACCGTCGACATCACCACCTCCGACGACGCGGGCTCCGCCGCGACCGTCACCGTCCGCTGAACCATCCCCCACCACCCAAGGAGACACCAGCCCATGCGTCCTTCCCTTCCCACCGCCGCCCGCACCCGCCTCGGCGTCGGCGCCGCCGCGCTCGTCGCGACGGCCGGCCTGCTGACGTCGTGTGGGTCCTCCGACGCGACCGCCGCTGCGTCCGACACGACGACCTCCGGCGGCGCCTCCGCAGCCCAGCCGTCCGGCGCCCCCGGTGACGGCGGCGCCGGCGGCATGGACGAGGCCCAGCTGACCAAGATCCGCGCCTGCCTCAAGGCCGCCGGTCTCGAGGACGAGCTGCCCTCAGCGATGCCGTCGGACCGGCCGTCCGACATGCCCACGGACATGCCGTCCGACATGGCCGGTGGTGGGCCGGGCGGCTTCCTCTCCGAGGAGGCCCAGGCGGCGCTCGCCGCCTGCGGCATCGAGCTGCCGAGCCCGCCGTCCGGGTCCGCCGGTTGAGGAGGTCGCGCAGCGACCGTCTCGAAACCGCGGCACCCCGGATCGCCGCGACTCGAAAAAATCTTCGTAAAGTGTCCACAGCGTGAGACAAACCCGTCGTTTCGAGGCGTCGTTGTCGGTGGTCGCTGCTTGGCTTGACCCATGACGTCCTCCGCCCAGCCGCAGCCGATCCCGGGGTCCCCGGCGTCGGTGCTCGCGGCCGCGCGGACCCACCAGGAGTGGATCCGGCAGGGCGAGGCGGCGCTGCTGGTTGACGCGGTCGAGTGGGCCTCGATGCACGAGCCGGTCGGTGACGCCGCAGCGGCGTCGTGGTGGGTCCACGGCCAGTCCATCGAGCTGGCCGGCGAAGGCGCACCCCAGCTCACCGAGGACGCGGTGGCCGAGTTCGCCGCCGCGGTGGGGATGTCGACCGACCAGGGCCGCCGCTACGTCGGTCATGCCCTCGAGATCGCCTACCGGCTCCCCACGGTCTACAAGCAGGTCAAGGCCGGCACCACCCCGGTGTGGCGCGCCAAGCGGATCGCAGAGCACACCATGTGCCTGACCCCGGCCGGCGCGGCGTTCGTCGACCAGGCCGTGGCCGCGGTCTATGCCAAGGTCGGACCAGCCCAGCTCGACCGGATCCTGCTCGAGGCCAAACACCGCCACGCGCCTGACCTGCTCGTCCACGTCGAGGCCGAGGACTACTCCCCCGACCAGCGCCACGTCACCCTCCACCAGGACCAGGTGTCCTTCAACGGCACGGTCCACCTCGACGCCGACCTCGACCTCGGCGATGCGCTCGACCTGGCCAAGGCGGTCGCGCTGACCGCCGAGCAGCTCCGCTTGGCCGGCTCCACTGACACCCTCGACGGACGCCGCGCCGCCGCCCTGGGCGAGCTGGCCCGCACCCAGCTCGCTGTTGTCTTCGGCGACCACACCGGCCACCCCCTGCCCGACGCTAGTGGGAACGCCGACGCGACGGCGGCTGCCTCCACCTCACCGGGCTCGCGCCGCGCCGAGGCCCGGCCGGTGACCTTGTTCCTCCACCTGTCCGAGGACGCTCTGGTGGGTGACCCCGCCGCGTTGGGACGTTGCGACAACACCCGCACCCCGGTGTCGGTCGACACCATCCGGGCGTGGTGCCGCAACGCCGACGTGACCCTGGCTCCGGTCATCGACCTCACCGACCACATCGCCGCCGACCACTACGAGGTCCGCGGCCGGCTCCGCACCCAGGTCGACCACCGCGACGGCGGCTGCACCTTCCCCTGGTGCACCCGCCCCGCCCGAGGCTGCGACCACGACCATGTCATCCCTCACGACGAGGGTGGCTGTTCCTGCAGCTGCAACATCACCCCCGTGTGTCGACATCACCACCGCCTCAAGACCCACTACCGATGGCGCTCCAAGATGCTCGAGCCCGGCGTCGTCCTGTGGACCTCGCCCCACGGCTATGTCTTCCTCCGCGATCCCACCGGCACCACGGATGTCACCCCCGCCCGTCTGGTGCCCATCCCGGGCTGCCCCGGCGCCAGCGCAGGCTAGGGCCAGACGGGGCCGGCCTCGGTCCACGTCACGCCCTTGTTGCGACACAGGCAGAACGGGTGGCCGACCGGATCGGTGAACACCCTGAACCCATAGCCGTCGGGGTCGACGTGGTCGCGCTGCAGCGTGGCCCCCAGGGCCACCACCCGGAGCTGCTCCGCCTCGAGGTCGTCGACCTCGAAGTCCAGGTGGAACTGCTTGGGGTGCTCGCTGGCCGGCCACTGCGGCGGCCGGTAGTCCTCGACCGGGACGAACGCCAGGTCGATGCCACCGAGCGCGATCGACGCCCAGTGCTCGGTGCTGCTGTCGGCGACCGGCAGCCCGGTCACCTCGGCATAGAACGCCGCCAGCGCCATGGCGTCCGGACAGTCGATGATGAAGTCCGTCAGTCGCAACATGCGGCGATCCTGGCACACGTGACTCGAGGTGAGCCGCGACCGATGTCGGGGTCGCCTGGTACACACGGGGCTGTGACCACCGACCTGACAGCCGACCGGGCCGCCGTACGCGCGGCGGCCGAGGGCCACCTGCGTGCGCTGGTCGGGCGCGACGACGTCTCACTCCACGAGGACCAGTGGACGGCGATCGAGGCGCTGGCCGTCGACCGGCGGCGGGCGCTGGTCGTGCAGCGGACCGGCTGGGGCAAGTCCGCGGTCTACTTCGTGGCCACGGCGCTGCTGCGGGCCCAAGGGGCCGGGCCGACCGTGATCGTGTCGCCCCTGCTGGCGCTGATGCGCAACCAGATCGCCGCGGCGGAGCGCGCCGGCATCCGGGCGATGACCGTCAACTCCAGCAACCTCGAGCAGTGGCAGGAGGTCTATGACCGGGTCGCCGCGGGCGAGGTCGACGTGCTCCTCGTGTCGCCCGAGCGACTCAACAACCCGTCGTTCCGCGACGAGGTGCTGCCGCGACTGGCGACGACGACCGGGCTGGTCGTGATCGACGAGGCCCACTGCATCTCCGACTGGGGCCACGACTTCCGGCCCGACTACCGCCGGATCCGGTCGCTGCTCACCGAGCTTCCCGACGGCACTCCCGTGCTCGCCACGACGGCGACGGCCAACGCGCGCGTCACCGACGACGTCGCCGAGCAGCTCGCGACCGGCCCGGGCGACCTTCACGACCAGGTGGTGGTGCTGCGGGGCTCGCTGGACCGCGAGTCGCTCCGCCTGGCGGTACTGCGGCTGCCCACGCCCCAGCGGCGACTTGCCTGGCTGGCCGACCACCTCGCCGAGCAGCCAGGCTCCGGGATCGTCTACTGCCTGACCGTCGCCGCCACCCAGGAGGTCGCCGACTATCTCCGGTCACGGGGTCATGCGGTGGCCGCTTACTCCGGGCAGACCGAGACGACCGAGCGGCTGGCCCTGGAGGAGGATCTCCTGTCGGGCCGCGTCAAGGCGTTGGTGGCGACGTCAGCGCTCGGCATGGGCTTCGACGCCTCGCTGGGCTTCGTGGTCAACCTCGGCGCTCCCGCGTCGCCCGTCGCCTATTACCAACAGGTCGGCCGCGCCGGCCGCGGCACCGACGAGGCCAGCGTCGTGCTGCTCCCGCAGGCCGAGGACAAGGACATCTGGGCCTACTTCTCCTCACTCGCCTTCCCCGAGGAGCGCCTGGTGCGCCAGACCCTGGCCGCGCTCACCGAGGCCGGTCGGCCGCTCAGCACGCCCGCCCTCGAGGTCGAGGTCGAGCTGAGCCGCAACCGCCTCGAGACGATGCTCAAGGTCCTCGACGTCGACGGCGCCGTACGCCGCGTGCAGGGCGGCTGGGTCGCGACCGGCCAGGAGTGGGTCTATGACGAGGAGCGCTACCGCCGCGTCGCCGAGGCCCGCGCCCGCGAGCGCGACGCGATGCTCGCCTACCTCGCGACCGACCAGTGCCGCATGTGGTTCCTGCGTCATCAGCTCGACGACCCGGGGGCCGAGCCGTGCGGCCGCTGCGACAACTGCGGTGGCCTCGTGCTCGAGGAGGGCGTCTCCGATGACGCGGTGGCGGCGGCCGAGGAGCGGCTGGCCAGACCCGGTGTCGTGCTCGAGCCCCGCAAGATGTGGCCCACGGGGCTGGAGCGGCTCGGGCTCGACCTGCGCGGTCGCATCGGCGCCACCGAGCCGGGACGCGCGATCGCCCGACTGACTGACCTGGGGCACGGCCAGCAGCTTCGTGAGCTGTTCCGGCCCGGCGCGGGCGACGGGCCGGTCCCGCTCCCGCTGGTCCACGCGATGATCGAGGTGCTCCGCGACTGGCAGCCACGCCCCGACGCGATCGTCGTGGTCGAGTCGACGACGAGGGCCAGGCTCACCCGCGACCTCGCCGACGGGCTCAGCCGCCACCTCGGGGTGCCGATCACCGCCCAGGTCGCCGTCGTCGATCCCGACGTCCCGCCTGGGCGAGGCTCCGCCAACTCGGCCCAGCGACTGGCCGCGGTCCACCGGCGCTATGCCCTCGTCGGAGACGTGCCCGGGGTCCGCGTGCTCCTGGTCGACGACCTGATGGTCACCGGCTGGACGCTCGCCTGGTCGGCCGAGCTGCTCCGGCGAGCCGGTGCCGAGGCCGTCCTTCCGCTCACCCTCGCCGTGGAGGCGTGACCCGGGGACCTGATCTGAGTACCCAGGACGGTGCCTGGTGTCGAAGCCGGCGCCTAGCCTGGAACTGTCCCGAGGGGGTGTTGATCATGAGCGTCATGCCGCAGCCGGCACACGGACCAGCCAGGCGCCACACCGGTCACGCTTGGTGGTCTCTGCTGCTCTTCCCGGTGTCCCTCGCCGCCGCCATGATGGTCGGTGAAGGCACCGCCGCCCTGCTGGGATATGCCGAGCCCAACCTCGACACGACCCCGTGGTGGGTCGTCGCGACCGCCGCGATCCTGGCCCTTGTCGTCTTCGCCGCTCCGCTGGCGGCCACCGCGTGGTGGACCAGGCGGGCCGCCGAGGCGGGCGAGCCCGGCGCGCGCGTGCCGCTGCTGGTGGCCGGCGTCGCCGTGGCCGCGTTCGTGGCGCTCAACATGGCGGGCGGCCTGGTCCAGCTGATCGCCCGGTGAGGACGAGCCCGTGACCCGCCGGGGCACCTCCGGCGGGCCACGGGACGACGGTCACCAGGAGGTCACTCAGCCTGGTCGGCCAGGCACTTCTCCAGGCGGGCGGTGGCTCCGTTGACGCGCTGCACCTGGGCCTTC
The DNA here is from genome assembly GCA_046330595.1 of Nocardioidaceae bacterium. Classification (GTDB taxonomy): domain Bacteria; phylum Actinomycetota; class Actinomycetes; order Propionibacteriales; family Nocardioidaceae; genus Nocardioides. The sequence goes on from JAXLSN010000010.1 coordinate 170,458, forward strand.
TTGGCCTTCTGGTTCTTCTGGGTCGGGTGAGCGGCGAACTTGGCAGTCAGGGCCTCGAGCTTGGCCGTGGCCTTGTCGACGTGGGCCTGCTGCGTCGCGCACGGCTCCGGCTTGGCCGCGAAGGCCGCCGGGGCTGCCGCCGCACCGACGGAGAAGGCGACGGTCGAGACGACGGCGACCGCGGTCTTGTGGATCCGGTTCATGCCAGTCCTTTCACGTGGGGGCCGGCCCCTGGTCGCCCCCATGTGGGACCAGGGACAGGGAGCGGCCTCCGACGGCCGCACACTTGCTCAGCGCCGTGGCGGTCGCGGCTGTTACGGCGGGCGCGGGCCGTCTAGAGATCTCTGCGCGCAACGGCCATGGGGGCCCGGCTCAGCTGTCGCCGCGGTGGCAGACCGCCTCCACGTTGTTGCCGTCGGGGTCGCGGACGAACGCGCCGTAGTAGTGCTCGTGGTATTCGGGCCACAGCCGCGGCTCGTGGAGGCTCTCGGCGCCGAGCTCGAGGGCCGCGGCGTGGAACGCGCGCACGGTGGCCGCGTCGGGCGCCGAGAACGCGATGTGGACCTCGCGGTTGGGGCCGATGCCGTCGAACGTGGAGATCCAGAAGTCGGGCTGGTCGGTGCCGTAGCCGATCGCCACCCCGAAGTCCATGACCCGCCGGTGGCCGAGGACGCCGAGGACCTTGTCATAGAAGGCGGCGGCCGCCCCCATGTCCGCGCAGTTGATGCCGAAGTGATCGATCATGCGTCCACCCTGCACCCGACCACCGACAACGTCACGCGCGGGGCCGGCGACACTAAGGTGTCCCTCGTGACCGACACCGTGACCGACTCCGCCGCCCTCGCCCAGTCCGCCGCCGCCACGCTCCGGGAGCTCACCGGCATCGAGACCCACGACGTCGCGCTGGTGATGGGGTCGGGCTGGCTTCCCGCCGTCGACGCCCTCGGCGAGGCGGTCGCCGACATCGCCACCACCGACCTGCCTGGCTTCGCCGCGCCCGCCGTCGAGGGCCATGCCGGTCGCATCCGGTCGGTGCGCGCCGGCGACAAGACGCTGCTGGTGTTCCTGGGTCGCACCCACTTCTATGAGGGCCGCGGTGTCGCCGCGGTCGTCCACGGCGTCCGTACGGCGGCCGCGGCCGGCTGCCGCACCATCGTGCTGACCAACGGCTGTGGCGGGCTGAAGGAGACCTGGCAGCCCGGCACCCCCGTCCTCATCAGCGACCACATCAACCTGACGGCCACGTCCCCGATCGAGGGTGCCCACTTCGTCGACCTCACCGACCTCTACTCCTCCCGGTTGCGCGCGCTGTGCCGCGAGGTGGAACCGGGCCTCGACGAGGGGGTCTATGTCCAGTTCCCGGGGCCGCACTACGAGACCCCCGCCGAGATCCGCATGGTCCGCGCGATCGGGGGTGACCTGGTGGGCATGAGCACGACCCTGGAAGCCATCGCGGCCCGCGAGGCCGGCATGGAGGTGCTCGGCATCTCGCTGGTCACCAACCTCGCCGCCGGCATCACCGGCGAGCCGCTCAACCACGAGGAGGTCCTCGAGGCCGGCCAGGCTGCGGCGACCCGCATGGGCGACCTGCTGAGCAAGATCATCCCGAGGGTCTGACCCGTGCGGGTCCTCCTCACCGGCGCCGCCGGCAGCATCGGCCGCAGCCTGCTCGCGGGCCTCGCCGAGCAGGGCCACGACGTGGTCGGGCTCGACCTGCTGCCGGAGCCCGAGGGCTTCGACGGGTCCTGGCACACCGTGGACTGCGAGGACCCCGACGCCGTCGCCGAGGTCTTCGCCGCCGAAAGCCTGGACGCGGTGGTCCACCTCGCCGGCCGGCCGACCGAGTCGGGCCTGGTCGAACAACTGCACTCCCACACGGTCGCGACCGGTGCGGTGCTCGACGCGATGGTCGAGCACGGCGTGACCCGGATCGTCTATGCCTCGTCCAACCATGCGATCGGCCGGGTGCCGCGCAGCGAGGGACCGATCGACGACACCACGCCGCCGCGCGCCGACACCTTCTATGGCGTCGCCAAGATCGCCACCGAGAGCCTGCTGCGGCTCTATGCCGACCGCTACGGCATCGACGCCGTGGCCTGCCGGATCGGGACATTCCTCCCTCAGCCGGAGGCCGTCCGCCACCTCGCCACCTGGCTCTCCCCCGCCGACTGCCTGCGGATGGTCGAGGCGGCGCTCACCTGCCCCGCCCCGGGCTTCGCCGTCCTCTACGGCATCTCCGCCAACACCCGCGCCTGGTGGGACCTCGAGCCCGGGCGTCGCCTGGGCTTCGACCCGCAGGACGACGCGGAGGTCTTCGCCGCCTCACTCCCCACCCGCGCCGAGGACGAGTTCGAGGCGTCGTACGCCGGTGGGCCGTTCGTCGGCGCGGTCCTGCACCGGCCGGCACTCGACCGGGCCACCGACGCCCCCGACTGAACCCGGCCTTGGCGGACCCGGTTGACTGGTCGCCATGACCGCCCTGGGAACCCGCACGCTCGGCACCGACTCGCCCCTGACCGTCTCGACCCTCGGCCTCGGCTGCATGGGGATGTCGGAGTTCTATGGCACCCGCGACGAGGGCGAGGCGATGGCGACGATCCAGCGCGCGATCGACCTCGGCGCCACGTTCCTCGACACCGCCGACATGTATGGCCCGTTCACCAACGAACAGCTCGTCGGCAGCGCCATCGCCGGACGGCGCGACGAGGTCCAGCTCGCCACCAAGTTCGGCAACGAGCGGCTCCCCGACGGCACCCGCCTGGGCGTCAACGGGCACCCCGACTATGTCCGCAAGGCCTGCGACGCGTCCCTCGAGCGGCTCGGCGTCGACCACATCGACCTCTACTACCAGCACCGCGTGGACCGCTCGGTCCCCGTCGAGGAGACCTTCGGGGCCATGAAGGAGCTGGTCGAGGCCGGCAAGGTGCTCCACCTCGGCATCAGCGAGGCGTCGGCCGCCACCATCCGCCGGGCCCATGCGGTCCACCCGCTCACGGCGCTGCAGACCGAGTACTCCCTGTTCACCCGCGATCTCGAGGACGAGATCCTGCCGACCCTGCGCGAGCTCGGCATCGGCCTGGTGCCCTACTCCCCGCTCGGTCGCGGGCTCCTCACCGGGGCGATCACCGGACCGGAGTCGTTCAGCGAGGACGACGCCCGCCGCACCGGCTATTTCCCGCGGTTCACCGACGAGGCCCTGCGCGCCAACCTCGCGCTGGTCGAGCAGGTCAAGGCGCTCGCCGACGACAAGGGCTGCACCCCCGGCCAGCTGGCGCTCGCCTGGGTGCTCGCGCAGGGTGACGACATCGCACCCATCCCCGGCACCAAGCGGCGTCGCTACCTGGAGGAGAACGTCGGCGCCGTCGCCGTGACGCTGACCCCCGAGGAGGTCGCCGCTCTCGGCGAGGCGATCCCGCGCGAGGCGGTCGTCGGTGCCCGCTATGTCGACTCCGCGATGGGCAGCATCAACGCCTGACCGCTGTCGGTGACCGGCGCTAGCGTGCCTCCATGGACTGGCAGATCACCATCGACTGTGCCGACCCCGCCCCGTTGGTGCGGTTCTGGGCGGCCGCGCTCGACTATGTCGTGACGCCGCCGCCCGAGGGCTTCGACACCTGGAACGCCTACTACCTGTCGGTCGGCGTCCCCGAGGACGAGCTCGACCTCGACAGCGACGGCGCCGATCGGATCATGGACCCGACGGGAGCCGGGCCCGCGTTCTGGTTCCAGGTCGTTCCCGAGCCCAAGACCGACAAGAACCGCCTCCACCTCGACCTCTTCCCGACCCGGCGCGACCGCTCGCTGCCGCTCGACGAGCGCCGACGCATCGTCGACGCCACGGTGGCCGACCTCGAGGCCCTGGGCGCGACGATCTGGCGGCGCCTCGACGACGACCCGAGCCACTACGCCGTCACGCTGCGTGACCCTGGCGGCAACGAGTTCTGCGTCGCCTGATCCCGACGCTCCCCGGCCGGGGCGCTACGGTGCCGTCATGACCGTTGCCGACACCACCGACCTGATCGCGCGCGCCCGTGCCTGGGCCGCGGACGACCCCGACGACCAGACCCGCGGGGAGCTCGAGGCGATCATCGCGACGGTCGAGGCCGGGGGCGACCCGGCCGATCTGGCAGACCGGTTCGACGGGACCCTGGAGTTCGGGACGGCCGGGCTGCGCGGGGCGCTCGGAGCCGGGCCCAACCGCATGAACCGGGTCGTGGTGACCCGTGCCGCCGCAGGACTGGCCGCCTACCTGAGCGACACCGGGTCTCCCGCGGGCAGCTCGGTCGTGATCGGCTACGACGCCCGCTACAACTCCGACGTGTTCGCCCGCGACACGGCCGAGGTGATGACCGGGGCGGGCTTCAAGGCGCTGCTGATGCCGCGGCCGCTGCCCACCCCGCTGCTGGCCTTCGCCATCCGCGAGCTCGGCTGCGTCGCCGGCATCATGGTCACCGCCAGCCACAACCCGCCCCAGGACAACGGCTACAAGGTCTATCTGGGCGACGGCAGCCAGATCGTGCCGCCGGCCGACAGCGGCATCGCCGAGCGGATCGCGGTCGTGGGCGCGGTCGCCGACGTCCCCCGGGGGCGCGCCGGCAAGGTCCTCGACGAGGAGATCGTCGACACCTATCTCGACACCATCGCCGGCCTCGCCGCGGACGGCCCCCGCGACCTGCGGATGGTCTATACCCCGCTCCACGGCGTCGGCGGCACCTCGGTCCAGCAGGTCCTCGAAACCGCCGGCTTCGAGGCGCCCATCGTGGTCCCCCAGCAGGAGGAGCCCGACCCGGCCTTCCCGACCGTCGCCTTCCCCAACCCCGAGGAGGCGGGCGCGATGGATCTCGCGATGGCGCTCGCCAGCGACAAGGGCGCCGATGTGGTGGTCGCCAACGACCCCGACGCCGACCGTTGTGCGGCGGCGATCCCAACCTCCGACGGGTGGCGGATGCTGCGCGGTGACGAGGTCGGCGTCCTGCTCGCCCACCACCTGTTGTCCCGCGGCACGACCGGGGTGTTCGCGACGACGATCGTCTCGTCGACCCTCCTCGGCAAGATGGCCGCGGCGGCCGGTCAGCGCTACACCGAGACCCTGACCGGTTTCAAGTGGATCGGCCGGGTCGAGGGACTGGCGTTCGGCTATGAGGAGGCGCTCGGCTATTGCTGCGACCCCGAGCACGTCCGCGACAAGGACGGCGTCTCGGCGCTGCTGCTGCTGTGCGAGCTCGCGGCCGAGACCAAGGCCGCCGGCCGGTCGCTCCAGGACGTCCTCGACGACATCGCGCGCTCGTTCGGGCTCCACGCCACCGACCAGCTGTCGATCCGGGTCAGCGACCTGTCGTTGATCGCCCAGGGGATGGCCACGCTGCGGTCGACGCCGCCGGCCACGCTGGGCGGGCTGACCGTCGAGGGGGTCGACGACCTCGCGCTCGGGTCGGCCGACCTACCGCCCACCGACGGGCTGCGGTTCCGGCTCGCCGACGCCGCGCGCGTCGTCGTACGCCCGAGCGGGACCGAGCCCAAGCTCAAGTGCTACCTCGAGGTCGTGGTCCCGGTCGGTGACGACATCGCTGCCGCCCGCAGCGCCGCCGCCGACCGACTGGCCGCGATCAAGGAGGACATGCGCACCGCACTCGGGATCTGACCGTGCCCGATGCCCACTGATCCCCGCGAGCTGCGCGACGACGCGCCGCTGCTCGACGCCTGGCTGCGCTTCCAGGAGTCCGCACCCACGCCGTTCACCATTCCGGGCCACAAGCAGCGCACCGACCTCGTGGGCGATGTCGTCGCGGGCGACGTGCCGCTCTATGCCGGCCTCGACACGATGAAGCTCAGCGCCGGGGTGCTCAGCGACGCCGAGGCTCGAGCCGCGCGGCTGTGGGGTGCCGACGTGTGCCGCTTCTCGACCGGTGGGGCGACCCAGGCCAACCAGGCGGCCGCGCTCGCGGTCGCCGGCGACGGCGACACCGTCGTCGTCAGCCGCACGCTGCACCGGTCGATGCTGCTCGGGCTGGTCCTGGCCGGCCTGACGCCGGTCTGGGTCCGGCCCGAGGTCGACCCGAGCACCGGCCTGCCGATGGGCGTCTCCGCATCGGGCGTGCGTGCTGCGCTCGATGGCCACCCCCACGCCAGGGCCGTCCTGGTGGGCGACCCGTCCTATGTCGGAACGGTCGGCGACGTCGCCGGCCTGGCAGCGGCCGCCCACGACCACGGCGTCCCCCTCGTGGTCGACGCCGCGTGGGCCGCCCACTTCGGGTTCCACCCCGACCTCCCGGCACATGCGGTGGCGCTCGGGGCGGACATCGTCGTCACCAGCGCCCACAAGACGCTTCCCGCGTGGAGCCAGGCGGCGCTCGTGCTCGCCCGCACCGGCCGGGTCGACCCGGCCCGGCTCGACGCCGGGGTCGAGGCGACGGCGACCACGAGTCCCGCGGGCGCGGTCCTTGCCAGCATCGATGCCGCCCGGGCCCTCCTCGAGCAAGACGGGGAGGCCCTGCTGGCGACGGCCATCGAGGCCACGCGCTCGGCCCGGGCCCGGCTGGGCGAGGTCGACGGACTCGTCGTCCTGGACGGCCCCGACGTCGACCCGCTCAAGCTCACCCTGGTCCTGTCGGGCACGGGTGCCGACGGCAACCTGGTCGAGCAGGACCTGCTCGCCGGGGGCCTCCCCGTCGAGTCGGCCGACCGCGACGTCATCGTCGGCGTCGTGTCCCTGGCCGACACCCCGGCCACGGTCCGCCGGCTCACCGACGCCCTCGTCGCCTCGATCGGTCGCCACCGAGGCGCGCCGCGCCCGCTCCTGGGCCCGGCCGCCTATCGCGTCGACCCGGTCACGGCGATGTCGCCACGGAAGGCCTTCTTCGCCGCCGCGGAGGCCGTCCCACTCGACCGGGTGCTCGGGCGCGTGTGCGCCGAGCTGGTGGCGCCGTACCCGCCCGGGATCCCGGTGCTCGCCCCGGGCGAGGAGGTCACCGCGGCGTCGCTGGACGCGCTGGCGCAGGCGCGCGCGGCCGGCGTCCGGATCGCCTATGCCGCCGACCCGTCGCTCGCGACGCTGCGCGTGGTGAGTCGGGAGCCGTGAGGAGGGGACGGATCGCGCGGGCGGGGTCTATCCTTGGCCGGTCAGATCCGTTCGGCTCCAGGGAGGTGTTTGCCATGGACGGCGAGCCTCCCAATCATCGCTGAACCTGCCTGCCCATCGACAGCCGCTGGCCGCGGCTGACCCTGTGCGTGTCCGCCCGAGTCGGCGGCCCCACGCCCGGGCCCGTGCCAGCCTGCAGTGAGGATCCGACATGTCCGACCGTGCCTTCGCCCCCCTGCGCTCACTGCGCCCGCTTGTCCGGCGTACGCCGCGCCACGGCTCGCCGCTCCAGCCGGCGTCCCCTGACCCGAGCGCCCTCGACAAGATCCGTGCCCGCGCGAGCCTGGTCGACTCGGCGGTCTATGTGGACGGCGACCGGGTCGAGTCGCCGACGACGTTGGCCGACACCTATCGCGCGCTGCGCCAGAACGACGACGCGATCGCCTGGATCGGACTCTATCGACCCGACCAGCACGAGCTGGCCTCGCTCGGCGAGGAGTTCGGTCTCCACGAGCTCGCCGTCGAGGACGCGATCGTGGCGCACCAGCGGCCCAAGCTCGAGCGCTACGACCACACCCTGTTCGTCGTGCTGCGCGCGGCGCAGTACCTCGACGACGTCGAGGAGGTCGCGTTCGGCGAGGTGCACGTCTTCGCGGGTCCCGACTTCGTCGTCACGGTCCGTCACAGCGAGGCGCCCGACCTGTCCGCCGTACGCCGCCGCCTGGAGAGCAACCCGGACCTGCTGCGGCTCGGCCCCGAGGCGGTCCTCTATGCGATCCTCGACCGCGTCGTCGACGGCTACCTGCCCGTCGTCGCCGGCCTCGAGAACGACATCGACGAGATCGAGACCCAGGTCTTCACCGGCGACCCCCAGGTGTCGCGGCGCATCTATGAGCTGACCCGTGAGGTGATCGAGTTCCAGCGTGCGGCCGCCCCGCTCGCGTCGGTGGTGCGCTCGCTCACCGCAGGGTTCACGAAATATGGCACCGACGAGGAGCTCCAGCGCTACCTGCGCGACGTCGAGGACCACCTCACGTTGGTGATCGAGCAGATCGACGGGTTCCGTCAGCTGCTGCGCGACATCCTCACCGTCAACGCGACGCTGGTCGCCCAGCAGCAGAACGAGGAGATGAAGGCGCTCACGGAGGCGAGCATCGACCAGAACGAGGAGGTCAAGCGGATCTCCGCCTGGGCGGCCATCCTGTTCGCCCCGACCCTCATCGGCACCGTCTATGGCATGAACTTCGACAAGATGCCCGAGCTCCACTGGCACCTGGGCTATCCGTTCGCCCTGGTGCTGATGTTCCTGGTCAGCGTGGCGCTCTATACGGTGTTCCGGCGGCGCGGGTGGATCTGACGCCGTCCGCGTCCCGTGGTGGGTCGCCGATCCGGCACGTGCTGTTCGACGCCGACGGCGTCCTCCAGGACCTGCCGGGCGGGTGGTACGTCGCCATGGAGCCCTTCCTCGGCGACCGGGTCCGGGAGTTCCTCCACGAGACCTGGGACGACGAGCTGCCCATGCTCGTGGGGCAGGGCGACTACCTGCCCGTGCTCGCCGAGGCCCTCGCCCGCTATGGCGTCACGGCGCCCGCCGAGGAGATCTTCGCCGCCGTCTGGCACGACCTGGTCGTCATCGACGACACGGTGGCGCTCGTCCACGAGCTGCGCCGGGCCGGCTATGGCGTCCACCTCGGGACGAACCAGGAGCTCCACCGCGGCACCCATATGAGGACCGCACTGGGCTATGACGACCTCTTCGACGTCAGCTGCTACTCCTATGAGCTCGGGGCCGCCAAGCCCGACCCGGAGTTCTTCGTCCGGGCGGCCGACCGCATCGGCTCGGAGCCCGCGGCGATCCTGTTCATCGACGACAACCTCGCCAATGTCGAGAGCGCCCGCGATGTCGGTCTCGCCGCCGAGCACTGGGTCTTCACCGACGGTCACGACGTGCTGCTCGACCACCTGGCCCGGCACGGCGTGGTGGCTCCCCGCGGGACGTCATAGGAGACGGTCGCCCTGGCAGCCAATTCGTATGACGTACTGCTGGGACGTCATACGAATCGGTCGCCCCGGCAGCCAGTTGCTATGACGTCCGCGGCGGGCGACCAACTCAGCCGCACTTCTCGACGCCGTCGACCAGCCAGCCGTTGTCGCCCTTCCAGGCCGTCACCTGGGCATAGATCTCGTTGGTCTCGACGTCGACGATCCACCACGCCGCCTGCTGGTGCGGCTCGTGGGGCACCTTGACCAGGCGGTAGCCAGCACCGGGGGCCTCGGCGAGGATGGCCTCTTCACGGGTGGGAGGACCCGAGGCGTCCTCCGCATAGTCGATGGCCATGCCCGAGTGCACCCCACAGTCCGCCGGCCAGTGCGGCGTCGCGGCCACCGTCGGCTCGTCGGTCGGGTCGTCGACCGCCACCGACGTGTTCGCCGAGCAAGCCGCCAGTGACCACGGCACGAGGAGCAGGGAGACGGCGGCCAGGGTGTGTCGCATCATGTCGGTGGGACGCGGGCGACCACGATCCCGTTCCGGGGCGTTCGCGCAGGGGCCGGTGCCGTCGTCCCGAAATACACACAACCACCCGGACCGGGGCTTACCCAGCGGGTGGTTGTGCGCTGCTGCTCGTTGGTCCGTCAGCCGCCTCTCGGCGAGTGGCCGCTCGTAGCGGCAGATGGTGAGGCCCGGGGGCATGATTCGAACCAACGCGGGTCCAACCGTAGAAGATCCGCGGCTATTCCGCGGAATTTCTCCCCAGGTGTCGTCGCTTCGTGACCGCCTGGCGGACCCGGTCAGCTCTTGATGCGCTTCTCGCACTGATAGAACGAGTCGCCGGGACCCCAGTGGGCCACGTCGAAGTTCTCGGCGCACGACAGCCGGTCGCGGCCCTCGCCACCCCAGAGGTGGTCGTTGCCCTTGCCGGTGCGCATCAGGTCGTTGCCCTTGCCGCCATAGATCCAGTCGGGGCCCATCGCGCCGTTGACGAAGTCGTTGCCCTTGCCGAGATAGACGGTGTCCTTGCCGTCGTCCATCAGCGCCCAGACCCGGAAGTGAGGCGACAGCGTGTGCGCGTCGAGCCAGTCGTTGCCCAGCCGCGGCCACACCTGGACGAAGAACTTCTTGCTGTCGAACGCCGCGGGGACCTTGCAGACGGCGGCGATGCCCTTGCGCACCTTGAGGCGGTCGCAGCCCTGGGGGATCGACAGCAGCTTCTTGGTGCCGGTGTCGGCATAGGTCAGGCTGTTGGTCGCCTTGTCATAGGTGATCGTGATGTGGCTGTCGTGCTTGCCGGCGATGTAGACGTAGCCCCACTTGTTCTTGCGGATCAGCGCCTCGTTGCCGAGCCCGTGGACGTTGGCCTCACCCGGACCGAGCATCATGTCCGGGTGCTTCCCTCCCTTCGCGGTGGCGGGCGCGGACCCGAGGGTCAGCGCGAGGCCGATGGCGGCCACGGACGAGAGCACAGCACGGAACACAGCACGGGACACGGGGGTACCTCCTCGGGGGTGGAGGGCCCCGACTCTACGCACAGTTCGACAAATGATGCCAAACCGTGACCTTTCAGAGCAGGACGGCGAGGACCAGCACGACGGCCAGGCCGAGCGTCAGGCCGAGCTCCAGCCAGGCCCGGTCACGGCGTACGCCGGCTGCCAGCGCAAGCTGCTCGTCGGACATCAACGACACGCCCGCGACAGCACGCGCCTCCTCAGTCGCAGCCCGGATCTGCTGCTCGACGATCTCGGCGTACTTGAGCTCGGTGACCTGCTCGGGTGTGCGGAGCCCGCTGCCCCGCTTCTCCTTGGCGGCCGACCACACCAGGGAGCGCATCGAGTGGCCCAGGGCCGAGGAGACATAGCGGCGCTCGCCCACGCGGACAGCCAGGAACTGGCGCACGGCCAGTTGCTCGACGGCGGCGAGCGGCAGGTGGACGGTCTCGAACATGTTGCGCAGCACCAGCGTCGAGCCGGTCAGGCCCACCCGGGGGCGCAGCATCGCGGCCCAGATCAGGACGCCGGCCAGAGCGGCACCGGCGGCCGTCGGCAGTGATGCCGACGAGCTCCAGTCGACGAGGGCGAGGACGAGTACGGCGGCCGCGGCCGCGAGCCCCAGGCTTCCGATGACCCGCCCGCTGGTGGGACGGAACCACTGCACCGACTCGGTCACGTGTGCTCCCTCCTGGTGGTGGCCCCGGCGCTGACCGGGCTCCCCGACGTTTCGCCGGCTTCGACGCACAACCCTATGCTGGGTCGGTGACGACCATCTCACGCGCGACACCGGCCGAGGTGTCCCAGCAGTTCGCCGACGTCACCTCCACCGAGTCCTCGCTCCGCCGGTTCCTCCACGGGCTGCCCGGCGTCGACCAGGTCGGCGCGGAGGCGCGGGCGGCCAGCCTCGGGACGCGGTCGATCAAGACAAGCTCCAAGGACTTCGCCATCGACCTGGGGATCCGCATGGTCGACCTGACCACCCTTGAGGGCCAAGACACCCCCGGCAAGGTGCGCGCGCTCGCCAACAAGGCGCTGCGCCCCGACCCGGCCGACCCGAGCTGTCCCCAGGTCGCCGCCGTCTGCGTCTATCCCGACATGGTGGCGATCGCCAAGGAGGTGGTGGGCGACAGCGGCGTCCAGATCGCGTCGGTCGCGACGGCCTTCCCGAGCGGCCGGGCCGCCCTCGACGTCAAGCTCGCCGACGTCCGCGACGCGGTCGAGGCGGGTGCCGACGAGATCGACATGGTGATCGACCGGGGCGCGTTCCTCGCCGGCCGCTACCTCCACGTCTTCGACGAGATCGTCGCCACCCGCCAGGCGTGTGTCCGCGACGACGGGAGCGCCGCCCACCTCAAGGTCATCTTCGAGACCGGCGAGCTGCAGACCTATGACAACGTCCGGCGCGCGTCGTGGCTGGCCATGATGGCCGGAGCCGACTTCATCAAGACCTCGACCGGCAAGATCCAGCCGGCGGCGACGCTGCCCGTCACGATGATCATGGTCGAGGCGGTGCGTGACTTCCTCGAGGCGACCGGCCGCCAGATCGGGGTCAAGCCGGCGGGCGGCATCCGCACGAGCAAGGACGCCATCAAATACCTCGTCATGGTCCACGAGACGGCCGGCGAGGCGTGGCTCGACCCGGCGTGGTTCCGGTTCGGCGCCTCCAGCCTGCTCAACGACCTGCTGATGCAGCGCACCAAGATGACGACCGGTCGCTACTCCGGTCCCGACTACTTCACCCTGGACTGACACATGGCTTCGTTCGATTACGCGCCGGCTCCCGAGAGCCGCAGCATCGTCGACCTCAAGGCGTCCTACGGCCTGTTCATCGACGGTGCCTTCGTCGAGCCGCACGGCCGCACGTTCAAGACGATCTCGCCGGCCACCGAGGAGGTGCTCGCCGAGGTCGCCGAGGCCGACGAGGCCGACGTCGACCGTGCCGTCGCCGCCGCGCGTCGCGCCCACACCAAGGTGTGGGGGCCGATGCCCGGTCGCGAGCGCGCCAAGTACCTCTACCGGCTCGCCCGCATCATCCAGGAGCGCTCGCGCGAGCTCGCCGTCCTCGAGTCCCTCGACAACGGCAAGCCCATCAAGGAGTCACGCGACGTCGACCTGCCCCTGGTCGCGGCCCACTTCTTCTACTACGCGGGCTGGGCCGACAAGCTCGAGTACGCCGGCTTCGGCACCCGCTCGCTCGGCGTCGCGGGCCAGGTGATCCCCTGGAACTTCCCGCTGCTGATGCTGGCCTGGAAGGTCGCGCCCGCGCTCGCAGCCGGCAACACCGTCGTCCTCAAGCCGGCCGAGACCACGCCGCTGACCGCCCTGCTGTTCGCCGAGATCTGCCAGCAGGCCGACCTGCCGCCCGGCGTGGTCAACGTCGTCACCGGGGCGGGGGCGACCGGCGCCGCGGTGGTGGCCCACCCCGATGTCGACAAGGTCGCGTTCACCGGGTCCACCGGCGTCGGCCGCCAGATCGCCAAGACCGTCGCGGGCTCCCACAAGCGCGTCACCCTCGAGCTCGGCGGCAAGGCCGCCAACATCGTCTTCGACGACGCACCGATCGACCAGGCCGTCGACGGCATCGTCGACGGGATCTTCTTCAACCAGGGCCACGTCTGCTGTGCCGGGTCGCGCCTGCTGGTGCAGGAGAACGTCTATGACGAGGTGCTCGACCGGCTCAAGCGCCGCATGTCGACGCTGCGGGTCGGCGACCCGCTCGACAAGAACACCGACGTCGGTGCCATCAACTCCGGCGAGCAGCTCAAGCGGATCCGTGAGCTCTCCGAGGTCGGCGACGCCGAGGGCGCCGAGCGCTGGGAGCTCGCCTGCGAGCTGCCGACGAGCGGCTTCTGGTTCCCGCCGACCATCTTCACCGGCGTCTCCCAGGCCCACCGGATCGCCCGCGAGGAGATCTTCGGTCCCGTCCTGTCGGTGCTGACCTTCCGCACCCCCGCCGAGGCCGTCGAGAAGGCCAACAACACCCCCTTCGGGCTCTCGGCCGGCATCTGGACCGAGAAGGGGTCGCGGATCCTCTGGATGGCCAACCAGCTCCGGGCCGGAGTCGTCTGGGCCAACACCTTCAACAAGTTCGACGCGACCAGCCCGTTCGGTGGCTACAAGGAGTCGGGCTATGGCCGCGAGGGCGGCCGCCACGGCCTGGAGGGGTACCTCAAGTGAGCACCGAGCGCGTCGACGTACGCAAGACCTACAAGCTCTACATCGGCGGGGCCTTCCCCCGCTCGGAGTCCGGCTACTCCTATGAGGTGACCGACCGGCGCGGCCGGTTCCTCGCCAACGCTGCCCTCGCCTCGCGCAAGGACGCCCGCGACGCCGTCGCCGCGGCCCGCAAGGCGTTCCCGGGCTGGTCGGGCCGGACGGCCTACAACCGGGCGCAGATCCTCTACCGGGTCGGCGAGATCATGGAGGACCGGCGGCCGCAGTTCGTGGACGCCGTCCGCAAGGCCGAGGGGGTGAGCGCGACCCGGGCCGAGCGGCTGGTCGACGAGAGCATCGACCGGATGGTCTGGTACGCCGGCTGGGCCGACAAGGTCACCCAGGTCGTCGGCGGCGCCAACCCCGTGGCCGGCCCCTACTTCAACCTGTCCACGCCCGAGCCCACCGGCGTCGTTGCGGTGCTCGCCCCGCAGGCGTCGTCGCTGCTCGGGCTCGTCTCGGTGATCGCGCCGGTGATCGTCACCGGCAACACCTGCGTGGTCGTCTCCTCCGAGGAGCGGCCGCTGCCCGCCGTGACCTTCGCCGAGGTGCTGGCCACCTCCGACGTCCCCGGCGGGGTGGTCAACATCCTCACCGGCTCCTACGCCGGGCCGGGGCCGTGGCTGGCGTCCCACATGGACGTCAACGCCCTCGACCTGACCGGTGCCGCGGGTGACCCCGACACGGCCACCGCGCTCGAGGAGGCCGCCGCCGAGAACCTCAAGCGCGTGCTGCGCGCTCCCGACGCCGAGCCCGACTGGACCCGCGACCCCGGGATCGAGCGGATGACGAAGTTCCTGGAGATCAAGACCGTCTGGCACCCGCTCGGGATCTGACCCGGCGGCCATCGGGCACAATGATCCGGTGATCGCGCGGCTGATCGTCCTGGCCGGCCCCTCCGGCGCCGGCAAGTCACGGCTCGCGCATCGCCTGGGACTGCCGGTGCTCCGGCTCGACGACTTCTATCGCAACGGCTCCGACCCCGCCCTCCCCCGGATCACCGAGGGCGCCAATGCCGGTCTCGTCGACTGGGACCACCCCGACGCCTGGCTGCACGAGGACGCCCTCGCCGCGATCGAGAAGCTGTGCGCGACGGGGTCGGCCGAGGTGCCGATCTATGAGATCGCCCGGGACGGCCGTTGCGGCAGCCGGACCCTCGACCTCGGGCAGGCCCGGTTCTTCGTCGCCGAGGGGATCTTCGCCCAGGAGATCGTCCCCGAGTGCAGCCGCCTGGGGCTCCTCGCCGATGCCTTCTGCGTGACCCAGCACCCGCTCGTGACCTTCTGGCGACGGCTGGTGCGCGATCTGCGGGAGCACCGCAAGCCGCCGCTGGTGCTCGTGCGGCGGGGCTGGCACCTGATGCGCGAGCAGCGGCACGTCGTGGCCCATGCCGCGGCGCTCGGCTGCCGGCCGACCACGCCCGATCGGGCCCATGCCGAGATCCGCGAGCTGGTCGGGTGACCGGCCCGACCACCGGCCCGGGGCCGTGCGCCGTGCGCCTGCTGGGTCAGTCGCTGGTCCAGCCCGACAACACCTCCTGCGGTGCCGCGTCGTTGGTCGTCGCCCAGGCCGTCCTGGACGACGCCTATGCCGAGCTGCTGGTCGACGGCGTCCACCCCGGCACCGGCTTCGCGTCGTCGGGCGGCTCCGCCGTTGACCGGTTCCGTCAGGAGACCCTGGCCATGCACCGGCGGGTAACCGGGCTCGTCGCGGTCTCCGGCCGCCTCCAGCTGCCGTGGCCGGCCGCCTTCGGGACGCCGCCGTGGGCCGTGGCCAACCAGCTGTCGGCGCGCGGGACGCCGTACGGCACCCACGTGGTGCGGACCAGCCCCGAGAGCGCCTACACGCTGGCGCTCCCAGCGCTGGAGCGGCAGGTGCCAGTGGCGTTCTATGTCGGCGACGGCTGGCTGCCGCGCCACGTCGTCCTCGGGCTCGGCACCGCACCCCACGAGAGCCTGCGCATCTATGACCCGGCCATCGGCGGCGTGCGAGTGGTGACGCGCGAGGCGTTCGCCTCCCGGGCGCTGCCGTTCGGTCGCTGGTCCCAGGCGTGGTTCGTGGTCACGCCCCGCTGAGTCAGGCTCGATCCGGACTCAGGCGCCGAGGGCGGCGTACTCGGGCTTGATGATCTCGTCGATGATCCGCAGCCGCTCGTCGAAGGGCAGGAACGCCGACTTCATCGCATTGATGGTGAACCAGCGCAGGTCAGCGAGGCCATAGCCGAACGCCTCGACCAGCTTGACCATCTCCTCGGTCATCGAGGTGCCGCTCATCAGCCGGTTGTCGGTGTTGACCGTGACCCGGAACCGCAGGTCGGTGAGCATGCCGATCGGGTGATCCGCGATCGAGTGGGCCGCACCCGTCTGCACGTTGGAGGACGGGCACATCTCCAGCGGGATCCGCTTGTCACGGACATAGGCCGCCAGCCCACCCAGGTGAGGCACCCCGGCGTCGTCGACCGTGATGTCGTCGATGATCCGGACGCCGTGGCCGAGCCGGTCGGCGCCGCACCACTGGATGGCCTCCCAGATCGATGGCAGCCCGAAGGCCTCCCCCGCGTGGATGGTGAAGTGGAAGTTCTCGCGCTGGAGGTATTCGAAGGCATCCAGGTGGCGGGTGGGTGGGAAGCCGGCCTCGGCGCCGGCGATGTCGAAGCCGATCACGCCGCGGTCGCGCCAGGCGACGGCCAACTCGGCCACCTCCCGCGAACGTGCGGCGTGACGCATCGCGGTCAGCAGCTGGCGTACGACGATGCGGCCGCCGGCCGCGGCGGTGCCCTCGTCGAAGCCCGCCTGGACGGCGGCGACCGCCTCGTCGAGGGTGAGCCCCGAGAGGCCGTGCTGTTCGGGTGCCCAGCGGATCTCGGCATAGACCACGCCGTCGGCGACGAGGTCCTCCACGCACTCCCGGGCGACGCGGGCGAGGGCGTCGGCGGTCTGCATGACGCCGACGGTGTGGTCGAAGGTCTCCAGGTAGCGCACCAGCGACCCGCTGTTGGCCGACTCGGTGAACCAGCGGCCGAGGGTCTCGGCATCGCCTGCGGGCAGCTGGTGACCGCTCAGCGCGGCCAGCTCCACGATCGTCTGGGGGCGCAGGCCGCCGTCGAGGTGGTCGTGCAGGAGCACCTTGGGCGCCTGCCGGACCTGGTCGCGCGTGGGGAGGGCCGGGCCAGTAGGTTCAGGTTCGACGGTCATGGCGGCCATCCTCGCATCGCCGCCTGATCCCACAGACAGGAGATGCCATGCGCGTGTTCACGACGCTCGACGAGGTCGCCGAGGCCGTCGGCCAGGATCTCGGCGCGAGCGACTGGGTGACCATCGACCAGGACCGCGTCAACCGGTTCGCCGACGTGACCGAGGACCACCAGTGGATCCACGTCGATGTCGAGCGCTCCCAGGCCGGGCCGTTCGGGGGCACCATCGCCCACGGCTATCTCACGCTCTCGCTGATCCCGTGGCTCGGCAGCATGGTCTTCGCCCTCGACACCCCGGGCCCCAAGCTCAACTACGGCGCCAACAAGGTGCGCTTCCCGGCCCCACTGCTCGTCGGCAAGCGCGTCCGCGGCCACGTCACCTTCGTCGAGCTCAACGACGTCCCACTCGGCAAGCAGCTCGTGCTCCGCACCACCGTCGAGATCGAGGACGAGGCCAAGCCCGCCTGCGTCGCCGAGTCCGTCGTCCTCCTCCTCGCCTGACCCCCGCTGTGGGGCTCAGGAGATGCGGTCGATGACCAGCGGCTGCGGGGCGTACGACGCCCCTGCGCCGCCGGCGGCGGAGGACCCGTCGGCAGGGACGATGTCGAAGCCACCCTCGAGGGAGGCAAGCGCCCGGGCGAAGCGGTCGGGCTCGTCGGTGTGGAGCGTCAGCAGCGGCTGACCCTCGGTGACGGTGTCACCGGGCCTGGCGTGCCACACGACGCCCGCCCCGGCCTGCACAGGGTCCTCCTTGCGGGCGCGGCCGGCGCCGAGGCGCCAGGCGGCGAGACCGACGGCCATGGCGTCGAGGCGAGTGAGGACACCCGACGACGGGGCAGCGACGACGTGCGCCTCCCGCGCGACGGGCAGGGTCGCGTCGGGGTCGCCACCCTGGGCCCGGATCATCGCCTTCCACGCGTCCATCGCGGACCCATCGGCGAGCTTGTCGGCGGGGTCGATGTCGTCCACCCCGGCGCCGAGCAGCATCTCGCGCGCCAGTGCGACGGTCAGCTCCACGACGTCGGCAGGACCACCCCCGGCCAGCACCTCGACCGACTCGGTGACCTCGAGGGCATTGCCGGCCGTGAGACCGAGGGGCGTCGACATGTCGGTGAGCAGAGCGACGGTGTGGACGCCGGCATCGGTGCCGAGCGCGACCATCGTCTCGGCGAGCTCGCGGGCGCGGTCGACGTCCTTCATGAAAGCACCGGTGCCGACCTTGACGTCGAGCACGAGCGAGCCGGTGCCCTCGGCGATCTTCTTGGACATGATCGACGACGCGATGAGCGGGATCGCCTCGACGGTGCCGGTGACGTCGCGCAGCGCATAGAGCTTCTTGTCGGCGGGAGCCAGCCCCGCGCCGGCAGCGCAGATGACGGCGCCCACCGACTCGAGCTGGGCCAGCATCTCCTCGTTGGTGAGCGAGGCCCGCCAGCCGGGGATCGACTCGAGCTTGTCGAGGGTGCCGCCCGTGTGGCCGAGCCCGCGCCCGGACAGCTGGGGTACGGCGACCCCGCAGGCCGCCACCAGGGGCGCGAGGGGCAGCGTGATCTTGTCACCGACCCCGCCGGTGGAGTGCTTGTCGGAGGTGGGTCGTGACAGCGAGGAGAAGTCCATCCGCTCCCCCGACGCGATCATGGCCGCGGTCCAACGGGCGATCTCGCGACGGGTCATCCCGTTGAGCAGGATCGCCATCGCCAGCGACGACATCTGCTCCTCGGCGACGGCCCCGCGGGTATAGGCGTCGATGACCCAGTCGATCTGGCTGTCGCTGAGCTCGCCGCGGTCGCGCTTGGCGAGGATCACCTCAACGGCGTCGTGCTGCTCCACGATGTGCTCCTCTCGGATGTCAGGGCCGGTCGGCGACCGGGACGGAGTGATAGCCGCGGAGCACGAAGGTGCCACGCGACTCGGGCTCGCCGGCGAGCCCCAGCCCGGGGAAACGATCGAACAGAGCGGTGACGGACTCCACGAGCTCCATGCGGGCCAGCGGCGCACCCAGGCAGAAGTGGACCCCCACGCCGAAGGCGACGTGGTTGTTGGGCGACCGGTCGACGCGGAACTCGTCGGGGGCCTCGAAGACGGCGGGGTCGCGGTTGGCCGACCCCAGCAGGACCGCGATCTTCTGGCCCTCCTCGACGGTGACGCCGCCGACGTCGACCGGCTCGGTGGCCGTGCGCTCGAACAGCTGCAGCGCGGAGTCGAACCGCAGCATCTCCTCGACGGTGAGCGCGACGTCGGCAAACGGCCTGAGCCCGCGCCGCAGCATCGCGGTCAGCCCGTTGCCGAAGACGTTGACCGAGGCCTCGTGGCCGGCGTTGAGCAGGAGGACGCCCGAGGCGACCATCTCGTCCTCGGACAGCTCGGTGGTGGCCAGGTCGCTCAGCAGGTCCTCGCGCGGACGGGCGGCCCGCTCGCGGATCATCTCGCGGATCAGCCCGGAGAAGTCGGCGGCGGCGGCCACGGCCTCGTCGACGACCTGCTGGGAGGGGGCGACCTCATACATCCGCACGATCGCCTGCGACCAGGCGCGCAGCTCGGGCACATAGGACGACGGCACCCCGAGCAGCTCGGCGATGACGAGCACCGGCAGCGGCTCGGCGTAGTGTCCGATGACGTCGAACCCGGCGGGGTCGACCTCGCTGAGCAGCTGACGCGCCAGGTCGCCCACGCGCGGCCGCAGCCTCTCGACGTGGCCGCGGCCGAACACCTGGGCGACGGGGCGGCGCAGCCGGGTGTGCTCGGGCGGCTCGTTCTCCATCATCTGGTTGCGGTGGAGCAGGTTGAACGGCTCGAGATAGGCCGCCGGCTCCTTGTCGTGCCACAGCCGCCCCAGCCGCCGGTCGCGCTGGACGGCGCTCACCGACGCGTGGTCGAACGCCAGCCAGACCCCGGACGCCTCGTGCCAGGCGACCGGGTGGGCGGCCCGCTCGGCGGCGAAGAACGGGTAGGGGTCCGCGACGACCTCGGCCGAGGTCAGGTCAAGCGAGGTTGTCGGGACCGAAGGCATCCGGCAGCACCTCATCCATCCGTCGTACGCCGTGGCCGGTCATCAGCAGCATGTCCGGCCCGCCGTTCTCCCACAGCAGCTGGCGACAGCGCCCGCACGGCATCAGCGCGTTGCCGTCACCGCCCACGCAGAAGACGTGGGTGAGCCGGCCACCACCGGTGATGTGGAGCTGGGAGACCATGCCGCACTCGGCGCACAGCCCGACGCCATAGGCGGCGTTCTCGACGTTGCAGCCGGTGACCACGCGGCCATCCTCCGCGCGGCCGGCGACGCCGACCGGGAAGGAGGAGTACGGCGCATAGGCGCGCTGCATCGCGTCGACCGCCTGCAGGCGCAGCTGCTCCCAGTCGGCGTCGGACCAGTCGTTCGTCGGGGCGTCGGTCAACCCACCGCGCCCTTCACGTAGACCTGCCCGTCGGCCTTGGGCATCCTCAGCCGCTGGGAGGCGAACGCCAGCACCGCCAGGGTGGCGATGTAGGGCGTCATCCCGGCGAACTCGCTGGGCACGCTGTCGGTCAGGAAGAACCACAGCAGGAAGCCCACGCCGAAGGCGGCCAGGACGCTGCCGCTCACGACCCGCTTCTGCTTCACGATCTGCCAGGCACCGAAGACCAGCAACCAGAAGCCGACCAGCGCCAGCAGCGCGTGGATGACGGCGGTGTCGCGCAGCTGGAGGCTGTCGGTGTAGCCGAACATCCCGGAGCCGAGCAGGATCCCGCCGGGTCGCCAGTTGCCGAAGATCATCGCCGCAAGGCCGATGTAGCCGCGGCCGTTGGTCTGGTTGGTGTGGAAGCCCGGCGACGACACCAGCGCCAGGTAGCCGCCGCCCAGTCCGGCCATACCGCCGGACACGAGGACGGCGGCGTACTTGTAGAGGCGCACGTTGACGCCCAGGCTCTCGGCGGCGTGGGGGTTCTCCCCACACGAGCGCAGCCGCAGCCCGAACGTCGTCCGCCACAGCACCCAGGCCGTCACGACCACGAGGACGAAGACCGCGATCGTCACGATCGACACCTGATGGGTCACCGCGGCCACCATCGCCGCCACGTCGGACACGATGAACCAGTGCTTGCCCGCGAGGCTGCTGGCCGCGTCGGAGATGCCGGGGATCGTGATGAGGGGCGGCTTCTGGAGTCCGGTGAGCTGCTGGGCGCCGCCGTGGCCGAACTCCGAGTCGAGCGTGGAGAACTTCTGCTCGGCGAGGAACGTCGTCAGGCCCAGCGCGATCACGTTGAGCGCGACACCGGACACGATGTGGTCGACGCCGAAGGTCACCGTCGCCAGCGCGTGGACCAGGCCGCCCGCGACACCGAACAGCACGGCGCCGATCAGGCCCCAGTAGGGGCCGTAGTAGTAGGTGAAGTAGGCCGCCCCCCAGGTGCCGAGCAGCATCTGGCCCTCCAGGCCGATGTTGACGACGCCGGCGCGCTCGCTCCACAGACCGCCGAGGGCGGCCAGCAGGATCGGGCAGGTGGCGAGGATGGCGGCCCGCAGGCTGCCCTCGGAGTCGATCTCGTTGGCGCCGGTGAGGACGCGCGTGACGGCCACGGAGAAGAGGCCGACGAGCAGATAGAGCCAGACCCGGTTGCGGGTCTTGGCCAGCGCGCGGGTCTCGGCCGGCTCGGTGAGCATGGCGGTCATGCGGCCACCCCCTCAGGCTTGGCGCCCATATCGAGGGCCCTGCGCAGCGCGCGCTGCTCGGCGGCGGCGGTCCAGCGCTGGACGACGGCGTAGGCCACGACGACCGACAGCACCACGACTCCCTGGGTGATCGAGACGACCGACGGCGAGATGTCGGCCTGCAGCTGCAGCTTGTTGGCCTGCTCGGCCAGCCACGCGAACAGCGCGGCACCGAAGAAGATGCCGAGCGGCCGGTTGCGGCCCAGCAGGGCGACCGCGATGCCGGTGAAGCCCAGCGTGCGCTGGAACGTCGGACCATAGGAGCCGGCCTGGCTGAACAGCGCCGGCATCCAGATCAGGCCGGCGATGGCGCCCGACAGCAGCATCGAGATGACGATCATCCGCTTGACGTTGACGCCCGAGGCGACCGCGGCCGCCTCGTTGGCGCCGGTCGCGCGCAGGTCGAACCCGAACCGGGTCCGGTTGATGAGGAACGAGATGGCGATGCCGGCCACCAGCGCCAGCAGCACCAGGGTCCAGACGTTGCCGTCCTTGGACTCGAACGGCTGCCAGCCGGTGAACATGCTGGAGTCCGGCAGCGGCGGCGTACGACGGCCCTGGCCGTACTGCTCGCCATAGGTGGACAGCAGATAGCCGACCACGGTGATCGCGATCGCGTTGAGCATGATCGTCGCGATGACCTCGCTGACGCCACGGGTCACCTTGAGGATGCCCGCGATGCCGGCCCAGGCGGCGCCGACGACCATGGCCACGAGCAGCGCCACGATCACGTTGAGCTTGCCGGGGAAGAACGCCTGGCCCGCGACGAGCGCGGCGACATAGGAGGCGAGGGTGTATTGGCCCTCGATGCCGATGTTGAACAGGTTCATCCGGAAGCCGATCGCCGCGGCCAGCGCCGCGAGGAAGATCATCGACGTCTGGTTGACGATGTTGACCCAGTTGCGCCCGGTCGGTGCCTGGAAGATCACCGACCAGAAGTCACCGGCCGAGGCCCCTGCCACGCTGAGCACGATGCTCGTGACGAGCACCGCCACGACGACCGCGATCAGCGGCGCGAGCAGCGCCCTGAGGACCTTGCCACCGATGCCGGTCATGCCGACTCCCTCCCACCGGTCATGGCCGAGCCGAGCTCCTGCGGGGTGACGGTCTGCGGGTCGAACTCCGCGACCAGCTCACCGCGCAGGATCACCTCGATGCGATCGGACAGGCCGATCAGCTCGTCGAGGTCGGCCGAGATGAGGAGCACGCCCAGGCCTTCGCGGCGGGCGCGCTTGATGTGCTCCCAGATCGCCGCCTGCGCGCCGACGTCGACGCCGCGGGTCGGATGGGAGGCGATGAGGAGCACCGGGTCGCCGCTCATCTCGCGACCGACGATCAGCTTCTGCTGGTTGCCACCGGAGAGGGCGCGGGCCGTGGTGTTGATCGACGGCGTGCGGACGTCGTACTCGTCGACGATGCGGGTGGTGTCGGCCTTGGCGCCCTTGCGGTCGATCAGGCCGCCCTTGCTGTTGGGGACCTGGGTCTGGTGGCCGAGCATGCGGTTCTCCCACAGCGGCGCGTCGAGCAGCAGGCCGTGGTGGTGCCGGTCCTCGGGGATGAACCCGATGCCGGCCTCGCGACGCTGGCGAGTGCCCCATGCCGACATGTCGGTGTCGTTGAGCTCGATGACTCCCGAGGTGGCGACCATGCCCATCACGGCCTGGACGAGCTCGGACTGCCCGTTGCCCTCGACGCCGGCGATGCCGAGCACCTCGCCCTTGTGGATGGTGAGGTTGATGTCGCGCAGGAGGTAGCGGCCCTCGTCGTTGACCAGGTCGACGCCGCGGAGCTCGAGCAGCTCGACATCGGTGACCGTTGACTCCTCGGTCTCGGGCGACGGGAGCTCGGAGCCGACCATCAGCTCGGCGAGCTGGCGCTTGGTGGCCGTCTTGGGGTCGGCCTCGCCGACGGTGGTGCCGCGCCTCATCACGGTGATGTCGTCGGCGATCGCCAGGACCTCGTCGAGCTTGTGGGAGATGAAGAGGATGGTGTGGCCGGAGGAGCGGAGCTCGCGCAGGTTGGCGAAGAGCGCGTCGACCTCCTGGGGCACCAGCACCGCGGTCGGCTCGTCGAGGATGATGATGCGCGCGCCACGGAAGAGCACCTTGAGGATCTCCACGCGCTGCCGCTCACCGACGCCCAGCTCCTCGACGAGGGTGTCGGGGTCGAGCCCGAAGCCATAGGCGTCGGAGATGCGGGTGATCTCGGCGCGGGCCCTGTCGCCGATGCCATAGAGCTTCTCGGCGCCGAGGACGACGTTCTCGAGGACGCTGAGGTTGTCGGCCAGCATGAAGTGCTGGAACACCATCCCGATGCCCACCTTGATGGCGTCGGTCGGTGAGGAGAAGTGCACCTCGTCGCCGTCGACGGTGATCGTGCCCTCGTCCGGCTTCTGCACGCCATAGAGGATCTTCATCAGCGTCGACTTGCCCGCGCCGTTCTCGCCGATGAGGGCGTGCACGGTGGCGGGCCGGATGGTGATGTTGACGTCCTTGTTGGCCACCACGCCGGGGAACCGCTTCGTGATCCCGCGGACCTCGATGCCGCCGCCGGTGACGCCGGCGCCGGCAGACTCCTGCGCCACTGTGGTCATCCTCGCTCCTCTCCTGCCCCGGTCCCCGAGATGCAACTCGGGCCCGGTGCGCACGCTACCGCGTCGCACCGGGCCCGAGTCAGAGGGGATTCAGTTCATCGCCCGTGAGTCATCACGGAGCGGTGGGAACCTCGATCTCACCCGACTTGATCTTCTCGGCGTAGCCGTCGATGTCCGCCTGGACGTCGTCGAGGAAGCCGCCCGAGGTCGAGTAGCCCACGCCGTCAGCAGCCAGGTTGTAGGTCTGGTAGCTGACCAGCGGCGAGCCGTCGGCCACGGACTGGATCATGTTGAACGTCGCCACGTCGACGCGCTTGAGCATCGAGGTGAGGATGTGCGGCTGCTGGTCGGCAGGCGCGGTGAGGTACTGGTCGGAGTCGACGCCGATGGCCCACTTGCCGGCCTCGGTCGCGGCCTCGAACACGCCGGAGCCGGAGGCGCCGGAGGCGTGGTAGACGATGTCCGCGCCGTTGTCGAACTCGGCGGCGGCGGCAGCCTTGCCACCAGCGGGGTCACCGAAACCAGAGAGGTCGCTCTCCTCGATGTACTTCACGTCGACGGTGATCTTGGGGTTGACGGCCTTGGCACCCGCCACATAGCCGGCCTCGAACTTCTTGATGAGGTCGTTGTGCACGCCACCGACGAAGCCGATGTGGTCGGCCTCGGTCTTGAGGGCGGCAGCGACGCCGACGAGGAAGGAGCCCTCGTTCTCGGCGAAGCCGAGGTAGGCGACGTTGTCGTTGGCGTCGGCGTCGGGGTCGAAGCCGTCGATGACACCGAAGTTGATGTCCGGGTAGTCAGGCGCGACCGCGTTGACGGCGTCGCTGTAGGCGAAGCCGACACCGATGATCGGGTTCATGCCTGCGTCGGCCATCTGGCGGAGGCGGTCCTCACGAGCCGACTCGGGCTCACCGTCGGTGGCCTCGCCCTCGGTGCACGTGGCACCCAGGTCGCTCACGGCCTTCGCGAGACCGGCGTAGGCCGAGTCGTTGAAGGACTGGTCGCCGCGACCACCCACGTCGTAGGCCAGGCCCACCTTGGGGCCATCGCCTGCGGCGTCCTTGCAGACGTCGGCGCTGTCGCCAGCGGCCGCGCTGCTGGAGTTGTTGTCGCTCGCGTTGGAGCTCGAGTCATCGTTCTTGGAGCAGCCGGCGAACGCCATGGACGCCACCGCCGCAACCGCAACAATCTTGGTCAACCGACGCAAGATGCCCTCCTGGAAGTTGTTTCACCAGCGCCAGGGCGGCGCTTCGCGCCTCACCCTAATACCGCCCCCCGTACCCGACGGAACTCAGGTAGCCGAGTTGTTATACGGAGGTGATGGAGGTCTCAGCCGCGGGCGATGGCGCCGACCGCCGCCTCGGCCAGCACGCGCGCGCCCAGGGGGACCGAGCCCTCGTCGATCCGGAGGTTGCCCTGGTGGAGGTCATAGGTCGGCCCGCCCGGCGATCGGGTGCCGAGGCGACACATCGCCCCGGGGACGTGTTCGACGAACCAGCCGAAGTCCTCGCCACCGAGGCTCTGCGACGTGGGGACGTGGCCGGCCTCCCCCACGACCCGCTCGATGGCCGCCCCGAGGACCTGGGTGGCGCCGTGCTCGTTGACGACCGGGGGTACGCCGCGCCGGTAGTCGACGACCGCCGTGACGCCGTACGGCGCCAGGATCTGGTCGACCAGCTCGCGCACGAGGCCCTCGGAGTCGGCCCACGCCACCGAGTCGAGCATGCGCACGGTGCCGACCACGCGGCCGGCCGCCGGGATGACGTTGGGGGCGCCGCCCGCCTGGACGATCCCCCAGCTGACGCTGACGCCGGCGCGTGGGTCCATGCGCCGCGACAGCACCGCGGGGAGCTCGGTGATCAGCTTGGCGAGCGCGAACGTGAGGTCCTGGGTGAGGTGCGGGCGCGAGGTGTGGCCGCCCTTGCCGCTCAACCGGACGTCGAGGGAGTCGGAGGCGCCCGTCAACGGGCCGTTGCGCAGACCGACCGTGCCGACGTCGAGGCTCGGGTCGCAGTGCAGCGCGAAGATCTGCTCGACATCGTGCAGTGCGCCCTGGCCGATCATCATGGTGGCCCCGCCGGGCATCGTCTCCTCGGCCGGCTGGAACAGCAGCCGGGCGCGGCCGCCGAGGGCGCCACGCTCATAGAGCTCACCGAGAGCCAGCGCGGCGCCGACCAGCGCCGTCGTGTGCACGTCGTGCCCGCAGGCGTGGGCCACGCCGGCCACCGTGCTGGCCCACGGGTCACCGGTGGTGTCCTCGACCGGCAGCGCGTCCAGATCGGCGCGCAGTGCGACCAGTGGCCCGCTGTCGCCGATCTCGGCGACGAACCCGGTGGCGCTGTGACGGGTGACGCGGAAGCCCGCCTCGGCGACCCGCTCGATCGCGAGACCGGTCGTGCGGTGCTCGGCGAACGCCAGCTCCGGGTGGGCGTGCAGGTCACGACGGAGGTCGAGGAGATCCGCGGCGTGCTTGTCGACCGTGGCCTCGATGATCCCCGAGGCAGCGGCCAGAGTGGCGGGAGTGAGCATCACCCCCGACTCTAGTTGAGGCTGGCCTTCCTCGCCGGGCCCTCTCGAAACCCACCGGTAGCCTGCGCCGTGTGGGAGCTGCCGAGGAGGACATCAACCGCCGACTGCTGCGTGCCCGCGACCTGATCGACCGGCGCTACGCCGAACCGCTCGACATCCCACTGCTCGCCCGGGCGGCCGTGATGGCTCCCTCCCACTTCATCCGGGAGTTCAAGCGCGTCTTCGGCGAGACCCCGCACCGCTACCTCCAGCGGCGGCGGATCGAGCGCGCGATGTTCCTGCTGCGCACCGGCGACGAGCCGGTGACCGACGTCTGCCTCGCCGTGGGCTTCACGAGTCTGGGCAGCTTCAGCCGCGCCTTCCGCGAGATCGTCGGCCTCGGCCCCACGGCCTATCGGGCCCACGCATCACCCGTGCCACTCCCGGCACCCACGGGCTTCACGATGCGCTGGAGCCGACCGGTCAATTTCGGAGAAGCGCCGACGGTGCGCCGGCCCTAGGGTCGGTCACACGCCGGCCGGCGAGCACCCGATCACCTCTCCACGTCCAGGAGGACGCCATGCTCACCAGCAACAACATCTCCTCGATCTTCGTGCTCGACCAGGACCAGGCCCTCGACTTCTATGTCGGGCTGCTGGGACTCGAGGTCACCGCGGACCTGAACTTCGGGCCGATGCGGTGGCTCACCGTCCGCGTTCCCGGTGACACCAAGGAGATCCTGCTCGAGCGCCCCGGCGCCCCGGCGCACGACCCCGCCACCGCGGAGCAGGTGCGCGCGCTGGTCACCAAGGGCGCTGGGGGCGGCTGGCTCGCGTTCACCACCGACGACGTCGACGGCGTCTTCGCCCGCCTCGAGGCCGCGGGCGTGGACATCACCCAAGAGCCGACCGACCAGCCCTACGGCCGCGACTTCGGGATCCGCGACCCCTTCGGCAACCACATCCGCATCGGCCGGCACCACGCCTCAGCCTGACGTCGGGCTGAGCCGATGTCAGCCCGGCGGCTCGTCGTAGGCCGCGAGGATGCGGTCGGCGGCGACGGGGGCGGCCAGCTCGCCGGCGAGTACGGCGGCGCGCACGTCGCCGCGGATGGCGGCGACCGCGGGCGACCGGCGTAGCCGCTGGTCGAGCTCGTCGCGCACCAGCGCCCACATGAAGTCCAGTTGCTGCTCGGCGCGCTTGCGGCCGAGGCCGTCGTCGCCGAGGTGGGCCCGGTGGTCGAGGACGTGCTGCCAGACGTCGTCGATGCCCGAGCCCTCGAGTGCCGAGCAGGTGAGCACCGATGGGATCCACCGCTCGGTGCCGCGATAGACCATCCGCAGGGCGCTCTGGAGCTCGCGGGCCGCACCGCGCGCCTCGCCCTCACGATCGCCGTCGGCCTTGTTGACGGCGATCACGTCGGCGATCTCGAGGATGCCCTTCTTGATGCCTTGGAGCTGGTCGCCGGTGCGCGCGAGGGTGAGGAAGCAGAAGGTGTCGACCATCCCGGCGACGGTGACCTCGGACTGGCCGACCCCGACGGTCTCGACGAGGATCACGTCGAAGCCGGCGGCCTCGAGGATCAGCATCGCCTGGGTGGTCGCCCGGGCGACGCCGCCGAGCGTGCCCGCCGACGGCGAGGGCCGGATGTAGGCCTGCGGGTCGGCCGACAGCGTCGGCATCCGGGTCTTGTCCCCCAGCACCGACCCGCCCGAGCGGACCGAGGACGGGTCGACGGCGAGCACGCCGACCCGGTGGCCCGCGCCGGTGAGCCGGGTGCCCAGCGCCTCGATGAACGTCGACTTCCCGACGCCAGGGACCCCGGAGATGCCGACCCGCACGGACAGGTTCCGGGCACCGCTGGTCGAGGAAGGCGCGCTGACGTCCGTCTCGAGACCAGGGTGACCGCTCGTCAGCTCACCCAGCAGCTCACGGGCGGCCACCCGGTGGGCGGGCAGCGTCGACTCCACGACCGTGATCGCGCGGGAGACCGCGGCACGCTGGCCGGCGCGGACCCCCGCGACGAGCGCGGGGACGTCGACGGGCCTCGCCATCAGGCCCCGTCGGCGCGGAGCTTGTCGAGCAGGTCGAGGGCGGAGTCGGCGATCACCGTGCCCGGCAGGAACACCGCAGCCGCCCCCATCTGCTTGAGGGGCTCCACGTCGTCGGGCGGGATCACCCCACCGATGACGACCATGATGTCGGGCCGGCCGAGGTCCTCCAGCGCCTTCTTGAGCGCGGGCAGCAGGGTCAGGTGTCCCGCGGCCAACGAGCTCACCCCGACGATGTGCACGTCGGCGTCGACGGCCTGCTGGGCGACCTCCTCCGGGGTGGAGAACAGCGGGCCCACGTCGACGTCGAAGCCGAGGTCGGCGAAGGCGGTGACGACGACCTTCTGGCCGCGGTCGTGGCCGTCCTGCCCCATCTTGGCGACCAGGATGCGGGGTCGGCGGCCCTCCTCGGCCTCGAACTCGGCGGTGGCGGCCAGGACCTGCTCGGTCTTGTCGTCGCCGTCGCGAGCCGCTTCGTCGCGGTACACGCCAGCGATCGTACGGATCACCGCCTGGTGCCGCCCATAGACCTTCTCCAGCGCGTCGGAGATCTCGCCGACGGTGGCCTTGGCCCGGGCGGCGTCGACGGCCAGCTCGAGCAGGTTGCCGGTGCCGCTGCCGGCCGCGTTGGTCAGCGCCTCGAGCGTGCGGGCGACCTCGTCGGCGTCACGCTCGGCGCGCAGCCGCTCCAGCTTGGCGATCTGCTGGCGATAGACCTCGTCGTTGTCGACCTTGAGGACCTCGAGCGGGTCCTCGTCGGTGAGGCGATAGGTGTTGACGCCGATGACGGCCTGGGCTCCGGAGTCGATGCGGGCCTGGGTGCGGGCGGCCGCCTCCTCGATGCGCATCTTGGGGATGCCCTGCTCGATGGCCTTGGCCATCCCGCCGGCCTCCTCGGCCTCGGTGATGTGGGCCCAGGCCCGCTCGGCGAGGTCGTGGGTGAGGCGCTCGACGTAGTAGCTCCCGGCCCACGGGTCGGCGGTGAACGTCGTCCCGCTCTCCTGCTGCAGCAGCAGCTGGGTGTTGCGCGCGATCCGGGCGGAGAAGTCGCTCGGCAGCGCGATCGCCTCGTCGAGGGCGTTGGTGTGCAGCGACTGGGTGTGACCCTGCGTGGCGGCCATCGCCTCGATGCAGGTGCGCGCCACGTTGTTGAAGACGTCCTGGGCGGTCAGCGACCAGCCGGAGGTCGGGGAGTGGGTGCGCAGTGACAGCGACTTGGGGTTCGTGGGGTCGAACTGGCCGACCAGCCGCGCCCACAGCGCGCGGGCCGCCCGCATCTTGGCGACCTCCATGAAGAAGTTCATCCCGATCGCCCAGAAGAAGCTGAGGCGTGGCGCGAAGTGGTCGATGTCGAGGCCGGCGGCGAGCCCGGCGCGGATGTACTCGACCCCGTCGGCCAACGTGTAGGCGAGCTCGAGGTCGGCGGTCGCGCCGGCCTCCTGCATGTGGTAGCCGGAGATCGAGATCGAGTTGAAGCGCGGCATCCGCTCGGCGGTGTAGGCGAAGATGTCGGAGATGATCCGCATGCTCGGCGTCGGCGGGTAGATATAGGTGTTGCGGACCATGAACTCCTTGAGGATGTCGTTCTGGATGGTCCCCGCCAGCTGCTCCGGCTTCACGCCCTGCTCCTCGGCCGCCACGATGTAGAGCGCCATGATCGGCAGCACCGCGCCGTTCATCGTCATCGAGACGCTCATCTGGTCGAGCGGGATGCCGTCGAACAGCGTTCGTGCGTCATAGATCGAGTCGATGGCCACCCCCGCCATGCCGACGTCGCCGCGCACGCGCGGGTGGTCGGAGTCATAGCCGCGGTGGGTCGCGAGGTCGAACGCGACGCTGAGCCCCTTCTGGCCGGCCGCGAGGTTGCGGCGATAGAAGGCGTTGGACTCCTCGGCGGTGGAGAAGCCGGCGTACTGGCGGATCGTCCACGGCTGGGTGGTGTACATCGTGGGATAGGGGCCGCGCAGGAACGGCGCGAGCCCGGGCCACGTGTCGAGCGCGTCGAGGCCCTGGAGGTGCTCGGGACCATAGGACGGCAGGATGTCGATGCCCTCGGGTGAGTGCCAGGGCGCACCGTGGTGGACGGGCCGGTGCTGGGCGGCGGTGCCGTCGCCGAACAGCGGCAGGCCGGCGAAGCTCTGCGGGACGGTCATGCGAGGGCCTCCCTCGTGCGGGTCAGGAACGCCAGGGCATCCAGGCCGAGGGCGCAGGAGTCGTCGACCAGGTCGGCGGCCACCGTTCGGTCACCGGGCTTCCCGGCGAGGATGACGCGGCGTACGCCGGCCGCGCGGAGCGCGGCGACCACGTCGGCGCCCCACTCGGCATAGGCGGCGTCGGTGCCGGCCAGGCAGGCGACCGGCTGGCCGTCATAGGCCGCCACGACATCGTCGGCGGCCGCGGTGGGTCCCGCGGTGTCGACCGCGACGCCGCCCGCGGCGAACAGGTTGGTCGCGAACGTCGCGCGGGCGGTGTGCTCGGCGATCGTCCCCAGCGTGGCCAGGAAGACGTGGCCGGCCGGCGGGTCGTCGCGCAAGGCCTCGAAGGCGGCGCCATAGCGACGGACCGGGTCACGCCCGCCCGTGCGGGTGGGCAGGGTCTCGGCCAGGTTGGGGAACTCGCTGAGCCCGGTCAGCGGGCGCTTGCGGGTGGCGACCTCCTGGTCGCGCCGCGCCACGACGTCGTCGATGCGCGACTGGAGCGAGCCGTCGGACAGCGCGGCCTCGATGCCGCCGGCCTCTTCGATGCGGCCGAGCTCGGCCCACCCGGCCTCGGCCAGGTCGTGGGTGAGGCGCTCCACGGCGAACGCCCCGCCGGCCGGGTCGGCGACGGCGGCGACGTGGGACTCGGCGATGAGCAGCGCCGAGGTGTTGCGGGCGATGCGCCGGCCGAAGCCGTCGGGTCGGCCGAGCGGCGTGTCGAAGGAGAGGACGGTGACCGAGTCGGCGCCGGCGACGCCGGCGGCGAAGGCCGCGACGGTCGTCCGCAGCATGTTCACGTAGGGGTCATAGACGCTCATCATCGGCCGGCTGGTCACGACGTGTTGGACCTGGGCGATGGGGTCGCCGCCGCTGAGCTCGAGCATCCGCGCCCAGAGCCGACGCGCCGCGCGGAGCTTGGCGATCGTCGGGAACTGCTCGTCGGTCGCGGCGAACCGGAACTCCACCAGCGAGGACGCGCAGTCGAGCTCGACGCCGGCAGCGGTCAGGGTGCGCAGATAGGTCGCTGCCACGGCCATCGCATAGCCGAGCTCCTGCGCATCGGATGCCCCGAGGTCGTGGACCTTGGTCGCGTCGATGACGAAGCCGAGCACCCCGGCCCCGAGGGCGAGGTCCGCCTTCTCCTTGGTGGCGCGCAGCGGGTCGAGCCCGAGGTTGGTGCTGGGGTGGAGACCCCGGCTCTCGCCGGCGCGATGGGCCAGGAAGGCCTGGGCCGTCGTGAGGTCGTCTCCGGTCGGCGCCAGCACCGCCGGCGCGATGCAGAGGTCGACGCCGGCACACACGGCGGCGAAGTCGGCGTCCGGTCCCACCTCGAGCCAGACCGAGGTCGCCCCGCCCTGAAGGTCGGCGAGCGCCTCGCTGTTCATCTGCTGGGCGGTGCCGGCCGGGACCAGCGAGCGCACGTCCCAGGCCGCATCGCGCTCGGGGCGTACGGCGGTCGCGGCACCCGCGGCGTCCTCCGGACTGCCGACCGGCAGGATCCCGACGCCGTCGAGCGTGGTGCGCGTCAGCTTGTCCCAGACCAGGGAGTCTGGATCCTCGTCGGTCAGCCGACGGGACTTGCGCAGCACGGCGGCCGCGGCCCGCTCCCACTGCTCTCGGGTGTGCCGGGCGGGGTCGGCGTCGAGCTGGAGCGAGCCGGCGCTCGCCCCGGCCGCGTCCGAGCCCGGGGAGGAAGTGCTCATGTCCGTGAGGATAGGAGGAGCGGCGCGACCGGAGCCACCGTGTGTGACGCATCTGAGACCTGGGCCACGTCGCCTGCGCTGAAACGGTCGCTGCTGCCAGGATGTCGCCCGTGACACAGCAGATCCCGGCCGGGTGGTACCCCGACCCGCAGTCGCCGACCCGGTCCCGGTGGTACGACGGCACCCAATGGACCCAGCACACCTCCGACCGGTCCGCCGCGCGGGGATCGGCGGGACGTCCCCCGCTGGGGCAAGGCTGGTTCCTGCTCGGCCGATCCCTGCAGTTCTTCTTCGTCGGCGTGATCCTGCTCAATGCGCTCACGATGTGGTGGGCCCAGCGCATGACGACGTTCGCCCACGACATCGAGGACCACCCCGCCCGGGTGACGATGACGCGCGCCACCGAGCTCGACCGACTGGGCTCGGTCGTCAGCCTCAGCGGGATCGCCGCCGTCCTGGTGGTGGGCGTCCTGTTCATCACCTGGCTCTTCCTCGCCCACCGCAGCGACGCGATGAACCCCGCCGAGCTCCACCACGCCTCGGGCTGGGCGATCGGCGGCTGGTTCGTGCCGTTCCTCAACCTCGTCCGGCCCTACCAGATGGTGCAGGAGGTGCAGCGCGCGTCCCGGCCGGGCGGGACCAACCACCCGCTGGTGCTGGCCTGGTGGCTGACGTTCCTCACCACCTACTTCGCCGAACGGATCGCCTCCGCCTCGCTCCCGACCGACGCGACAGCAGACGCCGATGTCGCCGCCGCGATGGCCAACGCGGTCACGGTCGAGTGGTATGCCCAGATCCTGGGCATCGTCGCCGCGGTCCTCGCCATCCTGGTCGTACGTCGCGTCGCGGGCGCCGTACGGCGGTCGAGCCAACCATCCCCGGCCCAGGTGACCACCCAGTAACCGGGCCAATGTCACACGGCCCTGGGAGGAAGGCGAACCTATCCAGACGGTAGGTTGACCCCCGTGGCTACCACGACTCTGGTGAAGGGGGCGCGGGCTTCGCGCTCGACCGTCGCGCTCAAGATCGTCATGGCAGGAAGCGGCGTGCTGTTCGTCGGCTTCGTGCTCCTGCACATGTACGGCAACCTCAAGATGTTCGCCGGGCATGACGCCTACAACGCCTACGCAGAACACCTGCGGACCTTCGGCGAGCCGATCCTGCCCTACGCCGGGTTCCTCTGGATCCTGCGCGTCGTGCTGATCGTCTCGCTCGTGGCCCATGTGTGGTCGGCGCTGGTGCTGTGGTCCCGTGCCAGGGGCGCCCGCACCGTCAAGTACGCCGCCAAGCGCAAGACCGCATCGGCGCTGTCGTCGCGCTGGATGCGCTGGGGCGGCATCACGATCCTGCTGTTCGTGATCTGGCACCTGCTGAACTTCACCATCGGCAAGGTCAACGTCAACGGCGGCGCGACCAACGACCCCTACAACCTGGTGGTCGACACGTTCTCGACCTGGTGGATGACGATCATCTACCTCGTGGCGATGGTCGCCGTGGGCATGCATCTCCACCACGGCGTGTGGAGCGCCAGCCAGACGCTCGGCTGGACCAACTCGGCGGCCTCGCGGGCCCGCGCCAAGGCGCTCGGCTGGCTGGTCGCCGTCGTCATCGCCGGTGGCTTCTCCCTCGTCCCGATCTTCGTCCTCGCCGGCGTGATCACGAAGTAGAGCTAAGGACCTCACATGGCTACCCCGACAACTGCCAGCAAGCCGCCGGTGCAGACCTCCGACGACGCCCACGGCTACTACGTCCCCGGTGACCCGATCGCTGACGCCAAGGCGCCCGAGGGCCCGATCGAGCGCCGCTGGGACACCCGCAAGTTCGAGGCGCGTCTGGTCAACCCGGCCAACCGGCGCAAGCTCTCGGTGATCATCGTCGGCACCGGCCTGGCCGGTGGCTCCGCCGCCGCCACGCTGGGCGAGGCCGGCTACAACGTCAAGGCGTTCTACTACCAGGACTCCGCGCGCCGCGCCCACTCGATCGCCGCCCAGGGCGGCATCAACGCGGCCAAGAACTACAAGGAGGACGGCGACTCGACGTTCCGTCTCTTCTACGACACCGTCAAGGGCGGCGACTACCGCGCCCGCGAGTCCAACGTCTATCGGCTCGCCGAGGTCAGCGCCAACATCATCGACCAGTGCGTCGCGCAGGGCGTCCCGTTCGCCCGCGAGTACGGCGGCCTGCTCGACAACCGCTCCTTCGGCGGCGTCCAGGTCTCCCGCACCTTCTATGCCCGCGGCCAGACGGGCCAGCAGCTCCTCATCGGCGCCTACCAGGCGCTGGAGCGGCAGGTCGCGGCCGGCACGGTGACGCAGTACAGCCGCCACGAGATGCTCGACCTGATCATGGTCGACGGCCGCGCCCGCGGCATCGTCGCGCGCGACATGGTGACCGGCGAGATCGAGACCCACCTCGCCGACGTCGTCGTCCTCGCCACCGGCGGCTATGGCAACGTCTTCTTCCTGTCGACCAACGCGATGGGCTGCAACGTCACCGCCTCCTG
This sequence comes from Nocardioidaceae bacterium, assembly GCA_046330595.1. GTDB lineage: Bacteria > Actinomycetota > Actinomycetes > Propionibacteriales > Nocardioidaceae > Nocardioides. Next base: position 205,673 of record JAXLSN010000010.1, read on the forward strand.
GCGGGCCCACCGACGCGGCGCCTACATGGCCAACCCGTGCTACACCCAGATCCACCCGACCTGCATCCCCGTGTCCGGTGACCACCAGTCCAAGCTGACGCTGATGTCGGATCGCTGCGCAACGACGGCCGCATCTGGGTGCCCAAGAAGCGCGAGGACTGCGACAAGGACCCGCGCCAGATCCCCGAAGAGGACCGCGACTACTACCTCGAGCGGATCTATCCGTCGTTCGGCAACCTGGTCCCCCGCGACATCGCCTCGCGCCAGGCCAAGAACATGTGCGACGAGGGTCGCGGCGTCGGCCCGATGGTCGGCGACTTCCGCCGCGGCGTCTATCTCGACTTCGCCGACGTCATCAAGCGGCTCGGCCGCGACGCGGTCGCGGAGCGCTACGGCAACCTGTTCGACATGTACGCCCAGATCACGGGCGAGAACCCCTATGAGACGCCGATGCGGATCTATCCCGCGGTGCACTACACGATGGGCGGTCTCTGGGTCGACTACGACCTCGCGTCCAACCTGACGGGGCTCTTCGTGGCGGGCGAGGCCAACTTCTCCGACCACGGCGCCAACCGGCTCGGGGCCTCGGCCCTGATGCAGGGCCTGGCCGACGGCTACTTCGTGCTCCCCAACACCATCCGCGACTACCTCGCCGACGGCCCGTTCGAGCCGATCACCGAGGACCACCCGGCCGTGGTGGAGGCCCGCGAGGGCGTCCAGAAGCGGATCGAGACGTTCCTGTCCATCGGCGGCACCCGCTCGGCCGACAGCTATCACCGCGAGCTCGGCAACATCATGTGGGAGTACTGCGGCATGGAGCGCACCGAGGACGGTCTGCGCAAGGCGATCGACATGATCCGCGAGCTCAAGGCCGACTTCTACGCCAACCTCAAGGTGCTCGGCACGGCCGACAGCCTCAACCAGTCCCTCGAGAAGGCCGGCCGCGTGGCCGACTTCATGGAGCTCGGTGAGCTGATGTGCATCGACGCCCTCAACCGGCGCGAGTCCTGCGGCGGCCACTTCCGGGCCGAGTCGCAGACCGAGGACGGCGAGGCGCTGCGCCACGACGACGAGTTCGCCTATGTCGCCGCGTGGGAGTTCGGTGGGGACGGCGGCCAGCCGATCCTCCACAAGGAGGACCTGATCTATACGGCGATCGAGATGAAGCAGAGGAGCTACAAGTGAGGCTGACACTGAAGATCTGGCGTCAGGCCAGCTCCTCGGCCGCCGGCGCGTTGCACACCTACCAGCTGGACGACGTGTCGCCCGACATGTCGTTCCTGGAGATGCTCGACGTCCTCAACGAGAAGCTCAACGCCGAGGGTGAGGAGCCGATCGCGTTCGACTCCGACTGTCGCGAGGGCATCTGCGGCATGTGCGGGCTGATGATCAACGGGTCGGCCCACGGTCCGCTGACCACCACGACCTGCCAGCTCCACATGCGCACCTTCAGCGACGGCGAGACGATCACGATCGAGCCCTGGCGAGCCGACCCGTTCCCGGTCCTCAAGGACCTCGTGGTCGACCGCAGCGCGTTCGACCGGATCATCCAGGCGGGGGGCTTCATCTCGGTCAACACCGGGTCGGCCCCGGACGCCCACGCCGTACCCGTGCCCAAGCCGGACGCCGACCGCGCGTTCAGCATGGCCACCTGCATCGGCTGCGGCGCCTGCGTCGCGGCGTGCCCCAACGGCTCGGCCTCGCTGTTCATGGCCGCCAAGGTGACCCACCTCGGGATGCTGCCGCAGGGCCAGCCGGAGCGCGACGCTCGCGTTGTCGCCATGGTCAGCCAGCACGACGCCGAGGGCTTCGGCGGCTGCACCAACATCGGCGAGTGCACCGCGGCCTGCCCCAAGGAGATCCCGCTCGACGCGATCTCGCAGCTCAACAAGGACCTGCGCCGCGCGTTCCAGCACGGCCACTGATCACGGCGCTTGCTGGTTGAGGGCCGAGCGCACGCCGCCGCCCCGCTAGTTGGGGAGGGCGCGCAGCGCCCGCCTCGAGGCCAAGGGCGATGCCGATGTCACGCCAGTTGAGGGGCGGGCGCAACGGGCGTCTCGCAACCGAGCGAGCGGATCAGCTTTCGGAGATCTGGTCACTCTCCGGTTGAGCCGTCAATCCGCTCGCGGAGCATGTCGGCGTGACCGTTGTGGCGGCTGTACTCCCCGACCAGTTTGGACAGGTTCCACCGCACGCTGCGTCCGTTCACATCGCAGATGACGCCAAGATCCACGATGGGCCCGAGTGCTTCGTCGGTGGCTGTCCGCTCGGCTTGCCAGGCTTGGAAGGAGACGCTGACGTCTTCGGCGCCGCAGTCCATGTCGTCCTCTGCCCCGTCCTGGTAGGCACCCCAAACCCATCGAAACTCACGCTCCTGCCCGAGCGGCCAGGATCCATAGGCACGTTCCATCTCCGTCATGTGCCGAACCAGTCCGAGCGGGGACAGTCGTGAGGGAGGAGCCGAGCGTTCGACTAGTTGTTCAGCCGACATACCTCGGCACTTGGCCAGGAGAGCGTCGCGATGGAACGCCAGCCACCCCAGTGTGAGGCCCATCTCGTCTCCGTCGCCGGGCTGCTCTGCGCGCTCGAAGTCACCAATCGGACAAGGCTTGCGCGGCCATCCAAACAGGCGGGCGAAGGGCAGCCTGGGAACCTGATCTAGCCGCGATCCGAATGTCCGAGTGGGGGCATCTGGCTGGCTTGCGCCCGGGGGGACAGACGCTCGAAAAGCGTTACCGAGTCGTGACCTGACGGTCGGTGGATAACCCCGATTCCGGGTCAGAACTGTCGGTGCCCAGTGCTTGGGTTGTTCTATGAGCAGCCAACGTGAGCGGGTCCAGCCGCCGGGTTCTCCCGGTGCGGTGCTGGCCTCCGCGCGTGCTGCCAAGCAGGCCGAGCTTGCCGCGGCGACCCAGGTGATGGTTGACGCGGTGGAGTGGGCGGCGATGCACGAGCCCGTCGCTGGCGATGAGGCGGCGTGGTTCGTGGCGGGTGAGTACTTCCCGATCGCGGGTGAGGGTGCGCCGTTGGTGGCGGAGTTCGCGGTCGCGGAGTTCGCCGCCGCGGTCGGGCTGACCACCGATGCGGGGAAGGTGCTGGTGGGGCGGGCGGTCGAGATCGCCCACCGCCTCCCGAAGCTGTGGAAGCTGTTGAAGGCGGGGCGGGTGGCGGCGTGGCAGGCGCGTCGGGTCGCCGACCACACCCTGAGTCTGAACCCTGCGGCTGCTTCGTTTGTGGATGAGCAGGTGGCTGCGGTGGCGGGGAAGATCGGTCCGGTGCAGCTGGAGCGGCTGATCCGTGAGGCGGAGTGTCGTCACATGCCCCAGGTCGCACAGTGGCCTGATGACCCGATGAGCAAGCCGGATGGTCGTGGGGTGTGGCTGGACACCGACCAGGTTTCGATGGCCGGGCAGGTGGAGATGCGCGGCACCCTCGACCTGGGCGACGCCCTGGACCTGGACAAGGCGCTGGCGGTCACCGCGGGCCAGCTCAAACTCGCCGGCTCGGCGGAGTCGCTGGATGCCCGCCGGGCGACCGCGCTCGGTGAGATCGCAAGGAACCAGCTCGCCCTGACCTTCGAGCAAGACACGGTGGTTGAGGAGCGAGCGGAGCGAGCGTCTCGAAACCACAAGACCGATGGCCGCCCGGTGACGCTGTACCTCCACCTGTCCGACCAGGCCCTGGCGGGCGGAAGCGCTGTGGGGCGGTGTGAGAACACCCGGACCCCGATCGATGCGACCACGATCCGCCAGTGGTGTGGTCGTGAGGGTGTGCAGCTGACGGTGAAGCCGGTCATCGACCTGGACGACCACGTCCACGTGGCCGCCTACGAGGTCCCCGGGCGGCTGAAGGAGGCGGTGGGGCTGCGGGACGTGCAGTGTGTGTTCCCGTGGTGCACCAGACCCGCTCGTCGGTGCGACCACGACCACGTCATCCCTCACGATGAGGGCGGTGGCACGTGCAGTCACAACATCGCCGCCCTCTGCAGGCATCACCACCGGTTGAAGACGCTGACCTCGTGGCGCTACAAGATGCCCGAACCCGGGGTCTACCTCTGGACTTCACCCCACGGCTATGTGTTCCTGCGCGACCACACCGGCACCACCGACGTCACCCCACCCGGACTCCACGCCCTACCCGCCTGCCCCACCGGTGATGGGGCCGACGGCGGCACCGACCCACCCGAGTCCTAGCCACCCCGCCCCAAGACCCCGCCACCAACACCACCGGCGGGGCCATCGGCACGCCCGGACCGCGTCTACCGGTTCGAGAAGACCCAGTCAGGGCCATCCTCGCCCTGGCAGTCCAGCTCGGCGTCGCGCTTCAGCCCGACTTTCAGCGCCACGTTCTGACTGGCCAGGTTGTCGGGCCGCACACGGGCCACGATCGACTCCGTCGGTGTTTCGCGGCGCAGCTGAGCGACAATGGCTGCGGCGGCCTCAGTGGCATAGCCCTGGCCCCACTCTTCGGGCACGAATCGATAGACCAGATTCACCACGGACGTCCTTGCAACGTCATCCGCTTCACTCCCGCATAGCCGATGACGCGCTCGGAGCTGCGTTCACGAACACACCAGTAGCCGAATCCATGCTCCTCCCAGTGCCGGATCCAGCGAGTCACCAGCTCCGCTGACTCGCCATGAGTCTCGAGCCGGTCGGACGGGTTGTGCTCGACCGTGCGCGGGTCGCCGAGAACGGCGAACACCTGGGCTGCGTCGCTCAGCCGTGGCCGGGACAAGGTCAGCCGCTCGGTCGTCAGATCCCGGGCGCCCACCGTCGGATCCTCGCATGCCGAGGGCGCCACCGGGGTGACCGTCACAGTTCCTCCTCCTCGGACTCCTCGGACTCCTCGTCAGCCTGAGGCTCCTCGACCCGCGGGTGGGCGCCCGTATAGGCCCAGGCGGCGCCATAGAGCGCCAACCGCGCGAAGTAGTTGATCCAGACGATCAGGATCAGCGCGATGCCGAACAGCTGGAACGCCGGCGTGCCCTCGGTGCGGACGAGCAGGAACGCCGCGACCAGCTTGAGCACCTCGAAGCCGACCGCGGCGACGACGGCGCCCCACACCAGCGGGCGCAGCGGGAGTGCCGGCCGCCCCAGCAGCACATACATCGAGATGAACAACAGCGTCGACGACGCGATGCCGATCACCAGCGACGCCAGCGTGACCAGCGTGGTCAGGCCCTCACTGAGGTCCAGCCACGCCAGGATCGGCCCGGCGAAGCGGGTGACAACACCGGTCACCACCACGCTGAAGACCAGGATCAGCGCCAGCACCGGCAGCGTCATCAGGTCGCGGAGCTTGCCGAGGATCGGGTCGGGGCGCTTCTCGGGCTCGACGTCGAAGACCGCCAGCAGCGCCGTCCGCATCGAGGACATCCAGCCCAGGCCGGTGATGAGCGCACCGAGGAGGCCGAACCACCCCAGCGTGTTCGCCAGGTCCTGCAGCTTGGTGAGGGAGAGCGCGTGCTCGCCGCCGCCCAGGACTCCGGGGAACGCCGACGTGATCGCCTTCTCGAGCGGCTCCCGGGCCCGCGGGACGAGCTCGGCCACCTTGCCCATCAGGAACAGCGCCAGCGCGACCAGCGGGAAGAACGACAGGAACCCGTAATAGCTGATGCCCCCGGCGTTGTTGGAACCCTGCATCTTGGAGTAGTGCTCCTGCGTGCGGATCACGCGGTCGAGCCGGGGAGCGCGTCGCCGTCCCGCGTCGATCCCGGAGGTCACGCGGTCGATCAGTGCGGGCAGCCCGGCCATCGCAGTCGGCCCGTCAGTCGTGGGCCGCGGTCGGGGCCAGCGCGAACTCGGTGGTGGGTCGCCACCCGAGTCCGTCGTCGTGCTCATAGAGGTGGAAGGCCTCGGCGTCGAAGACGCACTCGAAGTCGGCCAGGTCGCTGAAGGCCCGATCGAGCGACTCATCGGCCAGGTGGTGGGCCACGGTCACGTGAGGGTGGTAGGGGAACTGCAGGTCGATGTCGAGCGGCCCCTGGCGGATCTGCGAGGCCAGCTGCTCACACGCCGAGATGCCCTCGGCGACCATCACGAACACGACCGGCGAGATCGGCCGGAAGGTGCCGGTGCCGCGGAGCCTCACCCGGAACGACGCGAAGACGGCCGCCACCTCGGCCAGGTGATCGCGGATCGCGGCTAGCTCCTCGGTGGTCGTCTCGACCGGCGGCACCAGCGTGATGTGGCTCGGGATCCCGACGGCCGAGTCGTCACCCACGGAGACCCGGTAGTCCTGGAGCTGTCGTCCCCAGGGCTCGGGTATGGCGAGCGCGACTCCGATGGTTGGCATCGGGGACGACCCTAGCGGGTCGCCCGGGGCGCGAACCCCACCCGATCGTAGACATCGCGCAGGGTGGCCTCCGCCACCGCAGACGCCTGCTCGGCGCCTTGGTCGAGGATCATCTGGAGCTCGGCCTCGTCCTCGAGCAGCTCGAGCGTCCGATCACGGAACGGCGTCACGAACTCGACCACGACGTCGGCCAGGTCCTTCTTGAGGTCGCCATAGCCGCGGCCGGCATAGTCGCTCTCGAGCTCGGCGATGGGCCGCCCCGACAGCGACGAATAGATCGTCAACAGGTTGCTGATGCCGGGCTTGGCCTCGGGGTCGAACCGGATCTCGGTGTCGGAGTCGGTGACCGCGGAGCGGATCTTCTTGGCGCTGACCTTGGGGTCGTCGAGCATCTCGACGATCCCCTGGGGCGAGGACGCCGACTTCGACATCTTGGCGCTGGGCTCTTGGAGGTCCGCGATCTTGGCGGTCGCCTTGAGGATGTAGGGCTCGGGGAGCCGGAAGGTCTTCTTGTAGCGGTGGTTGAACCGCTGGGCCAGGTCACGGGTCAGCTCGAGGTGCTGGCGCTGGTCCTCCCCCACTGGCACGAAGTGGGGGCGATAGAGCAGGATGTCGGCCGCCTGGAGGATCGGATAGGTGAACAGGCCGACCGACGCCGCACCCTCGCCGCCCTTGGCCGACTTGTCCTTGAACTGCGTCATCCGGCGCGCCTCGCCGAAGCCGGTCAGGCACTGCAGCACCCAGCCGAGCTGGGCGTGTGCCGGCACCTGGCTCTGCACGAAGATCGCCGACTGTGACGGGTCGATCCCGGCGGCGAGCAGCTGGGCGGCCGACGTCAGCGTACGGCGGCGCAGGACCTTGGGGTCCTGTTCGACGGTGATCGCGTGGAGGTCGGCGATGAAGAAGAACGGCTGGTAGTCCTCCTGGAGGTCCACCCACTGCCGCAGCGCACCCAGGTAGTTGCCGAAGTGGAAGGAGTCGGCGGTCGGCTGGATCCCGGACAGCACCCGGGGTCGCGCCGACCCGGTGGATGCCGCCGCGACCTGGGTCTGGGGCTCGACGGACAGCGAGGACATGGGCGGAATTCTGTCATCCCGCCCCGGCGCCTCAGCCCAGGGTCTCCAGCGCCGCGTTGAAGGTCGCCGACGGACGCATCACCGCCGCCGCCAGCGCGTCGTCGGGGCGGTAGTAGCCCCCGATGTCGGCCGGCGACCCCTGCACCGCGAGCAGTTCGGCCGCGATGGCCTCCTCCTGCGCGGTGAGCGTCTCGGCCAGCCCGGAGAACGCCGACGCCAGCTCGGCGTCGTCGGTCTGCTTGGCCAGCTCCTGGGCCCAATAGAGGGCGAGATAGAAGTGGGAGCCGCGGTTGTCGATGCTGCCGAGGCGGCGCGCCGGCGACTTGTTCTCGTTGAGCAGCGTGCCGGTCGCGCGGTCGAGGGTGTCGGCCAGGACCTGGGCCTTGGCGTTGCCATTGACCTGGGCGTAGTGCTCGAAGCTCGCAGCCAGCGCGAAGAACTCACCGAGGCTGTCCCAGCGCAGGTAGTTCTCCTTGACCAGTTGCTGGACGTGCTTGGGGGCCGAGCCGCCGGCGCCGGTCTCGAAGAGGCCGCCGCCGTTCATGAGTGGGACCACCGACAGCATCTTGGCCGACGTGCCCAGCTCGAGGATCGGGAACAGGTCGGTGTTGTAGTCGCGCAGCACGTTGCCGGTCACCGAGATGGTGTCCTCACCGCGGCGGATCCGCTCCAAGGAGTACGCCGTCGCCGCCGCCGGGTCCATGATCTCGATGGTCAGGCCCTCGGTGTCGTGCTCGGGGAGGTACTGCTGGACCTTGGCGATCAGGTTGGCGTCGTGGGCGCGACCCTCGTCGAGCCAGAACACCGCGGGCGTGTTGCTGAGCCGGGCCCGGGTGACGGCCAGCTTGACCCAGTCGCGGATCGGCGCGTCCTTGGTCTGGCAGGCGCGCCAGATGTCGCCGGCGTGGACGTCGTGGGACATCAGCGTCGCGCCGCTGCTGTCGACCACGCGGACGGTGCCGTCGGCGGGAACCTCGAAGGTCTTGTCGTGGGAGCCGTACTCCTCGGCCGCCTTGGCCATCAGACCCACGTTGGGCACCGAGCCCATGGTGGCGGGGTCGAAGGCGCCGTGCGCGCGACAGTCGTCGATGACGGTCTGGTAGACGCCGGCATAGGACGAGTCGGGGATGACCGCGAGGCAGTCGTGCTCCTCGCCGTCGGGGCCCCACATGTGACCCGAGGTCCGGATCATGGCGGGCATGGACGCGTCGACGATCACGTCGGAGGGGACGTGGAGGTTGGTGATGCCGCGGTCGGAGTCGACCATCGCCATCGCCGGGCCATCGGCGAGCCCGGCCGCCACGGCGGCCCGGAAGCCCTCGGGGTCGGGCAGCGCGTCCGCGCCCGCCAGCAGGGCGCCGAGACCGTCGTTGGGTGACAGGCCCGCGGCCTTGAGCGCGTCGCCGTACTGCTCGAAGACCTGCGGGAAGAAGGCGCGCACGACGTGGCCGAAGATGATCGGGTCGGAGACCTTCATCATGGTGGCCTTGAGGTGCACCGAGAACAGCACGTCCTCGGCCTTGGCGCGGGCGATCTGGTCGGCCAGGAAGTCACCCAGCTTGGCGACGTCGAGGAAGGTGCCGTCGACGACCTCCCCAGCAAGCACCTTGAGGCCGTCCTTGAGCACCGTGACGGTGCCGTCGGTGGCGACGTGCTCGATGCGCAGCGTGTCGTCGCCCGCGAGGACGACCGACTTCTCGTTGGAGCGGAAGTCGTCGTGGCCCATGGTGGCCACGTTGGTCTTGGAGTCGCCGCTCCACGCGCCCATGCGGTGGGGGTGGTTGCGGGCGTAGTTCTTGACCGACGCCGGCGCCCGCCGGTCGGAGTTGCCCTGGCGCAGCACGGGGTTGACGGCCGAGCCCTTGACCTTGTCGTAGCGGGCGCGGACGTCGCGCTCCTCGTCGGTCTCGGGGTTGTCGGGGTAGTCCGGCAGGTCGAAGCCCTGCTCGCGCAGCTCGGCGATCGCGGCCTTGAGCTGCGGGATCGAGGCGCTGATGTTGGGCAGCTTGATGATGTTGGCCTGCGGCTCCTCGGCCAGCACGCCCAGCTCGGCGAGCGCGTCGTCCACGCGCTGCTCGGCGGTCAGCACTTCCGGGAAGTGGGCCAGGATGCGGCCGCTCAGGGAGATGTCGCGGGTCACCACGGGGACGCCGGCCTGGGCGGCGTAGGCCCGGATGATCGGGAGCAGCGAGTAGGTCGCCAGCAGGGGCGCCTCGTCGGTGTGGGTGTAGATGATCTCGGGGGCCGATGCAGAGTCCGTCACCCGTGGGACGGTAGTCGGCCCGTGCCCGCCGCGCGACAGGGGGGTCGGCGGGCGGGCACTACCGGTCGCTGGACGGTCGCTGGACGGCCGCCGGAGGTGTGCGTGAGGCTAGAGTGCAGACGTCCGACCGGACCACCACCGTTGAAGGGGGACCCGATGACCGACTCGGTGCAGGAGACCACCGACCCCACGCTGGGCCAGAAGATCGCCGCCGAGGTGCTCGGCACGTTCGTGCTGGTGCTGTTCGGCGTGGGTGCCGCGATCATGAGCGGCGGTGACTACGTCGCCACCGGTCTCAGCTTCGGTCTGGCCGTCATGGTCATGGCCTATGCCGTCGGCCGGATCTCCGGCGGCCACTTCAACCCCGCCGTCTCGGTCGGTGCCGCCGTCGGTGGCCGGATCTCCTGGCGCGACGCGCTGATCTATATCGGTGCCCAGCTCGGTGGCGCGATCGTCGCCGCGTTCGCGCTGTGGCTGCTCTTGCGCGGCGTTCCCGAGATCGCCCGCCCCGACGGGCTCGGCCAGAACTCCTTCGGCGACGCCAGCGCCAGCGGCTTCGCCTGGTGGGCGGCGTTCCTCATCGAACTGGTGATGACCGGCCTGTTCATCCTGGTGATCCTCGCCGTCACCGACGTGCGCAACGAGCACCCCGCGTTCGCGCCGCTGACGATCGGCCTGACGCTGTCGGTCATCCACTTCGCCTCGATGGGCGCCACCGGCACGTCGGTCAACCCGGCCCGCTCGATCGGTCCCGCGCTGTTCTCGGGCTCCGGCGACGCCATCGTCCAGCTCTGGCTCTTCATCCTCGCCCCGCTGCTGGGCGCCGCCGGCGCCGGCGCGCTCTATCACGTGGTCTTCGGCCGCGCCGACGAGCCGGTGCCCGGCTCCGGGCTCCGGTTCAGCCGGCCCGCTCCCCAGCCCGCCTATCCCTCCGACACCTACCAGCAGCAGTGGAACCAGGGCTACCCCCAGCAGTGGGGCGCTCCGCAGGGCTACCAGCAGCCCTATCCGGGCGCCGGTCAGGCGGCTCCGGCCGCGGGCGCAGCCGCTTGGGAGAGCCAGCAGGGATGGACCGGCGGCGGCGGGGCTCACGCCCAGGGCTGGGACCAGCCCGCTCAGCCCGCCCAGCAGGCCTGGGAGCAGCCCGCGGCGACCCCCCAGCCCGAGCAGCCCGCCCCGCCCGCGGCCGCAGGCGACTCCTGGGAGGGTCAGGCCTGGGAGGGTCAACACGCCCAGTGGCAGCAGCCGGCCCAGCCGTCGCAGCCGGTCACCCAGCAGCCCTGGACCGACCCGTTCCCGCCGGCACCGACCGAGCCCTATTGGTCCCAGCAGCTGCCCGAGAACTGGAACGACACCGGCCCCGAGGCCGATGACGACGAGGGTGGTCACACCCAGATCCGGCCGCCGCAGGCCCCCTGAGCCCGCGCGAGCTCAGCCGGGCTGGTGGGCCGTCAGGGTCCACTGCTCGGTCGCGGAACCGGTGCTGCGGTCCGCGAGCAGCAGCCCCGTGCCGTCGGCGTACCACTGCCGCCCGGTGACGCCGTCGTCCGGTGATGCGGTGTCGATGACGAGCAGGTCGTCGTGGGACTCGTTGTCGACCAGCTGGGTCGCGGTGAGCGTGACGACCTCGGCGTGCTCCTCGTCGATGCCCGGGGCGGCGGCGACCTCATAGCCGTCGCCGACGCGGGGGTGGGCGGCCATGGCGAGGCCCGCCTCGGCGCCGCCCTCGTCGGCGCGCCAGGAGGTCACGCCGTCCGGTGACTCGACGGTGCGGCCGAAGAGCCACACATTGCCGCGCGAGTCCTGGGCGTACGACGCCAGCTCGCGGCGCAGCGTCCGCCCACGGTCGTCGGTGACCACGGTGAGTACCTGCGTCGTGGCCACCCCGGCCACCTGGACCGAGTCGGCGAGCACCTCGACGACGGCGCTGACGGGTCGTGGCGACGCCGCACCCGAGGCGATCTCATAGGTCCAGCGGGCACCGGGCTGGAGCGGTAGCCACGGGTTGTCGACCTCGGCGGCGAAGTCATGGGGGTCGGGCGACGCGGTGGGGATCTGCAGCTCGTCGACACCGGTGGGCGGCGCGAGGCCCGCACTGCCGCCGCAGCCCGCCAACACCGCGCCGGCCATGGCAAGGGCCAGTCCCCGGGCAGCCGACCGCAGTCGGGTCCGGGGGCGCGCTGGCATGCGGCCAAGCATGCCTCACCCGCGGTCGGGGCCGCGCACGGCCGCTGCTAGCGTCGGATCAGCAACCGTCTTCCGTGAGGAGTCCCCGTGAGCACCTCCCCCGTCAAGGTCGCGGTCACCGGCGCGGCCGGCCAGATCTGCTACAGCCTGCTGTTCCGCCTCGCCAGCGGCGCACTGCTGGGCCCCGACCGCCCGATCGAGCTGCGCCTGCTCGAGATCGAGCCCGCCCTCAAGGCCCTCGAGGGGGTCGTGATGGAGCTCGACGACTGCGCCTTCCCGACGCTCGCCGGTGTCGAGATCGGCGCCGACCCGACGAAGATCTTCGACGGGGTCAACCTGGCGCTGCTCGTGGGCGCGCGGCCCCGCGGCCCGGGCATGGAGCGCAGCGACCTGCTCGAGGCCAACGGTGCGATCTTCACCGCCCAGGGCAAGGCGCTCAACGAGGTCGCGGCGTCCGACATCCGCATCGGCGTCACCGGCAACCCCGCCAACACCAACGCGCTCATCGCGATGACCAACGCCCCCGACATCCCGCAGGCACGGTTCTCGGCGCTGACCCGCCTCGACCACAACCGGGCGATCTCTCAGGTCGCGGCCAAGACCGGCGTGGCCGTCACGGACGTCTCCAAGATGACGATCTGGGGCAACCACTCCGCGACCCAGTACCCCGACCTGTTCCACGCCGAGATCTCGGGCCGCAACGCGGCCGAGGTCGTCGACGACCAGGCCTGGATCGAGGGCACCTTCATCCCGACCGTCGCCAAACGTGGCGCGGCCATCATCGAGGCGCGGGGCTCCTCCTCGGCGGCCTCGGCCGCCTCCGCCACCATCGACGCGGCCCGCGACTGGCTGGTCGGCTCGCCCGAGGGTGACTGGGTGTCGATGGCGGTCGTCTCCGACGGGTCCTACGGCGTCCCCGAGGGCATCATCTCCTCGTTCCCGGTCGTGACCAAGGACGGCGACTGGGAGATCGTCCAGGGTCTCGAGATCGACGACTTCTCGCGCAGCAAGATCGACGCCACCACCGCCGAGCTGGTCGACGAGCGCTCGGCCGTCACCGAGCTCGGCCTCATCTGAACCCAGCAGGACCGACCCCCGGACGCACGCGCTGCGGCCGGGGGTCGCGTCGTCAGAGGGGCTGGTTGGGGATCGAACCCGCCAACAGGAACAGGGCGACGCCGACGCCGACCAGGAGGAGGGCGTCGACGGCCTTGTGGCGAACCGCCAGCATGCCGGCGTCGCGAGGTCGCAGCACGAGGCGGATCGCCGCGGCGAGCAGAAGCGCGCCCCCGATGATCCTGACGCCGGTGCGCCAGGAGCCGAACCCGACCCAGACCAGTCCGACGATCGTGACCGCCAGGACGGCCAGATAGAACATGCCGCCGATGGTCGAGGGGTAGCGACGGGCCCGGCGTTCCTCCTCGGCCGGGTCGACCTCGTCATAGTCGACGAGCTGCTCCGCCGAGACCGCGGGGATGTCCTCGGGGTCCTCGAAGAGGGACTTCTGGTCGGCCGACTCCTCCGAGCGCGGGTCCTCGCGGCCTGACACCGTCAGCCCAGCGACTTCTCGGCGATCGACACGATGTTGGACAGCAGCATCGCCCGCGTCATCGGACCGACCCCGCCGGGGTTGGGCGAGACCCAGCCGGCGACGTCCCAGACGTCGTCGGCGACATCGCCCGCGATCTTGCCGTCGACGCGGGAGACACCGACGTCGAGTACGGCGGCACCAGGCTTGACCATGTCGGCGGTGACGATGGACGGCACGCCGGCCGCCGCGACCACGATGTCGGCGGTGCGGACGTGGGCGGCCAGGTCGACGGTGCCGGTGTGGCACAGCGTCACGGTGGCGTTCTCGGAGCGTCGGGTCAGCAGCAGCCCGAGCGGGCGTCCGACCGTGATCCCACGACCGACGACGACGACCTCGGCACCGGCGATGGGGACGTCATGGCGTCGCAACAGCTCCACGATGCCGTAGGGCGTGCACGGAAGCGGCGCCTCCTTGCCGAGCACCAGCCAGCCGAGGTTGGTCGGGTGGAGCCCGTCGGCGTCCTTGGCGGGGTCGATCAGGCCGAGCACGCGGTTCTCGTCGCGTCCTCGCGGCAGCGGCAGCTGCACGATATAGCCGGTGCACGCCGGGTCCTCGTTGAGACCGCGGACGGCCGCCTCGATCTCCTCCTGCGAGGCGACCTCCGGCAGGTCGACGCGGATGGACTCGATGCCGACCTCGGCGCAGTCCTTGTGCTTGCCGTTGACATACCAGCGCGAGCCGGGGTCGTCGCCGACCAGCACGGTGCCCAGGCCCGGCACGACGCCGCGCTCCCTGAGCCTGGCCACGCGCTCGGTCAGCTCGGCCTTGATGGCCTTGGCGGTCGCGGTCCCGTCGAGTCGCTGAGCAGTCACGTCCCGCATCCTCTCATCGCCGTACGACGCCCGCTGCACGGGTGGTGTCGCGCCGCGGCTCGTGTCGTCGGCGTCAGTGGAAGAAGTGCCGCGTCGCGGTGAAGTACATCGTCACCCCGGCCTGGCGGCACGCCTCCACCGTGAGCTCATCACGCACCGACCCACCGGGCTGGACGATCGCGGAGACGCCCGCGTCGATGAGGATCTGCGGGCCGTCCTCGAAGGGGAAGAACGCGTCGGAGGCGGCGACGGAGCCGGCCGCACGGTCCTCGGCCCGCGACACCGCCAGGCGGCACGAGTCGACCCGGTTGACCTGACCCATGCCGATGCCGACCGAGGCGCCGTCCTTGGCGAGCAGGATCGCGTTGGACTTCACCGACCGGCAGGCGCGCCAGGCGAAGGCCAGGTCGGCCATCAGCTCGGGCGAGGCCGGCTCACCGGTCATCAGCGTCCAGGTCGACGGGTCGTCACCCTCGGCGTCGACGGCGTCGCGGATCTGCATGAGCAGTCCGCCCGAGATCGGGCGGGTCTCCACCCCACCCCGGCCCAGCGGGGCCGCCACCAGGATCCGGATGTTCTTCTTGCCCTGGAGGACCTCGACGGCGCCGTCGTCATAGCCGGGCGCGACGATCACCTCGGTGAAGATCTCGGCCACCTGTTCGGCCATGGCCACCGAGACGGGGCGGTTGGTGGCGATCACGCCACCGAACGCCGAGACCGGGTCGCACTCGTGGGCCTTGCGGTGCGCCTCGGCGATGTCCGCGCCGACGGCGATACCGCAGGGGTTGGCGTGCTTGATGATCGCGACGGCGGGCTCGTCGAAGTCATAGGCCGCCCGCCGGGCCGCGTCGGTGTCGACGTAGTTGTTGTAGGACATCTCCTTGCCATGGAGCTGCTCGGCCTGGGCGAGGCCGGGAGTCGGGGCGAAGCCGTTGGTGTAGAGCGCCGCGGGCTGGTGGGGGTTCTCGCCGTAGCGCAGCACCGCCGCGCGGTCCCAGGTCGCGCCGGCCCAGGCCGGGAAGCCGGCGCCGCCGGAGGTGTCGGTGAGGACGTTGCCCATCCACGAGGCGACCGCCACGTCATAGGTGGCGGTGTGGACGAATGCCTCGGCGGCGAGCAGCTGCCGCTCCTCGAGCGTGAAGCCGCCGGCCTCGACGGCACCCAGGACGTCGACATAGCGGTCCGGTGAGGTGACGATCGCGACGGAGGGGTGGTTCTTGGCGGCCGCTCGGACCATGGAGGGACCGCCGATGTCGATCTGCTCGACACACTCGTCGGGGGCGGCGCCCGAGGCGACCGTCTGGGTGAACGGATAGAGGTTGGAGACCACGAGGTCGAAGGGCTCGACCTCCAGCTCCGCAAGCTGCTCCACGTGGGACGGGAGCCGGCGGTCGGCCAGGATGCCGGCGTGCACCTTGGGGTGCAGCGTCTTGACCCGGCCGTCGAGGCACTCGGGGAAGCCGGTCAGGTCCTCGACCCGGGTGACGGCGATGCCGAGCGACTCGATGAGGGCGGCCGAACCGCCCGTCGAGACCAGGGCGACGCCCGCGGCGTCGAGGCCGCGGACGAGGTGCTCGAGGCCGGTCTTGTCATAGACCGAGACCAGTGCTCGGCGGATCGGGATGCGGTGGGCGTCAGCCACGGTGACCTCCAGGACGTGTCGCGCTCGTGGGCAGCACCCAGGCGGACGATGCTCCCGGCTCCACTCCCTGGTGGTGACCCACCCAGCGCCAGTCGTGTGGGGCTCACGCTAGCGGATCTGGACGCCGCCATGATCCCCTGGCGACCGCCGCGGACACCGTCAGCGCCCGAAGCGGACCCGGCGCCCGTCCACCCGGAAGCCCTCGCGCGCCATCCGCCCGACGCTCTCGACGAGCATGGCGCGCTCGGCGACCTTGATCCGCTCGTGGAGCGTCTCGGCGCTGTCGTCGTCCTCGACGGTGACGACTGTCTGGGCCACGATCGGTCCCGTGTCGACACCGCCGTCGACCACGAACAAGGTGGCCCCGGTGACCTTGACCCCATAGGCGATCGCGTCAGCGGGACCGTGCATCCCGGGGAAGGCCGGTGAGAGCGCCGGGTGGGTGTTGACCACGCGCCCGCCGAACGCAGCGAGGAAGTCGGCCCCGACCAGCTTCATGAAGCCGGCGAGCACGACGAGGTCCGGGTCGAAGCGCGCGACAATGTCACGGATCGCGCGGTCCCACCCCTCGCGGGTCTCGAACTGGGCGACCTCGCGCACGAAGGTGGGGATCCCGGCCCGCTCCGCGCGAGCGAGCCCCTCGATCCCCTCGCGGTCGGCGCCGACGGCGACCACCGCGGCGCCGTACGCCGGGTCAGCGCTCGCGTCGATGAGCGCCTGGAGGTTGGTGCCCGTCCCGGACACGAGGACGACGAGACGCGCGGGGCGGGAGCTGGACACGGCCGCAGTGTAGTCAGTCGCGCGGCCTGCTCCCGACCCGGTTCAGCCCCGGTCCGGGCTCAGTCGGCTGGGACGGCTGCCTCACGGGGGCGGGCGGCACGGCGCTGCCACCAGGTGGCCACCAGCGCGCCCAGGATGCCGCCGACGGCGAAGGCGGGCAATGCGTGGGTGAACACGACGAACGCGTCGGGGCCGACCAGGCGCATGCGCCCCGGCCCCACCGCGCCACCGGACAGGGAGGTCACCAGGCCGAGGCCAGCGGCCGCGAGCATCCCGCCGACGCCTCCGCGCACCACGGCGTGGTCCCACCGCAGCGTCGGCCGGAACCGTTGTGCGCGGGTGGTGGCCAGGGCAGCAATCACCGCCGGGACGCCCATCAGGTAGGGCGTCCAGGCCGGCGTCGGTCCGGCGTCCGGCAGGGCCGCCAGGAGCGGGAAGAGCGGGAGCGGACCGAGGACGACCGCCGTCGGGGACACCAGGGTCCCGACGCCGACCGAGAAGCCGGGGCCGACGAGGTAGGAGCCGGCGAACAGGGTGGCGTTGGGCGCGAGCAGGGCGGCCACGAGGAGATACATCGCGGTGTCGGCAGTGCCGAGGTGGAGCTGGGAGACGACATTGGCGGCGGCGCTCAGGTCGAGCGCCAACGAGACCAACCAGGCCACCGACGAGGCGACCAGGAACATCGCGAGCACCCGACCCGCCGTCGCGAGGGTCGCCCGGACCACCTCGGGCACGAACGCGGCCCAGATGGCGAGCCGCCCGGAGCCGACGGCGATGGCCGAGCCGGCCACGACGAGCGACAGCAGCACCGAGAACGCCAGCGCGCGGCCCAGGGATGGCGCGGTGGCCGGCGTCGCCGCCAGCCGGGCGGTGACCAGGACGACGGCGGCATAGCCCACGGTGAACAGGACCGTGGTGGCGGGGACGGTCCAGTCGCGCTCGCCGTCGGCGAGACGGTCGGCGTCCGGGCCATGCCCGGACACGGAGTCACCCACCCGGTGACCGATCCGCCACACGGTCCAGGCGCAGCCGAGGGTGAGCAACAGCGGGAGCGCGGTCACGAGCGCCCCCTGCACGCGAACGCCGGAGCCGTGCGCCGTCAGCCAGGCCAGCGCACCGACACGGAGCGCGTCATGGGGCTCCCCGTGGCTGCCGGCGTCCGCGAGGTACCACCCGGTGATCGCCACACCGAGGCTCAACAGCAGCGTCGTCGCCGCGGCCGAGGCACCGCCGAGCAGGCCGATGAGCACCAACGGGCGGCGGTGGCGCAGGTCGGATCGGGCGGCCGCGTTCTGGGCTGCCGCGTGGTGGGTCGCCGACTTCTGGGCGGGCAGGAGCGAGGTCATGACCCCGTCATCATCACCCGCGGGCCCGACGCAGCCGGGGACCCACGCCGGGGCGGGGCGACGCTCCCCGGGCGGATGTGCGAGCCGCCCGCGCTCTCACGTACCGTTGACGGGCCATGATGGACCCGACCCGCTTCGACGCGTTCTATGCAGACACGCGACAGCGACTGCTCCATCAGACCTATGCGCTGACCGGCGACCAGCGGGCCGCCCAGCTGGCCGTCCGCGACGCCTTCATCTCCGCGTGGCACCACTGGGGCAAGGTGTCGCGACATGACGACCCCGAGCGCTGGGTACGCCCGCTCGCCTGGTCCCACGCGCTGCGACGTCACGGCGCTCGGATCTGGCATCGCGACAAGGCTGCCGATGCCGAGCAGTCGGCCACCTTGGAGGCCCTGGGTGGCCTGACGGTGCCCCAGCGGCGGATCCTGCTGTTGTCGCACCTGACGACCGGGTCGATGGAGGACATCGCCCGCGAGGCGGGCCTCCCCCTCGACGAGGCCGAGCGCACCCTCCAGGCTGCCACGGCGGCGTTCGGTACGGCGCGCAGTGTCGACTCCGCTGCCATCCGCACACTGCTCGAGGATCTCGCCGGGCCCGTGGCGGACGTCCGGCTCCCGCGCATGACGATCATCCGCCGGGCCGGCACCGCGCGCCGCCGGACCTACACCGTGGTCGGCGTCGCCGGCGCCCTGGTGGCGCTCGTGGCCAGTGGGGTGGCGGTCAACGCCGAGGACGGCGTCCGCCCGGACCTGACCCACCAACCCGCCTCGCCGACCGCCGGCTCGTCGTCGGCCGCTCCCAAGCCCACCCCCGACGAGCTGTCGGAGGACGACCTGCTGGCCGCCGACCAGGTGACTCGGGTGGCACCCGGACTGACCTGGCAGGTCGAGGAGACCTCGGAGAACACCCAGGGCAAGGGGCTGGTGCTGCCGTGTCAGACCAGCCGGTTCGCCGATCCCCGCTCGGCCGGCTACCTCGTGCGCACCTTCTCGGCGGCGGCCGTCGGCAAGACCAAGGGCGCGACCGCGGCCTCGGCGATCCAGACGACGGAGCTCTCGACCACTACCAAGCGCGCCAAGGCGGCGTTCGACACGACGCGCGGCTGGTTCGCCGGCTGCACCGACGGCCGGACCCACCTGCAGGAGACCGGGGCCATCGACGGCGTCGGCGACCAGGCGACCCTGTTCGTCCTCAACTCCTGGGACGGCAGCCCGGCGTCGCTCGTCGTCGGGGTGGCGCGCACCGGCCAGGTCACCACCACGACCGTCGCGCGCTCGAGCGCCGAGCCCGACCTCAAGGCCGGGATGACACTCCTGGCGGCCGCGGTGAACGCCCTGTGCGGGGCGCCGGGCACCGATGCCTGTGCGGGTCCCCCGTCGATGGAGCCGATCCCCCCGCTGCCCGCCGGTCCGGTCCCCGGGATGCTGAGCGAGGTGGACCTGCCTCAGGTCACCAACGTCGAGGACCGGTGGGCCGGCACCGAGCCCAAGCAGGCCCAGTCCAACCCGGCGGCGACCCAGTGCGACAACGCGTCGTTCACCAAGCCGCCGATGGGGGTCGCGATCACGCGCACGTTCCTGCTGCCTCGCGCCGACCTGCCGACGACGTTCGGCCTGACCGAGACCGTGGGGTCACTGCCGGCCAAGCAGGCGACCGCCTTCGTCGAGGACGTGCGACGGCGGCTGGCGGTGTGCCCCGACAAGACGCCCGGGACCGAGGTCACCCGGCTCGCGCAGCGCTCCGACAAGGACGCCGACCTGTCGGTCTGGCGACTCAAGGTCGCGATCACCGACAAGCAGGAGGTGACCTATCTGATGGGGATCACCCGGTCGGGCACCGCGATCGGACAGGTCAGCTTCATCGCCGCGCCCGGGGTCACCATGAGCCCCGACGACTTCATCGCGCTCGTGGAGCGCGCCCAGCAACGCCTGCCGCGGCTGCCGGAGCCCGGCAGCCGCTGAGCAGGCTCGCTGGTTGGCCTGGAACCAGGCTCAGAGGTTGGCCAGCACCTCACGCATGAGGCGCGCGGTCTCCGAGGGGGTCTTGCCGACCTTGACGCCGACGGCCTCGAGGGCCTCCTTCTTGGCCTGGGCGGTGCCGGAGGAGCCGGACACGATGGCGCCGGCGTGGCCCATGGTCTTGCCCTCCGGAGCAGTGAACCCCGCGACGTAGCCGACGACCGGCTTGGTCACGTGGTCCTTGATATAGGCCGCGGCCCGCTCCTCGGCGTCGCCACCGATCTCGCCGATCATCACGATCGCGTCGGTCTCGGGGTCGTTCTGGAACGCCTCGAGGCAGTCGATGTGGGTGGTGCCGATGATCGGGTCACCGCCGATGCCGACGGCCGAGGAGAAGCCGAGGTCGGACAGCTCATACATCATCTGGTAGGTCAGCGTGCCCGACTTGGACACCAGGCCGACCCGGCCGGGGCCGGTGATCGTGGCCGGGATGATGCCGGCGTTGGACTTGCCGGGGCTGATCAGGCCGGGGCAGTTGGGGCCGATGATCCGCACGCCGTGGGCGGCGGCATAGGCGCGGAACTCCGCGGTGTCGTGCACGGGAACACCCTCGGTGATCACGACGACCAGCGGCATCCCCGCGTCGACGGCCTCGATGACCGCTGCCTTGGTGAACGCCGGCGGCACGAAGACCACCGACACGTCGGCACCGGTCGCCTCCATCGACTCCGCCACGGTGCCGAACACCGGGAGCGAGGTGCCCTCGACGTCGACGGTCTCGCCGGCCTTGCGGGGGTTGACCCCGCCGACGATGTTGGTGCCGGAGGCGAGCATCCGGGTGGTGTGCTTCATGCCCTCCGAGCCGGTCATGCCCTGCACGACGACCTTGCTCTGGTCGGTCAGAAAGATAGCCATAGCTGTTGTCTCAGTCCTTCGTCTCGGTCAGGCGTTCGCCAGCTCGGCGGCCTTGTCGGCCGCGCCGTCCATCGTGTCGACGACCGTCACCAGGGGATGGTTGGCCTCCGCGAGGATGCGGTGGCCCTCCTCGACGTTGTTGCCGTCGAGGCGGACGACCAGCGGCTTGTTGGCCTCCTCGCCGAGCATCTCCAGTGCGTGGACGATGCCGTTGGCCACCGCGTCGCAGGCGGTGATGCCGCCGAACACGTTGACGAACACCGCCTTGACCTGCGGGTCGCCCAGGATGATGTGAAGACCGTCGGCCATCACCTGCGCGGACGCACCGCCGCCGATGTCGAGGAAGTTGGCGGGCTTGACCCCACCGTGGGACTCACCGGCGTAGGCCACGACGTCCAGCGTGGACATCACCAGACCGGCACCGTTGCCGATGATCCCGACCGCGCCGTCGAGCTTGACGTAGTTGAGGTCCTTCTCCTTCGCCGCGAGCTCGAGCGGGTCGCTCTCCTCGCGGATCTCGAAGCCCTCGTGCTCGGTGTGCCGGAAGCCGGCGTTCTCGTCGAGGGTGACCTTGCCGTCGAGGGCCTCGAGGCTGCCGTCCTCGAGGCGGACCAGGGGGTTGACCTCGACCAGCGAGGCGTCCTCCTTGACGAAGACGTCCCACAGCTTCTTGATGATGTCCTTGGCCTCGTCGGCGACCTCGGCCGGGAACCCGGTCGCGGCAACGATCTCCGCCGCCTTGGCGTCGTCGACCCCGATCAGCGGGTCGATGGAGACCTTGGCGACCGCCTCGGGCTTCTCGACCGCGGTGACCTCGATCTCGACGCCGCCCTCGATGGAGGCGATGCACAGGTAGTCACGGTTGGCCCGGTCGACCAGGAACGAGAAGTAGTACTCCTCGGCGATGTCGGCCGTCGGCGCGATCAGCAGCCGGTGCACCGTGTGGCCCTTGATGTCCATGCCCAGGATCTGCTCGGCCTTGGCCTGCGCGTCCGCCGGGTCGGTGGCGAGCTTGACGCCACCCGCCTTGCCACGACCACCGGTCTTGACCTGGGCCTTCACGACCACCCGGCCACCCAGCGCCTCGGCCGCAGCCGCAGCCTCGCTGGCGTCGGTGATCACCCTGCCCAGCTGTACGGGCACGTCATGCTTGGCGAACAGCTCCTTCGCCTGGTACTCCATCAAGTCCACGATCCAGCACGTCCTCACAGGTCGGCGTCAGGGGAGAAACTGCGTCGCAGCCTAAACCGGTGGGCTCCGGGCGACCACGCTCGTTCCGACCGCTCACCGCGGAAATCGACCGTTTCGGCCGTTGATGTGAGCAATGCCACGCCGCAACGGCGTCCGCGGGCCGACACGGACCCCTCCCCAGTGCGAATCAGCGGGTCGCGAGGACGAACAGTCGGTCCGAGGTCTCCCCCGCCGCGGCCTGCGGGCCGCGCAGATACCACTCCACGTCGCGCAGGCCGGCGTCGGCGACCACGCGGCGAACGTGGGCGGGATCGTGCTCGACCAGGTCGAGGTCGACCACCACCCCCAACCACTCGTCACGGTGTCGCAGCGCCGGACCGGCACCGAGCGCCAGCAGGAGCAGCCCGCCGGGCCGCAGGATGCGCGCCAACGACGCCACGGCCGCGCCCAGCTCCGAGGGCGCCAGGTGGGCGAGCGCATAGAACGCCAGCACCGCACCCCAGCCGTCGTCGTCCCGCGGCTTGAGCATCCGGTGCAGGTCGGCCACCTCGAAGGACAGCTCGGGGTGACGGCGCCGTGCCTCGGCCACCATGGCGGGAGCAACGTCGAAGCCGACCGCGCGAGCACCACGCTCGGCCAGGTAGGCGGTCACCTGACCGGTACCACAGCCCACGTCGGCCACGGGGTGGCTCCCGGTGGCCACCGCAACCCGGTCGAGCAGCCACCGCTCGAACGGCTGGTCGGCCAGCATCGCCTCGTAGTGGTCGCCGTACGCCGCCGCCACGGCGTCATAGGAGCGGCGAACCCGGTCATCCCGCGCGCCGGGACCGTCGCGCAGCACCGACTCGAGGTCATCGCCGGGCGTGGCGAGCGACGGCGCCGCCCCCGCCTCGACGGGGCCCAGCAGGTGGATCCACCGGGTGTCGTGCTGACCGGGCCGCCGCTCCAGCTCCTGGACCAGCGGGGTCGGCAGCGCCGCCAACCGTCGCAGGCACTGCTCCACCTCGCTGCGGTCGGCGAACGGGTGGAGCCGGTCGGTCCGGGTCTTGAGCTCGCCCGCGGACTGGGCGCCTCGGAGCAGCAGGACGGTGATGACCGCTCGCTCGTCGGGCTGGAGGGACAGCCGCTCGTCGAGGGTCTGGTGATACTTCAGCGTGCGGCGGCCGGTGTCGGCCCAGACCACGCGCACGAGCTCTCGGTGGCGCAGGTCGGTCAGCGCCGCCTCGAGCGTCGCCTCGTCATAGTCCGACACCGGCTCGCGGCTCGTGGTCTGGTTGCACGCCAGCCGCAACGAGTTGAGCGTCAGCGGATAGGAGGCCGGCACGGTGCGCTGCTTCTCCAGCAGGCTGCCGAGGATGCGCTGGTCGACGGGGGCGAGGATCGGGTGGTCCGTCACGACACCACCCTAGGTCGGGCCGGTCCTTCCGCAACGGTCTGGTCCACCCCGCCGCAGGGGGCCGATTCCCCCGTTTGGGGTGTGACTGCTGAAACGTTTGCGCACAATCAAGGGGTCGGCGTGCACCAAACGAGGGGACCCGAGTTTCCCGCTTCGTGATGTTTCCGTTACAGTCAGGGACCGTTGTCACGATCCCCCGTCAGTGAGGACATTCCGTATGGGTAGCCACCGGGCCGCAGACAGCGGCTTCGGACCAAGCTCCTCGGGGTCCTCAGGCACGCCTGCCGGCGGGAAGCGCCGTGCCGCGCTGCCGACCGAGACCGCGACGCCGTCGACCTATGTCGGCAAGCGCGTTGCGCGATCCGGGACCGCCGCTCCGCAGACCGCGGCCGAGCTGGTCCTCGAGGCCCTCGCCTCACCGGTCGCCCCCGCTCCTGCGCCTGCCCCGGTCGTGAGCGCCCCGTCGTTCCTCGAGGCGATGACCGACCTCGAGCCCGCCCCTGCCACCCCCGCTCCCCGTGTCGAGCACCGGCACCGCGCCGACGTCGCCCCTCGGGTCGAGCTCCCCCAGCCGGTCGAACGGCCGCTCGACACGCTCGTCGTCGAGACCCTCACGGTCGTCGAGACCCCCACGGTCGTCGAGTCCGCCCCGACGGCCGTCGCCACCACGATCGAGGCGGCGCCCGTCGTCGAGCCGGTGGTGACCCTCGAAGCTCCCGCCGGGCTCGCGCCGGTCGCCACGGTCGCCACCGAGCCGGTGGTCGAGCCCGTCGTGCCGACCCAGGCTGCTCCGGTCGTCGAGCCGGCCGCCGTGACCGCCGGCAAGCGCCGGGCCTCCAAGCACACCGGCTCGCGCGGTCCGCTGTTCCGGATCCTGCCGTCGGCACCCGTCCTCGCCGGGATCGCGACCATGGCGGTGGCCATCGGCGGGGCACTGACCTCCGGGGTGAGCAGCGACCTGATCTCCACCGTGTCCGGCGGCAGCTCCTCACGCGTGGTCCAGGCCTCGGCCCTCAGCGGCACCGCGGGCGAGTCGGCCACCAGCCTGCTGCAGGGTCGCACCGCCGGTGTGAGCCGCGACGGGCAGCGGGACGCCGAGGGCGACGCGGCGACCAGCCCGCTCGAGGCGGCCACCGAGGCGCAGGCCGAGCAGCGCGACAACGCTCTGAAGAACCTCGCCCAGCAGGCGCAGGAGCAGTCCGACAAGATCGCGCTCAACCTGTGGGTGCTCCCGGTCGACAGCTATCACATCACCAACACGTTCGGGATGGCCCGCAGCTACTACTCGTCGGGCTACCACACCGGGCTCGACTTCGCGGCACCCTATGGCACCGCGATCCACTCGGTCGCCAACGGCGTGGTCCTCTCGGCCTCCTATGACGGCGCCTACGGCAACAAGACCGTCGTCCAGCTCGAGGACGGCACCGAGATCTGGTACTGCCACCAGTCCAGCTTCGCGGTCAGCACCGGAGACACGGTGACCGCGGGCGAGCTGATCGGCTATATCGGCGAGACCGGCAACGCCTATGGCGCCCACCTCCACATCGAGGTGCATCCCGGTGGTGGCGACGCGGTGGACCCCTACCCCGCCTTCGTGCAGCACGGCGTCACTCCCTGACGGTCCGGCCGAATCGCGCGATTAGTTCGATCAGGCAACAAAAAAGGTTCAGGTTTTCACATCCAGAACCGATAAGGCTGCCGTGCCCACCACCACCATGGCGCCCACGGGGACCGAGCGCATGTTCGGACGGGACGAGGTCATCGTCTCCAAGACCGATCTCCAGGGCCGGCTCACCTACTGCAACGACGTGTTCTGCCGGGTCAGCGGCTATGACGAGGCCGACCTGCTGGGTCGCCCGCACAACATCATCCGCCACCCCGACATGCCCGGAAGCGTGTTCAAGCTGCTCTGGAACACCATCGAGCGGGGCGAGGAGATCTTCGCCTATGTCCTCAACCTGGCGGCCGACGGAGCGCACTACTGGGTGCTGGCACACGTGACCCCCAGCTTCGACGCGGACGGCACGCTCGTGGGCCACCACTCCAACCGTCGGCTGCCCGCGCGCGGCGCGATCCGCGAGGTCGAGCCCGTCTATCGGACACTGCTCGCCGAGGAACGGCGCCACCAGAGCGGTCCCCAGGCGGCCACGGCCGGACTGGCCCTGCTCCAGAGCCTCCTGGCCGAGCAGGACACCACCTATGAGGCCTGGGTCTGGGACATCACCAACCGGTACGCCGCATGATCGGCCGCTGGCTGCGCCGCGCGCGCCGCACCTCGACGCAGACCCCCGCCGCCACCGCGACGTGCGACGACGTCATCCTGACCTGGCTCGGTGTGCTCGAGGCCGCCGCCCAGGGCGACCTCGAGGCGCGGGCGATGGCCGTCCCCGGCACGGCCGACGTGGCCCACGTCCAGCAGTTCCGCCATGCACTGAACCTGCTCCTGGACCGGGTCGACGCCTATGTCCGCGAGTCGGCGGCGTCCCTCACTGCGGCGAGCGAGGCGCGCTACTACCGCCGGTTCCTGCTCGACGGGATGGCCGGGTCGTTCCGCACGGGCGCCCAGACCATCAACGACGCGATCACCACCATGGCGGCCACCCATGCCCGGCTGGACACGGTGACCTCGCGCATCGAGCTCGCCGACCACCTCGAGCAGACCGTGGCGCACGTCGCGGAACAGCTCGCCGCGGCCTCGACCGAGCTCAGCGCCACCTCCTCGAGCCTGGCGGAGTCCACCCGGCTGGCCGTCGCCGAGGCCGACTCGGCCGACTCCACGGTCCGCGGCGTCGAGACGGCCGCCGAGCAGATCGAGGACGTCGTCAAGCTGATCTCGGGCATCGCCTCCCAGACCCAGCTGCTCGCCCTCAACGCCACCATCGAGGCCGCCCGCGCCGGCGAGGCCGGCCGCAGCTTCGCCGTGGTCGCCAGCGAGGTCAAGAAGCTCGCGGACACGACCGCCAAGTCGACCGACCGCATCACCGAGCAGGTGCGCACGATGCAGGAGGTCACCTTGGCGAGCTCGCAGGCGATGGGGTCGGTCCAGGCCACGATCCGCGAGATGTCCCCGATGGTGGATGCCGTGAGGGTGGCGGTCGACGGCACCACCAGCGAGACGGCGTACGCCGACCAGGCCGGCCAGATCGACGGGCTCGCCGAGATGGCGGAGGTGCTGCGGAGCGAGGTGGACCGCTTCCTGACGGAGCTGCGAGCCTGACCCAGCCGAACAACCGCGACCCACGACACCCCGACGGGTTCCTCTGAATTCCGGCGGGTTCCTTAACTCTGCCCGCGCGCCGCCGATTGTGACGTCGTGCACACCACAGCCACGCGTCCGCGGCCGACCGGTGCCGAGCGCACGTTCGGCGCCGACGAGATCATCGTCTCCAAGACCGACCTCCAGGGCCGGATCACCTATGCGAACCACGTGTTCCTGCGCATCGCCGGCTATGCCGAGACCGACGTGCTGGGCCAGCCGCACAACCTGATTCGCCATCCCGAGATGCCGGGCGGTGTCTTCAAGCTGCTCTGGGAGACCATCCAGGGCGGCTCGGAGATCTTCGCCTATGTCAACAACATGGCTGCCGACGGCGCCCACTACTGGGTGCTCGCCCACGTGACGCCGAGCTTCGACACCACCGGCCGCATCGTCGGCTACCACTCCAACCGGCGACTGCCGGCCCGCGGCGCGATCCAGGAGGTCGAGCCGATCTATCGCACGCTCCTCGCCGAGGAGAAGCGCTTCGACCACGGTCCCCAGGCGGCCACCGCGGGCTACGACCTGCTCCACCAGGTGCTGGCGGAGCAGGGTGTGACCTATGAGTCCTGGGTCTGGGGCATCACGAACAGGTACACGTCATGATCGGCAGCAAGCGCAACGGGACCGCGGCGACCACCAACGCCGAGAAGCGCTATGAGGCGCTGATGCACGAGTGGCTCCGGGTCATCCGGGCGACCTCCGAGGGCGACTTCGAGGCCCGCGCGATGTGCGTCCCCGGCACCGAGGAGATGCCCGACGCCGCCGAGTTCCGCGAGGCGTTCAACCTCCTCCTCGACCGGACCGACGCCTATGTCCGTGAGTCCGCGGCATCACTGCACGCCGCGGCCGAGGGCCGCTACTGTCGTCGCTTCCTGCCGGCCGGCATGGCGGGCTCGATCCGCGTCGGCGCCGCCACGATCAACGAGGCGATCGAGGCGATGGCGCACGCTGCCGAGCAGCTCGAGGCGGCCAACCAGGTGCGCATGCAGCTGGCCGACGAGCTCGAGCAGACCGTGTTCCACGTCGCCGAGCAGCTCGCCGCCGCCTCCACCGAGCTCAGCGCCACCTCCGCGGGGCTCGCGGAGTCGGCGCGGCTGGCCGTCGACGAGGCCAACTCCGCGGACAACACGGTCCGCACCGTCGAGGCCGCCGCCGCGCAGGTCGAGGGAGTCGTCAAGCTGATCTCGGGGATCGCCTCGCAGACCCAGCTGCTCGCGCTCAACGCCACCATCGAGGCGGCTCGGGCCGGCGACTCCGGCCGGAGCTTCGCCGTCGTCGCCTCCGAGGTCAAGAAGCTGGCGGACACCACGGCCAGCTCGACCGAGGAGATCACCGAGCAGGTGCGCGCGATGCAGGCGGCGACCCAGGCCAGCACGCAGGCGATGGAGTCGGTCGAGGCCACCATCCGCGACATGTCGCCGATGGCCGACGCCGTGCGGATCGCCGTCGACGGGGCCGCCGCCGGCAGCCACTACGCCCAGGAGATGGGCCAGATCACGGGCCTGTCGGAGATGGCCGAGGTGCTGCGGGGCGAGGTCGCCCACTTCCTGGCCACGCTGCGCGCCTGACGGGTCGTCGCTTCAGAGCTTCTCGACGGGCGCATAGCGCAGCAGCAGGCGGCGTACGCCTTCGGAGCCGAAGTCGATCGCGGCGACGGTCTTGTCGCCGACGCCCTCGAGCGACACGACGGTGCCCATCCCCATCGACGGGTGCAGCACCCGGTCGCCCGGGTCGAGCGAGGGGATCTCGCGCGCCGGCTTGGCCTTGGCCGCGGCGTCCAGGCGCACCGCCGCCGAGCTGAAGTTGCGCCGTCCCGCGGCCGTGGGGCTGCCCAGCCGGGAGGACCCCAGGCCGGACCCCAGCCCGGTCGACGCCGGGCCGGCCAGGTCGGGGCGGCCCCAGCGGGTCTGGGCCGACTCCTCGCGGCGCCACTCGACCAGGTCGATGGGCAGCTCGCCCAGGAACCGTGAGGCCGGGTTGTGCATCGGCGCGCCCCAGGCCGAGCGCAGCAGGGCACGCGAGACATAGAGCCGCTCCCGGGCCCGGGTCACCCCCACATAGGCCAACCGGCGCTCCTCCTCCAGCTCGGGTTGGTCACCCAGCGACCGCGAGTGGGGGAAGACGCCGTCCTCGAGGCCGGTGAGGAAGACGACGGGGAACTCCAGCCCCTTGGCGGTGTGGAGCGTCATGAGTGTGACGATCCCGTTGTCCTCCTCGTCGGGGGCGTCGGGGATCTGGTCGCTGTCGGCGACGAGCGCCACCCGCTCGAGGAAGTCGGACAGACCGGGGGTGACGATGCCGGCATCGACGTCGGCGGGGTCGGCCGACGGCCCGGCGACGGGGTCGTCGGAGAACTCGCGGGCGACGGCCACGAGCTCGCCGAGGTTCTCCACCCGGGTGGCGTCCTGGGGGTCCTCGGAGTCCTCCAGCGAGGCGAGCAGCCCCGAGCGGTCGAGCGTCGTCTCGAGGATCACGTCGGCCCGCTCCCCCGCCTCGACGAGCTGCTGGAGCTCCTCGATCACCTCGACGAACCCCTGGATGTTCTTCAGCGACCTCGTGGCGACGCCGGGAGCCTCGTCGGCCCGCCGCAGCGCCTCCCAGAAGATCAGCGACTCACGCTCGGCGAACGCCGCGATGCACGCCTCGGCCCGGTCACCGATCCCGCGCTTGGGCGTGTTGAGGATCCGGCGCAGCGAGATCTCGTCGGCCGGGTTGGCCAGCATCCGCAGGTAGGCCAGCGCGTCGCGCACCTCGCGTCGTTCATAGAACCGGACCCCGCCGACCACGCGATAGGGCATGCCGACCCGGATGAAGACCTCCTCGAAGACCCGGGACTGGGCGTTGGTGCGATAGAACACCGCCACGTCACCGGGCCGGGCCTTGCCCTTGTCGGTCAGCTGGTCGATCTCCTCGGCGACGAACCGCGCCTCGTCGTGCTCGTCATCGGCGACATAGCCGATGATCGGGGCGCCGTTGCCGGCGTCGGACCACAGCCGCTTGGGCTTGCGATCGGAGTTGTGCCCGATGACCGCGTTGGCGGCGTTGAGGATGGTCTGGGTGGAGCGGTAGTTCTGCTCCAACATGATCGACGTCGCGTTGGGGAAGTCCTGCTCGAAGTCGAGGATGTTGCGGATGTTGGCGCCGCGGAAGGCATAGATCGACTGGTCGGCGTCGCCGACCACCATGAGCTCGGCCGCCGGCGCCCGGTTGTCGCCGGCCTCGGCGTCGGCCAGCGTGTCGCCCTCGGGGTTGTCGGCGCACAGCTGGTGGACCAGCGCGTATTGGGCGTGGTTGGTGTCCTGGTATTCGTCCACCAGCACGTGGCGGAACCGGCGCCGATAGGTCTCGCGCACCTCGGGATAGGTCGCGAAGAGGTGGACGGTGGTCATGATCAGGTCGTCGAAGTCGAGGGCGTTGGCCTCGCGCAGCCGTCGTTGATAGAGGGCATAGGCCGCCGCGCAGGTCTCCTCGAAGCTGTTGCGGGCGTCCTTGGTGGCCTCGTCGACGTCGCGCAGCTCGTTCTTCTGGTCGGAGACCCAGTTGAGGACGGCGCCGGGCTGGTAGCGCCGGGGATCGAGGTCGAGGTCCTTGAGGACCAGGGTCATCAGCCGCTTGGAGTCGGCGGCGTCGTAGATGGAGAAGCTCGACTTGAAGCCAAGCCGGTCGATCTCCTTGCGGAGGATCCGCACACACGCCGAGTGGAACGTCGACACCCACATGATCCGGGCCCGCTTGCCGACCAGCTCCTCGACCCGCTCCTTCATCTCGGCCGCGGCCTTGTTGGTGAAGGTGATCGCCAGGATCGAGCCGGGGTGGGCCCTGCGCTCGGCCACCAGCCAGGCGATCCGGCGGGTCAGCACCCGAGTCTTGCCCGACCCGGCGCCGGCCACGACCAGGAGCGGGGCGCCGGCATGCACGACGGCGGCCCGCTGCGGCTCGTTGAGCCCCGCCAACAGCTCGTCGGCCGACGGCCCGCGACGCGACTCGCCGGTCTGCGCGGGCAGCTCCAGGCCGGGGATCGGGAACGTGTCGCTCATGGTGCGCCCAGCCTAGGTGCTGGCGACGACACGGGGGTCTACCAGAAGATGGCGACGCCGATGTTGCCGAGCGTGAGGACGAGCAGGCCCCAGAAGACGCCGTCGGGGATCCGCTCCTTGCGCATGTTGGCCATCGTCAGCACCAGGATCACCAGCGCGATGACGAACTTCACGCCGATCTTGGCGTGATTCACGGCCTCGTCACCGCCCTCGAGGATGCCGACCAGGAGGAGCCCGGCCAGGAACGCGAGGCCGATGCCGTCGCGCATCGCCGCGTTGACCCGCTTGGTCGGCTCACGCAGCTGGACGACGAGGCCACCCAGCAGGGAGCCCCACCCGATGAAGTGCAGGAACAAGACGATGTGCTCGAGCAGATCCATGGCGCAGAGGCTACCGTGGCGAGCGAGACGGCCCGGCGATGGGCAGGCGACGGCCTGCCCCATGGCCTGGGGCACCGTCTCCGGGTCGAGATCAGGGGGATCCCCGTGGCGGGTTGTCGCCGGACTAGGGCAGGGTGGGCGACGTGAGTCCTCCCGCGCCCTCGATGAGCACCGGACCTGCCTCGGGCGCGTCCGTCGTACGCACGGCCAGGCTGAGCATGGACTATGGCTCGGTCCTGGCCCTCGACTCCCTCGACCTCGAGATCGGCGGTGGAGTGACCGGCCTGGTCGGCGCCAACGGCGCGGGCAAGTCCACCCTCATCAAGATCCTGCTGGGGCTGCTGCGCCCGACCGGCGGCGGGGCCTCGGTGCTGGGCCATGACATCGCCAGCGACGGGCTCGCGATCCGGGGCCTGGTCGGCTATATGCCCGAGCACGACTGCCTGCCGCCCGACGTCAGCGCCAGCGACTTCGTGGTCCACCTCGCTCGACTCTCCGGGCTACCCAAGACCGCGGCGCGCGAGCGGGCCGCCGAGGTGCTGCGCCATGTCGGGCTGGCCGAGGAGCGCTACCGCCCCATGGGCGGCTACTCCACCGGCATGAAGCAGCGCGCCAAGCTGGCCCAGGCGCTCGCCCACGACCCGCGGCTGGTCATGCTCGACGAGCCCACCAACGGACTCGACCCGGCGGCTCGTGACGACATGCTCCACCTGATCTCCCGCATCGGCCGCGACTTCGGGATCGCGGTGATCGTCACCTCCCACCTGCTCGGCGAGCTCGAGCGGGTCAGCGACCACGTCGTGGTCCTCGACTCCGGCCGGCTGCTTCGCGCCTCGGCCACCGACGAGTTCCTCGACACCACCGGCACGCTGCTCGTCGAGGTCATCGGCGACGACGCCCAGCGTCGGATGGGCGAGGCCCTGGCCGCCACCGGGCTGGTCTGCCGGCCCCGCGGGAGTCTCATCGCCATCGAGCCGGGACCACCCGGCGGGCCCGACCCCCACGACCTGGTGCGTGACACTGCCTGCCGGCTCGAGGTCGGCGTGATCCGCATCCAGGCCGACCACCGGCGCATCGAGGACGTCTTCAACGACGCGGGAGGAGGCGACCATGTCGGCCACGCCGTCTGAACCCCGCCGGAGTGTCATCCACGACCTCGGCTACCGCCCCTATGACGGTCCGCGGCTCGGCCAGGGCGCCATCATCGGAGCGCTGTTCGTCACCGGGCTGCGCAACGTCTTCGGGCTCGGCCGGTCCGGCAAGTCCAAGGTCCTGCCCTGGGGGCTGCTGGCCCTCAACCTGTTGCCGGCGCTGATCATCGTGGGCGTGATGGTCATGATCGGGCTCGACAGCCTGCCGCTCGGCTATGCCCGCTATGCCTCCACCACCCAGATCCTGGTGGCGATCTTCGTCGCCTCCCAAGCGCCGATCCTGTTCTCCCACGACCAGCGGCACGGGTCGATCGTGCTCTATCTGGCCCGACCGATGCGGACCTTCACCTATGCCCTCGTGAGGCTCGCATCGCTGTGGGCGGCCCTACTGATCTATCTGGTCGTGCCCATCCTGCTGCTCTATGTCGGCGCGATGCTCGCCGAGCTGCCCGTGTGGGAGCAGACCGTCGACGCGCTCCAGGCACTGCTGCTGGCCTTCCTGCTGGCCGGGATGCTCGCCGGGATCGCCGGGCTGATCTCCTCGTGGTCGATCCGCCGCGGGTTCGCCGTGGTCGCCACGATGATGGTGCTGCTCGTCGGCGACGGCATCGTCACGATCATCCAGGGCATTGCCTTCGACCAGGACTCCCCCCGGATCGGCGAGGTCGCCGGGCTGTTCGCGCCCTACTCGCTCTATCGCGGCATGATGGAGATCTTCGACCTCAACCCACCGACGTTCACCCCACCCCAGGGCGGCCTCCAGGTCGCCTACGTGGTGGTCGCCGTCGGCATCGTCGTCGCCTGTGTCGGGCTGCTCATGGCTCGCTTCCGCAAGGTGGGTGACCGATGAGCGTGCTCAAGCTCGACGCGGTCTCGCGCTGGTATGGCAACGTGGTCGCCGTCAACGGCGTCAGCATGGAGCTCGGCCCGGGCGTGACCGGGCTGCTCGGACCCAACGGAGCCGGCAAGTCCACGCTGATCGCGATGATGGCGGGCTTCCTCGCACCCTCGGCGGGGACCGTCACCCTCGACGGCGCCACGATCTGGCGCAACCGTGAGGTCTATCGCACCATCGGTCTGGTCCCCGAGCGGGAGGTCAGCTTCAGCTATCTGACCGCCCGCCAGTTCGTGCGCGCCAACGCCGAGCTCCACGGGTTGGGTGATCCCGGTGCCGCGGCCGACCGGGCGCTGGGCATCGTCGAGATGCTCGAGCCCGCCGACCGCCGGATCAGCACCTATTCCAAGGGCATGCGGCAGCGCGCCAAGCTCGCCTCCGCCCTGGTCCATGACCCGGCTGTGCTGCTGCTCGACGAGCCCTTCAACGGGGTCGACCCGCGTCAGCGGCTCCACCTGATGACCCTGCTGCGTCAGATGGGCGCCGAGGGGCGCACCGTCCTGTTCAGCTCCCACATCCTCGAGGAGGTCGAGCAGGTCGCCCGTCAGATCGAGGTCGTCGTCAGCGGCCGCCACGCCGCCTCGGGCGACTTCGGCGCCATCCGGCGGCTGATGACCGACCGCCCGATGCGCTATGTCCTGGTCACCTCCGACGACCGGGCCCTGGCGGCCGCCCTGATCGGCGACGCCGCTGTGCTGGGCGTGACGTTGCGCCCGCGCGGGGGGCTCGACCTCGAGGTGGCCGACATGGGCCGCTTCGCCCACGTCCTGCCTCGCCTCGCCCAGGCCCACGGCGTACGCCTGCTGGAGCTGAGCCCGACCGACGAGTCGCTCGAGAGCGTCTTCGCCTATCTGGTGGCCTCATGAACCCGACCATTGCCCGTCTCGCCGCCCAAGCCCTGCTCGGCCGCCGCCGCGGCCTGCTGCTGATGGCGCTGCCACTCGTGCTCGTCGCCCTCGCGGTGATCATCCGGCTGCTCACCGATCCCGGGGTCGGCTATGACGTGGTCAGCACGCTCGGCTTCACCCTCGCGCTGCCTCTCGTGGCGCTGCTGTCCGCCTCGGCGGTGCTCGGCCCCGAGGTCGACGACGGCTCGATCGTCTATCTGCTCGCCAAGCCGGTGAGCCGCCACGCGATCGCGCTCAGCAAGTTCGTCGTGGCCGCGCTCGCCACCGTGGTCTTCGGAGCGGTCCCGCTGTTCGTCGCCGGCGTCGTGGTCGACACCGGCCAGCTCGGCGAGGCCCTGGCCTGGCTGGTCGGCGGCGCCGTGTCGGGGGTCGTCTATACGGCGCTGTTCCTGGCCGTCGCCGCCACCACCCGTCACGCCGTGGTGATCGGGCTGCTGTTCGTGCTCCTCTGGGAGGGCCTGCTCGGGGGTCTCCTCGACGGGATCCGCTGGCTGTCGATCGGCGCCTGGGGGCGCGAGCTCGCCGCGGCGGTCAGCGACCGGGTGGCCAGTGCTGACACGGGGCTGACCTATGCCGTGATCGCCGCCGTGGTCCTGACCGCCGGCTCGGTCTGGTTCGCCGGTGACCGGCTGCGCTCGTTCTCGATGCGCGGCGAGACCTGAGCCTGCCGCCCCGCCACACGCACCCGCACCCGCACCCGCACCCGCACCACCTCACTCACTCACGCACCACCTCAGTCACGCACCAGCTCACTCGCACACTCACACCAACTGCCGCGGTGCTGTTGTCACGATCTCAGCGTTCTAACACTGAGATCGTGACCAGAACACCGCGGCAGTTGTGCTTTCTGGTGGTGCTGGCAGGTGGTGCGTTCAGGTGGGGCTTGCGGTGGTGCCGTCAGAGGAGGCGGCGGTCGGAGGCCCAGCGGGTCAGCTCGTGGCGTGAGGAGAGCTGGAGCTTGCGCAGCACCGAGGACATGTGGGTCTCGACGGTCTTGATCGAGATGAACAGCTCCTTGGCGACCTCCTTGTAGGAATAGCCACGGGCGATCAGCCGCATCACCTCCCGCTCGCGCTCGGTGAGCCGGTCGAGGTCCTCGTCGACGGCCGACATCTCGATCGACCCGGCGAAGGCGTCGAGCACGAAGCCGGCTAGCCGCGGTGAGAAGACCGCGTCCCCGTCGGCGACCCGACCGATGGCGGCGACGAGCTCGGGGCCGGTGATCGTCTTGGTGACATAGCCGCGGGCGCCACCGCGGATCGTGCCGATGACGTCCTCGGCCGCGTCGGAGACCGAGAGGGCGAGGTAGCGGGAGTCCGGCGCGGGGTTCTGGCGCATCACCTCCACCCCACCCCCGCCGGGCAGGTGTACGTCGAGGAGGACGACGTCGGGCCGGTGCTCACGGATCGCCGCCACGGCCTCGGCGACGTCGGCCGCCTCGGCGAGGACCTCCACGTCCCGGCCGATCTCGGCGCGCACCCCGGAGCGGAACATGGCGTGGTCATCGACGACCACGACCCGCACCCGCCGGCGTCCCCGTGGACCGCCCGCGCCGGAGGTCGCTGCCCCAGTCGGCTCACTCATCGGTCTTCCCCTTCTCGTGGAGTGTCATCGCTGCCTTGGGAGCGTGGCAGCCGAAGCCGCACCTCGGTGCCGTTGCCGCGGGAGGTGCGCACCTCGGCGGTGCCACCGTGCCGCTCCATGCGGTCGAGGATCGAGTGGCGGACGCCGTAGCGGTCGGCGGGGACGTCGTCGAGGTCGAAGCCGGCGCCGCGGTCGCGCACGAACACCTCGACCGACTCGGCGGTGACCTCGACATAGACGTCGACCCGGCCGGTGCCGGCGTGTTTGGCGGCGTTGGTCATCGCCTCACGGGTCGCGGCGACGACCGGCTCGAGCGTCTCGTCGAGGGTGCAGTCACCGACGGCCACCAGGTCGACGGTGACGCCGTGGTCGTCCTCGACGGCTGCCCCGATGGAGCGCAGCGCGGTGGCCACGGTGGCCCCGCCGGTCGGGGCGACGTCATAGAGCCAGGAGCGCAGGTCGCGCTCCTGGGAGCGCGCCAGCCGGGCGACCATGGGGGCGTCGGCGGCGTTCTTCTGGATCAGCGCCAGGGTCTGGAGCACGGAGTCGTGGAGGTGGGCGGCCATGTCGGCGCGCTCCTGGGTGCGGACCCGCTCGGCGCGCTCGGCGGTGAGGTCGCTCGCGAGGCGTGACACCCACGGGCCGATCACGATCGCCAGCCCCAGCGTGCCGGCCAGCCCGGCGACCACGAGGTCCCAGGCCACGTTGAAGTTGCCCGACCGGAACGCGAACACGAGCAGCGACCCGCCGACGAGGGTGAGCCCGGCCGCCACACGGGCATAGGCGGGCCAGCCGCCGGCGCCGAAGATGGTGCGGTAGGGGTCGATACGGCCGGTAGAGTCGAGCCAGCGCTCGCGCTGGGCCTCGTCGGCCTGGCGCCAGAGCAGGGCGACGCCCGCGACGCCCAGACCGATCGGCCACCAGATCCCGCCGGTCCCGAGAACGGCGTTGGCCAGCAGGGCCAGGCCGATGCCCAGCGCTCCGAGGGCGATGGCAGGCCCGGCGTCGCTGAGGCGTCGTACGCGGCCGGGCCGCTTGCCTGTGCGCGTCGCGCTGGCCAGCCCGGGCGCCTCGTCGACAAAGGCGGGGGCGGCCGGAACGAAGAACCAGAGGGCGCCATAGAAGACCAGACCGGCGCCACCGAGGACCGAGAGCAGCACGAACCCGGCCCGCACCCACAGCACGGGGAGGCCGAAATGGCGCGCCAAGCCGGCGGCCACGCCGCCGAGCACCGGCTGCTGCGTGTCGCGGTAGGCGCGCCGGAAGGCAGGCATGGACTCGCTCATCTCCCTGCCATCGTCCCAGAGAGGTCGGGGCCGGACCATGAGGCGGACCCCCGGTCGGACCCTGAGCCCGACCCCGGGGTCGCAGCGCACCGTTTGGGCACACGATCAGGGGTCTCCCCGATGGTGCCGCGCCCGCCTGGCGACCAGAGTGGAGCCATGACCACCACACCGCCCGAGGCCCCTCACGGTCCGGGTCCCCAGTCCGACGACGACCGTCCGCGCCCCACGGCTGAGCAGCTGCGCGACGTCGCCCGGCTGAGCCGCACCGTCGGGCCCTACCGCAAGGTCGCCGGCGTCGCCGGGGGCCTGGCCCGCCACTTCGACATCGACCCCGTCATCCTGCGCGTCGCCTTCGTGGTGCTCGCGGTCTTCGGTGGCGGCGGCATCCTGATCTATCTCGCCCTCTGGCTGCTGCTGCCCGACGACGAGGGCTCGCCCGCCACGATCAACCTCGACCCGCGCAACCTGTCGGTCGCCCTGATCATCGTCGGCGGCATCGCGGGGCTCGCGCTCCTCGGCAACACCTGGAGCGGCTACCACGTCCCCTGGCCACTGCTGCTGATCGGCCTGCTGGTCGCCCTCGTGGTGATGAACCGGCAGCCCCGTCACCCCAGCACCGGCCCGGGCCCGGTCGCCCCTGCACCACCGCCCTACCCCTATGGCCAGCCGGGCTTCCCGCCCGCAGCCGCCGCCGACACGACGCCGTACGCCGCGTCCGCGGCCCCGACCACGGAGCACCCGATGACCAACACCTATGCCCCCAGCTATGCCCCACCCCCGCCCGCCTCCCCGCCGCCCGCGCCGCCCTATGGCTGGCAACAGCCCGGCGCCCCGATGCCGGCACCGTTCGTTCCACCGCCCCCGCGGCGACGCGGCCCGATCCTGTTCTGGTTCACCCTCGCGCTCATCACCCTGGCGCTGGGTGTGCTGGGGATGGTCGACGTCGGCGGGACCGACGTGCCGCTGGCCGCCTACCCCGCGCTGGCCACCGCGATCGCCGGGCTGATGCTGCTGGTCGGCTCGTTCTATGGCCGCGCCGGCGGGATCATCCTGCTGGGGCTGATGGGCTTCTTCGCCCTGGGTGTCACGTCGGTCGCCGACAACGTCGACACCACGACGTTCAACGCCCGCCCGACGACGGCCGCGGCCGTCGCGACCAGCTACAGCGAAGGCGTCGGCGAGGTCGTCATCGACCTCAGCGACGTCACCGACACCGCCGCCCTCGACGGCCGCACCATCAGCGTCGAGTCCGGTGTCGGCCACGTGCTCGTCATCGTGCCGCCCCAGACCGACGTGATCGCCAAGGCGACCGTGGGTGCCGGCGACGTGCGGGTGTTCGGCGCCCAGAACGACGGGCTCGGGGTGGAGATGACCAAGACCCACGACGTGGTCGGCGAGGTCGCCACCATCAACCTCGACGTCCAGCTCGGCCTGGGCCAGATCGAGATCCAGGCCGCGTGAGGAGACTGAGATGACCACCTTCGACACCACCAACCCGACCGGCGAGCAGCAGGGCGGCACCCACCCGGTCGTGATCGGCCACCTCGTGATGGGCCTCGCCTTCCTCGGCGTGGTCGCCATCTGGCTGGCCTCCGAGTTCGGCGACGTGTCCGTCCAGGACGTCCGCTGGCTGCTGCCCCTGCCCTGGGTCTTCGCCGGGACGGTCGGCCTGCTGGCCGTCGTCCTGACGAGCCGCCGGCGCAGCGCCCAGCGCGTCGCGGCGCCGTACGCCGTCGACGAGGCGCCGATGTTCCGCGAACCGACCCAGCCCACCGTCGACGACGAGACTCCCGAGGAGGAGCAGCGATGAGCTATCAACAGCCCCCGGCCCAGTCCAAGCGCCTGGTCCGCAACACCGACAACAAGATGATCGCCGGCGTGTGCTCCGGCGTGGCCGACTACCTCGGCCTGGACGTCACGCTGGTCCGCCTGCTGGCCGTGCTCGGTGCGGTCTTCGGGTTCGGCAGCCTGATCGTCGCCTACGTCGTCATGTGGATCCTGGTCCCCGAGAGGTGACCAGGCCGGTGATCCGGCACCGCTGACGGCACGGCGACACACCCCGACGGCACCGGGGTCGCGGCACGGGGGTCCGCGACCTCGGTGCCGTTCGGCGTCCCCACCCGGGGGCGCGAGGCCCCATGATGGGCGCATGACTCCGACCCTCGGCGCCCTGACCGGCCTGTCCGTGACCGACCACCCGGAGCTCCTGGGCGAGCCCGTCGCGGCCGCACTCGCGGGCTGGCCCCACGCGGGCGACGCCGGCGTCGCAGAGATCGACCCGGAGCTGGCCGACACGGCCGCCTGTTCGGAGGCCTACGACCTGCCGCTGGCCGCCGGCGCCAACTGCGTCGTCGTCTCCGGCCGCCGCGGCGGTGAGGAGCGGGTCGCCGCTTGCGTCGTCCCGGCCCATCGGCGCGCCGACGTCAACAACCTGGTCAAGGGCCTGCTCGACGTCCGCAAGGCGTCGTTCCTCCCGATGGACCGGGCCGTCCAGGAGTCGGGCATGGAGTACGGCGGCATCACGCCGATCGGACTCCCCGCCGACTGGCGGGTGCTCGTCGACCGGAGCCTGCTCGACGTCGATGTCGTGATCATCGGTTCCGGCGTACGACGCTCCAAGATCCTGCTCCCCGGCCGGCTGCTCGCAGAGCTGCCGGGAGCCGAGGTCGTCGACGACCTCGGCAACTGAGCGGGCGGGTCGAGGCGTGGCGGGCCGGCACCATCGCCCCATAAGGGCCCTGCTGGTCGGCGCTGTGCTCGTGGCGAGCCTGGCGGCGTGCGACGACGAGGGCCCGACACCGGAAGCGGTCGGCACCGTCGTCGCCGGCACCGGGGCCACGGTCGACGGTGAGTCGGGCTTCCTGTTCGTCCCGGCAGGGCGCATCGACGTCACCGTGGGAGCGCCGCTGACGCGGCCGCTCTCCGGTGAGGAGGCGGCCGACGGCGCGGTCCACGCCCCGCCGGTGGGGGGTGCGTTCGTGCCGGTGGCGTGGACCCACGACCCCGCCGCGCTGCCGGCCCCCTTGGAGGTCGCCGGCCTCCACCCGGAGCTGACGGCGATGGCCCTGGTCGCCGACGGCACCAGCTATCCGCTGGGCTCCCCCTACGACGTCGCCGGCGTCGGTGGCACGACCGACGCCCTGGTGCGGGTGCTCTATGTCGCCGTCCCAGCCCCGCCGACGAGGCTGCTGGTCAGCGCCGACTATGACGGTGCCACCCAGACCCTCGACCCGGCCTCGGGACAGATCGGCCCCGGCCAGGCGGGCGCGCTCTATCACCCGGTGCCGCGGCTCGCCGCGTCGCCGTGCCGTCCCGGCCCGCAGGCCGGTCCCGGGCCGCGGCTGACCTGCTCGGTCCACGACGTCGTCGTCGTGCCCTATGTGCCCGGCCCCGGCTGGGCGGACCCGCCGGAGGGCTGGCTGGTCGTCCACTACCGCGTGGACGTCGGCTCGGCCGACCTGCGAGGCGTCTCCCTCCGGCTCGCCGGCCACGCGCCGGTGACGGTGCTGGACGCGCAGCGCACCGCGCACCGGGCCCGGGGCTCGGTGGCCTTCGCCGGGGCGACGCGAGGCGGCGCGCTGCGGCTCACGGCCGTGGTCACCCCGGTCGGGTCACGTCGTACGACGAGCGTCGTGAGGACCGTGGCCATCACTCGCTGACCGCAACCGGGGGCCGAGTCCCGCTCGGGGAGCTAGTCCCACTCCTCCTCGGTGGAGGAGAGGTCGATGCCGTGCTTGGCACGCAGGCGGTCGTGGAGGTTGAGCACGGTGTCCTCATAGCTCAGCCAGACGTCGTGGAGGATCGCGGGGGCGCGCTCGGCGAGCTGGTCGTCGGTCACCGTGCTGGGGTCGAGGCCCGGCGGCGGATCGGCACCGGGCGTCAGCTCGTCGAGAGAACCGATGACGGCGCAGCCGAGCGCGGCCAGCGCCTCGGTCATGCGGGCGCTCTGCTCGATCACCCACGGCTGGAGGGTGGCGGGATAGGTGGGCGCGACCGAGCGATCACCGCCGGTGGTGACGCGCCGCCCGATGGCCGCCCGCCGACCCGCGGACGTCGGCGTGGCGTCGCGCCTCAGCTCGTCGCGCTGGCTCACGATCACGTTCATCCGGCGGACCAGCTCGATGTCGGCCACGCCGAGCGACGCGTTGACCCGGGGAACCTCCTTGGGCGGCACGGCCTGGGGATCGATGCCGGTCGCCCGGGCGAACCGGACCCACAGGGTGTCGCTCGGGGTCGACCCGGGCGGCACCGT
Source organism: Nocardioidaceae bacterium (assembly GCA_046330595.1). Lineage (GTDB taxonomy): Bacteria > Actinomycetota > Actinomycetes > Propionibacteriales > Nocardioidaceae > Nocardioides. The sequence goes on from JAXLSN010000010.1 coordinate 246,882, forward strand.
GATGACGGTCAGGTGGTCGGCCCCGACGTGCTCGCTCCACGCCGCCGCGACCCTGGCGGCGTCGCACTGCTGCCAGAACCGCGCCGACGCGTCAGCGCGGATCTGGTCGATGAACTCGGGGAACGTCTCGATACCGCCGGCCTTGACCTGCTGTTGCCAGAACGAGGGGATCTGCCGGGCAAGGTCACGCACCGACATCACGACCCGCACGGTCTTGCCGAGCTCGGCGATCCGTTCGATGAGCAGGCCGACCCGATCGGCACGGAGCATCGACAGCGACTCGTGGCTGGCGACCAGGTCGCCGTCCCAGCGCCGCACCCGGTCACCGAACTCGCGCCAGTGCGCCTGCGCCCACTCGGGGGTCGACCGGGGGTCGAAGCCGTGCGCCGCCGCCACCGCGACGCCATGGAGCCGCCGATGGGTGTGGAACGGCACCCGGATGCGCTCGGACTCACGCAGCTGTCGGCGGTTGGCCCGCAGCGTCGCCTGGACGAAGCTGGTCCCCGTCTTGGGCAACCCGATGTGCAGATGGATCACCTGGGCCATGCAGGAGGGCTCCTTGCCGGTCGGAGACACGCACCGCGCGGGTCCCGTCGGGCCCGGGGCGGCCCGAGTCTAGCGTCCGGCCCGGTCGGCCCCGGCCTGGTCGACGCAGGCCGACGGCAGCTCGAACCAGCGCAGGGTGTCGAAGTCGTCGGACATCAACGCGACGTCGGCGAGGTCGGGCGGTTCGGCGGCCGCGAAGATCTCCTCGGCCAGGGCCAGATAGCCGGCCAGGGCGGCCGACGGCGCCGTGGTCGTCTGCTCCGGATAGGTCATCCGGCCATCGGCGGCATAGGTGACGTCGGCCAACCGCAGCGGCGGCTCGATCGGCCCCTGCCGGTGCCGCCACAGCCCGGTGTGGGGGTCGAAGCGATAGTCGCCCAGCAGCCGCCAGCCGTCGCGCGCCACGAGGCGGACCGCGCCGATGATGTAGTCGACGACCTCGTCGTCGAGGAAGTAGTTGAAGTTGACCCGCACCCAGCCGGGCTTGATCCCCTCACAGCCCGTGGCGATCTCGCGCTCGAACCGGTGGGAGCGGTCCAGGTCGATGCCGAGCAGCCGGTGGCCGTAGGGCCCTGCGCACGAGCAGCCGCCGCGGGTCTGGATGCCGAACAGGTCGTTGAGCAGGGCCACGACATAGTTGTGGTGGAGATACTTCCCCGTGGGCGACCGGATGACGAACGAGACGATCGACAGCCGACGCGCGTCGAGGTTGCCGAGGATCTCGATGTGGGGGTCCTGCTGGAACGACGCCACCGCGCGGCTGAGCAGCTCCTCCTCGTGGCGCTGGATCGTGGCCACCCCCACGGCCTGCTTGAGCTGGAAGACCAGCCCGGCCCGGATCGACTCCACGATCGCCGGAGTGCCGCCCTCCTCCCGGTGGGTGGGGTCGTCGAGATAGCGGTGCTCGGTGGGGTTGACGTACATCACCGTGCCGCCCCCCGGGACCACGGGCACCCGGTTGGTCAGCAGGTCGCGTCGTACGACGAGCACGCCGGGCGTGCCGGGACCGCCGATGAACTTGTGGGGCGAGAGGAAGATCGCGTCCTTGAACGCCTCCGGCGGACCGGCGGCCGGCGCGAGCATGTCGATGTCGACATAGGGGCCGCAGGCGGCGAAGTCCCAGAACGACAGGGCGCCGTGCTCATGGAGCAGGGCCGCGATCCCGAAGGTGTCCGACACGATGCCGGTGACGTTGGAGGCCGCGGAGAAGCTGCCGATCTTGAGCGGCCGGTCGGCGTACTCCTCCAGGCGCCGACGCAGCTCGGCCTGGTCGATGTGGCCGTCGGCGTCCTCGGCGATGGTGACCACATCGGCGATCGACTCGCGCCAGGGCAGCTCGTTGGAGTGGTGCTCGTAGGGGCCGATGAAGACGACCGGTCGCTCCTGGGCCGGGATCACGTCGCTGAGGTGGTAGCGGTCGTCGAGACCGGCCGGGACGCGCAGGCCCAGGATCCCGATCATCTTGTCGATCGCGGCCGTGCTGCCGGCCCCGGTGAAGATGACGATGGTGTCGTCGTCGCCTCCGACGGCGTCGCGGATCACCCGCCGCGCGTCCTCGCGCAGCCGGGTGGTCTGCAGCCCGGTGCCGCTGGCCTCGGTGTGGGTGTTGGCATAGCGGGGCAACACCTCGCCGCGGATGAAGTCCTCGAGGAAGGTCAGGCTGCGCCCCGAGGCGGTGTAGTCGGCATAGGTCACCCGGCGTGGCCCGTAGGGCCCGGGCATCACCTGGTCGTCGCCGATCACGCTCTCGCGGATCCTGCTGAGAAGCGCCTCACCGCGCTGGTCGTGCTCCACCGGGCCACTCTAGGGGCCCCTCCCGCGAAAACGATTCGCGGAGGGGGCCGGGGTTTCGTAACGTGGGAGGAGTGCGCCCGCTGCCTGTGACCGACCCCGGCATCGCGGACCACACGTCCCCCGGGCGGTTCCTGTGGTGGATGGCCAAGGGCCAGAAGGCGACGCTCCTCGGGGGCATGGCCTATGGCATCGTCTGGATGTCGGCCCAGGCCGTGATGCCGGCGGTGCTCGGCCGCGCCATCGACCTCGGCGTCGCGGCCAAGGACCGCAACCAGCTCGTCCTGTGGGCCTCGATCATGCTCGGCATCGGCCTGGTCCAGTCGCTCTCCGGGATCCTGCGGCATCGGTTCGCGGTGGTGAACTGGCTCACCGCGGCCTATCGCGTGGTCCAGCTCATCGGGCGCCATGCGGTGCACCTCGGCGGCGCGCTGCCGCGTCGCGTGTCGACCGGCGAGGTCGTCGCGATCGGCATCAACGACATGTCCAACATCGGCAACGTGATGGACGTCAGCGCACGCTTCAGCGGCGCGGTCGTCTCGTTCCTGCTGGTGGCGGTGATCCTGCTCCAGACGTCGGTCACGCTCGGACTCGTCGTCCTCATCGGGGTCCCGCTGCTGATCGTGATGATCGGCCCGATCCTCTCCCCGCTCCAGCGGCGGACGCTGCACCAGCGACAGATGATGGGCGAGCTGTCCAACACCGCCAGCGACATCGTCGCGGGCCTGCGCGTGCTGCGCGGCGTGGGTGGCGAGCAGGTCTTCTCCGACCGCTACCGCCGCGAGTCGCAGCAGACCCGTCGCGCCGGCGTCGCCGTGGCCCGGCTCCAGTCGGTGCTCGACGCGCTCCAGGTGCTGCTGCCCGGCGTCTTCGTCGTGCTGGTCGTCTGGCTGGGCGCCCGCTATGCGGTGTCGGGCCGGATCACCCCGGGCGAGCTGGTGGCCTTCTATGGCTACTCGGCGTTCCTGATGATCCCGCTGCGCACCGCCACCGAGTTCGCCAACAAGCTCATCCGCGCGCGGGTCTCGGCCGGACGCGTGTGCCGGGTGCTCGCGCTCCAGCCCGACCACAGCGACCCGGCGGTTCCCGCGCCGTCCCCGCCCGAGGGCTCTGCCCTGGTCGACGGACGCACCGGGCTCCACGTCCGGCCCGGCCTGCTGACGGCCATCGTCGCCGACGAGCCCGACGCCGCCGCCGCGCTCGCCGATCGGCTGGGGCTCAGCGCGGCCGAGGTCGACGACGACGTCCTGCTCGGCGGGGTCCCGCTGACGGCGCTCACGCGCGCGGAGGTACGCCGCCGCATCGTCGTCTCCGACACCGGAGCCGTGCTGTTCTCGGGCCGCCTGGAGGACCGGCTCGACGTCCGTGGCGGCGGCAACCTCAACCACGCGCTGGAGACGGCGTCGGCCGGAGACATCTTCGACGCCCTGCCCGACGGGCTCGACACGGTCGTGGCCGAGCGTGGCCGCACGTTCTCCGGTGGCCAGCGCCAGCGCCTGATCCTCGCTCGCGCCCTCACCGCGGACCCCGAGATCCTGGTGCTGGTCGAGCCGACCTCGGCCGTCGACGCCCACACCGAGGCCCGGATCGCCGCCCGGCTGCGCGACCACCGCCGCGGCCGGACGACCGTCGTGGTGACCTCGAGCCCGCTGATGCTCGACGCCGTCGACGAGGTGGCGTGGCTCGAGGACGGCCGTGTCACCGCGGTCGGCGAGCACGGCGACCTGCTGCGGCGCGTCCCCGCCTATCGACGCACGGTCATCCGCGAGGTCGACGACGACGCCCCCACGCCCGACGGGACGCTCGAGGAGGTCGGCCGATGAGCACCACCATCCTGCCGGTCGCCGACAGCGCCGAGGTGCGCCGCTATGTCGGTGACCTGGCGCGGCGCCACCCGCGCATCATCGTGGGCGCCCTGCTCCTCCACTCCGCAGCCGCCGTCGCAGGGCTGGCCGCCCCGCGCCTGCTCGGCGACCTCGTCGAGGAGGTCAAGAGCGGCACCACGATCGGGCACGTCGACACCATCGCGATGCTGCTGGCAGGCTTCCTGGTCCTCCAGACGGTGCTGACCCGTTATGCCCGCTACATCAGCCAGGCGTTCGGCGAGCAGGTGCTGGCCGAGCTGCGCGAGGACTTCGTCGACAACACCCTTGCCCTGCCGGTGGGGGTGGTCGAGTCCGCCGGCTCGGGTGACCTGCTGACCCGCACCGGGCGCGACGTCGACCAGCTCGGCTGGTCGGTGCGCTGGGCGCTGCCCGAGTGGACGATCGCCCTCGTCCAAGGCGTGCTCACGTTCGTCGCGGCCATCCTGGTCGGCTGGTGGGTGGTCCTCCCCTGCCTGCTCAGCGTGCCGCCGTTGACGCTGGGGCTGCGCTGGTACCTGCGCCGGGCCAAGGACGGCTACCTGCGCGAGAGCGCGTCGTACTCCCAGATCAACGCGACGCTCACCGAGACCGTCGAGGGTGCCCGCACCGTCGAGGCGCTGGGCGTGGGCGAGACCCAGGTCCGGCGGATCGACGAGGACTGCCGGGGCTCCTATGCCGCTGAGCGCTACACCCTCTATCTGCGCACGGTCTTCTTCCCGTCGATGGAGATCTCCTACCTCCTGCCGACCGTGGCGACCCTGCTCTTCGGTGGTTGGCTCTACTCCCAGGGCAGCGTCTCGCTGGGCGCCGTCACCGCCGCGACGCTCTATGTGCAGATGCTCATCGACCCGGTCGACCGCATCATCGGCATCCTCGACGAGCTCCAGGTCGGCGCCGCGTCGCTCGCTCGGCTCCGGGGCGTGGCACAGGTGCCCGACGACCGGGTGGCGACGGGCGCACAGCCGCTGGACGAGAAGCTCGCGGCCGACGACGTCCGCTTCGCCTATGTCGAAGGGCGCGACGTGCTGCACGGCGTCTCGCTCGACGTGGGCGTCGGCGAGCGCATCGCGATGGTCGGCCCGTCCGGGGCCGGCAAGTCCACGCTGGGGCGGCTGCTGGCCGGCATCCACGGGCCCCGCACCGGGTCGGTGACCGTCGGCGGTGTCGGGCTGACCGAGCTGCCGCTCGACGACCTGCGCGGACACGTCGCCCTGGTCACGCAGGAGCACCACGTCTTCGTGGGCACCCTGCGCGACAACCTCGCGCTGGCCAAGCCCGAGGCCGACGATGACGAGATCCGCTCGGCGCTCGACGCAGTCGATGCCCTCGAGTGGGCCGAGGCGCTGCCCGACGGACTCGCGACCGTGGTCGGCTCGGGTGGACGCACGCTCACCGCCGCCCAGGCCCAGCAGATCGCGCTCGCCCGGCTCGTCCTCGCCGACCCCCACACGCTCGTGCTCGACGAGGCCACCTCGTTGATCGACCCCCGCGCGGCCCGCCACCTCGAGCGCTCCCTCGCCGCGGTGCTCCAGGGTCGCACGGTCATCGCGATCGCCCACCGGCTCTTCTCCGCCCACGACGCCGACCGGGTGGCCGTGGTGGAGGACGGAGTGATCTCCGAGTTCGGGTCGCACGACGAGCTGGTCGCGGCTGACGGCTCCTATGCCGCGCTGTGGGACTCCTGGAACGGTCACCAACGCGACTGACAACGCGCCGCGGGCCTGCGCTGCGGAATCCGTCAGCGAAACGAACTCGCAACACGGATTTCGTCCCACAGTGACGATCGACCGTTGCGCTCGACCGCCGCCCTCCGGTTTACTCGCGGAAACCGCACGAGGAACCGGAGCCCCAGTGACGACTGCGCAGCGCCAGGCCGACCCCGACAGCCAGCCCGCGGCGGCCACGCCTGCCGTGGTGCTGAGCCGAGTCAGCAAGTTCTATGGACCGGTCGCCGCGGTCGACGACATCAGCCTCACGATCCGCAGCGGCGAGTTCCTCTCGCTGCTCGGCCCCTCCGGGTGCGGCAAGACCACGACGCTGCGGATGATCGCCGGCTTCGAGCACCCCGACACCGGCGACATCGAGGTCGCCGGCCGCAGCGTGCTCGGGGTGCCGCCCTATCGCCGCCACGTCAACACCGTGTTCCAGGCCTATGCGCTCTTCCCGCACATGTCCGTGGTCGAGAACGTCGCCTATGGCCTGCGCCAGACCAAGACCCCCAAGACCGAGCTGCGGCAACGGGTGGGCGAGGCCCTCGACCTCGTCCAGATGCGCGGCTATGCCAACCGCAAGCCGAGCCAGCTCTCCGGCGGGCAGCAGCAGCGCGTCGCCCTCGCCCGAGCGTTGGTCAACCGGCCCTCGGTGCTGCTGCTCGACGAGCCGCTCGGGGCACTGGACCGCCAGCTGCGCGAGGAGATGCAGGTCGAGCTCAAGCTGCTCCAGACCCAGCTCGGCATCAGCTTCGTGTTCGTCACCCACGACCAGAGCGAGGCCCTGTCGATGAGCGACCGGATCGCGATCATGCGCGACGGCCGCATCGAGCAGCTCGCCGACGCCGACACGATCTATTCCTCCCCCGCGTCGGCCTATGTGGCCGGGTTCGTCGGCCAGCAGAACTTCATCGGCGGTACGGCGCGCGAGAGCGGGGCCGTCGACTCCGAGGTCGGGCCGGTTCGCACCAGCCGGGGTCTGCACGACGCGACCCCTGGCGCCGCGGTGCGCGTCGCCGTACGTCCGGAGTTCATCGACATCGCCGCCGCCGCGCCGGCCGGGACCACCGACAACTCCGTCAGCGGGACCGTCGTGGGTGTCGCCCATCAGGGCGAGACCCGGCAGTTCCTCGTCGACGTCGGTCGGGAGCGGCCGCTGCTGGTGCGTCGGCCGACGCCCTCGTCGCCCGACCTCGGCACCGGTGACACCGCGTGGTGCTGGTGGGCCGCCGACCACGTCCACGTCTTCCCCGCCGACGAGGCCGCTCCTCCGTCAGAGACCCCGACCAGCTGATCGACCTGCCCTCCCGACGAGAAGAGGAACCCACGATGACCACACCCGACCGCCCGCTGCGCATCCTCGCCCACGAGTCGGTGGTCCCGCGGGTCCGCCGCGAGATCGACCGGCGCCGCTTCCTGAGCCTGATCGCGGCCGCCGGTGGCGCCGGGCTCCTCGCCAGCTGTGGCGGCGGGGGCGGCGGCAGCAAGCCGTCGGTCACCGGGACCCCGTCGCAGGTCGCGACGGGCGGCCCGATCGAGGACGCCCTGACGATGTACTCCTGGGGCGACTATGACGACCCGTCGCTCCTCAAGGCCTTCAGCAAGCAGCTCGGGCCCACGATCACCACCGACGCGTTCGGCTCCAACGAGGAGATGATCGCCAAGCTCGTGGCCGCCAAGGGCACGTCCGGCTATGACATCGTCGTCCCGACCGGGCAGTTCATCCCCCAGATGGTCGAGAACGGGCTGCTGGCGCCGATCAACAAGGACCTGATCCCCAACCTCGAGCACATGGACCCGGCGTTCCTCGGCGAGGCCTGGGACCCCGACAACAACTACTCGATCTGCAAGGCGTGGGGCACGACCGGATTCGTCTATGACAAGACCGTCATCACGCGCGAGCTCACCACCTGGGCCGACTTCCTCGACGCCGCCGCCAACGAGGCCAGCGGCAAGACGTCGGTGCTCGACGACCCCGGCGACGTCACCGGCATCTACTTCTGGGCCAACGGGATCGACTGGAACACCACCGACGAGGGCGACATGGCCGACTGTGAGTCGTTCCTCGTCGACAACCTGGCGCCGCACATCTCGGCGTTCGACTCCTACCCCGGTGGCCAGGCGATCCCGCAGGGCTCCCAGGTGCTGATGCAGTGCTGGAACGGCGATGCCCGCATCGGCATCCTCAACAGCAAGGAGCCCGAGAAGTGGCAGTGGGTGCTCGGGGCGCCGCAGACCGAGCTCTGGATGGACAACTGGGCGATCGCGGCCGGGGCGCCGCACCCGGAGGCCGCCCACGCGTTCATCAACTTCCTGCTGACACCGGACAACCAGCTCACCAACGTGGCCTACATCGGCTACCACACGGGCGCGAAGGACATCGAGCAGGCGGCCCGCGACGCCGACCTGCCGATGCTCGACCTGGTCTTCTTCACCCCCGAGCAGCTCGACACGATGAAGACCGGCGAGGTCAACGACGCCCAGCAGCGCCGCGTCGACATCTGGAACAAGACCAAGGCGGCTGCGGGTGCCTGATACCGCCACGGCGCCGCACCCCACGGCGCCGCCGCCGACGTCGCGTCGGCGGCGGCGGCTGCCTGGCTTCGTGCTCGCCCTGCCGGCCTGGGGCTGGCTGATCGCGTTCTTCATCGTGCCGCTCGGCACGATCGTGTGGTTCAGCTTCGGCTACAAGCCCGGCATCTTCGGCACCCATGCCAACGACGTGCTCTCGCTGGACCGCTATCGCGAGGCGTTCTCGCCGACGTTCTTCACGACCTTCGAGAACACCCTGCGGGTCGGGGTGCTCGGGACGCTGCTCTGCCTGGTCATCGGGCTGCCGACGGCGTACTGGATGGCCGTCAAGGCGCCGCCGCAACGCAAGGGGTTGCTGCTGGCGCTCGTGATGGTGCCCTACTGGACCAACTTCCTGATCCGCACCATCGGATGGCAGGTGATCCTCGCCCCCAACGGCTGGGCCTCCGAGCTGCTCCAGAAGCTCCACGTCATCAGCGGGCCCTTCGCCATCCTCAACACCCGCTCGGCCGTGCTCATCGGCGTCGTCTACAACTACCTGCCGCTGATGATCCTGCCGCTGTACGTCGCCTTCGACCGGGTCGGCACCTCCATGCGCGAGGCGAGCAAGGACCTCGGCGCCAACCGCTGGCGCACCTTCACCCAGGTGACCCTGCCGCTGGCCCGGCCCGGCATCATCGCCGGCACCGTGCTGGTCTTCATCCCGCTGATGGGTGACTACGTCACCGCCACCGTGCTGGGCGGGGCCAAGGGCAACATGGTCGGCCAGCTCGTCGCCAGCCAGTTCCAGACCGCGCAGAACTGGGCACTCGGCTCGGCGATGGCGGTCATCTTGATCCTCGTCATCGCGGCGACCGTCGTCACCATCGGGCTGCTGCTCTGGCTGGTGTCCTTGCCGCTCAAGACCCGGTCGCGGCTCGTGCTGGAGGAGACCCCATGACCGCCCCGTCCGTCACGCGTGTCACCCCCGGTTCGACCGACGCCGGCCCGCCTCCACGCAATCCCCAGCCCAGGTCCTGGGCCGACCGGCTGCTGGCGCTCTGGGGGCTGCTCGTGCTGGTCTTCCTGTTCGCGCCGATCGTCGTGGTCGTCATCTACTCGTTCAACGAGGGCCGGCTGCTGATCGCCTGGGACCACTTCGGCCTCGGGTCCTACACCGGGCTGCTCGACCGGCCGGCGATCATCAGCGCGATCAAGGTGTCGCTCCAGGTCGCCGTACTCTCCGGCGTCGTCGCGACCATCCTCGGCACGCTCGCAGGCGTCGCGATGGCTCGTCGGCCGGGGAGGTGGGCCTATGTCTTCATGGTGTTGCTGCTGCTGGTCTCGGTGACCCCTGAGATCGTCGACGCGGTCTCGCTGCTGCCGTGGTTCGTCTACTTGGGCGCCGACGCCGGGATGGCGGTCTTCAACAACGGCCTGGTGCGCCTGGTGATCGGTCACTCGCTGTTCTCGACCGCCGTCGTGAGCTATATCGTCCGCGCCCGGCTCATCGGGATCGACGAGAGCCTCGAGGAGGCCTCGGCCGACCTCTACGCCGTCGGCCACCGCACCTTCCGAAAGATCACGGTGCCGCTCGCGATGCCGGCCGTGCTGTCGGGCTTCCTGCTGTCGTTCACGCTGAGCCTCGACAACACCATCGTCTCGGCGTTCGTCCAGGTCTCCGGCTCGACCCCGTGGCCGGTCTATGTGCTGAGCTCGCTGCGCTCGGGGCTGCGGCCCGAGATCGCGGCGATGTCGACGATCATGCTCATCCTCACGCTCCTCGCCCTCTCCCTGGTGGCCGTGGTCCTGCGCCGCTCCGGGGACTCCGCCGCCGACATCGCACGCACCATGGGAGGTGGCTGACGCCATGACCGGACCCGCCGACCTGATCCTCGCCGGAGGCCCGGTCTTCACCTCGCGCGCCGTGCGGTCGCGCCCGACCGCGGTCGCGGTCCGCGACGGCCGGATCATCGCCGTCGGCCACGACGAGGTGCTGGCGCTGGCCGGCCCGGCCACGGAGCGGGTCGACCTCGCCGGTCGGATGCTGGTCCCCGGCTTCCAGGACGCCCACGTCCATCCGGCGTGGGCCGGGGTCGACCTGCTGCGCTGCGACCTGTCCGACCTGAGCTCCGCGCCGGCCTATCTCGAGCGGATCGACGCCTATGCCCGCGCCAACCCCGACCTGCCGTGGATCCTCGGCGGCGGCTGGTCGATGCCGGCCTTCCCCGGCGGTACGCCGACCGCTGCCGCGCTCGACACGGTGGTCGGCGACCGGCCGGCGTACCTCCCCAACCGCGACGGCCACGGCGCGTGGGTCAGCTCGGCGGCACTGCGGCTCGCGGGGATCGACGAGCACACGCCCGACCCCGCCGACGGCCGCATCGAGCGCGACGCCGACGGACGCCCGACCGGCACGCTCCACGAGGGTGCGATGACGCTGGTCGCGTCGTTGCTCCCCGCCACCACCGACCAGGAGCTCTATGACGGCCTGCTGCTGGCGCAGTCACGGCTGCACGCCTTCGGCATCACCGCCTGGCAGGACGCGATCATCGGCGACGTCGGTGACGGCGGCGACCCGTCGGCGGCGTACGTCCGCGCGGCCGGCGAGGGCTCGCTGACCGCGCGCGTCGTCGGCGCCCTGTGGTGGGACAGACGTCGCGGCCTCGAGCAGATCCCCGAGCTGCTGGAGCGGCGCGAGCGGCTGATGACCGACCGCTTCCGGCCGACCAGCATCAAGATCATGCAGGACGGCGTGGCCGAGAACTACACGGCGTCGATGACCGAGCCCTACTGCGACGGTCACGGCCACCACACCGACAACTCCGGGATCTCCTTCGTCCCGGCCGACGTGCTGCTGCCCGCAGCCGCGCAGCTGGACGCCGCCGGGTTCCAGCTCCACTTCCACGCGATCGGCGACCGCGCCGTCCGCGAGGCGCTCGACGCGGTCGAGCACGCGATCGCCGTCAACGGCCGCAACGACCACCGCCACCACATCGCCCACATCCAGGTCATCCATCCCGACGACATCGCCCGGTTCCGCGAACTCGGCGTGGTCGCCAACATGCAGGCGCTGTGGGCCGCGCTCGAGGCGCAGATGGTCGAGCTGACGCTGCCGTTCCTCGGGGAGCCGCGCAGCTCGTGGCAGTACCCCTTCGGCGACCTCCACCGGGCCGGCGCCACGCTGTGCGCCGGCAGCGACTGGGCGGTCTCCACGCCCGACCCGATGGCCGCGATCCACGTCGCCGTCAACCGGCTGATCCCGGAGGGCTACCGGGAGGACTCCGAGGAGCACCCCGTCTTCCTGCCCGAGCAGCGGATCGACCTCGGCACCGCCCTGACGGCGTACACCGCCGGGTCGGCGTACGTGAACCACCTCGACGACACCGGCTCCATCCGCGTCGGGGCCCTCGCCGACCTCGCCGTCCTCGACCGCGACCCCTTCGCCGGCAAGCCCGACGAGATCGGTGCCACCCGGGTGCTGCAGACCTTCGTCGACGGGCAGCGGGTGTTCGCCGCCGAAGACGCCTGAGCTGGGGCCTCGGGGTTGCCGTTTGGCCCAAATCGGCAGGAAATCAGCCCCGAAACATGCAGTTTGCGTCCAATCGATGAGGTCGGCTGCCCCTCCTAGGGGCAAGGCCGAGCTTCCTCACCCGAGGGATGAGTCCGGCCGCGAGAGATTGCCGTTTGGCCCAAATCGGCAGGAAAACAGCCCCATACCCTGCAGTTTGCGTCCAATCGATGACCCGACGAGCCTCGGTGGACGCCGACACACCCCCACCGACGGCCAGGGCCAAGCGACAGCCTCACTCCCCCGGGTCGACCTCGACGCCCTCGAGCAGCCCGGAGGCGACCAGCTCGCGCAGGTGACGGCGGACGCGGGACGCGACGGTCCACGGGTCGAGGGTGTTCACATAGATCCGGGTGCCACCCTCGAAGCCGGCCGGGGTGGAGACCCGCCACTTCACCACCACACGCAGCGGGCTGTCGAAGCGGACCGACGGCGGCTGGTGGTGCCACTCCTCGTTGGTCGGGACCTCCGGCCCGGTGGCGAGATGGATGGCCCGCACCAGGTCGGAGAAGTCGCGCACGACGCGCTGCGACAGCTCCCATGGGCGCCCGGCCACCCGGCTCCACACGACGATCGCCGGATGCCGGTGACCGACCCCGGCGACGGCGACGGCGTGCTCGGTCCGGGCGATCACCAGCCCCTGCTCGATCGCATAGCGCTCACCCCAGCGCTCATAGAGGTCGGGCTCATGCTCCAGCCGCGCGAGCTGCTGCTCCAGGTCGGTGCCGAGCTCGTCGATGGCGACCAGCTGCTTGTGGAGGTGGTCGAACGACGCGCCGGCGGGGCGCAGCCAGTTCTGGAACGCCGCCACGAGCACCGCGTGCGGGTTGTCGTCATAGAGCCGCTGCATGGCCCGGATCGTCAGGGCGACGTACTGCTCGTGCTCCTCCGGCGTCAGCGACCCGGTGTCGGCGTGCTGGTTGTCGAGGGTCGCGCCGTCGACGAAGTGGCGCCGCGCGACCACCACGTCGTGACCGCCGGCGAAGAACCGCGTCGTCAGCCGCTCCAGATCCTCCTCGGCCACCACGTCGAAGCGGCGGCGCAGCAGCCGCAGGAGCAGCGCCCGGCCCTCCGGGTCCGCGAGGTACGACGCCTGGTGGGCGGCCGCCTGGGGCGAGGGCCGATAGCCGTGGTTGGCCGACCAGTAGTCGAAGGAGACGATCTCAAACAGGTTGGGGATCAGCCGGAACTCCGCCACGGTGTCCCACAACTGCCCCGCCGGCAGCCGCTCCAGGCGCTCCCAGCCGGCGCCACGGCGCACGACGCGCTCGCGCTCGGGGGGCGTTTCTTCGTAGCGCTGCTCGCAGAACGCACAGTGGCGGCCGGCGTGTTCGGCGGGGATCGGCCCGGGCGTCTCGCCCGGCGGGGCGAGCGGTCGGTCGGCGCGGCCGGGCACCGTCCAGACCTGGGTCCCGGTGAACGGGTTGATCTGCTTGACGGTGCCGTCGGCGAGGCGCCGCAGGGGCGTCGGGACGGCCGGTGGCGTCACGGCACCATCCAACACCTTCGTGTTGCTAGCGTGGCAGCACCCCGCCCCCGACCCGGGGCGACAGCCCGATGGGACCGCGATGAAGCTCTCACACCCCCTGATGTACGCCGGCAACCCACGGGAGGCGGCCGACCAGGTCGCCGCCCTCGAGAAGGCGGGGCTCGACACCGTCTGGGTGGCCGAGGCCTATGGCTTCGACTCGCCGACCCTGATGGGCTACCTGGCCGCCAAGACCGAGCGGGTCGAGATCGGGTCGGCGATCCTCAACATCTATTCGCGCACGCCGTCGGCACTGCTCCAGACGGCGGCGGGGCTCGACAACGTGTCGGGGGGCCGCGCGATCCTCGGGATCGGCGCGAGCGGGCCCCAGGTGATCGAGGGTTTCCACGGCGTCCCCTATGACAAGCCGCTGGCGCGGACCCGCGAGATCATCGACCTCGTCCGCCGCGGGCTGCGCCGCGAGACGCTCACCCACGACGGGACCTTCACGCTGCCGCTGCCCGAGGGCCAGGGGACCGGCCTCGGCAAGCCGCTCAAGCTGCTGACCAAGCCCGAGCGCCCGTCCGTCCCGATCTATGTGGCGGCGCTCGGCAAGAAGAGCGTCGAGAGCACCGCCACCCATGCCGACGGCTGGCTGCCGTTCCTGTTCCACCCCGAGAAGTCCGGCCAGGTGTGGGGCGAGGCGCTGCGCGCCGGCCAGGCCAAGCGCGAGGAGGGACTCGCTCCGCTGGAGATCTGCGCCGGCGGCATGGTCGCGATCGGCGAGGGCCCCGAGACCAAGGCGCTGCTCGACTTCGCGCGGCCGATGTATGCCCTCTATGTCGGCGGCATGGGTGCCCGCGGCAAGAACTTCTACAACGACCTCGCGTGTGAATACGGCTATGAGGCCGAGGCCAAGGAGATCCAGGACCTCTACCTCGGCGGCAACAAGCGCGACGCCGAGGCCGTCGTACCGACCGCGTGGCTCGAGGCGGCCAACCTGGTCGGCCCGGCGTCCTATGTCCAGGAGCGCATCGCGGCGTTCAAGGAGGCCGGCGTCACCAACCTCCAGCTCATGCCGGTGGGCGAGGACCCCGCCGCGATCGTCGCCCAGGTCAAGGAGTGGGTCTCGTGAGCACGAGCGCGCTGGCCTCGTCCCAGCGTCGGGTCTTCACCGAGGAGCACGACGCCTTCCGCGACGCGGTCGGGACCTTCCTCGACCGTGAGGTGGTGCCGTTCCACGACCAGTGGGAGGCCGACGGCGTGGTCGACCGCGACGTGTGGCGCAAGGCCGGCGCCCAGGGTCTGCTGGGGCTCCAGCTCCCCGAGGAGTACGGCGGTGGCGGGACGCCCGACTTCCGCTTCAACGTGGTGATCGCCGAGGAGATGACCCGCCGCGGCGTCTATGGCTGCTCGTTCCCGCTCTTCAACGACATGATCGCGCCCTACTACCTCGCGAGCGCCACCGAGGAGCAGCGCCAGCGCTGGCTACCGGGGCTGTGCTCGGGCGAGCTCATCGGCGCGATCGCGATGACCGAGCCGGCGGCGGGGTCCGACCTCCAGGGGATCCGCACCACGGCAGTTGACGCCGGCGACCACTACGTCCTCAACGGACAGAAGACGTTCATCTCCAACGGCATCCTCGCCGACCTGGTCATCGTGGTCGCCCGCACCAACCCCGACGCGGGCTACCAGGGCATCTCGCTGCTGGTCGTCGAGCGCGGGATGGCGGGCTTCGAGCGGGGCCGCAACCTCGACAAGATCGGCCAGCACGCCCAGGACACCGCCGAGCTGTTCTTCGACAACGTCCACGTGCCCAAGAACAACCTGCTCGGCGAGGAGGGCAGCGGCTTCGTCCAGCTGATGACCAACCTGCCGCAGGAGCGGCTCTCGATCGCGGTGTCGGCGGCCACCGCCTGCGAGCGCGCGCTGGACCTGTCACTGGCCTATGCCAAGGACCGTACGGCGTTCGGCCGGCCCATCGGCAAGTTCCAGCACAACCGCTTCCTCATCGCCGAGATGGCGACCGAGGCCCACATCGCCCGGGTCTTCGTCGACGACTGCATCGAGCGCCACGTCCGCGGTGAGCTGGACGCAGCGACGGCCTCGATGGCGAAGTGGTGGACCACCGAGCTCCAGGTCAAGCTGATGGACCGCGGTGTCCAGCTCCACGGCGGCTACGGCTACATGAACGAGTATCCGATCGCCCGCGCCTATCTCAACTCCCGCGTCCAGACCATCTATGGCGGCACCACCGAGATCCAGAAGGAGATCATCGGCCGCTCGCTCGGCCTGTGAGGTGACGCTCGACGGACGGCCGTTCGACCTGCAGGCCCACCGCGGTGGCCGAGGCCTGGTGGTCGAGAACACCCTGGCCGCGTTCGGCACCGCGCTCGCCCTCGGGGTGACGACCCTCGAGCTCGACGTGCACATCAGCCTCGACGGCGTGCCGATGGTGGTGCACGACCGCCGGCTCGGGCCGCTGCTGCGCGACACGGCGCCGGTGTCGGACGGCGACCCGTTCTTCCCCTACGTCGGTGGGCTGGTCGCCGACTACACCGCGGCCCAGCTGCGCACCATCGACGCCGGGACGGTGACCCGCCCCGAGCTGACCGGGCAGCGGGCCGCTCCGGGGGCCCGGATCCCGCTGCTGACCGAGGTGTTCGACCTGGCCGCCGAGCGCGGGGCGGCCGCCGTACGGTTCAACATCGAGACCAAGTTCGACGCCGTCGCGCCCCACGAGACGGCGCCGCGCGAGCGGTTCGCGGCGGCCCTCGTCGACTGCGTACGCGCGGCGGGGCTGGTCGACCGGGTGAGTGTGCAGAGCTTCGACTGGGCGGTGCTGCGGCTGGTGCGCGAGCTCGAGCCGGCATTGCCGCTCTATGTGCTGACCGCACCGCGTTATCTCGAGGCGGGCAGGGCCGGCGCGTCGCCCTGGCTCGGCGGCGTGGACATCGACGACTTCGCCGACCTGGCGGAGGCGGTCGCGGCCCAGGGCTTCGACGCGGTGTCGCCCTCCCACGGTTACCCGTTCGATGCCGGCGTCGCCGACCCGTCCTACCGCCCCTTCACGACGCCGGAGCTGATCGACCACGCCCACGCCGCCGGACTGCTGGTCGTGCCCTACACGGTCAACGACCTGGCCACTATGCACGCTCTGATGGATGCCGGAGTGGACGGCCTGATCAGCGATTTCCCCGACCGCGTGCGCGCCGTGCTCGCCGAGCGCGGGATGCCGCTCCCCGACGCGTTCCCAGAGGTGTCGTAGGGGGAATCCCCGATGCGCGCTGTCGGTGGCCTGGGGTGGGGTGGACCCATGCATCGACGAATCGCCGGCACCCTGACGGGTCCCGTGACCAAGTGGGTCGTCGCCGCCGCAGTCATCCTGCTGGCAGGCGCGATGGCTCCGTTCGCCATGAAGCTCACCGACGTCCAGAACAACGAGACGTCCTCCTGGCTGCCCGCGAGCTCCGAGTCGACCCAGACGCTCGACAAGATGGAGGCGTTCCAGGACCCCAACGCCATCTCGACCGTGGTCGCCTATGAACGCGCATCCGGGTTGACCCCAGACGACGTGGCGACCGCGACGGCACAGGTCGCCAAGCTTCAGGAGATCAAGGGCGTCGTGGGCGAGGTCGTGGGCCCGATCCCGTCGCCGGACGGCCAGGCCATGCAGACCATCGTCACGGTCAACTTGGGCAAGGACGGCTTCAAGAAGATGCCGGACGTCGTCGACGACATCAAGAAGATCGTCCCGCAGCAGGATGGACTCAAGGTGTACGTGACCGGCCAGGGCGGGCAGGCCGCCGACCAGGCCGAGGTCTTCGGCGGGATCGACACGACCCTGATCTTCGCCACGCTGGTCGTCGTGGTGGTGATCCTGCTGTTCACCTACCGCAGTCCCATCCTGTGGGTACTGCCTATCTTCTCGGCTGTCGCCGCACTGTTCATCGCCCAGGGAGTCGTCTACTTCCTGGCCAAGAACTTCGACCTGACTGTCAACGGCCAAAGCCAGGCGATCCTGACCGTCCTCGTGATCGGTGCCGGCACCGACTATGCGCTCCTGCTGGTCGCGCGCTACCGCGAGGAGCTGCGCCGTCACGAGGACCGCCACGAGGCGATGGGGTTCGCCCTGCACCGGGCTGCGCCCGCCATCATTGCGAGTGCTGCCACGGTGACCCTGGGCATGCTCGTGCTGCTGCTCGCCGAGATGAACTCCACAGCCGGCTTGGGACCGGTGTCGGCCGTCGGCATCGTCGTGGTGCTCGCCGTCATGCTGACGCTGCTGCCGGCCCTGCTGGTGATCACGGGACGCTGGATCTTCTGGCCCAAGCGACCGACCTACGGCTCCCACGAACCGACCACCACCGGGCTCTGGTCGCGCGTCGGCACGTCGATCTCTCGGGCACCCCGGCGCGTGTGGCTGGTGACCTCGGTGCTGCTGGCGATCGCCTGCCTCGGGATCTTCAAGCTCGACGCGACCGGCTTGACCAGCGAGGAGTCCTACACCAAGGACTTCGACTCCGTCGTCGGCCAGCGAATGCTGACCGAGCACGGTCTTGCCGACGCCTCCAACCCAGTCGTCGTCGTCGCCAACGCCGATAAGGCCACCGACGTGGTTGCAGCCATGACGCGGGTCAGCGGGATCGACGCTCCCTCCGAGCCCGTCGTCAAGGACGGCGTCGCCTTCATCACCGCGCCCATCCGGGGCGACGCGACCTCGCCGGAGGCGTTCGCGATCGTCGACGAGGTCCGTGAGGCGGTCCACGGTGTCAACGGGGCCGACGCGCTGGTCGGCGGGTTCACCGCCATCTTCGATGACATCGAGAAGGCCTCCACCCGTGACAACAAGGTCGTCATTCCGGCGGTGCTGCTCGTGGTCCTGCTCATCCTGATGGTCCTGCTGCGCGCCCTGGTGTCGCCGCTGATCCTGATCGCGACCGTGCTGCTGTCCTATGGTGCGGCCCTGGGGTTGTCGTCCTTGCTCTTCCATTACGTCTTCGGCTTCGCGGGGGCGGACGCCTCGATCCCGCTGTTCGTCTTCGTGTTCCTGGTGGCGCTGGGCATCGACTACAACATCTTCTTGATGACCCGGGTCCGCGAGGAGACCGCCGAGCGCGGCACCCGCGAAGGGTCGTTGGTGGCCCTGCGTGCAACGGGCGGCGTCATCACCTCGGCAGGACTGGTGCTCGCAGCGACGTTCCTGGTGCTGTCGACACTGCCCCTGGTGGCGTTCGTCGAGATCGGCGTCGCCGTCGCCCTGGGCATCCTGCTCGACACGATCATCGTCAGGTCGGTGCTGGTCACCGCGCTCAACCTCGACCTCGGCAGCCGGATCTGGTGGCCCAGCCGGCTCGACCGCGGCGACAACGCCGTCACGGCCCCCGAGCCGGAGACCGCCGGCGCGACCCACTGACCAGCTCGCCGAGTCGTCACATCCTGTGACGACGGGGCGAGCGGGTCTCAGTCCGGATCCCGGCTCAGCTCCGGAGCGCGTCGAGGGTGGCCTTGAGGGCGACGTCCCACGGCGTGGGGCGCAGCCCGAAGGTCTGCTCGGTCAGCGACGTGTCGAGGACGAACGGCCGCTCGAACTGGTAGGCCGTCTCGTCGAGCTCTCGCACCGTGGCCGAGACCCGCGCGAGCGCCTTGACGACGCCGGGCATCGGCCGCACCGCCGGGGCTCGGTGGCCGCCGAGGGCGGCGGCGTCGGAGGCGACCCGCCTGACCGTCTTCGCCTCCGTCGTGGGGACGTGCCAGGGCCTCCCCCACGAGCGGTCGTCGGTCGCCAGCGCCGCGGCGAGGGCACCGATGTCATCCAGGTAGGTCCAGGCATGCGGGACGTCGGCACCGCCCTTGATCAGCCACACCGACTTGCCCGCCGCGGCCCGGCCGAGCACGAACGAGTTGAGCAGGCTGACCCCGGCGCCGGCCCCGGGACCGAAGTAGTCGGAGGCCCGCAGCTCGGTCGCGCGCACACGACCGGCCTCATGGGCGGCCAGCGCGTCCTCCCACATCCTGGCCCGCACCCGGCCCTTGCTGCCGGCGGGCCGCAGCGGCGTCGCCTCGGTCATCGGACCGTCCACCGGACCGTAGGCATAGAGGTTGGACACGGTCACCAGCCCGGCCCCTGTCGTCTCGGCCGCGGTGAGCAGGGCTGCGGCCACCGGGGGCCAGTCCTTCTCCCAGGTGTAGTAGGTCTTGGGGTTCACCGCGTTGACGATCGTCGTCGCGCCGACGGCCGCCGCGGTCAGGGACGACGCGTCGGCGGCGTCGACGGCGATGGCCCGGACGCCGGGGAGCCCCGGGTCGGTCCCCGACCGGGTGGCCATGACCACCTCGTGTCCACGCTCCACCAGGTGACGGGCGGTGGCCCGCCCGATCCCCCCGGCCCCGACGACGACGTGCTGTGCCATGACGTTCTCCTCGATCTGGTTCCCAGCAGCCCTTCGCAAAACGCGAGCACCGCTCTCGTTTCCAACTGAACCACACTCTGCGGCGAAAAACAAGAGCGCCGCTCTCGTTACAGACAAGCGCTCTCATCTCGTGGCAGACTCGTGCCATGACCGCCGCCGGCATCCGGGCACGCAACCGTGCCGCGATCGAGTCCGAGATCCTGCGCATCGGCCGCGAGCACCTGGGTCGCTACGGCGCCGCCGCCCTCTCGCTGCGAGCGGTCGCGCGCGACCTGGGCATGGCCTCCTCCGCGGTCTATCGCTATGTGGAGAGTCGCGACGAGCTGCTCACCCGGCTCATCATCACCGCCTATGACGCCATGGCCGACCGCGTCGAGGCCGAGCTCGCCGCCCTGCCGGCCAGCGCCACCGGGGCCCGCCGCTTCCGCGCCATCGCCGTCGCCTCCCGCGCCTGGGCCAAGGACAACCCTCACGAGTACGCCCTGATCTATGGCTCGCCCGTGCCCGACTACGACGCCCCGGCCGAACGTACGACCACGGCCGGGACCCGGATCCCCTACCTCCTCGTGGGCGTGCTCGCCGGGCTCGAGGCACGAGACCCCGGGACCCCGGCCGACCGGCGCGCGATGGCGGTCATGCTCCAGGACCCGATGTTCGCGGCGTCGGGTCTGACCGCCGGCACCGTCCGCCGTGGCATGACGGCCTGGATGCTGGTCCTGGGAGCGATCAACGCCGAGCTGTTCGAGATGTTCGGCCCGGACACGATCACCGACTGGGACGCCCTCTTCGGGGCCGTCGTCGACTCGGCGATGCAGATCGTCGAGGGCTGACCCGACCCGGAGCCGACGTCACCGCAGCCCGAGCTCCGTGCACGCCGCGACGGTCGCGCCCTGACAGATGTCCTCGAGGGTGACGATGCCGTCCTTGACGACCGTGTCGGTGAGGTTGTCGATGGTCACCACCAGCGGCTGGAACACGAATGCCGGCACGCCCTCCTCCTCCCGCTCGGAGGTGACCTTCTCACCGGCCACCAGCGCGACGGCGACCTCGGCGGCCTTCTCGGCCTCCCGCGGGAAGGACTTGAACACCGTGAGGGTCTGCTGACCCAGCACGATCCGCTGGAGGGCTTCGAGGTCGGCGTCCTGACCGGTCACCACGGGCCACGCGGACGGGCGTACCTTCTCCGACGTCAGGGTCCCGGCCACGCCGCCCGCCTGGAGGTCGTTGGCGGCGATGACCGCGTCGATGCCGGCGACCGGATGGTCGGCCAGCTGGTTGCGCAGCCACCCACCGGCCTCCTCGGCCGACCAGGTCTGCGGGTCGAGCTCGGCGACGATCTTGATGCCGGAGCCGTCGAGCACCCGATGGACGGCACGTTTGATGGCGATCCCGTTGGCGTCGCTCTGGGCGCCGTTGATCAGCAGCACGGAGGCCTTGGCAGGCACCCGCTCGACCACGGCCTGGGCCATCTGGCGGCCGATCGCACCGGCGTCATAGGACACGTAGTAGGCGGCGCCCGGGACGAACCGGTCATAGGCGACCACGGGCACACCGGCCTTGTCGGCGTCCGCCACCAGCTGTTCGCCCACGTCACCGTTCACCGCGTTCAGCACGACGACGTCGGCGCCCCGGTCGAGGGCATCGGCGAACTGGCGGGCCTGCTTGTCCGGGTCGCCCCCGGCGTTGGCGGTCACATAGACGCAGTCGCGACAGTTGGCGTCGACGTACGCCGCGAAGCTCGGCCCGTCCATGCTGGTCCACCGGGGTGACTGGTCGGAGGCGAGCAGGAACGCGATGACCATCTCGTCCTTGGCCTGACACCCCGTCAACCCGGCCACGACGACGACGGCAGCCGTCAGCAGGGCCAGGATCCGGGGCATCCTGCCACGATATCCGCGGGGGCCGCTCTGTGTGCCGGGATCAGCGGCGTCAGGCCCGGCCGCGTGCCTCCGCACAGGCAGCGACGAAACCGGCGAAGAGCCGGCGGCGGTCCTCGGCCGGGCCGTCGTCGTCCTCGGGGTGCCACTGGACCCCGACCAGCCAACGGGTGGGGTCCTCGAAGCTCTCGACGATCCCGTCGTGGGCCCGCGCGGTGACGACCAGTCCGTCGCCGACGACGTCGACGGCCTGGTGGTGGCCGGAGCGCGCCACGATCCGGTCCGCGCCCAGCAGTCCGGCGACGCGGCTGCCGGGCTCAATCAGGATCTCCTCGTCGAGGAACATCGGGTCGCCGGGACCGCCACGGTGGAGCGCGAAGTCGTCGATGTCGGGGATGATCGTGCCGCCATAGGCAACATTGACCAGCTGGGCGCCGCGGCAGATGCCGAAGACCGGGAGGTCGCCGCCAAGCGCCGCGTCGATCGCGGCCAGCCCGTCCCGGTCGGCGCGGATGTCGACGCCGTACTGGTTGGGCACGCGGCCGCCGCCGCCGAGCCCATAGATCCGGCCGTCGATGTCGCCGCCGCCGAGCAGCAACAGCCCGTCGCAGGCCTTGACGGCGGCCGGGTCGGGCAGCGGATCACTGGTGTCGAACAGCGCGAAGGACGCCCCGAGGTCGAGCAGCGTCTCCAGCGCCACCCGCGTGAACCGGGTGACCAGCTCGGCCGTGTGCTCGGTCATCTCGGGGAAGTTGAGCGACACCAGCACGGCGATGTGAGCCACCGGGTCGGTGGGCATCGGCCGGTCCGGGACGCACTCCTCCCGCAGCACCACCGCCGGGGCGCCGCCAGCATCTCCAGCCAAGGTCAGTCCTCGTCGAAGGGGTAGTCGAGCGTGGGGAGCCAATGCTGCCACGCGGCGCGCAGCCTCCCGTCGGCGATCACGCGTCCCAGCGCGCCGTCGATGGTCGCGAGAAGGTCGGGTCGGTCCTGAGGGACCGAGATGCCCCACCGGTTGGCGGTCTTGACGACGAAGGCGAGCTCATAGTCGGGATGGCTCGCGCCGAGGGGGACGAACACGACGTCGTCGTCGACGACGGCGTCCACCTCGCCCGAGGCGAGCGCCGCCAGCATGTCGGCGTAGACGTCCTCGGAGTCGCTGCCGAACGGCACCAGGACCGCACCTTCGAAGGTCTCGGCCAGCGTCATGTTGGTGCTGTTCTCGATCGCCGCCACCCGACGCCCCGCCAGGCCCTCGGGGCCTGCCACGGCGTCGCCGCGGCGCATCAGCACCCCTTCGTGGAAGACCGCGTAGGGGCGGGTGAAGTCCATGACCTCCCGGCGGGCAGGTGTGATGCCCTGCCCACAGAGCACGGCGTCGGCGTCGCCACGCTGGGCGGCCGGCACCATGTCGACCCACGGCACCCGGACCCACTCGAGCTCGAGGCCGAGCTCGTCGGCCAGCAGGGCGGCCACCGCGGGTTCATAGCCCTGGCGGCCGTGCTCGGGCGTCCACAACGAGAACAGCGGCGGTGCCTCGGAGTCCAGGCAGGCCAGGCGCAGCACCCCGCTCACGGCGCGTCGTCCCAGTAGATGTCCTTCTCCCAGTCGGTGACAAAGCCGCAGAAGCGGGCCCACTCGTCACGCTTGTAGTCGACCAGGAGGTCGGCGAGCTCGTCACCGAGCGTACGACGCAGCAGCGGGTCGGCCTCGAACGCGTCGATGGCCTCGCCCAGGGTCAGCGGCAGCGGGGCGAACCGCTTGTCCTGCTCGCCCTCGTAGGACGAGCCGACCCAGGGCTCGCCGGGGTCGATCGCGTTGTCCAGCCCGTCCTCGACGGCGGCGATGAGGAGCGCGTGGGAGAGGTAGGGGTTGACGGCGGCGTCGGGGAGCTTGAGCTCGAGGCGGCCGTTGGCCGAGAGCCGCACCGTGCAGGTCTTGTTGTCCAGACCCCAGTTGATCTTCGACGGCGCGAACTGCCCGGCGTCCCAATAACGCTTGTAGGAGTTGACCGTCGAGCCATAGACGAGCATCGAGCCGGGAGCGTGCATGAGCACGCCGCCGAGCGCGTGCTTGCCCTCGTCGGTGAGGTGCATGTCGGCTCGGCCGTCCTCGGCGAGCACGTTGACACCGTCGCGCCACAGGCTGAAGTTGTGGTGGCAGCCGTTGCCCATCATCCCGGTGGCCGGCTTGGGCATGAACGACGCCTCGATGCCGAGCTCGCGGGCGACCTGCTTGCAGACCTGGCGATAGGTCACCAGCCGGTCCGCGGTGAGGTTGGCGTGGTCGAACATCCAGTTCAGCTCGAACTGGCCCTCGTCCTCGTAGTCGCCCTCGATCATGTCCAGGCCCATCGCCTGGGCATAGGAGATCACCTTCTGGAAGATCGGGCGGCCGCGCTCGAGGTGCTCGATGTGGTAGGCCGGGCTGGAGCCGGGGCGGAACGACGCCTCGAGGCCGGGGCCGCGCCAGGTCATCTCGGGCTCGGTGCCGGAGCGGAGCTCGAGGCCGGTTCGCTCGGTGAACCCCGCGTGGACCCGCTGGAGCAGCCCGCGCGAGTCGCCGAGATAGGGCGTCCCGGCCAGGTCACCGAGGTGGTCGGGCTCGTAGTTGCGGCAGAACACCCGCGCCATCGAGGTGTCCCACGGCAGCACGGCGAAGGTCTCGAGGTCGGGGACCGAGGTGTACTCGGCGGCGTTGACTCCACCGCCCATCAGCACGCCCTCGCGGGTGGCCTGGAGGTTGGCCGCCGCGGTGCGGTGCTGCTGGATGCCCTTGCGGGCGACGCGTTCGAGGTGACGGGCCGGCAGCACCTTGCCGACGACACGGCCGGTGATCGTCACGGTCTGGAGATAGACGAACTCGACGCCCTGCTCCTTGATCGTCGACAGGACGCCCTGAAGGACGTCGCCGGAGGCGTTGTTCTGCCGGTGTTGGTCGAGCGCGGTCGTGGCCATCTCAGCTCCTCGCTTCGGTGAGTGCGACGAAGGCGTCGCGCAGCCCGCGTTGGCGGGCCGGGGTCAGGTTGACCGCCACGGTGCCGACATGGCGGCCGCCGCGGTGGTGCGTGGTGAGGACACCCGAGGTGAGGTCGTCGAGATCGCCCTCCTCCAGGCGCACCTCGTCCCCGAGAGCAGGTGAGCCGAAGCTCTGGAAGCGCAGGTCGCCCTGGTCGCTCCAGAACGACGGGATCGGCGCGAACGGCGACGGATCGGGCCGGTCGCCCCTCATCAGCGCGACGAGGGTCGGCGCGGCGCGCTTCGCGGTGTCGGTCGGCATCGACCAGTGCTCGACACGACGAGGGGTGTCGTCGAAGAGCGGGTTGGGGAAGCGGGCGACATCACCCACGGCCACGACCCGGTCGGCGCCGACGGCCGCCATGGTGTTGTCGGTCAGCACGCCGTCGCTCAGGTCGAGCCCGTTGCCCTCGAGCCAACCGGTCGCTGCCACCGAGCCGACGGCTTCGATAACGAGGTCCGCGAACAGGACGCTGTCATCGTCCAGCTCGACGCCGGTGACCCGGTCGCTGCCGGCATAGCTGCGCACCCCGGGCCCGATCACGAACCGGAGCCCCGCGTGTTCGTGGTGCCGCTGGACGGCCTCGGCCAGGGAGTCGCCGAGGACGCGGTTCATCGGTGCGCCGGTGGGCTCCACGACGGTCACGTCGTGACCACGGGCGGCCAGGGTGCACGC
Organism: Nocardioidaceae bacterium; assembly: GCA_046330595.1. Classification (GTDB taxonomy): domain Bacteria; phylum Actinomycetota; class Actinomycetes; order Propionibacteriales; family Nocardioidaceae; genus Nocardioides. The sequence goes on from JAXLSN010000010.1 coordinate 272,326, forward strand.
GGTCTCGCAGCCGACGAACCCGGCCCCGACGACCACGACCCGGCGCGGGCGGTCGGCGATCTCGGCACGGAGGTCCAGGCAGTCCCCCACGGTGCGCAGCACGAGCCGTCCCGCGGCCGGGCCGGGGGCTGTGAGCCGTCGAGGTGACAGCCCGGTCGCGGCGACCAGGCCGTCGAAGCGGTCCGCACCTTCCTGGCCGTCGGCGCCCACCCACGTGAGCTCACCGGCGGCCAGGTCGGCACGGCGTACGTCGGCCCCGAGACGGAAGTCGACGTCCTCCACGCTGGCCCGACGCCGGAACGCCAGTCGCGCCACCATGGCGTCGGCATCGGCGAGATCCGGGTCGGCCAGCACCTCCTTGGACAGCGGAGGCCGGTTGTAGGGCGGATGCGGCTCCGCCGAGTAGACCGTGATCGGCCCCGCGTGACCGGCCGCGCGCAGCTGCTCCGCGGCGCGCAGGCCGGCGAGCGAGCCGCCGACCACGGCCACCCGATGGTCGGTCATCAGTCCGCGATGGAGATGGCCTGGACGGGGCACACGTCGGCGGCCTCCTCGACGGCGTCGCGGAGCGCGTCGTCGGGGTTGGCGTCGAACTCCAGCCGGCCGTCGTCGTTGATCCGGAAGACCTCGCCTGCGGCGATGGCGCACTGGCCGTGGTCTTGGCACAGGGTCATGTCGACGATCACCTTCATGGGCACTCCTTGTCGGGGTGGGTGGGCGCTGGGTCAGGATCCGGGGGTGAACCCGACGGGCAGCCGGGTCGGTCCGGTGTTGCCGGAGTCGGGCAGCCAGGTGGCGCCCTCGAGCAGGTGGGGGTCGCGCATCCGGCGGGCGAGCAGCGGCAGTGCCTCGCTCATGTCGGAGCGGGCCACGAAGTGGCCCAGGCAGTGGTGGGCGCCACCGCCGAACCCGAAGTGGGGCTGGCGGCCCGTTGCGGTGATGTCGAAGGTGCCGTCGTCGAACGCGCGAGGGTCGGTGCCGGCGGACTCGCTATAGCAGTGCACCGTCGTGCCGGCCTTGAGCTCGACGCCCTGGTAGTCGAAGTCCTCGAGCACCTCGCGGGTGACCCAGCGGACCGTCGGGTTCACCCGCATGACTTCCTCGACCGCGGCCTTGCCGAGCTCGGGGCGCTCGGCCAGCAGCCGCCATTGGTCGGGGTGCTCGAGGAAGGTCGTCATCGCCAACCCGATCTGGTTGCGGGTGGTGTCATAACCCCCGAAGACCAGCAGCACCAGTCCGTCGCGCAGCTCGTCGTGGCTGAGCTTGCCGTCCTCGGCGCGGGAGGCGTTGACGAGCGCGGAGACGAAGTCGTCCTGGGGGTTGGCCAGCCGGTCGGCGACGAGCGCGTCGGCGTAGTCATAGAGGCGGGCCAGCGACGCCTCGATGCGGGGCAGCTCCTCGCGGACGGTGACGCTGAGCGAGAGCCCGATCGTGGTCGCCTCCTTGGCGATGATGGGCCACTCCTCCTCGGGCAGCCCGAGCATGATCGCGATCACGCGGGCGGCGTAGGGCTCGGCGAACTCGGACATGAACTCGCAGGAGTCGGGCTTGCGGAAGTTGTCGACGAGCTCGTTGGCCAGCGCCTGGAACCGCGGGACGAGGCTCTCGATGAGCTTGGGCGAGAAGGCCGGGTTCATCAGGCGGCGCAGGCGGTGGTGCTCGTCGCCCTCCTTGTTGAGCAGCCAGCTGGCCCACCAGCGGGCGAACGGGCCCTCGGTGATGCCGTTGTGGGCCGGCCAGGCGACCGAGCCCTGACGCAGCTTGGGGTGCTTGATGAGCCGGTTCATCTCGTCGTAGCGCAGCACGGCGATGCCGTACGGCGTCCGGGCGTACCAGCTCTGCTCGCGGGCCTCGTGCACCTCGGCGGAGGTGATGGAGAAGCCGGGCGCGGTGACGTCGAGGAACGGAACCTCCGGCGTCGTCGTGGTGGTGGTCATGCACGTGCTCCACAACTGTCCGGGAATGGGGTGCCGCAATACTCCAAACTTAGAGGATTAATGTCAAGGGGTCCGTCCGAATCTCGGGCTCCCCCGCGCCGGCGTGCGAGCCCGGCGCCTCACAGCCCCACGAGGCGATCGCCGACGGCCACGACCCAGCCCGGCCCGTCGGGCACCTCCGCGACGTCGACGAAGCCGGCGTCGCCGACGGCCGGCATGGCCGGCAGGCGGGTGCCGACGACCCAGGTCGCGGTGTTGGCGGCGAGCACGCGACGCTCGCGGTTGACCACCACGGCCTCGTGGGTCGCGGTGCGGAGGATCGCGATGAGGCGCGGCTCGAGCTGGCTCATGACGACGTCGCCGCCCGCCACTCCCAGGAACACGCCGTCCGCGACGACGGGGACGCTCATGGTCACGACGTAGAGGCCGGCACCGGAGTAGTCGACATAGGGCCCGAACGCGTTGCGGGCTCCCCCGTCGCGGGCCTGTTGGTACCACTCCATCTGCAGGTAGTCATAGATGTCGACGCTGGTGGCGTCGAAGTTGAGCCGCAGCCGGGCCAGCTCCTCACCCGACCGCTGCCACCAGATCAGGAACCGCTCCTGGCCGGCGACGGTCCCGGGCTCGGCGACGTAGCCCATGCCCGTCAGCGAGGGGTGGGCCGCCATGCGGGGCGCGATCGCCGACTCCAGCGGCGACAAGCTCCGCTCGGTGCACGGCCCGCTCCCGGACCCAGCGCGGCACCCGAGCACTTCCCCCGCGAGCGCCTCCAGGGAGTCGAAGACGGGTCCGACCAGCGCGCTCACCCCGGCCGCGAGGTGCTGGGCGGTCGGCGCGGTGGTCATCGGGTCTCCTGGGGTTCGGTGAGGACGAGCCGGAGCGAGATGAGGCGGCGCAGCTCCCAGTCCACGTGCTCCTCGGCCAGACGGCGGGCCTTGTCGCCGTCCTCGGAGACCACCGCGGCCGCCATGGCGTGGTGGTCGGCGACCATCTTGGCGATGTCGATCGCGGGCCCGACCGGAAGCCACAACAGCCCCGAGATCTCCGCCTGGAGCGCGACCTCACGTCGGGTCAGCCGCTCGGACTGGGAGGCGATCGCGACCTCGATGTGGAACCGGCAGTCGGCCCGGATCCGGTCGCCCAGGGTGGCGGCGGCACCGAGCTGCTCGGTCAGCGCGAACAGCCGTCGCATGTTGACCGCGGAGGCTCGTTCGGCCGCCAGCCGGGCCGCCTGCCCGGCGATCGCGACGTGCTCGTCGGCGAGGTCACGCAGCTCGGAGGTGGTCAGCTCGATCAGCCGGGCACGCAGATAGTCGACCGGAGGGCCTTCGGGCCGCTTGATGAAGGATCCGCCGCGCCGGCCGCGGCGGGTCTCGACCAGGCCGCGCTGACGCAGCTCGGCGAGCGCGTCGCGCGCCGTCATGGGTGCGACGTTGAACTGCCGGGCCAGCTCGACCTCGACGGGCAGCTGCTCGCCGTCGCTCAGCAGGCCCAGGTGGATCGCCTCGGTGATGCGCTGGACGAGCTCGTCGGCGCGACTGGAGGAGGTCGCCGGGCCGATCAGGGGCGACAAGGACGACACCGGACCTCCCTTCGGCACCTGTCGGACACGGCGTTGCGGCAAAAGTCTGGCACGACCCATTGCGCTTTAACCAACAGAATTGTAGTTCTTCCGCCATCCATTGGCTCGGGCCACCATCCGACCCTCGTTCCGTGCCTTCTACGACCGGGAGCCACCGCATGACCTCTCCGACGTCACATCCGCAGCACGACGCCGACGGCTACTACGACTACCACGACCACGACGACGCGGCCCACCTCAACGCCCTGGGCTACAAGTCGGAGTTCAAGCGGGACATGAGCCCGTGGGCCAACTTCTCCCTCGGGTTCACCTATCTGTCGCCCGTGGTCGGCATCTACACCGTGTTCGCCTTCGCGCTCGCGACCGGCGGGCCGCCGATGATCTGGAGCCTCATCATCGTCGGCATCGGCCAGCTCCTCGTGGCCCTCGTCTTCAGCGAGATCGTCGCCCAGTTCCCCGTCGCCGGCGGCGTCTATCCCTGGGCCCGGCGCCTGTGGGGCCGCCGCTACGCCTGGATGACCGGCTGGGTCTACATGGTCGCCCTGCTGACCACCATCGCGTCGGTGACCTATGGCGCCGGCTTCTACATCGCGCCGTTCCTCGGCATCGAGGCCAGCGTCACCAACGTCATCTGGGGCGCCCTCGTCACGATCGCGATCGCCACGGTCATCAACTTCATGGGCACCAAGGTGCTCGCCATGGCGGCCATCTTCGGCTTCGCCGCCGAGATCCTCGGCGCCCTCGCCGTCGGCGGCTGGCTGCTGATCGCCCACCGCGAGCAGTCGTTCTCGGTCATCTTCGACACCTTCGGCACCGGCGGTGGCGGCAGCTACCTCCCGGCGTTCGCGGCGGCCGCCCTCATCGGCGTCTACCAGTACTACGGCTTCGAGGCCTGTGGCGACGTCGCCGAGGAGGTCCCGGACCCGGGCACGCTGATCCCCAAGGCGATGCGCCGCACCATCTACATCGGTGGTGCCGCGGCCACGTTCGTCTGCCTGGCGCTGATCCTGTCGGTCTCCGACATCCCGGCCGTCATCGCGGGTGAGGACGTCGACCCGGTCGGCACCCTGCTCGCCGACGCGTTCGGTCCCGTCGGTTCGCGCATCGTGCTCGGCGTCGTGCTGATCTCGTTCGTCTCCTGCGCGATGAGCCTCCAGGCCGCCGCGAGCCGCCTGGCCTACTCCTACGGCCGCGACGAGATGATCTTCGGCTCCTCGCTGCTCAGCAAGTTCTCGCAGAGCCGCCACGTGCCGCCGTACGCCCTGCTGCTCGCCGGCATCGTGCCCGCGATCATCGTGATCGGCTCCTATGTGTCGACCAACGCGATCACCAAGATCATCAGCTTCGCGGCGATCGGCATCTACATCGGCTTCCAGATGGTCGTCCTGGCCGCGCTGCGGGCCCGCCTCAAGGGCTGGGTGCCGAGCGGCAAGTACCAGCTGGGCGCCTGGGGTCTCCCGGTCAACATCGCGGCGCTCGTCTATGGCGTCATCGCGATGATCAACCTCGCGTGGCCGCGCACCCCCGACGCGGCGTGGTACGACAACTGGATCGTGCTGCTGTCGGTGGTGATCGTGGTCGGTCTGGGTGCGATCTACATGGTGATCCACCCGGCCGCCGACCACTCCGACGCGCCGTACGACGACGCGATCCCCAAGGTCAAGGCCTGATTCCACAACCCCACCCACAACGGCCCCGGAGACAATGTCGTCTCCGGGGCCGTTGGTGTTGGGGCTGGTGGTGGTCGCCGTGGTGACGGTTCACCAAGGTAAGCGGGCGAACCCTCACTTACCTCGATGAACTCATCCCGGTAAGTGAGGGTTCACCTTCCTACCTTGGTGAACCCTCACGCCCGCCGTCAGCGGAAAGCGGCCTGCCCGGTGAGCGCCTGACCGACCACCAGGGTGTGCATCTCGACCGTGCCCTCATAGGTGAGCACCGACTCGAGGTTGTTGGCGTGCCGGATGACGGGGTATTCCAGCGAGATGCCGTTGGCCCCGAGGATCGTGCGGGAGGTCCGGCAGATCTCGAGCGCCTCGCGGACGATGTTGAGCTTGCCGAGGCTGACCTGCTCGGGGCGCAGCGTGCCGGCGTCCTTGCGGCGACCGAGGTGCAGCGCGAGCAGCTGGCCCTTGACCAGCTCCAGCGACATGTCGGCGAGCTTGGCCTGGGTCAGCTGGAAGGCCGAGATCGGCTTGCCGAACTGGACGCGCTCACCGGCATAGGACAGCGCCGCGTCGAACGACGACCGGGCAGCGCCGAGGGCGCCCCAGACGATGCCGTAGCGGGCCTCGTTGAGGCATGACAGCGGGCCCTTGAGGCCGCGCACCTCGGGAAAGACGGCCGACTCGGGGAGGCGTACGCCGTCGAGGACCAGCTCGCTGGTGACCGAGGCCCGCAGCGACATCTTGTGCTTGATCTCGGGGGCGGAGAAGCCGGGGGTGTCGGTCGGGACGACGAAGCCGCGGATGCCCTCGTCGGTCTGGGCCCACACCACGGCCACGTCGGCGATGGAGCCGTTGGTGATCCACATCTTGCGGCCGTCGAGGACCCAGTCGCTGCCGTCCTTGCGGGCGCGGGTGCGCATGCCGCCCGGGTCGGACCCGTGGTCGGGCTCGGTGAGGCCGAAGCAGCCGATCAGCTCACCGGCGGCCATGCCGGGCAGCCACTGCTGCTTCTGGTCCTCGGTGCCGAAGCGCCAGATGGCGAACATCGCCAGCGAGCCTTGCACCGACACCATCGACCGGATGCCCGAGTCGCAGGCCTCCAGCTCGATGCACGCGAGGCCATAGTCGACCGCCGACATGCCGGCGCAGCCGTAGCCCTCGAGGTGCATGCCGAGCAGCCCCATCTCGCCGAAGCTCTTCATCAGCGCCCGGGGGTCGTCGATGGTGCCGCGCTCGAACCAGTCGGCGACATAGGGGGTCGCGGTCTGCTCGACGAGCTGGCGCACCGACGAACGGACGTCCTTCTCCTCCTGGGTGAGCATGTCGTCGATGCCCGCGGGGTCGTGGACGTCGAACGGCGGGAGGGGCTTGTCGTGGCTGCTCACAGCTGCTCCTTGTGCTGGGCGCCCAGGCGGGCGCGGATCTGCTCGGTGTGCTCACCGAGGTCGGGGGGTGGCGTGGGGGTGGGCAGCTCGCTGCGTCCCCACGTGATCGGGTGGCGGATCTGGTTGGGGTGGCCGTCGCCGACGGGCTGCGTGGGCCGCAGCCCGAGGCGCTCGGCGAAGGCGATCGCGGCACCAAGGTCGTTGACGGTTCCCGCCGCCACCCCGGCCGCGTTGAGGCGGCGTACCCAGGTCTCGCCGTCGGCGGTCGCCAGCGCCTCCTCGAGCAGCGCGATCAGCTCGCGACGGTTCTCGACCCGCTGCCCATTGGACGCAAACTGCATGTCGGAGGCCGAATTTCCTGCCGATTTGGGCCAAACCGCATCACCGGCAGCAACCCCAGCCACCCCCAGCACCTCACAGATCCGCCCGAACTGGGCGTCGTTGCCGCAGGCGACGGCGATGAGTCCGTCGGCGGTGTGGAGGGTCTCGTAGGGCGCGATGGAGGGGTGCTGGTTGCCCATCCTGCCGGGGCTGCGGCCGGTGGTGAGATAGGCCGAGGCCTGGTTGACCAGCGACCCGAGCAGGCTCGAGAGCAGGTTGACCTCGATCCGCTGCCCGAGCCCGGAGGTCTCGCGCTCCCGCAGCGCGGCGAGGATGCCGATGACGGCGTCCTTGCCGGTGAGGACGTCGACCAGGGCGACGCCGACCTTGGTGGGGTCGCCGTCGGGGGCGCCGGTGATCGACATCAGTCCGCCGACGGCCTGGACGACGAAGTCATAGCCGGGCAGCGCGGCCCCCTCACCGCTGCCGAAGCCGGTGACCGAGCAATAGACGAGGCCAGGGTTGGCCTCCGCGAGGGCGTCATAGCCGAGCCCCAGCCGGTCCATGGTGCCGGTCAGGAAGTTCTCGATCAGGACATCGGCCCGCCCGGCGAGCTCGCGCGCCACGGCGAGGTCCGCGGGGTCGCGCAGGTCGAGGGTGATGCTCTGCTTGGAGCGGTTGACGCACTCGAAGTACGACGACGCGTGGTCGGTCCACGGCGGTCCCCACTGGCGCGTGTCGTCACCCAGGCCGGGGCGCTCGACCTTGATGACCTCGGCCCCGAGGTCGGCCAGGGTCATGGTCGCCAGCGGGCCGGCGAGGACCCGGCTGAAGTCCGCGACGAGCAGCCCGGCGAGCGGACCGGTCACGACAGCACCCCGTCGACGCGACGCGGCAGGCCCCACGGGTTGGCCTCCTGGAGAGCGGGCGGCAGCGCGGCGTCGGGCACGCTCTGCCAGGTCACCGGCCGGGTGAACCGGTCGAGGGCCGCCGCCCCGACCGAGGTGGTCTGCGGCGCAGTGGTGGCCGGCCACGGCCCGCCGTGCTGCTGGGCCCAGGTGAAGGCGACCCCGGTCGGCCAGTCGTCGACCATGACACGACCGACGATCGGTGTGAGGGCTCCGATCAGGTCGCCGAGCTCCGGGTCGTCGGGACCGGCGGCCTGGACGCTGCCGGCCAGGGCACCGTGGAGTACGCCGAGCACGCGGTCGAGCTCGACCCGGTCGGCGTACTCGGCGACCAGCGCCACGGGGCCGAAGCACTCCTCGACCAGCGGCGACCCTGCCTCGAGCAGCGCCGAGTCGACCCCCAGGACCGTCGCCTCGGCGGCCCACCCGGCACCCGGGGCCGGCACGCGTGCCAGCACCCGGGCTCCGGCGGCGACGAGGCCCGAGATCCCGTCGGCATAGGCGGCCGCGATGCCCTCGGTGAGCAGCCACCCGGTGGGGGCGGCCTCGGCGAGCGCCGCGGCGACGCGGGCAGGGATGTCGTGCCCGGCGGGCACGAGCAGCAGCCCGGGCTTGGTGCAGAACTGCCCCATCCCGAGGGTGAACGAGCCGACGAAGCCGGCCGCGACGGCCTCGGCCCGCTCGGCGGCCGCGGCGGTCATGACGACGGGGTTGATCGTGCCCATCTCGGCATAGACGGGGATGGGCACCGGGCGCTCCAGCGCCTGGCGCCACAGCGCCATGCCCCCGCGCTGGGACCCCGTGAACGCCACCGCGGCGACCTCGGGGGCGGCGACCAGCGCCGAGCCGGCCTCGAACCCGGACAGCAGCGCGAAGGTGCCCGCGGGTGCCCCCACGTCTGCGAGGGCACGGGTCGCGGCGTCGGCGAGCAGTCGGCTGGTGGTCGGGTGGGCGGGGTGGGCCTTGACGACGACCGGGCAGCCGGCGGCGAGCGCCGAGCCGGTGTCGTTGCCGAGAACGCCGAAGCCGAACGGGAAGTTGCTGGCCCCGAGCACGCCGACCGGGCCGAGCGGGACCTGGAGTCGCCGCAGGTCGGCGGTCGTCGCGGTCGCGTGGTCGATGGTCACGCCCAGCCAGGACCCCTCGGCGGCGACCTCACCATAGAAGCGCAGCTGGTGGGCGCAGCGGGCGAGCTCACCGGTCAGCCGCACCTCGCCGAGGCCGGTCTCCCGATCGGCCGCGGCCACGAGCGCTGCGGCGGTCTCGGGCACTTCGAGCGCGTCGGCGACGGCGCGCAGCCACGTCCGTCGTACGGCGGGCGGCGCCGCGGCCACGGCGGCGGCCGCGGCCTGGGCGGCCGCGAGCACGCCGCGCACCTCGGTGGCGTCACTGACCGGCAGCACCTCGAGCTGGATCCCCGTGCGGGCCTCGAGGCTGGTGTCGACCGACATCGGCACTCCCTTCGTCTCCCTGCAGGCTAGGCGCCGACCCCGGCCGACCGGCACTACACTTCGTCCTATGTCCCGGGCTCAATCTGCCGATCTGGACATACCCGCGCCCGAACCCCCCGAGCACGTCTCGCTCGCCTGGCTGCTGGAGCGGCGCGACCTCGACCTGCTGGCGCACCACCTGCCCGACCCCGGCGCGCCGTTGGAGTGGGCCCACGCGATCGAGGTCGACGACCCGTCCCCGTGGCTCCAGGGCCCGGGTCTGGTGCTGACCACCGGCATGCGGCTGCCCCGCAACCGGCTCGGGCAGGAGGCCTATGTGGAGCGACTCGCCACCGTCGGGGCCACGGCGCTCGGACTCGGCACCGGGCTGCGGCTGGCCGCCGTCCCGTTCGGCGTGGTGGCGGCATGCCGTGAGCACGACCTGGCGCTGCTCGAGGTCCCCTTCGCGACACCGTTCCTCGCCGTGGAGCGCGCGGTCACCGACCGGCTCGCCGAGCTGCGGCGGCAGCGGCTGCTCGACACTCTCACCGACCAGCAGCGCCTCACCCGGGCGGTGCTGCGCACGGGTCTGCCCGGGCTGGCGCGAGCGCTGGCCACCTCGGTCGACGCTGCCGTGGTCGTCGTCGGCGTGGACGGTTCCCTGATCACCTCCTCCGGCGGCCAGCTCAGCGCCGAGGAGGTCCTGACCGAGGTGTCCGGACGGCGCCCCGGGACCATCCGGGTGACCGAACCCGGCCGGGTGCTGGAGATCCAGCCGATCGGCGGGAGCCCTCGGGACCCGGTCGGCTGGCTCGCACTCGCCTCCACCGGCCCGTTGAGTGCACCCGAGAGACTGCTCGTCAGTCATGCCGTGTCGGTGGCCACCGTCGAGCTGGCCCGCCCCGACGACGGCCCCGACCCAGCCCTCGGGGCGGCCGTGCTCGCCGCCCTGCTCGACGGCCGACCGATCGCGCCCGAGGCGGCCCTGACCGCCCGCGGCCTCGACCCGGACGCCCCCCTGGCTCTGACAGTGGTCCGCGCGGCCAGCTCCGAGACGCTTGACCGACTGCTCCCCTCGCTGCGCCGCCTCGGCCCCCTGCTCGACCGTCGCGTCGACCACGCCTCGTCGACGCACCTGGTGCTCAGCGCGCCGGCCGCCACCCGATCCTTGCTCGCGGCCCTTCCGCTGGACCTCACCGCGGTGACCGGTCCCCCCGTCGGCTGGCCCGACCTGGGCCGGCAGGTCGCTCCGCTGCTGCGCTCGCTCGACGCCGCCCCACCGGGCGCCCGACTCTCCCTCGCCGAGTCTCCGGTCGACCGGGTCCTCGGCGACCCGGTGCTCGCCTCCGCCGCCGGACCCTGGGTCGCCGCGCTGGCGGCGTACGACCAGACCCACGGCAGCGACCTGGTGCCGAGCCTGCGGGCGTTCCTGAGCCACCATGGCGCCTGGGACCCGGCGGCACAACGGCTCGGCGTCCACCGCCACACGCTGCGCCACCGCGTGGAGCGGGCCGCCGACGTCGCCGGGTTCGACCTCGACGACGCCGCCCATCGAGCACTCCTGGTGCTGGCCCTCGGCACGACGGACGTGTCACCCGTCTAGACGGTTGCCCGCCACGGCGGTCGCGGACAGGTGATTCTCAGGTTGGCCGCTTAGCATCCCCCGGTCCGGTGAGCTCGGGTCGCGACAGGACGTGGGGACTGTCCGAAAGCTGTGACCGAAATCCTGTGGGGGGATCTCATGCGCTCATCCATGCTCGCTGCGACCAGTGCGGTCGCCCTGACCGTGGGCGGCCTGTCGCTCGGCGCCGTCCCGGCGCTGGCCTCCGAGCCGACCATCGACCACGTGGTGTCGGCCAACCCGGAGAACTGGACGCCGAACGTCGACAACGGCAAGGTCGAGGGGATGGTCCAGGTCGGCAACCGGATCATCGCCGTCGGCAAGTTCACCTCGGTGACCTGGAACGGCACGACCTATGTCCGCAACAACATCTTCGCGTTCAACGCGACGACGGGTGCCGTGGACACCACCTTCGTGCCCGACGTCGGGACCAAGGAGGTCGAGGACATCGCCGACGCCGGTGACGGCACCGTCTATATCGGCGGCCTGATCGCCAAGGTCAACGGCACCACGCGCAGCAAGGTCGCGCGCATCAACGCGACGACCGGCGCCCTGGTCACCGCCTTCAAGCCGCCGACGATCAACGGCGAGGTCAGCGACCTCCAGCTCGCCAACGGCCGGCTCTATGTCGGCGGGTCGTTCACGACCGTCGGCAGCGTGGCGCGCACCCTGCTGGTCGCGCTGGACCCGACGACCGGCGCCGACACCAACACCCTGAACTTCGCGTTCGGTGACCCCTGGAACGGCGGGTCGATGGGGATCAAGCACTTCGACATCAGCGACGACGGCTCGACGCTGGTCGCCGTCGGCAACTTCACCACCGTCGACGGCCAGTCCCGCGCCCAGATCATGCGCGCCGACCTGACCGGCCCGACCGCGACACTGAGCGGCTGGGCGACCACGCGGTTCACGACCCAGTGCGCCGGGGTGTTCGACACCTACATGCGCGACATCGACATCGACCCCACGGGCACCTACTTCGTGGTGGGCGCCACCGGCGCCTACTCGGGTGGGGTCAGCTCCGGGACGCTGTGCGACTCGATCAGCCGGTGGGAGCTCGCGCCGACCACGAGCGGCCAGAACCCCAGCTGGGTGGACTACAGCGGCGGCGACACCTTCACCCAGGTCAAGGCGACCGGGGCCGCGATCTATGTCGGCGGCCACTTCCGCTGGCTCAACAACCCCTACGCCTCCGACGCGCTCGGAGCGGGCGGCGTCGCCCGGACGGCCCTCGCCGCCGTCGACCCGCGCAACGGGCTTCCCTTCAGCTGGAACCCCACCCGCGCCCGTGGCGTCGGCGTCTGGGAGTTCATGACCACCAACGCCGGGCTCTGGGTCGGGCACGACACCAACCAGACCGGCAAGGAGACCCGCAAGCGGATCGCCCTGTTCCCCTCCGCCGGCGGCACGCAGCTGCCCGCGGAGCAGGTCGGCACCCTGCCCGGTGACGTGTTCCTGCTCGGCCAGCCCGCCGGAGTGACCAGCGGCCACTGGGTCGCTCGCGTCAACGCGGCCGGCCCGAGCCTGCTCGCGACCGACAACGGTCCGGACTGGGCGACCGACACCGGTGACCAGCCGTCTGCGCTCCACAACGCCAACAGCAACGCCGCCGACTGGGGCACCCTGCCCATCGCCCGCGGCGCCAACCTGCCGAGCAGCACGCCCACGGCGATCTTCTCGACCGAGCGCTGGTCGCCCAACGACAGCCCGACGATGCAGTGGGACATCCCGGCCCCGGTCGGCCACCACCTCACCGTGCGGCTCTACTTCTCCAACGGCTACAGCGGTACGGCGAGCGTGGGCCAGCGCGTCTTCGACGTCAGCATCGACGGCACCAAGGTGCTCAACAACTACGACATCGTGGCCGACACGGGCAACCAGACCGGCACGATGAAGCAGTTCTCGATCACCAGCGACGGCAACGTCGACATCGACTTCGCCCACAAGATCGAGAACCCGCTCGTCAACGGCATCGAGGTCATCGACGAGGACGTCCCGGCGCCCAACGCGGCCGCCGACGACACCGTGATCGACCGTGCCTTCACCGGCTCGGCCGTGACCTCCTCCGCGACGGTCGGCAACGGCGGCCAGGACTGGAGCAGCGCCCGCGGCGCCGTGATGATCGACAACACCCTCTACACCGGGTGGAGCGACGGCACCCTCAAGGCGCGGACGTTCGACGGGACGACCTTCGGTGCGGCGACCAACGTCAACCTCAACGGGCTGACCGACTTCGCCAACGAGATCCCGAACATCACGGGCATGGCCTATGACAAGGTCCACGCGCGGCTCTACTACACGCTCGCCGGGCAGTCCTCGCTCTACTACCGCTACTTCGAGCCGGAGAGCCGTCTCGTGGGCGCGGTGCGGTTCACCGCGACCGGCAACACGGCCGGCATCGACTGGAGCAAGACGAGCGGGCTGCTGCTGGACGGCTCGACGCTCTATGTCGGGTCGTCGGTGACCGGCAACCTGGCCTCGGTCGGCTGGAACGACGGAGTCCTCTCCGGCACGGCGACCAACGTCAGCGGGCCGGCCATCGACGGCTATGACTGGCGGGCCCGGGCCTCGTTCATCGAGGCCGGCTGACACGACGTACGGCGGACGGCCCCCGGAACCTGCTGATCGCGGGGGCCGGGGGCCGATCCACGCCAGCCCGCGTCCGATCCACGCCAGAGCCTTCCCGACGTACGTGGAGAGGCGCACCCTGCTCCTCAGGAGCGCCTCTGGCAATTCCCGGCAAGGCTGCTTAGCATCCCCTTAGTCCGGGTGGGCTCGGGATGCGCGGGACGGCACTGCCTTCGATTCACTGCACAGCACTCGTTCTCTAGTGGGCTCATCTCCTGGTGGGGGAATCATGCGCACAGCCCTGCTCGCTGCGTCGGCGCTCGTCGTCCTCGCCTTCTCGGCCGTTCCGGCCTCCGCAGCCGTCGAGCCGACGATCGACCACGTCGTGTCCGCGAACCCCGAGAACTGGACGCCCAACGTCGACGACGGCAAGGTCGAGGGGATGGTCCAGGTCGGCAACCGCATCATCGCCGTGGGCACCTTCAGTTCCGTCACGTGGGGAGGCGTGACCTACAGCCGCAACAACATCGTCGCTTTCAACGCGACGACCGGGGCCGTCGACACGGGGTTCGTCCCGGACGTGGGCGCCAAGGAGGTCTCCGACATCGCCGACGCCGGAGACGGCACGGTCTACATCGGCGGCAAGTTCAGCCAGGTCAACGGAACGAACCGCAGCAAGGTGGCCCGGATCAACGCGACCACGGGCGCCCTGGTGACGTCGTTCCGGCCTCCGACCATCAATGGCGGCGTCACCGATCTCCAACTGGTGAGCGGTCGGCTCTACATCGGCGGCGCTTTCAGCACCATCGGCGGCGTGTCCCGCACCCTGCTCGCCGCCCTCGACCCGACGACCGGCGCGGACACCGGCGCCGTGGCCCTCACCTTCGCCGGCACGTGGAACGGCGGGATCCTCGGGATCAAGCACTTCGACATCAGCGACAACGGAGCCCAGCTCGTGGCAGTCGGAAACTTCCGCACCGTCAACGGCCAGACCCGCAACCAGATCATGCGCGCCGACCTCACCGGGGGGACGGCGACGCTCAGTTCCTGGGCAACCACGCGCTACAGCACCACGTGCGGCTCCCGGTTCGACACCTACATGCGCGACGTCGACATCGACCCCACCGGCACCTGGTTCGCGGTGGTCACCACCGGCGCCTACTCCGGCGGCATCGGCTCGGGCACGCTGTGCGACACGATCAGCAGGTGGGAGCTCTCGCCGACCGGGAGCGGTCAGAACCCGACCTGGGTCGACTACAGCGGCGGCGACACCTTCACGCAGGTCAAGGCGACGGGTGCGGCGATCTATGTCGGCGGGCACTTCCGCTGGCTCAACAACCCTTACGCCGCCGACGCAGCCGGGCGCGGTGCCACCGCCCGCACCGGCCTGGCCGCCGTCGACCCCCGCAACGGACTCCCGTTCAGCTGGAACCCGACGCGCAACCGTGGTGTCGGAGTCTGGGAGTTCATGACGACGTCGGCCGGCCTCTGGGTCGGCCACGACACCGACATCACCGGCAAAGAAACGCGCAAGCGGGTGGCTCTCTTCCCTTCGACGGGTGGGACCGCGCCGCCGTCGGAGAACACGGGCTCCCTCCCGGGCAGTGTCTACCTGCTGGGCCACACCACGGACGACGACGTCACCCGGCGTACCTTCACGGGAACCTCGGTCACCTCGTCGGCGCTGGTGTCCAACGGTGCCCAGTCGTGGCGCAACGCCCGCGGCGCCACCATGATCGACGGGACGCTCTACACCGGGTGGAGCGACGGCACGCTCAAGGCTCGGACCTATAACGGCACGACCTTCGGCGCGGCCACCAACGTCAACCTCAACGGGTTGACGGACTTCGCGGCCGAGCTGCCCAACGTCACCGGCATGACCTACGACCGGTCGCAGGGGAGGCTCTACTACACGCTGACGGGCCAGTCCTCGCTCTACTACCGCTACTTCGAGCCGGAGAGCCGCCTGGTGGGGGCGAGCCGGTTCACCTCGACCGGCAACGCCGCCGGGGTCGACTGGAGCCGCGTCAACGGGCTCATGCTCAATGGGTCGACGCTCTACGTCGGCAACTCGTCGACGGGCAACCTGGTGGCGGTCTCCTGGAACCGCGGCGCGCTCGTCGGCTCCGCCACGACCGTGAGCGGGCCGGCGATCGACGGCAACGACTGGCGCACCCGCGGGAGCTTCATCTACGCCGGCTAACGCACCCCGGCCCTTGTCACTCCCACTCGATCGTGCCGGGCGGCTTGGACGTGACGTCCAGCGTCACCCGGTTGACCTCGCGCACCTCGTTGGTGATGCGCGTCGAGACCCGCTCGAGGACGTCGAAGGGGAGGCGCGCCCAGTCGGCGGTCATCGCATCCTCGGAGGTGACCGGCCGCAGCACGATCGGGTGGCCATAGGTGCGGCCGTCGCCCTGGACGCCGACGGAGCGGACGTCGGCCAGCAGCACCACCGGCATCTGCCAGATCTCGCGGTCCAGGCCGGCCCGGGTCAGCTCCTCGCGGGCGATCGCGTCAGCGGCACGCAGGATCTCGAGCCGGTCGCGGGTCACCTCGCCGATGATCCGGATGCCGAGGCCGGGCCCGGGGAACGGCTGCCGCCACACGATCTCCGGGGGCAGGCCGAGCTGCTCGCCGACGAGGCGTACCTCATCCTTGAAGAGCGTGCGCAGCGGCTCGACCAGCTCGAACTCGAGGTCCTCCGGCAGCCCACCCACGTTGTGGTGGGACTTGATGTTGGAGGTGCCGGCTCCGCCGCCGGACTCGACCACGTCGGGATAGAGGTCCCCTGGACCAGGAAGCCGACCTTGTCGCCCTGCTGTGCGGCCTCGCCGAGGATCTGCACCTCGGCGGCCTCGAAGGCGCGGATGAACTCGCGGCCGATGACCTTGCGCTTCTCCTCGGGGTCGGTCACCCCGGCGAGCGCGTCGAGGAAGCGCTGTTGGGCGTCGAAGACGTGGAGCTTGACCCCGTCGCGGCGACGAAGTCGCCGTTCGACCTGCTCGGCCTCCCCCTCGCGCAGCAGGCCGTGGTCGACGAACACACAGTCGAGCCGGTCCCCGATCGCCCGCTGCACGATGGCGGCCGCCACCGCCGAGTCGACGCCGCCGGAGAGGCCGCAGATGGCGCGGCCGGTCTCACCGATCTGGTCACGGACCCGGGCGATCTGCTCCTCGGCGATGTTGACCATCGTCCAGGTGGGCCGGCAGCCGGCGATGTCGTGGAGGAAGTGCTCGAGGATGCGCTGGCCGTGCTCGGTGTGGAGCACCTCGGGGTGCCACTGCACCCCGGCCAGCCGGCGGTCGAGGTCCTCGAACGCCGCCACCGGCGTGACCTCGGTCGACGCCAGCACGTCGAACCCCGGAGGAGCGGCGCTGACCGAGTCGCCGTGGGACATCCAGACGTTGTGGTGCTCGGGCAGGCCGCGCAGCAACGCCCCCGCCGACGACACCGTGACCGGCGTACGGCCGTATTCGCGGGCGCCCGTCGCGGCCACCTCGCCGCCGAGACCGCGCGCCATGAGCTGGAAGCCGTAGCACATCCCGAACACCGGCACGCCGGCCTCGAAGACGGCCGTCTCGATGCTCGGCGCACCCTCCTCATAGACCGACGACGGACCACCCGACAACACGATGGCCTGGGGCCGACGCGCCAGCATCTCGGCCACCGGCATGGTGTGGGGGACGATCTCGGAGTAGACCCGAGCCTCGCGGACCCGACGGGCGATGAGCTGGGCGTATTGCGCCCCGAAGTCGACGACCAGGACGAGATCGTGATCTGCCACTCAGTGGCCCCTCTCCACCTTGCTCTGAAGCCGCGAGTCTAGCGATAGTGGGGCGGGAGGCCCGAGCCGGTCTCGGCCCCGCAGAGGAGACGAGATGGCACGGCCCAAGCCCACCCTGGTGGTCAATGTCGCACTCACCACACCGGACCTCGACTTCGACGAGAAGGTCCGCTTCCTCGACCGTCCCTTCCGGATCATCCGCATCGGCACCGACGGCAACGTCCGCAAGGCCGAGCGACTGGTCCGTGAGTGGGCGGCGGAGGCGGACGCCATCGCGGTGTCGGGGATCCGCGACGCCCGCATCCGTGGGCTCTACGACGGCGACAACGCCGCCGTGGAGCGGATGGTGCGGGCTGCCGACGGGCTGGCCCCGTCCACCGACGGCCACCGCCTGCGTGACGTCCTGCAGGAGTGGGCGATGCGCCACGTGCAGGCCGAGATGCCGGGCTACTTCGCCAACGCACGCAGCGTGGTGCTCGGCGATGGCAACCACGACGGCGTCGTCCGCATCCTGCGCGAGAACACCGACAACATCACCTTCGCCGACCCGCTGCTGCGCATGGACATCCCGGCGCGGCTCAACGAGAACCCCCTCCTCAACGCCGCCGCCGACGCCGCGATGATGCCGCTCAAGCTGCTGCCCGGGATCGTGAAGTCGCGGATCAACCTGCCCGGCCTCCGGCTCGGCGAGGCGATGACCCGCAAGGCCGCTCGCGACAGCGACGTGGTCGTCGCGACCTACCACGGGCTGCTCAAGTTCGGCCTGGAGGACCTGGCCGGCAAGACCGTCATCTCCTCGGCGATCTCCGAGGACCGGCTGGCCGAGCTGGGCGACCGGGGCGTCGACATGGTGCTCGACACCACGCCGCAACCGTTCGGCGTGACGGTCATCGACGCCGTCCTCGAGGCGATGATGCTGGCCCTCGTCGACGGGTCCGGCAAGCTCACCAACGACGACCTGCTCGACATGATCGGGTCGGCGGGTCTCGAGCCGCGAGTCCTCTATCCCAACGGCTTCCGGCGCAAGAGCCGGTTCGCGTTCGTGATCCACCCGCTGTCGCAGGAGTTCTTCCGCAAGGTCGAGCCGCTCGCCACGATCCTCGAGCACTCGCCCGGTGTCGTCGTCGACGCCACCGAGAAGGCGCTCGCCTATGCCCCGCCGTTCACCTACAGCCATGTCACCGGCATCGCCTCACCGACCGGCGCCGAGGCCGAGGGCTGGCTGATCACCGTCGGCGGGACGCCCAAGGAGCTGATGGCCCACAGCCCCGAGTTCACCTATGCCAAGCTGCTCGACGCCGCTGAGATGGCCAAGAAGCTCGGCGCCCAGGTGATGGGGCTCGGCGCCTTCACCAAGGTCGTCGGCGACGCCGGCGTGACCGTCGCCAAGAAGGCCGTGCTGCCGGTGACCACCGGCAACAGCTATTCGGCCTCCGGCGCGCTCTGGGCGGCCCACGAGGCGGTCAGCCAGCTCGGCCTGTTGGAGGCCGACCAGGACGGCCGGATCCGGGGCAAGACCATGGTCGTCGGTGCCACCGGCGCGATCGGGTCGGTCTGCGCGCGGCTGCTCGCGCTCGCCAGCGACGAGGTGTGGCTGGTCTCCCCCGAGACGGCCAAGCTGTTGGCCCTCAAGGGCGAGATCGAGCAGCAGCACCCCCGGGCCACGGTCCACGTCGCGGCCACGCCCGACGAGCACCTCCCCGAGATGGACGTCATCGTCACCGCCACCTCCGGGGCCGGCAAGCGCGTCCTCGACATCATGGCCGTCAAGCCCGGCTGCGTGATCACCGACGTCGCCCGGCCGCTCGACCTGTCCAAGGAGGACGTCGCCAAGCGCCCCGACGTGCTCGTCGTCGAGTCCGGTGAGATCGAGCTGCCCGGTGAGGTTCGGATGCGCGACATCGGGCTCCCCAAGGGTGTGGTCTATGCGTGCATGGCCGAGACCGTGGTGCTCGCCCTCGAGGGGCGCTACGAGTCGTTCACGGTCGGCCGCAACATCGAGTGGGAGAAGGTCAAGGAGATCTATCGGCTCGGCCTCAAGCACGGCATGCGGCTCGCCACGATCTCCGGCGTCAACGGGGTCTTCAGCCCCGAGGACATCGCTCGCATCCGCGAGCTCGCGATCGAGGCCCGCACGGCGGCCGCCGCCGGCTGACCGCTGACCCTCAGCTGATCGAGACGATGGGCAGCCGGAGGGCCCCCGGCGCGGAGTCGGGGACGACCGGGTTCTTCGGCTGCACGGGGCTCAGCCGCTGATAGGCCGACCCCAGCGCCGGACGCGGGTCCACCTCGCCCTTGTTGGGCCACAGCGCCATCGCGCGCTCCGCCTGGGCGGTGATCGTCAGCGACGGGTTCACGCCGAGGTTGGCGGTGACGGCCGAGCCGTCCACCACGTGGAGCCCGGGATAGTTGAAGACCCGCTGATAGGCGTCGATCACACCCTCGTCGGCCGTCGCGCCGATCGCACAGCCACCGATGAAGTGCGCGGTGAGCGGGGTGTTGAACGGCTCCCCGATCGAGCCGCCGGGGATGCCGCCCATGATCCGCGCCATCCGGCGTACGGCGTCGTTCGCCTGCGGGATCCAGGTCGGGTTGGGCTCGCCGTGGCCCTGCTTGGAGGTCAGCGTCAGGCGACCCGTCAGGCGAGACTTCTTCAGATAGGTCGTGATCGAGTTGTCGCGGCTCTGCATCACCAGGGCGATGACGGCCCGCTCCGACCAGTGCTTCATGTCATAGAAGGCGAACATCTTCCCCTTCTGGCGCCACATCTCCGTGATCCAGGTGCGCCAGCGGGGGCCGGGCCCGTCGCCGTCGGTGAGCACCGTCTGGAGCAGGCTCATGACGTTGCTGCCCTTGCCATAGCGGACCGGCTCGATGTGGGTGTGCTCGTCGGGGTGGAACGACGACGTGATCGCGACGCCCTCGGTGTAGTCGACGTCGCGGCCCTCGGCGACGACGCCCAGGATCGACTCGGAGTTGGTGCGGGCGAGATGGCCGATGCGGTCGGAGATCTCGGGCAGGTGTCCCTCTGCCTTCATCCGGTGGAGCAGCCGCTGCGTGCCCAGCGCGGACGCCGAGAAGATGACCTGCTCGGCGGTGAGGACCCGCTCGGTGTCCGGCGTACGCCGCTTGGCCGTCGTGCTGCGCACGTGGACGTCATAGCCGCCGGCCGCACGCGGCACGACCCGGGTGACCGTCGTCAGCGGGAGCACCTTGGCGCCGTTCTTCTCGGCCAGGTGGAGGTAGTTCTTGACCAGGGTGTTCTTGGCGTTGTGGCGACAGCCGGTCATGCACTCGCCGCAGTTCTTGCAGGGGTTGCGGTCGGGGCCCTCACCGCCGAAGAACGGGTCTGCCACCTCCCGCTCGGGTACGTCACCAGGTCCGCCGAAGAAGACGCCGACCGGCGTGTGGTGGAAGGTGTCGCCCACGCCCATCTCGTCGGCCACCTGCTTCATGACGACGTCGGCGGGGGTGTGGCGGGGGTTCTCCACGACGCCGAGCATCCGCTTGGCCTGGTCGTAGTAGGGCGCCAGCTCCGAGCGCCAGTCGGTGATGTCTCGCCACTGCGGGTCGTCATAGAACGCCGGCAGCGGCTCATAGAGGGTGTTGGCATAGACCAGCGATCCGCCGCCGACACCGGCCCCGGACAGGATCAGGACGTCCTTGATGACGTCGATCCGCTGGATGCCATAGAGGCCGACCTCGGGCTTGAAGAGGTACTTCTTGGTCTCGAACGAGGTGTTCGGGAAGTCCTCGTCGGCGAACCGCGCGCCCGCCTCGATGACGGCGACGTCGTAGCCCTTCTCGGTCAGGCGCAGCGCGGAGACCGATCCGCCGAACCCGGAACCGACGATGATGACATCGACGTCCATCATGCCCTCCCGAGCTTCTTCATGAGCTTGAGGTTGGCCGTCATGACCTTGGCATAGGTGGGCTCGGACATCCCGAACACCGGTGCGAAGCGGAGGGCCCGCTGGGTGGCGACCGACTGCGGCTCGGTGTAGCGCAGCACGCCCTCGGCTCCTTGGCGACGCCCCAGCCCGGACTCGCGCATGCCGCCCATGGGCGAGTCGATGGAGGCGAACGTCGCGCCGAACGCCTCGTTGACGTTGACGGTGCCGCACTTGATCTGCTGGGCGATCGCGCGGGCGCGCGCGCCGTCCTTGCTATAGATCGCGGCGTTCAGGCCGTAGTCGCCGTCGTTGGCCCGGGCGATCGCCTCGCCCTCGTCGTGGAAGCGGTAGACCGACACCACCGGGCCGAAGGTCTCGTGACCGAAGCAGGTCATCTCGGGCGTGACGCCCTCGAGGATCGTGGGTTCGAAGACGAACGGGCCGAGGTCCGGTCGGTGGCGCCCGCCCGCGAGGACCCTCGCCCCCTTGGCCTTGGCGTCCTCCACCTGGGCCACGACGGCGTCGAGCTGGGTCTGCGAGATCAGCGACCCCATGTCGAGACCCCACTCCAGGCTCGCCCCCACCGACATCGCCTCCGTGCGGGCCACGAACCGCTCCATGAAGCGGTCATAGATCTGGTCGGCCACGAACATCCGCTCGGTCGACACACACAGCTGGCCCGCGTTGGAGAAGCACGCGCGGACGGCACCCTCGGCAGCCTTCTCCAGGTCGGCGTCCCGCAGGATCAGGATTGGGTTCTTGCCGCCGAGCTCGAGCGAGCAGCCGATCAGGCGGTCGGCGCAGCCCTGGGCCACCCGCTTGCCGGTCGCGGTGGAGCCGGTGAAGCAGATGTAGTCGGCCTGGCCGATCAGAGCCGGTCCGACCTCGCTGCCGGGGCCGGCGACGACCTGCCACAGGTCCGGCGGGAAGCCGGCCTCCTCCAGGAGCTGGGCACCGAGCAGGGCCGTCAGCATCGAGTGGTGGTCGGGCTTGGCCACGACCGCGTTGCCGGCCAGCAGCGCGGGGAGCCCGTCGCACAGCGCCATGGTGAACGGGTAGTTCCACGGCGAGATGATCCCGACGACGCCCTTCGGGATCCGGTGGACCTCGACGCGCGTCAGCACCGGGATCACCCCGAGGTGGCG
Source organism: Nocardioidaceae bacterium (assembly GCA_046330595.1). Classification (GTDB taxonomy): domain Bacteria; phylum Actinomycetota; class Actinomycetes; order Propionibacteriales; family Nocardioidaceae; genus Nocardioides. The sequence continues at coordinate 294,570 of JAXLSN010000010.1, forward strand.
CCGCGAGTCGAGGTGGCGGTGCGCCGTACGCGCGTAGTAGCGGGCCGTGAGCGCGACATGCAGGGGCTCGTCGAACGCGTGCTTGCGGGCCTTGCCGGACTCGAGGACGGTGAGGTCCATGATCTCGTCCTGGCGGTCGAGGATGAGGTCGTGCAGGCGCAGCAGCGCGGCCGCGCGGGTCTCCAACGACGTGCGCGCCCAGGCGGCCTGGGCGCGTCGGGCCCGCCGGAACGCCTCGGTGATGTCCTCGGCCGAGGACTGCGGGATGTGGGCCAGCGGCTGGCCGTTGAGGGGCGAGCGGGTCTCCGCGGTGACGCCCGTGGTCGACACGATGCGCCGGGTCAGGGCCTCGACATAGTCGGGCTCGAGGGCATAGGTCGCCGCCGGGTCGTGCTCGGGGTCGCGGGGGCCGTCCACGAGGTGTCCACCCAGCGGGCCCGGGGTGCCGGTAGGACTGCCGGAAGTGCTGCCGGAGGGCGTGTCAGACGTCATGCCGCCGAGCGTAGGTCAGCCCTGCACCCCCTGCCTACCCCTCAGTAACAACCGAGGTGCCCGGTCCGGTCCGCCGAGGTGCCCCGCCCGGTCCGCCGAAGTGCCCGGTCCGGTCCGCCGAAGTGCCCCGCCCGGTCCGCCGAAGTGCCCGGCCCGTCGGGCACTAGGCTCCCGACAAGCCACTGGGGAGGACACATGCTGCTGCAGTTGAGGATCCTGGCGGGGGCCCTCATGGGCGCCCTGCTGTTCATCGGGATCGCGCTCTATCTGGTGCTCTCGGCCACCAGCGACGCAGGCGAGCTCCCACCGCTGTGGGTGGTCGGGGCCCAGATCGCGGCGGGGGCGTCCATGCACTACCTCCTCGAGGCGACCGGCTATCGCGTCCCCGCCGTTCCGGTCGGGACGCCACGGGAGGAGGCCGAGCCCCAGGCGCTGGCGGCTTTCCAGTCCGCCATGATCCGGCGGTTCGCCTTCTCGGAGGCCATCGCGATCGCCTCGGTCGTCGTCGCCTTCGTCATCCACCAAGGACAGTTCCTGGCCTACGTCAGCGGCGCCTTCGTCTCACTTGCGCTGATGATCGTCCACGTCTTCCCGTGGGTTCGTCCCATCGCCCGTACGGCGGCCAGCCTCGACCGCGACGGTGGCCGGTCCTATCTCCTGGAGGCCCTGGGACTTCCCGGCCCCGACGAGGGCCCGATCCAGCGGCTCTGATCGAACCTGCCACCTCGGCGGACCGAACCTGCCACCTCGGCGGGCCGAACCTGCCACCTCGGGGGGCAGGACCGGGCACCTCGGGGGGCAGGACCGGGCACCTCGGCGGGCAGGACCGGGCACCTCGGCGTCAGGCCTGGACGATCTCCGGGGCGCTCACGCGGGCCTCGTCGGCCTCCTGGTCGGTCAGCTTGAGCTGGCTCTGGCGCTCGGCCTCGACCCGGCGGAGGTAGTGGTCGACCTCGTCGGCGGTCCGGTCGGCGTCCCAGTCGAGCACCTCGGCCATGAGCGCGGCCGCGGGAGCGGCGGCGCTGACACCGCGGTCGAAGGTCTCGATCGAGATGCGGGTGCGTCGGGTCAGCACGTCGTCGAGGTGACGGGCACCCTCATGGGTGACCGCATAGAGGATCTCGACGGACAGGTAGTCCTCGGCGCCGGGCAGCGGCTCGGCGAGCTCGGGCCGCTCGCGGACGATGTCGAGCACCTCGTCGACCAGGCCGCCGTAGCGGTGGAGCAGGTGGTCGATGCGGCCGACGGGGATCCCGCTCTTGCGGGAGAGCATGACCCGCTGGTTGGTCCGGGTCTCGAAGCCCTGGGCGCCGGCCAGCGGCACCCGGTCGGTGATGCTGTCGCGGATCGAGGACCCGGTGAGGTGGCGCAGCGTCGGCTCGGCGGCGTCGACGGCGTCCTTGGCCATCACCCGATAGGTGGTGAGCTTGCCGCCGCCGATGAGCACCAGCCCGGGCACCGGGGTGACCACCGTGTGCTCGCGCGACAGCTTGCTGGTCGCCTCGTCCTCGGACTTGAGCAGCGGCCGCAGCCCGGCATAGACGCCCTCGACGTCGTTGTGGTCGAGCGGGTCGCGCAGCAGCGTGTTGACGTGGTTGAGCAGGTAGTCGATGTCCGCGCGGCTGGCGGCCGGGTGGGCCTTGTCGAGGTCCCACGGGGTGTCGGTGGTGCCGATGATCCAGTGACGGCCCCACGGGATGACGAACAGCACCGACTTCTCGGTCTTGGTGATGAAGCCGGCCTCGGAGCGGATCCGGTCGCGGGGTACGACGAGGTGGATGCCCTTGCTCGCCTGGACGTTGAGGCTCCCCCGGCCGCCGACCATGTCCTGGATCTCGTCGGTCCACACGCCGGCCGCGTTGACGACCACCCGGGCGCGGACGTCGAGCAGGTCACCGGTCTCGAGGTCCTCGGCGTGGACGCCGACGACCCGCTCGCCCTCGCGGATGAAGCCGAGCACCTTGACCCGGGGCGCGATCAGCGCGCCGTGGGACTGAGCGGTCCGCGCGACGATCATCGTCAGCCGCGCGTCGTCGACCTGGCAGTCGTAGTAGCGGATGGCGCCGGCCAGCTCGTCGACCTTGAGGTCGGGGGCGATCCGGGCGATCTGGCGACGGAACAGGTGCCGGTGGCGAGGCACACCCATGTCATATTTGCCGGCCATCGCCATGCCGTCGTACATGATCAGGCCGGCCCCGACGTAGGGGCGCTCCCAGGTGTGGTGGAGCGGATAGAGGAACGGGATCGGCCGGACCAGGTGGGGCGCCAGCCGGGTGAGCAGCAGGCCACGCTCCTGGAGGGCCTCACGCACCAGTCCGAAGTCGAACATCTCGAGGTAGCGCAGGCCGCCGTGGACGAGCTTGCTGCTGCGTGAGCTCGTGCCGGAGGAGAGGTCGCGCTGCTCCAGCAGGGCCGTGGAGAGACCGCGCGTCACCGCGTCGAGGGCGATCCCCGTGCCGGTGATGCCGCCACCGACGACGAGGACGTCGAGCTCGGCTCCCGGCTCCAGGGTGGCGCGCAGACCTGCGAGTGACTCGTCACGGGCTTGGGGGCTCAGGGCACTGGTCTGCGTCATGGCTCCATTGTGTCGCGTGGGGCCAGATCGCGTCAGTGACGCCGGGTACCCCCGGGGGTGTGTTGTGCATCGCAATCGGGGTTTCACACGAGACGTCCGGACATTGATAGGGCAGAGTGGGATCCGTCTTTGATGCCCTCGTGACTGTTTGACGCGCGCCCCAGGCCTCCACGCCAGCTTCCAGGGGGTCGGCTTGCGCAGACAGGACGGGAGCAATGGAGAGTTCGTCCGAGACAGACACGAGCAGGTCGGCGCACGCCGCCGACGCGCTCGCCACGTCGTCCTTCCCGATCGTGGCTCGTCACGACATCTCCGACGTGACGTTCCTGCTCGAGTTCCGCCATCCGCTGATGGCACGAGCGGCTCGGCCCGGCCAGTTCGTCATCGTGATGTCGCACGCGACCGGTGAGCGGATCCCGCTCACCATCGCCGACTTCGACCGCGAGGCCGGGACCGTGACGCTGGTGATCCAGGCCGTCGGCAAGAGCACTCTGGAGATGCAGCAGGACTGCCAGGTCGGCTCGACGCTCTATGGCGTGGCCGGGCCGCTCGGGATCCCGACGCAGATCCGCGACGGGGGCACCGTCGTGTGCGTGGGTGGCGGGCTGGGCGTCGCTCCGGTGTTCCCGCAGGCGCGCGCGTTCCACGAGCACGGCGCCAAGGTCATCGGCATCCTCGGGTTCCGCACCAAGGACCTGGTGTTCTGGGAGGACAAGTTCCGCAGCGTGTGCGACGAGCTGATCCTGTGCACCGACGACGGGTCGGCCGGCATCAAGGGCCTGGTCACCGACGGCCTCAAGCAGGTCATCGAGAACGAGCCCCGGATCGACGAGGTCGTCGCCATCGGACCGCCGATCATGATGCGCGCCTGCGCGGAGACCACCCGGCCCCACAGCATCCACACGAGCGTCAGCCTCAACCCGATCATGGTCGACGGGACGGGCATGTGCGGTGGTTGCCGCGTCAGGGTGGGCGACCAGGTCAAGTTCGCCTGCGTCGACGGTCCGGACTTCGACGGCCACCGGGTCGACTTCGACGACCTGGCCACCCGCCTGCGGCGCTACCGCCACGAGGAGCAGGAGGCGGTCGAGCACTGGCACAACACCTGCCACCGGGCTGAGAAGGCGGCGGGCGAGACGGTGGTCTCAGCCCTGCCGGCCACTGGAGCGAGGAGCTGACCCATGGCCGCGAAACGGACGATCCGCAGCATTCCCCAGGAGCGGACGCCGGTCCGCGAACAGCCTGCCAAAGAACGCGCCACCAACTTCACCGAGGTCAACCTGGGGTACGACGAGACCGAGGCCGCCCGCGAGGCATCGCGGTGCCTGGACTGCGCCGAGCCGGTCTGCATGGACGGCTGCCCGGTGTCGATCGACATCCCCGGCTTCATCCGCAAGCTGTCCGACGGTGACTACCACGGCGCCTACGACACGATCGCCAAGACCAACCTGCTGCCAGCCGTCTGCGGGCGGGTGTGCCCACAGGAGAACCAGTGCGAGGGCGTCTGCACGGTGGCCGACACCCTCGAACCCGTGGCGATCGGACGCCTGGAGCGGTTCATCGGCGACCTGGCCATCGAGCACGACTGGGCACGCAAGCCCTACATCGCCCCCGTCCCCTACCGTGTCGGCATCGTCGGGTCCGGCCCGGCCGGGATGGCCTGCGCGGCCGACCTGGCCAAGGCCGGCTGCGCGGTGACCGTCTTCGAGGCGCTCCACCTGCCCGGCGGCGTTCTCCGCTATGGCATCCCGGAGTTCCGGTTGCCCAACCCGGTGGTCGACGCCGAGATCCACAACCTCGAGAAGCTCGGCGTGACCTTCCAGTGCAACACCGTGGTGGGCCGGCTCTTCACCATCGAGCAGATGCTCGAGGAGCTCGGCTTCGACGCCGTCTTCATCGGCACGGGCGCGGGCTATCCGACCATGCTGGGCATCCCGGGCGACTCCCTCAACGGCGTACTGTCGGCCAACGAACTGCTGACCCGCGCCAACCTCATGGAGGCACGCGACTTCCCGACCCATGACACCCCCGTCCCGCTGGGCAAGCAGGTCGCCGTGGTCGGTGCCGGAAACACCGCCATGGACGCGATGCGGGTGACGCTGCGGCTCGGCGCGGACAACGTCCACTGCATCTATCGCCGTTCCCGCGACGAGGCTCCGGCCCGTGCCGAGGAGGTCCACCACGCCGAGGAGGAGGGGGTGGAGTTCCACTGGCTCACCAACCCCGTCGAGATCCTCGACGACGGTGAAGGCAACGTCCGCGCCATGCGCTGCATCCAGATGGAGCTCGGTGAGCCCGACGAGTCGGGTCGTCGTCGCCCCGTCCCGGTCCCCGACAGCGAGTTCGAGTTCCCCTGCGACCAGGTGGTCTTCGCGATCGGCACCAACGCCAACCCCATCATCGGCCAGACCTCTCAGCTCCGGCTCAACAAGTGGGGCTACCTCGACACCGATGGTGACCTGCAGACGTCGATCGCCGGGGTCTTCGCCGGCGGCGACATCGTGACCGGCGCGGCCACGGTCATCGAGGCGATGGGCGCCGGACGCAAGGCCGCGGACGGCATCAAGCGCTTCCTCGGCATCCGCG
>JAXLSN010000011.1:0-213121 GCA_046330595.1 Nocardioidaceae bacterium
CAGTCCCACACGTCCGCGAGCAGCTCCTCACGGGTCATCACGCGGCCCGGCTCGGCCGCGAGGCAGGCGAGCAGGTCGAACTCGGTCGGGGTCAGATGGACGTCGTCACCCGCCACCGTGACGCGCCGGGTGCCGGTGTCGACGACGAGGTCGCCGACGGTGAGGAGGGCGGGGGTACGGCGAGCGATCTCGGCGGCCCGGTCGATGCGCCGCAGCAAGGCCGAGACGCGGGCGACCAGCTCGCGCATGCCGAACGGCTTGGTGAGGTAGTCGTCGGCGCCCACGGCCAGCCCCGCGAGGATGTCCGCCTCGTCGTCGCGGGCCGTGAGCATCAACACGGGGACGGGGAACTGTCGTTGAATGCGCCGACACACCTCGATGCCGTCGAAGCCCGGCAGCATCACGTCGAGGACGACCAGGTCGGGCCGGCGTACGGCGCATGCGGCCACGGCCGCCGGCCCGTCCCACGCCTGCTCCACCTGGTAGCCCTCGGCGACCAGCCGCCGCGTGACGCTGTCGTTGATGACGGGCTCGTCCTCGACGACGAGGATTGTGCGCCGGGTGCTCTCCGCGACCATGTTCCTCACCCTAGGGAGCGCGGCGCGCGCAGGTGCGGAGGACCTGTGGAGGTTGTGTGGAGGTTCGGGTCGGGCCCGCGGACTCGTCGGGCCCGACCCGTCAACCCGTCAGGTCAGCGCCGCCCCAGCAGGGCGGTCACGGCAGGCCGGTCACGGCAGGAAGTAGTTGGGGTTGGGCATCTTGAAGGAGCGGTCCGCGTGGCCGCCCTTCAGGTCGCTGTACTGGTCCCCGAAGTTGGCGACGATGTCGAAGCCCTGTGACTCGAGGTAGGCCCGCGTCGCCGACTTGTAGTGGACGGTGGTGCACTTGCCACCGGGGTCGCCGGCGCACGCCGCCGTGAGGTAGTCCGGGTAGTCCGCGACGTCCGGCTTGGTGAACAGCCCGTCCTCGCCGTTGGGCAGCGTCGTGGGGTCCGGATAGCCGGCGTCCACGCCCACCCCGTCCTTGGTCAGGTTGCCCAGGGTGGCCGCCTCCTGGGAGCCGGGGCGCCCGGTGATGAAGAAGATCGCATAGCCGTGGCGCTTGGCCTTCCAGGCCAGCCGCGGCATCCCGAAGACGGCCGGGAACCGCTGATCGGTGACGAACTCGGCGTTCGTCGTGGGGTTGTAGGCCCAGTTGCTGGCGACCTCGTAGTTCCAGGTGAGCAGGGTCGTGTCGTCGACGTCCATCACGATCGCCTTGTGCACGGCGGGCTTGAGCTCGTCGCGCGCCGCCAGGTAGTGCTCGCCCCGCCGCGCCACCGAGCGCGCCTCCTTGGCGTAGTTCCCGCTCGCAGGGGCGACACCCGTGCCCAGCGGGTCGCCGTAGTAGTTGCGGATCTGCTGGCGCAGCACGTCGATGTTGGTGACCTGGTCGGCATGCCTCGGTGTGAACGTCGAGATCGCTGGCTGCGACTGGTCCACGGCTGCGCCGGCACCATAGGCGACGCCACCGCCGACGAGGCCGGCGACCAGCGCCGCAGCGACGAGGCCCAGCCGGGTCGACGGCCGAGTGGAACGGGAAGTGAGCACGACTCCTCCTGGGTGGTGTGATGTCCCTCCCCAGGTCCCCGCTCGGACCGGCGGCTATTCCTCGTCGTCGGCGACCGGCCAGATCACGCGCACGCGGGCGCCGCCCCCGGGGGCGTCGTCGATCTCGACCCGGCCGCCGTGGGCCCGGGTCAGCCCGTTGACGATGTACATACCGAGGCCCGATCCGCCTTTCACACCGCCCGTCCAGAACTTGGTGAAGACCCGGCGACGGATCTCCGGGGCGATGCCGTCGCCCTCGTCGTCGACGGTCAACACGACGGCGTCGCGATCCTCGAGGGCCTCACCCGCGGACGCCTCGGTCAGCGAGACGGTGATGGTGCCCTCCCCGTGGCGGACGGCGTTCTCGACCAGGTTGGTCACGACCTGCGTGAACTTGTCGGGGTCGGCCCCGATCTCGGCCAGGGGCTCGGCCGCGGTGTAGACGACCTTGCGCGCCGTCCCGGCCTGGACCGACTCGACGACGCGGCCGACCAGGAGGGCGGCGTCGACCGGTCTGGCATAGATCGACAACCGCCCCGTGTCGATCCGCGCGACGTCCAGCAGCTCCGCGATGAGGCGGCTGAGCCGGTCGGCGTCGACGTTGACCGTCGTGAGCATCAGCTTCTTCTGCTCGTCGTTGAGCTTGTCCCAGCGGTTGAGCATGGCCTGCACGAAGCCCTTGACGCCCGTGAGCGGCGAGCGCAGCTCGTGGGCCACGGTGGCCACCAGGTCGGAGCGCTCACGGTCCAGGCGTGCCCGCCCCCGGCCGCCGCGCAGCCCGAGACCGACGCCGAGCAGCTCACCGAGCGGCTCCCGGCGCACCAGCCGGGCGGTGACCAGGACCTCGGTGCCGTCCGGCAGCTGCCAGCTCTGCTCGGGGATGCCGGTCCGGATGTTGATCGAGTCGAACGGCCGGTTGAAGTCGAGCCAGCTTCGGCCCTGGCTGTCCTGGAGTAGCAGCACCTCGCCCAGCGGCCGGCCCATCGCCTCGGCGACGGTGACGTGCAGCATGCGGGCGGCGGTCTCGTTGATGACGGTGACGGTCCCGGAGACGTCGGCCCCGAGCGTGCCGTCGGGGTAGGCGTTCGCGAAGAACTGCAAGCTGCTCGGCTGGGGCTCCGCCACGTCAGGAACTCTAGACGACCCGGCCGGGCGCGGCCGGTTGTCGCAACCGGTGGGTCTAGCTGCTCCGCTGGGCGCGAGCGCTGGCATAGAGGCAGACCGCGGCTGCCGTGGAGAGGTTGAGGCTCTCGGCGCCCCCGAAGATCGGCACTCGAACTCGGTGGTCGGCCAGTGCGGCCGTCTCGGCCGGGAGGCCCCAGGCCTCGTTGCCGAAGAGCCAGGCGGTCGCCCCGCTGAGGATCTCGTCGGCCTCGAACAGGTCGAGCTCTCCCCCGCCGTCGGCCGCCAGGACGGTGACGCCGAGCGCCCGAAGCGCCGTCAGCGCAGCAGTGACATCGTCGGCGACCACCACGGGCAGGTGGAAGAGGCTTCCGACGGTGGCGCGCACGGTCTTGGGGTTGAGCGGGTCGACACTGTGGCCGGCCAGGACAACGGCGTCAGCCCCGGCAGCGTCGGCACTGCGGATCACGGTCCCGGCGTTGCCCGGGTCGCGCACGTCGGCGCACACCACGACGAGCCGGGCGGTGGCGTCGACGGCGCTCTCCCAGGGTGCGAGCACACTGTCCGCGCGGCAGACCGCGACCACACCTGTGGGCGTGACGGTGTCGGACAGCGAGGCGAGGCCACGCTCGTCGGTGGGCTGCCAGGCGACCGGCGAGCGGTCGCGCAGGTCGGCGTAGCGCTCGGCCGCCTCCGGTGTCGCGAAGACCTCGACGACGGCGCCAGGGAGGGCAGCGGCCTCGGCGATGAGCTGTGGTCCCTCGACGAGGAACCGGCCTACCTCGCGCCGGACGCGACGATCGGCGAGCCTGCGCGCGGCCTTGATGCGACCGCTACGTGCGGTCAGCAGCTCGGTCACGCCGGCCCGCCGATCGGAGAGTGTCGAGGGTCAGGACGCCGCGGGGGCGTTGACGTCCTCGGGGAGCGCCGCGCGCGCGGTCTCGACCAGGGCGGCGAAGGCAGCCTCGTCATTGACGGCCAGCTCGGCCAGGATCTTGCGGTCGACCTCGACGCCGGCCAGGTTGAGGCCCTGGATGAACCGGTTGTAGGTCATGCCGTGGGCGCGAGCAGCCGCGTTGATCCGCTGGATCCACAGGCGCCGGAAGTTGCCCTTGTTCTTGCGGCGGTCGTTGTAGGCGTAGACGAGCGAGTGGGTGACCTGCTCCTTGGCCTTGCGATAGAGGCGCGAGCGCTGGCCGCGGTAGCCGCTGGCGCGCTCGAGGGTGGTACGGCGCTTCTTCTGGGCGTTCACTGCCCGCTTGACGCGTGCCATCTGGGATTCTCCTTGATGCTGAAGACGGGTTCGGGGAAGGGGCGGGTCACAGACCCAGGAGCTTCTTGGCCCTCTTGACGTCGGCCGCGGCGACCTCGGTGGTGCCGGACATGCGACGGGTCATCTTGGAGGGCTTCCTCTCCAGGTTGTGGCGCAGGCCCGCCTTCTGGCGGCGGATCTTGCCCGACCCGGTGACCCGGAAGCGCTTGCTCGCGCCCGAGTGCGTCTTGTTCTTCGGCATCTCTCGCTCTTTCTTCGCGTTCTTCGGTGCGGCGCGGCGGTGGCCGCGCCCCGGTGGTGCTGGTCCTGGTGGTGCTGGTCCTGGTGGTGCAGGGCCGTGGGTCAGGCCTCGATCTCCGGATCGAGGTTCTCGGACCGGCCGCGCTCCTTCTTGACGGTGCCCGTGGTGTGGGCGGCCGCGTTGCCGGCGGACCGCTCGGCGCGCTCCTCGGCCTCCGCGGCGGCGCGCTCGGCGGCACGCTCGGCCTTGGCGGCCTTGATCTCGAGCTTGGCCTCGGCCTTCTTCTTGTGGGGGCCGAGCACCATGATCATGTTGCGGCCGTCCTGCTTGGGGGCCGACTCGACGAAGCCCAGCTCGGTGACGTCCTCGGCCAACCGCTGCAGGAGCCGGAAACCGAGCTCCGGGCGGTGCTGCTCACGACCACGGAACATGATCGTGATCTTGACCTTGTCGCCCGCCTTGAGGAACCGCACGACGTGACCCTTCTTGGTCTCGTAGTCGTGTTGGTCGATCTTGGGGCGGAGCTTCATCTCCTTGATGATCACGTTGGTCTGGTTGCGTCGGGCCTCGCGGGCCTTCTGCGCGTTCTCGTACTTGAACTTGCCGTAGTCCATGAGCTTGCAGACCGGCGGACGGGCCGTCGGCGCAACCTCGACGAGATCCAGGTCGGCCTCCTGGGCGAGCTTGAGCGCCTCCCCGGTGGGGACGATGCCCACGGTCTCACCGTTGGGTCCGACGAGCCGGACCTCGGGAACCCGGATCCGGTCGTTGATACGCAGCTCGGTGCTGATGTGTCCTCCTGGTGCCATGTGGTCGGAGGCCACGGCGTCCGGCGCCGGACACGCGAAAGGCCTCCGCTGGTGCAAGCGGAGGCCAGTTCTCGGGCCGTTCACCCACACGGCGTGAGCCGCGGGCTGAGCCCTTCGGACCGGACCCGACGACCTGTGGCGGTCGATGCGGGTGGGAGACGACTCGAGGCTGTCCCCGCTTGGATGATCTCTCCCGGCGAGCCGGGACAGATCGGTCAACGCAGGATGCTACCGGATCATTCCGGCGTCGGCCGAATCCAGACGCTGCGCTCCCCCACCCGGCCCAGGGTCCAGCCCCCGGCCACCCCGGCGAGGTCCTCCCCCTCCAGCACGAGCCGCACCGGCCCGGCCAGGTCCACGAGCAGAGCGTCGGCGCCGTCGCCCAGCGCGGTCTCCGCCGCCTCACGGGCCGTGACGGGCAGCGGCCGAGCGGCCGGGTCCCACCGCCGCAGCGGCTCGACCCCGGTGAAGGCGAGCATGCCCCGGCGGCCGTCGGGGCGCTGGATCGAGACGGCGGCCATCGCCGTGGTGCTAGCGCCATGGCCATGACCGTGACCGGCGCCGCCCCGGTCATGCTCGTCGTGATCGTCCTCGTGGTGGTGGGTCTCGGGGAAGGTGTCGGCCGGCACCTCGACCATGGCCAGCAGCAGCCGGGTCCGCGCCACCGCCGCGAGGGCGGTCGGCAGAGCCGCGGGGTCGTCGGCGTACGACGCCAGTGCGGCGGCGACGTCGGGGTCGACCTCACCGAGGTCGGGATCGGGCACGGGCACCCGCCGATCCTTTCATCCGACGAGCTCGCCGCTCCGACGGGTGGCCGCCCATATGCCACCCTTGTGCCGTGGGCTACTACACCGTGAACCCGATCATGTGGGCGCTGGCGATCTCGCTGGCGACCTTCGCGGGCTGGTGGACCTATCTGTCCTACCGCCGGCGCAACTACCGCTCCGCGGTGCGCGGGCTGGCCCTGGTGCTGCTGCCCTTCGGCCTGCTGTTCACGGGGACGCTGACGCTCCTGCTGCGGTTCATCGACGCGACGACGCTGTGGGCCTCGCGACTGATCTTCAGTCCCATGGTGTGGGTGGGGCTGATCCTGGTCGTCGTGGCCGTGGTCCTGTTCATCGCGGCGGGTCGGGCACCCGACCGGTCGGGCGAGGAGCCCCGGTCGCGGCGAAGCGGACGCCAGGTGGCCGACAGCGCCGCAGCGCCGCTGCCGCGGCGCGGGAAGGCCGACCCGGTCGACGCGGAGATGGCCGAGATCGAGGCGATCCTGCGCAAGCGCGGGATCACCTGATGCCGCAAGGCTTCGTCGACCGCAACCGGCTGTGGTCCCGGCTCACCGCCGCCTGCCAGGACGCTGGCGACCTCCCCACCCCCGTCGCCGTCGTCGATCTCGACGCCTTCGACGCCAATGCCCGCGACCTGGCCTCGCGAGCGGCGGGCAAGCCCATCCGAGTCGCCTCCAAGTCGCTGCGGGTCCCCGCGCTGATCCGGCGAGCGCTGACAGCTCCCGGGTTCCACGGCGTGCTCGCCTACACACTGGCCGAGGCGCTGTGGCTGCACGACGAGGCCGTCACCGACGACCTACTGGTGGCCTACCCCACGGTCGACCGCGCGGCGCTGACGCGGCTGGTCGCCTCGCCGTCGGCGGCTGCGGCCATCACGCTGATGGTCGACAGCACCGACCATCTCGACCTCGTCGACTCGGTGCGCGCCTCCAAGGCCGTCCCGGTCCGGGTCGCGATCGACATCGACGCGGGCCTGCGGCTCGGGCCCCAGCTCGTCGGCCCCAAACGGTCGCCCCTCTATGACACCGCCGATGTCGTCGCCCTGGCCCGGACCGTCGCCGCGCGCCCGGGCTTCCAGCTGGTCGGCGTGATGACCTATGAGGGCCACGTGGCGGGGGTTCCCGATGCCGTGCCGCGACAGCGTGCCCGGTCGCTCGTCGTACGGCGCCTCAAGAGCGCGTCGCTGGCGCAGCTCGCCGTACGCCGCCGCGAGCTCGCCGACGCGTTGAGCGACGCGGTGGGGGCTGAAGCGCTGCGGTTGTGGAACGCCGGCGGCTCGGGCTCGCTGGCCGACTCGGCCGCCGACCCGACCGTGACGGAGGTGTCGGCCGGGTCGGGGCTGCTGGTTCCGGCGTTGTTCGACCACTACGAGTCGTTCGAGCCGCGCCCGGCGGCCTACGTCGGACTTCCGGTGACCCGCAAGCCGACACCCACGATCGCCACCCTGCACGGGGGTGGCCTCATCGCCTCGGGCCCCGCCGGAGTCGACCGGCTCCCCGTGCCCTGGGCACCCCCCGGCCTCCATCTGACGGCCCTCGAGGGTGCCGGCGAGGTCCAGACCCCGGTGACCGGCCATCCGGCGACGCTGCTCCGGACCGGAGACCTGGTCTGGTTCCGGCACGCAAAGTCCGGTGAGCTGTTCGAGCACGTTCGCGACGTCCACCTGCTGGCCGGCGCGTCGTTCGTCGAGACGGTGCCGAGCTATCGGGGGCTCGGCCTTGCGTTCTGACCCCTCGGCAGCCGTCGCCGCATCGGTCCGCGCGACCGCAGAAAAGGTCTGCCTGCTCTGCTTCGATCGAGCGCCGACGCTCGGCAGCGGTCGCCTGGTCTGCATCGACGGGCCCGCCGGATCGGGCAAGACGACCCTCGCTGCCGCCGTCGTCGCCGCCGCGCGTCGGCGGCTACCGACCGTGACGCTGCTGCACATGGACGACCTCTACGAAGGCTGGGACGGTCTGGAGTCCGTCGCCCCGATGGTGCGCGAGTCGATCGTCGAGCCGATGCTGCACGGCCGGTCGGGCCGCTATCGACGGTGGGACTGGCTCGCAGGAGGCCGCGCGGAGGAGCACATCGTCGACCCCGTGTCGCTGTTGGTCATCGAGGGTGTGGGCTCGGGGGCGCTCGCGAGTGCCGACGCCATCACGACCCTGGTGTGGATGGACGCTCCGCCCGACGTACGCCTCGAGCGCGGCATCGAACGCGACGGTGAGGCGCTGCGGGCCCACTGGCAGCGGTGGATGGAGGCCGAGGCGCGTCACTTCGAGCAGAACGGCACCAGAGACCGCGCCGACCTGGTCGTCGACAGCTGGTCTCACGACGGTTGACGCTGCGTTCGGCGGCCTCCATGATGCCCGAAACGCCTAGCGCTGGGAGCGGCCATGCGACTGCTGCGACTTCTCAGCACCGCCCTGCTCATCTCGTCGTTCGCCCTCCCGCCGTCGGCGGCCAGCGTCCCACGAACGGCCGGTCCTGGGGACGCCGCAGCGCCCGCCGCGCCCCGGCTGGTCACCGGCTCGGTGACCAGCGCCGTGCGCGTCGCAACCCTGGCCGACAACGACTGCTCCGGCCCGACCGGCTCCCCACCGTGCGGCTCGCCGCACCGGGAGCACCACCGCTCCTCGCATGGCCTTGCGGTCTCCGGCCTCGCGGTGTCCAGCAAGGCGGGCTTCGGCTGGTCGGAGGCCTCCGCCACTGCCACCACGTCGCTCTCCACCGGCAAGAAGGCCACGTTCCGCTCCTCCGGTGTGCTGGACGCTGCGGCCCACTGCCAGGGCCGCAAGAAGGACGGCGTGTGTCCGGGAGGTGAGGAGACCGCTGCGTTCGTCTATGCCACCGGTACGGCGAGCGCTGCCGCGCAGATCCAGGCCACGGGTCGGGTGCCCTACATCCTCGACGCCTCCCTACACGCATCGGGCAGAAGCAAGTCACCGTGCGCCGGCGTACACCTGACGGTGTCGTCCGCCGGCACGGTGGCCGAGGACCTCGCCGCCTCCGGACCGTCCGGGGCGTCGGATGTCGTCGACTGCGCGCTGGCGTCCGCAGGTCGGGTCTCGGTGCACCGCGAGGGGTTCCTCGATGCCACCGGCACGATCGACATCAGTCTGGCCGCGGACACGTCGTTCATCGACCCGGGGACCACGCGGACCGACCGGCTCCACGCTGACTGGGATGTCTCGATCACGTTCTTCCCGACCTGCACGATCTCGGCGACCGACGACCCGGACTATGACCCGGCCGTGGGCGCGGTGGTCTTCGGAACCGCGGGCGACGATGTGATCTGCGGCGGCGCGGGACCCGACAGCATCGACGGACAGGGCGGCAACGACCAGGTGTTCGGCGATGACGGCGAGGACGAGATCACGGGTCACGGCGTCCTCGTGGGTGGACTCGGCGGGGACACGATCTGCGGCCAGGGCGGGGTCGACCACATCGACGGCGGTCCTGGCCAGGACCTGCTCAGCGGTGGGCCCGGTGATGACGTGATCTCTGGTGACGCCGATCGCGACACGCTGAGTGAAGACTCCAACACGGCCCTCATCCTGTGCAGCTTCGCACCCGGGATCGGTGGGCCGAGCGGTGACGACCACCTCGTGGGAGGCGCCGGTCCCGACGTCGTCGAAGGCGGGGGCGGGTCGGACCGGCTCGAAGGCGGGCCGGCGGGTGACACCCTCGACGGCGGCAAGGGACGCGACGTCATGCTCGGTGGCTCGGGTGACGACACCCTGCGGGCCGACGACCGTCAGCGGGACACGGTGTCGTGCGCGGCCGGGAAGCACGACAGTGCGACGGTCGACGGGATCGACGTCGTCACCGGGTGTGAACGGGTGCGCTGAGGGGCGTGAGCCGTCAGCCAGGAATGCGGAACTGCCAGACCGAGATCCACCAGACGCCGAGACCGATCGCGGCGACGTAGAGCCCGACCACCACCCACAGGGTCCTGGGGAGCCGAGGCTCCGGCTGGCGGTTGGCGCGCACGAGAGCCACGTCCATCCAGATGAGCAGCAGTCCGGTGATGGCCGCCATGCCTAGGCCGTCGAGGTCGAGCATGCTCACGAGCGTGGCGTGGTGCGCGGGGGCCACCCAGTAGTCCTTGTTGGGGATGTTCAGTCCGCCGTCGCCCGCGCGTGCCAGACCGGACACCATGGCCGGGATGCCGACCAGGACCACCGCCGCGAGCGCGCCGTCGAGCAGGAGGAACGAGCGCCGCCGCATCCAACCGTCGGGGCGCCCGGAGGCGCCGAAGTGGGTCGCCGGCCGCTCCGGCAGCTGTCCGGCGGCCCAGAGCATGGCCACCCCCTTGGCGACGAGCACGCCGACGTACGCCACCGACACGACCCAGAAGGCCATGCGACTAGCCTGGCACAGACCGAGGCGCCAGCGTGGACCGGTCGGTCACGCCGGGCCTGTGCGCGCTGCCTCCGGACGTCGTCGTGCGTCGATTGGACGCAAACTGCATGGTTCTGCCCCGAAACCCTGCCGATTTGGGCCAAACCGCATCCTTCGGGGCGACCCAGGCCTCACACCATCCACGTCGGCTCGAAGTCGGGATCGGTCAGACCCGGGCGGTCGAAGCCGAAGGCGCCGATGTCGGAGGAGGTGGCGCCGTCGATGGCGAGGTCGGCCAGGATGCGTCCGAAGGTCGGGGCGAACTTGAAGCCGTGGGCGGCGCCGAGACCGACCTGGATGCGCGGATGTCCCGGCACGGGGGCGAGCACGAAGTCACGGTCGGGGGTCAGCGTGTAGAGGCAGCGCTTCGAGCGGACCACCTCACCGGAGCCCGGGAGCATCGTCCTCATGTGCTGGGCCAGCAGGTCCTGCATGCCGCCGTCGGGGTCGAAGCTGCGTCGGTCCGGGTCGACCGCGGCACCGCCGCAGTCCTGGGCCGCCTTGACCGTGGACTCGCCATAGCAGGGGAAGCCATAGAACGACGGCTCGTCCATCCAGATCCACAGCGGCAGCGCACCCGGCCCGAACCGAGCCGGGTCGGCGGGCCCGAAATAGGTGACTTGCTCCAGCGTCGTGGTCAGCGGGATGGAGACGCCGATGCCGGCGAGCACGTGGTTGGTCCAGGCGTCGGCACAGACCACCAGCCCCGAACAGGAGTACGTCGTCCCGCCCGCCGTCACCTCGACGGAGCTGCCGAGGTCACGCACGGCCGTCACCGGCGAGGAGTCATGGAGGACCGCACCGTGGCCGACGGCCAGTCGCTGCATCGCGGCCGTCCCGCGAGCGGCCGGGACGATCGCGCCCCGGGCCTGGAACAGCGACGTCGTGCCCTCGGGCAGCGAGAACTGCGGCCATCGCTCGGCGACCTGCTCGACCGACAGCAGCTCGTGGTCGATGCCCACCGCCGTGAGCGAGTCGGTGTAGTCGGCCAGCCCGATGGCCGGGTCGGGCGGGAAGATGTCCAGCCCGCCGACCACGGTCACGAACGACTCCCCCGCCGCCTGCTCCAGCGCGGCCCAGTCGTCGTAGGCCTCCTGGGTCAGCCGGACATAGGCGGGCGTGTGATAGCTGTGGCGCAGGATCCGGCTGGTGTCGTGGGAGGCGCCGCGGTCGTGGCCGAGCGGGAACTGCTCGAGGCCGACCACCGAGAGCCCGCGGGCCGCCAGTTGGTGGGCCGTAGCCGAGCCCAGCGCCCCGAGCCCGATCACCGCGACGTCATAGGTCTCGGTCATACGAGGTCCTCCGTGGGGACGCGGGTCGGCAGGTGGCAGGCGACGTGGTGTCCCTCGACGGCCGGGGTGACGATCGGTAGGTCGGTCCCGCGGCAGTCGTCGGCCACCCCGGCCGACTCCGCGAAGCCACCCTGCAGCGCGGGGCAGCGCGGGTGGAAGCGGCAGCCGCCCGGGATGCGGGTGGGGTCGGGGATCTCGCCGGTCAGGACGACGGGTGTCAGCCGGTCGATCTCGGGGACCACCGAGAGCAGGGCCTGGGTGTAGGGGTGCTTGGGCCGGGCCAGCACCTCCTCGGTGGGACCGGCCTCGACGACCCGGCCGAGATACATGACCGCGATCCGGTCGGCGATGTTCCAGGCCAGTCCGAGGTCGTGGGTCACGACGAGCACCCCCAGACCCATCTCCTGGCGCAGCCCGAGCAGCAGCGCCAGGATCTCGCCGCGGATCGAGGCGTCCAGCGACGACACCGGCTCGTCGGCGATGATCAGGTCCGGCTGGAGGGCGAGCGCCCCGGCGATCAGGACGCGCTGACGCTGTCCGCCCGAGAGCTCATAGGGGTAGCGCAGGAACAGCGACTCGGGCGGCCGCAGGCCCGCCGCGGAGAGCGCCGCCGCGACCTGCTCGGTCTCGCTGCGGCCCTGGGGGTCGTGGTCGTCGAGCCCGTGGAGTCGGATGCCTTCGGCCACCGACTCATAGACCGTGTGGCGGGGGTTGAGCGAGGAGGAGGCGTCCTGGAGCACCATCTGGACGCGGCGCCGAAGCCGGCGCAGGCCGGGGATCGAGTAGTCGAGCCGGTCGCCGCCGAAGCGCACCTCACCGGCGGTCGGCCGCTCCAGCCCGATCATGGTGCGGGCGAGCGTGGTCTTGCCCGAGCCGGACTCGCCGACCAGGGCGAGCACCTCGCCGGGTCTGACCTGGAGATCGACCCCGTCCAGCGCGCGGGCGACGGCGCCACTGCGGGTGGTGAACTCGACCACCACGCCCTGGGCCTCGAGGGAGTCCTGGCTCTCGGGAGGGGTGGCGGTCGCATCAGGCTCGGTCACTGCGGGCTCCCCCCGCCGATGCGGAAGCAGGCGGCCTGACGGTCGGGCCCGTGCCGGTCGAGCGGCGGCACGGCCGCCGTACAGGAGTCAACCGCTCGCGGGCAGCGCGGCGCGAAGGCACACCCGGGTGGCAGGTCGGCCGGGTCGGGTGGGTCGCCGGGCAGCCCGGCCGGCGCGAAGCGGGCCCGAGGGTCGCCGACCTTGGGGAACGCCGCCGAGAGCGCTCCGGCATAGGGGTGGAGTGGGCGCCCGAAGACATCGGCGGCCGGCCCGGTCTCGACGACGCGGCCGGCGTACATCACCACGATGCGGTCGCAGAGGTCGCCGAGCACCGACAGGTCGTGGCTGATGATGAGCATCCCGACGCCGAGGTCGCGGACGAGGTCGCGCAGCACGTCGAGCACCTGGGCCTGGACCATCACATCGAGGGCGGTCGTCGGCTCGTCCGCGACGATCAGCGACGGCCGACAGGCCAGCGCCATCGCGATCATGACGCGCTGCTTCTGGCCCCCGGACAGCTGATGGGGGTACGCCGAGGCGCGCTGCCGCGGCAGGCCCACCTGCTCGAGCAGCTCGCCGACCCGGTCGACCACCTGGGACTCGGACAGGTCGGGCTCGTGGGTGGTGATGGCCTCGCCGATCTGACGGCTGATGCGGTGCACTGGGTTCAGGGAGTGCAGCGCACCCTGGAAGACGATCGAGGCGCCGGCCCAGCGGAGCGTGCGGAGGTCGCCCCAGCGCATGGTGAGCACATCGGCGCCCTCGAAGAGCACCTCACCGGTGACGGTCGCCGTGGCCGGCTGGAGCCGCAGGATCGTGCTGGCCAGGCTCGACTTGCCGCAACCGGACTCGCCGGCGAGACCGACGATCTCGCCGCGTCCCACCGACAGGCTGACCTCCCGCACGGCCGGGACCGCCTGGCTTCCGGCCTGATAGGTCACGCTGACCTCGCGCAGGTCGAGCAGCGTGTCGCTGGACGTGTTCATCGACGCCCCCGCAGCCGCGGGTCGAGGACCTCTTCGAGCGCTCGGCCGATGAGCGTGAAGGCGAGTACGACCAGCACCACACAGATGCCGGGCGGCAGGAAGAACCACCAGGAGCCGGTCGTGATGGCACCAACGTTGTAGGCGGAGTCGAGCATCGAGCCCCACGACACCCGGGTCGGGTCGCCGAGTCCGAGGAAGCTCAACGTGGTCTCGCTGAGGATCGCGCCAGCGACGGTCAGCGTCGTGTTGGCGAAGACCATCGGCATCACGTTCGGCAGGATGTGCCTGCCGATCTGGTGGGCCCGACCCGCGCCGAGCACACGGGCCCGCTCGAGGTAGGGGCGCTCCTTGATCGACAGCGTCTGAGCCCGGATCAACAGCGCCGTGGCCGGCCAGGTGGTGACGCCGATGACCAGCGCGATGTTGAACAGCGACCGGCCCAGCACCGTCGCCAGCACGATCGCCAGCGGCAGGAACGGGATGACGAGGAACCACTCGGTGATGCGATAGAGCACCGCGCCGGCCCACCCGGTGAAATAGCCGGAGAGCAGCCCGATGAGGGTGCCGATCACCATGGAGATCAACGTGGCCATCAGTCCGACGAACAGCGAGATGCGGCTGCCCCAGATGAGCAGGGTGAGCACCGAGCGGCCGTTCTCGTCGGTGCCCAGCCAGTAGTGACCGGACGGTGACTCGAGGACGCCGCCGGTGGCCTTGGTCACCGACAGCCCGTCGGCGCTGGCCAACAGCGGGGCGCTCAGCGCCACCGCCACGAACAGCAGCATCACGACCAGCCCGACCATGCCGGCCCGGTGCCGGCGGAACTCGGCCCAGCCACGGGAGACCGACGCCCGCCGCCGCTGGCGGGCGAGCTCGCGGGCGGAGACGGCGGCCGCGGGGCTCGTGGGGGCGCTCATGTGCGCACCCGCGGGTCGAGCAGGCCATAGAGCAGGTTGGCCGCGAGGTTGGCGAAGATGACGGCGCCCGAGGCGACCAGGAAGGTGCCTTGGAGCACCCAGAAGTCAGGTCCCTCCAACGCGTCGTTCGCGAGGAGGCCCAGCCCGGGGATCGAGAAGACCTTCTCGATGGTGATGGCACCGCTGACGACGAAGCCCAAGTTGAGAGCGACGACGGTGGTGGCCGGCAGCAGGGCGTTGCGGACGGCGTGGCGGTTGCGCACCTGGATGTCGCGCAGGCCCTTGGCCCGGGCAGTGGTGAGGTAGTCCTCCCCCACCTCGTCGAGCACGGAGGCACGCATGATCAGCGAGTACTCGGCGAGGTAGGCGAGCGTCAGCGTGAACACCGGCAGCGCCAGGTGCCACGCCATGTCGAGGCCCTGGGCGATCGCACCGGACCCGGCGTCGGTGGAGTGGAGGCCTCCGGTCGGGAAGAGGCTCGGGAGCGGGCCGGGTCCGACAGCGAGCACGGCGATCAGCACCAGCCCCAGCCACCACTCGGGCATCGAGTAGAGGACGAGGGCGCCACCGGTCGTCGATCGGTCGAAGAAGCTGTTGCGCTTCCACGCCTGGTTGATGCCCATCCAGATGCCGATCAGCGTCGAGAGCAACGTGGACGTGCCGACCAGCAGCAGCGTGGGCCACATCCGGTCGAGGATCATCTGCGAGACGGGGATGTTGTACTTGATCGAGATCCCGAGGTCACCGGTGAAGGTGTTCTTGAGGAAGGTGAAGAACTGCTGGACGAGCGGCTGGTCCAGGCCGTGGGTCTTGTTGTACTCGGCGACCTGTTCCGGCGTGCTGAGCCGGCCACGTCCCAGCACTCGGGCGGGGTCGCCGGGCAGCACCCGGAAGAGGAAGAAGTTGACCACGAGCATGAACACCAGGCTGCCGAGCGAGCCGAGGAACTTGCCCCCGAC
This sequence comes from Nocardioidaceae bacterium, assembly GCA_046330595.1. Taxonomy (GTDB): domain Bacteria; phylum Actinomycetota; class Actinomycetes; order Propionibacteriales; family Nocardioidaceae; genus Nocardioides. The sequence goes on from JAXLSN010000011.1 coordinate 15,403, forward strand.
ATAGCGGCCATAGCTCTTGCGGCCGCGGGACCGGGGCGCGGACGCCTCGGCGGCCGGTGTCTCCCCGCCGACCACCGCCACGCTCATCGCAGCCTCACTCGCGGTCCCCAGCGGTGCCGCGCCGCCTCATCATCACGAATCCGCCGGCGCCGAGCAGCACGAGGAGGACGACACCGCCCCCGATGAGCACGCCCGAGCCGACGCCGTTGTCGGCCGCGGCCTTGGTCGCCTGGGAGACACCCTGCTCTCCGGCACATTGGTCGGCGTCGGCCACGGGCCGCATGTTGAGGTAGTTGTAGACGCCGTACTGCATGATCATGATGCCGCCCGGGTCGGGCTGGGGGCGCAAGCAGGCGAACCGGTCGCTGCGCCAGGCCTCACCGATCGCCGAGTAGGCGGTGACGAGGTAGGGTGCGTCGAGGTAGAGCTGCTCCTGCATCTGCTTGACCAGCTCGATGCGCTTGGCCTTGTCGATGGTGACTCGCTGCTCCTCATAGAGCTTGTCGTAGGTGTCGGAGCAGTACCACGAGTCCGACCAGTTGCCGAGCTGACCGCAGGTCAGGTAGTCGAGCATCGAGTTGGGGTCGGGCTCGACGTACCAGCCCCACTGGAACATGTCGAAGGTGCCCTCGAGGATCACGTCGGTGAGCTTGCTGGACTCGTAGGTGTCGACCCTCGCGTCGATGCCGAGGTCGCCGAGCCACTCCTTGAAGTAGTTCATGGTGCCCAGCGACGTGGGCGAGTCGGTGCGGGCCGCGAGCCGCAGCGTCCCGAGCGGCGACCCGTCGGGCAGCGTGCGCTTGCCGTCGGAGCCCTTGGTGTAACCGGCCTCGTCGAGGAGCTGGCCGGCCTTGTCGAGGTCGAAGGTGAACGCGACGTCGGCGGGCGGGTCCCAACGGTATTGCGCATAGGCCGGCGGGATGATGGTGGTGCCGGGCTGACCGGCGCCTTGATAGACGCGCTCGATCAGCTGGTCGCGGTCGATGGCGAACCCGAGGGCATAGCGGAACTTGGGGTCCAGCATCGCCGGGTTGGGGTCGCCGATCGGCTTGCCGGTGTCGAGGTCGATGGAGCCGGTGTTGAACGCGATCTCGTCGAAGCCGGGCGAGTCACCGTTGATCGCGGTGATGCCGTCCTGACCCTGGAGCGCGTTGACCTGGACCGCGGAGATGCCTTCGGCGAAGTCGACCTCGCCGGTCTTGAGCGCCGCGATCGCCGGGTCCTCGCTCTTGTAGACCCGGAACACGAGCTCGTCGATGTGGGGGGCACCCTTCCAGTAGTCGGGGTTGGCCTCGAACCGGAACAGGCTGCTACCGCCCTTGCCCTCGACGAGCCGGAAGGGACCGGAGCCGACCGGCGGCTGACCGTTGACCGGGTCGTTGGCGAAGGTCTTGACGTCCTGCTCGGAGACGTCCTTCCAGATGTGCTCGGGGATGATCGGGATCGGCAGCAGCGGCAGGACGGCGTTGGGCTTCTTGGTCGTGAGCACCACGGTCTGCGCGTCCGGAGCGGTCACCGAGTCGACGCCCTTGAGGTAGGACCCCCAGGTCGCCGCCTCGGGGCCACCGTCGAGGATCCGGTTGTAGGTGTAGGCGATGTCCGCGGCCGTGAGGTCCTGGCCGTCGGACCAGGTCACCCCGGTGCGGATCTTGAAGGTCCAGGTGAGGCCGTCGGCTGAGGTGTCCCAGGACTCCGCGAGGCCCGAGTTGTCGACGGACATGTCGTCCATCGAGTAGCCGATGAGGTAGTCGTACATCAGGGCCCACATCTCGAACGACTCCGCCTCGATGCCGAGGAAGGGGTTGAGCGAGTCGGGCTCGTTCTGGAACGCCACCGTGAAGGTCACCTTGTCGGCCGCACCCGCCGGGTTGGCCAGCCCCGGGCTGAGGGCCGGGGCCAGCGAGCCCAGCAACAACGCTGCTGCGGCAGCCCAGCTCGCGCGGGTACGTTGACGCCCGTGACCGAGCCGACCATGTCCTCGCCGACCCCGCCCGAGGCGCGCCGCGACCCCACCGAGCACACCGAGCACGGCGTGGTGCGCCCGGACCCCTACGCCTGGCTGCGCGAGGCTGACTCCCCCGACGTGATGGCCCACCTCGCTGCCGAGCGGGCCTTCTACGACGCCTCCGTCACCCATCTGCACTCCCTCATCGAGACGCTTCGCACCGAGATGGTCTCGCGGCTGGCACCCACTGACGTGTCCCCACGGCGCCATCGCGTGGCCTTTTCCTACTACACCGAGCACCCGGCGGGAAGGGACTACGCGCGGTTGTTACGAGAAAAGTTCCGTCGTGAGAACGTTTCTGACACGGATTCGTCGGATGTGACGTCGGTTACTGACGGAAATCGTGCGGAAGTGTTGCTGGACCTCAATGACCTCGTGGACGACAGCGGCTACCTCTCGCTCGGTGTCGAGTCGGTCAGTCCCGACGAGCGCCTGCTGGCCTGGTCCGTCGACCGCGCCGGTGACGAGGTGTTCGGCCTGCGCTTCCGTGACCTCGAGCGCGGCGAGGACCTGGCGGACCTCATCCCGCGGACCTACTACACCGGCGCCTGGAGTGCCGACTCGCAGTGGTTCTTCTACACCGTCCACGACGAGGCCTACCGGCCCTTCCAGGTCTGGCGGCACCGCATCGGCACCCCGGCCGCCGACGACGTGCTGGTCCACGTGGAGCCCGATGATCGCTTCGAGCTGGGCGTGCGCGGCACCCGAAGCGGCGACCTGGTCGTGCTGTGGAGCGAGAGCAACAGCACCTCCGAGTGCTGGGTCGTCGACGCCCATGACGTCACCCGTGGCCCCTGGTCCGTCGGAGGTCGACGCCACGGCGTGCGCTACCACGCCGAGCACCGTCGTACGCCGACCGGCGGGGACCTGCTGATCGTCACCAACGACGACGCCGTCGAGTTCCGGCTGATGACCGCGCCGGTGCCCGACGGGGCCGACCAGGAGGCGTCGTCCTGGGTCGAGGCGCGGGGCGAGGACCCGGCCGACCGGCTGGAACGGGTGGACGCATTCGACGCCGGGGTGGTCGTCGCACTGCGCTCCGGCGGGGACCACGTCCTCCGTGTCCTGCCACACGACGATCTCGCCGGACCCGGGCGGGTCGTCCGCTCCCGCTTCCCGGGCGGTGAGGTCTATCTCGAGAGCACGCCCCGCTATGACGCGTCAGCGGTGCTCATCGTCGACGAGGCCTACACCGAGCCCGCTGTCTGGTCGGAGGTCGACCTGGCGTCCGGCGCTGTGGCCGACGTCCTCCACCGGGAGGCGCCCGGCCACGACCCGGCGCGCTATGTCACCGAGCGGCGGATGTTCCCGTCGGCCGATGGGACGTCGGTCCCGGCGACCGTCGTACGCCATCGGGACGTCCCGCTGGACGGCTCCGCTCCGGCGCTGGTCTATGGCTATGGCTCCTATGAGGCCGTCTTCGAGCCGTTCTGGGACCCGGCCCTGCCCAGCCTGCTCGACCGGGGCGCCGTGTTCGTCTTCGCGCACCTGCGAGGCGGCGGCGAGCTCGGCCGGCACTGGTACCTCGACGGCAAGCTCGCCCACAAGCAGCACACCTTCGACGATCAGATCGCCGTCGCCGACGGGTTGGCCGGCGAGGGACTCGTCGACCCCGACCGGATCGCGACGCGCGGGCTGTCCGCCGGCGGTCTGCTCCAGGGCGCGGTGTTCTCACAGCGCCCCGACCGCTGGTGCGCCGTGATCGCGGAGGTGCCGTTCGTCGACGTCGTCACGACCATGTTCGACGAGACGACTCCCCTCACGGCGACCGAGTGGGAGGAGTGGGGTGACCCCCGCATCCGCGAGCAGTTCGACTGGATGCTCGCCTACTCGCCCTATGACAACCTGCCGCCCGCCGGCTCGCGACCCGACCTGCTGGTGACCGGTGCCGTCCACGACCCGCGGGTCATGGTGCGGGAGCCCGCGAAGTGGGTGGCGGCGCTGCGCGCTAGTGACCCTGCGTGGTCGCCGCGGTGTCTGTTCCGTGTCGAGACTGGGGCGGGCGCCCACGTCGGCCCGTCGGGCCGGTTCGGTCACCTGTCCTATGAGGCCGAGGTCTATGCCTGGCTGCTCGACCGGCTCGGCATCGCGGAGGTGTCGCCGCGTTGAGCACCCCACGCACGAGCCTGCACGAGGAGGTCCTCGAGGTCACCCGGCGGCTGATCCGGATCGACACGACCAACGGCAACGAGACGGAGGCCGCCGAGTGGGCCGCCGGCTATCTGGCCGACGCGGTCCGCGGTAGGCCCGGCGAGTCCCTGGTCGAGATCGAGCTGGTCGCCAAGGACCCGGCGCGGGCCAACCTGGTGGCCCGGCTGCGAGGGTCAGGCGAGTCCGATGAGGATCTGGCGTTCGTGGGCCATCTCGACGTCGTTCCGGCCGACGCCCGGGACTGGACCCACCCGCCCTTCGAGGCCGTCGTCGACGACGACGGCTATCTGTTCGGGCGCGGCGCCGTCGACATGAAGAACGAGGTCGCCGCCCGGCTGGTCGCCTTCGCCGAGCTGGCCCGGTCCGGCTTCCAGCCCCGCGCCGACCTGTGGCTGATCATCGTCGCCGACGAGGAGGACGGTGCTGCCGACGTCGGCATGAGGTGGCTGCTCGAGGACCGCCCCGACCTGCGGCCGGCGTGGGCGGTCAATGAGGGTGGCGGGCAGCGGCTCGAGCTCGCCGACGGGCGATCGGTGCTGACCTTCGCGGTGGGCGAGAAGGGCACGCTGCCCGTCCGCGTCACTGCGGTCGGCGAGGCCGGACACGCGTCCATGCCGACGCTGGGCGACAACGCCGTACCGCTCCTCGGTGAGCTGCTGACCCGGATCGGCCGCGGGCTGCCCACCGTCGAGCCGTCAGCGCTGCTGACCCAGACGCTGGGCGTCCTGCTGCCCGAGGTGCCCGACGACCTGACCGCCGCGCTCGAGGCGGCGCTCCCGCTGCACCCGACGTTCGCGCATTCGCTGCCGCCGCTGGCCGGGACGACGATGGCCCCCACGCTGCTCTCGGGGTCGGCGGCGCGCAACGTGATGCCGGCGCGCGCTTGGATGGAGCTGGACTGCCGGATCCTTCCCGGCGCGACCGCCGAGTCCGTCGAGGCGGCGGTGCGCGCCCGGCTCGGCGACGGCGTCGCCTACGAGCTCGGCTTCCCCGAGGCGATGGTTCCGGGCACGGCGTCGCCCGCCGGTGGTCGGCTCGCCGACGCGGTCGCGGCCTTCGTGGCCGATGCCGACCCCGGGACGACCCTGCTGCCGATCCTGTGCACCGGCTTCACCGACTCCAGCTTCCTGCGGGCGGCCGGTCCCACGGCGGCCTACGGCTTCTCGCCGTTCCGCACCACGCCGACCGAGGTCCTCGACGCCGGCTATCACAACGCCGACGAGCGGGTTCACGTCGACGACCTGCTCTACTCCATGGAGTTCCACCTCGACCTGGCCCGGCGGCTGCTGGGCTAGGGCCTGTCAGCGATCATGGCAGCGAGGTCATCGTTGGCCTCCGGGAGGAGTTGCCGAAGCCGCGCCAGCGCGTCGTGGGTCTGGGATTTCACCGTCCCCTCGGAGCACGTCAGGATCGCGGCGACCTCGGCGACGGTGAGGTCCTCATAGAAGCGGAGCACGACAACCGCACGTTGCTTCGGCGGGAGCTGGCCGAGCGCCCGTCGGAGAGCGAGCCGTTCTGTCACGACGGCGTCGGTCGCCGGCAGGCCCGCAACGTCCGGGACCGTCGCCACGCCGACCTCGCGCCAGCGCCGCCGTCGCCAGCGGTTGACGCTCTCGCGGACCAGGACCGTCCGGACGTAGCGCTCCGGGTCCTGCTCGATCCGCTTCCAGACCGGCACGACCTTCGACAGGGCCGTCTGCACGAGGTCCTCGGCGTCGGCCCGGTTGCCGACGAGCAGGTACGCGGCCCGCACCAGCGCGGCGTACCGGCCCGCCACGAACTCCTCGAAGCTGTCGCTATCAGCCACGCCGACGCCTCACCAGCCAGATTGACCACCCGGCGCCCGCGAGGACGAGCACGATCCAGGTCGTCGTCCAGCGCGGGTCCCACGGTGAGGGAGGCCTTACACCGGGGGCCGAGGGCGAGTCGAGGAGCTCGGTGGCCCAAAGCCAGCCGTCGGCCGACGTGCCGTCGGCGAAGCCGGCCAGGCGGCGCGAGGTGCCCGCGGACACGTCCAGTGTCCGAAGCTCCATCCGGTTCCAGTCCCTCGGGCCAGGTCCCCGTTCGATGACCAACTGGTCCGAGTCGAGCCAGGCGAGCACCGCCGCTGTCCACCGGATCCGGGCACGCGACGCCCGACACCGCAGCACCGCGCTCGCGACGGGTCGAGAGACACCACTCGCACCGCGTTCGGCGCCCGGTCGAACGTCGCCCCGACTCCCAGGACCACGGCCAGGGTCCTGCCATCCGGAGACAGGGCGGCTTGCGGGCCGTACCCCTGCAACGCACCGCTCGTCTTCGGACCCGGCAGCCGCCTGGGCGGCAGTACACCGGTGGTGTCCAGGACGACCGAGCCACCCATGGCCGGCTGCCACAGCCACCGGCCGTTGATCGCCGGCTGTTCGTCGAACTCCACTCCGGGGCTAGGAGTCGGGCTGCTGTCCGAGAGGCGCCACGTGACCGGCTCGGCGAGCCAGTACATGCCAGGCGTGTCCGAGTCGCCGTCTGTCCCGATGGCGTACTGCCCCAGCGACGCCACCAGGACGTCGTCGGCGATGAACGTGAGCTTGTCGGGTGCGATGCCGTGCTCGGTGCCGAGATCGGCACGGCGCACCTCTCCGGTGACCGCGTCGTAGACCGCCACTCCCGTGACGGTCGGACCGCCTGGGTGCGGCGAGCCCGACGGGGTCCCCCTGACCCAGTAGGCGACGTGCCTGCCGTCCGGTGTCATAGCCGGTTGATACTGCTGCGGATCGGCGAGTCCGGGGAGATCGAGGAAGGCGTAGCGGCCGGTCGTGGCGCTGACCCCCACGACGCCGGGGGCCGAACCCGACCAGGCGCCTCGGTCGACCACGGTGATCCCGATCAGGGGTCCGAGCTCGCCAGCCCTGTCAGTCCCCGGCAGCCACGCCGAGGGCACGTAGAAGTGGTCCGGGAGGAAGGACTTCACGGTCGGGCTCGCGGGCACCGACTGCCGAGCAGCGTGCCAGTCACCCACCAGCAGGCCGGCGATGGCGAGGATCGCCACAAGCGCCACGACGACGGTGTCGCGCCGGGCTCGCGCGCGACGGCGTACCTCCTGATCCCAGAGGCCGATCGGCGGCTGGACGTCACGGACCTCCTCGGCGAGGTCGACCAGCCGCTCCTTCAGGTCCACGCCTCATCCTCCCCACGATCGCGGTGTGACCGAGCGAAAACGCGCCCGACAGCCTTACCTACGTCGCGAGCTGGCCCCGGGGTTGGGTGATCAGCGGTGACAGTGTCGGCGGGTGTCGCCATACTCGCGGCATGGCCTATGACAGGGAACTCGCGGAGCGGCTGCGCGCCCACCTCGAGGGTGAGCCGGGGCTGACCGAGCAGGCGATGTTCGGGGGGCTCGCGTTCCTGATCCACGGCAACATGGCGGTGGCCGCGGCCAGCCAGGGCGGGCTGCTGCTGCGATGTGCGCCCGAGGAGACCGACACGCTCTGCGAGGATCCGTCGGCCGAGCCGTTCGTGATGCGCAACCGGCCGATGACGGGGTGGTTGCGGATCGACCCGTCCGGGCTCGGGTCCGACACCGAACTGGCGCGCTGGGCCGAGGTGGGCCTGACGCACGCACGGTCGCTCCCGCCGAAGTAGGCCCAGGCTCCCCTGGTCTCAGCCGGCCAGGAAGCTGAACCGCACCTCGCGCACGGCGTTGTCGACGTTCAGGTCGACCAGGCACAGCGATTGCCACGTGCCGAGCGCCAGCCGCCCACCGAGCACGGGAAGCGTGGCATAGGGCGGGATCAGCGCCGGCATCACGTGGGACCGGCCGTGCCCGGGTGACCCGTGCCGGTGTCGCCACCGGTCGTCGGCGGGCAGCAGGTCCTCGAGCGCCGCGAGCAGGTCGTCGTCGCTGCCGGCGCCGGTCTCCATCACGGCGAGCCCGGCGGTGGCGTGAGGCACGAAGACGTGGAGGAGCCCGTCCCCCTTGCCAGCGACCCACTCCTCGGCGTCACGCGTGATGTCGGCGACCACCTCGTGGCCCCCGGTCCGATAGGTCCGCGTCGTCGAGTCCATGCCCCGATGCTGTCATCCGGGCGTCTGTCGGGGGTCGGCGCAGCGCCGCTGGTTCACCAAGGTAAGTGGGCGAACCCTCACTTACCGTGGTGAACTCCGCACGGTAGGTGACGGTTCGCCTACCTACCTTGGTGAACCGTCACCCCGTCGGCGGCTGCCGGCCCGGCATCCTCCTCGAAGGCGAGGTCGGGTAGTTCCAGTCTCAGCCGGGCGAGGGCATCGCGGGCCTGGGACTTGACGGTGCCGACCGCGACCCCGAGGACCTCGGCAGTCTCCCGCTCGGTCAGGTCCTCGAAGTAGCGCAGCACGATCACCGCCCGCTGACGCGGCGCCAGAGCGGCAAGAGCGCGCTGGAGGGCCAAGGTCGAGGCGGTGTCGGGGTCGGCCTGCCCCCGGTCGGGGGTCTCCCCGACGAGGACCTCGCGGCCACGGCGACGCCGCCAACCCGAGATGTTCTCGTTGACCATCACGCGGCGCAGGTAGGCGTCGGGACTTCCCGCGATCCGCTTCCAAGCTGGCACGGCCTTCACCAGCGCGGTCTGCACCAGGTCCTCGGCGTCGTGGGGATCGCCGGTCAGAAGGTACGCCGTGCGCAGCAGCGCCGGCATCCGCGCGGCGACGTACTGCTCGAAGTCCTCACGGCCCGACACGTCGCCGCCTCAGCATCATGACCAACCAGGCGACGATGCCGAGCGCGAGGCCCACCCCGCCGCTGACCCAGCGACGGTCCCAGGGCCAGGAGGGTTCGCGTGCCTCGACAACGGGAGCCGACCACAGCCCGGCCGCAACGTCGAAACTGCCCCCGTCACCCCAGGAGCGCTGGGTGAGCGGCCTCGCCTCGCCGCTGCGGATGTCGACGCTGTCGTACAACAGCTCGTTGTCCCTTGTCCGGCTCAACACCACCAGATGGGCCTCATCGCGCCAGCCAACAACCTGAAGCGCGGTCGCGCCCGGGACTACCCATGACTTCTGCGACCCGACATCGACGACGGTGAGCGGCTGCGGCTTGCTGTCATCGATGTTCGGCGTCGGGTCGGAGATCCCCGCCGCCCAACCTCCGGACGGGCTCATCAGAGGTGTGTCGGAGATCGCCGCCCGAGCGGCGACCACGGTCCTCGACCCATCGGGGCCGATCAGCACCCAGCCTCGTCGGCTGTCAGCCAGGTAGCCCTCGGGCGATCCGGGGCCGTCCAGCGACAGCGAGCCGGCACCGAAGGTCGGCTCGCCTCGCCCGGGCCGCCAACTCCAAACGCCCTCGCTGTTCGAGCCGAATCCATCAGAGTCGTTGAGGACACCACCCTCCGTGAGCAGGCCGGCCCTGACGAACAAGGTCGAGCCGCCCCACACCAGGGCCCACGGCGCGATGCCGTGCTCGCTCTTGAGGGGCATGCGGTCGACGTGGCCGGTGACAGTGTCATAGACGGCGACGCCCACGATCGACAGATCACCCTGCTCCTCGACGAGGGGGTCTCCGCTCGGGTGACCGAGGTACCAGTACGCCAGCCTTCTCCCGTCGGGTGACAGGGCGGGCTCAACGTCCTCGCGCAAGCGGCTGGCGTTCGGCCAGGCCTCATCGGGCAGGTCGAGGAACCGGTACTCGCCCGTGGTCGCAGAGATGCCCGCTAGGGCGGACTCCGACCCCCATAGAGATCTGCGCTCACACCGGATCACGGCGACCAGCGGCCCGATCGGACCTTTGTCGTCGGTGCCAGGCAACCACGGGCTGGGCGTGAAGAACCGATCGGGCAGCACCAGGCGGGTCGGTTCATCCGTCGGCGCGGCGTCCGGAAGGCGGGTCCACAGGGCGGCCACTCCCACCCCCGCCACCAGCGCCAGGACGAGCGTCGCCGCGACGCCGGCCGCCGTACGGCGCAGCTGCCGACGCCGGCCCCGGCGCCACAGGTCGGCCGTCTCCCCCGGCTCCGGCGCACGGGTGGCCAGCCGCTCCAGCCGCTCACGCAGGTCGGTGCTCATCGCTCCTCCTCGGTCCCATCCTCACCGAGGAAGACGCCGTCGACGCTGATAAGGAGGGGTCGGCGTTGCTGGTTCACCAAGGTAAGCGGGCGAACCCGCACCTACCTTGGTGAACTCCGCACGGTAGGTGACGGTTCGCCTACCTACCTTGGTGAACCGTCACCACGCGAGCGACCGACCTCAGCCGCGCCGCAGGTTGCGCAGGACGTACTGCATGATCCCGCCGTTGCGGAAGTAGTTGGCCTCGCCGGGGGTGTCGATGCGGACGACGGCGTCGAACTCGACGTCACCGGCGGCCACGCGGACGGTCCGGGGGGTACGACCCTCGTTGAGCTCGGTGACCCCGGTGATGGAGAAGGTCTCCTCGCCGGTGAGGCCCAGCGACTCGGCGTTCTGGCCGGCGGGGAACTGCAGCGGCAGCACCCCCATGCCGATCAGGTTGGACCGGTGGATCCGCTCGTAGGACTCGGCGATGACGGCCTTCACGCCGAGCAGCGCCGTGCCCTTGGCGGCCCAGTCGCGCGAGGAGCCGGAGCCGTACTCCTTGCCGGCCAGGATCAGCGGGATGCCGGCGGCCTGGTAGTTCATCGAGGCGTCATAGACCGAGGTGACCTCGCCGCCCGCGGTGAAGTCGCGGGTCACGCCGCCCTCGGTGCCGGCGGCCAGCTGGTTGCGCAGCCGGATGTTGGCGAAGGTGCCGATCATCACCTCGTGGTTGCCGCGCCGTGAGCCATAGGAGTTGAAGCTGCTGCCCCACGCCGTGCTCGGCGAGGTAGCGCCCGGCCGGCGAGTCCTTCTTGATCGCACCGGCGGGGCTGATGTGGTCGGTGGTCACCGAGTCACCCAGCTTGAGCAGCACCCGCGCACCGGAGATGTCGGAGACCGGCTCGGGCTCGTCGGGCATGCCGTCGAAGTAGGGCGCCTTGCGGACATAGGTCGAGTCGGGGTCCCACTCGAAGGTGTTGCCGGTCGGGCCGCGGGCGAGCGGCCAGCGCCTGGTCACCGGCGAACACGTCGGCGTACTCCGAGGAGAACGTCTGGCCGAGATCGCGAGGCGATCACGGTCTCGATCTCGGCCGGCGACGGCCAGATGTCGCGCAGGAAGACGTCGTTGCCGTCGGTGTCGGTGCCGAGCGGGTCGGTGAACAGGTCGACATCCATCGAGCGCTGTAGCGTAGGCGACGACCAGGGGCGGCGACGCGAGGTAGTTCATCTGGATGTCGGGGTTGATGCGACCCTCGAAGTTGCGGTTGCCCGAGAGCACCGAGACGACGGCCAGGTCGGCCTCGTTGACGGCAGCGGACACCTCGGGGATCAGCGGCCCGGAGTTGCCGATGCAGGTCGTGCAGCCATAGCCGACGAGGTTGAAGCCCAGCTTGTCGAGGTACGGCGTCAGCCCGGCCCGCTCGTAGTAGTCCGAGACGACCTTGGACCTGGGGGCGAGCGTGGTCTTGACCCACGGCTTGCGCTCCAGGCCCTTCTCGACGGCCTTCTTGGCAAGCAGCGCCGCCCCGATCATCACCGACGGGTTGGAGGTGTTGGTGCACGACGTGATCGCGGCGATCGTGACGGCTCCATGGTCGAGCGTGAACGACGTGCCGTCGGCCAGCGTGACGTCGACCGGCGACGACGGGCGACCGCCGTCGGTGCAGGCGGCCGAGAGATGGTTCGTCGGCGCGGGGCTGGTGCCGGCGGCGGCGCCAGCGGGCGCGTCGGAGGCCGGGAAGCTCTCCGCGACGCTCTCGTCATAGCCGACCGTGCCCTCGGCGTCGCCGGTGACATAGTCGGCGAGCGAGCTGCGGAAGGAGGCCTTGGCGTCGGTGACCTCGATGCGGTCCTGCGGGCGCTTGGGCCCGGCCAACGACGGGACGACCGTGGCGAGGTCGAGCTCGAGCTTCTCGGAGTAGCGGGGCTCGGCGGCCGGGTCGTGCCACAGGCCCTGGGCCTTGGCGTAGGCCTCGACCAGGGCGAGCTGCTCCTCGGAGCGGCCGGTGAGGCGCAGGTAGCTGACCGTCTGCTCGTCGATCGGGAAGACGGCGATGGTGGACCCGAACTCCGGGCTCATGTTGCCGATGGTGGCGCGGTTGGCCAGCGGCAGCGCGCTGACGCCCTCGCCGTAGAACTCCACGAACTTGCCGACGACACCGTGCTTGCGCAGCATCTCGGTGATCGTCAGGCCGACCAGGTCGGTGGCGGTCGAGCCCTCGGCAGCGACCCGGAGAGCTTGAAGCCGACGACGCGCGGGATCAGCATGCTGACGGGCTGGCCGAGCATCGCGGCCTCGGCCTCGATGCTGCCGACGCCCCAGCCGACGACCCCGATGCCGTTGACCATCGTGGTGTGGGAGTCGGTGCCGACGCAGGTGTCGGGGTAGGCCACGCCGTCGCGGACGAACACGACGCGGGCGAGGTGCTCGATGTTGACCTGGTGGACGATGCCGGTGCCCGGGGGGACGACCTTGAAGTCGTCGAAGGCGCCCTGGCCCCAGCGCAGGAACTGGTAGCGCTCGCGGTTGCGCTCGTACTCGATCTCGACGTTGCGAGCGAACGCGTCGGACGAGCCGAAGACGTCGGCGATGACGGAGTGGTCGATGACCATCTCGGCCGGCGCGAGCGGGCTGATCTTGGCGGGGTCGCCCCCGAGGTCGGCCATCGCCTCGCGCATCGTCGCCAGGTCCACGACGCAGGGGACGCCGGTGAAGTCCTGCATGATCACGCGGGCGGGCGTGAACTGGATCTCCTTGTCCGGGTCGGCGGTCTCGTCCCAGCCCGCCAGCGCCCGGATGTCGTCGGCGGTGATGTCGGCGCCGTCCTCGGTGCGCAGGAGGTTCTCCAGCAGCACCTTGAGGGAGAACGGCAGGGACGCGACGTCGAGGCCCTCCCCGGTGACCGCGTCGAGGCGGTAGTAGTCGAAGGACTGCTCCCCCACCGTCAGCGTGCTCTTGGCTCCGAAGCTGTCCTGGCTGCTCATGCGCGTCTCCTCGCGTTCGGGGGAAGTCGTCCGGTCCATCTTGCCGCTGCGCACCCGGGGCTGGACACCCGGTCCACGCGCGGCGAAAACTCTCTTGATATCAAGATACACGAGGTGGAGGGATCGGTCCAGCAGGTCGGCGTACGGCGGGTCCTCAGTCCCCGTCAGCGCGCTCGAGCAGGGCCACGCACTCCACATGGTGGGTCATCGGGAACAGGTCGAACGCGCGCAGGGCCGACAGCCGATAGCCACCGTCGGCGAACAGGGCGACGTCACGCGCCAGGGCCGCCGGATCACAGGCGACATAGACCACCGCGCGGGGCGCCAGCGCCACGATCGGCTCGACCACCTCGCGCCGGGCGCCTTGCCGGGGCGGGTCGAGTACGACGGCATCGACGGGGCCGTCGAGCCCGCCCAGCGCCTCCACCACGGACGCGGCGAGGACCCGCGCGCTCGGATGGGTCTCGAGGTTCTGGCGCGCATGGAGGGCCGCGACCGGGTCACCCTCGACGGCGACAACCGAGCCGGTGGGCCCCACCCGGTCGGCCAGGAAGGAGGAGAACAGGCCGACGCCCGCATAGAGGTCGACCACCCACTCCCCCGGCCGCGGGTCGAGCATGGCGAGCACCGCCTCGACCAGGGCCGTCGGAGCGCCGGGGTGGACCTGCCAGAACCCGTCGCCGGCGACGGAGAAGGCGTGCTCGACCCCCGCAGCGACGACTCGGTGCTCGACCACGTCGTCGGAGGGCTCGCGGGCATCGCGTGCGGCGATCAGGCAGTCCTCGACCGGGACGACGTCATGGGACCGGAACCGCCGCATGCCTCGCCGGCCGTCGGGCGTGCGGGCGTAGCGGACCCGGCTGCGCCAGCGCAGCCCGGCCTCGTCGCCCGGGACCGGCTCGACCGCCACGGCCACGTCGAGCCGCGCCAGCCGGGCCAGCTGCTCGGTGACAACAGCCGCCTTGAGGTCGCGCTGCGCCGCCACAGCGACGTGCTGGAAGTCGCAGCCCCCGCAGCCTCCGGGGCCGGCGACCGGGCAGGGGGCCGCGACGCGATCGGGCGAGGCGCTGAGCACCTCGACCGCATCGGCGCGCCAGAAGCGGTCGCCCTCGGTGCCTTCGGTGATCTGGGCGACGACCCGTTCGCCCGGCAGCGAGTGGCGCACGAAGACCACGCGGTCGCCCTCCTCGGCGACCCGCGCCACACAGAAACCGCCGTGCCCGACCGGCCCGACGTCGACGGTGAACCGCTCCCCCACCCGTGATCGACCACGGGCCTGCCGGGTGCGTGCCTGGCGCCTCAATCCTGCCTGCTGACCGGGATCTGGCTGCCGCCGTCGCCTCCGGCGACGCGACCCATCCGCAGGTCGCGCGACTGGCCCCAGCTCTCGTCGTGCTCGTGGGCACGCTCCAGCGACGAGCGGAGCTGGTAGGGCACCGAGATCATCATGACCCCCGGGGTGAACAGCAGCCGCGCCTTCAGGCGCAGGGCGGTCTGGTTGTGGAGCAGCTGCTCCCACCAGCGCCCGACGACGTACTCGGGGACATAGACGGCCACGACGCCGCGAGGGTTGGCCTTGCGGATCTCCGAGGCGTAGTCGACGATCGGTCGGACCACCTCGCGGTAGGGCGAGTGGAGCACCTTGAGCGGGACGTCGAGCCCGCGGACGTCCCAGTCCTCCAGCAGTCTGTCGGTGGACGCCTGGTCGGTGCTGACATAGACGGCCTCGAGGGTGTTGGGCCGGGTCGCCTTGGCGAAGGCCAGCGCCCGCAACGTCGGCTTGTGCAGCTTGGAGGTCACCACCATCGCGTGCACGCGCGTCGGCATCACCTTGTCCTGGTCGTCGGCGGCCAGCTCGGCCTCGACGCGGTCGTAGTGGCGCTGGATCGACTTCATCAGCGCGAAGAAGACGCCCATGGCGAGGATCGCGATCCAGGCCCCCGCGAGGAACTTGGTGAGCAGCACGATCACGAACACCACCGCGGTCATGCCGAGTCCGAAGGTGTTGATCGCCCGCGAGCGGATCATGTGACGTCGCTTGACCGGGTCGGTCTCGGTGCGCAGGTGGCGGGTCCAGTGACGGATCATCCCCAGCTGGCTGAGGTTGAACGACACGAAGACGCCGACGATGTAGAGCTGGATGAGGCGGGTGACCTCGGCGTGGAACGCATAGATCAGCACGCTCGCGCCGATGGCGAGCAGCAGGATGCCGTTGCTATAGGCGAGCCGGTCGCCGCGGCTGCCGAGCTGGCGAGGCGCGAGCCCGTCCTGGGCCAGGATCGACCCGAGCACGGGGAAGCCGTTGAAGGCCGTGTTGGCCGCCAGGACCAGGATGATGCCGGTGACCGAGACCACCAGATAGATGCCGGGCGGGAAGTGGTCGAAGATCGCGCGAGCCAGCTGGGCGATCACCGGGTCCTGGTCGAAGTTGGCGGGCAGCGGCGAGCCGTCGGGCAGGGTGAGCCGCGCCAGCTGGGCGGGGTCGTGGGCATCGACGTAGCGCAGCCCCATCTGCTTGGCCAGCACGATGACGCTCACCATCATCGTCACCGCGATCATCCCGAGCATCAGCAACGTCGTGGCGGCGTTCTTGCTCTTGGGCTTGCGGAACGCCGGGACGCCGTTGGAGATCGCTTCCACGCCCGTCAGCGCGGCACAGCCCGACGAGAACGCCCGGGCGAGCAGCACGATCAGCCCGATCGTGGTCAGCGGCTGCTCCCAGCCGGGCGCGGCGACCATCTGGAGATCGGCGCTCTCGACGTCGGGCAGGTTGCCCGTCGCCAGCCGGATGAAGCCCCACAGGCTCATCCCGAGGATCGCCGCCATGAACGCATAGGTGGGGATCGCGAAGAAGGACCCGGACTCGCGGACGCCGCGCAGGTTCATGGCGGCCAGCAGGACCACCAGCACCAGCGCGAGCACCGTCTCATGACCGTCGAAGAACGGTACGGCGGCCGAGGCGTACTGCGCCCCTGAGGAGACCGAGACGGCCACGGTCAGGATGTAGTCCACGAGCAAGGCGCTGGCCACGGCCGTGCCGGCGGTGCGCCCCAGGTTGACCGTGGCGACCTCATAGTCGCCGCCGCCACTGGGGTAGGCGTGCACGGTCTGGCGATAGGACGCGATGACCGTGAGCATGACGACGGCCACCGCGATCGCGATCTTCCACGACCAGACATAGGTCGTGATCCCGGCCAGGCCCAGCATGATGAAGACCTCGTCAGGCGCATAGGCGACCGACGACAACGCATCGCTGGCGAACACGGGCAGGGCGATGCGCTTGGGGAGCAAAGTCTCGCCGAGCTGCGAGCTGCGCAGCTTGCGGCCGACGAGGATGCGCTTGTACGTGTCGCCCATACCCACGAGATGAGAGGCTAGTCGACCCCGCCCCCGGGTGGTGGCTGGGATACGGTTTCTCCGTGCACGTCGTCATCATGGGCTGTGGCCGGGTCGGATCCACGCTGGCCCGCAGCCTCGAGGACCGCAACCACACGGTCTCCATCATCGACAACGACCCCGAGGCCTTCCGGCGACTCGGGCCCGGCTTCAACGGTGACAAGATCACCGGCTACGGCTTCGACCAGGCCGTGCTCGAGAAGTCCGGGATCCGGCGCGCCGACTCGTTCGCGGCCGTCTCCAGCGGCGACAACTCCAACATCATCGCCGCCCGGGTCGCCCGCGAGACGTTCGGGATCCAGAACGTCGTCGCGCGCATCTATGACCCCGGCCGCGCCGAGGTCTACCAGCGGCTCGGCATCACGACCGTCGCCACCGTCAAGTGGACCGCCGACCAGATCCTGCGCCGCATGCTCCCCGCGGGTGCCGAGCCCGACTTCCGCGACCCGTCCGGCACCATCCGCGTCGACCACCTCGCCGTCCCCGACGCCTGGGTCGGGGAGCGCACGATCCACATGCAGGAGCAGACCCGCAGCCGGATCGCCTGGATCGACCGGCTCGGCGAGGGCATGCTGCCCAACCGTGAGACCGTCCTCCAGGAGGGCGACATGATGCATCTGGTCATCCGCGAGGAGAACGCCGCCCACGCCTATGCCGTGCTCGCCAGCGGGCCCGAGGAGCACTGAGGAGACCCATGCGTGTCGCCATCGCCGGTGCCGGTGCGGTCGGTCGTTCGATCGCCCGCGAGCTGATCACCAACGGCCACCAGGTCCTCCTCATCGACAAGGACCCCGGCTCCATCAAGCCCGAGCGCGTCCCTGACGGCGAGTGGCTGCTCGCCGACTGCTGTGAGCTGTCCTCGCTGGCCGAGGCCGGCCTCGACACCTGTGACGTGGTGATCGCGGCGACCGGTGACGACAAGGCCAACCTGGTCATCTCACTGCTCGCCAAGACCGAGTTCGGCGTTCCCCGCACGGTCGGTCGTGTCAATCACCCCAACAACGAGTGGCTCTTCACCGAGGCGTGGGGTGTTGATGTCAGCGTGTCGACCCCGCGCATCATGTCGGCCCTGGTCGAGGAGGCCGTCAGCGTCGGCGACCTGGTGCGGCTGTTCACCTTCCGCAAGGGCAACGCCAACCTGGTCGAGATGACGCTGCCCGACGACTCCCCCTATGTCGGCACCCCGTCCGGGCTGATCCCCTTCCCCGAGAACTGCGCGCTCGTGACGATCCTGCGCGACGGGCAGGTCTATGTCCCCGAGGCCGACCAGCCGGTGGAGTCGGGTGACGAGCTGTTGTTCGTCGCCCCCGCCGACGTCGAGTCCGAGCTCGAGAAGCTGCTCGCCCCCGGCCACCACTGACGCCGAGTCGTCACATCCTGTGACGACTCGGCGAGATTCGCCGGGGGTCAGAGGGCCAGAGGGTCAGGCCTCGGCCGGGGCCTCGGTGTCCGCGTCGGGGTCGGACGGTGCGATCGGGGTGTGGTTGCGGGCGAGCAGCCACGTCATCAGCGCGAAGGCGCCGATCCGCAGTGGCCAGCCCAGGCCGTAGCGCAGGGCGGTGATCACGAGCACCGCGGTCTCGGCGGTTATGGTGCCGGACCAGCCGGCCAGCCAGACCGGGCCCTGGAGGGCGACGCCCACCATGCCCGGCAGGCCGAGCACCCAGGTCAGCCGGGTGCACAGCCGCACGATCTGGCGGTCGTCGTGCCATGCGGTCGGGTCGCCCGTGACGCTGCCCAGCATGAACCCGATGAGTGGCCACCGGGTCAGGCAGCTGGCTGCGATCAGCACCGAGTAGACCGAGCTCCACAAGATGCCGGGGAGGAAGAACGCGAGTGCCTGCTCGTCGGCGCTGGCCCCGGAGCGACCGGCGAACCGCACGAAGACCCAGGCGATGGCGATGCCGAACAGCGCGTTCATCACGAACTGGACGCTGCTGCGCTGGACGAGGCGTACGACGAGGAGCGCGAGGGCCACGGCGAGCGACGGGATCAGCGAGATCTGGATGTCCTTGGTGGCCAGCCAGACGAATGTGAACAGCAGCGTGGGTGCCGCTGCCTCGATCATGCCCCGCTTGCCGCCGAGCGCCACCGACAGCTGGTGCCGGACGACCGCCTCCACCGTCTCCAGGGTGGGCGGCTCGGGTGCCGTCACGGCATCAGCTCATAGCGCGGGTTGAACATGATCCGGACACCGTCGTGGCGGCCGATGCGACCCGACACCTGCAGCGATCGGCCGGGTTGGATGCCGCCGATCCGGCGTCGGCCGAGCCAGATCACCGTGATGCTGCCGGTGCCGTCATAGAGCTCCGCCTCGAGGGCGGGCACGCCGCCCCGCGGGCGCAACGTGACGGTGCGCAGGGTGCCCCGAAGCCTCACCGGAGTGCGGTCCTGCGCGTCACCGATCGCGTCGACGTCGGCGTGGGCATAGGTCTCCCGCATGTCGCGAGCATGTTGCTGAGAGCTGTTCGCCCACGAGCTCAACGTCTCTCGGAACCGACCGCCTAGCGCCATGAGGCCAGCCTAACCATCACGACCCATCACCCCGTCTGTCGGGCGCCGGGAGGCAGGGTCAGGGGCAGCGCGTCGCCCGGCGGCATCGCCTGGGACCCGCGCCGCACGACGACGCTCGCGAGCGTGTCGTTCCACTCCGCGACGGCGTCGGGCCGCTCGGCCGGCGCACCGAGGAACGTCGCGCGCAGCATCCACCGGGGCCCGTTGACCCCGACCACACGCTGCGGCTGCATCGCCGTACGACCGTCGGGCAAGCGCACGGCGAGCTGCACGACGAGCTCGGGCCCGAACCGGCCCTCCTGCTCGGTGGCGGTGCCGCCGCGCTGGGCGGTCTCGGCGGCGATCGACTCACGGGAGGCCGACCAGAGGTCACCGTGGCGTGGCGCGGCGAACGCGCGCAGCTCCAGGGCTCCGTTGGGGCCGGCGATGAGGACCGAGGACACGGCGTTGGTGGCCTCGTCGACCTGGATCCGGACCTCGCGGTCGGGCTGCGGCGTCACCAGCAGCGAGCCGAGGTCGACGCGCTGGACGTCGTCGTCGATCTCGTCGATGTCGAAGGGACCATCACCCCGAACATCCGCGACGGCGGTGGCCTCGTCACCCTCGGAGACGGCCGCGGCGTCAGCCGCCTCAGGGGCCGGCTCGTCGATGTCTTTGCGGCGGCGGAACAACTCTCAACAACTCCTCGGTGGGGCGGACGGTCAGGAGCGACCGAAGCCCCCGGTAGAACCGTAGCCCCCGGCCCCGCGCAACGAGTCCGGCAGGGCCTCCACCTCGACGAAGCTGGCCTGCTCGACCCGCTGGACCACGAGCTGGGCGATCCGGTCGCCGCGCCGCAGGTGGAGGGCCTCGCGGGGATCGTGGTTGATCAGCAGCACCTTGATCTCGCCCCGGTAGCCCGCATCGATGGTGCCCGGGGTGTTGACCACGGAGAGGCCGTGGCGGGCCGCGAGGCCCGACCTCGGGTGCACGAACGCGACGAACCCCAGCGGCAGCGCGATGGCCACGCCGGTCGGCACCAGCACCCGCTCCCCGGGCTCGAGGGTGACGTCGATCGTGGTCATCAGGTCGGCGCCGGCGTCGCCGGGGTGGGCGTACGACGGCAGCGGGAGACCCGGGTCGAGCCGGACCAGCTGCACCTCGAGATCAGGAGTGTCGGACACGGCTGGTGACCCTACCCGCTGCCACGGCGAGGTGGGCGCGCCGACCGGTTGGCGAGGCGACATTAGGCTGTGCGGCGTGGACTACGACGAGCGCCTGGGCGTGCCCCTGCGGTGGTGGGTGCAGGCGACGATGATGGTGGCGAGCGCCTGGCTCGCCACCATCGTGGTGCTGCCCGAGGCCGCAGCGTGGACCGTGACGGCAGTCGTGGCCGGGCTCATCGCCGCGTTCTTCTGGTCCTATGGCGGCGTCCACCTGCGCGTCGCCGACGGCACCTTCCGCGCCGGACGAGCCCACATCGAGGTCGTCCACCTGGGCGCGGTCACGCCGCTGGACGCGGACCAGTCCCGGCGGCTGGCCGGCGTGGACGCCGACGCCCGCGCCTATCTGCTGCTCCGTCCCTATCTCAAGCGAGCGGTCAAGGTGGAGCTCACCGACCCCGCCGACCCGACGCCGTACTGGCTGGTCAGCACGCGGCACCCCGAGGCCTTGGCCCGAGCACTCCACGACGCGACCAGTAGGGTTGGCCGCGGAGACGTCGCTTAAGGAGAGCTGATGGCAAGCGGTTCGAAGGTCTGGTCGGTCTTCTCGCTCGGGGCGGCCGTGGCGGCTGCCGCCGTGGCCAAGAAGGGCCTCAACACCTCGTGGCGTCTCGCCACGGGCAAGAACCCGCCCGCCAACCCGGCCGACCCCGACGTGCAGTTGTGGGAGGCCGTGTTGTGGGCCGCCGCGAGCGGCACCTTCGTGGCGCTGGCCCGGATGCTCGCGACCCGGCGGGCCGCCCACTACTACCAGCGCTCGACCGGCCAGCTGCCGCCGGAGCTCCAGTCCGACGCCCAGCGGGCGGACATGGCGAAGGCGCCGACGGCCTGAGGTCGTCGACGCCTTCTCGGGTCCTGCTGGTCCTGCCTGCTGCGCCCCTCGGTGCTGCGGCCGCCGATGTGTGGCGTCAGGCGCAGTCGCGGCAGATCAGCTTGGCCGGGTCGGCCAGCTGGCTGCGGTGGTGCACCAGGAAACAGCTCATGCAGGTGAACTCGTCCTCCTGACGAGGCTTGACCTCCACGGCCAGCTCCTCGTGGGACAGGTCGGCACCAGGCAGCTCGAAGGACTCGGCCGCCTCGGCCTCGTCCTCATCGACCTTGCCGGAGTTCTTCTCATGGCGCCGAGCCTTGAGTTCCTCGATGCTCTCCTCGGACGCGTCGTCGTCGGTCTTGCGGGGTGCGTCGTAGTCGGTCGCCATCGTTGTCGTCTTCTCTTCCTCAGCCGAGTCACGGGGTTCGGCGCCAGATTGTGCACCATCGCTGTTGGCTCCTGCACGCAGGGTCGGCGCCGTGTCGCAGAACCGCCGAGAATACCCCGCTATTCCCGGGAATCAACGACCAAACCGACGTCTCTCACCAATGTGAGGAAGTCGTCGAACCCGTGAGCGGGCGCGCACACCAAGAGCTGCATGCCGCCGCCGGCTCCTGTCGCCAGCAGGGTGCGCGCACCGGCCTCGCGAGCGATCAGGCCGGAAGCCGCATAGTCCCAGGCGTGGAGCCCTTCCTCGACGTAGGCATCGGCGGATCCCTCGGCCACATGACACACGTCGAGGGCGGAGGACCCGATGCGTCGGATGTCGCGCACACGGGGCAGCATCCGGGCGATCGCCTGAGCCTGGACTCGGCGGATCTCGGGGACATAGCTGAACCCGGTGATCACCAGCCGCTGCTCCATGGGGACCGGGCCTCGCACCGAGATCGGCTCGCCGTCGCGGAACGCGCCTCCCCCCAGCGACGCGGAATAGCAGGTCCTGCTCGGCACGTCG
This sequence comes from Nocardioidaceae bacterium, assembly GCA_046330595.1. GTDB lineage: Bacteria > Actinomycetota > Actinomycetes > Propionibacteriales > Nocardioidaceae > Nocardioides. The sequence goes on from JAXLSN010000011.1 coordinate 37,425, forward strand.
AGCACCACACCGGCCACGACCACACCATCCACCTCCGCGGCGATGCACACGGCGTAGCGCGTCAGGCCATACAGGAAGTTGACGGTGCCGTCGATCGGGTCGACGATCCACCGGACCCCACTGGTGCCGTGGTCGTCGCTGCCTTCCTCGCCCATGAAGCCGTCGTCGGGCCGCTCCCCGAGCAGCCGCGAGCGGATCAGCTCCTCGCTCGCGCGGTCGACCTGGGTGACGATGTCGGTGGCGCTCGTCTTGGTGTCCGCGACCTCGACAGCCGAGCGTCGCTCGGTGGCGATCAGCTCGGCCGCCTCGGTGGCGACGGTGACGGCCAGCCGCAGCAACTCCTCCGGTGCGACGACAGCCCCGCTCGTCGGCTCGCTCATGCGTCCCTTCCTCCCAGAGCCGGACGCTCACCGCGCGCGTTGGCGCAGCAGCCGACCGGGCACAGATCGTGCAGCGCAGGCAGACTACCGACCGCCGCGCGCTCGACGTCCTCGCCCCTCTCCACCGCGGCCCGCTCCAGCAGCAGGTCTCGGACGAGCGCGACGAACCGCGGGTCCAGGCCCGGCGTCGCCGCGCGTACGGCGGGCAGCCCGAGCGTCGCGGCCGTGGCCATCGCCTCGGTGTCGAGGTCATAGACGACCTCCATGTGGTCGGACACGAACCCGAACGGCACGAGCACGACGCCCGGCACGCCCTGCTGGGCAAGCTGCTCGAGGTGGTCGTTGACGTCGGGTTCGAGCCAAGGGATGTGGGGCGCACCCGAGCGGGAACAGAAGACGACGTCCTGCTCCAGCCGACGGCCGGTCACCTGACGCACCCGCGCGGTCACCTCCTGGGCGACGCTGTGGTGCTGACGCAGATAGGTGCCGCCCTGCGGGCCGCTGGCGCGGTTCATGGCCTCGGGGATCGAGTGGGTGACGAAGACCAGTCGCGCGCCCGCCCGTGCGGGCTCGGGCAGCTCGGCCAGCGCCGCGAGCGTCGCGTCGACCACCGGCTCGATGAAGCCGGGGTGGTTGAAATAGCCGCGCAGCCGGTCGAGCCGCGGGGCGTCCGGCACCTCGGCGACCGCATCGGCGAGGTTCTCGCGATACTGGCGACACGACGAGTAGGAGGAGTAGGCCGACGTCATGAAGCACGCGGCCCGCGTGATGCCGTCCGAGGCCATCTCGCGCAGCGCGTCGGCGAGGTAGGGGTCCCAGTTGCGGTTGCCCCAATAGATCGGGAGGTCCAGGCCCGCCCCGGCGAAGTCGGCTCTCAGCGCCTCGAGGAAGGCGCGGTTGATGTCGTTGATGGGCGAGCGTCCGCCGAACAGGTGGTAGTGGGCACCCACCTCCTCCAGCCTCTCGCGGGGGATCCCCCGCCCGCGGGTGACGTTCTCGAGGAAGGGCACCACGTCCTCGGGCTTCTCCGGTCCCCCGAACGAGACCAGCAGCAGGGCGTCATAGGGGCGTGGATCGACCGGGTGGGAGGCAGCGGATGACACGTCGCCCATCGTACGGACGGCACAACCGGCCCTGCGTTTTCGCCGCCGGGGGTGGGCGGGCCTAGGCTCCCTCGGGTGCTCGACTCCTACCGCCGAGTGCTGGCCCGGCCCGGCGCACTCACGTTCAGCGTGAGTGGCCTCGTCGCCCGGCTGCCGCTCTCGATGGTGGGTCTCGGCATCGTCCTGCTCGTGTCGGCCACCAGCGGCTCCTACGCCCTGGCCGGCTCGGTCAGCGCCGCCTACGTCGTCACCAACGCGGTCCTCGCGCTCCCCCAGGGACGCCTGCTCGACCGCCTCGGCCAGCGAGTCGTGCTCGTGCCGCTGGTGCTGGTCTTCGCCGCCGCGCTCAGCGTGATGGCGGTGTCGGCGTACGCCGAGTGGCCGATCATCACGACCTATGTCGCCGCCGGTGTCGCCGGTGCCGCGCTGCCGGCCATCGGCGCCTGCGTGCGCGCCCGCTGGTCCCACGTGCTCACCGCCCCGGCCGACATCCACACCGCCTATGCGCTGGAGTCGGTCTTCGACGAGGTCGTCTTCATCAGCGGCCCCATCCTGGTCACGGTGCTCGCGACCGCCTGGCACCCGCTCGCGGGGCTCGGCACCGCGGTGGTCGCGGCCGTCATCGGGACCCTCGTCCTCGCGGCCCAGCGCAGCAGCGAGCCCCCACCCCATCCGCGCCACGACCACAGTGGCGAGCCCGTCGCGATGCCGTGGCGGGCGATGGCCGCGATCGGGGTCGTCTGCCTGGCGCTCGGCATGCTGTTCGGCTCTGCCGAGGTCATCACCGTCGCCTTCAGCGAGGAGCTGGGCGTCAAGAGCCTCTCCGGCCTGCTGCTCGCGCTGTGGGCGGCCGGCAGCCTGGTCGCCGGCGTCATCACCGGCGCCGTCCACTGGCGGATGGGGCCGGGGCCACGGCTGCGCTGGGGCACGGCGGCGCTGGCACTCGCGATGTCACCGCTGTCCTTCATCGGCTCGATCCCGGCGATGGCGGTGGCGCTGTTCGTCGGGGGCTTCGCGGTGGCTCCCACGCTCATCGCCACCAACTCACTCACCGAGGCCACCGTGCCGCGGGCCCGGCTGGTCGAGGGGATGGCGATCGTGCACACGGGGATCGCTGCCGGGGTCGCCCCCGGCGCCGCGATCGCGGGGCTGCTGATCGACGGCTACGGCGCCTCGGTGGCCTACCTGCTGCCCCTGGTGGCCGGTGCCATCGCAGCCGCCGCTGCGCAGGTCGCCCCGCGCTGAGCCCCCGGGCGGTCGTCGTACCTCCCGGGGCGGCCGGATCAGCGGCCCCGGCACGCCGTCGCGGTGCCCCGTCGGGGGGTGTGCGCTGGCGTAGGCTCGGGCCCACCGAAGGACACATGGCAGGAGCGGACCCACCGATGGCGCACCTCACGCTCGTAGGGCTGAGTGCGGACAAGGCGCGTCTTCTCCTTGTCGACGACGCGGGCACCGAACACACGCTCGACATCGACGCACCGCTCCGGGCCGCCCTGCGCGGCGACCCCTCTCGACTCGGCCAGTTGGAGATCGACATGGACAGCGCACTCCGCCCCCGCGACATCCAGGCCCGCATCCGGGCCGGCGAGACCCCCGAGACCGTGGCGCGAGCGGCCCAGACCACCGTCGACAAGATCATGCCCTTCGCCGCCCCCGTTCTGGCCGAGCGCGCCCACGTCGCCGACCGGGCCCAGCGCGCGTCGGTGCGCCGCCGTACCTCCGAGGGTGGTGCACGGACCCTCGGCGAGGCCGCCGAGACCCAGCTGCGCGCCCACCACGTCGCCATCGACACCGTCGGCTGGGACGCCTGGAAGCGCACCGACGGCCGGTGGACGCTCACCGCGACCTATGCCTCCGACACGCGTTCAGGCACGGCGACGTTCACCTTCGACGCCCCCGGCAACTTCGTCATCGCCGACGACGACGACGCTCGCTGGCTGGTCGGCGAGCTGCCCGACGTCGTCGCCGAGGAGCCGGCCGACGACCTGTCGCTGGCCCGGCGCCGGCGGCTCAGTGCCGTCTCCTCCGACGACCAGCTGCCGCTCGGGGAGGACGCCATCGGGCTGGTCTCGGGGGCCGACCCCGAGGCGTCGACGGCCGACCTCACCGACACGGCCGCCCGGATCCGCGCCGAGGCACGCACCGTGTCGCCCACCGTGGATGACGGTTTCGGCCCCGAGCCGCCGGCCGAGGCATTCCTCGACGGCGTCTTCGCCCGACAGAACCCCGCGACGGCCCCCGAGGACCGGGCCTACGACGACGAGGGCGCCCTGGTCGACGGCGCCTCGGCCGTCGAGCCCGTCGAGGAGGAGACCCACGAGCCGCCCGCGCGCCGCCAGGTCAAGAAGACCCGGGGGCGCGCCTCCGTCCCGAGCTGGGACGAGATCATGTTCGGTGGCGGCGGCCAGGACTGACGCCCCGGATGACCCGGGCTGGCTGCCGGGCACCAGCGGCTGCTCAGCCCGTCGCGACCGGGCGATCGGGGTCGGCGATCCAGCCCGACCAGCTGCCCGGATAGAGCGCAGCACTGACGCCCGCGAGCTCCAGCGCGAGCACCGCCTGGGCCGCGGTGACCCCGGACCCGCAATAGGCCGCCACGTCCGCTCCGGGCACGGCACCGACCCGGGCATAGATCGTGGCCAGCTCCGCCGGACTGCGCAGCAGGCCCTCCTCGCTGAGGACGTCCGCGATCGGGGCGTTGAGCGCTCCCGGGATGTGGCCCGCGACCGGATCGATGGGCTCCACGTCGCCGCGGTAGCGCTCCGGCGCACGTACGTCGAGCAGGACGGCCACGCCCCGCACACCTTCGGCCTCGACGACAGGCATGGTGCCGGGCCGACCGGCGAAGTCGCCAGGGGTCACCGCGGGGCGCCCGGTCTCGACCGCGCCCCCGGCTCGCAGCCAGGCCGACCAGCTGCCATCGAGCACGCGGACGTCGGGGTGCCCGTGATCGCGCAGCAGCCACCAGGCCCGGGACGCCGCCAGCGCCGCCCAGTCGTCATAGACCACGACCGGCCGGTCGTGGCAGACCCCGGCCGCCCGCATGGCAGCGACGAACACCGCCGTCTCCGGAAGCGGGTGCCGTCCTCCCGCTCCTGGCGGCGCCGCCAGTGCGGTGTCCAGGTCGACGTACGCCGCGCCGGGCACGTGCCCGGCCTCGAACTCCTCAGGCCCCGTCGGGCCGACCAACCGGTAGCGGACGTCCAGAACGGTGACATCGGCCAGCCGCACGGCCAGCTCCTCGGCGCTGATCAGTGGCGAGCCCATGGCCCCGAACCCTACGACGCCCCGCGGATGGCATGATTCCTCCCCGTGGCGGAACTGCACTTCTTCACGGGCACGATGGACTCGGGCAAGAGCACGCTGGCCCTGCAGACCAACCACAACCACGCGGCGCGAGGCCGCGCCGGGCAGATGTTCACCACCCACGACCGCGCCGGGGAAGCGACGCTCTCCAGCCGGCTGGGGCTGACTGCCAACGCGCTCGAGGTGACCCCCGAGTTCGACTTCTGGCGCCACGTCGTCGACGCACTCACCCAGGGCGGCCGGATCGACTACCTCATCTGCGACGAGGCCCAGTTCTACTCCCCCGCCCAGATCGACCAGCTCGCCAAGATCGTCGACGAGCTCCAGATCGACGTCTTCGCGTTCGGCATCCTCACCGACTTCCGTACCCAGCTCTTCGCCGGGAGCGCTCGACTCGTCGAGCTCGCCGACCGGGTCAACGTCCTCCAGGTCGAAGCGCTGTGCTGGTGCGGCAAGCGGGCCACCCACAACGCGCGCACCGAGAACGGCGCCATGGTCGTCGAGGGCGAGGTGATCGTCGTCGGTGACGTGGACGCCATCGATGAGGAGCCCGCGGACGTGGCCTATGAGGTGCTGTGCCGCCAGCACCATCGTCGCCGTCTCACCGCCGCCCGCGCCCGCGCCGTCTCCCTCGCCCCGGACCCCCTCCCCTTCGGCTGACACGGTCGTCCCTTCCCCCGCGAGGTGACAGTTTCGGCCCACCGAAGTGGCAGTTTCGGTCCCCCGAAGTGGCGGCCCCGGCCCGCCGAGGTGGCAGTTTCGGCCCCTCGAAGTGGCAGTTTCGGTCCCGAGAGGGCGAACCCGATGCCTTGCGGGGGCTGCCCGGATCTCCCACCTCGCGGGGCCAGATCTCCCACCTCGCGGGGCCGGATCTCCCACCTCGGCGGAGGAAAGACGGGGTCAGGAGACGAGGATGGGGATGAGCATCTCGTCGGGGGTCAGGGAGCCGTGGAGGCCGACGAGGCGGGTCTCATAGGAGAAGTCGACGCTGGAGAAGATGCCGTAGTCCCCTCGGCAGGCGACGATGACGTCACCGAGGCGCGGCAGCACCCGGGGTTCCACGATGCCGAACCAGCCGCGGCCGGTGGCCTCCTCGCGGGTCATCACGTCGGCGTCGTCGCCGAGGTGCTCGCGCCACGTGACGACCACGTCGGCGACGGCCCCGTGAGCGCAGTAGAGATGGCGGAACCGGGCCTCACCGGCGAGCAGCACCAGCCCGTCGCGCAGGGCCGGGTGGGCGTCGACGTCGGTACGACGGTCCGGCGGCGAGTCGACCATCCCGTGGTCGGCGATGACGACCAGCCGCGTCTGGGGTGGCAGTGCCGCGCGCAGCTGCTCTGCCTCGGCATCGACCATCGTCAGTTGCTGGAGCCAGTGCTCGGAGGCGATCCCGTAGCGGTGCCCGGTCCAGTCAAGGTCGCCGTCATAGACATAGGTGATCGACGGGGTCGTGCGCGCAGCGGTCACCACGGCCGCGATCCGCTCCCCCACCCGGTCGGCGCCGACGAACTCCGCCCCCCGGTGGGCGGCGACGGTCAGTCCGGAGGAGGCGAACTCCCGCTTGTTGACGACGGTCACCTGGACGCCGGCCGACGACAGTCGGTGGAACGCCGTCGGGTGGGGCTGCCACTCCACGGGGTCGACCCGTTTGTCCCAGAACAGCGCGTTGAGCAGCTGGTCGGTGCCGGGGACCCGGGAGGTGAACCCGACCAGACCGTGCGCTCCCGGCGGCAGCCCGGTGCCGAGCGAGGTGAGGCTGGTCGCCGTCGTGGACGGTACGCCGGCCGTGCCCGAGGCCGACCCGTCGACGAGCGCGCTGAGGAACGGCGCGGCATAGGCGTGGCGACGCAGCAGCTCGGAGCCGAGGCCGTCGACGAGGAACACGACATAGGACGGGGCGTCGGGCAACATCAATCCCTCGGCAGCCTCGCCGAGCACCGACCCCGGCACGCCGAGCGCCCGCGCCACGGCCGGGATGACGTCCCCGATGGACCGCGAGCGGTAGTCGGGGGCGACAAACCCGCCCGGGGCAACAGTCACGCCGGCTCCCGGAGGCCCTCAGACGGTCTGGGTGCGCGCGGAGAGCGCGTCGGCGAACGCCAACAGCCCGGCCACCGCATCGGTGCCGTCGGCCGCGGCGGAGACCCGCAGCGAGAAGTCGTCGCTGGCCAGCACACCGGTGTAGCCGTGGTCGGCGTCGCACTGGGGGTCGTTGCACCCGGCCGGCTCGAGGTCGATCCGGCTCACGCCGCCCCAGCCGATGGTCAGCACCGCCTCGGCGGGGTGGGAGGGTCCCTTGGCCGGGTTGGTCACCATCCGGGTGACCACCACGGAGCGGACCGTGCTCAGCGCGATCGCCTCGGTCGAGGTCGATGTGTACGGCTCGGGCAGCAGGTCGTCGCCGGCGTACTCGTCGGTGTGGGCGAGGATCAGCCGGCTCGGCGTGAGGACGACGACGGTGAGGTGGCGGCGCACCTCCTCGCGCTCGAACGTCGGCTCGTGGTGCACATAGAACGCGGCGACCTGCTCGCCGCCGACGGCGCCGGAGACTCCGTCGGCGACCACCTCGGGGTAGTAGCCGGTGCGCTCGATGGCCTTCTTGAGGTCACGCGAGCGGTCCTGCTCGTCGATCAGGGTGCGGCGCATGGGCGCCAGTCTGTCACGCCGGTCCCACCGCGGCAGCCTCGGCTGTGGACCGCCCGTCCTGGGCGTCGGTGAGGTGTCGCCGCAGCCGCAGGAACAGCAGCGACGCCGTGGCGGTGCCACCGACGACGCAGCCGACCCACACGTGCGGGAAGCCGTGCCCGATGAGCATGCCGGCCAGCGCGGGTCCGATGATCGAGGCCACCGTCCAGGTCATGCCCTGCAGGGCGTTGTAGCGCCCGCGCATGTCTTCGGGCGCCAGGTCGTTGACGATGGCGGGTGCCACCGGCGCCCACAGCGTCTCACCGAGCCCGAAGACACCCAGACCGACGACGATGGCGACGATCGCCGCCAGGCCGGACACCGCGTCCGACAGCGCCATGACCACCCACGAGGCCGACCAGATGCCGGCCGCGGTCGCGAGCATCGCGCTGCGCCGCCGCCCCTTGATGAACCGCAGCGCGAACAGCTGCCCGAGCACGATCGCCCCCGTGTTGGCCGCATAGGCCCAGCCGAGTGAGCGGGCGGGCACCTCGCTCACGTCGACGGCGTACGCCGCCAGGCCGGCCTCGAGCTGGGCATAGCCGAAGGTGACCGCGAGGACCGAGATCGCGACGACCCGCAGCAGCGTGCGGTCACGCAGCACCAGCCCCCACGAGGGCTGCGCCTCGGGTCCGCCGTCGACCAGCTCGTCGGGCGCGGGCTTGGCGCCGGTGCCCCTCGGCAGCGTGGCCAGGACGACGATGTAGACCACGTAGGCGAGCCCGTTGACGAGATAGAGCCGCTGGAACGAGGCGACCGAGTCGGTGTCGATGATGAGCGCACTCACGACCCCGCCGATGCCGAGCGCCGCGTTGAGCAGCATGAAGTTGAGTCCATAGACGGTCTCGCGGGCGTGCTCGGGGACCAGGCGGGTGAGCATGGCCGTCGAGGCCGGCCACAGTCCCACCGTGCCCACCACGAGCACCGAGGCGGTCAGGAAGCCCTTGACGACGGTGTCGACATGGCCGAGGTAGACCAGCGCCGAGGCCTCGACCACCAGCCCGACGATCATCACGGGCCGAGGTCCGAACCGGTCGATCAGGGTGCCACCGATGGGGGCCGTGATGAAGCCGAGCAGGCCCATCCAGGCGAACACCCACCCCACGGTCGCGGTCTCGAACCCGCGGACCTCGGCGAGGTAGACATAGAGGAACGGCATGGTGAGCCCGCTGCCGAGCGAGGAGAACGCGAAGCCGAACAGGATCCGGCGGGCCCTCGGGTCGAGGTCACGCAGCCGGAAGCGGCTGGCCGGCGCGTCGCCGGGGAGCAGGTCGGTCACAACGATCCAGTCTCCGCGATGGGCCCGCGTCGCCGCGAATCATTAACCGACTCCCCGTGCGTGACGCTGGTGACATCCCGCTCCGACCGAGTCAGCCGGGCAGGGTGTCCCCCGGCATCGTGCTCATCCGGCGGACATACCAGTCCGACCGCGGGTCGGGCATCGGCTCGACCCTGACCGAGGTGGTGAGCACGCTGGCGCCGTGGGCATTGGCGAGCACCAGCGACAGCGCGAGCGAGCGCACCTGCGGCAGGTCGTGCTGGAGCTGGGAGACCCGCTGGATGAGCCGCTCGACCTCGGCGACGTCGACCACCTCGCTCCCCCGATAGCCGAACAGCAGCGGCGAGGACTTGATCTCGCGGACCATGTCGGCGGCGTCCTGGGAGGACAGCGGCGGGATCCGGAAGGACTTGTCGGCCAGCAGCTCGGTCATCACCCCGGAGATGCTGAACGACACCACCGGCCCGAACAGGGGGTCCTCCATCGACGTGATCGCGACGGGTACGCCGGGGGGCGCGTTCTTCTGGACGACGAACCCGGCCGTCTCCGGGTCGGAGATGGTCCGGACCAGGGTCGTCCAGGCGTCGGCCATCTCGGCGGCCGTGTCGATGTTGCGCCACACGTGGGCCAGGTCGGGACGGTTGCGCAGCCGCTCGTGGGTGGCCTTGAGGACGACATCCCAGCCCAGCTCCTCGCCCACCGCCTGGGCCTGCTCCAGCGACGCGACCCGGCGGACGGGCCACACCTCGATGTCATAGGCCGCGAGCAGCTCGGCCCGCTCGGCGTAGTCGAGGTCGTGGCCCTCGGGGTGGTGCATCAGGATCTCGTTGACCAGCCGCTTGCCGGCGGGGGTGTGGGCGTTGGCCGAGGGGTCCAGCACCTCGTCGACGGGGTGGCGGCGCCACACGGCGTACTCGACGACCCGGGCCAGCGCGCGGACGGCGGCCTCGACGGCGGGGTACGACGGCACCGACCCGCGCCCCGCCGTGTGACCCGCGACGTCGGGGACCCGCAGCAGCTCGGGGATGCCCTCGGCCCCCAGGAACGTCGAGACGAGCGGCTTGTCGGACTGCTCCCCCACGGCTGCCAGCACGTTGGCGACGTCCTCACCGGACACGTTGAGCGGCGGGATATAGACGGCAACGACGGCGTCGACGTCACGGTCGTCGATGGCGGCGTCGAGCGCGTCCTCGAAGTCCTCGGCAGTGGCGTCGGCCCCCAGCGAGACGGAGTGGTTGACCACCAGCCCGACCGAGGCCGCCGCGTCGATCGCCAGCAGGCCGAGGGCGTCGGAGTTGCCGACCACCGCGACCCGGCGGCCGGCGGGCAGGGGCTGGTGGGCCAGCAGCTGGGCCACGTCGAACATCTCGTCGAGCGTGTCGACCTGGATCACCCCGGCCTGGCGGAACATGGCGTCGACCGCCTGCTGCGGCGCCGCGATCCGGCGCACGGTGTGACCCATCGGGACGCCCTGGGTGGTACGCCCGGACCGGACGGCGATGACCGGTTTGCGGCGGGACACCTTGCGGGCGACCCGGGAGAACTTGCGGGGGTTGCCGATCGACTCCAGGTAGAGCAGCACCACCTCGGTGGCGTCGTCCTCGAGCCAGAACTGCAACAGGTCGTTGCCGGAGACGTCGGCGCGGTTGCCGGCGCTCACGAACGTGGACAGGCCGAGACCGCGGTTGTGGACCTTCTCGAGGATGGCCGATCCGAGCGCGCCCGACTGGCAGAAGAAACCGGCCCGACCCCGCGGCGGGATCAGCGGCGCCAGCGAGGCGTTCATCGAGACGCCCGGGGAGGTGTTGATGACCCCGAGGCAGTTGGGGCCGATCAGCCGCAGACCATAGGACCGGGCCAGTCCCACGAGCTGACGCTGGCGCTGGCGGCCGACCTCACCGGTCTCGGCGAAGCCCGAGGAGATCACCACGAGCCCCTGCACGCCCTTGGCCGCACAGTCGAGCACGACGTCTTGCACCGACTCGGCCGGGACGGCCACCACGGCCACGTCGACGCTGTCGGGGATCTCGGTCACGCTCGGATAGGCGGGCAGGCCGGAGACCGCCTTGCCCTGCTGGTTCACGACATAGACCCGACCGGTGTAGTCGCCGGTGATCAGGTTGCGCACCAGCGCGTGGCCGATGGTGTCCTGGCGCCGGCTGGCGCCGATCACGGCGATCGACGACGGGTTCAGGAAGCGATCGATCGAGGCGGCCTCGGCGCGGTGCTCGCGCGCCTCCATCACCCCGATCGCCGTCTCGGTCGGGTCGATCGGGAACTCCAGCATCATCACGCCGTCCTCATAGCCGCTCCCGAGTCGGTAGCCGGCGTCGCGGAAGGTGTGGATCATCGCCTGGTTGTCGGGCAGCACCTCGGCGACGAAGCGCTCGATGCCGCGTTCGCGGCCCGCCTGGGCGAGGTGCTCCAGCAGCAGCTGGCCGATGCCGCGGCCCTGGTGGGCGTCCTCGACGAGGAACGCGACCTCGGCCTCGCCGGGCTTGACGGTGTCATAGCGTCCGACCGCGATCATCTGGCCGCCGACGAGCAGGATCAGCGCGACCCGGTCGACGTGGTCGACGTGGGTGAAGCGGTAGAGGTCGGCTGGCGACAGCTCCGGCATCGGCGCGAAGAAGCGGTAGTACTTCGACTCCGGTGAGACCCGCGCATAGAACTGGACCATCAGGTCCTCGTCCTCGGCGCGGATCGGCCGGATGTGCGCCGTCCGGCCGTCGCGGAGCAGGACGTCGGCCTCCCAGTGTCGTGGCGGCTCGGGGATGACGGGCGTGGCCTCACCATCGGCATCGGCAGCGGCGGGAGTGGTGGTCCCGGCCACCGGGGCGTCGGTCGTCCGAGGCTCGGTGTCGCTCACGGTCCTGAATCTATCGCCACCTCGTGTCGGCGGCGTGCCCACCGTGAAACCTCCGTGTGAACCGGAGAGAATCGACCCCATGTCCCGGCGTACCAAGCAGTCCCTCCCCGATGACTTCGAGGAGCACATCCTCGACATCAACGTCTCCGACGAGATGCGGTCGTCGTTCCTCGAGTACGCCTACTCGGTCATCTACTCCCGGGCGCTGCCCGACGCCCGCGACGGTCTCAAGCCCGTCCAGCGCCGCATCCTCTACACGATGAACGACATGGGGCTGCGCCCCGACCGAGGCCACGTCAAGAGCGCCCGGGTCGTCGGTGAGGTCATGGGTCGGCTCCACCCCCACGGTGACGGCGCCATCTATGACGCCCTGGTCCGCATGGCCGCGCCGTGGGCGATGCGGCTGCCGATGGTCGACGGGCACGGCAACTTCGGCTCCCCCGACAACGGTCCGGCAGCGATGCGCTACACCGAGTGCCGGATGGCGCCGGCCGCCGTCGCGATGACCCAGTCGATCGACGAGGACACCGTCGACTTCCGGCCCAACTACGACAGCCGCGAGTACGAACCCGTCGTCCTGCCGGCGGCGATCCCCAACCTCGTCGTCAACGGCACGACCGGCATCGCCGTCGGCATGGCGACCAACATGGCGCCCCACAACCTCGTCGAGGTCGTCCAAGCGCTCAAGCACCTCATCAAGCACCCGTCGGCCACCATCGACGACCTGATGCGCTTCATCCCCGGCCCTGACCTGCCGACCGGGGGCAAGATCGTCGGGCTCGACGGGGTCCGAGACGCCTATGAGACCGGCCGCGGCACGTTCCGGATGCGCGCCACGGCCCGCGTGGAGACGCTGGGGCGGCGCAAGGGCATCGTCGTGACCGAGCTGCCCTACGGCGTCGGGACCGAGAAGGTCATCGAGCGGATCAAGGTGCTGGTCCAGGGCAAGAAGCTCCAGGGCATCGCCGACCTCAAGGACCTGACCGACCTCGACAAGGGCCTGCGGCTGGTCATCGAGGTCAAGAACGGCTTCAACCCCGAGGCGCTGCTCGAGCAGCTCTACAAGCAGACGCCGATGGAGGACACCTTCGGCATCAACAACGTGGCCCTCGTCGACGGCCAGCCCCGCACGCTCGGGCTCAAGGAGCTCCTCGAGGTCTTCCTCGACCACCGGTTCTCCGTCGTACGTCGGCGCACCACCTATCGGCGCGGCAAGGCCGCCGACCGGCTCCACCTGGTCGATGGGCTGCTGATCGCGATCCTCGACATCGACGAGGTCATCCAGCTGATCCGGTCCTCCGACAACGCCGCCGCCGCCAAGGAACGGCTGATACAGGTCTTCGACCTCAGCGAGATCCAGGCCGACTACATCCTCGACATGCCGCTGCGACGGCTCACCAAGTTCTCCCGCATCGAGCTGGAGAAGGAGAAGGAGGAGCTGGAGCGGACCATCGAGCGGCTCGACGCGATCCTCGCCGACGACACGCTGCTGCGGAAGGTCGTCTCCGACGAGCTGGGCGAGGTGGCCACCACGTTCGGCACCCCGCGCCGTACGGTCCTGCTCGAGTCGGCCGGCACCCAGGTCACCACGGCGGTGCCGCTCGAGGTGGCCGACGACCCTTGCCTGGTGTTCCTGTCCTCCACCGGGCTGCTGGCCCGCAGCTCCAGCGACGAGGTGCCGGGCGCGGGCGGCGGCCGCAGCCGTCACGACGTGGTCACCTCGGTCGTCCGCGCGACCGCCCGGGGCGAGGTGGGTCTGCTGACCAGCGCGGGGCGCCTGGTCAAGATGAGCGTGCTGGAGATGCCACAGCTCCCCGCCACCGCCAACGACCCCCACCTGGTGGGCGGCGTCCCGGTCTCCGAGCTCGTCGCACTGGGCGGCGGCGAGCGGCCGTTGGCCCTCACCACCCTGCGCACCGACGGCCCCGGGCTCGCCCTCGGCACCCGGCAGGGCGTCGTCAAGCGGGTCAACCCCGAGGTGCTGACCAACAAGGACGACTGGGACGTCATCGGCCTCAAGGACGGTGACGAGGTCGTCGGCGCCGTCGAGCTCACCACCGGCGCCGAGACGCTCTGCTTCATCACCAGCGACGCCCAGCTGCTCCACTTCGGCGCCGCCAACGTCCGCCCGCAGGGCCGGGCGGGCGGCGGCATGGCCGGCATCCGCGTCGCCGCCGGACACCACGTCACGTGGTTCGGCGCGATCGACCGTGACGACTCCGTGGTGGTCACGGTGGCCGGCTCCTCCAGCGCCCTGCCCGGCACCGACGCGGGCAGCATCAAGGTGGCGCCGTTCTCCGAATACCCCGCCAAGGGCCGAGGCACCGGCGGGGTCCGCTGCCACCGCTTCCTCAAGGGCGAGGACGCGCTCGTGTTCGCCTGGGCCGGGACCGCGCCGGCCAGGGCCGCCGCGACCAGCGGCGCCCCCGTCGACCTGCCCGAGCCCACGGGCCGTCGCGACGGCTCCGGCACGCCCGGCAGCCAGCCGATCGCGGGTTGCGCCGGGCCGGTCGCGCTGCGCGTCCCCGCCGCGGCCGTTGTGGCAGGCTGACGCCATGTCCCGGACGACCACGGCCGCCGTACGACGCGGCCTCGCCACTCTCCTCGTGGCGCTCGTGGCGCTGACGACCGCCTCCTGCAGCAAGGACAAGGGCGTCGGCGCCGACAAGTCCCCCGAGGAGGTCATGAAGCTCGCCCAGGGCAAGCTCGACGACACCTCCGGTCTGGAGCTCTCCCTCACGACCAAGGACCTGCCGGAGGGCGTCACGGGCCTGGTGGCCGCCACCGGCACCGCGACCAGCGCGCCGGCGTTCGACGGCACCATCACGGTGGTCATCGCCGGGACCAACGTCCCGGTCCCGGTCATCGCGGTCGACGGCAAGGTGTTCGCCAAGATCCCGCTGACGATCGGCTGGTCCGACGTGGACCCCGAGGACTATGGCGCGCCCGACCCGGCGGCGCTGGTCGCTCCCGGCACCGGCTTCTCGGCGCTGCTGCCCCAGACCACCGAGCTCGAGAAGGGCTCGACGGCCCGCGGCGGCAAGGACAACAACGAGATCCTCACCGTCTACACCGGCAAGGTGCCCGGCGACGCCATGGCGGCGGTGATCCCCAGCGCCTCGGGTGACACCTTCGACGCCACCTACGAGGTCGCCGACAACGGTGAGCTGCGCGAGGCCCGCTTCACCGGTGTCTTCTATCCCGACAGCGCGTCGATGACCTATTCGGTCACCTTCGACGCCTACGGCACGACCAAGGACATCACCGCTCCATGACCTCTCCCGAGGCGGCGCCGCCCGGAGACGCCGATGTCGGTGGCGTCAACGGACACACCCGTCTGCTGCTGACGCTCGCGGCCGTGGCAGTCGCGTTCGCGGCGGCCGACACCTATGTCGTCGTTCTCGCCCTACCGGACATGATGAGCTCCGTCGGGATCTCGCTGGGCGAGCTCCAGCGAGCGGCGCCCATCGTCTCCGGCTTCCTGCTGGGCTATGTCGCCATGCTCCCGTTGATCGGCCGCATCGCCGACCTGCGAGGCCGGGTGCCGGTGCTGCTGCTGGCCCTCGTGGTGTTCGCACTGGGGTCGTTCGTCACCGCGCTGTCCTACGACCTGCCCACCATGGTGCTCGGACGGTTCCTGCAAGGCGTCGGCGGCGGCGGCCTGGTTCCGGCGACGCTCGCGCTGGTCGCCGACCTCTACCCCGTCGAACGACGTGGCGTGCCCCTCGGCGTCGTGTCCGGGGTCCAGGAGCTCGGCAGCGTCCTCGGACCGCTGTTCGGCGCGGTCATCCTCGCCGTCGCCGACTGGCGGGCCATCTTCGCGGTCAACCTCGCCGTGGGCCTCGTCCTCGCGGCAGCGATCCGCCCGCTCTCCTCGGGCCTGTCAGGGTCAGGGCAGCGACGACGCACCGGTCGCTTCGACCTGATCGGGCTCCTGCTCCTGCTCGTGGCCCTGGTCGCCCTCGGGCTGCTGTTCGCCCAGCCGGAGGCGGTGCGCAGCGACATCACCTGGGGCGAGATCTATGTCCCGTTCTTGGGGAGCGGGCGCTGGCCGACCCCCGTCGGGGCCGTCACGATCGTGGCCACCCTGCTCTTCCTGGTCCGCTCGGCCACAGCCCGGCGCCCGCTGCTCGATCTGCGCGGCTGGGGGCGTGCGATGGTCGAGGCCGACCTGCCCGGCGCGTTGCTGCTCGCCGTCGCTTTGGCCGGCGTCATTCTGGCCTTCGCGACCGCCGACCCGCAGATCCAGGTGTTCTCGCCACGCGGCTGGTGGTACCTCGCGGTCTCCGTGGTCGCGGCTGTGCTGTTCGTCCGCCACCTGCGCCGCGCAGCGGCGCCGCTCGTACCGCGTCACGCGATGACGGCCACGCCGGCGTGGGGGTCGCTACTCGTCAGCTTCTTCGTCGGCGCGGCACTGATCGCCGCCCTCATCGACATCCCGATCTTCGCGCGCACCACCGTCTATACCGACTCCCAGCTCTCCGCGGCGCTGGTCCTCGTCCGGTTCCTCATCGCGCTGCCGATCGGCGCCGTCGCGGGCGGCTATGCGATCCGCCGGCTGCCGGCCGGGGTCGTCACCGCGGTGGGGATGTTCCTGGCAGCGGTCGGGTTCGTGATGATGTCGCGCTGGGGCGTCGACACGCTCGAGCACGCCAGCGCGACGGTGCCGCTGGTCGTCGGAGGGCTCGGCTTCGGCCTGGCGCTCGCCCCCGTGAACGCCGCCGCCCTCGCCAGCACCGACGACGCGAGCCACGGTCTCGCCGCGGCACTGGTGGTCGTGTCACGCATGGTCGGCATGCTCGTCGGGATCTCCGTGCTCACGACGCTCGGCCTACGCCGCTACTACGCCGAGCAGGCCGACATCCCGCCGATCCGCGAGGTCTGCGGGGGCTCGACCAAGTGCGACGCCTTCAACGACCTGCTGCGGGTCGCCGGCATCGCGCAGGAGCAGACGGTCTTCCTCGGCGCCGCGGTCGCGGCCGTTATCGCCGGCGTGCTCGCGCTCGTGCTGTTCCGCGACGCCGCGACCCGGGGCGTCGACACCGGCGAGCTGCTGCGCACGGCCGGGTGACCGTCCGGACGCCGCAGCCGGGCACAACGCCGCCTGTCGGCCTTCGTGGCGCGGCTGGGGAGGTCGGCTACCGTGGCCCACCGTGGGTGACTTCGACGACCTCCTCAATGCCAACCGTGAGTTCGCCGCCGACTTCGCGCTCGGTGGCTTCGACGGCGTAGCCCATGCCGGCATCGCCGTGGTGACCTGCATGGACTCGCGCATCGACCCTCTTCGCATGCTGGGGCTGAGCGCCGGCGACGCCAAGATCTTCCGCAACCCGGGCGGCCGCGTGACGCCCCAGGCCCTCGAGGCGCTGGTGCTCGGCGTCCACCTGCTCAACGTGAGCCGCATCCTGGTGGTGCCCCACACGCGCTGCGCGATGACGGCCAACACCGAGCGCGAGCTGCAGGAGCGGGTCTCGGCGTCGGCGGGGCAGGACGCCAGCTGGCACCACTTCCACGTGATCGAGGACCAGCTCTCGGCCCTCGCCGAGGACGTCCGCCGCGTCCGCAGCCACCCACTGGTCCCCGACCACGTGCAGGTCGGCGGCTTCGTCTACGACGTCGACACGGGCCTCCTGGCCGAGCACGTCTGACCTCGCCGAGTCGTCACATCCTGTGACGACTCGGCGTCAGGCGTCGAGGGTGTCCAGGTCGATGTCGTAGGCGCCCTGGACGATGAACTCCTTGCGCGGGGCGACATCGGAGCCCATCAGCAGCTCGAAGACCATCGCGGCGTCGTCGCCGTCGTCGAGGGTGAGCTTGCGCAGGGTGCGGTGACGGGGGTCCATCGTGGTCTCGGCCAGCTGGCTGGCGTCCATCTCACCGAGGCCCTTGTAGCGCTGGATCGGCTCCTTCCAGCGCACGTTCTTCTTGGTCAGCTCGGCCAGCTTCCGCTGCAGCTCGTCGTCGGTGTAGGTGTAGATGTACTTGTCCATGCCCTTCTTGGGGTTGGACAGCTCGATGCGGTGGAGCGGCGGCACGGCGGAGTAGACCCGACCCTGCTCGATCAGCTCGCGCATGTACTTGTGGAACAGCGTCGCCAGGAGGCACCGGATGTGGGCGCCGTCGGAGTCGGCGTCGGCCATGAAGATGATCTTGCCGTAGCGCGCGGCGTCGAGGTCGAAGGTGCGGCCCGACCCTGCGCCGACCACCTGGATGATCGAGGCACACTCGGCGTTCTTGAGCATGTCGCCCACCGACGCCTTCTGGACGTGAGGATCTTGCCCCGGATCGGGAGCAGCGCCTGGAACTCGGAGTCGCGCGCGAAGCTTGGCGGTGCCGAGCGCGAGGTCCCCTCGACGATGAAGAGCTCGGAGCGCTCGGTGTCGTTGGTGCGGCAGTCGGCCAGCTTGGCGGGAAGCGCCGAGGACTCCAGCGCGTTCTTGCGGCGCTGGGTCTCCTTGTGCTGGCGGGCCGCGATGCGGGTCTTGGACGCCGCGACGACCTTCTCCATCACCCGCCGCGCCTGGGCCTTGTCCTTGGCCTTGGTGGAGGTGAGGAACCGCTTGAGCTCCTGCGACACCACGCGTCGTACAACGGTGCGCGCGGCCGGGGTGCCGAGGATCTCCTTGGTCTGCCCCTCGAACTGGGGCTCGGCCAGCCTGACGGTGACGACGCCTGTCATCCCCTCGAGGACATCGTCCTTGATCACGTCGGTGTCGTTGACCTTGAGCTGCTTGCCGGCCCGCATGACCTCGTTGAAGGTCTTGGTGACGGCCTGCTCGAAGCCGCTGACGTGGGTGCCGCCCTTGGGCGTGGCGATCACGTTGACGAAGGAGCGCAGCTCGGTGTCATAGCCGCTGCCCCACCGGATGGCGACGTCGACGAACAGCTCGCGCTCCACCTCCTGGGGAGTCATGTGCCCCTTGTCGTCGAGCAACGGGACGGTCTCGACGAAGGTGTCCTGCCCCTGGAGCCGGACCACCTCGGTCACGGGCTCGTCATGGGCGAGGAACTCGGTGAACTCCGCGATGCCGCCGTCGTGGCGGAACTTCTCCTCCACGGGCTGGTCACCCCGCAGGTCGCGGATGACGATCTCCAGGCCGGGCACGATGAACGAGGTCTGCCGGGCGCGGCCGATGAGGTCCTCGAAGATGAACGTGGCGTCCCTGGTGAAGATCTTGCGGTCGGGCCAGAACCGCACGCGGGTGCCGGTGCGGGTCTTGGTCACCTTGGCGCCCTTGCGGGTGAGGCCGCTGCGCGGAGTGAACTCGGCGTCGGGCCCCTCGCCGGCGAAGACGCCGGGGGTCCCGTGCTTGAACGAGATGCCCTGCTGGGCGGGAGGACGCTCGACGTCGACGTCGAGCCGGGCCGACAGCGCGTTGACGACCGACGCGCCGACGCCGTGGAGGCCACCGGTGGCGACATAGCTGCCACCGCCGAACTTCCCGCCCGCGTGAAGCTTGGTGTACACCACCTCCACGCCGGGGAGACCCGTCTTGGGCTCCTTGTCGACGGGGATGCCCCGGCCGTCGTCATGGACCTCGGCGGAGCCGTCGGGGTGCAGGGTCACCTCGATGCGCTTGGCGGCCCCGGCCAGCGCCTCGTCCACGCCGTTGTCGATGATCTCCCACAGGCAGTGCATGAGCCCGCGGGTGTCGGTCGACCCGATGTACATCCCCGGGCGCTTGCGGACGGCCTCGAGGCCCTCCAGCACCAGGAGATGGGCGGCGTTGTAGGTGTTGTCGGCGATGATCGGCTCCTGCGGTCCCTCTGCGGTTACCGGTCGAATCTACCTGCGACACGCCGTCGCCCCGCGCCGCCACGCTTGCCGCCCTCCGGCGTACGGCGGGGTTAACGTTGCGGCCACGCCGTACGCTGTGCGGCGTGGCCGTCTCCACCGGTGGGAAAACCGCGTGGGAGGGTCCGGGTCCGTGATTACATGGGGGGTGTCGAGCACCACGGCGGGGTGGGAATCTTCCGACTCCTCCCGACGTTGAGCCAGACACCGACGTAGGAAGAGAGGTCGACGTGAACACCGCCGTTGTCCCCAGCACAGCAGCCCTGAGCGCTGCTGACCGATGCGACCGTTGCGGAGCCCAGGCCTACCTCCGGGTACAGCTCCAGAACGGTCTTGAGCTGCACTTCTGCGCCCACCACGCACGCGAGCACGGCGACAAGCTCCGTGAGATCTCCGCCGTCTTCCAGGACGAGACCCACAAGCTCGGCACGACGCCGGCCGCGGCTCCCGATGGTGAGCGCTGACCCCAGCGCCAGGCTTCGACGGCCCCGGACCCGCTCGGTCCGGGGCCGTTCGCTTCCCGCGACCTGTGGCAAGGTGACGCCGTGACGCTCGCCGATATCGCCGCCGGCCTGGCCATCCTGGTCGGCCTGGCCGGCATCCTCGTGCCGATCCTCCCCGGGTCGCTGCTGATCCTCGTGGCGCTGCTCGCCTGGGCGGCCGAGGTCGGGACCCGCGCCGGTTGGCTCGTCGCGGGCGTCGGGGCGATCTTCCTGGTCATCGGGACGGTCGTGAAGTATCTGCTGCCGGGTCGTCGGCTCAAGGCCACCGTCCCGACGTCGACGATGGTGGTGGGCGCGGTGGGAGCCATCATCGGCTTCTTCGTGATCCCCGTCGTCGGAGCGCTCCTGGGCTTCCCCATCGGCGTCTATGTCGCCGAGCACCGCCGCCTCGGCGCCGGTCAGGCCTGGCCGTCGACCAAGGCCGCGCTCAAGGCGGTGGGCGCGAGCATCCTCATCGAGTTCGTTGCCGGGCTGCTCGCGGCGGCCGTCTTCGTCGCCGGCGTGGTGGCGGTCTGACGGTGGCCGTCCTCCTCTCGCTCCTCGCCGCGGTGTCCTATGGGCTCGGTGACTTCGTCGGCGGCGTCTCGTCAAAGCGCAGCAGCGCGTGGGCGGTGGCGGTCGTCGCCCAGTTCGGCGGCTCCCTCGTGATGCTGTTGCTCAGCTTCGTCGTCCCCGGCTCCCCCGACCTGGCCGACCTTGCCTGGGCCGGGTCGGCAGGCATCGCCAACGGGTTCGGTACGGCGTTCCTCTACCGCGGCCTCTCCTCCGGGCGCATGGGCGTCGTCGCCCCGGTGTCGGGAGTCGGCACCGCGGTCGTCCCGGTGATCTTGGGCCTGACCCTCGGCGAGCGACCGAGCCTCGTCGTGTGGAGCGGCATGCTCGTCGCCGCCCCCGCGATCTGGATGGTCTCGCGAGAGGCACCCGACCCCGCCTCACGTCCGCCCGGGCGCAGCGGGTTCGTCGATGGCGTGCTCGCCGGCCTGGGGTTCGGCACCCTGTTCGCGCTGCTGGCGCAGGTCCAGGAGGGCGCCGGGCTCGCCCCGCTGGCGTTCAACGAGTTCATCGCCGGGTTCGCCGTGATCGGCGTTGCCCTGTCCCTGCGCGCCGACTGGCTCCCGCGCAGCGGCTATGCGGCGTTCGGCGTCATCAGCGGCGTCCTCGGCGGGGTGGCGACGCTGTCGTTCCTGCTCGCGACCCACGAGGGCTACCTGAGCGTGGCCGCCGTGCTGACCTCGCTCTATCCGGCGATGACGGTCATCCTCGCCGCCACCGTCCTGCGCGAGCACATCCACCGCGGCCAGGCGTGGGGACTGGCGCTGTGCGCGGTCGCGATCGGGCTCGTCGCCGCCGGCTGAGGCGGCCGCAGGAATCTTTACCGAATTTTCGCATTCGGCCTCCATCGCGTATCGGCCGTCGCTACATTCCTGCTCAAGAACCTCTGAGCGCCCTCGGCAGGGCGATCCGAGTGGCCGGCCGCCCACCCTCCTCGGGTGGCCTTGGGAAGGCTCCCGTTTCGCGCCCGGGAGCCTTCCAGCCATTTCTGGGCCGTACGACGCCCGACCTCACCGTGGCAGGCACAGCGAAAGCCCCCGGCGTCTCGGGTCACCGGGGGCTTTCTGCGTTTCCCATCATATGTCGCCCGCGGGTGCCGAAAAGGACCTCGCGCGGGGAGTCGAGGCGAACTCGGCCCCCCGCCGTGGTGCAGGAGACCGTTCCTGAGCGACTCGGGTACCCAGGAGCGGTCTCCTGGACCGACCCATCCTCAGCCGGTTCCGGGCTCAGCCCTGGGCCACCGGGCCGACGAGCGCCCGGCGAGCCACCAGCCAGTCGGCCGTACGCGTGCCCTGGTGGGTCTCGTTGACCCGGGCGCCGACGCGGACGGCGCTGTGGTCGCCGAGACAGTCGTCCCCGATCCGAGCGATCGCGACGTCGTGGCGCCAGTCAAGGGTCAGCCGGTAGGAGCAGCTGAGCGGGGTCTGCGCGAGCTGCCAGTGGCGCACCCGCACCAGCTGGTAGTCCGTCCCGGTGTTCAGGCCGCCGGTCATCGCAAGCTCGGGACCCTTGCGGCTGGCGTCGGTGTCCACGAAGACCGTGACGCCCTGGCTGTAGCGCGCCCCCGACCGGCGGATGTCGTCGAAGGTCAGCCGAACCCTCAGCCCGGCCTCGTTGACGGTCTTGACCTTGAGCAGGTCGGCCTGCTGGGTGCCCTCGGCCGCGTCGGGCGTGATCGCCGTGGCCGCGACGGCCGGCGCCGCGCCCAGCACGATCGCGGTGAGCGCGCCGGCGACGGCGCCGGTGGTGATGGTGCGATTGAACATGTCGGTGTCCCCCTCATCCGATGGATCTGCGGGCAGGTACCCGCGGGGGCAAGACGCGACACGGCGCCGCCGGGTTGCATGCGAAGGGCCGGACCGCGCAACGCGGTCCGGCCCCGGCGACGCCGTAGGGGCGCGAGTGTCGATCAGTCCAGGTAGTCGCGGAGCACCTGGGAGCGCGAGGGGTGGCGCAGCTTGGACATCGTCTTGGACTCGATCTGGCGGATTCGCTCACGGGTCACGCCATAGACCTTGCCGATCTCGTCGAGGGTCTTGGGCTGGCCGTCGGTGAGACCGAAACGCATGCTCACCACGCCGGCCTCGCGCTCGGAGAGCGTGTCGAGCACGGCGTGGAGCTGCTCCTGAAGCAGGGTGAAGCTGACCGCGTCGGCCGGGACGATCGCCTCGGAGTCCTCGATCAGGTCACCGAACTCGGAGTCGCCGTCCTCCCCCAGCGGGGTGTGCAGCGAGATCGGCTCGCGGCCGTACTTCTGGACCTCGATGACCTTCTCGGGGGTCATGTCGAGCTCCTTGGCGAGCTCCTCGGGGGTTGGCTCGCGGCCCAGGTCCTGCAGCATCTGGCGCTGCACCCGGGCGAGCTTGTTGATCACCTCGACCATGTGCACCGGGATGCGGATCGTGCGTGCCTGGTCGGCCATCGCCCGCGTGATCGCCTGGCGGATCCACCAGGTCGCATAGGTCGAGAACTTGTAGCCCTTGGTGTAGTCGAACTTCTCGACCGCCCGGATGAGGCCGAGGTTGCCTTCCTGGATCAGGTCGAGGAAGAGCATGCCGCGGCCGGTGTAGCGCTTGGCGAGGCTGACCACGAGCCGGAGGTTGGCCTCGAGGAGGTGGTTCTTGGCGCGCCGACCATCCTCGGCGATCCACTCGAGCTCCTCGCGCATCTTGTCGGAGATCTTGCCGCCCTTGGCGAGCTTCTCGTCCGAGAAGAGGCCCGCCTCGATGCGCTTGGCCAGCTCGACCTCCATCTCGGCGTTGAGGAGCGGGACCTTGCCGATCTGCTTGAGGTAGTCCTTGACCGGGTCTGCGGTCGCCCCGGCGACCATCACCTGCTGCTCGGGCTCGCCGGTGTCGTCGGCGTCGGAGACGACGAAGGCCTGCCGCTCGTCCTCGACGATGGTGGGGTCGGCGACGACGTCCTTCTCGAACTCGGCGTCGTCGATGTCGGGGAGCAGCTTCTTGCCGTCGGGCCCGACCGCGACGGCGTCGGGGACGGCCTGCTCAGCGGTGTCCGGCTCGTCGATCTCGAGGTCGTCGAGCTCGATGGGGGCCTCGTCCTCGATCTCGATGCCGGGCTCAACCTCGACCGCCTTGGTGGCGGGAGCGGCCTTCTTGGCCGCGGCCTTCTTGGCCGGCGCCGCCTTGGCGGCCGGGGCGGCGGCCTTGGGGGCGGCCTTCGCTGCCTTGGCCGGCGCTGCCTTGGTGGCCGTCGCCTTGGTCGCGGGGGCCTTCTTGGCCGGGCTCGCCTTGGCAGTCTTCGCAGGTGCTTTGGCGGTTGTCTTGCGTGCGCTCGAGGACACGAAAACCTCTCGTAGAACGACGTAGGGCGCGGCGAAGCCCGGTGACGTCAAGTGCCGCTCGGACATTGTGCCATGACCGTGGTCACGATCCTGCACTCCCCCACCCAGGTGGCGGCCGGCGGCTCCAGCGCCAGCCGCACCGGACCTCAGGACCGCTTCGCGGCGGCCTTCATCTCCTTCTTGTGGTCGCGCACCTTCTGCAGCGACTCCGGGTCGACGACGTCCGCGACCGACCGGTAGCCAGGCTCGGCGTAGGCACCGGCAGCGGCCTCCCAGCCGTCGGGGCGTACGTCGAGCTGCTTGGCCAGCAGGGCCACGAAGATGCGCGCCTTCTGCTGGCCGAAGCCGGGCAGCGCGTTGACGCGCCGCAGCAGCTCCTTGCCGGTCGCCGCCTCCGTCCACAGCCGCGTCACATCGCCGTCGTAGTCGTCGACGATCACGCGGGCGAGCTCTTGGAGTCGCGCCGCCATCGAGCCCGGGAAGCGGTGGATCGCCGGGGGCGTCGAGCACAGTGCGGCGAACTCCTCGGGCTCGGCGGCCGCGATCCGGTCGGGCGCCAGCGTCCCGAAGCGCTCCAACACCTTGGCCGGGCCGCGGAAGGCGTGCTCCATGGGGTACTGCTGGTCGAGCATCATCCCGACCAGGAGCGCGAACGGGTCGTCGGTCAGCACCTGGTCGGCGGTGTCGTCACCGGTGATGTGGATCGCCATGGGCCCATCCTGCATCACCGGCGCCAGGGCGGGCGGAACGGGCCGTCCCGATCAGTCGGCGTCGGCCGCCTTGACCGCCAGCACCGGGCAGTGGGCGTCGAGCAGGATCCGCTGCGCGTTGCTGCCGAGGATCAGCTTGCCGACCGGTGACCGTCGGCGCAGCCCGATGACGATGAGCTCGGCGTCGTTGGCCTCAGCGATGCTGATGAGGTCCTCGGCCGGCTCGAAGCCTCGCACCATCTCGCGGACCTCGTGGTCGACGCCGGCGTCCTTCAGCTGCTGGTCGACCTTGGCCATCGCCTCGTCGGCTCGGCGCGACTCGGTGCCGTCGAACTCGTCTCCGCCCCGATGGGAGTTGACCACGATGAGTCGACTGTTGCGCAGCTTGGCTTCCTCGATGGCGCGTGCCAGTGCGGCGTCGCCCTCGGGCTTCACTACGTATCCCACCACGACGGTCCCCATCGACCACTCCTTCTGCGACGACAGCCCAGAATGGGCCCTCCCTCCACGCACGGTATCGAATCGCTCGTCACGTCGCAGCCTGTGGATGGTCAATCCGGTCACACCGCGGTCTGCGCGAGGCTGCTCCGGTGTCCTCCGGCCTCGTCGAACCGCTGCCCCGATCACTGCGTCGCGGGCTGCGGGCGCTGGTCATGGAGCTGACTGTCTGGGGTCGCACCCGTCGGTTCCCAGCGACGATCTCGGTCGGTACGCCGGGCGGGCCGCGGCGGTCGTGGACCGACGACGGCACCGCGGCCGACCTCGGGCTGCGCACCGAGGTGGTGGCCGCGCTGCTGGCGCGATCGCTGCCCCCGGAGTCCACGCCCAGCCCAGCGCCGGCCTGCTGGCTGACCCGGCCGGGCGCGATCACGTGGCACGACCTCGACGCAGCGTGGCTCGCCGCGGCCCGGGCGGCCTATGCGGAGGCCGGGGTGCCGCTCACGTTCGTCGTGGTCACCAAGACGGCCTGGTGGGACCCGCGCAGCGGCCTGGCGCAGCAGTGGCGTCGTCCCCGCCGACGCTGACCGCGGCTCCGTCCCGCGGTCGTCTGCCGGGCGGCGACGAGCCGACGGGTCAGCCCCAGGTGTGGACCGGCTCGTTGGTGTGCATGTGGTCACGGTATTCGTGAAGCACGTGGCGCAGTGCCTCGTAGCGGTCGGCCTGGCGGTGCTCGCCCATCTTGGTGACGAACCACTCGGCGCCGTTGATACCGGTGAGGCAGCGCTGCTCGATGATGCCGAGCAGGCGGTCGCGCACCGAGGTCTCGACCCCCCACCGCTCCAGACCCTCGTGGGCCAGCGGCAGCAGTCGTCGCAGCACGAGCTCGGTGGCCGGGACCTGCCCGATGCCGGGCCAGTAGAGCTGGGCGTCGATGCCGTGGAGCGCGGCGGTGTGAAAGTTCTCCTCGGCCGCGCTGAACGACATCTGGCTCCACAGCGGCCGCTCGTTGTCGGCCAGCGAGCGGACCAGGCCGAAGTAGAACGCCGCGTTGGCCATCATGTCGGCCACGGTCGGGCCGGCCCCGAGGATGCGGTTCTCGACGCGCAGGTGGGGAACCCCGCCCTGGATGTCATAGACCGGGCGGTTCCAGCGATAGATGGTCCCGTTGTGGAGCCGCAGCTCGGGAAGCTTGGGGATGCCGCCCTCCTCGAGGACGGCGACCGGGTCCTCGTCCTCGGTGATCGGCAGCAGTGCCGGGAAGTAGCGGACGTTCTCCTCGAAGAGGTCGAACACGGAGGTGATCCAGCGCTCGCCGAACCATACGCGCGGGCGGACGCCCTGCACCTTGAGCTCCTCGCTCCGGGTGTCCGTGGCCTGCTCGAAGAGTGGGATCCGGGTCTCGCGCCACAGCTCCTTGCCGAGCAGGTAGGGCGAGTTGGCCCCCAGCGCCACCTGCACGCCGGCGATGACCTGGGAGGCGTTCCAGTAGTCCGGGAAGTCGTCGGGTGAGGTCTGCACGTGGAACTGCGTGCTGGTGCAGGCGGCCTCGGGCAGGATCGAGTCGGAGGTGGTCCGCAGCCGCTCGTGGTGCCCCGAGATGTCGATGAGGATGTCCTCGCCCCGGGCCTCGAGGATCTGCTCGCTCAGCAGCTTGTAGCGGGGGTTGGCGCTGATCGAGGACGGCGCCATGTGGCCCTCGGCCAGCGTCGGCAGGATGCCGATCATGACCAGATGGGCACCGATCGCGGCCGACTTGTGCTCGGCGTCGTTGAGGCTGCGTCGCAGGCTGTCCTCGAACGTCGTGAGCCCGCCCTCGCGGAGCTTGGCCGGCTGGACGTTCATCTCGATGTTGAACTGCCCGAGCTCGGTCTGGAAGTCGGGGTCGGCGATCGCCTCGAGCGCCTCGGCGTTCTTGAGCGCGGGGTCGCCGGCCTCGTCGACCAGGTTGAGCTCGACCTCGAGCCCGGTCATCGGGTCGTCGGTGTCGAACCGCGACTCACGCAGCATCCGCTCGAACACGTCCAGGCAGCGACGGACCTTCTCGCGGTGCCTGGTCCGGTCAGCCCGTGAGAACTCCTGGGCGTCGACCTCTTCTCCCATGAGGGAACCCTAGAGCCCGAGGGCACGCCGCAACAGCGTCCGTCCGGCCAGCGACGAACCCCGCCTCACGCCCGACGTTCGGCCACGGTCTCGTCCCACACGCTGGGCGGGACCGCACGGAGCAGGGACTCGGCCAGCGCGTCGGCGAGCGGGTCGCCGCGGCGCTCCTCGAAGCAGCGGTCCAGGGCGCACCAGGCCAGGGCACCGCGGCCGTCCAACCACGCGGCGAACCCCAGCAGCATCGCGGGCGCCGCGACATAGCCCTCGGGCGCCGCCCGCAGCACGCGGGTCCACAGGTCGACGTGAGCGCCGGCCAGCGGCCGCTCGAGCATCGCCCACACCCGTTCGCGCAGCTCGAGCTCGGTCAGGTCGACCAGCAGCCGGGCCATCTGGTCCGGCGGCGGCACCCGGCCCGCGAGGCCGTCGATGACGACGCTGCGCAGCCACGCCGTCTCGGCCGACAGCTGGTCGCGAGCCGGGGGGCCGATCAGCGCCAGCGGCCCCTGGACGCTCGCGACGGCCTCCGGGTCGGCCGCCAGGGAGCGGGCCAGCGCCTCGCGCGACTCCAGCATGACCTCCCCGCGCAGCACGGCGTCGGCCAGGAAGGGGTGGGCCGAGATGTCGAAGGGGCGGCCCGCCCGGCCGGCCTTCACCTGGTGGAGCAGCGGGAACCACCGGCCGTCGCTGACGCGCAACGCCTCCTTGACCTCGACGCCGTGGTCGCGCATGGCGGCGATCACGTCGCGCACGAACCGTCGAGGCAGCGGCCCGTCATCGGCATAGAGCACGAGGACGACTGACGTGGCGCCTTCGCGAGCGACCGGTGCGACGAGCAGCTCGACGACGTCGCCGATGTCGCGACGGGCCGCGGGGACGTCGACCCGCGCGTGGAAGGGACGCCGGGCGCCGAAGGTCAGCATGACCACGGAGTGGGTGGGGTGGAAGCCGAGCAGCACGGGGACCAGGGCGAGGACGTCCTCGGGGGTGCGCGCCACGAGCCGGGGTGGGTTCGTCATGGGTCGACTCTGGGCGCGGCGGGGTGGTCGCGGCGGGGCCCGGGAGCAGGCTGTGGACG
Source organism: Nocardioidaceae bacterium (assembly GCA_046330595.1). GTDB lineage: Bacteria > Actinomycetota > Actinomycetes > Propionibacteriales > Nocardioidaceae > Nocardioides. The sequence continues at coordinate 65,527 of JAXLSN010000011.1, forward strand.
GCCTCGATCGACGCGGGGTTGTGGACGCACAGCGGTCCGGGTGGTCCGCCGTACGGCGGTGTCGGCGCGAGCGGGTACGTTGCCGCCATGCCGTCCTGGAGCACCCGGTGAGGGGTCGCTGATGCGTGCCACCGCGTCGGTCCTCCACCTCGACCTCGACGCGTTCTTCGCCTCGGTCGAGCAGCGTGACAAGCCGTCGCTGCGCGGCAAGCCGGTCGTGGTCGGCGGCGTCGGCGGGCGCGGCGTGGTGTCCACGGCGTCCTATGAGGCGCGCCGCTATGGGGTTCGGTCGGCGATGTCCACACGCGAGGCCCGGGCCCGGTGTCCGCACGCGGCGTTCCTGAGCGGGCGGTTCCCGGCCTACCGCGAGGCCAGTGACGCGGTGATGGGCGTGCTGCGGTCAGTGTCGCCCCTCGTCGAGCCGCTGTCCCTCGACGAGGCCTTCGTCGACCTCGAGCACGCGGACCTGCCGGACCTCGAGGTCGCGACGGTCACGGCGCTGGCCGAGGAGCTGCGGGCCCGGGTCACCGAGGTGACCCACGGGCTGACGGCGTCGGTGGGCCTGGCCACCTCCAAGTTCATGGCCAAGGTGGCCAGTGACCTCGACAAGCCCGACGGCCTCGTCGTCGTGCCGCCCGGGACCGAGCTCGACCTGCTCCGCCCCATGCATGTCACGGTGATCCCCGGCGTCGGTCCTGCGACCGCCGAACGCCTGCGGCGCGCCGGCATCCACACCGTGGCTGAGCTCGAGACGGTGAGCCAGGACGAGTTGGTCCGGCTGGTCGGCCGAGCCCACGGTCTCGGCCTGCATGCGCTGGCGCGGGCCCGGGACGACCGCCCGATCGAGCCCGAACGCGAGACCAAGTCGGTGAGCGTCGAGGGCACCTATGACACCGACCTGACCGACCGACGCCTCATGGAGGGCCTGCTCACCCGACAGGCCGGCGAGGTCGCGGGTCGGCTGCGCAAGCACGGGCTCTCCGGTCGCACGGTGACCATCAAGGTCCGCCTCCACGACTTCACCACGCTGAGCCGGTCGACCACCCTGGCCTCACCGACCGACACCGCGGGCACGATCGCCCGGCTCGCCCGCTCGCTGCTGGCCGACCTCGACACCTCGGGAGGCGTACGCCTGCTCGGGGTGGGGGTCTCCGGCCTGGCCGACTGGATCCAGGAGGACCTGTTCGGCGAGAGCGACGAGGACGACGAGCCCGAGCAGCTGCCCGAGGTGCCGACGGCGCGCCAGCGGGTCTGGGCGCCCGGCATGGACGTGGTTCACGAGGAGATGGGCCAAGGCTGGGTATGGGGCTCGGGTCGCGGCGTGGTGACCGTCCGCTTCGAGACCCGCGAGTCGCCCATCGGCCCGGTCCGGTCCTTCGCCTGGGACGACCCGTTGCTCAGCCCGCTCCACCCCCGTGAGGGCTGAACCTCACCTCGTCACCCGGCCTCAGCTGGGCGCAGCGGGCCAGATCGGCGGCGACGACGACACCGATGACCGGATAGCCACCGGTGGCCGGATGGTCGGCCAGCAGCACGACCGGCTGGCCGTCCGGCGGCACCTGGACAGCGCCGACGACCATGCCCTCGCTGGGGAGCTCCTCGACGCGCCGGCGCTCCAGCACCGCCCCGCGCAGGCGCACCCCGACCCGGTCGGCGTCGCCGGTCACGACGTACGGCGTGTGGGTCAGCGTCCGCCACGCCGTCTGCGTGAACCAGTCCAGGCGCGGCCCGGCGAACAGCCTGACGGCCCCGTCGCTGCGGGGCGCGACCACGGTGTCGACGGGGCGTGGGCGACCGGGTGGACCCACGGGCAGCGTCATCCCGGCCGCCAGTCGCGGGGGGCCGATCCAGGCGAGCGTGTCGGTGGACCGCGAGCCCAGCACGGCGTCCACGCCGACACCACCGGCGACGGCGACATAGCTGCGCACGCCGCTGGTCGCAGGCCCGACCTCGACGGTCGCACCCGCGGGGGCAGTCACCGGTTCGCCGTGGGCGCGGTGGCGGCCGTCGACGGTGACGCCGCAGGGCGCCCCGGTGACCGCGATGGTGAGGGCCCGGTCGGTGGTGAAGGCGACCCCGAGGAGGGTCGTCTCGAGGACCGCGGCCGCCGGGTCGTTGCCCACCAGCCGGTTGGCGAGGGCGGCGGCCGGGGCGTCGAGCGCCCCCGCTCGGGGCACGCCGAGGTGGGCATAGCCGATCCGACCCAGATCCTGCACGGTGACCAGGCCGGGGGCCGTCACCACCGTCAGCCCCATCAGCGCGCCACCAGCCTGACCCGGGTCCCGGGTGCGAGGAGCGCCGGCTCCTCCCGCGCTGCGTCGAACAACGCGACCTCCGTGTGCCCGAGCAGCCGCCAGCCGCCCGGCGACGCGGACGGATAGACCCCGGTCCACCGGTCCGCGACGGCGACCGCGCCGGCCGGGACCCGGGTGCGTGGCGTGGCGAGCCGGGGCAGGGCCAGCTCCTGGGGCAGGCCCCTGAGATAGGCGAAGCCGGGCGCGAACCCGCAGAACGCCACGACGAACTCGTGGCCGGTGTGCAGCGCCACGGCGCCGGACGTCGAGAGGCCCCAGGCGTCCGCGGCGAAGGCGAGGTCGGGGCCGTCATAGACCACCGGCAGCTCGACCAGGCGATCGTCGATCACGGGCGGCACGTCCGGCCAGTCGCGGAGTCGCTCGCGTGCCGCGTCGAGGTCGGGGACACCGTCGAGCAGCACCGTCGTGGCGGCCGGCACGACCTCGTCGGCCGCGATCCCGGTGCGGCGTACCCATTGGGCCAGCGACAGCGCCCGTGTCTCGTCGCCGGTCTCGACGAGCAGGGCGCGGGGCCCGACCGGCCGGCTCACGAGCGTCACGTCGCCAGTATCGCCCGAGCGTCACCTGGTGTTCACCGGGCGGGACTGGCCAGCGGGGAGGGTCAGGGCCGAGAATGGGGACACAAAAGGTGAGGGGCTCCAGATGGTATGAGCATCAGGAGCCCCTCGGGTTTGACCGGTTCAGTGACGCCCGATCGATCGCTCCGGCCCTCGGATCCCGCTCGCCCCGTCACTGGGCTCGCGCGGCGGGCGAACCCGCCGTCTGGATCTTCCTTCCGGTCCGATCCCCTCCCCCGCGAACGGGGTTGGTAGGAGAAGTTCTACGCCCGGTTCGCCAGGCCGCACAAGGGGTTGCGCCCAAGAATTTCAGGCATTTTCGCGCTCTCGGCGTGTCGTCCACAGCGCGGGCCCCGGCGTCCACAGGTGGGGCCGGTTTCTCCACAATGTGAAGCCTTCACTCTGTGGAGAACTCACAGTCCGCGGAGGGGATAACCCGCCCGTTCGAGCGCGGCGCGCACGGCCATGGCGGCGTCAACGGCCCCGGGACTGTCACCGTGAACACACACGGAGTCGACGGTCTCGGCCAGGCGAACGGCGTTGGCCGCGATCTGTGTCTGGTCGGCCACCAGGGCGCCCGGCTCGCCCCGCGGCACCAGGCCGCCCGACGACGTATAGCCCCGGTCGGGGAACCCCTCGCGCCAGGTGTCCCGACCGGCCTGCACGGCCAGGTCGAGGATGACCGCACCGGGCAGTCCGAGGACCGGCAGACTCCCCGATCCGGCGAGGACCGCGGCCGCCTGCTCGGGATCGCGGGCCACCCGGTGGTAGAGCGCGCCGTGCGGCTTCAGATAGCGCACGTCGGTGCCTTCGGCTCGGGCGATCTCGGTCAGCAGCCCCACCTGGTCGGCCACCTGCTCGGTCAGCAGGGCGCTCGGCACGTCGAGCTCGGTGCGCCCGAAGCCGGCCCTGTCGGCGTAGGACACCTGGGCGCCCAGCGACACGCCGCGCCGTACGGCCTCCGCGCACACCTCGCGCATGATGGCCGCGTTGCCTGCGTGATAGCCGCACGCCACGTTGGCGCTGCTGATGACCGCGAGCAGACCGGCGTCGTCGGTGATCTCTTCTCCGAGGTCCGCGTTGAGGTCCACCCGCCGAGGCTACGCTCCACCCCATGCAGCCTCCCGTCGCCGACCGGCGACCCGTCACCCGCACGCACCACGGCCACACCCGCATCGACGACTACGAGTGGCTGCGCGCCAAGGACGACCCGGCGGTCGTCTCGTACCTCGAGGCGGAGAACGCCTATACCGAGGAGCAGACGGCCCACCTGGCCGACCTGCGCCAAGCGATCTTCGAGGAGATCAAGGCGCGTACCCAGGAGACCGATCTGTCGGTCCCGACGCGCAACCGCGGCCACTGGTACTACGGCCGCAGCTTCGAGGGTCGTGAGTACGGCGCCAGCTGCCGCGTGCCCGTGACCGCGGAGGACGACTGGACCCCGCCGCGGCCCGCGGAGCACCTCGGCCCCGACCAGCCCGCGCTGCCGGGTGAGGAGCTGTTGCTCGACCTCAACGAGCTGGCCGAGGGCCACGACTTCTTCTCCCTCGGCGGATCCTCCATCAGTCCCGACGAGCGGCTGCTGGCCTATGCCACCGACACCACCGGCGACGAGCGCTTCACCGTCCGCGTCAAGGACCTCGAGCGGGGTGAGCTGCTGCCCGACGAGCTCGTGCAGGTCGCCGGCGGCGTCACGTGGAACCGCGAGGGCACGGAGTTCTACTACGCGACCGTGGACGACACCTGGCGCCCGGACCGGGTCTGGCGCCACCGGCTCGGCACCGCTCAGGAGGACGACGAGCTCGTGTTCGTCGAGCCCGACGCCCGGTTCTGGGTCGGCTGCGGCCGCAGCCGCAGCGACCGCTTCCTCATCGTGGTCGCCGGTTCCAAGACGACGACCGAGTACCACGTGCTCGACCTCGACCACCCCGACCGCGGGATGCGGCTCTACTCCCCACGTCGGGAGGGCCTCGAATACAGCCTCGAGCATGCCGTGATCGCAGGCGAGGATGTCTTCCTCGTGCTCCACAATGCCACCGGACCCGACTTCGAGATCGGCATCGCCCCGCTCGAGCCGACCGACCCCGACGGATGGCGACCACTGGTCCCCCACAACCCGGCGGTGCGCCTGGACTCCGTCGACGCCTTCGCCGGCCACCTGGTGGTGCAGCAGCGGAGCGAGGGCCTCACCCAGCTCCGCATCCTCGAGCTGGGTGACGAGGGCGTCGTCGACGACTATCTCGTCGAGTTCGACGCCGAGATCTATACCGTCGGCTCCGGTGGCAACCCGTCGTTCACCCAGCCGACGGTGCGACTGGGCTACACGACGATGGCCGTGCCGTCGTCGGTCTATGACTACGACGTCCGCGCCCGCGAGCTGACGCTGCTGCGTCGTACGCCGGTGCTGGGCGGCTATGACCCCGACGCCTATGAGGAGCACCGGCTCTGGGCGACGGCCCCGGACGGTGAGCGGGTGCCGATCTCGCTGGTCGCACCCCGCGGTCTGCACGACCGCGGCCCGGCCCCTCTCCTCCTCTATGGTTACGGCGCCTACGAGTACTCCATCGACCCCTATTTCTCCGTGGCCCGGCTCTCCATGCTCGACCGCGGCGCGGCCTTCGCGATCGCCCACGTGCGCGGCGGGGGCGAGCTCGGCCGCCGGTGGTACGACGAGGGCAAGCTCGCCCACAAGCAGCACTCGTTCTCCGACTTCATCGCGTGCGCCCGCCATCTGGTCGACACGGGCTGGACCACGGCGGACACGATGGTGGCCGAGGGCGGCAGCGCGGGCGGCCTGCTCATGGGCGCCGTGGTCAACCAGGCGCCCGAGCAGTTCGCTGGCATCGTGGCGAGCGTGCCGTTCGTGGACAACCTCACCACCATGCTCGACGCGACGCTCCCGCTGACCGTCACCGAGTACGACGAGTGGGGCAACCCCGAGGACGACCCCGAGGCCTACGCCACCATCCGCGCCTATGCGCCCTACGACAACGTGGCGGCCGTGGACTACCCGCCGATCCTCGCGGAGACCTCGCTGCACGACACGCGCGTGCTCTATGTCGAGCCGGCCAAGTGGGTCGCCCGACTGCGAGCCACGGCGGTCGGGCGCCGCCACTTCCTGCTCCGCACCGAGATGGCCGCCGGCCACGGCGGCGTGTCGGGCCGCTACAAGGCCTGGCACGACCGGGCGTTCTCGCTGGCCTGGATCCTCGACCGGATGGGACTCGCCGCGGCGCGGGTCGATCGGCCCTCCGTCTGAGCGTGGCGACAGGCTGAGAACTCGCTGAAAGTTCGCGACTCCTGCAACTTCGGGTACCTCCCGTACGTCAAGTCAGGTGAACCTTCCTAAATCGGGAATGACCCCGCTCGACGGAACGTTGATGACGCTGTGGAAACCGGCTCATACCGGGACTCCACCGAGGAGGAGGACGCAGGATGGCAACGAGCACCGCAACGTCCCGGACGCGGGAGATCGAAGGACGCGACAGCGTCGGGCTCTACCTGGATGAGATCGCGCGCAACCCCCTGTTGGATGCCGCGACCGAGGTCGAGCTCTCCAAGACCATCGAGGCCGGGCTGCTCGCCGAGCAGCTGCTGGCCGAGGGCCGCTGGGGCCGTCGCAAGGGCGGCGCCCCGGGTGGTGCCACCAAGGAGGAGCTCGAGTGGCTCGCCGAGGAGGGCCGCAAGGCCGTCGACACGTTCATCACGGCCAACCTGCGCCTGGTGGTCTCCATCGCCCGCAAGTACGGCCGCGCCCAGATGCCCATGCTGGACCTGATCCAGGAGGGCAACACCGGCCTGATCCGTGCGGTCGAGAAGTTCGACTACACCAAGGGCTACAAGTTCTCGACCTATGCCACGTGGTGGGTGCGCCAGGCGATCACGCGGGGCATCGCCCAGCAGGCCCGCGTCGTACGGCTGCCCGTCCACGTCGTGGAGGAGCTCAACCAGGTCGGCGGCGCCCGCCGGACCCTCGAGCGTCAGCTCGGCCGTGACCCGGAGCCGGAGGAGATCGCCCACGAGCTCGGCATGGAGCTCGAGCGGGTGCTCGACCTGATGGCCTGGGGCCGTGAGCACGTCAGCCTCGACACCCCGGTTGACGAGGACGGCGACACCTCGCTAGGCGACCTGATGGCCCAGGAGACCGCGCCCGGTCCCGACCTGACCGTGCTCGACGTCGAGGCCCGCGACCGGCTCAACAACCTGGTCGACCAGCTCGATGAGCGTGCCGCCGACATCATCCGGTCCCGCTATGGCCTGGTCGACGGTCGTCAGCACAAGCTGGCCGACATCGGTGCTCGTCACGGGATCTCGGCCGAGCGCGTGCGCCAGTTGGAGCGGGAGGCTCTCGCCAAGCTTCGCCGCTTCGCCGATCCCGATCTGGCCGCCTGAGCAGCCGGGCACGCGTCAGCGTGCCCCCGCGCCTTACCCACGACACCCCCCGGGCAAACCCGCCCGTGGGGGTGTTGTGCGTTGCGCCACATTTCCTAGGGTGAGGGGGCGCCGGTCGGCGCACTTCCCGACAGAAGGGGCCCACCACCTTGTCCAGACGCCACCTCGCGGCCACCCTCGCCGCGATGTCCGTGGTCGGAGCGCTGCTTATCCAGCCGAGCTCGTCCGCCGACACGTCATCGACGCAGGCCCGGCCACGCCACGCCGAGCCGCACCAACGAACCCCGGGCTATCTCGACGCCCGCCAACTCGGGACCCGCGCGGTCCTCAAGGCCGACCGGGCCACCGCCCGGGCGCTGACGCCCTCAGCCCGCAGCTACCTGCGTTCGCTGGGCGACCAGGCCACCCTCTCGATCGACCCGCTCACCCGCACGGTCCGCAACCTCGGCCGCACCGACGGGTTCCTCTCCCGTCCCGCAGCCGGAAGCGCCGCCGCTGTCGCGCTGCGCTACGTCCGAGACCACCGCAGCCTGCTCGGGCTGACCGCCCGCGACCTGTCGACGCTGACCCTGCGCCGCGACTACCGCGACGCCCTCGGCATCCACCACCTGTCGTGGACCCAGCGGGTCGACGGCGTGACGGTGTTCGGCAACGGTCTGCGGGTGAACGTCGACGGTCGCGGCCGCATCATCTCCGTGCAGGGCAGCCCCGTGTCCGGGCTCCCCGGCCTCGCCGCCGACGCGCCGCGTGCCACGTCGACCGCGGCCGCGGCCCGAACGCTGGCCGCACGCGACGTAGGCGGCAAGGTCGACGCGTCGGCCACCGCGCGGACCAAGGCCGGCGAGACCGTCTGGTCCAACCACGACTATGCCAAGCGGGTCTGGTTCCTGACCCCTCAGGGCCTGCGGCCCGGCTGGTCGACCTATGTCCGCGCGGGCGCCGGGCTGAGCTACCAGCACGTGCTCGACGCCGCCAACGGCACGGTGCTGTTCCGACGATCGACGGTCAACCAGGCCGACGGCGACGCCTATGTCTATGACTACTACCCCGGCGCGGCCCGTGGGGGTGACGCGAGGACGGTCAACCTGATCGCGCGTGGCTGGCTGACCAAGCGCGCCACGTTCCTCAACGGGTCCAGTGTCATCGCCTGGTCCGACGTCAACGACGACAACCAGCTCCAGGCCAGCGAGAAGACCCCCGTGCCCGGCACCGAGCGCGGCGCCCAGTTCGCGCTCCAGCGCTTCGGCAAGCGGGCCTCCGGCTTCTGCACCGACTACATCTGTACCTGGAACCCCCACAAGGTCCGTTCCTGGCACGAGAACCGCAAGGCGGACGTCACGCAGGCCTTCTATCTCGCCAGCAACTTCCACGACTACCTGGCCAAGCGACCGATCGCCTTCACACCGGCGGCCGGCAACTTCCAGGCGTCGGGCGGTGACCCGGTGCTGCTCAACGCGCTCGACGGCGCCGCCACCAACGGCGGCATGCCCGATGGCAACCACATCGACAACGCCAACATGGACACGCCTCCGGACGGGACGCCGCCCACGATGCAGATGTACCTGTGGCACTTCCCCGGCGCCGACGACGCGACGGACCCCTGGGTCCCGACGAGCTCGGCCTTCGACGCCAGCGTGGAGTACCACGAGTACATCCACGGGCTCTCCAACCGCCTGGTCATCGACGCGGCAGGCAACTCCACGCTCAACAGCATCGAGGCCGGTTCGATGGGCGAGGCGTGGAGCGACTACTACGCCATGGACTACCTCGTGATGAAGGGCTTCGTGAAGGACACCGCTCGGAGCGGTCAGGTCTTCGAGGGCATCTATCTCACGGCCGGCGCGCCGTTCCGGACGATGGCCATCGACTGCGCGGTCGGCGCCACGGCAGCCGGCTGTGCCCAGCCGGTGATCGGCGGACAGGGCGGCTACACCTACGGCGACTTCCCCGCGATCGGCGGCGGGCCCGAGGTTCACTCCAGTGGCGAGGTCTGGGCCCAGACCCTCTGGGACATCCGCTCGGCCTTCGGCCACCGGGTCGCCGACACGCTGATCACGCGGGCGATGTCGCTGTCCAGCGACGACCCGTCGATGCTGGACATGCGCAACGCGATCCTGCAGGCCGACACCGTCGCCTATGGGCAGTCGCACGCCAAGGCGTTGTGGCGACTGTTCGCCCATCGCGGCATGGGCTACTTCGCCGGTGCCATCGACGGCAACGACGCCTACCCGGCCGAGGACTTCAGCATGCCGCCGGCGCCGACGACGCCGAGGACGTCCATCTCCGGCACGGTGACCGACTCGATCACGGGTCAGCCCGTGGCCGGCGCGGTGGTGCAGGTCGCCGGGTTCGGCGACCAGTTCACCGACGTCACGGACGCCGACGGGAACTATGAGATCGACGGTCTCTATGCGGGCACCTACGCCAAGGTGGTCGTGTCCGGGGCGGGCTACATCCCGGTCGACCAGCCCGTGACGACCAACGGCAGCCCGACGGTCGACTACGAGCTGGTCCGCGACTGGGCGGCAGCGTCGGGTGGCGCTGAGGTGGCCGACTTCACGGGGCCCGACTACTCCCCCGTGTGCGGTCCGCCGCAGGCCATCGACACCAGCCTGACCACTGGCTGGGGCAGCACCACCGGTGACGACGACGGCACGCCCACCAACGTGTTCGTGCCGAAGTACATCGTGATCGACATGAACACCGCCGTGGACATCGACTCCTTCGGGATCGACCCGACGGCGACGTGCGGGGACGGCGGCAGTGCCTCGACCGGCGACTACCGGATCGAGACGTCTCCCGATGGGTCCACCTGGACCACGGCGGCGCAGGGCACGTTCACCGTGGACGACCGGGGCCGCGTCAACGAGGTCGCCCCGACCGCGGGCGGCGACGGGGTGCGCTATGTGAAGTTCTGGATCCTGAGCAACCAGACCCCGGACTTCGCGACCAACTGTCCCGACGGTCCCTACTCGGGCTGCTCCTACAGCGACCTGACGGAGATCGAGGTGTTCGGGACCCCCGCCACCTGAGGTCCGCCCGGCTGGATCCGGGCTCTGCGATGGTCACGCCCGCGCCCCCCGTGCCTCGGCACGGGGGGCGCGGTCGCACCGTTCACCGGTCCGCCAGCTCCGCGGCGATCTCGTCGACCCGTGCGCGGAGCGCATCGAGGCTTCCGGTGTTGTCGATCAGATAGGTCGCGACTGCGGCGCGCTGCTCACGGGAGGCCTGGGCCGCGATCCGTGCCGTGGCCTCCGCCTCGGTCATGCCGCGCAGGCCGACCATGCGCTCGATCTGCGTGGCCACGGGGACGTCCACGACGAGGACGGCATCGAACTCCCCGGCCCGGCCCGTCTCGACGAGCAGCGGGATGTCGTGCACGACCAGGGCGCCGGGCGCGGCCGCGGCCTCGAGCTCGGCCGCCCGAGCCCGCACGCGCGGATGGATGATCGCCTCGAGGGTGCGCCGGCGGTCCTCGTCGGCGAAGACGATCGCCCCCAGGGCCGGCCGGTCCAGCTCCCCGTCGTCGGTGAGGACGTGAGACCCGAACGCCGCCACCACCTCGGCGAGCCCATCGGTGCCGGGCGCCACCGCCTCGCGGGCAAGGAGGTCCGCATCGATGACGACGGCCCCCAGCTCGACGAGCATGGCCGCGACGGTGCTCTTGCCGGAGGCGACGCCCCCGGTGAGGGCGACCCGCAGCCCCATCAGGCCTCCGGATCGTCGGGGTCGGTCGCGTCGTCGCGCTGCTGTCGGTAGCGACGGCGCTGTTCCTCGGCTCGTTCCCGGACCTGACGGAGGAAGGCCTCGTCGTCATCCGGTGACGACGCTCGCATCCGTCCGGGCCGGTCGTACTCGGGGTAGGGCGAGGCGGCGCCCGCCGCCGGTCTCGGCCGCGGGTCGGGTCGGCCCGCGATCAGCCACGCGAGCGACCCCACGAACGGGAAGATCAGCACGATGAAGACCCAGGCGATCTTGGGCAGGGACCGCACGTCCTGCTCGCGGCTCCCCGCGACGTCGATGATGGAGAAGATCCACAACGCGAGCACGAGCAGGCCGAGCAGGCCCTCCACCTTCAGCACGTGCTGAGGATACGACCTGCCTCACCCCGGATGTTCAGCAGGCGAAGGTACGGCGGTACTGCTGCGGGCTCACGCCGCGGTCACGGGTGAAGTGGTGGCGCAGCGCGGCGGCGTTGCCGAAGCCGACCTCGCGGGCGATCCACTCCACCGACCGGTCGGTGCGCTCGAGCATCTCCTCGGCCGCCTGGAGCCGCTGGCGGGTCAGCCAGGCGTGCGGGGTCGTGCCGGTCTCGTCGCGGAACCGCCGCGCGAACGTCCGGGGCGACAGGTGGGCACGGGCCGCGAGGCTCTCGACGGTGTGGTCCTGGTCGAGGTGCTCCTGCGCCCAGACCAGGACGGGGGTCAGCGTGTCGGCGTCACACGCCGCGATCGGCCTGGCGATGAACTGCGCCTGGCCACCGTCGCGGTGCGGTGGTACGACGATGCGCCGCGCCGTGGCGGCCGCGGCGCGCGCCCCGAACTCGGTGCGCATCAGGTGGAGAGCGGCGTCCAGTCCGGCAGCCGCCCCGGCTCCGGTGACCACCCGGTCCTCGTCGACATAGAGCACGTCGGGGTCGACCTGGGCACGCGGGAAGCGTCGGGCCAGGTCGTCGACATGGCGCCAGTGGGTGGTGCAGCGACGCCCGTCGAGCAGCCCGGTTTCGCCGAGCTGGAAGACGCCGGTGCAGTGTGCCAACAGCCAGCCGCCGCGCTCGTGGACCCGGGTGGCCAGCGCGGCGACCTCCGGTGAGGGTGCGAGGAAGTCCTCTTTCGGCGACAGGATCAGCAGGTCGGCGTCCTCGGCCTCCTCGAGGCCGTGCTCCACGTGGAGGTCGAACCCCGACGGCCCGCGGATGCGACCCGGCCGGGGCGTCACCACGAGGAAGTCGAAGACCGGGGTGCCGTCCTCGGGGTGCTCGGGCTCCGCCCAGACCTCGCACATCGCGCCCAGCCCGAAGGGCCAGACGCCGTCCTGCACCACGATGGCGACCTTCTGCATGGTCACCAGTCTCACCCGAGATTGGCAGGAAATCAACGAACAACGTCATTCCTGCCACTCGTGGCAGGAAGTCGATGGAGCAAGAATTTCTGCCATGACCTTCTTGTTGATCCTGATCCTGGTTCCCGCCCTCATGGTCAGCGCCACGGTGTGGGCGCTGATCCGGCGCATCGACTCCCCCGTCAGCGCGCCCCGATCCCACGTCTTCGACCCCCAGCTCGCCCCGCCCTCGTCACGCTAGCCGGCCGACGAGGAGCTCACGACGCACGAAGACCCGGCGCACTGCGCCGGGTCTTCGTGGTTGTCGTGCGGGCGGTCGACCGCCGTCGGCTCAGTTGCCGCCGGTGAGCTTCTCGCGCAGCGCCTGGAGCGCCTCGTCGGAGGCCAGCGCACCGCTCGTGCCCTCGTCGGCGGTGTCGCCGGAGGAGTAGGACGTCGCCTCGCCGGCCTCGACCTCGGCCTTCTTGGCCTCGGCCTGCTGCTTGACGTGGGCCTCCCAGCGGGCGTGGGCCTGGGCGTACTGCTCCTCCCAGGCCGCGCGCTGCTCGTCGAAGCCCTCGAGCCACTCGCCCGTCTCGGGGTCGAAGCCCTCGGGGTAGACGTAGTTGCCCTGCTCGTCGTAGGTCGCGGTCATGCCGTAGAGCGTCGGGTCGAACTCCTCCACGTCGCTGGCCGTCGCGGTCTCGTTGGCCTGCTTGAGCGACAGCGAGATCCGGCGACGCTCGAGGTCGATGTCGATGATCTTGACCATGACGTCGTCGTTGACCTGGACGACCTGCTCGGGGATCTCCACGTGGCGCTCGGCCAGCTCGGAGATGTGCACCAGGCCCTCGATGCCCTCCTCGACCCGGACGAACGAGCCGAAGGGCACCAGCTTGGTGACCTTGCCGGGCACGATCTGACCGATCTGGTGGGTGCGGGCGAAGTGCTGCCAGGGGTCCTCCTGCGTCGCCTTGAGCGACAAGGAGACCCGCTCGCGGTCCATGTCGACGTCGAGCACCTCGACGGTGACCTCGTCGCCGACCGCCACGACCTCGCTGGGGTGGTCGATGTGCTTCCAGGACAGCTCGGAGACGTGCACCAGACCGTCGACACCGCCGAGGTCCACGAACGCGCCGAAGTTGACGATCGAGGACACCACACCCTTGCGGATCTGGCCCTTGCCGAGCTGGGTGAGGAAGCCGTGGCGGACCTCGGACTGGGTCTGCTCCAGCCAGGCGCGACGCGACAGCACCACGTTGTTGCGGTTCTTGTCGAGCTCGATGATCTTGGCCTCGAGCGTCTGACCGACGTAGGGCTGCAGGTCGCGCACGCGGCGCATCTCCACCAGCGAGGCGGGCAGGAAGCCACGCAGGCCGATGTCGAGGATCAGGCCGCCCTTGACGACCTCGATGACGGTGCCCTCGACGACGCCGTCCTCCTCCTTGACCTGCTCGATGGTGCCCCAGGCGCGCTCGTACTGAGCCCGCTTCTTGGACAGGATCAGGCGACCTTCCTTGTCCTCCTTCTGGAGGACCAGGGCCTCGACCTTGTCGCCGACGTTGACAACGTCGTTGGGGTCGACGTCGTGCTTGATCGACAGCTCGCGGGAGGGGATCACACCCTCGGTCTTGTAGCCGATGTCGAGCAGGACCTCGTCCCGGTCGACCTTGACGATGGTGCCATCCACGATGTCACCGTCGTTGAAGTACTTGATGGTCTCGTCGATCGCGGCGAGGAAGTCCTCCTCCGAACCGATGTCGTTGACGGCGACCTGGGGCGCGTCGGCCTCGTTCAGAGGGGTGGTGATGCTGCTCGTCATAAGGGAAACAGATTCCTTGGGTGGATAGGTATCGTGCGGACACGCCACAGGACCTGTTTCACTACCGGTGGATCGTCGCCCGACTGGGCTGATAGCGAGCACGCGTCCGCTCCGTCTGGGACTCGGGCAGACCTCTGGCGCACCGGATAGCGTACGCGCCCGCGTGTCACTGCGTCCAACTCGCAGATCGGCTAGCCAACCGCATGCAGATCGGCGGACGTCGCGATGGCCCGAAGCAGACTCTCGGCGGCCGTGGCGACGGGGTTGTCCCCGGCGCGCGCGGCGAGGTCGACCAGTGCCCACAGGTCGGCCGCGCGGGCGAGGTCGAGGGCCGCGGCGGGCGGGACCCCGCGTCGTTCGGCATAGGCCGCCAGCACCGCGTCGACGAAGGGCTGGCCGCGGTCGAAGCGCAGCAGGTTGCCCAGGTCGGTGAAGGGGTGCCCGGCATGGGCGAACTCCCAGTCGACGAGTCCCGTCACGGCCAGGGTCTCGGGGTCCACGAGGATGTTCTTGGGGTTGAGGTCGCTGTGCACGAGGCAGCAGCGGTCCACGGTGTCGAGGAGGCGCTGGGCGCGGTCGGCCACAGCCCGAAGCCGGTCGATGAGCTCGTCGGGCCACCCGAGGGCCTGGGCATGCTCATCGACCCACGCCGGCAGATCGTCGGCGAGCCCGAACGGCGCGATGCGCAGGTCGGCGTCCACGAAGCTGCCGGGTCGAGGCTGCGGGATGCCACCGAGATCGGCGACCAGGTGACCCAGCGCGCGGCCCAGCAGCCCGGCCCGAACGTCATCGAGCCCGGGGAGCACCAGATCGGCCCGCTCTCCCGGCAGCAGCGAGGTCACCAGCAGCGCGGGGACGTCGGCATCGGGATCGGCCCGCCGGACCTCCAGCACCTCGGCGACGGGCAGGAGCCCGCGGAGCAGCCGCAGCAGGGCGGCATCCACCTCGTGGGCGAGCGGCCCACGGTGGCTCGGGCGCGCATAGATGCGCACGACGGTCCGCTCCCCTGCCGCCTGCGCAACGAACGTCTCGCCCGACCAGCCGCCGGCCAGCGGCGTGAGCGTCGAGAAGTCCACCCGCCGATCCTGCCACGCCGCGCCCGTCGTACCCTCGGCCTGAGCGCAGGAGGCAGCATGGCAGCACCCCCACCCGCCCTCGACGTCCTCGTCGTCGGCGACCTGGAGGCTGCCCGGCTGACCTGCGGCTCGCTGACCGCGCGCGGTCACCGGGTGACCCACCTCGTCGCCCCGGACGAGGCCTCGCTTCGTGCCGCCCTGACCTCCGATATCGACGCGGTCGCGATCCTGGTGCGTGGCGACGTGTCGGCCCTGCGGCTCGCGCTCCTCACCGAGCACCTCCGGCCCGGCATCCGCCTCCTCGTCACCATCTTCGACCTGACCGTGTCCGAGCAGCTCCAGCGAGCGGTGCCCAACAGCCAGGTCACCTCCCCCGCCAACGTGGCAGCGCCGATGATCGTGGCGGCCTGTCTCGGCGGTGACGCGCGCGCCGTCCAGCGGGTCGGCGAGCGTGTCGTTCGCTGGGTCGGCCCCGCGGGCGAGCTGCACCCGGTGCCCTACGACGACGTCCCGCCCCGCTGGCGACAGTGGCTCGGCTGGCTGACACCCCGGCTGCGGTGGCAGTCCGGGTCGACCGGGCTGATGTTCGCCGGGCTCAACGGCCTGCTGTCGATCCTCGTGGTCGACACGCTGCTGGCCCTGACCGTGCTCCACGAGGCACCGGTCAAGGCGTTCTACAACGCCACGGCCGTGCTGGCCACCGTCGGGCCGGCGGGTGCAGACGCCCACGAGGTGCCCGCCTGGTACCTCGTCGTGGCCGCGCTCTTCATGCTCGCGGCGATGGGGTTCACGGCGATGTTCACCGCGGGGTTGATCGACTGGCTGCTGTCGGCGCGGAGCGTGGCGCTCCTCGGGCCGAGGCGGCTCCCGTCGCGCCACCACGTCATCGTCGCCGGGCTCGGCCAGGTCGGCCTCCGACTCGCCCTCGGACTGCGCCGGATCGGCGTCCCCGTGGTCGGGGTCGAGGTCCGCGCGGATGCCCCCGGCGTACGCACGGCCCGCACCGCGGGCATCCCGGTCGTCATCGGCGACGCGGGCGACCGGGCGACGCTGACCCATGTGGGGCTCGCTCGGGCCCGCGCACTCGCGGCCATGGGATCAGACGACCTCGACAACATCGAGATCGCGATCGCGGCGCTGGGGATCGCCCCCGAGACGAGGGTCGTGCTCCGCGCTGGCGAGGGCGACGTGGTCACCGAGACCCGCTCGCTGTTCCACATCGGCCAGGTGGTCGACGTCTCCGCGCTCACCGCGGCCACGGCGTCGCTGTCGCTGACCGGCCAGCAGCCCCGGGTGGTGCTGGGGAGCCAGACCGGATGTCTGGCCGTGACCGACGACGGTGAGATCACCCTGCCCCGCGCCGGTCGGTGCACCTGTAGCGCCCCTGCCCTGCCCGCTGGGTAGGGTCGGGGGCGTGGAACACCCTGGCAGCGGAGCCCACTATCCGCCGGTCCGGGCGGAGCGACGCGAGGTCGACGAGGTCGAGTCGCGGCGCGCCAACGGGCCCGACTGGGACCGCTACGCCGACGAGTACCAGGCCACCCACGGGGAGTTCCTGGGCGACGTCGGCTTCGTGTGGGGACCGGAGGGGCTGACCGAGGAGCGCGCCGGCGCCCTCGGGAACCTCGCCGGCAAGGACGTGCTCGAGGTCGGCTCCGGTGCCGGGCAGTGCTCCCGCTGGGTCCGTGCCCGCGGTGGCCGGGCCGTCGGTCTCGACCTCTCCCACCGTCAGCTGCAACACTCCCGCCGCATCGACGAGGCCACGGGTGTCCGCGTGCCGTCGGTGCGCGGCACGGCCACCGCCCTGCCGTTCCGCGACGACAGCTTCGACGTGGTGTTCAGCTCGTTCGGGGCGCTGCAGTTCGTCGCGGACATCGACGTCGCCCTGGCCGAGACGGCCCGGGTGCTGCGACCCCACGGGCGGTTCGCCTTCTCGATCACCCATCCCACGCGCTGGATGTTCCCCGACGACCCCGGCCCCGACGGGCTCACCGCCACCCAGTCCTATTGGGATCGCACCCCCTATGTGGAGGTCGATGACGCGACCGGGGAGGTCGCCTATGTCGAGCACCACCGCACCCTCGGCGACTGGGTGGCCCTGCTGGCGGGCACCGGCTTCGTCCTCGAGCGGCTGCTGGAGCCCGAGTGGCCGGCCGACCACGAGCGCATCTGGGGTGGCTGGTCGCGCATCCGCGGAGAGCTGACGCCGGGGACGGCGATCTTCTCGGCGCGCTGGGCACCGACCCGCTGAACCGCCGAGCGCACAGCCCCCGTCGGGTCTGCCGTCAGGCGGGCTCGACGTCGACGAGCTCGGGGTGCTCGCGGAACCAGTCGATGGTGTGCTTGAGGCCCACCTCGATCGGCACCACCGGCTGCCAGTCGAGCACCGACCGGGCCAGCGACGCGTCGGGACGGCGTACCTCGGGGTCATCGACGGGACGCGGGATGAACTCGATGGTCGAGGACGACCCGGTCAGCTCGATGATCCACCGGGCCAGGTCGACCATGGAGATCTCGTGGGGGTTGCCGATGTTCATCGGACCCGGGTGGTCCGACAGCGTCATCCGGACGATTCCGTCGATGAGGTCGTCGACATAGCAGATCGACCGGGTCTGGCTGCCGTCACCGGCGACGGTGACGGGGTGGCCGAGCAGCGCCTGGCGGATGAAGTTGGGGATCGCGCGGCCGTCGTTGGGGCGCATCCGCGGTCCGAAGGTGTTGAAGATCCGCACGATGCCGGTGTCCATCCCGTGGGTGGACCGATAGGCCATCGTCATGGCCTCGGAGAAGCGCTTGGCCTCGTCATAGACCCCGCGCGGCCCCACCGGGTTGACGTGCCCCCAGTAGTCCTCGGGCTGCGGGTGCACCTGGGGGTCGCCATAGACCTCCGAGGTCGAGGCCAGGATGAAGCGCGCGCCCTTCTCGCGGGCCACCCCCAGGGCGTGCAGGGTGCCGATCGAGCCCACCTTCATGGTGTGGATCGGGAGCCGCAGGTAGTCGATCGGCGAGGCCGGCGAGGCGAAGTGGAGCACCGCGTCGACGTCGCCGACCACGTGGACATAGTCGGTGACGTCGGTGCGGATGAGCCGGAAGTTGTCCTCCTGGGCGAGGTGCGCGACGTTGGCCGGCGACCCGGTGAGGAAGTTGTCGAGGCAGACGACCTCGTGGCCGTCGCGAACGAACCGCTCACACAGGTGGGACCCGAGGAACCCCGCGCCGCCCGTGACGACGACGCGCATCAGGACTGGGCGGCGGCGACGGCCTCGGACGACTCGTCCGCGGCCTCGTCGGTCTTGCGCGACGTCAGCACCAACAGGCCGCCGACCACCAGGGCCAGCAGGCCGCCCACCAGGCCGACCACCGGGAGGATGGCACGCAGCAGGTGGAGCTGGCCCGACTTGCCCTTGTATTCGTCGACGTTGTCCTGGACCTGGGAGTCGGGGTAGGCCGTGGTGCCCTTGGTCGCGACGACCCGGTCCTCGCCGTTGTAGCGCAGGGTGGTGTTCTGGGTCTGGAGCGACTTGATGATGACGCCCGTCTCGGGCTCGACCCAGAAGGTGACGTCGTTGGAGTACCAGTTCTCGGCGGACAGCATCTCGCCGGCGGGCTCACCCAGGACCTTGGACGGCACGTCGATCGTCTCGGTCATCGTGGGAGGCACGGTCCCGTGGAACTTGTAGGTGCTCAGACCGCCGACCGTCTCCGTGGTGTCGTAGGTCATCGTCATGGTGTCCTTGAGGTCGTTGTCGAACCACTGGTAGGACGTCTTCTGGGTGTTGAAGGGGAACTTGAACAGCAGACCCTTGTAGGTGATCGGCTCGTCGTTGAGTGTGGTGTCGCAGCAGTCGACGGCCTCGCCGGTGGTCCGGTCGAACGCCGCGTGCTGGGTCGTCACCGAGAGCTTGTCGCCGGCGCTGTTGGTCGTGACCACCGCCTGGTCCCAGATCGCCACGTTGTCGCCCTGGTCCTCGGCGGCCTTGACCTGACCGATGGTGCGCAGGTGCGACGTCAGCGTGTCGGTCTGCTCCGAGAGCGTCGCCTTGTCGAAGTAGGTCATGCCCTCACCGAGCGAGGTGGTGTTGGAGTTCTGGTCCAACGGCACCACGGCCAGCGTCGGGTAGGCGTACCACTTGACCATGGCCGTCATGGCCAGCAGAAATCCGGCGAACCCGAGCAACACCAGTCCAACGATGCGGCGCATCTAGATATCCCTCTCATCGGACGGCGCTCGGCGCGCCGTTTCTCGACCCCGGCGGGATGGTAGCAGTACCGAGCGGTAATAAGCCCTACCTCACGTCGTGTTTACGCCACGCGATCCACAGGTTCCAGGTCGCGACCTCCCGCAGACCCGGGACCTTGAGCAGGGGTCTGGACCATCCGGGCCAGTAGCGCGGCCGGACGTCGAGCACGTCGGCGCCCTCGATGCGCGGCGCCATCCGCAGCCCGTCGGCGACCGACAGCCGGAACAGCGAGGTGTCCACCCGGTTCTTGGGGTCCTTGCCGTGCTTGCGCCGATAGCGGCGTACGGCGTACTCGCCGCCGAGGTAGTGCCACGGTGACGTCTCGTGGCCACCCCACGGCGAGAGCCAGTTGGTGAAGGACGCGATGGCCACTCCCCCCGGCCGGGTGACGCGGACCAGCTCGCGGCACAGCACCTCGGGGTCGGGCACGTGCTCGAGCACGTTGGAGGTGAAGGCGACGTCGATGCTGCCGTCGCGGAAGGGCAGCTGCTGACCGACGCAGGCGACGGCCAGGCTCGCCTCGGTCTGGTGGGCGAAGTCGCCCGCGTCGACATCGCAGCCGATGTAGGTGGCACCGGCGCCCTCGAAGGCCTGGGCGAAGTAGAGCGGGCCGGCCCCGACGTCGAGGACCAGGCTGCCGGCCAGCGGCGCGTAGCCCGAGACCATGGCGACGGAGTCTCGCGCCAGTGCGCCATAGAAGCGGGCCGGATCGTCCTGCTCGTGCAGGAAGTCGGAGAACAGCCGGGCCGACCGCCGCAACCCGGTGGGCGCCGGTCCGCCCCGACCCACCTCAGACCTGCCCATGGCCGGGGAGCATAACGGGCGACCAACCCGGTCTCGGTTGATACCCTCCTGCGGATGCCGGGCACGGGAGGGTGCCCCGGCACACGCGTGGAAGGTTGGCCCGTGGCCGGTGTGCACGGTCCTGGACGAGACGAGCAGGCGTCGCATCCCCCCGACCTGCAGGGTCGCCGGATCCTGATCCTCAACTGGCGCGACGAGCACCACCCCGAGGCCGGCGGCTCGGAGGTCTATGTCGGCCAGATCGCCCGGGGCTTCGCCGAGCGGGGCGCCGTCGTCACGATGCTCTGCCCGCGCTACCCCGGCTCGACCGCCCGCGAGACCGTCGACGGGGTCCGCTACCGGCGTGTCGCCGGTCGGTTGAGCATCTATCTCGTGGTCCCGCTCCTGGCGCTGCTGCGCCGGCTCCCGCGCCACGACCTGGTCATCGAGATCCAGAACGGCGTGCCGTTCCTGGCTGCCGCCTATGTCCGCAGACCCGTCGTGGTCGTCGTCCACCACGTGCACCGCGAGCAGTGGAAGATCCTCTTCAAGCCGCTGGCGGCGCGCTTCGGCTGGTGGCTCGAGAGCTCGCTCGCGCCACGCGTCGCCCGCCATGCCCCCTATGTCACCGTGTCGGACGCGACCCGGCGGGAGCTGGTCGGGCTGGGCGTCGATGCCGAGCGCATCTCGGTCGTTCGCAACGGCTCGCCGTCGAGCGCCCTGCACGAGCCCGCGGCCCGGTCCGACGTCCCCGAGATCCTCGTCCTGGGACGCCTGGTGCCCCACAAGCGGGTGGAGATCGCCCTCGAGGCCGCCCAGCGGCTGCGCCACGACCACCCCGAGCTCCGGGTGACCGTCGCCGGCGAGGGGTGGTGGCACCACCACCTCACCGAGCGGGTCGCCGAGCTCGGGCTCGGGGACGCGGTCACCTTCACCGGCCACGTCAGCGAGGACGAGAAGCACCGGCTCTACGACCGGGCGTGGGTGCACGCCCTGCCGTCGGTCAAGGAGGGCTGGGGGCTGGTCGTCGTCGAGGCGGGGATGCACCAGACACCCACCGTCGCCTTCCGCAGCGCCGGCGGCGTGCAGGAGTCGCTGGTCGACGGCGAGACGGGCCTGCTGGCCGACGACGAGGCCGACTTCACCCATGCCCTCGGGCGGCTGCTCGACGACCCGGCGCTGCGCGACCGGCTCGGCGTGGCGGCGGACAAGCACGCCCGGTCCTTCACCTGGGAGGCGTCGCAGTCACAGTTCGCCGAGGTGGTCGCACGCACCCTGGCGGTGCGGCACTAGCTCCCCAGCAAAGGCCCGGCAGAGGCACGGCGCAGACCCGGGATAGACAACGACTCCCGGTCCATCAGGATCCGGGAGTCGTGGGTCAGCCGCGATGAACGGTCACTCAGCGCCGTAGTCGATGAGCGGCGCGTTGCTCTGCTCGGCGGCAGGCGACAGCGCCTGGGTGCCGACGAAGATCGCCATCCCGGACATGAAGATGCCGACGAAGAGGGCGATGCCCGACTTGAGGAACACGTTCACGGTTGCTGCCTCCCACGACTGGACTTGCCGGCGAAGCATAGCATCCGGCGGCGGCGTTCTTCGGCATTGCCGGCGAGGGCGATGAGCAGCCAGATCCCGGCCGCCAGGTCGAGGGCGAGGACGGCACCCACGTGGCCCGTCGCGGGGATGGTTCCCGTGATCGGTCCGAGGTCGACGACCCGGATCCAGCGGCCCTCGAACACCACCTCGCCCGCCAGCTCGGTCCCCTGGTCCTGCCCGGGGGTGGTCAGGTCCTCGACGACGAACCGGACACCGTGGTGGCGCAGCACGTCGGGGGTCAGCTCGCCAGCCGACAGCCGCTCGGTCACCCAGGCCGCTTCGGGGTCCTCACCGGGAACGACGCCCGCACGCACCTCGAGGTCGTCGCGCACGATCGTGCGGCGCTCGAGCAGCCGGAACCACGGGTCCAGCACGGTCGTCTGGTCGTTCCAGCTCCACGCCCGGAAGGCGTGCCACGGCAGCACCAGGGCCGCCCCCGGGGCCGCCGACTCGTTCACCACCCGCGCCGCGGCGGCGTAGTCATCGGGCCAGGGGTGGGCACCGAGACGGCCATTGACCCCCCACGCGAGGTCCGGCAGGACGACGACCGGGAGCAGCGCTCCACATCCCACCAGGAACGCCGCCTCGCGCACCGAGAACGGGCGGGTCAGCCGTTCGAGCGCCGGTCCCACTCCCAACGACACGGCGAGCACCCACCACGCGACCCACTTCTGGGCGTCGCGCAGGATCCCGCCCCCGGGGACGTGCCCGGTGGTCCAGACCAGCAGGTCGCGACCCGCCTCGGTGAGGGAGGCCAGCCCGAGGAGCAGGCCCAGCACCGCGAGACCGGCGACGACCACCCGCGCACGGCCGGCGGACTCCTCCCACCAGGCGCGGGAGCTCCACCAGCCCACGAGCCCGACCACCAGCAGGGCCAGGGCGGTCGCCACGGCTGCCGGAATGCTGCGGGAGGTGGGGTGGGCCAGCGTGTTCCACACTCCCCCGCCCGTGGCCAGGGAGACGACGCCGCCCCAGGGAGTGTCCGGGGAGACGGCGAACGCCGTCACGCCCCGCGGGTCGGCGGAGGTGAGCGCATCGGCGAGCAGTCCCGGCAGGATCCAGGTCGCGTTGACCAGGACCACGGAGGCGGCCACGGTGACCCGGTCGCGGGTGCGGAACCCTGGTAGCACGGTCAGCGCCAGCGCCAGGCCACCGGTCAGCACCCCGGCCGTGGGGGCGGCCACCGCGCCCGCGGCCACCAGGAGCACCAGCGCCCAGGGGGCGCGAGGCGCCACCGGCTCACGCCTCCCGTCATACCGGATCGCCGAGAGGAGGATCCACGGCAGCAGGGCGACGCCCAGGAGCAGCGACCAGTGCCCCATCGCGAGGCGCTCGGCCGCGTAGGGAGTCCAGCCGAAGGCCAGGGCACCGGCGGCCGCGCCCGGGATGGTCGTGGCCGGGGAGACGCGCCAGGCACCGAGCACCGCCAGCGCGACGAGCGCCAGGAGCAGTGCCTGCTGGACCAGCCACATGGGTAGCGCGTGGGAGGTGACGGCGAGGAGGGCGTCCATGGGCACGGCCCTGGGCACCGACCCGTCGGCACCCCAGGAGCGAGCGCTCAACGCCGGGTCGGAGACGAACACCATGTCATAGACGAGGGTGTAGCGGCCCGGCCCGAGGGTCGGCGCCATCACCAGGAACGCGGCCACCACGGCGGCGATGCGGGCCAGCCAGGCGTCGGCCACCGGGCGCTCCGCCCGCGCTACGCTCCGCATGGCTGCACCGTACGACACCACAGACAGGATGCCCGTGACCGCAGACGTCGCCGGCCGGCGACCGTCCCGCCTCGCCGAGGGCGCGGTGGCCTTCGGGACCCTCGGCTCCCAGGCCTGCATCTATCTGCTCAACATCGTCGCGACCCGCAGCCTCGGCCCGGCGCTCTATGGCGAGCTCGCCGCGCTGCTCACGCTCACCGTCATCATGTCGATCCCCGCGATGGCCCTGCAGTCGTGGGTCGCGCGGACGACCGCCCAAGGCGCCGACGCCCGGGCGCTGCTGCCCACGACGACCGAGATCTCCGTGATCAGCGCCGTGGTGACCTTCGTCGTGGTGCTGGTCATCGCGCCGCGCATCGACACGCCTGCGGTGCCGTCCGCCACGTCGGCCGCGCTCCTGGTCCTCCCACTGGTGTGGCTCTCCACGGCCCAGGGGCTGCTCCAGGGCGGCACCCGCCTCGTCCGACTCGGCGCGGTCATCTTCCTGGGCGGCTGCGCCCGGCTCGTCGGAGGCGCCGCCGCCCTGGTCCTCAACCTGGGCCCGTGGGCCGTGGTCTGGGGCATCGGTCTGGGCACCCTCCTGGTGGCCGGGGTCGCCTGGGCGCTGGTGCTGTCGGACTCACCTCGCACGTCGACCCGGTCGTCCTACCGGCCAGTGCTGCGCATCGCGTTCGCCACCGGCGCCATGTGGACGCTCGCCAACATCGACGTCCTGCTCGCCCGGCTCACCCTCGACGCCCACGAGTCCGGGTGGTACGCCGCCGGAGCGCTCGTCACCCGAGCGGTGCAGTTCGCGCCGCAGTTCGTCGTCCTGTCGGCGTTCGCCGCGCTCACCGACGCCGACCGGTCCCGCCAGGTGCTACGAGCGGCCACCGCCAAGGTCGCGGGGATCGGCCTGCTTGCCGTGCTCTCGTTGGCCGCGCTCGGGCCGTGGCTGGTTCCGGCCGTCCTGGGGCGGGACTTCGCGCATGTGGGCCACTGGGCCTGGCTGTTCGCGCTGCTCGGCACGCTGCTGGCCCACAACCAGCTGCTGGTGGCCCAGCGCGTCGCCCGCCACGACGAGGCGATCGCCTGGGGGATCTGGGCCACCGTGCTCGCGCTGGCCGGTGCGGCGCTCGTCGGCGCGGCCGATAGCGTCGTCACGCTCGTCATGGTGGTGACGATCGCCAACGCGCTGCTCGCTGCCGGCCTGGTGTGGCGCCTCTGGCGGCGCCCCTGAAGGCTGAGCGCGGACCTCAGAGGTTGAGGCGCTGCTCGGCCCGGGCGAAGGCCTCGCCCATGCGGCGCGCCTGGGTGCGCACGTCGTGGTTGTCGACCACCCAGGTGCGGTTGGCGCGCGCGATGTCGGCACGACGGGCGGGGTCCTCGAGGAGCTCGACGAGCGCGTCGGCGATCTGGTCGATGTCATCGGGAACCCGTTTGTTGGGTTCCTTGACCGCCTCGTCGTTGGTGCCGCTCGCCGTGGTGACGACGACCATGCCGCTCGCCATCGCCTCGAGGTAGACCAGGCCGAACTGCTCGTTCCACATGCGCGTCGCGCGTGGAGCGGTGACGAAGACCGCGCTGCGGCGCATCAGGTCGGCGACCCCGGCCTGGTCGAGGCCGCCCAGGTAGTCGATCCGAGGGTTGCCGTCGGCCGCGGCCCTGGCCATCGCCTCGTCCTCGCCGGTGCCGGCGATGACCAGCCTGGCGTCCGGGACGGCATCGGCGACCTTGGCGAAGGCCAGCAGCACCCGATCGAGGCCCTTGTTGTTGCGGAGCGGCGAGATGAACGCGACTACCGGTTCCTCGACCGGCCGCTCCGGCGGGGTGAACACGGTCGTGTCGATGCCGGGGAGCACACAGTCGACCCGCTCGGGCTCGACTCCCATCTCGAGGATATGGCGGCGGCTCGCGTCGATGAGGGTCAGGAAGAAGTCGGCGTCGCGCGACGCCAGCCACGCGTTGCGATAGCCCGGGAGCTTGTAGAGCGGCGTCTCCTTGAAGTTGTGCCACATCAGCACCGCGAGCCGGCGGTCGTGGCGCTTGGCGAACCGCGCCGCCTGGCCGGTCGTGAGCGAGAACGGCTCGAGCGAGGACACCCAGTCGACCTCGGTGGGCGCGCGGTCGAGATCGCGCAGCCAGGCCATGGCGCCGGCCTCGATGAAACGCTGGGTCGGCTGGCGGTAGCGCGAGGTCACGTGGGTGACGGCTTCGGGCGGGGTGGGCGACCCGACCGACGTCACGTGGGTGTCGGGCATGAGCGACAGCCAATGCAGCTCCCGCCAGGGACGCTGACCCACCTGCATGAACCACAGCAGCTCGCGGGGCGACCTCACCGTGCCTCCTTCTCCGGACTCTCGACGAACACACCCACGAGCAGCAGGACGACCGCGGCCAGGGCGAATCGGTGTGGCCACGGGTGCTCGGTCACCAGCGTGAACGACACGGTCGCGCCGGCGTTGCTGACCACCCAGCTGAGCATGGCGAGCACCACCGACCCGAGGGCCGCGATGAGGACACGCCGCGGGGCCAGCCCTGCCAGCACGGCCGCGACCGCCACGAGCGCGACGGCGGCACCGAGCAGGCCGCCGATCAGCGCCGCCACGGCGACGAGCAGGACCGGGCGGACCAGGGACCGGACGTCCAGGCGGCTCATGCCGTCCCCCCGGGCTCGCCGGCCCGACGGGCCCGGCGTCGATGCAGCAGGGGCTCCACGGCCACGACCAGTCCCAGCGCCCCCACGGCGACCAGCGACAGCCAGAGCCCCACGACATAGCGGTCCTGCGGCCCGAAGCGCACCATGACCCGGTGCTCCGCCCCCGCCGGGAGCGGCCACGCCATGCCATAGCCGTTGAGCTCGACCGGGGCACCAGCGTCCTTCCCATCGATGGTGGCGTGCCAGCGCGCGTCATAGGCCAGGGCGATGAACAGGAACGAGTCGTCACCCGACGCGGGGACACGCGCGTCGATCGAGGTCGGCGTCGACGTCCACGTCACCGGGGCGGTCGGCGGCACCGCGGACAGCGAGCCCGTCAGGGACGTGAGGAGCAGGTGGCGGACCTGGGTGCCGGGTCGGGTGAGCAGGGTGTGGGTCCCCGTCGCCAGCGAGGGACGGCCGCATCCCCGCAGCTCGACCGGCACCAGTCCGGTGTCGCGCCGCGGCACGGCGCCGCGGACCCGGGCCTTGACCGGCCGCCCGTCGAGCACCGCCAGCGTGCGGCACCGCTTCCAGGCGCCGGGATCGGGCGTCAGCACCTGTGCCGTCACGCGGTAGTCCTGGGCCGACGGGAGGTCGAACTGCCGGTGGAGCTGCACCTCGGCCTCACGCTCGGACGGGCCGAGCAGGATGTCGACCGGGGCACCCGTGACAGCAGTGCCGACCGTGTCGGACGTGGCGAGGCGGTCGAGGGTCACGGGCAGGCGGACGAGCTCCTCGGCGGTCACGCCCGGGACCGCGATCTCGCTGAGGCCCACCTGGTTGGCCAGGCGGGAAGTGACGCCGGTGACGGTCAGCCTCAGGGAGTCGGTCGTGACCGGCTCGGGCAGCTCGAGGGTGATCTCGTCGGCATCCTCGAAGTCGCCGGTGGTCGAGACACCGCTGGCGTCGAGCCGCACGCTCGCGACCTCGGCGCCGTCGGTGGTCGTCCGGTCCACGACCACGCGGTCGATGCTCGTCGGCGCGAGCAGCCGGATGGTGATGGAGCGGCCGACGCCGCTGCCGAAGTCACCGAACTGCCACGAGGTCTCCGGGTTGCCGTCGAGGGCTAGGAAGGGGCGTCCACTCGGCGTCGGCCCGAAGATCGAACCCGAGGCAGTGGCGGTGACCCCCGCGATCCCGTCATAGACGGCGACGGTCTGGTCGTCCGGCTCGCCCAACGCGTGGACCGTCGCGGCGTCGTCGTCCGCGGCCAGCAACGGTCCGCTCAGGTCGAGCCGGTGAACGTTGTCGGCGTGACGTCGGTTGGTGTCGGTGAGGAGCACTCGGCCGCCGGACTCCAGCGCGCCCAGGATGTCGTCGTCGGAGGCGTGTGCCAGCAGGCGATAGGTGCGGTGGCCGTCGAGCAGACCCGCCCACGACGCTCCGGCCAGGGCGCCGTTGTCGCCCGCGACGAGCAGTTGACCGGTCGCGGGCGCCGTCCGCACGGGCCCCAGCGGGTCCTCGACCCGGTAGCGGACGAGGGGGCTGAGCCGCTGCTCGGCGGCGACGATGCGCTTGGGGTTGCTGGGGGTGACGTTCTCGCCCGGGTTCCCATAGATCGTGGCGGGCTGCAGACCGCGGTCGCCGTCGGCCGCCGCGACCACCTGGAGCGGTCGGGCTGCGCCCATGAGCTCCCAGAGCATGTCGTTGCGGACCAGCACGTCGTTGACCCCGAGGTAGCGCGCATAGGTCGACAGCAGGTGCCGGTCGGCCGACGACGCGACCAGCGCCTCGTCGGCGCTCGAGAGGATGTTCCAGGCCCCCACGGGACCGTCCGGGAAGCTGCGCCCATAGAGCACGGGCCTGTCGAGGAGGACGGGCGCGAAGTCGTCGACCCCGCGCGGGCGCCAGCGGTAGAGCGCATTGGTCTCTCCCGGCAGCGCCCACAGCCGCCCCTCACCGCGAGCGTCGAGGTCGTGGGCGGCGACCTTCCAATAGGACGGCACGGTCAGCTCGCCCGGGAAGATCATGCCGACCCACACCGGCGTGACCGAGAGCAGCACCGCGAAGGCCGCGGACCCCGCCAGCCACCCCCGGGCACGCGGCAGCCGGGCCCAGATCGCGTCGGCTCCCAGCGCTCCGAGGATGGCCATGCCGAGCATCGCGAGCGCGCCGGCCTTGCTGGTCGTGCGGAAGGCGATGAAGCCGGGGACGTGGTCGAAGCCTGCCAGCAGGGCGGCTCCGAACGGCGTGGGGTGGCTGGGCGGGTAGGCGCCGGCCATCAGCGTGAGCCCGATGACCGTCAGCAGCACGGCGAGGCGGCGCAGCCGCGACCGCGACAGCCAGGCTCCGACGAAGGCGACCACCGGCAGCGCGAACGACGCCATCACCACGATGGGGCTGTCGAGGTAGGAGGAGAACTCCTCTCGATACAGGCCGAGGGAGTCGCCCCCATAGATCAGCCACGACCCAAGGCCCCGCATCACCTCGGCGAACGACGACACCTGCGCGACCGTGCGCGGGTCCTCCGTCGCCGCGGCCACAGCCGAGGCGGTCGAGAGGGACACCACCGTGCTGACCATCCAGTAGGCCGACACCAGCAGGGCCGCCACGGCCGAGGCCGCCACCCCACGCACCACGTGGCGCCAGGGACGGCCCTCCCGGGAGACGGCGTCCCACGCGACGAACGGGACGGCCAGCAGCAGGAAGGCGGGGACGACACCCGCGTTCATCCCGCCCATGCCGAACAGGAGCAGGCCGAACCAGGCGACCGACCGCAGCCAGCGGCTGCCGAAGCTGCCACGGAGTGACAACAACAGCCACGGGAAGACGGCGTAGGGAAGCATCACGGGCGTGGTCGCCGCGCCCACCACGACATAGGGGCTGGCGACATAGAGGACCGGTGCGGCGATGCGGGCCGCGCCGCCGAGCGGCCGCCGTTCCCCGCGCATCAGGTCGACCAGCAGCGCCCGAGCACCCCAGGCGGCGACGAGCAACAGGGCATAGCGCCACAGCCGCATGGCCAGCCAGGCCGGCACCCCGACCCCGTTGAGCACCCACAGCACGAAGGCCGCCGGGAGGTAGCCGTTGTCGTAGTTGGTGGTCCCGAGCCCGGTGCCGGGGACCCAGGTCGACAGCGACTCGCGCAGCAGCGACCCGGGGTCGAGATAGAGGTCCGGCCGGGTGTCGATGTAGAGCTGGCCCGGGTGGACGACGACCGTCGCCAGCAGTCCGACGATCGCCAGACCGATCAGGATGGCGCGTTCCCTGGTGAACCCGAGACGCGCCTCGGCGGCAGCCAGCTGACTCGACAACGGGACGCTCTCCTCAACGACATGCACCGCGGGGCGGGCCAAGGTACATTAACAGCCGCCTCGTCTCCCTTCTCTCACGCGGGATCCGGTCTCTCGATGTCGTCCTCCACGCCTGCCAGCGTCGACCTGCGCCCGTTCGTCGTCACCGGGTGCGCCCGGTCGGGCACCACCTATATGGCGGCGCTGCTGTCCGGGATGGGTCTGCGCGTCGGTCACGAGGTCGTCTTCGGCCCCCGGACCCGCCGCTTCGCGGGGTGGCAGGGCCAGCACGGCGACTCCTCCTGGCTCGCCGCGCCGTTCCTCGACCAGATCGACGACGCCCTCGTCTTCCACCAGGTCCGCCACCCCCTCAAGGTGGTGCGGTCGCTGGTCGGCGTCCGGTTCTTCGCCGATCGTGGCCAGGTCTTCCTCCAGGGTGACGATGCCTACACGCGCGCCAAGTGGAAGGTGCGGGAGGCACTGATGGCCGCCGGCCACGTGGAGCGGTCCGCCAAGGGTCCGCGTCCCCACAAGGTCTATCGCGCCTACCTCGACACCTACGCGCCCCAGGTGTGGCAGCACCCGACCGAGGCCGAGCGCGCGCTCGACTACTGGATGACGTGGACCAAGCTGGTCACCGAGCGGGCCCGGCCCGAGTACTACGACGTCCACCCGGTCGAGTCGCTGACGCCCGAGTTCGTCGCCGAGATGCTCTGGCGAGTGGGCCTGCCGGTGTCCGACGGCCACGTGGCCCTCGCGATGGACAAGGTTCCCCAGGACCTCAACACCCGCAAGGTCGCCTCGCTGGAGTGGCGCGACATCCCGGACGGGCCGCTGAAGCGCGCCGCAGCGGCGTACGCCGAGGAGCTCGGCTATGTGCCCGCCGACCCGAGCGTGCGCCCCGGAGCCACCTCCCGATGAGCCTGCTGTCCCGGCCCCGCGCCGCGGGGCGACGGGCCGCCGCACCCTCCCCCGGCCTCGGCCACAGCCCCGGCTACCGCCCGGCGCTGGACGGTGTCCGTGCCATCGCCGTCGTCTCGGTGATGCTCTATCACGCGGGTGTCTCGTGGGCCGGCGGCGGCTTCCTGGGCGTCGATGTCTTCTTCGTCCTCTCCGGCTACCTCATCACCTCGTTGCTGGTGACCGAGTGGGACCGGTGGGGCTCCATCGACGTCGTCGAGTTCTACCGACGACGCGCACGCCGCCTGCTGCCGGCACTGTTCCTCGTCACGGCCGCCATCGCGGTGTGGGCGGCGTTCGCCGCCAAGGCCGACCGGCTCGCGACCATCAGGGCCGACGGCGTGGCGACACTGCTCTATGTCGCCAACTGGCGCTTCATCCTGGTCAAGGCGTCCTACTTCGACCAGTTCGGCGACCCCTCGCCGTTCCGGCACACCTGGTCGCTGGCGATCGAGGAGCAGTACTACCTGGTCTTCCCGCTCCTCCTCGTCGCGCTGCTGGCGTGGTCGCGACGGCGCCACTGGCTGCTGCCGACGGCCATCGGCGTCCTGGCCGCAGCCAGCGCGCTCGAGATGGCACTGCTGTATGAGCCCGGCGTCGACACCTCCCGGATCTATTTCGGCACCGACACCCGCATCCACGAGCTGCTCATCGGCTCGCTGCTCGGTGTGCTGGCCACCGCGTGGCGCACCCGAGCTCAGGGACGGCGCCGCCTGGTCAGCCCGCGCGTCGCGGCTGTCGTCGCGGTGCCGGGGCTGGCCGCCGTCCTGGCCGCGATGACCCTGCTGACCGACCAGAGCGCGTTCCTCTACCTCGGCGGCTTCGCCGCGGTGTGCCTCGCGACGGCGGTGTTGATCCTCGGCATCGAGGACGGGCCGCGAGGTCCCGTGGGACGGTTGCTGTCGCTGCCCCCCGTCGCGTGGGTCGGCATGGTCTCCTATGGCCTGTACCTGTGGCACTGGCCGATCTTCATCGCCCTGTCCCCCGAGCGGACCGGCCTCGACGGGACCCGGCTCGTGCTGCTGCGCTTCGCCGTCACGCTCGCTGCCGCCGCGGCGTCCTTCTATCTCGTCGAGCGCCCGATTCGCCGCGGGGTGTTGAGCCGGCTCGGCCGTAGCCTGCGGGTCGGCGTGGCGTCACTCGCGCTCCCCGCCTCGCTCGTCGTACTGGTCATCGGCACTGCCGGGGCGGCCCAAGCTCCCCTCCCGCCGTCGCCGTTCGGGCCTGGAGCACCGCCCGCCGAGGCCCGCAGCCTGCTGATCGTGGGCGACTCTGTCGGCGCCTCTCTCAGCGTGGCCTTCCCAGCCGAGGAGTTCCCGGACTGGGCGGTCTCCCAGG
The DNA here is from genome assembly GCA_046330595.1 of Nocardioidaceae bacterium. Classification (GTDB taxonomy): domain Bacteria; phylum Actinomycetota; class Actinomycetes; order Propionibacteriales; family Nocardioidaceae; genus Nocardioides. The sequence continues at coordinate 97,275 of JAXLSN010000011.1, forward strand.
ACACCAGGGTGGGCTGCGGGCTCGCGGCGCAGTACCTCGTGTTCAACGACGTCATCGGCAAGGAGAACCCCGAGTGTGCGGGTCAGCTGGACCGCTGGGCCAAGTCCGTGGAGGTCACCCGGCCCGAAGCCGTGTTCTTGTCGCTGGGCCCGTGGGAGGTCTTCGACCACTACCTCAACGGCGAGATCACCCGAGTCGAGAGCGACGCCTATCGCAGCTATCTGCGCAACCAGCTCAAGGCCGCCTACAGGGTGCTGACGGCTGACGGTGCTCGCCTGTTCGTGCCCAACGTGCCCTGCTATCGGCAGCCCTCCTATGAGCTCCAAGGCGAGGACATCGCCCCCATCCGCAACGACCCGGCCAGGGCTGCCGTCGTCAACAGGGTCATCACCGGCTTCGCGAAGAACCACGACGACGTCACTGTGGTCGACGACGCCACCTGGCTGTGCCCGGGCGGAGAACCCGTCGAGGAGCGGGGCGGCATCCAGATCCGCGAGGATGGGGTTCACTACACCCCCGACGGGGGTGCGGTGATGTGGCGCGAGCTGCTGATGCCCGTGATCGAGCAAGCGCTCGACGACTGAGCGTGGATCCGAGCCGATTCCGGGCGGAGTCAGTCCTCGTCGTCTTCGGTGTCGCGCGGTGCCCGCTCACCACCGGCCCGCGGCCTGCGTGAGCGGGTGACCCCATCCTCATCGAGGGCGTGGGCTCCCTCTCGGGGGGCGGACTCGTCCGAGGATTCCTCATCCCGGCCGGCGCGGCCATCGACGTCGTCGTGTGCCTGGCTCGACACCCGGACATACTCCTTGCGGCGGACCAGGCCGAACGCGACGAATCCACCGGCCGCGACCAGCACGCCTCCGGCCGCCCACGCGATGCCGCGGGTGACCCCGACCCGATAGACGTTGCCGCAGGTGCTCTTGGCCAGCTCCGTGCGGGGACCCTCGATCGCACTCCGGCAGTCGAACTTGCCGCCGTTCGCGATCGGCACCGACAGCGGAACGACCACCGAATAGACGGCCATCACCACGAAGAGACCGGCGATCAGCAGGCTGATCTTGGCGCCCACACTCGGGCTCGACTTGATCCGGGTCTCGACCGCTTCCTCGACCATCGTCACCCTCCTGGTCCGCGCGACAGCAGAGGTGAGGCTACACGCGAGCGGACGCCCGGCGCGCGAACCCCCATCGGCTAGGGTCGACGCCGTGCCGCGCCCCTCCCTCTCGTCGTTCCTCCGGGGCAGCGGATCCATCGCCATCGCGATGGCCGTGATGAGCGTGTCGACCTATGGCTTCACCGTCATCGCCGCCCACATCCTCGGTCCGCAGCCCTACGGCGCGCTCGCCGGCCTGATGAACACCCTGCTCATCGTCGGGGTCGTCCAGCTGGGCCTCCAGGCGACCGCCGCGCGCCGGATCTCGGCCGAGCCGGAGCACGTCAGCCAGATCGAGGCGGCGATCGTGCGGGTCACCACCCGCTCCGCCTGGGCGCTGGGCGGCCTGTTGCTGGTCCTGAGCCCGGTGCTCGACAGGATCCTTCGGCTCGAGAGCATCCCCACCGCGGCGCTCATCGGCGTGACCGCCGTACCGATGACCGTGATGGGTGGGCAGGCCGGCATCCTGCAGGGTGAACGTCGCTGGCTGCCGCTCTCGCTGGTCTACATCGCCGCCGGCGTCCCCCGACTCGTGCTCGGCACGCTGCTGATGATCTGGTGGCCCAACGAGCTCGCCGCCATGGTGGGCGTCACCATCGCGTCCTTCGCCCCTGTCGTCGTCGGCTGGTGGGCCCTTCGCGGCGGACACGAGCCCGGCGCGCTGTCGGCGGAGCACCGCTCCGCGGCGGTGATCAAGGAGACGGCCCACAACTCCCAGGCCCTACTCGCGTTCTTCGCGCTCTCCAACGTCGACATCATCGTCGCGCGCAACGTGCTCACCCCCCACCAGGCCGGGCTCTATGCCGGCGGCCTGATCCTGGCCAAGGCGGTGTTGTTCCTGCCGCAGTTCGTCGTGGTCATCGCCTTCCCGTCGATGTCCACCCTCGAGAGCCGCCGCCGCGCGCTGGTCCAGAGCCTGGCGCTCGTCGCCGCCCTCGGTGCCGTGTCGAGTGTGGCCGCCTGGCTGCTGTCGTCCTGGGCCCTGCTGTTCGTCGGCGGCAGCCAGTACGCCGACATCCAGGACCGGCTGTGGATGTATGCCGTCCTCGGCACCGCACTCTCGATGCTGCAGCTGCTGGTCTATTCGGTCATCGCCCGCCGCGGCCATCTGTCGACGTACGGCCTGTGGCTGGGCCTGGCCGTCCTCGTCGGGGTCGGCCTGACCATCCACCGCCTCAACCAGCTGCTCAGCCTGGTCGTCGCCGTCGACCTGGTCCTGTGCGCCGCGCTGCTGTTCGTCTCCATGGCGCGCCTGCGCGAGCCCGCTGGTGCACCGGCCGGTTCGCCGCCCGCCAGCTGACCTGGGACCCTCACGCCTCGCACCCCGACTCGTGCGCCCCTGCTGGGGTGAGTGACCGGTATGCCGGTCACTCACCCCCCATAGCCGCGCACCAGTCGGGTCGGGTCAGGCCCCCACGGTGCCCAACCGGCGGAGATCGCAGCCGCTCGAGCGCCCCGGCCCCTACGATCTCTCGCCATGGGGGACCGCCTGCGTCGCCGACTTCAGAGCGGCGTGTTCATGACCGTGGGGCTCGGCTGGCTCGCGGCGGCGATCTATCTGACGCTGGGACCGCTCGGCATCGAGCCCACCGCGGCCAACCTGTGGCGCCCGATCGCGATCTTCCTGGCTCCCCTGCCCGTCGTCGTCCTGCTGCTGGCGCTCGTTCCCGACGTACGGCGAGCAGGCCACACCCCGCGACGCCGCGCCGAGGACTGAGCACCCGAGCCCGGCGCGCGCCGACGCCCGTGCGTCAGTGAGCCGCCTCATGCCAGCTCCGGCCGGTGCCGACCGAGACGTCGAGCGGCACGGTCAGGTCGGCGGCGCCGCCCATGGCGTCGCGGACCAGCGCTTCAAGGGTCTCGCGCTCCCCCGGCGCGACCTCGAAGACGAGCTCGTCGTGCACCTGCAGCAACATCCGTGAGGCGAGTCCCCGCTCGCGGATGGCGGCATCGACACGCAGCATGGCCACCTTGATCAGGTCGGCCGCGGATCCTTGGATGGGCGCATTGAGCGCCATCCGCTCGGCCATCTCGCGACGCTGCCGATTGTCGCTGGTCAGGTCGGGCAGATAGCGGCGCCGACCCAGGATCGTCTCGGTGAACCCGGTGCGACGCGCCTCCTCGACGATGCCCGCGAGGTAGTCGCGGACCCCACCGAAGGTCAGGAAGTAGTCGTCCATCAGGCCGCGGGCCTCACCGGGGTCGATCCGCAGCTGCTGGGCGAGCCCATAGGCGGACAGGCCGTAGGCCAGGCCGTAGTTCATCGCCTTGATCTTGGCGCGCATCTCGCCGGTCACCTCGTCGGCCGGCACCTCGAAGACGCGCGAGGCGGTGATCGAGTGGAAGTCCTGGCCGGACCGGAAGGCCTCGATCAGCCCCTGGTCCTCCGACAGGTGGGCCATGATCCGCATCTCGACCTGGCTGTAGTCGGCGGTCATCAGTGACTCATAGCCCGAGCCGACGACGAACGCCTCGCGGATGCGTCGGCCCTCCTCGGTGCGGACCGGGATGTTCTGCAGGTTGGGGTCGGTGCTGGAGAGCCGGCCGGTCGCCGCGATGAGCTGGTTGAAGGTGGTGTGGATCCGGCCGTCGGAGGCGACGGTCTTGAGCAGTCCCTCGAGGGTCTGGCGCAGCCGCGACACGTCGCGGTGACGCAGCAGCGCGAGCAGGAACGGGTGCTCGGTCTTGTCGAAGAGCTGCTGGAGCGCGTCGGCGTCGGTGGTGTAACCGGTCTTGGTGCGCTTGGTCTTGGGCATGCCGAGCTCGTCGAAGAGCACCGTCTGGAGCTGCTTGGGCGAGCCGAGGTTGATCTCCTTGCCGATCACGCCGAAGGCCTCGGCCGCCGCCCGCTGCACCTCGCCGGCGAAGTGGCCCTCGAGCGACTCGAGGTGCTCGACGTCGACGGCGATGCCGGTGCGCTCCATGGTGGCGAGCAGGTGGACCAGCGGGAGCTCGACCCCGGCGAGCAGCGACGTGCCGCCGTGCTCCTCCACCGCCCCGTCGAGCGCCTCGGCCAGGTCGAGCACCGCCCGGGCATGGAGCATCGCCGTCTCGGGGGCCCCTGCCTCATCGATGGTGTCGAAGCTCAGCTGGCCGTCGTCCTCGGCGCCCTGCTTGAGCTCACGCTTGAGGTAGCGCAGGGTCAGATCGGCCAGGTCATAGGAGCGTTGGTCGGGACGGACGAGATAGGCGGCCAGCGCGGTGTCGCTCACCAGCCCGGCGAGCGTCCAGCCGCGAGCCGCCATCGCGAGCATGGGGCCCTTGGCGTCGTGCATCACCTTCGGCGAGGCGGGATCGGCCAGCCACTCCGCGAGCGCCGCGTCGTCCTCGGCGGACAGCTCGGCGGCGTCGAGCCAGGCGGCCGTGCCGTCCTGGGCGGCGAGCGCGACCGAGTGGACGTCGCCGGTGCCGGCTCGCCAGGTGCCTTGCACGGTGATGCCGACGCGCGTGCCGTCGACCGCATGCTGCTCGAGCCAGGCGGCCACGGCACCGCCGGCCAGGCGCTCACCGGCGAGGTCGAAGCCGGAGTCGTCGATCTCCTCCTCCGACTCCAGCGTCTCGAAGAGCCGATCGCGCAGCACCCGGAACTCCAGGCCGTCGAACAGGGTGTGCACCTCGTGGCGGTCCCAGGGCTGCATCGCGAGGTCGGCCGGGCCCAGCGCGAGGTCGAGGTCGCACACGAGCGCGTTGAGCTGGCGGTTGCGGATCACGTCGCCCAGGTGGGCACGCAGGTTTTCGCCCCGCTTGCCGGTGATCTTGTCGGCGTGGGCGATGACGTTGTCGAGGCCGTCGTATTCGCCCAGCCACTTGGCCGCGACGCCCGGGCCGACCAGCGGGACACCAGGAAGGTTGTCGGAGGTCTCGCCCACCAGCGCGGCGAGCTCGGGATAGCGGCCCGGCGGGACACCATATTTGGCCTCGACCGCAGCGGGGGTCATGCGGGCCAGCTCGGAGACCCCTCGCATCGGATAGAGCACGGTCACCCGGTCGGTGACCAGCTGGAGCGAGTCACGGTCACCGGTCAGGATCAGGACGTCGAGGTCCTGGTCGGCCGCCTGGGTGGCCAGCGTGGCGATGATGTCGTCGGCCTCGTAGCCCTCCTTCTCCAGGTAGGGGATGCGCAGCGCCTGCAGCACCTCCTGGATGAGCGGCAGCTGGCTGGAGAACTCCACCGGCGTCTTGTTGCGGCCCGCCTTGTAGTCGGCATATTGCTCGAGCCGGAAGGTCTGGCGGGACTTGTCGAACGCCACGGCGATGTGGGTGGGCTGCTCGTCGCGCAGCACGTTGATGAGCATCGAGGTGAAGCCGTAGACCGCGTTGGTGTGTTGGCCCGTCGTCGTCGAGAAGTTCTCGACCGGGAGCGCGAAGAAGGCGCGATAGGCCAGCGAGTGGCCGTCGAGCAGGAGCAGGCGTTGCCGGGTCGCGACGTCGGCGGCAGTGGTGGTCTCGGGCACGACCGCGACTCTATCCGCCGTCACCCCCCAGACCACCTCGGGCGACAATGGGCCCATGACCGAACCCCAGGCGACACCCGAGACCACTCCCGCCATCGCGGACTTCCTGGCCGCCATGCCCGACGGCATGGGTGCCCTCAACGACAAGATGGGGGTCGAGCTCGTCGAGGTCTCGGCCGAGCGCGTCGTGGCGACGATGCCGGTCGACGGGAACACCCAGCCCTACGGGCTGCTCCACGGTGGGGCCTCGATCGCGCTGGCCGAGTCGCTCGGGTCGATCGGTTCGGCCATCCACGCCTGGCCCGACAAGCTGTCGGTCGGCGTCGACATCAACGCCACCCACCACCGGTCGGTCCGCTCCGGGATCGTCACCGGGGTCGCGACCGCGCTGCACCTGGGCCGTCAGATGGCCTCCTACGAGGTCGTCATCAGCGACGACCGCGGCAAGCGCGTGTGTACGGCGCGCATCACGTGCGCGCTGTTGCCGACCGACAGCCTGGTCAAGCCCGGCTGACGGGCAACCTCAGCCCTGGGCCTCGCCGAGCTCGCGCCGGCGCTGGGCGCGCCGCGCGGCCAGCACCTGGGCGATCTGCCGGTGGCCGGCGGGCGTCCGGACGCTCCGCGAACGCTGGGCGTCGAGGCGGGCGCGGACCGTGGGCGTGGCGCCCACACGGAGGACGATCAACGGGCCGAAGCCCAGGCGTGCCATGAACCTGTTGGCATCGCGCGACATGCTGAGCGACCCGCTGCGCAGGTGACCGATCCCGCGTTCTTCCGCGAACGCCACCGCAGCATCCATGAGCGCACGGCCCACCCCCTGGCGCCGTAGCTCGGGGAACACGTGCGGGGCAACGATGTGGACGGTCGGCTCGAGGTTGATCGCGGTCATCGGCGCCAGCTTGAGCAGGACCGCACCGGCGACCCGGCCGTCGATCTCGGCGACCACCACGCGCGACTCGGCCTCGTCGGCACTGCCGTCCACGATCGCGGTCACATCGGCGGCCAGCTGATGGGGCTCGCCCTTGCGCAGCACGTCGGCCCACAGCTCCACGAGCAGAGGGACGTCGGACAGGGTCGCGTCACGCAGCATCACGCCACTGCGGCCCATGCGCACGCCTCCTGGGGGTCTGGTGATGGTGGTGCCACTCCCCCGGATCAGCGGCCGTACCGTCCGAGACTACGCTCAGTCCCTCATCGCTGACAGAGGAGTCGTGGGTGTTCCCAGGAGTCGGAACCGTGGTCAACGTGGTCACGGTCCTCATCGGTGCGACGCTCGGCGTCCTGCTGGGCAACCGCCTCCCCGCCCGCACCCGCGACCTGGTCACCGACGCCCTCGGCCTGGTGACCCTGCTCATCGCCGCCACCTCGGCCTGGTCGGTCCTCGACCCGGGCCTGGCGGCGTACGTCGGGTCGAGCGCCCCGATGCTCATCGTGCTCGGGTCGCTGCTGGTCGGCGGGATCGTGGGCTCGCTGGCCCGGTTGGAGACCCGGGTGGAGTCGCTGGGCGGCTGGCTGCAGCGTCGCCTCGCCGGCTCGTCCGGCTCCGAGGAGCGCCACCGGTTCATCGAGGGCTTCGTGACCTCCTCGCTCATCTTCTGCACGGGCCCGCTGACGATCCTGGGCTCCCTCAACGACGGCTTGGGCCACGGCGCCGACCAGCTGTTCCTCAAGGCCACCCTCGACGGCTTCGCGGCGATCGCGTTCGCGGCGTCGTTCGGGTGGGGTGTCGCGGCCAGTGCGCTGACCGTCCTGGTCGTGCAGGGACTCATCACGGTCGCGGGCGTCGCCCTGGGCGATGTGCTCCCCGACCCCCACCTCGCGGCCCTGACCGCCGTGGGCGGACTGCTGCTCGTGGGGGTCTCGATGAGGCTGCTCCGGATCCGCGAGATCCCCGTCGCCGACCTCCTCCCGGCCCTCGCCGTCGCTCCGCTGCTGGTCGAAATCGTCGGTTCGCTGCGCTGACGCCGCCGAAAACTGTGATCTGCGACTCGTAACGAATGGCTAACGACCGGTGTCCACCCCCGTCCCACGGATGTTGACGCCTGGGTAAGGACCATTAACGTGTCCCCAACGCTGCGCGCTCCCCGGGGATCGCGACGCGCTCCAGGCACCAAAATTCAAAGAAAGGTTCACCGACGTGAATCGGACCAGCAGCGCCTCCTGGGTGAAGCTCATGGCCGGCACCGCCGCCCTGACGCTCGCCCTGGCAGCCTGTGGCTCCAGCGACAAGGACACCGACAGCACCGCGAGCGACAGCCCGTCGCCGTCGGAGTCGTCCTCCGCTGCCGCCACCGACACCTTCACCAACGACACGTGCTCGGCCGACCAGACCAGCGCGGACACCCTCCGCGTCGGCGGCATCCTGCCGCTCACCGGCAACCTCGCCTTCCTCGGTCCCCCCGAGGTCGCGGGCGTGGGCCTCGCCGTGTCCGACATCAACGCCGCTGGCGGCGTCGCCGGGACCAAGGCCTGCCTCGACATGCAGGACTCCGGTGACTCCACCGACATGTCGGTGTCCACCAACTCCGCGGGCCAGCTGGTCGCGTCGAAGTCCTCCGTGGTCATCGGTGCCGCGTCGTCCAGCGTCTCGCTGAACGTCGTCGACACCTTCGCCCAGAACAAGATCGTCGAGATCTCCCCGGCCAACACCGCGGTCGCCCTCAGCGGCTACTCGCCGTGGTACTGGCGCACCGCTCCCCCGGACTCCGTCCAGGGCGCGGCGCTCGGCACCCTGATCTCCTCCGACGGCTGGCAGAAGGTCGCCTTCCTGGTGTTCAACGACACCTACGGCACCGGCCTGCGCAACTACGTCGAGAAGACCGTCAAGTCCAACGGCGGCGCGTGCGTCTATGGCTGCAAGGGTGACGGCGACGAGTTCCCCGCCGGTCAGACCACCTTCTCCACCGAGGTCAGCGCGGCCCTGGCCGCCAAGCCCGACGCCATCGTCGTGCTCGCGTTCGACGAGAGCAAGGCGATCTTCCCCGAGCTCAAGGCTCAGGGTTGGGACATGTCCAAGGTCTACCTGACCGACGGCAACACCGCCGACTACAGCAAGGACTTCCCGAAGGGCACCCTCGAGGGCGCCCAGGGCACCATCCCCGGTGTGGACGCTGCCCAGGAGTTCAAGGACCGCATGAGCGGCTGGTACCAGGTCGCCGAGGGCGAGGCGCTCAAGGACTTCGCCTACGGCGCCGAGTCCTACGACGCCACCATCCTCGCGGCCCTGGCTGCCGCCAAGGGCGGGGCGACCGACCCGCAGACGATCCGCGACAACCTCGCGGCCGTCTCCGGCGCCAACGGCGGCACCGAGTGCACGAGCTATGCCGAGTGCCTCACCGCCCTCGAGAGCGGCGACATCCACTACAAGGGTGTCTCCGGCATCGGTCCGTTCAACGAGAACAACGACCCGTCGTCGGCCTTCGTGGCGATCTACAAGTACGACGCGGACAACAAGAACGTGTACACCACCGCGGTTGAGGGCCAGGCCAGCTGACCTGCCCGCCGTGATCTGACCACACGTCAGGAGGGGCCCCGGACCGGACGGTCCGGGGCCCCGCAGGCTGTCCCGGGCTTAGCAGCCGTGCTGGCGGCGTACGACGAAGGCCCCGGACCACCGGTCCGGGGCCTTCGTGGTGTCGGCAGGGCGCGCCGGGCGTCAGCCCTGAGCGGTCTGGCGCTTGGTGTCGACGTCCTTGGCCAGCGTGCCGAGGTAGAGCCTCGATGACCTTGGGGTCGTTGGCCAGTTCGCGGCCCGTGCCGGTGTAGGCGTCACGCCCTGGTCGAGCACATAGCCACGGTCGACGATCTGGAGGCAGCGCCGGGCGTTCTGCTCGACCATCACCACGCAGACGCCGGTCTTGTTGATCCTGCGCGTCCGGATGAACGTCTCGTCCTTGGCGGACCGGCGACAGCCCGGCCGAGGGCTCGTCGAGCAGGAGCACCGACGGCTCCATCATCAGCGCCCGCGCCATGGCCAGCGACTGCTGCTCACCGCCGGACAGCGCCCCGGCCCGCTGGTTGCGCCGGTCGCTGAGCACCGGGAACAGGTCCCACATGGCGGCGAGCCGCTCGGTGACCTTCTTGGGCCGCATGAACAGGCCCATCCGGAGGTTCTCCTCGATGGTCAGGCTCGGGAAGACGTTGTTGGTCTGGGGCACGAACCCCACACCCATCTCGACGAGCCTTGTTGGCCTTGAGGTTGGTGATGTCGTTGCCATGGAGCGATTGCCACGGGAGTGGACCTTGACCAGGCCGAACATCGCCTTGAGCAGGGTGGACTTGCCGGCGCCGTTGGGCCCGATGATGCCGATCATCTCGCCCGGATAGGCGACCAGGTTGCAGCCGTTGAGGATGTTGACGCCGGGCAGGTAGCCCGCGACGACATCGGTGGCCTGGATGACAGGTTGCTGGCTCATGCGTCGTCCTCCGAAGCCGTGTCCGCGTCCGTGGTGGGGAGGATCGTGTCGTCCTCGAGCAGGGCGTCGTCGCCGAGATCCATGTCGTGGTGGGCGCCCAGATAGGCGTCGATCACGACCTGGTCGGACATCACCTGGTCGGCGCTGCCCTCGGCGATGATCTTGCCCTCGGCCATCACCACGACCCAGTCGGAGATGTGGCGGACCATGTGCATGTCGTGCTCGATGAACAGCACCGTCATGCCCTCGTCGCGCAGGCTCTCGATGTGGCCGAGCAGCGACTGCGTGAGCGCCGGGTTCACACCGGCCATCGGCTCGTCGAGCATGATCATCTTGGGTCGGCTCATCAGCGCCCGGGCCATCTCCAGGAGCTTGCGCTGGCCGCCCGACAGGCTGCCGGCGAAGTCCTTCTTGGCCAACGCCTTGAAGCGGTCGAGGGAGCCTCCTTGGCCTGGTCCTCGATCTCCTTCTCCCGGCGGGTCCACAGCGGCTTGAACATCGCCTTGGCCAGTGACCTCACCACCCTGGCCTCGCGCGCCCAGCATCATGCTGTCCATCACCGTCATGCGGTTGAGCGCCTTGGTGAGCTGGAAGGTGCGGACCATGCCGGCCAGGGCGACGCTCGACGCCGAGGTCTTGTCGAGCTTCTTGCCGTCGAAGGACCAGTGGGCCTCGCGACCCGACGTGGGCCGGTCGAACCCCGTGAGCAGGTTGAAGAACGTCGTCTTGCCGGCTCCGTTGGGACCGATCATCGCGGTGATGATGCCGCGCTGGACCTCGAGGTGGCCGACGTCGACGGCGGTCATGCCGCCGAAGGCACGGACGATGTTGTTGACCTGCAGGATCGGGTCGGGCTTGGCCACGCCGGGCGTGGCCTCGATCCCGGCCACCAACCCGGCGCGGGCCGCCGGGTCGGCGTAGTCGATGGTCGTGGTGTCAGACATTGAAGCGCAGCTCCCTCTTGTCGCCGACCATGCCTTGTGGCCTGAAGATCACCAGCAGCATCAGCACCACGCCGATCGTGATCCAGGCGAACTGGAGCGTCTGGGCGGTGTTCATGATGCTGTTGGGCACCAGCGCGTCGGCCGTTCCCTGGATGAAGACGCGCATCACATAGAACAGGATCGACCCCAACACGGGGCCGAACACGGTCGCGGCACCACCGAGGAGCAGCGCGGTCCACGCGAAGAAGGTGAGGTTCCTGCCCATCGCGTCGGGCTGCATCGAGGCCGGGAGGATGAAGATGATGCCGCCCAGGGCACCGAACAGGCCGCCGATGATGAGCGCCTGCATCTTCACGGCGAACACGTTCTTGCCGAGGCTGCGGATCGCGTCCTCGTCCTCGCGGATCCCCCGCAGCAGCCGCCCCCAGGGGCTGCGCACGAGCAGGAACACCAGGAACGAGCAGATCGCCACCAGCGTCCACGCGACCAGCCGGGTCCACCAGTCGTCGGTGCCGGTGAGGGGATAGGTGAGCCGGCTCAGTGGGAACGTCCAGTCCTGGTCCTTGGGCAGGAAGGACAGGTCGGAGAACGGGCCACGGTATTCGGCTCCGGGGATGCCTTGGGCAGCGCCCGTGAAGTTCTCGAGCTTGGCGAGGCGTCCGACGTAGCGCAGGATCTCGGCGGCCGAGATCGTCACGATGGCCAGGTAGTCACCGCGCAGCTTCAGCGTGGGGATGCCGAGGATCAGCGCATAGACCAGCGCAACGCCGAACGCGATCAGGATGGCCGCCGGGAGCGGCAACCCCTTCCAGATCGAGATGGAGAAGCCGTAGGCCCCCAGCAGCATGAAGCCCGACTGGCCCATGTTGAGCAGTCCGGTGAAGCCGAAGTGGATGTTGAGGCCGATCACCGCGATCGCCAGGGCGGCGGTCTGCGGCTGGATCGCCACGCGCAGCATCGAGGCCGACACCTTGCCGACGGTCCCGCCCAGGTTGGAGAGCAGGAGCAGGGCGACCAGCAGCACCACCAGCGAGGCGACACCGATCCAGAGCCGGCGCCGGTTCTCCGCCGCCGCCTCGTTGGTGTTGTCGGGCAGCGGGGTCTCGTCGACGATCTCGCCCGCGGTCTGTTCGTCAGGGGAAACGCTCATCAGAGGGATCCTTCCTTAGCCGACACGTTCCGGGCGACCGAGCAGGCCCTGGGGCCTGACCAGCAGCAGCAGGATGAGGATGAGCAGCGCGGAGGCGTACTTGAGGTCACCCGGCGCGCCCACGACCGGGCTGAGCTCGACGACCAGGCCGATGATGATCGACCCGATCAGCGCGCCGAACGCCGTACCGAGGCCGCCGAGGGTGACCGCGGCGAACAGCAGGAGCAGGATCTGCAGCCCGGAGTCCCACCGCATGCCGTGCTGGATCACCAGCGAGTAGAGGATCCCCGAGAGGCCCGCGAGGACCGTCGCCACCACCCACACCAGCCGGATCACCCGGTCGACATCGATGCCGGAGGCGGACGCCAGGGCCGGGTTGTCCGAGACCGCCCGGGTGGCCCGACCGATCCGGGTGCGCAGCAGCGCGAACCCGACGATCGCGATCACGACGGCAGAAACGGCCATCGCGGCTAGGTCGGGCATCGTATAGGCGATCGGGCCAAGCGAGCGCGGCTCGGGGTTGAACACCAGCACCTTGACCGTGTCGAGGGCGATGAAGAACTGGAAGGTGTACTGCAGTGCCAGCGACAGGCCGATGGTCACGATCATCATCTGGGTGAGGCCGAGCCCGCGCCGACGCAGGGGCTTCCACATGACGGCGTCCTGGAACCAGCCCGTGAACCCGCACACGAGCAGCACGAGGAAGCCGCCGAGCCACAGCCCGAGCCCGAACTGGTTGACGAACAGGTAGCCGAGCATGCCGCCCATGGTCACCTGCTCGGCATGGGCGAAGTTGGACAGCCCGGTCGTGCCATAGATCAGCGAGAGGCCGATCGACGCGAGCGCCAGGAGGAGACCGAGCCGCAACCCGCTGAAGGTGCCGTTGAGCAGACGGTCGGTGATGCTCGTCTTGGCCGAGTAGTCGCCCGAGCGGATGCTCCACGTCGGTGCGACGTTGTTGTTGAGCTGGATGTCGCGCGTCTGGCTCGCCGGTGAGCTCTTCTCCAGCGAGAGGCCGCTGGGCAGCGTCTCGGTGTCGAGGGTGATCTCATAGCTGCCGGCCTCGGTGATGACGACGGTCCACTTGCCCGCGTCGTCGGTGGTCACCGTCTGGTCGAAGCCGCTCGGGCCGGTGATGTGGATGTCGACACCCGCCAAGGGCTTCTGCTCATCACCTCCCCGCACCGTGGAGGAGATGCAGGCCTGGGTCTTGGACTTCAGACACAGATCCGCAGCAGCCGCCTTCTCGGGCTGGGCGACGACGGCGAAGAGGGCCGTCAGGAAGATCAGTGTCAGAGCGGCCAGGATCTTGGGTCCTGGTCGCTCGAGCACCGCTGCTCGGGGGTTCACGGGCTCCTCCTCCATGCCGCCCGGCGGCGACATTGGAACGTGAGTGTAGCCCTAAGCGGCCGGGCCGCCCGTGACGTCCGAGTTACGATTTCGGGTCGCCGCCGAGGCCGGCTCCGTGCTCCAGGACGCCGTCGGCGACCTGCCTCATGGAGAGCCTCAGATCCATCGCGGTCTTCTGGATCCAGCGGAAGGCATCGGCCTCGCTGATCCCGAGCTCCTGCTGGAGAACGCCCTTCGCGCGATCCACGGACTTGCGGGTCTCGAGGCGCTCGGTGAGGTCGCCGACCTCGGCCTCGAGGGCCGCGATCTCGGCGTAGCGGCTCATCGCCATCTCGATCGCCGGCACGAGGTCGCCCGCCGAGAACGGCTTGACGACATAGGCCATGGCGCCGGCGTCACGGGCCCGCTCGACCAGGTCGCGCTGGGAGAACGCGGTCAGCATCACGACGGGCGCGATGCGTTGCCCCGCGATCCGCTCGGCGGCCGCGATGCCATCGAGCACCGGCATCTTCACGTCGAGCACCACGAGGTCGGGGCGCAGCTCCTCGGCGAGCCGCACCGCCTCGGCGCCGTCACCGGCCTGCCCGACGACCTCGTAGCCCTCCTCCCCCAGCATCTCGGCCAGGTCCATCCGGATCAGCGCCTCGTCCTCGGCGATCACGACACGACGACGAGCGGGGGCAGGTGCCTCAGTCACGAGGACAGGCTATCGGGCAGGTAGGGTGTCCTGCGCTGGCCGGGTTGGTGGAATCGGCAGACACGGCGCACTCAAAATGCGTTGCCTGAAAGGGCGTGCGGGTTCGAGTCCCGCACCCGGCACTCGGTCGTTGGTCCCAAGACCATCGGCTCGTGATCCATCAGCGTCGCGCGCGGCTGGGCCCCGGCGCTGTGCCGCTGGTTCACCAAGGTAGGACGGTGAACCCGCACCTACCTCGATCAATTCGGCACGGTAAGTGCGGGTTGGCCTACCTACCTTGGTGAACCGTCACGGCAGCCGCGGGCCCGCCCGGACGCCAAGCGCCGAGCAGGTTCAGCGCGCCGTACGGCGGTAGGCCGGGGCCACCTCGTTGATGGCGTCGCCCATCCGGTGGATGCGCAGCGCGTTGGTCGAGCCGGGGATGCCCGGCGGGCTGCCGGCGATGATGACGACATAGTCGCCCTCCTCGACCCGGCCGAGGGTCAGCAGCGCCTCGTCGACCTGACGGACCATCTCGTCGGTGTGCTCCACCTCGCCGGTCTTGAACGTCTCGACCCCCCAGGTCATCGACAGCTGGGAGCGCGTGGTGGCGGTCGTGGTGAAGGCGAGGATCGGGATGGGGCCGCGGTAGCGCGCCAGGCGCCGCGCCGAGTCACCGCTGGAGGTGAAGGCGACCAGATATTGGGCTCCGGCCCGCTCGGCGACCTCGGCGGCCGCCTTGGCGATGATCCCACCGCGGGTCACGGGCTCCCAGGAGACCGCGGCCATGTGCGCCAGCCCGTGCCGCTCCGTGGAGCTGATGATGCGCGCCATCGTCTGCACGGCCTCGATCGGGTAGTCGCCGACGCTCGTCTCACCCGACAGCATCACGGCGTCGGTGCCGTCGAGGACGGCGTTGGCCACGTCGGAGGCCTCGGCGCGCGTGGGCGCGGGGGCCGAGATCATCGACTCGAGCATCTGGGTGGCCACGATCACCGGCTTGGCGTTGCGGCGGGCGGCATCGATGATCCGCTTCTGGTGGACGGGCACGTCCTCCAGCGGGCACTCGACGCCCAGGTCGCCGCGGGCGACCATGATGCCGTCGAACGCATCGACGATCGCCTCGATGTCGTCGAGCGCCTGCGGCTTCTCGATCTTGGCGATGACGGGGACGTGGACGCCGACCTCCTCCATCACCCGGTGGACGTCGGCGATGTCCTTGGCGTTCCGCACGAAGCTGAGCGCCACGAAGTCGACGGTGAGGGCGAGCGCGAACTTGAGGTCCTCGACGTCCTTCTCCGACAGTGCCGGGACCGAGACCGCCACGCCCGGCAGGTTGATGCCCTTGTGGTTGCTGACCGTCCCGCCGACGATCACGCGGGTGTGGACGTCGGTGTCGGTCACCTCGAGGACCTCGAGCTTGACCTTGCCGTCGTCGATCAGGATCGGGTCGCCGGCCGCGACGTCGCCGGGCAGCCCGGCATAGGTCGTGGACGCGATCTCGTTGTCCCCGGGGACGGTGCGCGTCGTGATCGTCCAGGACTGGCCGCGGGTCAGCCGGACCGAGCCGTGGTCGAAGGTGCCGAGCCTGATCTTGGGCCCCTGGAGGTCGGCGAAGATGCCGACACCCCGACCGCTGGCGTCGGCGGCCTCGCGGACCATCCGATAGGACGCCTCGTGGTCGGCATAGGTGCCGTGGCTCATGTTGAGGCGGGCGACATCCATGCCTGCGTCGACGAGCTCGCGGATCTTCTCGGGGGTGTCGACCGCAGGACCGAGCGTGCAGACGATCTTTGCTCTACGCACGTAGCAGGATCTTTCCAGACTTTGATCGTTCAAACAAAGCACTGCCTAACTTCGGACGCGCGTGTTGCGCGTCCCCTCGTACGCCGCCGCCCGGCTCAGGCCATCAGCGGGCGCGCACTGGGCAGGATCGGCGCCGGCAGGGCCGTCGACCCCGTCAGGTAGCGGTCCACCGCCGACGCGGCCGCGCGGCCCTCGGCGATCGCCCAGACGATCAGCGACTGGCCACGGCCGGCGTCACCGGCAGCGAAGACGCCCTCGACGGTCGTGGCGAACGACGCGTCGCGCACGATGTTGCCGCGAGGGTCGAGCTCGACCCCGAGCTGCTCGACCAGGCCGGCCTGCTGCGGCCCCACGAAGCCCATCGCGAAGAGCACGAGCTCGGCCGGGATCTCCCGCTCCGTGCCTGGGATCGGCTGGAACGTGGCGTCGACGTCCACGAGCCGCAGGGCCCGCACCCGGCCGTCGGCATCACCCAGGAACTCCTGGGTGGACACGGCATAGACGCGGTCGCCACCCTCCTCGTGGGCCGAGGAGACCCGGAAGATCATCGGATAGGTCGGCCACGGCGCCGAGGCCGGCCGCTCGTCGGAGGGTCGCGGCATGATCTCGAGCTGGGTCACCGAGGCGGCGTCCTGACGCAGCGACGTGCCGAGGCAGTCGGCACCGGTGTCGCCGCCGCCGATGATGACGACGTGCTTGCCGGTCGCGACGACCTGGTCGGCCACTTCCTCCCCCAGCGCGACGCGGTTGGCCTGCGGGAGGAACTCCATGGCCTGGTGGATCCCGGCGAGCTCACGGCCCGGCACCGGCAGGTCGCGCGGCAGCGTGGAGCCGATCGCGAGGATCACCGCGTCGTAGCGCTCCCGGAGCTGGTCGCCGGTCAGCGTGTCGCCGACCGCCACACCGGTCCGGAAGACCGTCCCCTCGCGCTTCATCTGGTCGATGCGCCGGTCGAGGTAGTGCTTCTCCATCTTGAACTCGGGGATGCCATAACGGAGCAGCCCACCGGGCTTGTCGGACCGCTCGAAGACCGCGACGGTGTGGCCTGCCCGGGTGAGCTGCTGGGCGGCGGCGAGGCCGGCCGGGCCGGAGCCCACGACGGCCACGGTCCGCCCCGACAGCCACTCGGGCGGCTGCGGCCGCACCAGCCCGCTGTCCCAGGCGCGGTCGATGATCGCGACCTCGACGTTCTTGATGGTCACCGGGTCCTGGTTGATGCCCAGGACACAGGCGGTCTCGCAGGGGGCCGGGCAGAGCCGCCCGGTGAACTCCGGGAAGTTGTTGGTGGCGTGGAGACGCTCGATGGCGTCCTCCCAGTCGCCTCGATAGACCAGGTCGTTCCACTCGGGGATGAGGTTGCCGAGCGGGCAGCCCGAATGACAGAACGGGATGCCGCAGTCCATGCAGCGACTGGCCTGGGTCGTGATGATCGGCAGCAGCGCCTTGCCCGCGCTGTCGGGATAGACCTCGTGCCAGTCCTCGACGCGCTCCTCGATGGGACGGCGGGTGGCGACCTCTCGGCCGTGCTTGAGGAAACCCTTCGGGTCAGCCATAGAGCACCTCCATGATCCGGGCGCCGACCTGGTCCTCGTCGAGGCCCTCGGCGAGAGCGGCGGCGCGCGTCTCGAGCACGCGCCGGTAGTCGGTGGGCATGACGAGCGTGAACCGGGCCGCGGCGGCGGGCCAGTCTGCGAGCAGCCCCGTGGCGACGGAAGACTCGGTGAGCTCGGCGTGACGGGCGATCAGGCCGCGCAGCTCCTCAAGCCGTTCTCCCTCGACCGCGCCGAGCTCGACGAGCTCGCGGTTGACCCGGCCCGGGTCGAGGTCGAGCACGAAGGCGTAGCCCCCGGACATGCCGGCGGCGAAGTTGCGGCCGGTCCGCCCGAGGACGACGACGCGACCGCCGGTCATGTATTCGCAGCCGTGGTCGCCGACACCCTCCACGACGGCGGTGGCGCCGGAGTTGCGGACGCAGAAGCGCTCGCCGACCTGGCCGCGGATGAACACCTCTCCCGCCGTGGCGCCGTAGGCGATGACGTTGCCGGCGATGATCTGCTCGCTCGCCTCGAACGTCGCCGCCCGGTCGGGCCGGACGGTCACCAGCCCGCCGGAGAGGCCCTTGCCGACGTAGTCGTTGGCGTCGCCCTCCAGCCGCAACGTGATCCCGCGGGGCAGGAACGCTCCGAACGACTGACCCGCCGACCCCGTCATGGTGATGTCGATGGTGCCGTCGGGCAGCCCGCCGGCGACGGCGTAGCGCTTGGTGACCTCATGGCCGAGCATGGTGCCGACGGTGCGGTTGACGTTGCGGACCGGCAGCTCGATGTGGACCTTGTCACCGCGCTCGAGCGCAGGCTGCGCCAGCTCGATCAGCTTGTTGTCCAGCGCCTTGTCGAGACCGTGGTCCTGGGTCTTGGTGCACAACAGGTCCTGGTCGGCGAACTGCCCGCTGAGCTCGGGCCGGTGCAGCACCGGGGTGAGGTCCAGCCCGGCCGCCTTCCAGTGCGCCACGGCACGACTGACGTCGAGCGCCTCGACGTGGCCGACGGCCTCGGCGAGGCTGCGGAAGCCGAGCTGGGCGAGCAGCTCGCGGACCTCCTCGGCGATGTACTGGAAGAAGTTGACGACGAACTCCGGCTTGCCGGGGAAGCGCTCCCGCAGCACGGGGTTCTGGGTGGCCACGCCCACCGGGCACGTGTCGAGGTGGCACACGCGCATCATCACGCAGCCCGAGACGACGAGCGGGGCGGTGGCGAAACCGAACTCCTCCGCGCCCAGCAGCGCCGCCACGACCACGTCGCGACCGGTCTTGAGCTGCCCGTCGGTCTGCACCACGATCCGGTCGCGCAGCCCGTTGAGGAGGAGGGTCTGCTGGGTCTCGGCGAGGCCGAGCTCCCAGGGCCCACCTGCGTGCTTGAGCGAGGTCAGCGGTGAGGCGCCGGTGCCGCCATCGTGGCCGGACACGAGGACGACGTCCGCGTGCGCCTTGAGACGCCCGCTGCGACCGTGCCGACCCCGACCTCGGAGACCAGCTTGACGTGGATCCGTGCCGCGGGGTTGGCGTTCTTGAGGTCGTGGATCAGCTGGGCGAGGTCCTCGATCGAGTAGATGTCGTGGTGAGGGGGCGGGCTGATCAGCCCGACACCGGGCGTCGAGTGACGGGTCTTGGCCACCCACGGATAGACCTTGTTGCCGGGCAGCTGACCGCCCTCGCCCGGCTTGGCTCCCTGCGCCATCTTGATCTGGATGTCGTCGGCCTGGGTGAGGTATTCGGACGTGACCCCGAACCGACCCGAGGCGACCTGCTTGATCGCCGACCGCCGCTCCGGGTCACGAAGCCGGTCGACGTCCTCACCACCTTCACCGGTGTTGGACTTGGCGCCCAGCCGGTTCATGGCGATCGCGAGGTTCTCGTGGGCCTCCTTGCTGATGGACCCATAGGACATGGCGCCGGTGGAGAACCGCTTGACGATCTCGGAGACCGGCTCGACCTCGCTGATGTCGACCGGCTCGCGGCCAAGGTCGGCGGCGTTCTTGAACCGGAAGAGCCCGCGCAGCGTCATCAGCCGCTCGGACTGCTCGTCGATCCGCGCGGTGTACTGCTTGAACACGTCGTAGCGGCCGTTGCGCGTGGCGTGCTGGAGTCGGAAGACCGTCTCGGGGTCGAACAGGTGGGGCTCGCCCTCGCGGCGCCACTGGTACTCGCCACCGACGGCCAGCTCGCGGTGGGCCGGCAGGATCCCGCCGCGGGGGTACGCCGACGCGTGCCGCCGGGACACCTCCTCGGCAATCGTGTCGAGCTCGACGCCGCCGAGCTTGGAGGTCGTGCCGGTGAAGTACTTGTCGACGACCGCCTGGGACAGCCCGATCGCTTCGAAGATCTGCGCACCGGTGTAGGACGCGACGGTGGAGACACCCATCTTGGACATCACCTTGAGCACGCCCTTGCCGAGCGCCTTGACGAGGTTCTTGACCGCCACCTCGGGCTCGGCCTTGACATAGAACCCGTCGCGCGCGAGGTCCTCGACCGACTCCATGGCCAGGTAGGGGTTGACCGCGGCGGCGCCGTAGCCGATGAGCAGGGCGACGTGGTGGACCTCGCGGACGTCGCCGGCCTCGACCAGCAGGCCGACCTGGGTGCGGGTCTTCTCGCGCACGAGGTGGTGGTGGACGGCGCCGGTCAGCAGCAGGGACGGGATCGGGGCTAGCTCGGCCGTCGAGTGGCGGTCGGACAGCACGATGATCCGGGCCCCGCCGGCGATCGCGTCGGACACCTCCTGGCAGATCTCGTCGATGCGGGCGGCCATCGCGGCGCCGCCGCCCTCGACGTCATAGAGGCCTCGGGCCACGTGGGTGATGAACCCGGGCATGTCACCGTCGCGGTTGATGTGACGGATCTTGGTGAGGTCGTCGTTGGAGATGACCGGGAACGGCAGCACCACCTGGCGGCAGGAGGCCGGGGTGGGCTCGAGGAGGTTGGCCTCGGGGCCGATCGAGCCATAGAGCGAGGTGACGAGCTCCTCGCGGATAGCGTCGAGCGGCGGGTTGGTCACCTGGGCGAACAGCTGGGTGAAGTAGTCGAACAGCAGCCGAGGCTTCTCCGACAGGGCGGCGATCGGCGTATCGGTGCCCATGGAGCCGATCGGTTCGGCCCCGGCGTTGGCCATGGGGCTCAGGATCACCCGCAGCTCCTCCTCGGTGTAGCCGAAGATCTGCTGGCGACGGGTGACCGAGGCGTGGGTGTGGACGATGTGCTCGCGCTCGGGAAGGTCCTCCAAGCGGATCAGGCCCGCGTGGAGCCATTCGTCGTAGGGGTTCTCGTTGGCCAGCTCGGCCTTGATCTCCTCGTCCTCGATGATGCGGTGCTCGTCGGTGTCGACCAGGAACATCCGGCCGGGCTGGAGCCGACCCTTGCGCACGACCTTGGCGGGGTCGATGCCGAGCACCCCCACCTCGGAGGCGAGCACGACCAGCCCGTCGTCGGTCACCCAGTAGCGCGAAGGCCGCAGCCCGTTGCGGTCGAGCACGGCGCCGATCTGGGTGCCGTCGGTGAAGACGACCGCAGCCGGACCGTCCCACGGCTCCATCATCGAGGCGTGGAACGCATAGAACGCGCGGCGCTTGGCGTCCATCTCCGCGTGGTTCTCCCACGCCTCCGGAATCATCATGAGAACGGCGTGCGGGAGTGAGCGCCCACCCATGTGGAGCAGCTCGAGGACCTCGTCGAAGCTGGCGGAGTCGGAGGCACCGGGGGTGCAGATCGGGTAGAGGCGCTCGAGGTCACCAGGGATCAGGTCGGAGCTGAGCAGCGCCTCGCGGGCCCGCATCCAGTTGCGGTTGCCCATGACGGTGTTGATCTCGCCGTTGTGGGCGATGAACCGGAACGGGTGGGCCAACGGCCAGCTGGGGAAGGTGTTGGTCGAGAAGCGCGAGTGGACGACGGCCAGCGCCGACGCGACCCGCTCGTCGGTCAGGTCGGGGAAGAACCGGTCGAGCTGGTCGGTGGTCAGCATGCCCTTGTAGACCAGGGTCCGCGACGAGAGCGACGGGAAGTAGACCTCGGTCTCCTTCTCCGCACGCTTGCGCAGGGCGAAGGCCTGCCGCTCGAGCCTCATGCCGGCGATACGGGCGCCGGCGCCGGCGACGAAGACCTGGCTGAAGCTCGGCATGACCGAGCGTGCGGTCACGCCGAGCATGCTGGGATCGATGGGGACCTCGCGCCATCCAAGGACCGTCAGGCCCTCCTCGGCCGCGAGCTCCTCGATGCGCTGCCGCTTCTTGGTCACCTGCTCGGCGTCGCCCGGGATGAACGCGATGCCGACGGCGTAGGACCGCTGCGGCGGGAGCTCGAAGTCGACCACGTCGCGAAGGAAGGCATCAGGGACCTGGAGCAGGATGCCGGCGCCGTCACCGGAGTTGGTCTCGGCTCCCGCGGCACCGCGGTGGTCGAGGTTGCGCAGCGCCGTCAGCGCCTGGGCGACGATCGTGTGGCTGGCTTCGCCGGTCAGGGTCGCCACGAAGGCCACACCGCAGGCGTCGTGCTCCTGGGCGGGGTCGTAGAGACCTTGCGGCGGCGGGAAGGCGTGCAGGGCGTGCAAGGGGCATGCTCCCGTCGTCGTCTGCGTCTCCCGGGGAGGTGGGGGACGGTCTAGCTGGTGATCGAGCTCAGCAGGGGGACGACATTGGCCCACGGCAGGACGGTCAGGCTACCACTCGCGGGTCAGTGGCAGGCCCGACTGCCTGCGTCGCGGACACCGCCGCCCACAGCGCGGAACTCCCAGCTCATGCGGGTGTCCGAGAGGGTCAGCACCAGGACGCCGAACCGGTCGTTGCGGAAGTAGCGCGACCCGGCGGGGTGACTGGCGCGCGAGTAGAGGGAACGGCCCCCCGTGCCGACCACGAACGAGACGATCCCCCGCTTCTTGTCGATCCGGCCGGCGGCGTCCATCGGCGCGAACCGCTCGTAGTCGTGGTCGTGCCCGGCCAGCGCCAGGTCGACGCCGTGCCGCCGGGCGATCCGCCAGAACCCCTTCAGCCCGGGATCGCTGCCGTGCTCCCCCGAGGAGTAGCGCGGGAAGTGCATCGCGATCGCCGAGCAAGCGACCGGGTGTGCACCGAGGTCGGCCTCGAGCCACGCGCGCTCGGCGCTGCAGTCGATGAAGTCGCAGTTGCTGTTGAGCAGGTAGACCCGCCAGGCCCCCAGCGTCGTCACGCGATAGCCCGGGGAGGACAGCCCGAAGTAGCGATAGAAGCCGGCGGCCCCCGACGTGCCGTACTCGTGGTTGCCGGGGATCGCCGCGGTGATGCCTTTGAGGGCGCCCCAGGACTTGTCGTAGGAGCGTTGGAACGCCTTGAAGGCGCCGCGCTCGTATTGGGTGTCACCGAGGGCGAGGACGGCGTCCGGAGCGACCTTGCCGGCCAGCGTGGCGGTGGCCGCCTGCCGACAGGAGTCCGAGGTGGACCGCTGCCCGGGCTGGCAGGCGATGTCCCCGACCGCGACCACCGTGACGGGGTCGGCGGCCCGGGACAGGTCCGCCCTGGACAGGTCATCCCGGGACAGGTCAGGGCGTGCGAACGCGGGTGCGACCGGGCCGAGGAGGAGGCCGGCGGCCAGGGTCCAGAGAACGAGCAGGCGCGGGGAGCTCACCCGTCGCACTCTAGGGCGTGGCGTCCTCGGAGTCGCCGTCGCCCTCGGGCCTGTCGACCGGCTCGCTGTCGCCCTCCGCGTCATCGCCGGCCTCGGTCTCGGCGTCGTCGTCCACCCACAGCCCGGTGCGGTCGGTGTGCTCGGGCTCGTGGTGGGTCGGGAAGTAGACCTCGGTCTCCCGGCCGGGCTTGGTGCGTCCGGCCCACACGAAGTAGGCCGCGGCGGCGAGGAAGGCGACGATCGAGACCCAGACGTTGAGCCGCAGGCCGCCGACGTCGTTCATCTGCACCGGGTCGATGCGCAGGTCCTCGATCCAGCCACGCCCGGCCGTGTAGGCCATCACATAGAGGGCGAACACCCGGCCGTGGCCGAGCTTGAACCGGCGGTCGGCCCACAGCACGAAGCCGAAGGCACCGAGGTTCCACAGGAACTCATAGAGGAACGTGGGATGGAAGGTGGCGTACTGCTCATAGCCCAGCGGTCGGTGTCGCTCGTCGATCTCCAGCGCCCACGGCACGTCGGTCGGCTTGCCGAACAGCTCCTGGTTGAACCAGTTGCCCCATCGGCCCAGCGCCTGGGCCACGAGGACGCCGGGCGCCAGCGCGTCGAGCATCGGCGGCACCTTGATGCCCTTGCGTCGGGCACCGATGATGATGCCGACCGCGCCGAGTGCGATGGCGCCCCAGATGCCGAGTCCGCCGTGCCAGACATAGACGATCTCCCACGGGCTGCCGTCGGGGCCGAAGAAGCGGTGCCAGTCGGTGACCACGTGGTAGAGCCGGCCACCGACGAGGCCGAACGGGACGGCCCAGAGCGCCAGGTCGACGACCTCGCTCTCCTTGCCGCCGCGAGCGATCCACCGCCGTTCGCCGATCCAGACGGCGACGAGGATGCCGGCCAGGATCGAGAGGGCATAGCCCCGGATGGGCAGCGGCCCGAGGTGCCAGACCCCCTGGGAGGGACTCGGGATGAACAGCGTGGTCACGACACGTCGCCGCGGACGCCCCGGGCCAGCTCGGCGGCGAGGGCGCCGAGGCCCCGCAGGCCCGCGCCCGTGTCGCCGGCATGGTCGAGCAGGACGCGCACGAACGCGGACCCGACGATCACGCCGTCGGCATAGGTGGCGACCTCGGCAGCCTGGGCACCGGTGCCGACACCGAGACCGACGCCGATGGGGAGGTCGGTGGCCTTGCGGACGCGCTCGACGAGCGGCTGGGCCAGCTCGCTGGTGGTGGCCCGGGCACCGGTCACTCCCATGACGGCGGTGGCATAGACGAAGCCGCGACACTGGGCGACGGTCATCGCGATGCGCTCCTCGGTCGAGGAGGGCGCCACCAGGAAGATCTTGTCCAGGTCGAGCCCGTCGGCGGCGGCGATCCACTCGCGACCACTGTCCGGGGTGAGGTCGGGGGTGATGAGCCCGGCGCCGCCGGCGTTGGCCAGGTCGGTGGCGAACCGATCGACGCCGTAGCGCTCGACGGGGTTCCAATAGGTCATGACGACGGTCGGGATCCCGGTCGCCGCCACGGCCTCGACGGTGCGCAGGACGTCGGAGGTCCGCACGCCCTGGTCGAGTGCCTGCTGGGCAGCCGCCTGGATGGTCGGCCCGTCCATCACCGGGTCGCTGTAGGGCAGCCCCACCTCGATGACGTCGCAGCCGGCGTCGACGAGGGTGCGCAGGGCGTCGATGCCGCCGGCCACGTCGGGGAAGCCCGCGGGGAGGTAGCCGACCAGGGCGGCCCGGTCCTCGGCGCGGGCCCGGTCGAAGGCGCTGCTGACGCTCACCGGTCCTCCTCCCCCGCGTCGGTCGGGTCCTGGTCGAGGCCGAACCACTCGATGGCCGTGCCCATGTCCTTGTCGCCCCGCCCGCTGAGATTGACCAGGATGGTGGCGTCGGGGCCCTTGGCCGCGGCGAGCTCCTTGGCGAGCCGGAGCGCGCCGGCCACCGCGTGGGCTGACTCGATGGCGGGGATGATCCCCTCGGTGCGGCTCAGCAGCGCCAGCGCATCCATCGCCTCGGCGTCGGTCACCGGCTGGTAGGTGGCCCGGCCGGTCTGGGCCAGGTGGGCGTGTTGCGGGCCGACGCCGGGATAGTCGAGCCCCGCGGAGATCGAGTGGGACTCGATGGTCTGGCCGTCCTCATCCTGGAGCACGTAGGTGCGGGCGCCGTGGAGCACCCCGCTGTCACCTGCCACGATGGTGGCGGCGTGACGACCGGTCTCGACGCCGTCGCCGCCCGCCTCGAAGCCATAGATGGCGACCTCGGGGTCGTCCAGGAACGCGGTGAACAGCCCGATCGCGTTGGAGCCGCCACCGACACACGCCGCGATGGCGTCGGGGAGCCGGCCGGTCAGCTCCAAGCACTGGGCCCGGGCCTCGTCACCGATCCCCCGCGTGAAGTCACGCACCATGCTGGGGAACGGGTGGGGGCCGGCGGCGGTCCCGAACAGGTAGGCCGTGTGGTCGACGCTGGCCACCCAGTCGCGCAGCGCCTCGTTGATCGCGTCCTTCAGGGTGGCCGATCCCGACTCGACGGGGATCACCTTGGCCCCGAGCAGGTTCATCCGCGCGACGTTGAGGGCCTGCCGGCGGGTGTCGACGGCGCCCATATAGACGGTGCAGTCGAGACCGAAGTAGGCGGCGGCCGTGGCGCTGGCGACGCCGTGCTGTCCCGCCCCGGTCTCGGCGATCACCCGGGACTTGCCCATACGCTTGGTCAGCAGCGCCTGTCCCATCACGTTGCGGATCTTGTGGGCACCGGTGTGGTTGAGGTCCTCCCGTTTGAGCAGGATGCGGACCCCGGCCACCTCGGAGAGGCGCTGGGCGTCGTAGAGCCGGCTGGGTACGGCGGCGTAGTCACGCAAGACCGCGTCGAACTCGGCCACGAAGGCGGGGTCAGCCATGGCGTCCTGCCAGGCGACGGTGAGCTCGTCGAGCGCGGCCACCAGGGCCTCGGGCATGAACCGCCCGCCGAAGTTGCCGAAGTAGCCGAGCGTGTCGGCGTCGTAGGTGCCCATCACGCCTCCTTTCGTGAGGAAGTCGAGGCGAGCAGGCCGGTCATCGACCGCACCGCCGCCTCGGGGTCGCCGTCCTTGACCAGCGCCTCGCCGACCAGCACCGCGCGCGCCCCTTCGTCGACATAGCGGGCGACGTCGGCGGGGCCGGAGATGCCGGACTCGGCGACCATCACCCGGTCGGCAGGGACGAACGGCGCCAGTCGGCCGAACGTGGCGGGGTCGACGGCCAGGGTCTTGAGGTTGCGGGCGTTGACGCCGACCAGCTCGGCTCCCAGCGCGACCGCCCGCGCGGTCTCGTCCTCGTCGTGGACCTCGACCAGCGCCCGCATCCCGAGCTCGCGGATGAGGGCATAGAGCGACCTGAGCAGGTCGTCGTCGAGTGCCGCGACGATCAACAACACCAGGTCGGCGCCCGCCGCGCGGGCCTCGAGGACCTGGTAGGGCGTGACCACGAAGTCCTTGCGGAGCAGCGGCGTGTCCACGGCGGCGCGCACCGCGCGGAGGTCGGCCAGGCTCCCGCCGAACCTGCGCTCCTCCGTCAGGACGCTGATCGCGGCAGCACCGCCGCGCCCGTAGGCGCCCGCGAGGGCGGCCGGGTCGGGGATGTCCGACAGCGCGCCCTTGCTGGGCGACCGGCGCTTGACCTCGGCGATCACGCTCGACGCGGGTGACCGCAGTGCCGGCATCGGGTCGCGCGGCGGGTCGACGTCCGCCAGCGCGGCCCGGACGTCGGCCTCCGGTGTGGCCGCCTCACGCGCGGCGAGGTCGACCCGGACACCGGCGATGATCTCGTCGAGGACGGACACGGAGCCTCCGGCTGGTCGGGACAGATGCGAGGAAAAGCCTCTCACGCGGCACGAAAGGCAGGTGGGGCCACCCGGAGGGCGATATCGTGCGAACGCGCCGAGGAGGTGACCGTGCCCGAGCATCCCGACTTCGACCCGGACGCCTACTACGGCGATCCCCCGCCCACGTCCGAGGCCTGGGTCGCGCCGGGTGAGGCCCAGCCGCCCGCCCCGACCCAGCCGCTGGCGCCCCCGCCCACGGCACCCTACGCCGCCCAGCCGCCTGCCCCACCCGACGTTCCCCCCGTGCCCTACGGCAGCGCGGGGGGCGACCCGACCCAGGCCTACTACGCGGCGACACCCCCACCGCCCCCGCCCCTGCCGCCCTATGGTCAGGGCCCCGGGGCCGCGTTCCCGGGGACGTTGCCATCGGGGATGGGCTACGGCTATGCCGCAACCCCCTATCCGACCGCCGCGGTCACCAACGGCAAGGCGATCGGCGCCCTGGTCACCGGAATCATGGCGCTTGTGCTGAGCGCCTGCTGCTGGGGTGGCCTCCTCGGCCTGGTCGCGATCCCGCTCGGGGTGGTTGCCCGCAGCGAGGTCAAGCACAGCTTCGGCTACCAGCAGGGCGAGGGCATCGCGCTCGCCGGCATCATCACCGGAGCCATCGGGCTGGCGCTGACCGTCGTCTTCGTGATCGCCAGCTTCGGTCTCAGCACCATCAGCACGCCATGACCGCAGTGACGCCCCCTGCTGCTCACGTGCGGCCCACCCTCCGACGCGACCCGACGGGAGCCCCTCGATGAGCTATCAGCCGCCGCCCCCTCCGCCGCCGGCGCCCTATGGCGGCGTCCCGGTCCCGATGACCAACCCCAAGGCCATGTGGTCGATGGTGCTGGGCATCATCAGCCTCGTCTGCTGCTGCGGACTGTGGGCCGGCATCCCGGCGATCATCTTGTCCCGCATGGCCGACAGCGAGATCGCGCGCACCGGCCAGGGCGGCGCCGGCATGGCGAAGGCGGGGCTGATCCTGGGCATCATCGCCACCGCGCTCTCGGTGATCGGGTTCGTCCTGTGGGTGACCGGGGTCGCCGACTTCAGCTATGAGTTCAACGTGGGCGGCTGACCCAGGACCCCCGATCCGGCCGGCGCCTCAGGGTGCCAACCAGGACCCGACAGGCAGGTTGCGCGCCACCGTGAAGACCACGATCGCGGCCAGCCACATCGAGAGGAAGACCGGCGACTGGACCCAGCGTGGCGTCAGCGACCGGCCCTGCCAGGCGCCCACGATCCAGGTCACCAACACCCAGGCGACCACCGGAGCAGCAAGCACGAGCAGCAGGTTGGACGACGCCGCCGCGATCACGTCGCCGTGCGTCAGGTCGTTGACCGCCCGCAGGCCGCCACAGCCCGGACAGGCGATCCCGAACAGCACCCGCGACGGGCAGAAGCCCCAGCTACCCGGATCGTGCGGATCGCGCAGCCGCAGGGCCAGCGTGGCGGTCGCGAGCGCCCCCGTCGTGATGAGTGGCGTGGACAGGCGCTCCCAGCGGCCGCCGGCGGCGACCGGAGAGGGGGCCTGGCCCGCCAGCGTCATCAGTGGCTGGAGTCGTTGAGCCCCATCCGGGCCATCACCATGAAGACCGGGAGGCCCGCCACGACGAGCACGGCCCCGACCCAGAACAGCACCATCGACACGGGGTTGAGCATCAGCGCGATACCGCCGACGACGAACCCGACCATCGACACCGCCGCGCCGCTCCATGCTGCGGGGGTGTTGCCGTGACTAGCCGTCATTGTCCTGCTCCTGGGGTCCGTGGGCATCGGTGCAGGCGCCAGTGTATTCACGAAGCGCCCTCCGTGGGGTCGCGACCCTCGTCCAGTGCCTTCCAGAGATCGAGGCTGTCCGTCGCCGCACCCTGATCGACCGCCGGGCTCCCGCCGGGGGCGTCGTACTTGCGACCCATCTCGCCCCAGCGCGGCACCCGCAGGAAGGCCACGCCAAGGGCGGCGCCCGCCAGCAGGAACGCCGCGAGCGCGACGGCGTACCAGACGGTCGGATGGCTGCCGATGTCGACGCCGAGCGGCGCCGAAACCGCGGCAAGCCGGTCGGGCACGCGCCAGGCCGCCGACACGGCCACGGCGAGCCCCGCGACCGTGGCGACCAGCCCGACGAGCGCCACCAGGCGCCGGACGGCGCCGCGCGTGACCAGCAGCACCCCCCACGCGGCCAGCGCCACCAGCGCCAGGGCGGTCGCCGCCGGCTCCTGCCCGGCGGAGCCCTCCCAGACCGCCAGGAAGTCGCCACCGCCGGCACCCGCCGACGACGTGTCGAGGGCGAACCAGGCCCGGCTGCTGGCGAGCGCCGCCGCGCCGGAGGCGGCGGCCCCGACCAGGACCACCACGGCGGCACCGCCCCGACGACGGGCAGCGGCGGGCGCTGGATCAGCCATCGGCGTGGAGCAGGTCGGCGTCGAAGCAGGTCCGGTCGCCGGTGTGACAGGCCGGTCCCTCCTGGTCGACCCGGACGAGCAGGGTGTCGCCGTCGCAGTCGAGGCGCACCTCCTTGACCCACTGGCGGTGACCGGAGGTGTCACCCTTGCGCCAGTACTCCCGGCGCGACCGGCTCCAATAGGTCACCCGCCCCCCGGTGAGGGTCCGGGCGAGCGCCTCGTCGTCCATCCAGCCGAGCATCAGCACCTCGCCGGTGTCGTACTGCTGGACCACGGCGGGCACCAGCCCGTCGGGGGTGCGCTTCAGCCGGGCGGCGACAGCGGGGTCGAGGTCGGTCACCCCGCGATTATGACCGGCCGGGCCCGGCGTCCGGCGCCGAGGCCGACCCGTGACCTGGCGACGGGTGGGACCCCTGCTGGGCGACCCACGAGGCGTGGAGTCCGGCATAGACGCCGTCCTCGGCGACCAGCCGGGCGTGAGGGCCCCGCTGCACGACCCGGCCGCGGTCGATCACGATGACCTCGTCGGCGTTCTCGGCCGTGGACAGTCGGTGGGCGATGGTGACCGAGGTGCGGCCGGTCATCAGCCGCTCCAGCGCGCGCCCGATCCGCATCTCCAGGGCAGGGTCGACCGCACTCGTGGCTTCATCGAGGACCAGCAGGTCGGGGTCGGCCAGCTGGGCCCGCAGCAGGGCGACGAGCTGACGCTCCCCCGCCGACAGCGACTCACCACGTTGACCCACCCTGGTCTCGAGCCCGTGGGGCAGGCCCGCCAGCCAGTCGCCCAGCCCGAGGTCGGCCGCAGCGGCCGTGATCTCGTCGTCGGTGGCCTCCAGCCGGCCATAGCGGGCGTTGGCGGCCAGGGTGTCGTCGAACAGGAAGCCCTCCTGGGGCACCAGCACCACGCTGCGTCGCAGCGACGAGCCCGCGACCTCGCGCAGGTCGACACCGTCGAGCAGGACGCGCCCCCGGGACGGGTCCATCAGCCTGGTCAGCAGCTTGGCCAGCGTCGACTTGCCCGATCCGGTCTCGCCGACCACGGCCAAGCGGGTGCCGGCCGCGACGTCGAGGGTGACGTCGCGCAGCACCGGCGGGCCGGCCGGATAGGCGAAGGTGACGTCCTCGAACCGCACGTCGATCGGCCCGCGCGGCAACGTCGCGCCGTCCGGGCCGGGGTCGACCAGGTCGGCCGGCGTCAGCAGGATCCCGATGGTGCGACGCCAGCTCGCGATCGCGTTCTGGGCGTCGGTGAGGATCTGGGTGCCCATCTGGACGGGGCCGACGAACAGCGTCACCAGGAAGGCGAACGCCAGGATCGTGCCGGCGGTGAGGTCGCCGCTGATCCCGAGCAGCACGCCGAGGACCAGCACGCCCGCATTGGCGAGCCCGGCGGAGATGCCGCCCAGGGAGAACGAGACCACGGTATAGGTCTGGGCGCGGGTGCTGGCCGCCTTGAAGCCGTCGATGGCCTCGTCGATGCGGCGCTGGGTGCGGGACTCGATCGCATAGGAGCGCACCACCGCCGCGCCCACCACCGGCTCGGAGATGGCCGACAGGAGACCGCCTGCCTGGCGGCGTACGACGGCATAGGACGCCGAGAGCTTGCGCTGGAACCAACGGATCGACACGAACAGCGGCGCGAACGCGACCCACACCACCAGCGTGAGCTGCCAGCTGTAGATCGCCATGACGATCGTCGCGACCAGCACCTGGCCGATGCTGACGATCATCAGCAGCCCGCCGAACACCAGGAACTGGCTCACCTGGTCGATGTCGCTGGTGACCCGGGAGACCAGCGCACCCCGGCGCTCGGTGTTCTGGGTCAGCATCGGCAGGTCATGGACGTGGCGGAACGCCTGGACGCGCAGCGATGCGAGGCCGCGCTCGGAGGTGATGAACAGCCGGTTGGTCATCGCATAGGACGCCAGACCGGTGATCGCGATCGCGACCGCGGCGAGCGCACCCATCAGCACGACGAACGACACGTCCGGACCGCCCGCGCCACCGATGCCGCGGTCGAGGGTCTGCTGGACGGCGATCGGCACGACCACCTGGCCCACCGAGGCCAGCACGGCAAGCGTCAGGGTCCAGCCGAGTCCTTGGGTGAGCTCGGGTGAGATGCGGAGCCCGGCGCGGATGGTCTCCATCGCCCCGAGCTCCTCGCCGGTCACCAGCCCGCCGGGAGTCTCCTCGGGCTCCAGGGCCGTGATGCTCATGCGCGTCCCCCCACCGGCTCGGGGTCGTCGGCGTCGTCGCCGTGGGCGACATGGTCCTGTTCATAGGCGTTGACCAGGCGCGCGTAGTCGGGACTGGTCGCCAGCAGCTCCGCGTGGGTGCCGCGTGCGACGATGCGTCCCTCGTCGAGGTGGACCACCTCGTCGGCCAGTCCGATGGTCGCCTTGCGGTAGGCGACCACCACCAGGGTCGGTTGGACGTCGTCGTCACCCACGCCGCCGCGCAGCGCGGCGAGGATGCGCTGCTCCACCTCGGGGTCGACCGCAGAGGTCGCGTCGTCGAGGATCAACAGCCGGGGCCGGCGGACCAGCGCCCGGGCGAGGGCGATGCGCTGGCGCTGCCCGCCCGACAGGGAGGTACCGCGCTCACCCAGCTGGGCGTCCAGGCCACCGGCGAGGGCCGCCACGAAGCCGTCGGCCTGGGCGGCACGCAGCGCCGCCCACACCTCGTCGTCGGTCACGTCGGCGCCCAGCGAGACATTGCCGCGCACCGTGTCGTCGAAGAGGAACGCCGACTGCGGCACCACCGCCACCGCCCCGGCCAGCGCGCCGTGCTGGAGGTCGCGCAGGTCGACGTCGTCGAGGCGCACCGAGCCGGCGTCAGGGTCGACCAGCCGGGTCAACAGGGCCGTCAGCGTGCTCTTGCCGGAGGCGGTCGGCCCGACCAGGGCGACCGTCTTTCCGGGCTCCACCTCGAAGGTCACCTCGCGCAGCAGCGGGGTCTCGGCCTCATAGGAGTAGGCCAGCCCGTCGACCACGAGGTGGGCGCCACCGCCGGAGGACGGCAGCGAGCGCTCGCCGTACGGCATGGCGCCGGAGGCGTCGATGACCCGCTGGACCCGCTGGAAGCCGACCACGCTGCGGGGGAAGTCGCCCAGCAGCCAGCCGATCGACCGGATCGGGAAGGCCACGATGGTGAGCAGGTAGGCCACCGTCACGACGTCGCCCGCGTCGCTCTGGCCGTGGAGGACCCGGGCCACGCCCACGCCCAGCACGACCATCACGCCGAGGTTGGGTAGGGCGGCCAGGGTCGGGTCGAAGGCGGCGCGGTAGTGGCCGACCTTGGTGTTGACGTCGCGCAGCTCGGCGGCCTTGGCGGCGAAGCGCTCGGTCTCCTCAGACTCACGCCCGAGGGTCTTGACCACCAGCGCCCCGTCGAAGGACTCGTGGGCGATCTCGCTGACCTGAGCGCGCAGCTCCTGGGCTCGCGTCGCCCACCGCTGGGAGCGTCGCTGATAGACGATGTTGACGACGATGACGGCCGGGAACACCAGCAGGCCGACCACGGCCATGACGACGTCGGCCAACAGCATCTGGACGATCGCGATCACCATCATCGCCAGCGTCCCGACGGCCATCGGCAACGGCGCGATCGGTCCCCAGGCGGCCTCGACGTCGGAGTAGGCGTTGGACAGCAGCTGACCGGTGGGGTGGCGCTGGTGCCAGCTCATCGGCAGCGAGAGGTATTGCCGCGTCACCGCGCGGCGGGTGTGGGCCTGCATGCGGAACTGCATGAGTCCCGCGCCGAGCCGGCGCGCGACGATGCCGACCGCCCGCAGCAGGGCCACGCCGACGAACAGCCCCACCACCGCGACCAGCAGCCCCGTCCCGATCTCACCGTCGCGGAAGGCCGGGAGCACGACGTGGTCGGTCGACCAGCCGAGCACCCAGGCGTCCGCCACGGTGAGCGCACCGAACAGCAGGCTGCCGACGGTCGAGGCGGCGAAGATCCACGGCTCGCGCTTGACCGCGACCCAGAGAACGGCGAACCCCTCGCGCGTCGTCGAACGTCGACGGGTGCGGCTCGCCTGCGTCACCGGGGTCGGGTCTCCTCTCGCGGGGTCTTGACCAGGTTAGGTGTCACCGGGGACAACGTCCCAATCGCGTCGCGTCATCCCGAGGGGCGTGACACCACGCTCTAGGGTGGCGGCGTGCTGAGTTCTTCCCTGGCCCGCCGTGAACGCGCTGCGCTCTGCGACCTCGCCCTCGAGGTCGGCCCCGAAGCACCCACGCTCTGCGGGGGCTGGGACGTCAAGGACCTGGTGACCCACCTGCTCGTCCGCGAGCGCAGCCTGCTCGGGGCGCCCGGCATCGTGCTGCCGCCGCTCGCCTCGCTCACCGACCGGAGCATGGCTCGGCTGGCGCGGCAGGACTTCACGTCGCTGGTGCGGCGGCTCCGTGGCAGGGGGCTCACCCCGCTGGCGCTGCCGGTGGTCGACGAGCTGGTCAACACCCTGGAGTACGTCGTCCACCACGAGGACATCCGGCGGGCCCAGCCGTCGTGGCAGCCGCGCGAGCTCCCGACCGGCGACGAGGACACGGTCTGGAACGCGATCCGGCTCGCCGGCAAGGGGCTGGCCCGGCCGACCGGCGTCCCGCTGACGATCCGCCGGGCCGACAGCGACCGGACCGCCGTACTCCTCGGTGGTGAGGACCCCGTCGTGCTGTCCGGGCTCCCCGTCGAGATCACCATGTTCCTCTATGGCCGCGCCCAGCACCGCGACCTCGACCTGGCCGGCCCCGCCGACGCCGTACGCCGGCTCCGGGACGCCAACCTCGGGATCTGATCTGCTGTTTGGTCGATGTCGGCGTGACGGTTCACCAAGGTAGGAAGGGAAACCCGCACCTACCGTGCGGAGTTCACCTGGGTAAGTGACGGTTCGCCTACCTACCTTGGTGAACCGTCACCACGTCAGCGAACGGGGTGCCCGGCGGCGGCGAGGGTGGCCTTGACGTCCGCGATGCGGAGCGTGCCGAAGTGGAACACGCTTGCCGCGAGGACGGCGTCGGCCCCGGCCTCGATGGCCGGCGGGAAGTGCTCGGCCGCACCGGCGCCGCCGGAGGCGATCACCGGGACGCTGACCTCCGCGCGGATGGCGCGGATCAGCTCGAGGTCGAAGCCGTCGCGGGTGCCATCGGCGTCCATCGAGTTGAGCAGGATCTCACCGGCGCCCAGACGGGTCGCCTCGACCGCCCAGGCGACGGCGTCGAGCCCGGCTGAGCGACGGCCGCCGTGGGTGGTCACCTCGAAGCCGGAGTCGGTGTCCGGCGCGCGGCGCGCGTCCACCGAGAGCACGAGGACCTGGTTGCCGAAACGGTCGGCGATCTCGCTGACGAGCTGGGGACGGCTGATGGCGGCCGTGTTGACCGAGATCTTGTCGGCACCCGCGCGCAGCAGCCGGTCGACGTCATCGGGTGAGGAGATCCCGCCTCCGACGGTCAGCGGGATGAAGACCTCCTCCGCCGTCCGGGAGACGATCTCGAGGGTCGTGGCCCGACCCTGGTGGGAGGCGGAGATGTCGAGGAAGGTCAGCTCGTCGGCGCCTTCGGCGTCATAGGTCCGCGCCAGCTCGACCGGGTCGCCGGCGTCGCGGAGCTCTCGGAAGTTGACGCCCTTGACCACCCGGCCTGCGTCGACGTCCAGGCAGGGGATGACGCGTACGGCGAGCGTCATCGCGTCGCCCCGGGGCGGCGCTCGGCCGGCAGCGTCAGGGCGAGCGCCTCGGGCAGCGTGAAACGACCCTCATAGAGTGCCGTCCCGATGATCGCGCCCTCGACCCCGTCGGCGACGAGCCCCTGCAGGGCTGCCAGGTCGGCGAGCTCGGTGATCCCGCCCGAGGCCACCACGGGGCGGTCGGTGGCGGCGCAGACCGAGCGGAGCAGCTCGAGGTTGGGACCCTGGAGCATGCCGTCCTTGTTGACGTCGGTCACGACATAGCGGGCGCAGCCCTCACCGTCCAGGCGGGCGAGCACCTCGAAGAGGTCACCCCCCTCGCGCGTCCAGCCACGCGCGGCGAGGGTGCGACCACGGACATCGAGCCCCACGGCCACGCGGTCGCCGTAGGTGGCGATGGCGCGGGCGCACCACTCGGGCCGCTCGAGGGCGGCGGTGCCGATGTTGACGCGACGGCACCCGGTGGCCATGGCGGCCTCCAGCGACTCGTCGTCACGGATGCCACCGCTCATCTCGACGTCGATGTCGAGGATCCCGACGATCCTGGCCTGCAGGTCACGGTTGTGGCCCCGGCCGAAGGCGGCGTCGAGGTCGACCAGATGGATCCATTCGGCCCCGGCCTCCTGCCAACGCAGGGCGGCCTCGACGGGGTCGCCGAACCGCTTCTCGGAGCCGGCGACCCCCTGGACCAGCTGGACCGCCTGGCCCCCGGCGATGTCGACGGCCGGGAGCAGCTCGAGGTAGGACATCTGACTTCCTGTCTGGGCTAGAGGCTGCGCACCCAGTTGCGCAGCAGGGTCGCACCGGCGTCGCCGGACTTCTCCGGGTGGAACTGGGTCGCGGCCAGCGGGCCGTTCTCGACGGCGGCCACGAAGCGGTCCCCGCCGTGCTCGGCCCACGTCACGAGCGGCGCCTCGGTGTGGCCGGTGGTCTCGAGCGTCCAGGCGCGGACGCCGTAGGAGTGGACGAAGTAGAAGCGGGCGTCCTCGACGCCGGCGAACAGCCCCGAGCCGGCGGCGGCCTCGACGGTGTTCCAGCCCATGTGGGGGATCACCGGCGCGTGCAGCCGCTCGACGACACCGGGCCACTCGTCGCAGCCCTGGGACTCGACGCCATGCTCGACGCCGCGCTCGAACAGGACCTGCATGCCGACGCAGATGCCGAGGACGGGTCGACCGCCGGCGAGCCGTCGCCCGATCACCTCGGGTCCGCGGACGGCGCGCAGCCCGGCCATGCACGCCGCGAAGGCACCGACACCAGGGACGACGAGACCGTCGGCCTCCCCTGCCGCGGCGCGGTCGGCGGTCAGCGCGACCTCGGCACCAGCGCGTTCGAGGGCACGCACCGCCGACCGCACGTTGCCAGAGCCGTAGTCGAGGACGACGACCCGCTTCACGTCGGGCTCACCAGGGTCACAGCGAGCCCTTCGTCGACGGTACGCCGGTCTCGCGCGGGTCGAACGCCACGGCATCGCGGAACGCCCGCGCGAACGCCTTGAACTGTGACTCGACCAGGTGGTGGGGGTCGCGGCCCGACAGCACCCGCAGGTGCAGGGCGATCTGGGCGTGGAAGGCCAGCGTCTCGAAGACATGCCGGGTCAGCGACCCCGGGAAGTCGCCGATGAGGGCATAGGCCTGGCCGTCGGGCTCGCCGAGGTGCACGCAGTAGGGGCGGCCGGAGATGTCGACGGCGCACTGCACCAGGGCCTCGTCGAGCGGCACCAGTGCGTCGCCGAAGCGGCGTACGCCGCGCTTGTCGCCGAGCGCCTCCCGCAGCGCCTCGCCCAGCACGATGGCGGTGTCCTCTACCGTGTGGTGGGCGTCGATGTGGACGTCTCCTTCGGTGCGGATGACCAGATCGACCAGGGAATGCCGCCCGAAGGACGACAGCATGTGGTCATAGAACCCGACACCGGTCGACACCTCAGTGCGGCCGGTGCCGTCGAGGTCGACCTCGACGTGGACCTTGGACTCCTTGGTCTCGCGGTCCAGCGTGGCGGTGCGGCTCATCGTCGTTCCTCCATCACCTCGGTGAGTGCGCCCCTGAATGCTGCCATCTCCTCCGGCGTGCCGACGGAGACTCGCAGCCAGCCCTCGGGACCCGTCTCGCGGATCAGGACGCCACGGTCGAGCAGGGACTGCCACACGGCGTGCCGGTCTGCGAAGGTGCCGAACAGCACGAAGTTGGCGTCGCTGTCGGCGACGTCGAACGCCTGGGATCGCAGCCAGGCGACGAGGGCGTCACGCTCGCGGCGCAGGGTGTCGACCTGGCCGAGCAGCTCCGTGGCGAAGCCCAGCGCGGCCAGCGCCGTCGCCTGGGTCACCGCCGACAGGTGGTAGGGCAGCCGCACCACGCGTAGCGCGTCGACGATCGCAGGATCGGCCGCCAGGTAGCCGAGTCGGGCTCCCGCCGCAGCGAACGCCTTGCTCATGGTGCGCGTGACGACGAGGTTGCGGTGCTGGGGCAGCAGCGTCAGTGCGCTCGGGCTGCCCTCGCGGCGGAACTCGGCATAGGCCTCGTCGACGACGAGGAGCCCGTGGTCCCCCAGGGAGGTCGCCAACACGCTGACCGCGTCGTGCGGGAGCGCGGTCCCGGTCGGATTGTTGGGCGACGGCAGGATCACGACGTCGGGTCGCTCCCGCTCCACCAGCTCCTGGGCATGCGCCAGGTCGAGGCTGAAGTCCTCCTGGCGGTGCCCGACGACCCAGCGGGTGTGGGTGTCGCGGGCATATTCGGGATACATCGAATAGGTCGGCGCGAACGACAGCGCCGTACGGCCGGGTCCGCCGAAGGCCTGGAGCACCTGCAGCATGACCTCGTTGGACCCGTTGGCCGCCCACACGTGCGCGGGGGTGAGCCCGACGCCCCCGTCGGTGAGCAGGTACGCCGCCAGCGCCTCGCGCAGCGCCACGAACTCGCGGTCGGGGTAGCGGTTCAACGACGCGGCGGCACGCGCCGCTGCCTCACCGATGGCGGTGGCACAAGCGGGCGACGGTGGGTAGGGGTTCTCGTTGACGTTGAGCTGGATCGGGACATCGAGCTGGGGCGCGCCGTAGGGGGCGATGC
Source organism: Nocardioidaceae bacterium (assembly GCA_046330595.1). GTDB lineage: Bacteria > Actinomycetota > Actinomycetes > Propionibacteriales > Nocardioidaceae > Nocardioides. The sequence continues at coordinate 135,382 of JAXLSN010000011.1, forward strand.
CGCGCAGCTCCTCCCGCAGCGGCGGGAAGGTCATGACAGCAGCCGGACCCGGACGGCCGCGCCGTGACCGGGGAGGTCCTCGGCGTCGGCGAGCGTCATGACGTGCTCACCCACGGCCCTGAGCGCGTCGGCGGTGTAGTCGACGACGTGCACCGACTTGGTGAACGCGCGGACCGACAGACCCGACGAGTGGCAGGCGCAGCCGGCGGTCGGAAGGACGTGGTTGGACCCGGCCGCATAGTCACCGAGTGACACGGGCGCATAGCCACCCACGAAGATCGCCCCCGCGTTGCGCACCCGGGCGGCGACCGACGACGCGTCGGCGGTCTGGATCTCCAGGTGCTCGGCGGCATAGTCGTTGACGACCTCGAGGCCGCGGTCGACGTCGTCGACCAGGACGATCGCGGACTGCTGCCCGCCGAGTGCGGTCCGGATGCGCTCGACGTGCTTGGTCGCCGAGACCTGCTTGTCGAGCTCGGAGGTGACGTCGTCGGCGAGGCGATCGCTGGTGGTGACCAGCACCGACGCGGCCATCGGGTCGTGCTCGGCCTGGCTGATCAGGTCGGCCGCCACGAACGCCGCGTCGGCCGTGTCGTCGGCGAGGATCGCGATCTCGGTCGGGCCGGCCTCGGAGTCGATGCCGACGACACCGCGCAGCAGCCGTTTCGCGGCCACGACATAGATGTTGCCCGGGCCCGTGACGAGGTTGACCGGGCGGCACTCCCCCGCGCCATAGGCGAACATCGCGATCGCCTGGGCACCGCCGACCGCATAGACCTCCTCGACCCCGAGCAGGGCACACGCGGCCAGGATGGTGGGCGCGGGCAGCCCGCCGTTGTCGCGCTGGGGCGAGCTGGCCAGGGCGATCGAGCCGACCCCCGCGACCTGCGCGGGGACGACGTTCATCACGACGCTGGACACCAGCGGCGCCAGGCCACCGGGCACATAGAGGCCCACCCGGTCGACCGGGACCTTGCGGTGGGTCACGGTCGCTCCGGGCGCCACGGTCGTGGTCACGTCGGACTCCAGCTCGGCCTGACAGGTGAGCCGAAGGCGTCGGATCGACTCCTCGAGCCCGGCGCGAACCGCTGGGTCGAGGGCCTCGAGCGCCGCCGACAGCGCCTCGACGGGCACCCGCAGGCTCGGCGGCACGACGCCGTCGAAGCGCTCGGAGAACTCCGCGATCGCCTCCTCGCCACGGGTGCGGACGGCTTCGCAGATCGGTCCGACCGCATGGAGCGCGGCCTCCACGTCGAAGTCGGCCCGTGGGACCACGGGCCGGTCGTCGACGGGCGCTCCCGCGCCACGGAGGTCGATGCGTCGGATCATGACCCAGATTCTAGGTGGGCTGTCGGGGCCCGCCGCGCCTGCCGCTCCCCCATGGGACGCGGCCGAGCCGGGCGCCGGGCCGTGGCGGGGCTGGATAGGGTCACTGCTGTGACGACGCAGCTGCCGATGTTCCCTCTGAACACCGTGCTGTTCCCCGGCGCCGTGATCCCCTTGCACGTGTTCGAGCCCCGCTATCGCGCGCTCATCGCCGCGCTGCTCGAGCAGCCCGATCCCACCCAGCGGCTGCTCGGGACGGTCGGCATCCGCGAGGGCTACGAGGTCGGCGACCATGGGTCCCAGTCGCTCTACCGGGTCGGCTGCCGGCTCCAGCTCGTCGTGGTGTCGGCGGCAGCCGACGGGACCTATGACATCGAGGTGGTCGCCCGCGACCGCATCAGGCTCAACCAGCTGGACACCTCCGGCGACTTCCCGCTCGGCGAGGTGGCCGACCTGCCCGAGGTCGACGAGGAGGTTCCGCTGCCCACGGTGGCCGCGGCGGTGAGCGCCTTCGTGGCCTATCGGTCGGCGATCACGCAGATCCGCGACGACCCGTTCACCGGCCAGCTGCCCACCGACCCGATCTATCTGTCCTGGACGCTCGCAGCGGCCGCCCCGCTGCCGCTGCCGGACCGGCAGACCCTGCTGGAGTCCGATAGCGCCGCCGAACGGCTCGCCTTGGTCACCGACCTGCTGCGCGCGGAGATCCGGGCGATGGCCGTCGTCCCGTCGCTGCCGGCCACCGATGTGGCCCGCACCCGCTGGTCCCCCAACTAGGGCGGCGCGCGGTGGCCAGGAAGTCCTCGGCGTCGAGCGGCGGTACGCCGGCCACGGTCGCCCTCGCGCGCGCCGAGGTCTCGTTCTCGCTCCACGCCTATGACCACGATCCGCGGGCCACGTCGTTCGGGCTCGAGGCTGCCGAGGCCCTGGGCGTCGACCCGGACCGCGTGTTCAAGACCCTGCTGGCAAGCCTCGACGGCCGACTGGTCGTCGGCATCGTCCCGGTCACCGGCCAGCTGGACCTCAAGGCACTCGCCCGCGCGCTGGGCGGCGCCCGCGCCGTGATGGCCGAGGTGGCGGCGGCCGAGCGGGCGACCGGCTATGTCGCGGGCGGGATCTCGCCGATCGGCCAGAAGAAGGCCCATCCGACGGTCCTGGACGAGACCGCTCTGCTGTTCGACACGATCTTCGTGTCGGGCGGCCGGCGGGGCCTGGACGTGGAGCTGGCGACCGACGACCTGGTCCGGCTGACCGGGGCCGTGGTGGCTCCGATCGGCCGGACCTAGCCGGTCGTTCTCTGGTTCACCAGGCTCAGTCCGTGGTGAGCCGCAGCATGGCGTGGGAGGCATCGCCGTCCACCCATGCGGTCAGACCGAGGCCGGACAGCGGCTCGAGGTTGTCGGCGACCTCCTGGTCGTCACCGGCGAGCTGGACCAACCAGTCGTTGGCGTCGAAGTCGACGTAGAGCAGCCCGACCGCCTTGTCGGCATTGGGAAGGATCTCCTTGAACGCCGCCGTGTCGCCGAGCCCGCCGTCCTCCAGCAGGGCCGCGCGATAGCTGTCGTCGGGCGCGATCGCGACGAAGTCACCGGAGGTGTCGCTGGCCATGATGTCCGCCGCGTCGGCCGGTAGCTGTCCTCGCAGCTTGTCCAGCACCGACTCGATCCCGGCGGGGTCGCCGTGGATCTTGATACCGACCGGCACGCCGCTGCCGTCGGTCGTCTGCTCGAGGGTGTTGATGTCGAAGTCACTGCCCAGCGCCATCACCATGGAGTCGCCGGTGAGGGTCTCGATGTCCTCGGGCAGCGTCAGCCCGGTGGCGGACTCCATCTGCGACATGAAGTCGTCGACGGTCGTGTCGTCGCCCATCTGGGTCACGATCTGGTCGACGAACGTGGTGAACCACCCGTCGGCGAACTGGACGCCGAACGCGGCCGCAGTATCGGCGGGCAGCGTGCTGATGACATCGGTGCCCGAGCCGTTGCCATAGAGCTTGAGGGACTGGCCCGGGTCTCCGACCCACTCCATCTCCAGTGACCCGTCGCTGAACCGCAGGGTGGCCGCCATGCCCTTGAAGTCCTTGAGCATCTTGGTGGCGGCGTCGGTGCTGTCGTCGGTGTGGAGCCCGCTCTGTTGCACGCTGGCGGAGGGGACTGCTCCGTCGGTCATCCCGAAGTCGCTGCCGAGGTTGTCGAGCGCATCCGCGGCGAGCTCCCCGACCTGGGGAGAGGCGTACATGGACATGATCCCGCGATCGCCGACCTCCTCGGTCCAGTGGGTGTAGGTCGGGTCGTCTGCCAGTGATGCGGCCGCCGCGTCCTTGGCCACCGTGTCGGCCGTGGCGTCGTCCTCGGCGAGGATCGCGTAGTCACCGGTGATGTTCCACCCGAGGTCGGTGGTGTCCCCCGCCTCGTCGGCGTCGCCGGTGGCGCCGCAGTGGGCGAGCTTGGCGAGCCCGGCGTCGGCCGCCTTGGCGTCGGTCACCTGGAGCGCGACCACGGGAGCCGGTTTGTCGTCGACCAGCACGGCCGCGACGGCGACGCGGTCACCGATCCAGGGGGCGATGTCCTCGTCATAGTCCAGGTTGGCGCACGGCGACTCGTCCTGGGCGAGGTCGAAGACCTTGCGGCGCAGGTCGTCGCCGGACTCGATCTTGACCTGGTCGTTGAAGCCGGGGAACTTCTTGAGCATCTTGATGGCTTCGATCTTCTGGCTGGCCGAGGGGTCGAGGTCGACGCTCAGATAGGCCAACGTCGTGTCGGGCAGCGCCTCGTCGGGCTGCGGTCCGCCCCCGGACAGGGTGACGAAGGCCCAGGTGGCCGCTGCGCCCAGCGCACCGAGTCCGACCACGGCACCACCGATGAGGGCCAGCCGGCGGCCGCTGCCCCGCTGCGGGGCGGCGGGTGCCGGCGGCAGCGGTGCCCCGCCGCCCTGCGTGAGGTATTCGGGGGCGGGCCCTGACCCCGGCAGCGGCGGTCCGGCCTGGGGCTGTCCGATCGGGGCCTGTCCGATCGGGGGCTGGGGTGCCACCGACGGCGGCGGCGTGCCCCAGGAGTGCGGAGTTCCCTGCGGCCCGTCGGGCAGGCCGCCGGTCGGTCCGGTGGGCGGAAGGTCGTTGGACATGCTGCTCCCCCATCCTGCGCGGCCGGGACGGCTCGCGTCAGTGCGTCGTGTCGGGTGACAGCCTAACCAGGTCGATGGGCTGCTCGGAGCGCAACCGGGGGAAGATCGTCAGCAGCACGAACCCGCCGGCCAGCCCCAGGATCGCCCCGAACGGCAGGGCCAGGATCGGGCTCAGCCCGCTCACGGTGAGGTCCTGCGGGATCCGGGTGAAGTCATCTGCCACCGCGGCCGCGGCGGCGGGGTCGGGAGGGCCGAGGTGGTGCCCCACGGCGGCCATCAGCCAGCCGGCCCACCCCGAGAAGGCGACCACGGCCACCAGGGTCGCCCATTCGCGTCCCCGGATGACCAGGGCGGCACAGAGTCCGAGGACCAGTCCCAGCAGGAGGGCCAGCTCGAGATAGGAGCTGGTGGCCGAGAATGCTCGGGCGGGCGCCTGTCCGATCAGGACGAACTGATGTTGGTAGGCGACCCCGGTCACGGGGGTCCAGCGTCGCTCCCAGAGCCAGCCGCCGACGGCCCCGCCCGCGGTGAAGAGCGCGCCGACGGTGACAAGCACGGTCACCACGCGCAGCGGGGCCGACCTCACCCGGCCAGGCATCCGGGCCCCAGCAGCTGCTTGAGGTCGGCATAGAGCTCAGGGCTGGGGGCGACGCGCAGGCGGTCGTCGAGGCGCATCACGGTGGTGCCGTTGCGCGCGAGGAGCCGCAGCCGCACCTCGGTCAGCCCCGGATGGGTCGACAGCACCTCGCGCAGCTGCTCGATGACCGGAGCGGTGCACCGCGTCGACGGCAGGCTGATCACCACCGGGCCGGAGGGACCCTCGCTGAGGTCGGGGACGGTGACCTCCTGGCCGTGGAGCTCGGGCTGGTCCTTGCTCCGCGAGAGCCGGCCCCGGACGGTGACGATGGCGTCCTCGGTGAGATAGGGCGAAGCCAGCTGGTAGGCGCTGGGGAACAGCAGCACGTCGATGGCACCGTCGAGGTCCTCGAGGGTGATCATCGCCCACGCATCGCCGCGCTTGGTGATCTTGCGTTGCACGGCCGTGATCAGGCCGCTGACCGTCACGTTGGCGCCGTCCGGGCGGTCCTCGTCGAGCATCAGCTGGCCGATCGTGCAGTCGGTCCCGGCGGACAGGACGTGCTCGAGCCCCAGCAAGGGATGGTCGGAGACATAGAGACCGAGCATGTCGCGTTCGTGGCCGAGCAGGGTCATCTTGTCCCACTCGTCGATGTCGGGGATGGCGACCGAGACGCCGAAGGCGTTGCCACCGCCGTCGAGGTCGTCGAGCCCGGCGAACAGCGAGTCCTGGCCGATGGCCTCGTTGCGCTTGATGTCGACGTATTGGTCGACCGCGGTCTCGTGGACGGCCACCAGGGCGCGACGACGGTGCTTCATCTCGTCGAAGGCACCGGCCTTGACCAACGACTCGATGACGCGCTTGTTGCACACCAGCGCGGGCACCTTCTCGAGGAAGTCGTTGAAGTCGGTGTAGCGCCCCTTCTCCTTGCGGGCGGCCACGATCTCGGCGACGACGTTGGCGCCCACGTTGCGGACGGCGGTCAGCCCGAACCGTACGTCGTTGCCGACCGGGGTGAAGGTCGCCTCGGACTCGTTGACGTCGGGCGGGAGCACCTGGATCTTCATCCTGCGGCACTCGTTGAGATAGATCGCGGACTTGTCCTTGTCGTCCTTGACCGACGTCAGCAGCGCAGCCATGTATTCGGCCGGGTAGTTGGCCTTGAGATAGGCGGTCCAATAGGAGACCAGGCCATAGGCGGCCGAGTGGGCCTTGTTGAAGGCGTAGTCGGAGAACGGGAGCAGGATGTCCCACAACGTCTTGACGGCGTGTTGGGAGTAGCCCCGTTCGCGCATGCCGGCCGAGAAGGTCTCGAACTGCTTGTCCAACTCCGACTTCTTCTTCTTGCCCATCGCACGCCGGAGCAGGTCGGCCTGTCCGAGCGTGTAGCCCGCGAGCTTCTGGGCGATCGCCATGACCTGCTCCTGATAGACGATCAGGCCATAGGTCTCGCCCAGGACGTCCTCGAGGGCCTCGGCGAGCTCGGGGTGGATCGGTTCGACCTTCTCGCGACCCGTCTTGCGGCGGGCGTACTTGTTGTGTGAGTCGGCGCCCATCGGCCCGGGCCGATAGAGGGCGCCGACGGCGGAGATGTCGTCGAAGCAGTCGGGTCGCATCGAGCGCAGCAGGGCCCGCATCGGGCCACCATCGAGCTGGAAGACGCCGAGCGTGTCCCCGCGGGCCATCAGCTGATAGGTGGCCGGGTCGTCGAGCGACAGCTCCTCCAACACGACCTTCTCGCCACGGTTGCGCTCGATGTTGATGAGGGCGTCGTCGAGGACCGTCAGGTTGCGCAGCCCCAGGAAGTCCATCTTGATGAGCCCGAGGCGCTCGCAGGTGGGGTAGTCGAACTGGGTGATGATCGCGCCGTCCTGGGGCCGGCGCATCAGCGGGATCACGTCGAGCAGCGGCTCGCTGGACATGATGACGCCGGCGGCGTGGACGCCCCACTGGCGCTTGAGCCCCTCGATGCCGCGGGCGGTGTCGACGACCTGGCGCACATCGTTGTCGGACTCATAGAGCGAGCGGAACTCACCGCCCTCACCGAAGCGCGGGTGCTGGGGGTCGAAGATGTCCTTGAGCGGGACGTCCTTGCCCATCACCGCGGCCGGCATGGCCTTGGTGATGCGGTCGCCCATCGCGAACGGGTAGCCCAGGATGCGCGAGGAGTCCTTGACGGCCTGCTTGGCCTTGATGGTGCCGTAGGTGACGATCATCGACACCCGGTCCTCGCCGTACTTGTCCGAGACGTACTTGATGACCTCACCGCGACGACGCTCGTCGAAGTCGATGTCGAAGTCGGGCATCGAGACACGATCGGGGTTGAGGAAGCGCTCGAAGATCAGGCCGTGCTCGAGCGGGTCGAGGTCGGTGATCCGCAGGGCGTAGGCGCAGATGGAGCCCGCCCCCGAGCCACGGCCGGGACCGACCCGGATGCCGTTGTCCTTGGCCCAGTTGATGAAGTCGGCCACGACGAGGAAGTAGCCGGTGAAGCCCATCTGACAGATCACGCCGACCTCGAAGTCGGCCTGGGCACGGACCTTGTCCGGGATCCCGCGCGGATAGCGGTGGACCAGGCCGCGCTCGACCTCCTTGATGAACCACGAGGTCTCGTCCTCACCGGGAGGGCACGGGAACTTGGGCATGTAGGTGCCGTTGCCCTCGGTGAACTCGACGTGACACCGCTCGGCGATCAGCAGGGTGTTGTCACAGGCCTCCTTGAGGCCATGGCGGTCGGCCCAGAGCTCGCGCATCTCCGCGGCGGACTTGATGTAGTAGCCGTCGCCGTTGAAGCGGAACCGCTTGGGGTCGGCCATGGTCGAGCCCGACGACACACACAGCAGGTGTTCGTGGGCGCCGGCGTCCTCGCGGTGGACATAGTGGGAGTCGTTGGTGGCGATCGGTCGCAGACCGAGGTCCTTGCCGAGCCGAAGCAACCCCTCGCGGACCCGGTTCTCGATGTCGAGGCCATGGTCCATCAGCTCGAGGAAGTAGTTGTCGGGGCCGAGGATGTCACGGAAGTCGGCGGCCGCCTGGCGAGCCTTGTCGTAGTCGCCGATGCGCAGCCAGGTCTGCACCTCACCCGACGGGCAACCCGTGGTCGCGATCAGCCCGGCTGCGTATTCGGTCAGCAGCTCGCGGTCGGCCCGCGGGTTGTAGAAGAAGCCCTCCATGCTGGCGCGCGAGGACAGCCGGAAGAGGTTGTGCATGCCCTGCGTGGTCTCGGCGAGCAGGGTCATGTGGGTGTAGGCGCCCGACCCCGACACGTCGTCGTCTCCGCCGTCGTTCCAGCGGACGCGCTTGCGCTCGTGACGCGAGGTGTTGGGGGTGAAGTAGGCCTCCATCCCGATGATGGGCTTGATGCCGGCGGCGGTGGCCTTGGAGTAGAAGTCGAAGGCGCCGAACACGTTGCCGTGGTCGGTCATCGCGATCGCGCCCATGCCCAGCTCGGCGGTGCGCGCGAACAGGTCTGGCAGTCTCGCCGCACCATCGAGCATGGAGTACTCGGTGTGGTTGTGCAGGTGGACGAAGTCACCGGACGACATCGGTGGCGCGGCTCCCAACGGCTCGATCTGGACACAGCACGGCGCCAGCCCGCCAGGGTCGGGCACCAGTCACCGGGGAAGGCGACCAGCCTAACCCGCAGCGACCCCCATCCTGACGGGGCGCACCGACACTTCTCATCTGGTGGCGCACCGGCGACCCGGCGCCGGGGGCACGAGGAGGGACGAGGTCACGGGGACGCGGCGTCGAGGCTCTCGGAGATCACCGCATGGATGATCCGCGCCAGCCGCTCCTCCCCCAGCGCAGGGGCACGCTCGGCCATCCTTCGGGCGATCTCGTGCTCACGCGCCAGGTCGCGGGCCGGCTCCGCCTCGAGGGTGCGCTTGACCCGTTGGACCGCGGCCGTCAGGGCCGCCCGCCGAGCGAGCAGGTCGCCGAACTGGACGTCGAGGTCGTCGATCAGCCCACGGAAGAAGACCAACGGCTGCGTGCCCGGCCAGGCCATCCGGATGTCGGGGGCCCGTTCCTCGTTGGCGCGCCCATCGGTCCGCTCCAGCTCCACCAGTCCGTGGGCGCGATAGAAGCGCCGGGCCGGGTCGTTGATCTCGAAGACCCACAAGCAGAAGCCGTCGGGGCGCTGGGCCTTGACCAGGTCGAGCAGCGCCGACCCGATGCCCTGCCCGGCATGGTCAGGGTGCACGTAGAGGTCGTCGAGCCACGCGTCCGGGAAGCGGGCATAGCCGACGACGCTGCCGCCGCGCTCGGCCACCCAGACGGGGTCCTCGGCCACGCGGGCGGCCAGCCAGCCGCGGACCTCGTCCTCGGTGTGGATCCCGGGCGGCATCGCGGCGGAGCGTCGGGCGGCCAGGTGGACATCCGCGACGGCGGCCGCGTCCTCGGGGCCGGCCGGTCGCAGCACCACCTCGTCAGTGGGCGTCACGGATGACGTCCAACGCGTGGGCGAGATCGTCGGGATAGGGCGACTCGAACTCGACGTACTCCCCGGACTCGGGGTGGACGAAGCCCAGCCGTACGGCGTGGAGCCACTGCCGCTCCAACCCGACCCGCTTGGCGAGCACGGGGTCGGCGCCGTAGTGGAAGTCGCCGACACACGGGTGCTTGAGGGCGGCCATGTGCACCCGGATCTGGTGGGTGCGGCCGGTCTCGAGGTGCACCTCGAGAAGGCTGGCGAACCGGTGTGCCTCGAGGGTCGTGTAGTGGGTGATGCTGTGGCGACCGCCGGCCATCACGGCGAACTTGTGATCGTGCTTGGGGTGGCGCGCGATGGGCGCGTCGATCGTCCCCTCGAGCGGGTCGGGATGCCCTTGAACGAGGGCGTGGTAGGTCTTGTCGACCTCGCGGTGGCGGAAGGCGTTCTTGAGCACCGAGTAGCCGTGCTCGGACTTGGTGATGACCATGACCCCGGACGTACCGACGTCGAGGCGCTGCACGATGCCCTGCCGCTCCGAGGCGCCACTGGTGGAGATGCGGAAGCCGGCGCCGCGGAGGTGACCGACGACGGTCGGGCCCGTCCAGCCCGGCGAGGGATGCACCGCCACGCCCACGGGCTTGTCGACCACCACGATCGCGTCGTCGTCGTAGATGATCCGGATCCCCTCGACGATCTCGGGGACGACCTCGAGCGGGTCGACCTCGGTGGGGATGAAGACCTCCAGCATGCTGCCCGGCACCACCCGGTCGCTCTTGACGACACCGGCGCCGTCCACCTGGACGTGACCCTCGGCGATCAGCTCGGCCGAACGCGTCCGAGACAGACCGAACAGCCGGGCCATGGCCGCATCCACGCGCTCGCCGGCCAGCCCCTCGGGAACCAGGAGCACCTTGTGGTCGCCGGCGCTCACGCGTCGTCCCGCTCACCGCTGGCCGTCGCGGCCCGCTCGGCTTCGGCAACGCGGTGGGTCCGGCTGCCATCGAGGCCGATCCCCCGCAGGGTCAGCAGCACGATCAGGACGGCCGCAGCGTCGATGCACATGTCGGCCACGTTGAAGATCGGCCAGTGAGGGAGCTGGAGGAAGTCGACCACGTGCCCCCGGAACGGGCCGGGATCACGGATCAACCGGTCGGTGAAGTTGCCCCCGACACCCCCGAGCAGGAGGCCCAGGGCGACTGCCCAGCCGCGGCTGCCGACCTTGCGGGCGAGGACGATCACGACCACGATCGCGACGAGGGCGAGGATGCTGAGGGCGACCGTGAACTGGGTGCCGGTGCTGAAGGCGGCGCCCGGGTTGTGGGTCAGGTTGAGCCGCAGCAGGTCGCCGATCAGGGGGATCGGCGCGCGACCCTCGAGGTGGTTGACGGCCCAGACCTTGGTGGCGACATCCAGCGAGTACGCCGCCACCGCCACGATCGCGAACAGGAGACGCCGACGTGCGACCGGTGGCCGGTCGTCGGCGGGCGCGGAGGAAGTCAGCGGCGTTCCTCGCGCTGCTTGCAGGTCAGGCAGAGCGTGGCCCGCGGGAACGCCATCACCCGCAGCTTGCCGATCGGCTCGCCGCAGGACTCACAGACCCCGTAGGTGCCGTCGTCGATCCGGGCGAGGGCCCGGTCGATCTGCGCGAGCATGTCGCGCTCGTTGTTGACGACGGTGAGCTCCTGGTCGCGCTCGAACGTCGTACTGCCCATGTCGGCCTGGTCGTGGCCGGCGCCGTCGCCGGCATCGCGCATCAGCCCGGCCAGCTCGGTCTCCTGGTCGGCCAACAGTCGGGAGATGCGGTCGCGGTGGTCGTGCAGCTCCGCGAGCACCTCGCTCAGCTCGGCCTTGGTCCACTTGGACTCCCCCGGCTTCACGGCCAGGGCCACCGCGCGCGCGGCGACCTTCTCCCCCGAGGACGAAGCGGCTGAGGTGGTCACAGGTGCCTTTCTGGCGGTGGTGGATGTGGTGGCCTTGCCCGTCGCGGCCTTCGTGGCTGGAGCGGCCTTCTTGGCTGGTGCGGTCTTCTTGGCGGGTGCTGCCTTGGTGGCGGGCGCCGCCTTCTTGGCTGGTGCGGCCTTCTTGGCCGGCGCTGCCTTGGTGGCGGGCGCCGCCTTCTTGGCCGGCGCTGCCTTCTTGGCCGGCGCTGCCTTGGTGGCGGGCGCCGCCTTCTTGGCCGGCGCTGCCTTCTTGGCTGGTGCGGTCTTCTTGGCCGGCGCTGCCTTGGTGGCGGGCGCCGCCTTCTTCGCTGCCACCGCCTTCTTGGCCGGCGCCGCCTTGGCAGGCGCGGCCGACGTGGTGGTCGCGGCCGGCGCTGCCTTGGCGGCCCCGCGCCCGATGACGCGCTTGGCCACGGCCGCGGCGGAACTCGCCAACGACTTGGGGTTGCTGCGTGTCATCGGAGTCGGCCTCCTCCAGGCGAGGGCGCCGCGGCGTGTGCACCACCGCGGCGCGTGAAGGTTAACGAATGCCGGGAGGCGACTCAAACCGCCGCGCCACAAAGCCGAACGGCCGGCCCCTCATGGGGACCGGCCGTCGACGGTGTCTGCGGACCTGCGAGGCTCAGCCCTCGTCCTCGCCGAGGATGGAGCGCAGCCGCTTGGGCGCGGCGGGCGCCTCGGTGTTGGGCACGCTGGGGGTCGTCTCCACCGTGTTGTTGAGAGCCTCCAGCTGCTGGCTGAAGTAGGACTTGAGGCGGGAGCGGTACTCGCGCTCGAACGAGCGGAGGTTCTCCACCTCGGCGCTGAGCTTGTCGCGCTCGCGCTCCAGCTCGCCGAACAGCTGCTTGCGCCGGTCGGCGGTCTCACTGTCGAGCATCTGCGAGCGGGTGCGGGCGTCGGCCTCGAGCCGGTCGGCCTTGCCCTTGGCCTCGTTCTCGAGGCGCTCGGCCTTGGTGCGGGCCTCGCCCACGATCCGGTCGGCTTCGTTCTTGGCGCTCTCGACGAGCTCGTCGGCGTTGCGCGTCGCGATCTCGAGCAGGCGGGCCGCGGCGTTGGAGGCGTCCGGCACGGTCTCGACGCGCAGCGTCTCGACCGGGGCGGCGACGGGTGCCGGGGGCGGCGGGGCCATGACGGGCTCGGGAGCGGGAGGCTCGGCCAGGATGGGGGCCGGCGGTTCCTCGACGGGCGCCGGCATGCCGGTCGGAGCGGCGGACTGGGCGGCGACGAGCTTGGCGCGCAGCTCCTCGTTCTCCTTGTTGAGCCGCGCCAGCTCGGCCTCGACCTCGTCGAGGAACTGGTCCACCTCGCCCATGTCGTAGCCCTCGCGCAGGCGGACGGGAGTGAACCGCTTGTTGCTCACGTCCTCAGGAGTCAACGGCATGACGTCACCCATTCGTTGTGTCGGAAGAACTTCTCTGCGAAACAATAGCGCCTGGTCGCCGCTCGGACGCACTTGGCCGGAAGATTGACCCAACGTCACCGCGCGTCACACCGGTCACACGCGTCCCGGGGCCGCCTGGCGGCACCGATCCCAGAGATCAGCTCTGGTTGAAGAACCCGCTGTCGGCGATCCGGCGCTTGTCCTCGGCGGCGACCGTCACGTTGGGCGGCGAGAGCAGGAACACCTTGTTGGTGATGCGTTCGATCGTGCCGCGGGTGGCGAACACCAGCCCGGCCGCGAAGTCGACCAGTCGCTTGGCGTCGGCGTCGTCCATGTCGGAGAGGTTCATGATCACCGGCGTCCCGTCGCGGTATTGCTCGCCGACGGTGCGCGCCTCGTTGTAGGTGCGCGGGTGGACCGTGGTGATGCGCGACAGCTCGGCGACCACGCCGGCCACCGGCTTGGCGCGACGCTCGTTGAGGTCGGAGACAGAGGCTTCGCGGCGCCGGGCCGGGGCACGTTCGACGACCTCCTCCTCGGTCTCGAAGTCCTCGTCGTAGTCGTCGTAGCGGCCGGTGTCCTCGAGCAGGCCGAGGTATTCGCCGATCTTGCGCATCGCGCTCATGCCTGTCGTCCTCCGGGAAGTAGGCGGGCCCGCACGGAGCCCTGCTGTGTTGTGGACATTACTGGATCGAAGGCCTCGCACCGAGGACCGCGCTGCCGACACGCACGTGTGTCGCGCCGACCCTGATGCCGTGTTCGAGGTCGCCGCTCATGCCGGCCGAGAGCCAGGTCGCGTCGGGGTGTTCACGCACGAAGCCGGCGCGCACGTCGGCCAGTCGCGCGAAGGCGGCAGCGGGTTCCTCGCCCAGGGGAGCGACCGCCATCAGACCACGCAGCCGCAGGGCCGGCGCTGCCGTCACGGCGGCGGCCAGGGCCGCCAGGTCGGCCGGGTCGGCCCCACTGCGACCGACCGCATGCGGGGGGTCGAGGCTCACCTGCAGCAGGACGTCGACCTCACCGGAACGCCGTTGGGCCCCCCGGGCGAGTCCGTCGACGAGCTTGAGCCGGTCGACGGACTCGACGACGTCGGCGTATCCGGCGACCGCCGCGGCCTTGTTGCTCTGCAGTCCGCCGATGAAGTGCCACGTCAGGTCCAGGTCGGCGCAGGCGGCCGCCTTGGCCTCGGCCTCCTGATGACGGTTCTCGCCGACATCGCGCACTCCGAGCCCGGCGAGGATCCGCACATCCGACGCGGGGAAGAACTTGGTGACGACCACCAGCGTGACGTCCGCGCGCGGTCTGTCGGCCTCGGCGCACGCCCGGGCGATCCGTTGCTCGACGCGGTCGAGTCCGTCGGCGATCTCGTCGGCACGACTCATGAGGACCTCCACACGACTCCCGCGAACCGGCCGGCCGCAGCTCCGTCTCGACGATAGGACGGCAGCCCGGGGTCCTCGCGCGTGCACCGGTCGACGGCGACGACCTCGCAGCCGGCGGCCACGAGCTGGGCGGTCACCGCCGCTCCGATGTCGAGGGACGGCGTGCCCCAGCTGGTCGTGGCCCAAGCAGCCGGCGCGACGGCGGCGACCTCGTCACGCATCGCGGCCGGCACCTCATAACAGGCCCCACACACGTGGGGCCCGACCCAGGCCGTCAGCTCGCCCGCACCGACCTGGCGCATCGACGCCACGGCCGCCGGGACGACCCCGGCGACGACACCGGGCCGGCCCGCATGGACGGCGGCCACGACCCCGGCCTCGACATCGGCCAGCAGGACAGGCACGCAGTCGGCGGCGCGCGCCAGCAACGCGAGCCCGACCACGCTCGTCACGAGCGCGTCGGCTTCGGGTGGCTCCGTAGGAGCGAGGTCGGCGAAGACGTGCACGGTCGCCCCGTGGACCTGGCGCATGATGCGTGCGGCCGCGCCCGTCTCGACCCGCAGGGCCTCGAGACCGGCCTCGCGGACCGCGGCATCCGCCCGATCACCCAGGTCCCAGCGCCGATCGGTGAAGCCGACCTCGACCACCACCGGTCCCGCGCTCCGCTGATCGCGGAAGGCGAGGACCGGCGCGGCGTCGGCGACTGGGATCACTTCAGGAAGTCGGGGACATCCAGGTCGTCGTCCTCGACGTCCACTGCGATGCGGGTCTTGGTGGCCACGGTGCCGGCATCGACGTCCTCGGCCTCGGCCGAGGATCCCACCGGCACGGGGGTGGACGGCTTGGGGACGTCGCCAAAGCTCGAGGCTCCAGCGGCGCCCTTGTCGGCGAGCGCCTGAGCGGCCGCGCGGGTCTCGGCCTGGCTCTGCTGAGGTGCGGTGTTGCGGCGCAGCACCGATCCGGAGCCCTGGCGCTTGGGCATGCCGCCGTCGAAGCCGGCCGCGATGACGGTCACGCGCACCTCGTCACCCAGCGCGTCGTCGATGGTCGCACCGAAGATGATGTTGGCGTCCTCGTGGGCGGCCTGCGACACCAGGGCGGCGGCCTCGTTGATCTCGAACAGCCCGAGGTCGGAGCCACCGGCGATGGAGAGCAGCACCCCGTGGGCGCCATCGATGGAGGCCTCGAGGAGTGGGCTGGACACGGCCATCTCGGCGGCGGCCACAGCACGATCCTCACCGCGCGCCGACCCGATCCCCATGAGTGCGGAGCCCGCGTTGGCCATGACGGACTTGACGTCGGCGAAGTCGAGGTTGATCAGGCCCGGCGTGGTGATGAGGTCGGTGATGCCGGACACGCCTTGGAGCAGGACCTGGTCGGCCTGCTTGAACGCGTCGAGCACCGAGACGCTGCGGTCGCTGATCGACAGCAGCCGGTCGTTGGGGATCACGATGAGGGTGTCGACCTCCTCGCGCAGAGCGGCGATGCCCTCTTCGGCTGAGTTGGCTCGGCGCTTGCCCTCGAAGGCGAAGGGCCGCGTCACGACACCGATGGTCAGGGCACCGAGCGAGCGCGCGATGCGAGCGACCACGGGAGCGCCGCCCGTGCCGGTACCGCCACCTTCGCCAGCGGTCACGAACACCATGTCGGCGCCCTTGATGACCTCTTCGATCTCCTCGGCGTGGTCCTCGGCGGCCTTGGTGCCGACCTCCGGGTTGGCGCCGGCACCCAGGCCGCGGGTCAGCTCGCGCCCGATGTCGAGCTTGACGTCGGCGTCGCTCATGAGCAGGGCCTGGGCGTCGGTGTTGATGGCGATGAACTCGACGCCCTTGAGGCCGACCTCGATCATCCGGTTGACGGCGTTGACCCCACCGCCGCCGATGCCGACGACCTTGATGATGGCCAGGTAGTTCTGGGCTGCTGCCATGTCAGGTGCCCTTCCTCGGACGTTCGTTGCCTGGGTGGTGTGGTCTGGTGTCGCGGCCGGTGGCCGCGGGTTCAGGAGGCCGATTCCTCGGCTCAGCGCCGGCGTGTCGCCAGCCCTAACCCTGAGCCTGAGGGTTATAGTTATGTCAACCTCGTGATGTCGATGACCATAGGCACCCGGGCGCCCCAGAACGCGGCGACACGCGGAGCGGAGCCACGATTGCCCGCTGGACCAGCCCGGATCGCCGGCCGCGGCCGCCGTACACCTGACGGTTCACCAGGGTAGGTAGGCGAACCGTCACTGACCTAGGTGAACTCCGCACGGTAGGTGAGGGTTGACCTTCCTACCTTGGTGAACCGTCACCACGCGGGCCCCGAGGCGGTCACCGTCCAACGGCGCATCAGCCGCTGGTCGTGGGGCGGCCCGGCACGCTGACGTCATAGGTCTGGGCGTCATAGCCGAGCAGGGCCTGGAGCACCTCGGCCTTCTCGGCGGACTGGTCGGCACTCCCCCAGACCACCGTGCGACCGTCGCGCAGGACCAGCGAGATCTGGTCGACGCTGCGCGCCTCGAGGTGGTCGACGCGGCGCGCGAGGTCACGGGGCATCGCCGCGAGCACACCCGCGACCTCGCGCCGGACCGATGCGGAGGCATCGGCCTCGAGCTGGACGTCGGGCAGGTCGTGGGGCCGCCCCGGATAGGTGCGGAAGAACACGCCCTCCGCGTCCATCCCCTGCAGGGTGCCGTCGACGTCCACCACCGCGACGGCGGTGCGCTCGGACACCTCGATCCGCAACCGGTCGGGCCAGACCCGGGTGACGTCGGCCGACGCGACCGGTGTGAGCGCCTCGACGCGACGACGGATCGCATCGAGGTCGACCCGTGCCAGCGGCTCTCCCGTGGGTACGGCGGCGGCGCGCTCGACCTCGGCCGCGCTGAGATAGCCCGTTCCGTCGACCGTGACGCCCTTCAGCGCCAGCACCGAGCTGAAGAAGACCAGCCAGACCGCCGTCGAGATGAGCCCGACGAGCACGACGGCGGCCAACACCCAGCGCCACACCCCCCAGCGGCGACGCCACTGGCGTCTCGCGAAGCGACGGCGGGTCCGCTCCTCGGCGCTGAGCCGCTCACGCGCCACGGGCCGGGTCCTCCTGGAGCAGGGCCAGGACCTGCGGGCCGACGCGTGTGATGGTGCCGGCACCCAGCGTCACCACGAGGTCACCGGGCCGGGCGGCGGCCACCAGCGCGGCGGCGACGTCGCCGAGATCGGGCACGTAGTGCACCCGCTCGCTCGGCAGGGGGACGGTGTCGGCCACGAGCGCCCCCGTCACCGCGGGGTCGGCGTCCTCGCGGGCCAGATAGACGTCGGCGACGACCACCTCGTCGGCGGCCCCGAGCGCCTGACCCATGGCGGCGCCGAAGATGCGGGTGCGGGAGACCAGGTGGGGTTGGAAGGCCACGACCAGCCGCCCCTCCCCCGCGACCGCCCGCGCCGCCTGGAGGTCGCCGGCGATCTCCTGGGGGTGGTGGGCATAGCTGTCATAGACGCGGATCCCAGCGGCTTCGCCCTTGGGCTCCATGCGGCGCGCGGTCCCGGCATAGGACGCGAGTCCCGCCAACAACGGGGTGGCCGCGAAGCCGAGGCCCAGACCGACCGCTAGGGCCGCGGCGGCGTCGACGAGGTAGTGGCGGCCGGGGATCTGGAGCGACAGTCGGCCCCCGTCCTGGAGGTCGAGTGACGCGTCTCGCGTCACCAGGCCGGCCGACGACAGGCGACCTTCGAACCGCAGGTCGACCAGGCGCAGATCGGCGTCCTCGGACTCCCCGACGCCGACGACGCGCAGTCCCCGCGCACGGGCCTGGGCGGCGAGCTCCGCAGCGCCGGGGTCGTCCACGCAGCAGACCAGGAACCCGGCCGGGTCGATCCGGTCGAGGAAGGAGGTGAAGGCCTCCCGATAGGCCTGCTCGGTGCCGAAGTGGTCGAGGTGATCCGCCTCGACGTTGGTCACCACGGCCGCGAACGGCGCATAGACCAGGAACGCCCCGTCACTCTCGTCGGCCTCGGCGACGAACAGGTCACCGCTGCCGTCGGCGGCGTTGGCGCCGGTCTGGGCGAGATCACCCCCGACGGCGTACGTCGGATCTGCCCCGGCCGCTTGGAGTGCCATCGTCAGCAGCGCGGTGGTCGTGGTCTTGCCGTGGGTGCCGGCGACCGCCAGCACGCGCTTGCCGGCCATCACCGCGGCGAGGCCGGCCGACCGCGGCAGCACGCGGAGGCCACGACGCTTGGCCTCGACAACCTCGGGGTTGTCCTCGCGAACGGCGGTGGAGACCACCAGGGTGTCCGCATCGCCGACCTGCTCCGCGGCGTGGCCGACGTGGACCGTGGCGCCCAACGCACGCAGCGCGTCGAGCGTCGGCGAGTCGGCGCCGTCGCTCCCGGAGACCGGGACGCCCCGCGCCAGCATGATCCGGGCGATCGCCGACAGCCCGGCGCCACCGATGCCGACGAAGTGGACGCGACCCAGCCGGTCGGCGGGCAGCAGTTCGTCGGGAACGGGGATCTTCATCCGGCCGCCTCCACGACGATCCGCGCGAGCCGGTCGTCGGCGTCGCGCGGGACGAGCCGGGCGGCGGCCGCGCCCATGGCGGCCAGCCGATCGGCGTCGTTCGCCAGCTCCGGGACCGTCGCCGCCACCCATTCGGAGGTGAGGGCGGCATCGGGCACGAGCAGGCCGCCCCCGGCGGCCACGACGGGCTCGGCATTGCGGGCCTGCTCACCGTTGCCGATCGGCAGCGGGACGAACACACCGGGGAGCCCGACCGCCGCAGCCTCGGTGACGGAGCTGGCGCCGCCGCGGCAGACGACCAGGTCGGCCGCGGCATAGGCGAGGTCCATCCGGTCCACGAAGTTGACCACCACATAGGGGACGCCGGAGGCGACCGGCGACGCCTCGCCCTGCGGCCCCACGACATGGAGGACCTGCACCCCGGCGTCCGCGAGGGCCTGCGACGCCCCCGAGACGGCGTTGTTGAGGTTGCGGGCACCCTGCGACCCACCCGTGACGAGCAGCGTGGGGCGGTCGGGGTCGAGACCGAAGAACGCACGGGCCTCATCACGCACTGCGGCGCGGTCAAGGGTGGAGATCATCCGCCGGATCGGCAGACCGACGTATTCGGCCCGCGGCAGCGGGGTGTCGGGGAAGCTCACCGCGACCCGGCTGGCGAGCCGGGCGCCGGCGCGGTTGGCCAGTCCCGGCAGGGCGTTCTGCTCATGGACGACCACGGGCAGCCGGCGCCGGCGCGCGGCGACATAGGCGGGCATGGAGACATAGCCGCCATAGCCGACCAGCACGTCGGGGCGGACCCGGTCGAGGACGGCGGCGGCCTCCTTGATCGCGGCACGGAGCCGGCCGGGAACCCGCACCAGCTCGCCCGACAGGCTGCGGGGCAGCGGGACCGGCGGGATGTGCTCCAGCGGATAGCCGGCCGCCGGGACGACCTGGTTCTCCAGGCCGCGCGGCGTGCCCAGGCAGACGATCTCGACCGTGGGGTCGAGCCGGCGCAGGGCGTCGGCGGTGGCCAACAGGGGCGAGGTGTGGCCGGCGGTGCCTCCGCCGGCGAGCAGGATGCGCATCGCGGTCAGCCTAGTGTCGTGTCCGAGACGTTCCGGGTCACAGGCCTTCGGGCCCGAGCGAGCCGGCTGAGAGCCCGGCGGAGCGGTCCTTCTTGCGGGAAGCGAGGGCGCGCGCCGCCTCGGGCTCACGGCGCGCGAAGCCGACCAACAGCCCGAGCGCGACCATCGTCGGGACCAGGGACGAGCCGCCGTAGGACACCAGCGGCAGCGGGATCCCGATGACCGGGAGCAGCGTGAGCACCATGCCGACGTTGATGATCATCTGGCCGAGCAGCCAGATCACGATGCCGAAGCTGGCATAGCGGGTGAACGCGTCGGCGGTGTGCATGGCGACCCGGAGCGCCGCGAAGGCGATGGTCAGGAACAGGGCGACGACCAGCAGCGTGCCGACCAGGCCCAGCTCCTCGCCCAGCACCGCGAAGATGAAGTCGGTGTGGGCACCCGGGAAGTCGGCCCACTTCTGACGGCTGGCGCCGATGCCCTCGCCGAACAGGCCGCCACTGGACAGCGCATAGAGACCGTGAGCGGGCTGCCAGCCGGTGCCGTAGTAGTCGCGGAACGGGTCGGAGAAGGTGGTGATGCGGTCGAGGCGCTCCTTGTTGGTCGCTGCGAGGAACATGACCAGCACCCCGACGACGGAGATGCCGAAGAAGAACACGCGGCCGGGCACGCCGACCACCCACAGCATGGCGAGCAGGATCGCGAAGAGGACCAGCGCGGTGCCGAGGTCATGGCCCACGACCACGAGACCGGTGGCCAGCAGCAGGCCGGGCACCACCGGGAGGATGACTTCGTGGAGACTGCCGAGCCGGCGGTCCTTGAGGGCATAGATGTGGGCGGCCCACAGCACCAGCGCGAGCTTGGCGATCTCGGACGGCTGGATGGCGATCGGGCCGAGCTCGAGCCAGTTCTTGTTGCCGTTGACGGCGCGTCCGCTGACCGCGGTGAGGGCCAGCAGCACGATGGTGACGAGATAGCCGACCCACACCAGCCGTCGGATCCAGCGGTGCGGCATCCGCATCGCCAGCCAGGCGGCCGGGAGACCGATGGCGACCCACATGAGCTGCTTGCGGACGATGGCGTAGGAGTCGCCGGTCATCTTGAAGGCATAGACGCTCGACGAGCTGAGCACCATGATCAGGCCGATGGTGAGCAGCAGCGCGGACGCCCCGAGCAGGAGGTAGTAGGAGGCGAGTGGCCGCTCGAGCGCCGCACGCGCCGCCGAGAACCAGCCACGGGGACGCTCCGACGTGGTCACCGAGGGCGACTCGGGACGGACCGCTGTCATTGCCCCTCCCCCTCGTTGGCCGGCTCCACCTGCGGGGTCCAGTCTCGCCGGACCGCCGCCGGGTCCTCGGCAGATCCGGCGCGTGTCGCCGAAGTCGGGGTCAGGCGAGCGGCAGGCGGCGTACGGCGGCGGCGAACGCGTCACCCCGTGCGGCGTAGTTGACGAACATGTCCATCGAGGCGCAGCCGGGAGCGAGCAGCACCGTGTCACCGGGTCGGGCGAGCCCGGCTGCTGCCTCGACAGCGCGGCCCATGGGGTCGTCGTCGGCGCGGTCACCGATGTCGACCACAGGGACCTCGGGAGCATGCCGCGCCAGGGCATCGGCGATCACGCGGCGGTCGCGACCGAGCAGCACGACGCCGCGAAGCCGGCCGGCAGCGGCCACGACGAGGTCATCGAACCGGGCCCCCTTGGCCAGTCCACCGGCCACCCAGACCACGCTGTCATAGGCGAGCAGGGAGGACTGGGCCGCGTGGGGGTTGGTGGCCTTGGAGTCGTCGACATAGGTGATGTCGCCGACCGTGGCGATGGTCGCGATGCGGTGGCCGTCGGGCCGGAACCCGCGCAGCCCGTCACGGACGGCCGCTTGGCTCACGCCGTGGGCGCGGGCCAGGGCGGCCGCGGCCAAGGCGTTGGCCACGAAATGGGGGGCGGGCGAGGCAAGGTCTTCGAGCGTGCACAGCTCGGCCGCCGAGTTGGCGCGGTCCTCGATGAAGGCGCGGTCGACGAGGATGTCATCGACGACGCCGAGCATCCCGACGGGTGGCACGTCGAGGGTGAAGCCGATGGCGCGCGCGCCCTCGATCACGTCGGCCTCGCGGACCAGCCGCTCGGTCTCGGGGTCGGCGGCGTTGTAGACGCAGGCCCGGGAGACCCGCTCATAGATCCGCCCCTTGTCGGCGGCGTAGTCGGCCATCGAGGCGTACCAGTCGAGGTGGTCCTCGGCGACGTTGAGCACGGCGGCCGACTCCGCGCTCATCGAGTCGGTGTAGTGGAGCTGGAAGCTGGACAGCTCGACGGCGAACACGTCATAGGGCGTCGGGTCCATCACCGCCTCGACGATCGGGCGTCCCACGTTGCCGACGGCGGCGCTGCGCAGTCCGGCCGCTTGGAGGATCGCGTCGAGCATCTGCACGGTCGTGGTCTTGCCGTTGGTGCCGGTGACCGCGAGCCACGGGGCGGGCCGCTCGGGGTCACGCAGCCGCCAGGCCAGCTCGACCTCGCCCCAGACGGGGATGCCGCGCGCGTGGGCCTGGGCCAGCAGCGGGGAGTCGGGGCGCCACCCCGGCGAGGTGACGACCACGTCGACGTCCTCGGGCAGCGTGGCGGTCGCGCCCGGCTCGAGGCGCACGCGGGCGCCGAGGATCTCCAGGAGCTGGGCCCGCTCGGCCTTCTCGTCGCTGGTCGCCTCGTCAAGCGCGGTCACCTGGGCGCCGAGGTGGGTCAGGTTGTCGGCGGCCGCGAACCCGGACACCCCGAAGCCCGCGACGACGGCACGGACCCGCTCCCAGGAGTCGTGCCGACCGAGGTCGTCCAGCGTCATTGGGTGGCCACCCACTCGGCATAGAACACGCCAAGACCGCCTGCCACGAAGAGGCCGGTGATGATCCAGAACCGGATGACGACGGTGACCTGCTCCCAGCCGAGCATCTCGAAGTGGTGGTGGAGCGGCGCCATCCGGAAGATGCGCCGGCCCTTGCTCAGCTTGAAGAAGCCGACCTGGAGCATGACCGAGAGCGTCTCGAGGACGAACAGGCCGCCCAGGATGACGAGCAGCAGCTCGGTGCGCGTGAGCACCGCGAGCCCGGCCAGGCTCCCGCCGAGCGCCAGCGACCCGGTGTCGCCCATGAAGATGGCTGCCGGCGAGGCGTTCCACCACAGGAAGCCGAAGCACGCCCCGGTGATCGCGGCCGCAACGACGGCCAGGTCGAGCGGGTCGCGGACGTCATAGCAGTTGGGCCCGGGGGCATAGCCGCACGCCTGGTTGCGCTGCCAGATGTTGACCAGGGTGTAGGCACCGAACACCATCACCGACGCGCCGGTCGCCAGCCCGTCGAGGCCGTCGGTGAGGTTCACGCCGTTGCTGAAGCCCGCGATGATGCCCCAGATGAAGAGGATCACGAGGAACGACGGCAGCGCGATCGGCAGGTCCCGCAAGAACGAGATGTCGAGAGACGCCGGGCGCCGGCCGTTGGCGTCCTCGAGCATCGGCGAGGTGGCGAGCAGGCCGAACGCCAGCGCGATCACCGTCTGACCGACCATCTTGGCCTTGCTCCGCAGACCCAGCGAGCGCTGCTTGACGATCTTGATGAAGTCGTCGAGGAAGCCGACGAAGCCGAGGCCGACGAAGAGGAAGAGCAGCAACATCGCCGAGGCCGAAGGCTCGGATCCGGTGATCAGCTGGGCGAGGAAGTAGGCCAGCAGCACCGACAAGATGATGACGAGCCCGCCCATCGTGGGCGTGCCGCGCTTGGTGTGGTGGGTGGTCGGGCCGTCGTCGCGGATCTCTTGGCCATAGCCGCGTGCTGACAGCACGCTGATGGCGACGCGGGTCCCGAGAAGCGAGATCAGCAGCGAGAGCCCGCCGCTGAACAGGATCGCTCTCATCGCCCCGTCGCTCCTTCGTCGATCCCCTCGCGGTCTGCCAGCAGGCCGTCGACCAGCACCTCGAGCGCCGCCCCGCGTGACGCCTTCACGAGCACCACGTCGTCGGCCGTGACATTGTTCCGCACCTGCTCCAGCGCGTCATCGCGCCCCGCCGTGGTGATCACGATCCCACCCCACCCGGCCTCGCCCCTCGCGCCCTCGGCGATCGCGTCGGCCTCCGGTCCGACGGTGACGAGCAGCCCGACGCCGGCACGAGCGGCGGCCCGGCCGACCTGGAGATGACCGGCTCGCGTCTCCTCCCCCAGCTCGCGCATCTCGCCGAGGACGGCCACCGTACGACGCCCGCCGCGCCCGCCGATGGCGGCGAGCGCCTCGAGCGCCGCCTGCATCGACGCGGGGTTGGCGTTGTAGGCGTCGTTGACGACGAGCAGGCCGTCGGCCCTCGTGTGGGGCTCCATGCGCCACCGGGACCCGGCCGTGGCGCCCTCGAGCGCGGCGGCCACGGTGTCGAGCGATACCCCGGCCGCGAGCGCCATCGCCGCCGCCGCCGCCGCGTTGGCCACCTGGTGCTCACCGAGCTGGTGGAGCGACACGGGGACCCAGCGATCGGCGTGGCCGAGCTGGAACGACGGTCGGCCGAGCGCGTCCAGCCGGACCTCGCGCCAGGCCACGTCGCCGGCCCTGCCGAACGAGAGCACCCGGGCGGCGGTGCGCGCGGCCATCGCGGCGGTGAGGTCGTCGTCGGCGTTGAGGACGGCGGTGCCGTCGGGCGGCAGCGCCTCGACGATCTCGCCCTTGGCCCGGGCGATCGCCTCGCGCGAGCCGAACTCGCCGATGTGGGCGGTGCCGACGTTGAGGACGGCGGCCACCTGGGGCGGCGCGATCTCGCACAGGTAGGAGATGTGGCCGATCCCACGGGCGCCCATCTCGACGACGAGGAACGTCGTGTCGGGCGTGGCCTCCAGCACGGTCAGTGGGACGCCGAGCTCGTTGTTGTGGTTGCCCCTCGTCGCAACGGTGGGTGCGCGGGCGGCCAGCACCTGAGCCAGGTAGTCCTTGGTGCCGGTCTTGCCCTGGGAGCCGGTCATGGCGAGGACGGTCGGCCGCGACGGGAGCCGATCGAGCACCGCGCGCGCCAGCCGCCCCAGTGCGGCCACCGGATCGGGGACCACCACGGTGGGTGCCCCGGTCGGCCGGCTGCCGAGCACGGCCGCGGCGCCTGCGGCAACCGCCGCCTCGGCGAAGTCGTGGCCGTCGACGTGCTCGCCGCTGATGGCGACGAAGAGGCCGCCCGACTCGACCGCACGGCTGTCGAGCGACGCGGGCCCCGTGACCAGCGTGGTGGGGTCGCCGGCGACGGTGCCGTCGACGGCGACGGCCAGCTCGGCGAGTGTCAGCGGGATCATCGGCTCGCCAGCTCCTCGGCGGCGACCACCCGGTCGTCGAAGGGATGGATGGTGCCGGCGATCTCCTGCCCGGTCTCGTGGCCCTTGCCCGCGATCAGCACGATGTCGCCGGGATCGGCGCGGCGAACCGCCGCCCGGATCGCCAGACGGCGGTCGCCGATCTCGACCACCTCGGCCCGGCCGCCCTGGGCGCCGGCGAGAACGGCGGCCCGGATCTCGGCGGGCACCTCCGAGCGGGGGTTGTCGTCGGTGACGATGAGGACGTCGGCGGCGCGCCCCACGACCTCGCCCATGATCGGCCGTTTGCCGGGGTCGCGATCGCCACCGGCGCCCAGCACGACGATCAGGCGCCCGTCGGTCAGGGGACGCAACGTCGCCAGGGCGGCGGTCAGCGCGTCGGGCTTGTGGGAGTAGTCCACGACGACGGTGAACAGCTGGCCGGCGTCCACGCGCTCCAGCCTGCCCGGCACTCCCCCGGCGACGGCGAGGCCGTCGGCCACGGCGGCGAGGCCGAAGCCGGCCTCGACGGTGGCGGCCACGGCGGCGAGCGCGTTGGCCACGTTGAAGTCGCCCGGCAGCGCGACTCCGGTCCGGTGAGACGTCCCGTCCGGCGCGACGACGGTGAAGCGTGACCCCGAGGCCGTCAGCTCGATATCGACCGCACGCCAGTCGGCGGCGCTCCCCGCCGCAGAGAAGGTGCGCATCGGGATCGTGGCCTGGTCGAGGAGCCGGCGGCCGTGCTCGTCATCGACGTTGACCAGCCCGAGGCGCGCACGCTCGGCGGTGAACAGGCCGGCCTTGGCCTGGAAGTAGTCCTCCAGGTCGCGGTGGAAGTCGAGGTGGTCGCGGCCCAGGTTGGTGAAGACCGCGACGTCGAAGACCACGCCATCCACCCGTCCCATCACCAGGGCGTGGCTGGAGACCTCCATCGCGCAGCCCGCCACGTCGTCCTCGACCATCCGTGCGAACAGACCGTGCAGGTCCGGGGCCTCGGGCGTGGTGAGAGCGGTCTTGACCTCCACCCCGTCGATGCGGGTGCCGACGGTCCCGATGGCTGCCGACCTGATGCCGGCGCCCAACAGCGCCGAGTCCGCGAGCCGCGTCGTGGTGGTCTTGCCCTGCGTGCCCGTGACGCCGATCATCCGCAGGCGCGATGCCGGGTCGCCATAGACGTACGCCGAGAGCGCGCCCAGCACCGAGCGGGGACGTTCGACCACGACGACGGCCGGCACGGAGCCGGCCAGCAGGGCCACCCCCTCGTCGTCGGTCACCACCGCGGCCGCGCCCCGCGCGAGGGCGTCGCCGGCATAGGCCGCACCATGGGCGCGCGACCCGGGCAGGGCGGCGTACAGGTCGCCGCTCCGGACCCGCTGCGAGCTGAGGCTGATACCGGTGACCTCGCGCGACCCACCGCCGGTCAGGTCCGCGCGACAGCCGCGGTCGCGCAACCACCCCACCAGCTCGTCGAGCGGATGGCGGAGCGGGTGCCGGGGGCGGGTCGCCGCCAGCAGGTCGTCGCTCACCACGCCCGTGAGGTTACCGGCTACCACTCGACCGGCAGCCGGGACGGCTCGGTGCCGGTGGGCTGGATGCCGTAACGGTGCAACGCGAACCCCATGAGCTTGGAGAACACCGGGCCCGCCACGGAGCCACCGCCGGCTCCGGCGATGCGAGGGTTCTGGATCACGACATAGACCGTGAACCGGGGCTCGTCGGCGGGGGCGAACCCGGCGAAGGAGACCGTGGTGGAACCGTCGTAGCGACCATCGACGACCCGTTGGGCGGTGCCGGTCTTGCCGGCGACCCGATAGCCGGCGACCGCGGCGAGCGGGGCCACGCCCACGTCGGGGTCGACCACGCGCTCCATCATCAGCATCGTCTGGTGGGCCGCCTTGGCGCTGACGACGCGGCGCTTGACCGTGTGGTCGGTGCCGACCTCGTCACCCTTGTTGGTGGTCGCGGTGCCGCGGATCAGGCTCGGTGAGACATAGGTGCCACCGTTGGCGATCGCGTTGACGGCCGCGGCCTCCTGGAGCGCGTTGACCGACATGGACTGGCCGAAGGTCATGCGGTCCTTGACCTGGGAGGTGAGGGCCGCGCCGGTCGGCACGATGCCGGCGGACTCGCCCGCCACGCCGACGTCGGTCGGTTGGCCCAGTCCGAAGGCGTGGAGATAGCTGACCAGCTGGCGCGGCGGCATGGCGTCGGAGGCACGCACGGTGCCGATGTTGGACGACTTCGCGATGACGCCGGCCAGCGTCATGTGCAGCGTGCCGTGCGCGAACCAGTCGTGGATGACGCGGTCCTGGCGGTCCAGCTCGGGCGGCACCACGATCTTGGTGCGCGGGGTGACCAGGCCGGCGTCGATGAGCGAGGAGACCGTGAGCACCTTCTCGACCGAGCCCGGCTCATAGACGTCGCTGAGGGCGCGCGACCCGAGGTCGTCCTTGGGTGAGTCCAGCGGTTTGGTGGCGTCATAGGTGGGATAGTCCGCCAGCGCCAGGACCTCGCCGGTGCGCGTGTCCATCACGATGGCGACGCCGGAGTCGGCGTGGGCGTTGTCGACCGCCTGGCGCAGCACGCGCTGGGTGTACCAGGACAGGTCGAGGTCGATGGTCGTGGAGAGGTCCGCGCCGTCGATCGGCTTGGTGATCGTGCTGTCGGCCAACGGGATCCGGACGCCACTGCCGACCTGGTAGGACGAGGTCCCGTCGTGGCCCGCCAGCATCTTGTTGAACGTCCGCTCGAAGCCGGCCAGCGGCCGCACGCCCTTGCGGGGGTCCGGAGTGCCGAGGAAGCCGATCAGGTTGGCGGCGACATCGTGGGCGGGATAGTCGCGCGCGGGGTCTCGCTCGGTGTCGAGGCCCTTGAAACCCATCTTCTCGGCCTCGGCGACCGTGCGTGACGCCAGGGCCGCCGGGACCCGGCGGGCCAGGTATTGGAACCGGCTGTCGGTGCGGCGGAGCCGATGGAGCGTGTCGAAGTAGTCCAGGCCCAGCCGCTGGGCCAGGAACGTCGCGATCTGCGGGGCCTTGTCGCGGGTCTGCTGGGGGTCGGCGATCAGCATCAGGCCGTCGACCGAGTCGGCCAGCGGCCGGCCATTGCGGTCGAGGATGTCGCCTCGCTCGGCCGGCAGCACGATGGTCACCGTGCTGTTGGCTACCGCCTTGGCGGCGTAGGCCTTGGCGTCGACACCCTGCAGCTGCACCAACCGGGCACCGAACACCGACAGCACCATCGCGATGATGACGAACCCGATCCGCAGCCGCAGCTGCGGCGAGCCGCGGCGTGCGGCAGCTGCGCTGCGGCGGGCGCGGGCGTCGGCGGCCGGTCGAGGTCGGGGTCGGCGGTCGCGGCGGTCGCGACTGGTCGGCGTACGACGTGTCATCGGTGGGCCCGGTCTCCGCTCCGTGTGCCGCGCTGGTCCTGGTGACTCTTCCTATCGCGCTCGGTCATCGGAAACGGCGAGGCCATCAGCGTGTCGCCCGCCGAGGCGTGGTCGCCCTGCGAGGCCGGCTTCTGGTCACCGCCGGCGTCGCGCACCAGGATCGCGGGCATCGTCGGCGGCAGCGCATGGAGCCGGACCTGGCTGCCGGGCGTGGCGCCGGGATCGGTGCACGCGGGCTTCGTGGCGGACAGCTCCAGCGAGCACCAGGCCGCCGGAATGACCATGCCCATCGCCTGGGCCTTGTCGGCGATCCGCTGGGGGTTGCGCAGGTTCTCCAGCTGCATGGCCAGGTCCTGCTGCTCCGCGGTCAGCGCCTCGGCCCTGTCCTCGAGCGAGCTCGCGGTGAACGACGCCTGCTGCATCGAGGTGTTGAACAACAGCAACCCCACGACGCCCGCGACGAGCACGAGCGTGACCAGCGCCAGGAACGGCAGGCGGGAGGTCTCCGTGCGGGTCCGCGGGACGACGCTCAACCGAGCCCGCGAGACCGCGGACTCGGCGAGCCGGGAGACCCGCTGGCGCGAAACCGAGCGGGGCTCGGGTGCTGCGTTGCTCATCAGGCGACTCCCTTGTCGGCACGGACGCGCTCGACGGCCCTCAGGCGGACCGACGCTGCTCGGGGGTTGTGGCCGGTCTCCTCGTCGTCGGCGCGCTCGGCGCCACGGGTGACCAGTCGGAGGGCCGGCTCATAGCCGGCAGGGACGACGGGCATGTCCTCGGGGACCGTGCTGCGCACCGCGTCGGCGAAGACGCGCTTGACCAGCCGGTCCTCCAGCGAGTGGTAGGACTCGACGACGACGCGGCCCCCGACCCGGATGGCGTCGATGGCGGCCGGCAGCGCTCGGCGCAGCACGGCCAGCTCGTCGTTGACCTCCATCCGGAGGGCCTGGAACGTGCGCTTCGCCGGATGGCCGCCCGTACGGCGGGCCGGCGCCGGGATCTCGCGATAGAGGAGCTCGACCAGCCTGGCCGAGGTCGTGAATGGCTCCCGGGCGCGCTCGCGCACGACGGCGGACGCGATCTTGCGGGCGAAGCGCTCCTCGCCGTACTCCCGCAACACCCTGGTCAGCTCACCGACCTCGTAGGTGTTGAGGACCTCGGCGGCCGTCGGACCCGTGGTGGGGTCCATCCGCATGTCAAGCGGCGCGTCCTCGGCATAGGCGAAGCCGCGCTCGGGAAGGTCCAGCTGCATCGAGGAGACGCCGAGGTCGAAGAGCACCGCGTCGACCGCAGGCAGCCCCAGGTCGGACAGGACGTCGGGGATCTCGTCATAGACGGCGTGGACGCCGGTGAAGCGGTCACCGTAGGGGGCCAGCCGCTCACCGGCGCGACGCAGCGCCTCGGGGTCCCGGTCGATGCCGACGACCCGGGCCAGGCCGCAGCGTGCCAGGACGGCCTCGCTGTGGCCGCCGAGTCCCAAGGTGGCGTCGATCATGACGGCGCCGTCGTGGTCCAGCGACGGCGTGAGCAGGGCGACGACCCGGTCCAAGAGCACCGGGACGTGGGCGGGGCCGGGCATCGGCTGCCTACCGGGCCAGGCTCGTGAGGACGAGGAGTACGCCGCCGAAGCCTGCCGACAGGGCGACCGAGGTGGCCATCACGGCGGCGGCATCACGCGCGCGCTGCCGGACACGCACGGTGCCCGGTGCGCTGGGTGCGCTGCTGACGGTGCTCATCTCGACCCCACGGTGTGTGCTCTGGTTGGTTGCCCTGGCTGGTGTGACTCGGGATCCGTCCGGCCAGGTCCCCTGCCCGCGCCTGCTGGGGGAACGCGCCTTCTGGAACCGGGGAAGGTGCCCCAGACGGCGACAGCAGTGCGGGCACGAGACCTCGCCTGACGGATCCGTTCTTGTGTTGTGGCGTGTACTGCTGGTGGTGCTCGGTGGTGCTTCGGCAGGGATCAGATCCCCGGGAAGATCTCCTCGGACAGGTCGGCGAACTTGGGCTCCTGCTCGGTGAGGTAGGTCTCCCACGACGCCGGGTCCCAGATCTCGACGTGGTTGAGGGAGCCGATGACCACCACGTCCTTCTGGAGCGAGGCGTACTGGCGCAGGAGTGGCGCGATCGTGATCCGCCCCTGCTTGTCCGGTGACTCCTGGAAGGCGCCCGAGGAGAACATCCGCACGTAGTCGCGGGTGCTCTTGTTGGTCAGGGACGCCTCCTGCAGCCGCTGGGCCATCAGCTCGAACTGCGACAGGGAATAGACCGTCAGACAGCGCTCCTGGCCACGGGTGACCATCAGCCCCTCCTCCAGCTCGTCCCTGAACTTCGCCGGGAGGAAGAGCCGTCCCTTGTCGTCGAGCTTGGGCGTGTAGGTGCCGACGAACATCCGGCACCTCCCACTCGGCGACCCCTGGTGTGGCCTCTTCCTCCACTTTGCCCCACGATACCCCACTTTCCTCCACCGTCAACCGAAATCGCCGATGTTGCTGGGGCTTTTCACCCAGGCGTACGCCGCTGACCTGCGGCGATGCGGAGTGGAGCAGAGTGGGGAGCCGGTGGGGGGCGATCACCCAGCACCGGGGGCGACGAAGCGTGGCCGTTCTGCAACCGGATCGTGACGGCTCGCGTCGAACCGATCGGGAGCGCGGCGCGTATGTTGCCCTGACCGAATACGGTGGGCCTCAACGCCTCCTGGTGGTGATGGCGGGGAGAGAAGGGACCAGACGTGGGAACTCCGGTGACGGGAGCCGCCGACCTCGAGACCCTGGCCAGGGTCACCCAACGCGTGCGTCAGAACGTCGAGCGCGTGATCGAGGGCAAGCCCGACGTCGTGTCAGCGGCCCTGGTCGTCATGCTGGCCGAGGGCCACCTGCTGATCGAGGACGTGCCCGGTGTCGGCAAGACCATGCTGAGCAAGGCGTTGGCCCGCAGCATCGACTGCTCGGTGCGCCGGATCCAGTTCACGCCCGACCTGCTGCCGTCTGACGTCACCGGGGTCTCGATCTTCAACCAGGACACCCGGCAGTTCGAGTTCCGGCCGGGCGGGGTGTTCGCAAACATCGTCCTCGGCGACGAGATCAACCGCGCCTCCCCCAAGACCCAGTCAGCGCTCCTGGAATGCATGGAGGAGCGGCAGGTCACGGTCGACAACACGACCTACCAGCTCGAGGCGCCGTTCATGGTCGTCGCCACCCAGAACCCGATCGAGATGGAGGGCACCTACGCCCTGCCCGAGGCGCAACGCGACCGCTTCATGGCGCGCGTCTCGGTCGGCTACCCCGTCGAGACCGCCGAGATCGCGATGATCGGCTCCCACACCGGCGGGCGCCCGCTCGACGACCTCGAGCCCGTCACCGACGCCGCCGAGATCCGCAAGCTGATCGGCATCGTCGGCCAGGTCTATGTCTCCGAGCCCGTGCAGCGCTACGCCGTCGCCATCGCGACGGCCACCCGCAGCTCAGGCGAGCTCAGCCTGGGCGCCTCCCCGCGTGCGACGCTCCACCTGGTCCGGGCGGCCAAGGCACAGGCGGCGATGCAGGGGCGCGACTACGTCCTGCCCGACGACATCCGCCTGCTGTCCCAGGCGGTGCTCGCCCACCGCCTGCTCCCCAGCGTCGAGGCCGCGATGAACGGCCGCAGCAGCATCGCCATCCTCGACAGTCTTCTCACCGCCGTCCCGGTTCCCAGCGGACACGGCGGCTGACGGACTGCCCATGCGTGAGGCCCTCGCAGCTCTGACCGTCCGCGGGCGGGCCTTCCTGGCGGCCGGCGTCACGGCGATCACCTGCGCGATCGTGCTCGGGCAGCCGATGCTGACGCGCGTCGGTGTCCTGCTCGCCGTCGTCCCTCTCGCGACCGCGTTCGTCATCGCCCGTGGTCGCTACCGACTCGCCCTGGTGCGCCAGGTCAGTCCCGAGCTCGTGGCCGCGGGCCAACCGGCTCGGGTCCAGCTGGCGCTGACCAACGAGGGCCGCACCCCCACGGGCGTCCTGCTGCTCGAGGACCAGGTGCCCTATGTCCTCGGCACGCGGCCCCGCTTCGTGCTCGAGGGCATCGGGCACGGCTGGCGGCGCCACGTCACCTATCAGGTGCGCTCCGACGTCCGGGGCCGGTTCGAGATCGGCCCGATGACGGTCCGCGTCAGCGACCCGTTCGGCATGGTCGAGCTGGGGCGAGCCTTCCGCACCACCTCGTCGCTCATCGTCACGCCCCGCACCGTGCCGCTGCCCACGATCCCCCTCGGCGGCGCCCGCACCGGGTCCGGCGACAACCGGCCGCGGGCCTTCGCCACCGGCAGCGCGGAGGACGTCACGGTCCGCGAGTACCGCCACGGTGACGAGCTGCGGCGCGTCCACTGGCCGAGCTCGGCGCGCACCGGCGAGCTGATGGTGCGACGCGAGGAGCAGCCGTGGCAGTCGCGGGCGACCCTCTTCCTCGACAACCGCATCACCGCCCACCGTGGCCAGGGCATCGCCTCCTCGCTGGAGGCCGCCGTCTCCTTGACCGCCTCGATCGCGCTCCACCTGAGCCAGCGCGGCTTCACCGTCCGGCTCGTCACCGCCAGCGGCGAGGAACCCGGCACGGCCTGGCACTTCCGGGAGGCCGAGCTCAACACAGGTCCCCTGCTCGAGGCGCTGGCCGTCGTCTCGCCGACCTCGCGATCGGTGATCGACACCGCCTGGCTGACCGAGGCCAACCAGGGAGGGCTGCTCGTCGCCGTACTGGGTCATCTCGACGACGTCGACACCCCGGTCCTGCGCCGCATGCACCACCACGCCGTCACCAGCCTCGCGGTCGCCCTCGACGTCGCCGCCTGGGCGACGCCGCTGGCCCCGGCAAGCGGTGCCGTGGCCGGCCTGTCGCGCAACGGCTGGCGCGCGGTGTCGCTTCGCCCGGGCGACCGCTTCGAGAACGTCTGGCAGGAGCTGGGCCGACAGGTCTCGCGCGGTGGTGTGGGCACGATGACGGGCACCGCGCCCGCCGGCGTCAGCCTGGTCGGCCGCGGAGCGGGAGCGACGTGATGAGCACGAGCCGCGGATCCCTGCCGGTCGGGCTGCTCCAGGCAGGCGTGGCGATGGCCACCGGCTGGATCACGCTGCTGACCTGGAGCGGGTTCGCCACCCAGTCC
This sequence comes from Nocardioidaceae bacterium, assembly GCA_046330595.1. Taxonomy (GTDB): domain Bacteria; phylum Actinomycetota; class Actinomycetes; order Propionibacteriales; family Nocardioidaceae; genus Nocardioides. The sequence goes on from JAXLSN010000011.1 coordinate 168,930, forward strand.
TCCGACTACCTGCTGCCTCTCTTCGTCGGGGCGCTGCTCATCGGAGCCTCGGGGGCCCTGCTGCGCTGGGGGCGCACACCCGGCATCGTTGTCGTGCTCGCCCAGCTCGCGCTGGCCGTCGCCTATGTCAACATCGCGGTCGTCGGGTCGCCGATCCCCTGGGGCGCTCGGTGGCAGGAGCTGGTCGACACCCTGCGCGCGGCGACCCAGACAAGCCAGCTCTACGCCGCCCCGGTCCCGCCGCAGGCCGGCAGCCTGATGCCGCTCATGCTGCCCCTGGGTCTGGCGCTGCTGCTCCTGGTGGACCTGTTCGCCGGCACGCTGCGCCGGGTCCCGCTCGCGGGGCTGCCCCTGCTGACGATCTACAGCATCCCGGTCAGCCTGCTCCCCGACGGGATCCACTGGTGGTTGTTCGTCCTCGTCGCCGGCGGCTTCCTGACCATGATCTATCTCCACGAGGACGAACAGGTGACCCGGTGGGGTCGGTCCCTGGGCCGCGGCGACGGCGGCCTCGACCCCGCCGGGTTCGGCGTACGCACGGGAGCGATCAAGGGCACCGCGGTCGGCATCGGTGCCGTCGCCACCGCCGCCGCCCTGGTGCTGCCGGCGGCGATCCCGACCCTCGAGCTCGGGCTGTTCTCGGGCGGCACCGGCGCCGGCAAGGGCGACGTGCACGTGGAGAACCCGATGACCGACCTGCGCCGCGACCTGCAACGCGGGCGCGACGTCCCGCTCCTCCGGATCACGACCAACGACCCGTCGCCGAGCTATCTGCGGCTGGCGGCCCTGACCCGGTTCACCGACAACGAGTGGAGCTCCGGGGACCGCAAGATCCCCTCCGACCAGACCGCCAACGGGCAGCCGCTCCCCTTGGACGGCATCTCCCCCACCGTCGAGCGGACCGTCTACGAATACCAGATCGCCGCCTCGGCCGGCTTCGACTCGATCTGGCTGCCGACGATGACACCGGCGACCTCGGTGCAGGCGCCGGGCGACTGGCGCTATGACTCCAGCACCTTGGACTTCCTCGCCGCCGACGACGACACCAACACCGAGGGCGTGGACTACCGGACCACCGCCGGCAAGGTCTCCTACGACCCGCGCGCCCTCGCCGACGCGCCCGCGGCCGGGTCCACCCTCCAGGCCGCCTACACCGCCCTGCCCGAGGGCATCCCGTTCGTCGTACGCCAGACCGCCGACCAGATCACCGCCGACGCACCGACGAAGTTCCAGAAGGCGACGGCGTTGCAGCAGTGGTTCCGCGAGGACGGCGGCTTCACCTATGACCTGAGCGTTCGCCCCGGCAACGGCACCGACGAGCTCGTGCAGTTCCTCGACGAGAAGGTCGGCTACTGCGAGCAGTTCGCCTCCGCGATGGCGGTGATGGCGCGCATGGAGGGTCTGCCGGCCCGGGTAGCCGTCGGCTTCCTGCGCCCCGAGCGGGTCGGCGCATCGACGTGGGAGTTCTCCTCCCATGACCTGCACGCCTGGGTCGAGATCTACTTCCCGGGCTCGGGCTGGGTGCTGTTCGACCCCACGCCCGGCGGCCGGACCGGCGACCCGCCCGCCTACACCACCGCCGACCTGCCCGCCGTCCCCGACCAGCCGAGCTCGTCGGCGCCCACGGGGCGCGCGCAGGAGGACCTGCCGAGCCGAGCCGCCACCCCGTCGGCCGACCAGGGCGCCGACGCCACCGACGGTGCCGGGGCCGGTGCCGGCGGAGCCATCCTGCGCGGCGTGCTGATCGCGCTGGGCATCATCGTCCTGCTCGCCCTGGTCGTGGTCACTCCGCGGCTCGTGCGGCGGCTGCGCAGTGACCGCCGCTGGGCGACCTGGCCCGGTCCTGAGGCGGCCTGGGCCGAGCTCGGAGACACGATGGTCGACCTGGGCCGGACCTGGCCGGCCGGGCTCTCGCCCCGCGCAGCGTCGGTCCACCTGGTGCACGCGTTCGGCCAGCCGCTCGACGAGTTCACTCCGGACCGGCCCGCCCACGGGCCCGGTCGCGCGCCGCAGGCCGAGCTCGCGCTCGACCGGGTGCTGGAGTCGCTGGAGCTGCTGCGCTATGCCGCTCCCGGGACGCCGCACACCGAGGCGCTCCACGCCGAGGTGGCCACCTGCGTCGCTGCCCTCTATGGCGGCGCGACGGTCTCGGCCCGCAGGCGCGCGCGCTGGCTGCCCCGATCGGTGCTGCGCCGACCCGCTCGCCCGCTGCCGCCGGAGTCGGTTGAGGTGGTCGAGCGCGGCGAGCTCGTCGACCACGTCGGCTGACCGGGGGCACCGGTTCGGCCCGACGGATCGGCTGCCCGCGTCGGCGCCTCAGACACATCGAGTCGTCACAGGATGTGACGACTCGGCGAAGGAGGGGCCGGTGAAAGCTCCCCGGGGTTGCGTGTCAGCCCTCGTCGTGGCCGCGCTGGCGACGCCAGCGCTCCTCGAGGCGCTCCCGCAGGCCGACCGTCGGCTTGGGGGCCTCACTGGTGTCGGCCGACCGGCCGTGCCACGAGCTCAGCGCGACCGTGGCCGCGGCGAGCATCACGACGAACCCGGCGACGCCGAGCAGCGTGATGCGGAAGATGGCACCCGACATCAACAGGGCGACACCGCCGACGAAGACGACGAGCGCCACGATCATCCGGCGCTGGGCGGCCTTGCGCATCGCGGTGCCGCGCAGGGTCGACGCGAGCTTGGGGTCCTCTCGGACGAGGGCGCGCTCCATCTGCTCGAGCAGTCGCAACTCTTCTTCCGAGAGCGGCACGGTCCCTCCCCGGTCCAGCCCGGGCCAGCCGTCGCAGCTGACCTTTGGCCCCAGTCTAGGCAGCGTCCGGGCAAGTCGGTAGCGACCTGTCGAAATTGATCCCTGCTCGTCACCTGCGGGCCGACGCCGCGGCGTTCAGGGGGACCGGAGGAGCAGGCTCGCGGGGCGTACGGCGGCCTTGCCGAACCGCTCCACCGCACGGTCCATCGCCCGGTCGGCATCGGACCAGCCGTGCTCGCGTTCGCCGAGCACGAGCTGGCGTTGCACCGTCCGCCGAGGCACCAGCCCCTCGACGCGGACCCCGACCAGCCGGAGCCGCGCGCGCTGCAGCCCCAGGCCGTCATAGAGCCGGACCGCGGTGCGATAGATCTCCTGGGTCACGTCGGTGGCCTCCGGCATCGTCCGCGACCGGGTCAGTGTGGTGAAGTCGGCGAACCGGACCGTGACCGTCACGGTCCGGCCCGCCACCCCAGCGACCCGCATGCGACCGCTCACCCGCGCCGAGAGGCGCAGCAGCTCACGCACGATCGCGTCCCGGTCGTCGGTGTCACGACCGAAGGTCTCGTTGGCCCCCATCGACCGCTCGGGCTCGTCGGGTCCCTGCCGCTGGGTGACCGCGCGGTCGTCGATGCCCCAGGCGAGCCGGTGCAGGTGGGTGCCCAGGCCGTCGCCCAGCGCCCGCCGCAGGGTGCGGACCGGGGTATGGGCCAGGTCGCCCACCGTCATCAGGCCGAGCCGGTGGAGCATCGCCTGGGTCTTCTCACCCACCCCCCACAGCTCGCCCACGTCGAGGGGATGCAGGAACGCCGTCACCTCGTCGGGCGGGATGACCAGGATCCCGTCGGGCTTGGCGCGCCGGCTGCCCATCTTGGCCAACGACATCGTCGGCGCCACCCCCACCGAGCAGGTGATCCCCTGTTCGTCGCGGATCCGGGCACGCAGCAGCTCGGCGATCTCCCGCGGCGACCCGAGGCGACGGGTGGAGCCGCTCACGTCGAGGAACGCCTCATCGAGGGAGAGTGCCTCGACGAGCGGGGTCACCCGGCGGAAGTTCTCCATCACCGACGCCGACACCTGCGTGAACGTGTCGAAGTCGGGTGGGACCACGACCGCCTGGGGACACAGCCTCCGGGCGCGGGTCATCGGCAGCGCCGAGCGGACGCCGTAGTCGCGGGCGAGGTAGTTGGCCGACAACACCACCCCGCGGGAACCACCGCCGACGATGACGGGCCGGTCGCGCAGCTCGGGCCGGTCGCGCACCACCACCGAGGCATAGAAGGCATCCATGTCGATGTGGAGGACCGGACAGTCCCAGGAGGGGTCGGCCCACGGGTCAGCCATCATCGGCCACCTCCGCGACGTCACCGGCCGAGACGGCGCGACCGGGGTCAGCCGCGGGCGAGCAGGTGGAGCTGGGTGGCGAGGGGGAGGTATTCGGCCCGCTGGGCCACGGCCTGCTCGAGCTCGACGAGGGCCTGGGTCGCACCGGGCTCGAGGTCGAGCAGCGAACCGGGAACCAGGTCGGAGAAGACGCGGATGGCATGGACCGCGGTGGTCTGGAGCCCGGCGGCGGCCACCAGACCGGTGAGCTCGTCGTGGGTGAACCGGTGTCCGGCCCGGCCGTCGTCGGCGCCGTCGAGCAGCGACCGGGCCTGCCCGAAGTGGCCGGCCATCGCGCGGGCGATGACGGCGGCGTGGCGCTGGGCGACCAACAGCGAGAGCGTCCCCCCGGGGCGCAGGACGCCGGCGAGGGCGTGGAGCGCGGCACCGGGGTCGTCGACCACCTCGAGGACGCCGTGACACAGCACCACGTCGGCGCGGTCGGGTCCGACGAGGTCGAGCACCCCCGCGAGGTCGCCCTGGGAGGCGGTGACCCGGTCGGCCACCCCCTTCTCGTGGGCACGGCGGTCGAGAGCGGCCAGCGCGTCGGGGCTGGGGTCGACGACGACCACCCGATGTCCGAGCTCGGCCACCCCCACGGCGAACCCGCCGGTCCCACCCCCGATGTCGAGGACGTCGCAGGGCCCGGCCGCGTCGAGGACGGCCCGCAGCGCCTCCCAGACGACGGCGGTGCGAGCCGCACCCCGGCGTTCGCTGGGTCGGTCACTTCCCGGAGCCATGGGCCCCACCCTAGCCGCGGCGAAGGGCGTCCGAGGGCCGGGCCCGATGGGTGGCGGAGGGGTCCCTCGAGCGGGGTCTGGTGACGTCGCATCCGCGGCGTGCCCGGCAAGGCGGAGGAGGGAGACGTGGCAAAGCCACGGCGACCGACGACAACGCCGTCCGGGCGCCCGCGGGGCGGCGTCTGGTGACGTCGCATCCGCGGCGTGCCCGGCAAGGCGGAGGAGGGAGACGTGGCGGAGCCACGGCGACCGACGACAACGCCGTCCGGGCGCCCGCGGGGCGGCGTCACCCCGGGCTCCCGGGGCTGCGGTGCCAGAGCTTGCGAGCAACGTCCTTGGCGGGCTCGCCGGCCGGTTTGACGTCGGCATAGGGCGAGAGGGCGAAGCCGCTGGAGTGCAGGAGCACCCGCCGACGCCCCATCCCACCGGCGGCACCCTTGGCCGGCGGGTCGCCCGGGCGGGTCGAGCCGGGGTCGGGGGCGGCCATGACGGGCCGGGACGAGCGGCTCTCGGCGGCGCCGGTGACGGCCTGCTCCCCCGCACCGGCGAACCCGTCGGGCAGGACGGCCATGAACTCGCGGACCGCCTCGATCCCCTCGCGCTCCCAGATCGCGGCGAGTGCCGGCAGTTCCCAGGCGCCGGTGGCACGCAGCGAGACGCCCCGGCGGCCGGTGCGGCGCAGCTCGCCCCGGACCACCAGCAGCCAGGAGTGGAAGACCGTGGCGGCATAGGGGCCCTGGACGTCTTCGAAGAAGGTGGCGTCGACCGGCCCGGTGGCGTCGTCGAGGGTCAAGAAGATGACGCGGCGCCCCGACCGGATCGGCGGGGTCTGGGTGGCGACCTTGACCCCGGCGACGAGCAGCTCGGAGCGGCTGCGGCGACGCAGCAGGTCGCGGCTGCGGGTCACCCCGAGCGCGTCGAGCAGCTCGGCGTAGGAGTCGACGACGTGACGGCTGGCGTCGAGGCCGAGGATCTCCAGCTCGGCCTTCATCTTCTCCTGGACGTCGAGCTCGGGCAGGCCGCTCACCTCGCCCTCGACTGGTCCGTCGCCGAGGTCGAGGGCGAGCTGGACCGAGGTCACCGGCCGCGGCGCCGGGGTCGCCTGCGACTGCGCGGCCGCCTTGGCCCACACCCCCGGCTCGGCGAGCGGGTGACGCTCCAGGGCCGGCGACTCCTCGCGGACGAGCGGGTCGGCGCTGTTGCGCGCCGCCGCCTGGTCGGCGCGGGTCGTGGCCGCGGACGGGCGCCGGCCGGCCGCGAGGCCACGCCCGCGGGTGGCGCGGTCGAGGGCACGGGCGTGCCGGTCGAGGTCGGCGACCTGGAGGAGCAGGTCGCGGCGGGTGACCTGACGGCGCCGGCGTACGTCGAGCGGGACCGAGCCGATCCGGTAGATGCTGTCGAACCCTCCGGCCAGCACGAGCCGCTCCACGACCGGCCGGGACACGTGGGCGCGGTGCCAGAAGTCGGTCAGCGAGTGGTAGGGACGACCGGCGACGATGCGGTCGACCTCGGCCTCGGAGATCCCCTTGACCTCGGCCAGGGCCAGCCGGATGCCATAGGCGCGGCCGTCGGGCCAGCCGTCGCCCGGGGTCCGTGAGGAGTGGCCGAGCACCACCGGCGGGGGCTCGTCGAGGGAGCCCATCGTCTCGACGGTGAAGGTCTTCTCGGAGGCGTTGACGTCGAGCCCGAGGATCGCGATGCCGCACTGGCGGGCGTCGTCGAGGATGAGCCGCTTGGGATACATCCCGGGGTCGTGGGTGAGCACCCCGGCCAGGAAGTGGGCCGGCCAGTGGGCCTTGAGCCAGGCCGACTGGAAGGTCGGCAGCGCGAACGCCGCCGCGTGGGCCTTGCAGAAGCCGAACGACGCGAAGGCCTCGAGCACCTTCCACACCTGCTCGATCGCGGCCAGCGGATAGCCGCGCCCGAGCGCCCGCGGATAGAACCAGCGCTTGGTCTCGGCCATCCCCTCGGTGTCACCCAGCGCCCGCCGCTTCTCGTCGGCCTCGGCGTAGTCGACTCCGGTGAACAGCGCGATCATCTCGATCACCTGCTCGTGGAAGACGACCACGCCCTGGGTCTCACCGAGGATGGGCCGGAGGTCGTCGTGGAGGTAGGACGGTGGCTTCCACCCCTGCTTGGCGTCGAGGTAGGGGGTCACCATGTCGCTCTTGACCGGCCCCGGCCGGAACAGCGAGATGTCGGTGATGATGTCGGAGAACGACCCGATCCCGGACTTGCCGACCAGCTCGCGCTGCCCCGGCGACTCGATCTGGAACACCCCGAGGGTCTTGGAGCTGCTGATCATCGAGTAGGTCGCCGGGTCGTCGAAGGGCACCTGTACCTCGTTGTCGAGGTCGATCCGGACGCCGTCGACGCGCTCGATCTCGGTCAGGGCGTGCGCCATCGAGGACTGCATCCGGATCCCGAGGACGTCGAGCTTGAGCAGACCGAGGTCCTCGACGTCGTCCTTGTCGAACTGGCTCATCGGGAACCCGGCATAGGACGCTTCGACGGGGGTGCGATCGAGCAGGGTCGCATCGGAGAGCAACACCCCGCAGGGGTGCAGTGCGATGTGGCGCGGCAGCCCGTCGAGCCGCTCGACCAGCCGGAACATCAGGTCGAGGCGCTCCTCCCCCAGGCCCGAGGCCCGCAGCTCGGGCAGCTCCTGGAGGGCCATCCGGGCGTCGCGGGCACGGATGTGGGGGAACGCCTTGGCGATCGCGTCGATCTCGCCGGGCGGCATGCCGAGGGCGGCGCCGACGTCACGAACGGCGTGGCGGACGCGGTAGGTGTCCATCATCGACACCGCCACGCAGCGCTCGCCGCCGTAGCGGTCGAGGATCGCCTGATAGACCTCCAGCCGCCGGGCGGACTCCACGTCGACGTCGATGTCGGGCAGCGCCTGCCGGCGCGGGGAGAGGAACCGCTCCATCAGCAGGCCGTGGCGGATCGGTTCGACCCCGGAGATGCCGAGCAGGTAGTTGACCACGCTGCCCGCCCCCGACCCTCGTGCCGCGCACCGGATGCCCCGCTGCTTGATGAGGTCGGTGACGTCGGCGACGGTGAGGAAGTAGGAGGCGTAGCCGAGGCCGCGGATCATCTCCAGCTCGTCGTCGAGCCGCTTCCAGATCACCTGCCGGGGCGCGGTGCCGTAGCGTCCGCCGATCGCGGCCTCGCAGCGCGCCCGCAGGGCCCCGTCGGCCGACCCGGCCGCCGCCTCACCCGACGGGTGGAACTCCGGGAAGTGGACGGTGCCCAGGCCGAGGTCGGCGCGCGGGTCGAGGGCGCACCGGTCGGCGACGGCCCGGGTGCGGGCGAGCAGGCGGCGGGCCTCCCGCTCGGTGTCCCCGAGACCGGACAGACGGCAGATCTCCTCGGCGATCTCGTGCATCTGCTTGCCGGACTTCACGAAGCCCTCGGCGTTGGCGCGGTCGACATGACGCCGGTCCAGCGGGACCAGGCGCCGAGCGGCGTCCAGGACGTCGACGACCGGGGCGTCGCGACGGTCGGCATAGCGGACCGCGTTGGTCAGCACGGTCCCGACACCGGCCTGGCGGGCCAGCGCCGCCATCCGGGCCGCATGGGTGGAGCTGCCGGGACCCCAGCCGCCGTCGGCGCTGCGGAGCCGGTGGGAGACCAGCTCGACGAGGAGGTTCTCGGGGGGCACCAGCGCCCGCCAGCGGTCGAGGGCGGCGAGGACGAGGTCGTCGCGACGCCGGGTGACCGGCTCGCCGAGCTCGGAGCCCGGGCCGAGGAGGACCACCACGTCGCCGCCGGCCAGGTGGGGTGCCAGCAGGTCGAGCGTGGCGACCGGGCGCCCCCGCTCCCCGGCGAGGTGGGTGGCCGACACCAGGCGGCAGATCGCCGCCCAGCCGGCCTGCCCACCGTGACCGCCGGCATGGGCGAGCAGGGTGACCCGGGGCAGCCGGTCGTCGCGGAAAGCACCGCCCCGGACCGGGCTGCGTCGGGCGGCCCCGGCCTCCGGGGAGGCTCCTCGGCCACCCGCGACGGTCTCCGCCGGGTGATAGGCCAGGTCGACCCCGAGGACGGGCCGGATGCCGGCGGCCAGGCAGGCCTTGGCGAACTTCACCGCACCATAGGTGCCGTCACGGTCGGTCAGCGCGAGGGTGTCCATCTCCTGCTCGGCCGCCCGCTCGACCAGCACGTGGGGGTGGGAGGCGCCGTACTGCAGGGAGTAGCCGGAGGCGACATGGAGATGGACGAACCCGTCAGGCGACACCGGCCCGTCCCGCGGCGATGTCGACCGCGGCGTGGGGCACCAGTCCCAGGGCATGCTCGACCACGCCCAGGAACCGATCGGCGTCGCGGACCAGGTCGTCGGCCTCGCGGGCACTGACCGCACGCGAGGACCCGGCCTCGGCGGCGGCTCGCTTGGCGGCCCCCGCGGCGAAGAAGGTGGCCCACTCCCCCAGCTCGGGAGCCACTTCGGCGAGCAGCACCCAGGCGTTCTTCTGGGGACGCCGGCGGGCCGAGGCGGGCCGCGCCCGGGCGGAGAGCAGCGCCGCGGCGGCCCGCAGCGCGGCCACGTGGGCACACGCATAACGCGCGGGAACGTCGGAGGCGGTGATCGCCTCCTGGAGCGAGGCGGCCGCCCGGGCGAGGTAGGAGTGGGTGGTGGCGGACAGGGAGTAGGGGCCGGCCCCCGACGGGGCCGGCGGCCCGGGGTGGGCCGGGGCGGGGTGGGCCGGGGCGGGGTGGGTCGCGCTGGTCGACATCGGACTGACCCCCGTTCAGTCCGCGCAGGCGACGAGCTGCCAGGCGCCCGCCTCCCAGTCGAAGGAGAGGTCGAAGACCCCAGCGGCATCCCGGCTCCGGGCCGCCTCCACCCGCCACAGCTCCCGCTCCCCCAGCAGGTCGGTGACCGGCGCGTGACCGACCTCGTGGTCATCGGAGCCGACCACGGCCCGGACCGCTCCGGACTGCCACCACGGTCCGGTCTCGACCCAGTGGGCCAGCACCGCACGGACCTGCCAGAGCCGGCCGCGCCAGACGAACTGCTCGGGCCCCTCCTGCCCCGGGCCCTCTCCCGGGGTCCCCACCCACCCGCGGCGCACTTCCACGGGGTCGACGTACCGCCTCATCCCAGCACTCCCTTCGACGTCGACCCCTGACCGCCGACCCCTGCCGCACCCGCCCGAGACGGGACCTGGCGGGGGCGGGGGTCGAGGTCGCCCCCACCAGGTGGATCGAACATGTGTTCGAACACCACTACGGTACACCCCGCCACCGACGAAGCGTCAACCCCTCATCCGGGGCCTGGGGAAACGCCCGACGTCAGGAAGTGGGGACGTAGGGGGCGCGCAGATAGGCGCTGGTGTCCTTGTGCCACAGCAGCACGAGCAGGGCGAGCGACAGCAGCAGCGCGATGACCGAGAGCCCCACGAACAACGGCGGCAGGTCGCGGTCCAGGCCCGCCAGCGTCGCGAAGCCCATGAACAGGACCATCGCCGTGATGGCGTTGCGCGCCCAGCCGTGGCCGGACCGGAAGAACACCACCAGCACCCCGGTGAGGGCGGCGAACACCACGAACATCACCACCGCCACCGGGACGAACTTGGGGATGTTGATCGAGCTGTCCTTGAGCGCCTGGAGGCCACGGTCGCGCAGGATCGCGCGGGCCGTCTCGTTGCCCTCCGCCCAGGTCTCGATCAGCTCGTCGAGGAAGAGGTAGGTGAACAGGGCCGTGAGGCCGAGCCAGACCATCACCGCACGCAGTAGCCAGATCGCGCGCCTCACCGACGGAGGCGTCTGTGCCGTCATCTGTCTCGTCCTCTTCCCTGACCCTGTCGTCCCCCTGGCCCGGGGCGGCTCACGCCGCCACCCTGGCCGGGGTGAGTCCCCCGCTCGTCGGCCCGGCTAGGGTCGCGCCATGACCAACGAGCACCCCGCTGTGGCACGGTTCCGCGCCGAACACTCCCTCCGGGGCGGAACCGGTGACATCGTGATCCTGCCAGATTCGGTGCACACCGCGGCACTCGCGGCCGAGGCGCTCGGCTGCGAGGTCGCTGCCATCGCCAACAGTCTCCTCTTCGACGCCGACGGTGCGCCTGTGCTGATCCTCACCTCCGGCGGCCACCGCGTGGACGTCAAGGCCACCGCCGAGCGGATCGGCGTACCCGCGCTGCGCCGGGCCACGCCGGAGTTCGTCCGCGAGCACACCAGCCAGGTCATCGGCGGGGTGTCGCCCATCGGCCACCCCGCCCCCGTGCCGACCTACATCGACCCCTGGCTGCGCCGCTTCGACGTCGTCTGGGCCGCGGCCGGACACCCCGCGGCCGTGTTCTCGACGACCTTCGAGGAGCTCGTCGCGATGACCGGCGCGGTCGAGGTCGAGGTCGAGTGATGGAGATCTGGCTCAACCCGGCCTGCTCCAAGTGCCGTACGGCGGTCGCCGAGCTCGACGCCGCCGGGGTGAGCTATGTGGTGCGGCGCTATCTCGAGGATCCGCCCACCGTCGACGAGCTGCGCGCCACCCTCGAGCGGCTCGGCCTCGAACCCTGGGACGTCGCCCGGCCGGCGGAGGCGGCCGAGGAAGGCATCGACCTCCCCCGCGACGCGGGGACCCGCGAGGCCTGGCTGGTGGCGCTCGCTGCGCATCCCCGGGCGCTGCAGCGGCCCATCATCACCGCCACCGACGGCACCACCGTCGTCGGCCGGGATCCCGACAGCCTGGTCGCCGTCATCGCGGCGGAGTCCTGAGCAGCACCTCGACCATCTCCGCCATCCGCCCCGAGACCAGGGACACGTGCCCCTCACCGGGGAGCAGGTGGGTCGTGGCACCGGGCAGGTGACCGGCCAGCCACTCCCCGTGGGCGAACGGCACCATCAGGTCGTCGGTGCCCTGCCACAGGTGGACCGGCCCGGGAGCCGCTGCCGGGTCGAAGCCCCACGGCGTCACGAAGGCCAGGTCGTCGTCGAGCCAGCCGTCCACCCCGGTCGACAGGGCGGTCCGGAAACTGGCGGCGAGATCGTCGGCGAACGCGGCTCCGGCAGCCCCCGACAGCGCCGCGACGTCGACCGCCGGCAACAGCGACTGCATCCCGGCCACGATCTCCTCACCGGTCACCTCACCGAGCTCGGTCGCCGCCGCCTCCAGGAACGCCCGCAGCGGGGCCTCTCCGGCAAGCGTCGCCCCGAACTCGGCGATGTTGTCCTCCCCCATGCCGGCGAGCCAGTCGAGCCCCGCGGCGTCGAAGGGCGCGACGCCGGCGACCACCAGGGTGGCCAACACCCGGTCGGGGGCCAGCGTGGCGCAGGCCAGCGCGTGCGGCCCGCCCCCGGACCAGCCGGCGACATAGGCCGCCGCGACGCCGAGCTGGTCGAGCACGGCCCGGAGATCGCTGGCCACGGCGGCGACGTCGCGCCCGGCGTGCCGCTGGGACCCGGCATAGCCCGGTCGTGACCACGTCACCAGCCGCAGGCCGCGGGCGGCCGCGGTCCGGACCAGCGAGGTCAACGGGACGCCGCAGCCGGGCGTGCCGTGGTGGAAGACGAGGACCGGCCCCTCGTCGGGTCCGGTCACGGTGACGTCGAGGGCACGACCGTCGGGGAGGGTGAGAACGGGCATGCCGGTCAGTCCAGGGCAGCGGGGAGGCCCTGGTCAAGCCATCGGGTGTGGTCGGAGCCGGGGCCACGCGTCGGGACCCGGTTCCGCACACCCCCGTGGTTCGGAACCGGGCCCCTGGCCAGCGGCCACGTCCGACCCTTCCGTACGACGTCGCCTGCGACATCCGTCGGCGTACTCAGGTCGGTCCCTATGCTGTCGCTTGTGGAAACGCTCCCCCTGGTCTTCTCGAGCGGCTGGGCCAGCGGCATCAACGCCTACCTGGTCGTGCTCGTCCTCGGGGTCGCCGACCGGATCTCCGGATCGCCCGACATCCCCGACGTGCTGGGACGCTGGGACGTCCTCGGCGTGGCCGCATTCCTTTATGCGATGGAGTTCGTCGCCGACAAGATCCCGTTCATCGACTCCGCCTGGGATGCGATCTCGACCGCGATCCGGCCCACCGCGGGAGCCGTCGTCGGCGTCCTGCTGGCCGGCGACGCGTCGACCCTCCAGCAGGCCGTGATGGGCGTGGTCGGTGGCGGCACGGCGCTGGCGTCCCACCTGGTCAAGGCCGGGAGCCGGCTGGCCATCAACTCCTCCCCCGAGCCCGCCTCCAACATCGCCGCGAGCGTGGCCGAGGACGTCGCCGTACTCGGGGTCGTCTGGTACGCCATCGACCACCCGAGGATCGCGGCGGCCATCGCGGCCGTGCTGCTGGTCGTCGGCCTGACGGTGCTCTACTTCATCGCCAAGCTCATCCGGCGCGGCTGGCGCCGCTGGAAGGGCAAGGACCGGCCGGGCTCGGTGCCGGCCGCCGTCTGACGCGCCTGCCCTCGCCTCCCCGCCGCACTTCTCGACGGAAGCTGGCTGTTCTCGGCCGAAACTTCGGGCGAGAAGTGCCAGTTTCACCGGCGCGCCGGTGAAACCGACGCCCCACCCCGTAGGGTTCCCGCCGTGGCACGGGTGGTGGTGATCGGCGGCGGCCTGGGTGGTCTGGCGTCGGCGGCCCGACTGGCCAAGCTCGGCCACGAGGTGACGCTGGTCGAGGCATCAGACGCCCTCGGGGGTGCGCTGCGAGCGACCGAGGTCGACGGCCACCGCTGGGCTACGACGAGCACGCTGCTGCCCGCCGTGCTGCGCGACCTGTTCAGGAAGAGCGGCCGGCCGCTGGAGCGCGAGCTGGAGCTCGAGCCGCTCGAGGTCGTGCGGGAGCACCACTTCGCGGACGGGTCGTCGGTCCGGCTGCCGGGCGGGTCGCGTGCCGCCCAGCTGCGCGCCGTCGCTGCGCTGGGCGAGGACCTCGGCCAGCGCTGGGCGGCGTACGTCGACCAGCTCGGCGCCGACTGGGAGCTGGTCCGCCGCGACTACGTCGAGCGCCCGTGGGACCCGGCCACCGGACCGGCGGACCTGCGCCGGCGGCTGGCGACACGCCAGTCGGTCCACCGCCGGCTCCGGTCGCTGGGCGACGACCGGCTCCGCGCTCTCGCGGCCCACCCGTTGACCGCCGGCGGGCACGACCCACGGCGGGTCCCGGCCTGGATGGCGGTGTGGCCCTTCATCGAGCAGCGGTTCGGCGCTTGGGAGTTCGCCGGGGGAACCCCCGCGCTCACCGACGCCCTGACCGCCCGGCTCCGCACCCGCCGGGTCGAGGTCCTGCTCGACACCCGGGTCACCGACCTCGTGGTCCGCAGCGGCCGGGTCGCGGCGGTCGCGACGAGCGGCGGCACGCTCGACGCCGACGTCGCGGTCTGTGCCGTCGACCCCCACCAGCTCCCCGCGCTGGCGCCCCACGTCGCGGCGACCGCGGTCGTGGCGCCACCGACCCGGATCCACCTCGCCCTGGACGGCACGGCCGGGGACGACCCCGGTCCCCGGGTCGGGTCGGTGGTGTGGCACGGCGAGCCCGACATCGTCGTACGACGGGGGCTCGCGGCGCCCGGCGACACGACCGCCGTGACGGTCGAGGCCTTCCGGCCGGGTCGCACCCCTCACGACCTGGTCGACGCGCTCGCCGCCCGCGGCTGGGACATTCGCGACCGCGTGCTGCGACGGGTGGAGGAGTCACCCCGCGACCAGCTCGCGCGCTGGTCGGGGTCGCCCTGGGGCACGCGCTGGGACGGCCGCGCGACCGTGCGCCGCCGTCTCGGCCCGACGACGCCCATCGTGGGGGTGTTCGCGGCCGGCGCCCACGCGACCCCGGGCGCGGACCTGCCGTTCGTGGGCCTGTCGGGGGCACTGGTCGCGCAGGCGGTCGGCGAGGCCGGCTGACCGATCCAGGCTGACCCCCCGGCGGCGGCGCTGTCGGCGTCCGAGTGTCAGGAGGCCGAGGCCATCGCTTGGACGCGCTCCACTGCGAGGCGGACCTCGCTGGCCAGCTCCTCGACCGTGAGGGTCTGGTCGGAGGCGAGGCTTCGGATCCCGCTGGTGGCGGTCCCGACGGCCACCGCACGGTTGGTCACGTCCTCCAGGGTGCGGGCGACCCGCTCGGCCGTGGTCGTGACCAAGCCAGTGGTCGAGGCGATCTCGTCGGCGGAGCTGGCGGTGTCGGCGGCCAGGGTGCGCACCTCGTGGGCCACCACGCGGAACCCGGCGCCGAGCTCGCCGACCCGAGCCGCCTCGATGTTGGCGTTGAGCGCCAGCATCCGGGTCTGCTCGGTGATCTGCCGGATGATGCCGACGATCCCGTGGACCTGCTGGAGGGTGGTGTTGAGCTCGGCCAGGGCGTCGTTGGCCGCGGCCGTCCCGGAGAGCACGTCCTCGGTGATCGCGTCGGTGGCGGTGCTCCTGCTGTCGATGTCGCGGGCGGCCTCGAGCACGCGGGTCGCCTGGTCGAGCACCTTGCCGAGCTCCTCGACGACGGCGTCGATGGTGGCTTGGACGCGCGCCTGCGCCTCACGCTGGGCCTGCTCCTCGGCCGCTTGCTGCTGGGCGTGGCTCTGGCGGATCGACTCCTCGCGCTCCTGCTGAGACCGGACGGCCTCGGCCTCGCTCTCCTCGATCGTGTCGAGCAGGGAGTTGATGGTGTGCCCCAGGGCGGCGATCTCGCCACGCCCCGAGGCGGCGACCCGGACGTGGGTGTCACCGGAGGCGATGATCGCCTCGGTCGCCGAGCGCACGGGCTCGACCTGGTTGTGCAGCGAGCGCCGGACGAGCAGGTGGACGAACAGCAGCAGCAACAGCATGGCGACGCCCATGAGCCCGAAGGTCTTCAGGGCCGTGCTCGAGTCCGTCGCATGGATGGTCCGCTCGTGGGGCGACACGACGACGATCTCCCCACCGCCCAGGGCCGGCAGCGTCATGAACAGCTCGAGCGTCTCACCGCTGAGCACCTTGGTCGCCGTCGTCATCGTGCCGAGCTGGGTGGTCAGGTCCTTGCCGGCCTTGCTGCCCGCCATCGAGGTGCCTGTCGACGCGATCTTCAGCGGCAGTCCAGTGGTCGTGGAGAGTCGGGTCATCGCAGCCTCGTCGAAGACCCGGAGATAGACGAGGCCGAAGTCGTGCGACCCCGATGAGTCGCTCTTGCGGGCGGGGAAGCCGCAGGACAGGTACGGCGTCTCGCCGACCGGCACGATCGCGCACGTCCCGGTGCCGGCGTCGGCGTTGAAGTCCACGAGCGCCGTGAGCTGCTCGGCGCCCAGCCCTTCCGGGAGCGGGGCATAGCCGTCGCCGTCGATGAGCCCACCGACGAGGACCTTCCCGGCCTGGTCGATGCCGACCACCGCATCGGCGTCACCGATGGCCTTGACGTCGCTCGGCGGGAAGTCCGCCAGGAAGTCGGCCTCGTTCGCCGTTGCTACCGCGTCATAGGAGTCGTCCCAGATCGAGTTGGTGGCCCCGTAGCCGCCGAGCAGCTTGGTCTCGTAGTCCACCACGAGGGCGACGCGGTGCGCGTCATCGGCGACGGTCGAGGCCTCCAGGGCACCGAAGGCTCCGCCGGCGATCAGGCGTTGCCCCACGATGGCACCGAGGGCCACCACGAGCATCGCGATCACCAGGGGCACCGACGAGTTCAGCGTCAGCCGACGTCGCATGGTCAAGCTCCTTCGAGCCGGGGTCTCTGCGGCGCGCCGGGGTGACGTGATGCAGACCTGAGAGGACCCAGGCGTCACCGAAGGCATCGGTCACCCGTGCGGAGACTTGAGCCGTAAAGCGCCGTGCGCGTGAATCGGCCGGGAGCCCGAGGGGGCGACTCAGATGGCGCGTGGTGCTTCGGGCGCGCCGACCAGCTCCCAGGTGACGGTGAGATCGGCGGTCACCGCCTGTTCCCCGGCCTGGAACGACACGTCCTTGGCCGCCCGGGCAGCAGCGGCGAACACCATCGGCCGTGGGGTCGCCATGCCCCCCTCGACCACCTGGACGAGGGGACCCAACCGCAGTCCGCCGAGCGCTGCCAGGTGCTCGGCCCGCGCCCGGGCGTCGGCGAACGCGGCCTCCCGCGCCGCGGTCAGGGCCTCCCCCCGATCGGCGACCTCCAGCGTCACCGCGTCGACCCGCAGCCGGTCACCCACGGCGGCCGCGAGGGCGCTGACCAGCCACCCGGCGGTCGCCAGGTCGGGCACGGTGATGCGCAGCCCGTGACGCGCCTCGAAGCCGTCCGGGCGGCCCTGGTCGTCGTACGCCGGCCAGACCTGGAGGTCGGTCGACGAGATGTGCCGCTCCTCGGTGTGGTCGCGGGCGACCGCGGCCATCGCGTCGAGGGTCGAGGTCATGCCGTCGAGCGCCGTCACCAGGTCGCTCGCCCGATGACCCGCGCCGACCTGGAGGACGGCGGTGTCGGGGACGGCGAGGGTCGCGCCCGAGCCGGTGACGGTGACGGTGTGGTCCATGCCGTCAACCTAGTGGTTCACGGCGTGACGTCGAGGGCCGAGAAGACCTCGAGGGTGGCTCGCGAGCGGTTCAGCGTGAAGAAGTGCAGGCCGGGCGCGCCCGCGTCGAGCACGTCGCGGCACAGCTCGGTCGCGAGCTCCACACCGACCCGCCGGATGTCGGCGGGCTCGGAGAGCCCGTCGAAGCGCGCCAACACCTCGGCGGGGATCGATGCACCCGACAGGTCCGCCATGCGCGTGATGGAGCCGAGGTTGGTGATGGGCATGATGCCCGGCAGGATCGGGATGTCGACCCCGAGGGCGCGGACCCGGGACACGAGCGCGGCATAGTCCTCGGCCCGGAAGAACAGCTGGGTCACGGCGAAGTCGGCGCCGGCCGCGGCCTTGGCTGCCAGCACGCGGGCGTCGGCCTCCAGGGAGGGCGCCGAGGGGTGTCCCTCGGGGAACGCGGCGACGCCCACGCAGAAGTCGCCCACGTCATGGGCGAGCTCGACGAGCTCGGTGGCATAGGTGAGCCCGTCCTCGGTCGGGGTCCAGGGGGCCGAGGGCCCGTCCTTGGGGTCGCCGCGCAGCGCCAGGATGTTGTGGACCCCGGCAGCCTCATAGGAGCGGAGCACCTCCACCAGCTCGGCCCGGGTGTGCCCGACACAGGTCAGGTGACCCAGCGCGCGCAGCGAGGTCTCGCGGGCGATCCTGCCGGTGATCTCCACCGTGGTGTCGCGGGTGGTGCCACCGGCGCCATAGGTCACCGAGACGAACGTGGGCTGGTAGGGCTCGAGGTCCTGGATGGCCTGCCACAGCTGGTCGGCCCCGGCCTGGTCGCGTGGCGGCATGAACTCGAAGGAGATCGACAGCCCGCCGCCGCGCAACAGCTCGCTGATCGTCTGCTGCACCGTGGCCCGATCCCCCGCAGTCATGGGTCGCATGCTAGGCGAGCGGCCCCAGCCGGACCGCCGGCGTCCACTGGATAGGCTCGCCAGGTGACCGCGCCTGTTCCGTCCTGGGATGCCGCTGACTTCCGCGCTCGAGTGCAGGCCACGCTGGACGCGTTCCTCGACGAGCAGGCCTCCCGGCTGGCGCCCCTGGGCGACGATGCGGCCCGGTTGCTCGCCGAGGCACGCCGGTCGGTGGCCGGCGGCAAGCGGCTGCGGGCGGCGTTCTGCTACTGGGGTTTCCACGCCGTCGATCCCCGGCCCGACGCTGCCAGCGAACAGGCGCTGCTGCGAGCCTGCGCCTCGCTGGAGCTGCTCCACGCGAGCGCTCTGGTCCACGACGACTACATGGACGCCAGCGACACCCGCCGTGGGCGGCCGGCCACCCACCGGGCCTTCGCCGCCGAGCACGCGGCGGACGGCTGGACGGGCAACGCCGACCAGTACGGCGCCGCGGCCGCGATCCTGCTGGGCGACCTGCTGCTGTCCTGGGCCGATGAGCTCCTGCGCCGCTGCGGCCTGCCGTTGGACCGGGTCATGGCGGCACTGGACGTCTTCGACCTGACCCGGTCAGAGGTCATCGCGGGGCAGTTCCTCGACGTCTCGGCCCAGGCGCGCGGTGCCGCCGATGTCGACGCCGCCATGACGGTGCTGCGCTACAAGTCCGCCAAGTACTCCATCGAGCGTCCCCTCCATGTCGGCGCGGCCCTGGCGGGGGCGTCACCCACCGCCCTGGCCGAGCTCACGTCGTTCGGCCTCCCGATCGGCGAGGCGTTCCAGCTGCGCGACGACCTGCTGGGCGTGTTCGGCGACCCGGCGGCCACCGGCAAGCCGGCCGGTGACGATCTCGTGGAGGGCAAGCGCACGGTCCTGGTCGCGCTGGCGCTGGACGCCGCGCCGGCGGAGGAGGCCCGCGACCTCCACGTCTCGCTCGGCACCGCCCTCGACGCGGACGGAGTCGCCCGGCTGCGGCGGATCATCGACTCCTGCGGCGCGCACGCCCAGGTCGAGGACGCGATCAGCGCCCTGTCGACGTTGGCGCTGGATGCGCTGGACCGCGCGGCGATCGACGACGTCGCCCGCGAACAGCTGCGCAGCCTCGCCGGCGCCGCCACCCACCGCACGATCTGAGCCCGTCGTTCGTCGAGTCGTCACAGGATGTGACGACTCGGCGAAGGAGGATCAGTCCAGGCTGCCCACACCGGGGACGTCGGGGCCGTCGCCACGCAGCAGCACGGCGAACGGACCGCCCTTCTGGGCGGTCACCCTCTCCTCGAGGACCTTGATGATCTTCTCGAAGGCCTCCTCCTCGTGGCGGGCCAACGGGCCCCAGCCGTCCCAGAGGAGCAGGGTGCCCTGGCAGTCGCCGCACTCGACATCACGCAGACAGTCGGCGAGGGCGTCGAAGTTCTTGCCGAAGTGGTCTGGGAACCCGAGCGCCTCGGCGATGTCCTCCATGAACTCGCGCTTGGTGTCGCCGTGCCATCCGTCCACATGGGCGAAGGTCCAGTTGGCGTGCTCGACGGTGTGCTTCACGTCGGCCGGCCCGAACCCGCTGTGCCAGGTGTAGATGCCGGCGTCTTTCTTCCCGGCAAGGAGGGCTGCCAGTCCACTCATCGGTCAATCCTCTCGAACGACTGGTAGTGATCATCGGTCCAGTACGCCTGTCCGTCCGACCCGGTCACGATGCGACGCGCACCGCGGTCGGGAGAGCCGGGGGTGTCGACGGTGTACTCGTGGTAGTAGCCGTAGTCCTCGTCCGGGAGGATCCGTTCGAGGTTGCGGAAGACCGCCCCGTCCTGGTCATAGGGGAAGGGGCCACCACTGTCGATCAGCGCCAGCACGTCGGCCGCCTCGGGCGGCAGCTCGTCGACGCCGATCCACGGCAGGCCGGAGCTGGGGTCCACACTCGTGGACACCACCGACGAGGAGGCCGGTGCGACCGACTCCCCGGACCACACCCGTGGTCCCCACCAGATCGCAGCCAGGGCGACCATCCCCAGGAACAGGATGGTCGCCCTCGACTTGCTCATGGACCGACACTAGAACACGTCGAGACGACGCGGCAGCCGCCCCCTGGTGTCCTCCGCCACGTGGGGCGTCAGGCCATCGCCTGGGCGCGTCGCTTGACCTCCGAGCCGCGGTTCTCGCGCAAGGCGTCGATCGGTCGTCCGGGCAGGTCGGCGTCGGTGAAGATCCACGCGATCGCCTCGGTGTCGTCGTACCCGTTGTCGTGCAGCACCGTCAGCAGCCCGGGAAGGCCCTTGACCACCACCCCGTCCTGGACGAAGTCGGCGGGGATCCGCGGACCCTGTCCCGGGACCGGCACGGCCTCCGCCAGCTCGTGGTCGCGCACCATCGTGCGGACCTTGGCCGGCGTGACGCCGAGCAGCTGGGCCGTCTCCGGCCAGTCCAGCCACGCGTCGACGAGGGTCGCGAGATCGGGGGCGTCAGCGCTCATGGACCCACTGTGACATCCCGCGGCTGACAGCCGGGAATCCGGCTCGTGATCGGGTCCACCGACGCCACGCCGTGGCACGGAGGGGGCGGATCGGCGCGCATTTCGTACCATGAGTGGTCCCGGACCTTCCCCGTCCGGTAGCTCGGAGGTCGACCACAGTGCAGCGAGACGACGAGGCTCAGCCGCCCCCCGGGGCCCCTGGGCCGTTCGGCGGTGACCTGAGCGACCCCTTGGTGGGCCGCATCCTCGACGGCCGCTACCGCATCGGCACCCGTATCGCGCGCGGCGGGATGGCCAGTGTCTACCAGGCCTCCGACCTGCGCCTCGACCGCACCGTCGCGGTCAAGATCATGCACGCCGGGCTCGGCGACGACCACGAGTTCGCCGCGCGGTTCGTGCGCGAGGCCAAGGCCGCCGCCCGCATCTCCCACCCCAATGTGGTCGCGGTCTATGACCAGGGCGACGACAACGGCGTGGTGTTCCTGGCGATGGAGCTGATCACCGGCCACACCCTCCGCGACGTCATCCGCAACGACGCCCCGCTCTCCCCCGCGCGTTCGATGGCCTTCTTCGAGCCCGTCGTCGCCGCGCTGGCTGCCGCCCACCGGGCCGGCCTGATCCATCGCGACATCAAGCCCGAGAACGTCCTCATCGCCGACGACGGCCGGATCAAGGTCGCCGACTTCGGCCTGGCCAAGGCCGTGTCCGCCGACACCCAGCACACCGCGACCGGCGGCGTCCTCATCGGCACCGTCTCCTACCTCGCGCCCGAGCTCGTCGTCGACGGTCGAGCCGACGCCCGCGCCGATGTCTATGCGGCCGGCGTGATGCTCTACGAGATGCTCACCGGCAAGAAGCCCCACGACGGCGAGAGCCCGATCCAGGTCGCCTACAAGCACGTCCACGCCGACGTGCCCGCGCCGTCGGTGCTCGTCCCGCGCATCCCCGCCTATGTCGATGCCCTGGTGGCGCGCGCCACCAGTCGTGACCGGAGCCTGCGCCCTGCCGACGCGACGGTGCTGCTCCACCAAGTACGTCGAGTCGGTCAGGCACTCGCCGAGGGCGTCGTCGACGACCCCGAGCTGGTGGCCGACCTGATGCCGGCCACCACCCCGGAGCCGGCCGAGCTGGGTGCGACCGACGACGTGGAGGACACCATCGCCGAACCGGTCCGACCGGTCGCCGGCGCTGCCGTCGGCTTCGGCATGCCCGTCGCCGCGGCCGCGGTCGAGGAGGCCGACGGCGACACCCAGCCCCGGTCGGTGCCCGTCATCGACGAGGAGCTGGTCGAGGACTGGCCCGAGGCCGAGGCCGACGTGCCCGCCCAGGACCAGGCGTTCGACCAGCCGTCCTATGACCAGGACCAGCCCTACGACCAGGAGAGCGACCACCGCTTCGACATCGATGCCGTCGCCGACGAGGACCTGGCGGCCGCGTTCGCTCCGGGCGCCGCGGCGGCCGCCACCGCCGTCGCCGGTGCGGTCGACCTCGCCGGGCCTCCCCCGGCCGCGGCGATGACCGCGGGTCCCGTGGTCGAGCCGCCACGTGGCCGGCCGGCCCACCCCGGTCCGCAGGACGCCGCCGGGTGGGGCGCCTCGTCCTACCACGAGGCCACCGCCGCGATCCCCGGACTGCGCGCCCCCGACGAGGCGGTCCCGCCGTCCGGACGCCAGGGCCGACCCCCCAAGCCGCCCAAGCCGCCCAAGCCGCCCAAGCCGCCGCGCGAGCGCCGTTCGCTGCGAGGGCCCCTGCTCGTGCTGTTGTCGGTCCTCCTGATCGCCGGCGCCGCCACCGGGGCCTGGTGGTACGGCATCGGCCGCTACACCACGACGCCCGGTGTGCTCGGCCTGACCCAGGAGCAGGCCGAGACCAAGCTCGCCGAGGCGGGTCTCGACGTCGAGGTGGCCGAGCCCCAATACTCCGAGGACGTCGCCAAGGGCGAGGTCATCCAGTCCGACCCCCCACCCGGGACCAAGATCCTGCGCAGCGGCTCGGTGACGATCACGGTGTCGCTCGGCAAGGAGCGCTACAAGGTGCCCGACGTCGTGGGCAAGACCGAGGACAAGGCCCAGGATCTCATCGCCGCCCGCAACCTCGCGTTCGGTGAGAGCAAGCGCGTCTTCAGCGAGACCGTCGAGAAGGGGCGCGTGATCTCCTCCGACCCCAAGGCAGGCGTCAAGCTCAAGCGCGACAGCATCGTCAACCTCGTCGTGTCCAAGGGACGTCAGCCGATCCGGTTCGCCGACTGGACCGGCAAGAGCGCCGAAGCCGCCAAGAAGGCGCTCGAGGGCAAGGGTCTCGTGGTCGACGTGAGCAACGAGGAATACTCCGACACCGTCCCAGCCGGCTATGTCATCACCCAGGACCCCGCCACCGGACCGCTCTACAAGGGTGACACGGTGACGCTGATCGTCTCCAAGGGCCCCGAGATGATCCAGATCCCCAAGCAGGGGGTCATCGCCGCCGGTGTCGACGCCGCCCGGGCGACCCTCGAGGGACTCGGCTTCGTGGTCAAGGTCGAACAGGCCCCCGACTACCTCGGCCTCGGGTTCGTCAAGAGCACCGACCCGCCGGCGGGGTCGTCGGTCCCCAAGGGGAGCACCATCACGTTGTTCATCATCTGATGGGGGCCGACCCCACCGATCCCGCGCGGCGCAACCCGATCGGGACCCACGTCCTGGTCGGCTCGGGCCTGGTGAAGGGTGCGCTCGCGTCGGCCGAAGAGCTGGGCTGTGAGGCGTTCCAGGTCTTCGCGGGCAACCCGCGCGGCTGGGCGCACGCGGCCGGCGACCCGGTGACCGACCGGGCGTTCCGTGACGCGACGGCCGAGCGCGGCCTTCGCGTGGTGGTCCACGCGCCCTACCTGGTCAACCTCGGCTCCCCCACCGAGGAGACCTTCCGCCGCTCGGTCGCGAGCGTCGCCCATCACCTGGCCCGCGCCGAGGCGATCGGCGCCGAGGGTCTCGTGGTCCACACCGGCTCCTATGTCGACCCCGGTGACAGCGGGTCTGGCGTTCCCGGGGACCGTCGCTTCGCGGCCGCGCTCGCCCAGGTCCGCGACGGGCTGCTGCCCGTGCTCGAGCCTCTCGACGGGGAGCGTGCGCCCTGGTTGCTGCTCGAGCCGACAGCCGGGCAGGGCCGCTCGCTGTGCGCGGGGGTGGCCGACCTGGCCGGCTACCTCGCCGCGCTGGACCACCATCCCCGGGTCGGCGTCTGCCTCGACACCTGTCACGTCTTCGCCGCGGGTGCCGCCCTCGATGAGCCCGGCGGAGCGACGACCCTGCTCGACGACGTCGAGGACGTCGCCGGCCCCGGGCGGCTGCGGCTGATCCACGCCAACGACTCCAAGGACGCTCGCGGGTCGGCCAGGGACCGCCACGAGCGCATCGGGGAGGGCCAGATCGGGAAGGGAGCGTTCGTGGAGCTGTTCGCCCACCCGGCCACCGCCGGGGTCCCGTTCATCCTCGAGACCCCCGGGTCACGCGGCTTCGACAACAGCGACATCCCGGTCCTCAAGGATCTGCGACTCCGGGCCTGGGCGGCGGCCCGGTGACCGACACCCGCCGTACGCATCTGCTCGCAACGCTCGCCCTGGTCGGCATCACCGCCGCGTGGGGGTCGACGTTCTTCATGACCAAGGACCTCCTCGAACGCCTGCCTCTGCTCGACTACCTCGCCGTGCGCTTCACCATCGCCGGGGTCTTCCTCGCCGTGGCAGCGCCGAGGTCGCTCCGCACGTTGTCCGGGCCGTCGGCCAAGCACGCGGTCGTCCTCGGCGCCATGTACGGCGTGGCCCAGGTGCTGCAGACCGCGGGCCTGACCCTGACGCCCGCCAGCGTGGCAGGGTTCATCACCGGCATGTACGTCGTGCTGACGCCGGTGCTCGGCGCCGTCCTGCTGCGGCACCGGATCGGGGGCTGGACCTGGTTCGCCGTGGTCCTCGCCATGACGGGCCTCGCGGTCCTGACGCTCGACGGGTTGTCGGTGGGCTACGGCGAGGCGCTCGTCCTGGTCTCGACGGTCCTCTATGCCGGCCACATCGTCGGGCTCGGGCTGTGGTCCAAGCCCGACATGGCCATCGGGATGTCGGTCGTGCAGCTGCTGGTCATCGCCGTGATCGCCTGGGTGGTCACGCTGCCCGACGGTGTCCAGCTGCCCGGGTCGGCGGCCGACTGGGCACGACTGCTGTACATGTCGATCGTCGCGGGGGCGCTGGCCATGCTCGGCCAGACCTGGGCACAGGCCCACCTGCCCGCCGTACGCACCGCCATCATCATGGCGATGGAGCCGGTGTTCGCCGCGTTCTTCGCGGTGCTCTTCGGGGGTGAGCACGCCACCGTCCGCATGCTCGCCGGTGGCCTGCTCGTCCTGGCGGCGATGATCCTCGTCGAGACGCTGCCGCGACGCCGGGTCGAGGCCGAGGTCACCCACCTCGGCGCGTGACACGTCCGACCGCTCGCGCGGCGGACCGGATGGTGGAACGCCGCGCCGCCCGCCAGCGGCCGTGGGTTAGGTTCCCTCCCGTGAGGCACGTCTATTTCTTTGGCCACCTGCCGGGAGCACCCGGGCAGGGCGGTCGCTGACACTCGCCCCACCCCCACCCAACGCCCCGGCCGATCGCGGGGCGTTCTGCATGTCCGGCCCGCGGCGCGGCCCCACCGAAAGAAGGAACCCATGGTCGTCGTGATGGCCCCCGAGGCCACCGAGGAGGACGTGGCCCGCGTCGTCGCCCGCGTCGAGGAGGTCGGCGGCGAGGCATTCGTCTCCACCGGCGTCTCCCGCACCATCATCGGGCTGGTGGGAGACATCGACTCCTTCCACGGGCTCAACCTGCGCACGCTCCCCGGCGTCGCGGACGTGCACCGCATCTCAGACCCCCACAAGCTGGTCAGTCGACAGCACCACCCCGACCGGTCGACGGTCTGGGTCGGCAGCGACCACCCCGTCCCGATCGGGCCCGACACCTTCACGTTCATCGCCGGGCCCTGCGCCGTCGAGACGCTCGACCAGACCCTCGAGGCGGCGCGGATGGCCAAGGCCGCCGGCGCCACGCTGCTTCGTGGCGGGGCCTACAAGCCGCGGACGTCGCCGTACGCCTTCCAGGGGCTCGGGGTGGCCGGGCTCGAGATCCTCGACGAGGCCCGACGACAGACCGGCCTGCCCGTCGTCACCGAGGTCGTCGACGCACGCGACGTCACCGTGGTGGCCGAGCACGCCGACATGCTCCAGGTGGGCACGCGCAACATGGCGAACTTCGGTCTGCTCCAGGCCGTCGGCGACGCCGGCAAGCCGGTCCTGCTCAAGCGCGGCATGACCGCGACGATCGAGGAGTGGCTGATGGCGGCGGAGTACATCGCCCAGCGCGGCAACCTCGACGTCGTGCTGTGCGAGCGCGGCATCCGCTCGTTCGACCCGTCGACCCGCAACACCCTGGACATCTCGGCGATCCCGGTCGTGCAGGCCACCAGCCACCTGCCGATCATCGTCGACCCGTCGCACGCCGCAGGCCGCAAGGACCTGGTCCTGCCGCTGTCGCGGGCCGCGATCGCCGTGGGTGCTGACGGGGTCATCGTCGACGTGCACCCGCACCCGGAGACCGCCCTGGTCGACGGGGCGCAGGCCCTCGTCGACGCCGACCTGCGCGCGCTCGCCCAGGCGGTACGCCAGCTCCCGGCCGCGCTGGGCCGCGTCGATGCCAGCCAATGGCCCGCGGGAAGCGCGGGGCACCAGCACCCGGTCAACTAGGCTCGACGGGAGACCCGACGGCACGGAGGGGACCATGACGAGCTGTGTCCGGTGCGGCCTCGAGGCCGGCGGCGGACGCTTCTGCGTGCAGTGCGGCCTCCCCCTCGGCAACCTCGACACCGACACCGCCGAGCGCCCCGCCGTACCGCCCCCGGGGCGGCACGCCGGCCAGGCTCCGCCCCCCGCGCAGCGACCGGCGCCGCCTCCGCCGCCTCCTCCCGGCGCGCCACCGTCCAACGCCCGGTTCCCGCTCTATGCCGACCAGGTCCCACCCGTGGCGCCCCGGCCCGATGACGCCGGGCCCAGAACGGTCAGCCCCGCGGCCGGACCGCCGCCGCCGCTCCCGGGGCCGCCGCCCGCCGTGCCGCTCGCGGCGACGATGCCGCGGGCGGACCGTGGTCACCGCGTGCCCGTGGTCATCACCGCGGTCGCCATGCTTCTGCTCGCCGTTCTGGCCGGGCTGTGGTGGTGGCTCCGACCCGGGACCGGCGAACGACCCGCCAGCACGGGAACCTCAGCGGGGAGCAGCGCCTCGTCATCGGGCGGCTCTGACGGCGGGTCCTCCGGCTCGTCGGGGTCCCCCGGTGATCTGCTGGCCGGCGTCCGTGCCGATGTACCGGCGGTGGCCCCTCCGGGTCAGGACGTCAACGGCAACCCGATCGACTATGAGCCCGACAACCTCTTCGACGACGACCCCCAGACGGCCTGGCGGATGCCCGGCAGCGGCGCTGGTGAGGACGTCGTGATCCGGTTGGCCGCACCGGGCACCATCACCGAGGTCGGGCTCATCAACGGCTATGCCAAGGTCGATCGTGACGCCAACGGCGCCTCGGTGCGGTGGTACCCCCGCAACCGCCGCATCCTGGCCGTCGAGTGGCGCTTCGACGACGGCACGACGCTGACCCAGCGACTCCAGCAGCGCCCCGGCCTCCAGACCCTCGACGTCCCCGACGTGACCACGCAGACCGTGACCCTCCACCTGGTCCAGGTCTCGCCCCCCAAGGCCGGCCGGCTCGGCCGCGACTACACCGCGATCAGCGACCTGCTGCTCAAGGGCACCCCCTCCTGACCCGCCGACGTGGGAGTCCCGGCCCCCCGAGGTGGGAGTCCCGGCCCACCGACGTGGGAGTCCCGGCCCACCGAGGTGGGAGTTCCGGCCCACCGATGTGGCAGTCCCGGCCCACCGAGGTGGGAGTTGCGGCCCACCCACGTGGCAGTCCCGGCCCACCCACGTGGCCGTTCCGGCCCACCTCGCCCAGGGACACGGCTCCCACTTCGCGGGGCCGAAACTCCCACCTCGGCGTTGCGTCAGCGGGCGGGCAGCGTCGCGAGCACCTGAGCGGCAGCGTGGGCGTCGGCCCGGGAGACGTCGAGGTGGGTGACGAGGCGGACCGTGGTGGGGCCGACGGTGGAGACGCGAACGCCCCGCTCGGCCGCGGCAGCCACGAATCCCGGCGCGTCGGCACGCTCCAGCACGACGATGTTGGTCTCGACGGTCGCAGGGTCGACGCCGCCGGCCTCCGCCAGCAGCCGCGCATGCTCGTGGTCCTCGGCCAGCCGGTCGATGTGGTGGTCGAGGGCATAGAGCCCGGCGGCCGCCAGGATGCCGACCTGGCGCATGCCGCCGCCCATGCGCTTGCGCCACACCCGTGCCTCAGCGATCGCGTCAGCCGGACCGATCACCAGCGAACCGATCGGGGCGCCGAGCCCCTTGGACAGGCAGACCGCCATCAGATCGGCAACAGCACCATAGGCAGCCAGCGGTACCCCGGTCGCGACGTGGGCGTTCCAGATGCGGGCGCCGTCCAGGTGGACCCCGATGCCCTGCCCATCGGCGAAGTCGCGCAGTCCATGGAGCGTGGCGAGCGGCGTCACGGTCCCCCCGGCGAAGTTGTGGGTGTTCTCCACCGACACCGCAGCGGTGCGCACGAAGAACGGTCCCATGTCCGGGGCGAAGATCCGGCGTACGGCGTCGAGGTCGACGTGCCCGCGAGCGTGGGTCCAGGTGCGCATGGTCAGGCCGGTGTAAGCGCCGTGCGCGCCGAGCTCGGCACGGGCGATGTGGGCTGAGGACTCACACAGCACCTCCTGCCCGGCGGACACCAGCGCGCGCACGGCCAGCAGGTTGGCCATCGACCCGGTCGGCGTGAACAGCGCCGCCTCGTGGCCGAACAGGTCGGCCACCCGCTCCTGGAGGGCGAGGACCGTCGGGTCCTCGCCGAACACGTCGTCGCCGACCTCGGCGCGCGCCATCGCGGCGCGCATCGCCTCGGTGGGTCTGGTGAGCGTGTCGGAGCGGAGGTCGATCATGCCGGGCGCTCGGCGGAGCGCAGCATCTCGGCGACCAGGAACGCGAGCTCCAGGGACTGGACCCGGTTGAGCCGGGGGTCGCAGACGGTCTCGTAGCGGCTGGCCAGGTCCATCTCGGCCAGCTCCTCACCGCCGCCGACGCACTCGGTGACGTCGTCGCCGGTGAGCTCCACGTGGAGTCCACCCGGCCACGTGCCGAGCGCCCGGTGGACGTCGAAGAAGCCCTGCACCTCACCGATGACGTCGTCGAAGGCCCGCGTCTTGTAGCCGGAGGACGCCTCGAAGGTGTTGCCGTGCATCGGGTCGCAGACCCAGGCCACCTCGACGCCGGCCGCCGTGACCTTCTCGACCAGGTCCGGCAGCAGGTCGCGGATCTTGCCGGCCCCGAAGCGCGTGATGAAGGTCAGCCGGCCCGGCTCGTTGTCGGGGTTGAGCTTGCCGGCGAGCGCCAGTGCGTCGTCGGGGCTCGTGGTCGGGCCCAGCTTGACTCCGATCGGGTTGCGGATGTGGCGCAGCAGCTCGACGTGGGCGTTGTCGAGCTGACGGGTGCGCTCGCCGATCCACACGAAGTGCCCGGAGACGTCGTAGGGCTGCTGGGTGCGCGAGTCGATGCGCGTCATGGCGTGCTCGTACTCGAGCACGAGGGCCTCGTGGGAGGAGTGGAAGTCGACGCGGTGGAACTCGTCGGGGTCGGCGCCAATGGCGCGCATGAAGACCAGGGCCCGCTCGATCTCGTTGGCCACGGACTCATAGCGCTGCCCGATGGGCGATTCACGGACGAAGTCGGTGTTCCAGGTATGGACCTGTCGCAGGTCGGCGTAGCCGCCGGTGACGAACGCGCGCACGAGGTTGAGGGTCGCCGCCGAGGCGTTGTAGACGTCGAGCAGGCGCTGCGGATCGTGGCGGCGGGTCTCGGGGTCGAAGTCGAAGCCGTTGACGGCGTCGCCGCGATAGGCCGGCAGGGTGACGCCGTCACGGGTCTCGAGGTCGGAGGACCGGGGCTTGAAGTACTGCCCCGCGATGCGACCCACCTTGACGACCGGGACGGAGGCCGCATAGGTCAGCACCACGGCCATCTGGAGCAGCACCCGCAGCTTGTTGCGGACGTTGTCGGCGGTCACACCGGCCAGCGTCTCGGCGCAGTCGCCGCCCTGGAGCAGGAAGGCCTCGCGCCGGGCGACGGCGGCGATCTTGCCCTTGAGCTCGTCGCACTCGCCGGCGAACACGAGGGGTGGCATGCTGCGCAGCCGGCCGACGACGCGGTCGAGCTCGACCTGGTCGAGGTACGTCGGCTGCTGCGCCGGCCCGAGCGCATGCAGGGCCGACAGATCGGGGATGGTCACCGGAACAGGTTACGCGGGTCGGGCCACCGGCCCGACATCGAGCGCTGCGTCAGCCTGACAGCGAGTCGACGTCCCGGAATCCGGTCTTCTTGGCGCGCAGACCACGGTTGGTGAGCCAGGTGAAGCCCCAGAGCAGCACCCCGATCCCGAGGAGTCCCCCGGCGATGCCCCACTGGAGCGGGTCCCGGTCGACCCAGGGCCCGGCCAGGAACAGGCAGAGCGCCGCCGCCAACACCGGGGTGAGACCGGGCGAGCGGAAGAAGCCCTCCCGGGAGTGGTCCCGGCGCAGCACCACGCACGCGATGTTGACGACGGCGAACACGAGCAGCAGGAGCAGCGAGGTCGTGCCTGACAGCTGGAGGACCAGCGGGCTGTCCGCGCGGAACGCCACGAAGGCGATCAGGCCCAGCGCCAGCGCGGTCGAGAACGCAATGCCGACGTACGGCGCCCGCCGGTGCGCGGACACCCGTCCCAGCACGCGCGGCAGGACGTCCTGGCGTGCCAGTCCGTAGAGCAGGCGACTCGCCATCAGCATGTTGATGAGTGCGGTGTTGGCGACGGCGAACACCGTCAGGAACGGGAACACCGTGTCGATCGGGAATCCCGGGGCACCCTGGGAGACCACGGCCAGCAGCGCCCGCCCCTCCTCCTCGTTGATCGTCGCCAGCTGGGAGGGCGTCAGCACGGCCACGACCGCGACGGCGACGAGCATGTAGATCACCACGGCGATCCCGAGGCCGGTCAGCATGGTGCGAGGGAAGATCCGCTGGGGCTCCTGGGTCTCCTCGACCATGTTGACGGAGTCCTCGAACCCGACCATGGCGAAGAACGCCACGGAGGTGGCGGCCGTGACGGCCAGGAACAGGCCCTTCTCCTCGGGTGAGGAGAAGGTGACGATCCGGCTGAGGTCGCCGTCCCCGCGAGCCAGCACCCACAGCCCGATGCCGATGACGATCGCCAGGGCGGTCATCTCCACGAGCGTCAGCACCACGTTGAACCGCACGCTCTCGCCGACGCCCCGGAGGTTCACCAGTGCCAGGAGGACCATGAAGGCCATCGCGACCACGGTGGTTCCGGCAGTGCCGAAGCCCGTGTCCAAGCCGATGCCGTCGAGGCCGGCGACGAGGTTCTGAGCCAGCACATTGGAGGAGGTCGACGCACTGGTGATTCCCGAGCACACGACCGCGAAGGCGACGATGAAGGTGACGAAGTGGATCCCGAACGCGCGATGCGTATAGAGCGCCGCGCCGGCCGCCTGGGGGTACTTCGTCACGAGCTCGAGGTAGGAGAGCGCGGTCAGCGTCGCCACCACGAACGCCGCCAGGAAGGGCAGCCACACGATGCCGCCCACGGTGCTGGCCATCTGGCCGGTGACGGCATAGACCCCAGCCCCGAGGATGTCCCCGACGATGAACAGGAGCAGCAGCCACGGGCCCATGACCCGGCGCAGCTCCGGTGCGGTCTCGACGTCGTCGTCTGCTCGAGCCGTCATGGCCCCTCCCCTCGTCGCGCGGACGCGGGGAGGTACCCGATCTCTGCCCATCAGGAACGCCGAGTCGTCACGGGATGTGACGACTCGGCGAGGTGAGCCGGGCCGGCTCAGCCGAAGAAGACCTGGGCCTCGGCGTAGGCCTCCGGCGGGACCGTCTTGAGTTCACCGGTGCCCTCGATGAGAGGCACGGTGATGATGTCGGTGCCGCGCAGGGCCACCATCTTCCCGAAGTTGCCCTCGGCCACCGCGTCGATCGCGTAGAGCCCGAACCGCGTCGCCAGCCAGCGGTCATAGGCCGTCGGCGTGCCACCGCGCTGGACGTGGCCGAGCACGACGTGGCGGGTCTCGTGGCCGGTGCGGTATTCGAGCTCCTCGGCCAGACGCTCGGCGATGCCGCCCAGCTGGACGTGGCCGAACGCGTCGACGACGTTGGACTGAACCGTCATCACACCACCCTCCTTGGGCACCGCGCCCTCGGAGACGACGAGGATCACGGCATAGCCGCTGGCGTAGCGGGTCTTGACGTACTCCGAGATCTCCTCGATGTCGAAGGGGTGCTCGGGGATCAGCACGATGTTGGCGCCGCTGGCCATGCCCGCGTGGAGCGCGATCCAGCCGGCGTGGCGGCCCATGACCTCACAGACCATGACGCGGTGGTGTGACTCGGCCGTGGTGTGGAGCCGGTCGATCGCCTCGGTCGCGATCTGGACCGCGGTGTCGAACCCGAACGTGAAGTCGGTGCCGTTGAGGTCGTTGTCGATCGTCTTGGGCACACCGACGACGTTGACGCCGAGGCTGTCGAGCTTGGTGGCCACGCCGAGGGTGTCCTCGCCGCCGATCGCGATGAGGGCGTCGACGTTGTGCTTCTCAAGGTTCTCCTGGATGCGCTCCACGCCGCCGTCGACCTTGAACGGGTTGGTGCGCGAGGACCCGAGGATGGTGCCGCCGCGGGGCAGGATGCCGTGCACCTGGTCGATGCCCAGCTCCATGGTCAGACCCTCGAGCGGGCCCTTCCAGCCGTCGCGGAAGCCCACGAACTCGAAGCCGTGCGTCCCGATCCCCTTGCGGACCACGGCGCGGATGACCGCATTGAGTCCGGGGCAGTCGCCGCCACCGGTGAGGACTCCGACTCGCATGATGATGCACTCCTGACTTGGGTCGCTTAGATCGTTCTAAAGCCTCCGTGAGCCTAGCGAGGAGCGGGGTCGTCGAGCCAGGGCGACGCATCGTGGGATGCGCGTTGTCGCTCACATCGGCGCCCCGCGGACGGGCCGCGCCGGGTGACGGATCAGGCCTCGACGACCGCCCGGTTGGTGACCGGCAGCGCGGCGTGCGGCAGTCGCCCGCCGAGGCGTACGGCGGCCACCAGCGACAGCGCCGTGGTCACGAGGAGGACGACCCACAGGTCGGCCACGCCGCGGTCGAGCAGCCAGGCGAAGGCGACCGGCGCCACCATGCTGGCAACGTTCCAGGCGAGCTGGATGAGCGCGAGGTAGCGCCCGCGCAGCTCGGGTGGGGCGGCGTCGGCGGACAGCGCACCGAGCACCGGGCCGCCGAGCAGCTCTCCCCCGGTGTAGACCACGCCGCCCACCAGCACGAGTGCGATCGCGAGCCAGGGCGTCGCACCGCCCGCCCCCCAGAGAACGACGAACGACAGCCCGAAGGCGACCTGGGCGGCCACGAGGATCCGCCAACGCACCCGTCCGGTCATGCCCTTGACCACGAGACCTTGCCCGAAGCCCACCATGACCGTGTTGATCGTGAAGACGGCACCGGTGAGCCAGCCCGGCAGCCCGAGCATCGTGACGGCATAGACCGGGATCGCGAAGTTGAGCACCATCATCGACAGCGAGTAGCCGAGCTGGTTGACCACCAGCAGCCGGTAGCGGGCGTCGGACAGCACCGTTCCCCACGTGCCAGGGAGCGCCGGTGCGTGGCCGGGCCGCGTCTCGGGCACCGCGAGCAGGAGCAGCAGCGCCGCGAGGTAGGAGGCCGCGTTGACGGCCACCACGCTGTCGAGGGCGACGCGGGTGCCGATGGTCAGCGCGAGACCGGCGGCCAGCCCGCCGACGGCGAATCCGACGTTGCGCAGGGCACCGAGGAAGCCGAACCACTTCTCGCGTTCGCCCGGCTGGGCGATGGCCGCCACGATGTTGCCGTAGGAGCCCCAGAACGCCGTACGTCCGACGGTGACCACGACCGTCCAGATCAAGACGCCCGCGAACGACTGGGTGAACAGGTAGGCGGCGTAGCCGACGGCTTGGAGCGCGTTGCCGACCAGCAGCAACCGCTTGGCGCCGTAGCGGTCGACCAGCGACCCGATCACCGGTCCGGCCGGCAGTGCCGCGGCCGACGCGAGCGAGATGGCGGCCCCGACCTGGACCAGGCTCAGCGGCGTCACCGCGAGGAAGTAGAGCATCGCCAGCGGCATGAAGACGCCCGACCCGATCGCGTCGACCGCGATGGCCGTCACGAACCGGCGGTGGCGTCCGACCGAGGGAAATCCGAGGCGATGCAGCACCCGCCTATCCTCCGACCTCAAGCGGGCTTGAAGGCAAGCGGGTTTCGGTCGTCGCAG
Source organism: Nocardioidaceae bacterium (assembly GCA_046330595.1). Taxonomy (GTDB): domain Bacteria; phylum Actinomycetota; class Actinomycetes; order Propionibacteriales; family Nocardioidaceae; genus Nocardioides. Next base: position 203,059 of record JAXLSN010000011.1, read on the forward strand.
GCCGTCGCCGGGTCACGGAACCGGCTCGATCCGCTGCACCAGGTGGGCACGGTCCGGTGACGGCTCGTAGGAGACGGGCCAGTATTCGACCTGGTGGGTGATCAGCCCACTGGACACGGTCGAGAAGGCCACCACACGGGCCGACTGGTCGCCGTCGGTCACGGTCACCTCGCTCACCCCCGTGTCGCCGTCGACGAGCAGCCGGTGGATGTCGAACGTCCAGCGTCGGGACTCGGTCGGGTAGTCGGCCTGCACCGCCACATAGTCGGCGCGGCCCACGATCCGTTCGCCGCTGCACGGCCAGTCGGTGTGGGCGTCCTCGGCCAGGTGGGCGGCGGCGCGCTCCCAGTCGTTGTCCTGCATCGCCGCCCAGAAGGATGTGAGCACGTCGCGGGTGTCCATACATCGAGGCTAGAGGTGACCACCGACAGTGCCGGTCCGAGCACTACGCTCCCGACCATGACGTTCTCGATCGTGGCCCGCTCCGACGATGGCGAGTCGTGGGGCGTGGCTGTCGCCTCCAAGTTCCTGGCGGTCGGCTCCGCCGTTCCCGCCGCCGTCGCCGGGGTCGGCGCCATCGCCACCCAGGCCGACGCCAATGTGGCGTACAAGGGTCTGGCGCTCGCCCATCTCGACGACGGCGCCACCGCCGAGGTGGCTCTCCAGCGGCTCCTCGAGGAGGACGACGGGCGCGAGGACCGCCAGGTCGGCATCGTGGACGTCGACGGCAACGCCGCGTCGCACACGGGGTCGTCGTGCCTGGACTGGGCGGGCAGCCGGGTCGGTGACGGCTATGCCATCCAGGGGAACATCCTGGCCGGCGAGCAGGTCGTGGCCGCGATGGAGGACGCCTGGCGCGCGGGCGACGCCTCCGCGTCGTTGGCCCGGCGCCTGCTCGCGGCGCTCGTCGCCGGTGACGCCGCCGGCGGCGACCGCCGGGGCCGTCAGTCGGCGGCGCTGCTCGTGGTGCGCGACGGCGCCGGCTATGGCGGGCTCGACGACATCGCCGTCGACCTGCGCGTCGACGACCACGCCGATCCCCTGGCGGAGCTGGCCCGCCTGATGGACCTCAACGACCTCTTTCTCACGGCTTCCACCGAGGAGGAGAAGGTCGTGGTGACCCCGGAGCTGGCCGAGGAGCTCGCGCAGCGAGCGCAGGCGCTCGGCCACCGCGACTTCGCCGCCTGGGTCGGCACCGAGAACTACGAGATGCGCGCGGCGGCCGACGGGTCATGGGTCGACGAAAGGGTCCTGGCCATCCTGCGCTCCGCCGCGACCGAGGAGGATGGGCAGTGAGCGTTCTCGCCATCGACGCCGGGACCACCGGCGTCACCGCCGTCGTGGTCACCGAGGCCGGCGAGATCGCCGCCAAGGGCTATCAGGAGTTCCCCCAGCACTTCCCACGCCCGGGCTGGGTCGAGCACGAGCCGGAGGAGATCTGGCAGGCCACCCTCGCGGCCACCACCCAGGTGCTGGAGCGGTACGACGCCAGCCTGTTGCGGGCGGTCGGCATCACCAATCAGCGCGAGACGATCGCGCTCTGGGACCGCGAGACACTCACCTCGCCCCGCAAGGCGATCGTGTGGCAGGACCGCCGTACAGCGGACATCTGCGCGCGGCTCCAGGCCGCCGGCCACGAGCCGCGCGTGTCGGAGGTGACCGGGCTGCGTCTCGACCCCTACTTCTCCGCGACCAAGCTGACCTGGCTGGCCGAGCACGAGCCGCACACCTGGGCGCTGGTGCAGTCCGGGCGCTATGCCGTCGGGACCGTCGACTCCTATCTGATCGCGCGCATGTCGCGCGGCACCTGGCACGTCACCGATGTCTCCAACGCATCGCGGACGCTGCTCTTCGACCTGGCCGCGGGCGACTGGTCGGCGGAGATGTGCGACCTCTTCGGCGTCCCGAGGGACGCCCTGCCCGACATCGCGCCGAGCTGGGGCGACATCGCCCGCACCGACCCGACCACGTTCTGCGGGCTCTCCCTCCCCGTGGCCGGCATCGCGGGCGACCAGCAGTCAGCACTGTTCGGGCAGATCTGCCTGGACCCCGGTGACTCCAAGTGCACCTACGGCACGGGCTCGTTCATCCTGACCAACACCGGGGCAGACGTGCCGCGGTCGAGTGCCGGGCTGCTCAGCACCGCTGCCTGGCGCTCCCCGGACGGCTCGATGACTTATGCCCAGGAGGGGGCGATCTTCGTCACCGGGGCGGCCGTCCAGTGGCTGCGCGACGGGCTCCAGATCATCGAGTCCGCGGCCGACACGGCCCGCCTCGCCGGAGAGGTACCCGACTCCGGTGACGTGGTGTTCGTGCCGGCCCTGACCGGGCTCGGCGCGCCCCACTGGGATCCCCACGCCCGCGGCACGATCGTCGGGATCACGCGAGGCACCACGCGCGCCCACCTGGTCAGGGCAACGCTCGAGGCCATCGCCTTCGAGGTGCGCGACGTGCTCGAGACGATGCCGCTCGGAGACTGCCTGCGGGTCGACGGCGGCGCCTCGGCGAACGATCTGTTGTGCCAGATCCAGGCCGACCAGCTCGGGATCGCGGTCGAACGCCCCCGGATGATCGAGACGACGGCGCTGGGGGCCGCCTTCCTCGCGGGCCTCGGGGTCGGGGTGTGGGACTCCCCCGACGAGCTGCGCCGTACCTGGAGCCTCGACCGTCGCTTCGAGCCCCAGACCGACCGGGCGACCGCCGACGCGTCGTACGCCCGCTGGACCGAGGCCGTCCGCCGCTCCCGCGACTGGGCCCACGACTGACTAACACCCGTCCGCCCCCTCACTCCCTTCCCCCGTCCCTCCCTGTGGACAAATCGGGTTAGTACGGAAGGCAGAGCCCGGAAACCCCCGCCCAACCTTCCGTACTAACTCCTTGCTGTGGAGAAGGAAGGCCGAACGGGGCATACGGCGGCCACCGAACTGTGGACAGACAGGGCTTGCCTTCCGTACTAACTCGAGGCTGTGGACGATCAGGTGAGGGCGTCGAGCGCCTCCTGGGCCTGGTCACGGGTCTCGTGGGCCTTGTCGACGGCATCCTCGGCGGCGTCGAGATCGTCCTGGGCCTCGGTGAGGGCGTCGTCGTTGGCCTCGGCGCGTGACTCGAGGTCGACGAGGCGGCGACGCAGCTCGTCGATCTCCGACTGGAGCTGGAGCGACTGTGCCCGCAGCCCGTCGACCTGGTCGCGCGCGTGGTCGCGCCGCGCGGTCGCGTCGGTCAGCGCGGCCTCCGCCTCGGCCAGTGCCTGGGCCGCCTCCTCCCGGGCCTGCTCGTCGGGCTCCGGATCGGGTACGGCGTGCAGCTGCGGTGGCTCCGGGACCGGCGCGGAACGCGGTGTCGCGGAGAAACCGGCCGCCTCGGGTACGGCGAGCGCCGCGGCGACGTCGACCGCGTCCACGCCCGTCGCGCGCATGGTGGCCACCAGGAGCCCGCTGCGCACCGCGCGCGCCGCGGCTTCGTCGAGCATGGCCGCGGTCAGCGTCTGCTCGACCTGCTCGGCCACCGCCTCGGTCACCCGGTGCCCCTCGTCGGCCGCCAGCCCCCGCGCGCGCGACGTCACCGCCGAGGTCACCTGGCGCCGCTGACGGGTGAGCTCGCGCAGCTCGGCCCCGTCGAGGTTGGCGGCGGCCTCGCGCAGGGCCGCACCGACCGTGAGCACCTGGTCGACCTGGTCGGCCTCGCGACGTACGAGCAGGTTGACCACCCAGGCCCCGATCGACGGCTTGCGCAGGGCCTTGACCCGCGCCGACAGCTCCGGTGCCTCCTTCTTCAGCGCCTTGGCCCGCGCGTCGCGGGCCGGCGTGAAGTCCGCGAGCGGCAGCGCATAGAGCTCGTCGGCCTCGGCGAGCAGGGCGTCCGCGGTCATGCGCCGACCCTACGGGAGCACATATTCCATCTCGGTCGGGTGAGGCGGCCACGGCGCCGGCTGCTCGGCGCCGGTGGGCTGCCAGCCGAGGTGCTCATAGAGCCGCCGGGCACGGTGGTTGTCCACCAGACACCACAGCCGGGGCGTCGCGCAGCCTCGCGCCCGGATCGCTGCAACCGCGTGGGCGATGGCGAGCCTGCCGATCCCGCGCCCCCAGGCGTCGGGCGCCACCGCGAGCTGTCGGAGGGTGCCGTTGGCGTCGTGCGCGACGACGCACCGCAGCCCGGTGTCACCGTCGATCACCTCGACACTGACATCGGGGTCGAGGAGGACCAGATGCCACCGGGCCAACACGTCGTCGCTCGGATAGGGATAGCGCTCGGCCGGGAACACGTGACCCAGCGCAGCGAGGCTCGCCGCGCGCTCGAGGTCGAGGAGGGCCACCGCATCGGCCGCGGTGGCCCTGCGGAACGCCGCCTGCGCCGGCCTCATCGGCGCCCGGACTCCACCCACGCCCGGTGGGCGGCCAGCGAGCGCTGGAACAGGTCGGCCAGCTCGGCGGGGTCGACATCGTCGAGCGGCAGCCGCAGCGGGTCGGCCAGCGCCGCGCGCCAGGCGTCGTACGACGTCAGCTCGGCGACCACCTGGGAGCTCCCGGGCCGGACGAGCGACAGCACGCAGCCGCGCATCGTGTGGGTCCCGTGGACGTCTTGACGCTGGACGATCAGGAACCGGGTGAAGTGGGAGTCGGGACCGGTCGACAGCAGCTCGTGAGCAGCGGCCACCTCGATCGGCCGGTCGGTCACCTCGGCGCCGGAGAACGACCCGAGCGGGTCGTGCCGGAACGACCACCGCGTCGGCGACACGTCGTCGAGTCCGAAGACGAACCCGTCCTGGTCGTGCCGCCCTGCCACCAGAGGCAGGGGGTCGACGAAGCCGTCGCCGAGCCCGACGTCGACCCACCAGCGGCCGTCGGGGTTGGCCGTCGTCGGGAGGCCTTCGACCACGAGCACCAGGTGGTTGAGCGAGGTCTCCCACCGGTGCGCCTCGTCGGTCCACACGTGGCCGTGGCGACGGCTCACCTGGAACCCGAGGGCGGTGAGCAGCGCCTCGAACGCACCGTTCTGGTGGAAGCAGTAGCCGGCCCGCCCGGTCGCCGCGATCCGGTCGACGGTGTCGGCCACGTCCGTCGAGGGCGGCCGTCCGAGCATGATGCCCAGGTTCTCGTAGGGGATCGTGGCGAGGTGCGCCCGGTGCAGGGCGACCAACGTTTCCAGGGAGGGCGGCGGGGCGGAGGCGAAGCCGAGCCGACGCAGATAGGAGCCCAGGGCAGCGTCCACCCGGTCAGTCCTCATCGTCGGCGTCGAGGCCTTGTTCGATGGCGTAGCGGGTCAGCTCCACCCGGTTGTGCATCTGGAGCTTGCGCAGCGTGTTCTGCACATGGTTCTGGACGGTCCGGTGGGACAGCACGAGCCGTTCGGCGATCTGCTTGTAGCTCATCCCCTTGGCGACCATCTTGAGCACCTCGGTCTCACGCTCGGTGAGGTGAGGCGCGTCGGTCTCCGCCGCCGCCGGGCCTTCGGAGAGGCGGCGGTACTCCCCCAGCACCAGGCCGGCGAGCCCCGGGGTGAACACCGTGTCACCCTGCGCGACGCGCTGGACGGCTCGGATCAGCTCATCCCGCGACGCGGACTTGACGAGATAGCCCGTCGCACCGGCTTTGACGGCATCGAGGACGTCGGCCTGCTCTCCTGACGCCGACAGGATCAGCACCCGGGCGGAGGGGTCCCGGCTCAGCACGATCGAGGTGACCTCGACGCCGTTGGGTGCGGGGATCTGCAGGTCGAGGACGACGACCTGGGGACGGGCCGCGGGGAACCGCGCGACCGCTTCGCTCCCGGTCGCGGCCACGGCGACGACGTCGAAGCCGGCCTCCTGCAGATCCCGCTCGACGGCATCGCGCCACATCGGGTGGTCGTCGACCACCATGACGCGGATCCGGGCCTCCTCCATGGCGGCGACCCTACCGGCCGGGCCGGTCGTCGCCCGACGGCTCCCCAGCCCGAGGCACGGTGATCTCCCACTCGGTGCCGAACCTTCCGGTGGCGAGCTCGGTGGTGCCGCCGAGGTCACGCACCCGGCCGCGGATCGACTGGGCGACGCCAAGCCGTCCCTCGGCCTCCGCCTCGGCCAGCCGCCCCTCGGCGATGCCGGGTCCCTCGTCGCGGACGGTCACGACGACACGGTCGCCCAAGTCCTCGAGCAGGACCCAGGCCGGGGCGTGCTCGCCGACGTGACGAGCGACGTTGTCCAGGCAGGCGCGGACGACGGCCACGACCTCGGCGGTGCGGTCGACCGGGAGCAGCACCGGCTGGCCCGGGCCGGCGACCGAGACGGCCGGCACCGGCTCGGACTCCAGCCGGCCGAGCGCCGCTCCCAGGTCGGCGACCGGGTCCGCGGATCCCGGACCGGTCACCACGACGGAGTCCTGTTGGCGGATCAGCGAGCGCAGTGCATGCTCCTGCTCGCCGGCCACCCGGCCCAGCTCGGCGAAGTCCCCGCCCAGCTCGGTGCCCCGTCGCTGCACCAGCGACAGCACCTGGAGCACGCCGTCGTGCACGGCCCGCGCGAGCCGGGCGCGCTCGGCCGCCGCAGCGGCTCGCCGCTCGGCCCGGTCACGCTCCACGGCCATGCGCTGGAGCTGCTGGGACACATAGCCGACGATGGGTCCCCCGATCATCAGCAGGAAGAGGTTGCCATAGTTGGCCTGCGTGACCTCCTGGCGGATCGCCAGGTCGGCGGCCGTCAGGCAGGCCGCCGCGAACAGGCCGCCCCGCCAGCGCCAGTGCACCGCCCAGGCGAGCAGCGCGCCCATCACCCAGAACCCCGGCACGGTGGCACGCAGCTGCTCCCCCTTGACCAGCGGCGAGGTGAGGATCGCGGCCACGGCGATCGCCAGGTCCGCCACCAACAGCCAGGTCGTACGACGCGCCGCCGCGCCGTAGGCCCAGATGACGAAACCGGTCCAGGCGGCGAGGGCGACCACGACGGCCACGCCTGCGGCGGGGTGCTCGAAGTTGTCGGCCCGATAGAGGTTGAGACCGATCGCGTTGAGCAGCACGACGACCCGCAGGATCGCCAGGGCGCGGAGCAGCTGGTCCTCCACGGCCACCGCCGCGGGGGACGTCCACACCCGTTCGGAGTCGCCGTCGGCGACCGGCACCCCGGCGCTCAGGAGGCCTTCTTCTCCTCCGCGGCGGCGGCTGCGGCCGCCTCGCGCTCGGCACGCCGCGCCTCGTCCCTGGCCTTGGCAGCCAGTTCCTTGGCCTTGGCGGCGTACATGTCGACGTACTCCTGACCCGACAGCCGCATGATCTCGTACATGATCTCGTCGGTGATCGACCGCAGGATGTAGCGGTCGCCCTCCATGCCCTCATAGCGGGAGAAGTCGAGCGGGGTGCCGAAGCGCACGCGCGGCCGGGTGAACGTGCCGAACCTCTTGCCGGGCGGGGCCACCACGTCGGTGCCGATCACGGCGACGGGGATGACCGGGACGCCGGTCTCGAGCGCGAGCCGCGCGACGCCGGTCTTGCCGCGATAGAGGCGGCCGTCGTGGGAGCGGGTGCCTTCGGGATAGATCCCGAAGATCTCACCGTCGGCGAGGATCCGCTTGGCCGCCGACAGCGCGCCCTCGGCGGCGGTGGCGCCAGAGCGGTCGATCGGGACCTGCCCGGTGCCCGAGAAGAACCTGCGCTGCAACCAGCCCTTGATGCCCGGGGTGTTGAAGTATTCGGCCTTGGCCACGAACGTGACCCGACGCGGCACGGTGAGCGGCATGAACAGCCAGTCGGCATAGGACAGGTGGTTGCTGGCGAGGATCACGGGTCCCTCGTCGGGGACGTTCTCGGCGCCCTCGGTGCGAGGACGGAAGACCAGCTTGAGCCATGGCCCCAGCGCGATCCACTTCAAGAACCAGTAGAGCAACGCAGCCCTTCCTCCGTGGACGGGACCGGCCCGCCCGGTCGGTCCCTGACACCCGAACCCTAGACCGTGACGGCGCCGGGTCCCAGGGGGACTCCAGGGACGGGCGGTCGATGGTGGACCCCTGGGGCGCTGCGGCACAATGCCCCCATGGCCGTCGACGCTCATGCCGCACCGTTCTCCGCCCCCGCACGCCCCGAGCTGACCGGCGGTCGCCGCATCGGCGTCCTGCTCAGCCACGGCTTCACCGGCTCGCCGTTCTCGATGCGACCCTGGGGCGAGTTCCTCGCCGACAAGGGCTACGCCGTCGAGGTCCCGAGGCTGCCCGGCCACGGCACGACCTGGCAGGAGATGAACCGCACCGGCTGGTCGGACTGGTACGGCGAGATCTCGCGCACCTATGCCGGGCTCGCGGCCGAGAACGACGCCGTGGTGGCGTGCGGCCTGTCGATGGGGGGCGCGCTGGTGCTCCGGCTGGCCGCCGACCACCCCGACGGGCTCGCCGGCGTGGTCGTGGTCAACCCGGCCGTCCGCACCCTCCGCAAGGACGTCCTCGCCCTTCCGCTGCTCAAGCACGTCGTGTCGGCGTTCCCGGCGATCGCCAACGACATCAAGAAGCCGGGCATGGACGAGCACGCCTATCCCAAGACCCCGCTCAAGGCCGCCGCCTCGATGATGGCCGCCTGGAAGCCGCTGGTCGGCGACCTCGGCAAGGTCACCGCGCCGGTGCTCTACTTCCGCTCGACCGTCGACCACGTCGTGGACGAGTCGTCCGAGCCGCTGATCACGGGCGGAGTCTCCGCCGAGGTGACGATGCGCCGCCTCGAGAACAGCTATCACGTCGCGACCATCGACAACGACGCCCCGGCCATCTTCGAGGAGTCGGCCGACTTCATCGCCAAGGTGACGGCTGCGCCGTGACCGACCCCGAGCCCCGCGGCGACGGCGCCCCCTCGGAGGAGGCGCTGTGGCGCTCGATCGTGGACAACTACGGCGACCGCGCCGAGCTGTCCGCCGACGAGGTCGCCGAGCTCGAGCAGCAGCGCTCGGCCGGCCGCGCCGAGGAGGACAGCCCGGGACACCACCTCGAGTGGGACGACAGGTTCGTGGCCCCCGTGCCGCCGCCGCTGCCCAAGGCCGACCCCCCGGTCCTGCTCGCCTGGGCCGGGGTGCTGCTCGCACCCCTGGCGCTGATGATCGTGGTGATCTTCTCGCTGCCGGTGGCGACGCTGATCGACGCCTTGCTGGTGATCTGGTTCCTCGGCGGCTTCGCCTATCTCGTCAGCGCCATGCCCAACGAGCCGCGCGACCCCTGGGACGACGGCGCTCAGGTCTGAGCGTCGAGGGCGGCCGTTCCCGGCGGATCGTGAGCCGTCGGACGAGCACCGCCGCACCGACCAGTCCCGCCTGAGGCCCGAGCTGGGCGGCGCGCAGCTCGGGCAGCACGCGGTGCTCGGCACCCACGAGCGACCGGGTCAGCGCCACCCGCGCGGGTGCGAGCAGTCGCTCGCCCGCGTCGACGACACCGCCACCGATGACGACCGCCTTGGGGTCGACGGCGGCCACCAGGTTGGCCACGCCGACGCCCAGCCACGTGCCGACCTGGGCGAACGCCTGACGGGCGACGAGGTCGCCTGCCGCCGCGGCGTCGGTGACCATCGGACCGGTCAGCCGCGCCGGCTGACCCGCGCAGAGCTCCTCGAGCATCGTCGGCTGCTGGCCGAAGGACTCACGGGCATAGCGCACCAGCGCGCTCCCGCTGCAGTACTCCTCCCAGCACCCCGTGCCGCCGCAGTGGCACGAGCGGCCGTCGGGCACCACCTGCATGTGGCCGAACTCGCCGGCCATCCCGTTCCGGCCGCGGAACACCCGGCCGTTGAGCAGGATCGCGCCACCGATCCCGGTGCCGAGCGTGATCATCAGCGCCGACTCGGTGCCGCGCGCCGCGCCGTACGCCCACTCGGCGACCGCGGCGCAGTTGGCGTCGTTGTCGAGCACGACGGGCACGCGCAGGCGACGAGCGAACCGCGCCCGGACGTCCTGGCCCTGCCAGGGCAGGTGGGGGGCGAACATGACGCGTTCGCCCTCACCGTCGACGAACCCGGCAGCGGCCACCCCGACACCGCGCAGTGGCGCGTCGCCGGCGGCCTCGCGCACCGCGGCGAGCACCGCCTCCTCCACGATCTCGGGGCTGACCCGACGGCCCGGTGTCGA
>JAXLSN010000012.1:0-169303 GCA_046330595.1 Nocardioidaceae bacterium
GCCCTCCTCAACCACCGGGTCTAGATATCGAGGAAGCGGACGTCCTTGGCGTTGCGCTGGATGAACGACCGGCGCTGCTCGACGTCCTCGCCCATGAGGATCGAGAAGATCTCGTCGGCCTGCGCGGCGTCCTCGAGCGTCACCTGCAGCATCAGCCGCTGGTCGGGGTCCATCGTGGTCTCCCACAGCTCGTCGGCGTTCATCTCGCCCAGACCCTTGTAGCGCTGGACCGGGTTCTCCTTGGGCAGCTTCTTGCCCTGGGCCAGGCCGTCGCGCATGAGCGCGTCGCGTTCGGAGTCGGAATAGACGAACTCGTGCTCGGCCGGCTTGTTCCACCGCAGCCGATAGAGCGGCGGCTGTGCCATATAGACGAAGCCCTGCTCGATGAGCGGCTTCATGAAGCGGAAGAGCAGCGTCAGCAGGAGGGTGTTGATGTGGTGGCCGTCGACGTCGGCGTCTGCCATCAGCACGACCTTGTGGTAGCGCAGCTTGTCGAGGTCGAACTCCTCGTGGATGCCGGTGCCGAGTGCGGAGATGATCGCCTGCACCTCGGTGTTGGCCAGCACCTTGTCGATGCGCGCCTTCTCGACATTGAGGATCTTGCCGCGGATCGGCAGGATCGCCTGGATGCGCGGGTCGCGGCCCTGCTTGGCCGAGCCGCCGGCGGAGTCGCCCTCGACGATGAAGACCTCGCACTCGGCGGGGTTGGTCGACTGGCAGTCGGCCAGCTTGCCAGGGAGACCGCCACCGCCGAGCAGACCCTTGCGGGAGCGGGCCAGGTCACGGGCCTTGCGCGCGGCGATGCGCGCCGAGGCCGCAGCCTGGCTCTTGCGGACGATGTCCTTGCCCTCAGCGGGGTTCTGCTCGAACCACGCCCCGAGCTGGTCGTTGACGACGCGCTGCACGAAGCCCTTGGCCTCGGTGTTGCCGAGCTTGGTCTTGGTCTGGCCCTCGAACTGCGGCTCGCCCAGCTTGATCGAGATGATCGCGGTCAGGCCCTCACGGATGTCGTCGCCGGAGACCCGGTCCTCACGCTTCTTGATCAGACCCCACTCCTCGCCCCAGTGGTTGACCAGGGTGGTCAGCGCCGCGCGGAAGCCCTCTTCGTGGGTGCCGCCCTCGTGGGTGTTGATGGTGTTGGCGAAGGTGTGGACCGACTCGGTGAACCCGGTGTTCCACTGCATCGCGATCTCGAGGCTCATGTCGCCGCCGTCCTTGGACGCCGCCTCGAAGTCGATGATCGTCGGGTTGGCCTTCTCCTTGCGCCGGTTGAGGTGCTCGACATAGTCGACCAGGCCCCGGTCATATTTGAAGGTCCGCTCGATGCCACCGGACTCGGCCCGCTTGATCGCGTCGGCGCCGGTCTGGTCGATCTCGGGGTCGACGGTCGCGTCCTCGACCGCGTCGGCGATCTCGGCCGCGACGGGCCGCTCGTCGCGTACGACGATCTCCAGGCCCTTGTTGAGGAAGGCCATCTCGCGGATCCGTGTGGTGATGGTCTCCAGCGAGTAGGTCGTGGTCTCGAAGATCTCGTCGGAGGCATAGAAGATGATCGTGGTGCCGGTGCGCTCGTCGGGCTCCATCGCGCGGACCTGCTCGAGGTCGCCGTCGGGGACGCCCAGCGAGAAGGTCTGGCGCCACAGGTGGCCGCGGTTCTTGACCTCGACGACGAGCTTGCTGCTCAGCGCGTTGACGACAGAGACACCGACACCGTGGAGGCCACCGGACACCTTGTAGCCACCGCCGCCGAACTTGCCGCCGGCGTGGAGCATCGTCAAGGCCATCGTCACCGCGGGGATGCCCTCGGTGGGGTGGATGTCGGTGGGGATGCCGCGGCCGTTGTCGTCGACGCGGACGCCGCCATCGGCCTGCAGGGTCAGCACGATGCGGTCACAGAACCCGGCGAGACTCTCGTCGACGGAGTTGTCGACGATCTCCCAGACCAGGTGGTGGAGGCCGCGCTCACCGGTCGACCCGATGTACATGCCCGGACGCTTGCGGACCGCCTCGAGGCCCTCGAGCACCTGGATCGTCGAGGCGTCATAGGTGCCGGGGACCGCGTCGTCGCCACCGTCGTCGGCGACTCCTGGATCGGTCGGGAGGGAGGACTCTTCGGGGGTCGGGACGTCGGTGGTCTCGTCGGACACACGCACCTCTTCCACATCGCCGCGGCGCACCACCGGGAAGTGGCGCACCCACGCGTCTGACAGCACGAAGGTCGCCTCACGGAGCCGGGCGACCCGACGTCCATGATAGCCCCTCACGGCCCTCAGACCAGATCACACCCCGTCGTGGCGGGGTTATCTGTGGATGAAACAGGCCCGCAGCGGCCCCAGAAGGCCAGTCAGGGACGCTGGCAGGGGGTCGGATTGGTCCCTATACGTTCGCGCGGCCCTCAGATCGCCCCCGGGGCGGCTGGTGACCCTGGGGTCCGGCTCAACCGTAGGTGTCGCGGGGGCCGCGGCCGTCGCGCACGCTGCGCGGACCCTTCTTCCACGACGGTGCGGCCGGCCCCACGATCTCGATCAGGGTCACCGTGCCGTGGCCGAGCTCCTCGTTGAGCCGACGCAGCAGGGTGGGGACCAAGTACTTCAGCTGGGTGGCCCACGCGGTGGAGTCGGTGCGGACAACGAGCGTGCCCTCGGCGAACGACTCGGCGGTCGTGTGGCTGGCGACCTCGGCGCCGACGAGCTCGCTCCAGCGCCCGAACAGCGCGTGCACCTTGAGGTCGAGCTCCCAGCCGCGGTCACTGACCAGCCGTTCCACCGTGGTGTCGAGGAGCTGGGGATCGCGCTCGTCGGGATGGGCCCCCGAGATCGGCGCTCGTGGCGAGCGCTTGTCGCGAGGGTTCGTACGCCGTTTGCGGGCGGCCGCCGGCCGGCTGCCGGCGGCGGCCCGGGCGGCCCGGCGGGCGAAGTCGAGGCCCTCGTCGTCGTGGTCGTCGGCCGGTGGCGGAAGCGCCACGTCGGGCGCGGGATCCGGCAGGTCGTCGGCCGGCGGTCCGGGGGGCCGGTCACTCATCGCGGGTCACCGCACCGTCGGCCACCGCGAACCGCACGCCCGCGAGCTTCTCGGGCACGTCGGCATCGACGGCCGCGGTGATCAGCACCTGCTCGGCACCGGCGACGAGCTCCGCGAGCTGTTCGCGACGTTCGCCGTCGAGCTCTGCGAACACGTCGTCCAGGATCAAGATGGGGTCGTCGCCGTCGCTGCGCAGCAAGTCATAGGACGCCAGCCGCAGTGCCACCGCGAAGGACCAGGACTCGCCGTGGGAGGCGTAGCCCTTGACGGGCAGCCGCAGCGCGTCGCTGCCGAGGGTGCACAGCAGCTCGTCACGATGGGGACCCACCAGGGAGATGCCCCGGTCGAGCTCGTCGCCGCGCCGTCGTTCGAGCTCGTCGAGCAGCGCCTGCTCGAGGTCGGGCAGCGCGGTGGAGTCGGTCAGCTCCAACGAGGGCTTGTAGGCGATTCCCGCGTCCTCCCGGCTAGCGCCGCGCGCCACCGCCTCATAGGCCGAGCCGAGGTGGGGGAGCAGGTCGTCGACGAGCCGGAGCCGCGCCGCGAGCAGCTCGGCGCCGGTGCGGGCCAGGTGGGAGTCCCACACCTCGAGGGTCGACAGGGCGGTGTCGCGGGCCGACCCGCGGGCGATGCCCGCGGTCTTGAGCAGCGAGTTGCGCTGCTTGAGCACCCGGTCATAGTCGGACTTCACCCCCGCCAGGCGGGGGGTGCGCTGCACGAGCAGGTCGTCGAGGAAGTGACGTCGATCCGAGGGGTCCCCCTTGACCAGGACCAGGTCCTCGGGTGAGAAGACGACGCTGCGGACCAGGCCCACGAGCTCGCGAGCGCGGGGGAGCGGTGCGCGGTTGACCTTGGCCCGGTTGGAGCGGCCGGGGTTGATCTCGACCTCGAGTGTCGCCGTACGCCCGTCGCGGACGACAGCGGCCCGCACGACCGCCTGGTCACACCCGGCCCGCACCAGCGGCGCGTCCGTGGCGACGCGGTGGGACGACAGCCGTGACAGATAGTCGATCGCCTCGACGAGGTTGGTCTTGCCCTGCCCGTTGCGCCCGATGAACGCCGTCGGCCCGGGGGTCAGCTCGACGTCGACGTCGGCGTAGGACCGGAAGTCGTGCAGCAGCAGGTGGGAGACGTACACCCGGTGGATCCTCCGGGTCCGACTAGGCCGGACCCTGCTCGGCGCCCGTCGCAGGGTTGGCGTCGCCGCCGACCGGCGGCGCCGTGTGGACGGCGTGGCCGCCGAACTGGTTGCGCATCGCCGCCACGGCCTTCATCGCCGGCGAGTCGTCCTGCCGTGACACGAAGCGGGCATAGAGCGCGGCCGTGATCGCGGGCGTGGGGACGGCGTTGTCGATGCCGGCCTCGACCGTCCAGCGCCCCTCGCCCGAGTCTTCGGCATAGCCGCTGATCTGGGACAGGCCCGGGTCGTCGTCGAGCGCGGCCACCAGCAGGTCGAGCAGCCACGACCGGATGACCGTGCCCTCGCGCCAGGACCGGAAGACCTCGGTGACGTTGTCGACGAGGTCGACCTTGTCGAGCAGCTCCCAGCCCTCGGCATAGGCCTGCATGATGGCGTACTCGATGCCGTTGTGGACCATCTTGGAGAAGTGGCCGGCGCCGACCGTGCCGGCATGGACCGAGCCGAACTCGCCCTCGGGCTTGAGGGCATCGAAGGCCGGCTGCACCTTGGCGATGTCGGCGGGGTCGCCGCCGTACATCAGGGCATAGCCGTTCTGCAGTCCCCAGACACCACCCGAGACACCGCAGTCGACATAGCCGATGCCCTTGGGCTTGAGGTGCTCGGCGTGCTCCAGGTCGTCGGTCCAGCGCGAGTTGCCGCCGTCGACGACCACGTCACCCTCGCTCAGCAGCTCGCCGAGCGCGTGGACCGTGGCCCGGGTCGGCTCGCCCGACGGGACCATCACCCAGACCACCTTGGGCGACGGCAGCGCGGCGACCAGCTCCTCGAGGGAGCCGACGTCGGCGATGTCGGGGTTGCGGTCGTAGCCCACGACCGTGTGCCCGGCATTGCGCAGCCTCGTGCGCATGTTGCCGCCCATCTTGCCCAGCCCGACGAGTCCGATGTCCATGGGTTGGAGCCTAGCGGCGCGCCCGCAACGTGGGCGATGCCCAACGTGGCGTGGTCAGCGCGTCGGTGAGGGCGTCGTCATCAGGAGAGGAGACGACGCGGCATCAGCAGGTAGCGGAAGCCCGGCTCGTCGTCGCCGTCGGAGACGGCACCGCTGATCACCACCGGCTTGGAGGCCTGGGTGAAGGCCAGCTCGACGACCGGCTGGTCGATGGCGCCGAGTCCGTCGAGGAGGAACTGCGGGTTGAAGCCGGTGGTGATGTCGTCGCCGTTGATGGTCGCCTCGATCGCCTCGGAGGCCTGGGCCTCGTCACCCGAGCCGGCGTCGAGGGTCAGCACCCCGTCACTGAAGGCCAGCTGCACCGCCGTGTTGCGCTCGGCGACCAGGGAGACCCGCTTGACCGACTCGATGAGCGAGGCCTTGTCGACGAGCGCGGTGGTGAGGTGCTCGGCGGGGAACAGCGAGCGCACCTTGGGGAACTCGCCGTCCAGCAGGCGGGTCGTCGTACGACGCAGGCCGCCGGGGGCGTGCCCCTCGAACCCGATGATGCCCTCGCCGACGCCGCCGTGGGACAGGGCGATCGTGACCTCGGCGCCGGCGGTGAGCGACTTGGCGGTGTCGCCGAGCACCTTGGCGGGGACCAACGCGGCGATCGACTCGTCGGGGGTGTTGGGGTTCCACTCGATCTCGCGCTGGGCCAGCCGGAACCGGTCGGTGGCGAGCAGGCTGATGGTGGAGCCGTCGATCTCGATGCGCACACCGGTGAGGACGGGGAGCATGTCGTCGCGGCCGGCGGCCGTGACCGCCTGGGCGACCGCGTGGGCGAACTGGTCGCTGGCCACGGTCCCGGTGGCGGCCGGCATCGGCGGCAGGGACGGGTAGTCCTCGACCGGCAGGGTCTGCAGGCTGAAGCGCGCGGCGCCGCAGGTCAGCTGGACCCGGGCGCCATCCAGCGCCATCTCGACCGGCTTGTTGGGCAGGCTGCGGCAGATGTCCGCCAGCAGGCGGCCGCTGACGAGGGCGCGGCCCTCAGCCGACACGTCGGCGCTGACCGTCGCACGCGCCGACGTCTCGTAGTCGAAGGTCGACAGCACCAGACCCTCGTCACTGGCCTCCACGAGGAGGCCGGCCAGGACAGGGACACTCGGCCGCACCGGCAGGCTGCGCGCGGCCCACGCCACGGCGTCCGCGAGGACGTCGCGGTCGACGCTGAACTTCACTTCGGACCTCCAGATGAGCAGGGGCGTGTGCATCCTGCCACGTGCGGCTGCGCCGCGGGAGGCGGCGCAGGGGCACGGACCTTGTCGGATCGTGTCATATCAGGGGGGTTGTCCCCAGGTCGGGTCGCGGGGTGATGTTCACCGATCGTCGACCCAGTAAGAGGTAGGGAGTGGTCATAGGTTCTGTGGACTCTGTGGATGAGCGATGTTAGGCCAGGTCAGAACGGGTTTTCCGGGTGCACAGGTGGTGTGGACAGCGTGGGGATGGCTCGGCCGGCCCGTGGATGACGCGACGATCGTCCACGGCGGCAGCTTGTTCGTGCACAGCGGCTGTGGATAGAACCGGTGCCGGCCCACAGGCCGCCCCACATCTTGCAGCGATGTAGTTCGAGTGCGCCGACGACAGCTCGGGACGGCGTCGGCCTGGCTCGTCGGCCTGGCGGTCAGGCCTGGCGGGCCTGGAGCTTGATCCGGTTGGTCAGTTCGGAGACCTGGTTGAACACGGAGCGGCGTTCGGCGAGGAGCTGGTTGATCTTGCGGTCGGCGTACATGACCGTGGTGTGGTCGCGGTTGCCGAACTGGGCACCGATCTTGGGCAGCGACAGGTCGGTCAGCTCGCGGCACAGATACATGGCGATCTGGCGGCCCTGCACGAGGTGACGCCCCCGGCTCGGACCGGTGAGGTCCTCGATGCTGACGCCGAAGTAGGCCGCGGTCTGGGCGATGATCAACGGCGCGGTGATCTCGGGCTCGCCACCCTCGGGGATGAGGTCCTTGAGCACGATCTCGGCCAGGGTCAGGTCGACCTCCTGGCGGTTGAGGTTGGCGAACGCCGTCACCCGGATGAGGGCGCCCTCGAGCTCGCGGATGTTGGTCTGGATCTTGGAGGCGATGAACTCCAGGACGTCGGCCGGGGCCGAGAGACGGTCCATGACCGCCTTCTTGCGCAGGATCGCGATGCGGGTCTCGAGGTCGGGCGGCTGGACGTCGGTGACCAGGCCCCACTCGAAGCGGTTGCGCAGCCGGTCCTCGATGTCGTCGAGCTTCTTGGGCGCCCGGTCGGAGGTCAGCACGATCTGCTTGTTCGCGTTGTGGAGGGTGTTGAAGGTGTGGAAGAACTCCTCCTGGGTCTGGATCTTGCCCTCGAGGAACTGGATGTCGTCGATGAGCAGGACGTCGACGTCGCGGTAACGCCGCTTGAACCTGTCCTGCCGGTCGTCGCGGATCGCGTTGATGAACTCGTTGGTGAACTCCTCGCTCGACACGTAGCGCACCTTGGCCCCCGAATAGAGGCTGCGGACGTAGTGGCCGATGGCGTGGAGCAGGTGGGTCTTGCCGAGCCCGGAGTCTCCATAGATGAGGAGCGGGTTGTAGGACTTGCCGGGCGCCTCGGCGACGGCGACGGCCGCGGCATGGGGAAACCTGTTGGACGACCCGATGACGAAGGTCTCGAAGGTGTACTTGGGGTTGAGGCGCGACTCGAGCGCGGCCGAGGCGCGGCTGCTGCTCTCGAGGACCGGCTCGACGGGAGCGGGTGTCGGGTCCGCGAGCGCCGGGGGTACGGCGACAGGTGGGTTTGTCGACATATCGACCTGTCCACTTGTCGAGAAGTCTGCCTCGGTGGGTGCCGGGGCGCCGTCGTCGAGCGCGGGGTTCACCGTCACGGCGAGGCGGATCTCCTCCCCGAACGCTTCGCTCAGCGCGTCCTCGAGCTGCCCGCGCAGCCGACCCTCCAGCTGGGTGCGGGTGAACTCGTTGGGCACGGCGATGATCGCCGTCGCGCCATGCATCGTGACGGGTTCGCTGGCGTGGACCCAGGCCCGCTGGTTGGGCTGCAACTCGTCGACGACTCGTTGCCAGACCGTGCTCAGCTGTGTGTCCTGCGCGTTGTCCACCCGGGTTCCCCCACCTTCTGTCATCGTGCTGAGTCCGGCCCTGATCGCCGGTGTGCTGCCTCGTCGCGGGCCACGAGCCCGTTGTGACTCCACAAGTTTCTCCACAGCCTGTGAAACAGTGACAGCGGGGGTGGCGGGAGCCGTTCCGAGGGGCATCCGGGGCTCGTCACGACTGGCGTTTTCCCAGGTCAGCGGGCCTGTTGACAGGTCCGCACCAGGGTTGTGCCGGCATTGGGTCGCAACGTGTCCGCGGGGTGCCGGGGAAACTCGGTGGGCCCGAACGTAACAACAGGGCGGCGCCCACAGCAACCCGTCATCCACAGGTTGAGGGTCGGTGAGTTTGACCCTCCGGATCGGGCTCGCGTACCGTTGGCAGGTCGCCCGGCGTCGACCGGTGCCGCATGTCCACGGATCACCTCCGACCCGCCTCTGCCAGGGGTCGTTCGGAGGGCCCGCGGGTGGGCGGTGCCAGCCGACAGCAGTCAGGCCCTGCCCGCCGCGTCGAGGGACGAAACGACCGACCACCAGCTCCCCGGAGATGACCGGGAGAACAACGGAGAAGCTCGTGAGCAAGCGCACCTACCAGCCGAACAACCGTCGCCGTCACAAGGTGCACGGTTTCCGTCTGCGCATGCGCACCCGTGCCGGCCGCGCCATCCTGTCCGCGCGGCGTCGCAAGGGTCGCAAGAGCCTGGCCGTCTGAGCGTCGACACCCCAGCGTGGTGTCGCGTGCTCTCGCGGGCGAACCGGCTCACCTCCAGTGACGCCTTCCGGCGCACCATCCGTTCCGGCCGTCGTGCCGGGGCGGTCACGATGGTCGTCCACTGGGCTCCGGAGGAACTTCTTGCGACCCCGCGCGTTGGTTTCGTCGTGAGCAAGGCCGTGGGCAACTCCGTGACGCGTCATGCTGTCCAACGCCGGCTTCGCCACCTGGCCGCGCAGCGGCTCGATGGACTCGCGCCCGGAACCCTCGTGGTCCGGGCGCTCCCCCCGTCCGCCCTGGCGGACTCCCAGACTCTCGGCCGCGATCTGGACGCCTGCCTCGGGCGGGTCCTGGAGCGGAGCGCCGCGTGAAGCACGTCCTCATCTGGCTGCTGAAGGGCTACCGCTTCTTCATCAGTCCCCTCTATGGCCAGGTCTGCCGATACCACCCGACGTGTTCGGCCTACGCTCTCGAGGCGGTGACCGAGCACGGCAGTATCCGCGGCACGTGGCTCGCCGTACGCCGCGTGGGCCGCTGCCACCCGTGGGCCCGCGGCGGCTACGACCCGGTGCCCCCACGCGGTCAGCAGACCGAGACCCCCCGAGCTCAAGGAGCCTGAGTGTTCGATTTCCTCGGCACAGTCATCATGGGGCCGCTCTACTGGATCATCTCGGTGATCCTGGTCGGCTTCCATCGTGCCTTCGCGACGGTGCTCGGCGCCGAGAACGGGTGGGCCTGGGCGCTGGCGATCATGGGCCTCACGGTCACGATCCGGGCCGCGCTGATCCCGCTGTTCGTGAAGCAGATCAAGTCCAGCCGCAACATGCAGCTGATCCAGCCCAAGGTCAAGGAGCTGCAGAAGAAGTACGGCCACGACCGGGAGCGGCTCGCCCAGGAGACGATGCAGCTCTATCGCGAGAGCAACACCAACCCGTTCGCCTCGTGCCTGCCGCTCATCGTGCAGATGCCGATCTTCCTGGCGCTGTTCCGGCTGCTCAACCTCGCCTCGCGGGGCGAGCAGCGCGGCATCCTGAGCGCGGCCGACGTCGACCACCTGAGCAACGCGCAGATCTTCGGCGCCAACCTGTCCGACACCTTCACCAGCACCCCTGACGTCACGGTGAAGGTGCTGGCCGGCATCCTCGTGGTCGCGATGACCGCGACGACGTTCCTCACCCAGCGTCAGCTGATGAGCAAGAACATGCCCGCGGATGCCATGTCGGGCCCCTACGCACAGCAGCAGAAGCTGCTGCTCTATGTGCTGCCGGTGGTCTTCGCCGTGGGTGGTATCGCGTTCCCCATCGGCGTCCTGCTCTATTGGACGACCTCCAACCTGTGGACCATGGGACAGCAGTTCTATGTCATCCGGAGCAACCCGGCGCCGGGCACACCCGCGTTCGAGGCGAAGCAGGAGCGTGACCGCAAGCGCGGCCGGACCGTGACCGAGGATCCGTTGAAGGCGCTGGCCGCCGAGAGCGAGACGCCCGAGCCGCCGCGTCGCCAGCAGCCCAAGAAGCAGTCGCGCGAGCAGCGCAAGAAGCAGTCGAAGCCGCAGGACAAGTCGGGGCCGGCGGAGGCCGACCCCAACGCCGCGGACGACACCGATTCCGACCAGGGCTGAGCAAGCCCGGCTACCCGAGGAGAGTCATGAGCGACGAGACCCTGCCCACGGACATCGTGGACAACGCCCCCAGCGAGGACCTGCTGGACACCGAGGCCCTCGAGGTCGACGAGGACGCTGACGAGACTGCCGGCGACGACGACGTGGTGTCGAGCGACGACGAGGCCGGGGCAGGGGAGGATCGTCCGTCACGCGTGGAGCGACTCGAGCTCGAGGGAGAGATTGCCGCGGACTACCTCGAGGAGCTGCTCGACATCGCCGACCTCGATGGTGACCTCGACATGGATGTCGAGGGTGACCGCGCAGCCGTATCGATCGTGGGCGCCGAGCTGAGCCAGCTGGTCGGTGCCGACGGTGAGGTCCTCGACGCGCTGCAGGAGCTCACGCGGCTGGCGGTCTATCGCGAGACCGGTGAGCGCTCGCGGTTGATGCTGGACATCTCCGGTTATCGGGCCGACAAGCGCGCGTCCCTGGTCACGGTGGCCCGAGAGGCGATCGGGCGGGTGCGTGAGAGTGGAGCCCCCGTGTCACTGGAGCCGATGAGTGCTTTCGAGCGCAAGGTCGTCCACGACGAGGTGAAGGCGGCCGGTCTGGTCTCGGAGTCGGAAGGCATGGACCCGCGTCGTTACGTGGTGATCCAGCCCGAGTGAGCCGGCGCGTGGGGCCCGATGTTTCACGTGAAACACCCGAGGTCGCGGCCCGGGTGTTCCCGGGCGACCGGCTGAAACTGGCACAGGAGTACGCCACGCTGCTCGCGGGTGACGGCGTGGTGCGTGGGCTCGTGGGTCCCCGGGAGGTGCCGCGCCTGTGGGAACGCCACCTGCTCAACTGCGCGGCCTTAGCCGAGCTGGTCCCCTCGGGTGCCACCGTGATCGACATCGGGTCGGGGGCGGGCCTGCCCGGCCTGGTGGTGGCCATTGCGCGCCCCGACGTGAGCGTGACGCTGGTGGAGCCGTTGCTGCGCCGCACGACCTTCCTCGAGGAGGTCGCGGAGAGACTGGGGCTCGAGACCGTCGAGGTCGTCCGAGGACGGGCCGAGGTCCTGCATGGGCGGCGTACGGCCGATGTGGTCACGGCCCGCGCCGTGGCGCCGTTGGCGAGGCTGGTCGATTGGGCGATGCCGCTGGTGTCGCCGACCGGCGTGCTGCTGGCCATGAAGGGCGCCACGGCCCGCACCGAGGTCGAGGACGCAACGGACCAGTGGCGACGCTGGTCGCTCGCGCCGGCGGAGGTCGTGACCGTGGGTGACGACCTCGGTGAGGCGAGCACGACTGTGGTGCGGGTGGCCTGGGGCAACCCCGCAGAGGTAGGTTTGCGGCTTGCCGCCATCGGCTCGACGTCGAGCCGTCGCGGTGCCGCCCGTCGAAGGAAGCAGAGTCGGTGACCGATCCCAACACTCCCGAGGACCCGACCTGGGCGGGCGGCCCGGCGACCACCGGCGCTGGGTTTTCCACCGACTCATCCCCGGTTGCTGAGCGTGAATATCCACAGGATCGTGGAGTTCATCCACAGGCGGATCCGGAGCCGGTGTCGCAGCCCGCTGCGAATGTTTCACGTGAAACATCCGCCGCCACGAGCGCGCCGCTGGGTGTCCGCACCGCGGAGGAGGTGGCCGAGGGTGGCCCGCTCTTCGACGACGAGACGACGCCCCTCGCCCAGGCCGTCCATGACTCCGTGCTGGCCCGCCAGGGCGCGCTGCGCCGGCAGCCGCTTCCGAGGCCCGAGCGCACCCGGGTCTTCGTCGTGGCCAACCAGAAGGGCGGCGTCGGCAAGACGACCTCGACGGTCAACGTTGCGGCAGCACTCGCCCAGCTCGGTCAGCGCGTGCTCGTCATCGACCTCGACCCGCAGGGCAACGCCTCGACCGCACTCAACGTGATGCACCGTCGCGGGGTCCCGTCCACCTATGACCTCATCGTCGACAGCGTCCCGTTGGCTGACGTCGTGACGGCCTGTCCGGACGTCGAGGGGCTCGACGTCGTCCCGGCCACCATCGACCTCGCGGGTGCAGAGATCGAGCTGGTCTCCGTCGTCGCACGCGAGAGCCGGCTGATGAGGGCGCTGGAGGCACACCCCGCGATCGGTGCCGACGAGGACCGCTACGACTACGTCTTCATCGACTGCCCGCCGTCACTGGGCCTGCTCACCCTCAATGCCCTCGTGGCCGGGGCCGAGATGCTCATCCCCATCCAGGCGGAGTACTACGCGCTGGAGGGCCTCGGCCAGCTGCTGGAGACCGTCGAGATGGTGCGCAAGCACCTGAACCCCCGTCTGGTGATCTCCACGATCCTGGTGACGATGTACGACGCGCGGACGCGCCTGGCCGCCGGCGTGGCGGAGGAGGTCCGCGACCACTTCGGTGACCAGGTGCTCAATACGACGATCCCCCGCTCGGTCCGGGTGTCCGAGGCGCCGTCGTACGCCCAGACGGTGATGACCTACGATCCGGGCTCACCGGGCGCGCTGAGCTATCTCGAGGCTGCCCGCGAGATCGTCGTCAAGGGAGCACCCGCATGAACGCCACCCCCAAGCGCCGCGGGCTCGGGCGTGGGCTCGGCTCGCTGATCCCCACGGCTCCCGTCGTGGACGACGCGGCGTCCGAGGGGTCGCCCGGCGCCGCGGTCGCCGACCCGACCGGACCGGCCCTGGCGCCGGTGGCCGGTGCGTCGTTCGCCGAGCTGCCGATCGACCACATCCGGCCCAATGCCAAGCAGCCCCGCCAGGTCTTCGACGAGGAGGCGATGGCCGAGCTGGTCTTCTCGATCGGCGAGATCGGGCTGCTGCAGCCCATCGTCGTACGCCGCGTGGCCGAGGACCACTACGAGCTGGTGATGGGGGAGCGGCGCTGGCGCGCCTCCCAGGCCGCCGGGCTCACCACGATCCCCGCGATCGTCCGCGAGACCGACGACACCGACATGCTGCGCGACGCGCTGCTGGAGAACCTGCATCGGTCGCAGCTCAACCCCCTGGAGGAAGCGGCCGCCTATCAGCAGCTGCTCGACGACTTCGCGTGCACCCACGAGGACCTCGCGCAGCGGATCGGGCGCTCCCGTCCCCAGATCAGCAACACCATCCGGCTCCTCAAGCTGCCGCCCGCGGTTCAGCGCCGCGTCGCCGCAGGGGTGCTCTCGGCCGGCCACGCCCGAGCCCTCCTCGCCATCGACAACGCCGACGTCCAGGACCGGCTCGCCTCGCGCGTGGTGGCCGAGGGGATCAGCGTGCGTGGCCTGGAGGAGATCGTTTCGTTGGGCGCCGCCGAGGAGCGGCAGGCCCGCCAGGTCCGGCGCAAGCCCGTGGCCCCCGGCCTCGTCGAGCTCGCCGACCGACTCTCCGACCGCCTCGAGACCAGGGTGAAGATCGATCTGGGCCGGGCCAAAGGCAAGATCACCGTCGAGTTCGCGACGCTGGAGGACCTCCAGCGCATCATCGACATCATGGACCCCCGCAACCGCAGCGACCGCCCCATCTGAGGTCACTGCCCCTGAGCGTCGTCTCGACGACGAGCGTGTCGAGCGGCTGTTCCCGTGACGGTGTTGCGTTCATCCGCGGCTCGTCGGCCAGTCGTCGATTGGACGCAAACTGCACGTTTCCGGCCCGAAACTCTGCCGATTTGGGCCAAACCGCATCCCAGGACCAACGAAAACCAATATGTCGACTTATCGCTTCCTCGACTTAGCGACCTTCTTCTGGCGCTCGGCGAGGCGCTTCTCCAGCCGCCGGCGGCGGTCCTCGGCCTCGAGCTCGCGGGCCTGGTCGAGGGTGGGGGCGGTGCCGCCGTAGGAGGCGGGGACCCACCAGGCGTCCGGCTCCTTGTCGGGGTGGGTGCGGATCGCGGTGTCCAACAGCGCGGCCATCGCCGCCTTGAGGGTGGCGGTGTCGGCCTCCGGGTCCTCCCCGCCGGGGGTGACCGGCGCTCCGACGGTGATGGTGATGGTCCGGCCGCGGGTGTAGTCGCGCTTGCGCCCCTTGGGGGCCAGCCGCTGAGTGCCCCACACGATCGTCGGCAGGATCGGTACGCCGGCCTCGGCGGCGATGCGGACGGCGCCGGTCTTGAACTCCTTGAGCTCATAGGCGCGCGAGATCGTCGCCTCCGGGAAGATCCCGACGGCCTCGCCGGCCCGCAGATAGCTGAGCGCGGTCCGATAGGAGGCGGCCCCCTCGTCGCGGTCGACCTCGATGTGGTGCATCGACCTCATCAAGGACCCGAGACCCTTGGCCTTGAACAGCTCACGCTTGGCCATGAATCGCGGCAGCCGGCCTCGCTCGACGGCGGCGAGGCCCGCATAGACGAAGTCGACATAGGAGATGTGGTTGGACGCCAGCAGGAAGCCGCCGGTGGTCGGCACGTGCTCGAGCCCCGACAGCACGACATCTTGACCCAGCAGCTTGAACGCCGTCCGGCAGCCACGGATCACCGTGGGATAGGTGCGGTCACGCATCGAGGCCACCCGAGCGCGCCACGGCTGCGCGCACCAGGCCTCGGCAGACCACGCCCAGATCGGCCTCACCGGCCTGGATCGACAGCGGCACGAGCGAGGTCTCGGTGAACCCGGGCGCCACGTTGACCTCCAGGAACCACACGGTCCCCTCGGCGTCGACGATGAGGTCCGAGCGCGACAGGTCGCGCAGCCCCAGCACCTCGTGGGCGGTCACGGCGACGCGGGCGCACTCGTCGAGCAGCGCGGCAGGGAGCGGGGCGGGCACCTCGAACTCGGTCGCCCCGGCGGTGTAGCGGGCGGTGTAGTCATAGACCCCACCGTCGGGACGGATCGCCACCGCCGGCCACGCCCGAGGCCCGCTCCCGTCGTCGAGCACGGGTACGGCGACCTCCACCCCGGCCACGAAGCTCTCCAGGATCGCCTCGTCGCCATAGGCGAACGCGCTCACCATGGCCGCCGGGAGCTCGGCGGCGGTGCGGACGACCGCGCAACCGAGCGCCGAACCGCTCTGGGTGGGCTTCACCATCAGCGGCAGGCCCAGCCGCGCCACCAGTGCCTCCATGACGGCCGCGGCGCCGAGCTCGCGGAACGTCTGGTGGGGGAGCGTCACCGCGTCGGGCGTGGCGATGCCGGCCGCGGCCACGACCGCCTTGGCGACCGGCTTGTTGAAGGCCACGCGACAGGCCTCGGGGCGTGATCCGACATAGGGGAGTCCGAGCAGCTCGAGAACCTCACGGATCGCACCGTCCTCACCGGTCTCACCGTGCAACATCGGCACCACGCACGCCGGCGGCTCGTCGCGCAACGACGTCATCAGCGAGGCGTCCACGTCGCGTTCGACCACCTCCAGCCCGGTGCCGCGCAGCGCCTCGGCGACCCGGCGGCCCGAGCGGAGCGACACGTCACGCTCGTGGGAGAGCCCACCGGCGAGCAGCAGGACCGTGCCGCGACCGGCGGCGGTCGCCTCCTGCGGCGATGGGGAGCTCATGCTGCCTCCTGGCATGTCATGGTCAGGTCAGATCGGTGCTGGGCGTGTCATAGCCGCTGCGCTGCCCGAGCTCGCGTCCGGGCGCGGCGGCCCCGAACGTCTCCCGCAGCTCCATCTCGGCGTTGAGCACACCGGCCAGCCGGTGCACGCCCTCGCGGATCCGCTCCGGCGTGGGGTAGCAGTAGGACAGCCGCATGAACCGCGAGCCGAAGCCGTCGGCATAGAAGCCGGTGCCGGGGACATAGGCCACCCGCGCCGTCACGGCGCGAGGCAGCATCGCCTTGGCGTCGATGCCGGGCGGCAGCTGGAGCCAGACATAGAACCCGCCGGCGGGCACGTTCCACGAGCACGCGGCCGGCATCAGGTCCGACAGCGACGACACCATGGCGTCACGCCGTTCGCGGTACATCTCCTGGAACGCCTTGATCTGGCCCTGCCAGTCGTGCTTGGCCAGATAGGTCGAGATCGCGAGCTGGGAGAACGACGGCGGGCACAGCGTCGCCGACTCCTGGGCGAGCACCAGCTTCTCGCGTACGGCGTGGGGCGCGAGCGCCCACCCGACCCGGAAACCCGGGGCGAACGTCTTGGAGAACGAGCCGAGGTAGATGACGCCCTCGGCCTCGTCGGCGCGCATCGCCCGCATGGGCTCACCGTCGAAGCCCAGCAGGCCGTAGGGGTTGTCCTCGAGCACGAGGATGTCCTCGCGGCGACAGATGTCGAGGATCTCGGTGCGCCGGGCCGCGGAGAGGGTCACACCGGCGGGGTTGTGGAAGTTGGGGATCGTGTAGAGGAACTTGATCCGCTTGCCGGCCGCCTTGGTGGCGGTGATCGCCTGCTGGAGCGCCTCGGGGACCAGCCCGTCGGCGTCCATCTCGGCGTGCACGACGTCGACCTGGTAGGCCTTGAAGACCCCCAGCGCGCCGACATAGGACGGCGCCTCGCAGATGACGACGTCGCCGGGGTCGCAGAAGATGCGGGTGACCAGGTCGACCGCCTGCTGTGATCCGACCGTGACGACCACGTCGTCGGGATGGGCCTCGATGCCCTCGAGGCGCATCACGTCACAGATCTGCTCCCGCAGGCGCGGGTCACCCTGGCCGGACCCGTATTGCAGCGCCACCTGGCCCTGCGTCGTGACCAGCTCGGTGAGCGCCTCACCCACGACGTCCATGGGCAGGCCCGAGATGTTGGGCATCCCGCCGGCCAGCGAGACCACCTCGGGCCGCGACGCGACCGCGAAGAGCGCCCGGATCTCCGAGGCGGTCATGCCGGCGGTGCGGGCGGCATAGCGGTCGACGTAGGAGTCCAGCCGCGTGCTGGCGCTCCGGGCAGGGGAGGTGTCCATCAACCCTGCTCGTCTCCAACTCGGCACCGACGACCTCGCACCGCACTAGCATGAACGATGACGGCGGCGGGCGCACGCCCGGCCCGCCACCTGGGCGGTCCGACCCGGTCCGCCGGTCGACGAGGAGGCAGCGTTGTCCCGCAAGATCGTCCGGCTGACGCTCGACCTGCTCCGCGAGATGCCCGACGACTGCCGCGAGTGCCTGTTCTGGGAGCTCGACCCGGTGCGTCGGATGCGCGTCCCCGCGGCCGAGCGCGCGGCCGAGAAGGAGGCCTGGGTCTCCCGGGTGCTGCGCGAGTGGGGCTCGTGTGGCCGGGTGGTCCTCGTCGACGACGTCCCGGTCGGGATGGCGATCTATGCGCCCCCGGTCTATTTCCCTGGGGCCGCGGTCTTCCCGACCGCCCCGGTGTCTCCTGACGCCGTGCTGCTCTCCACCGCCTATGTCGCGCCGGAGCATCGCGGCGGCGGGCTGGCGCGGATGCTGGTCCAGGGCATGGCCCGCGACCTCATCAAACGCAAGACGGTGACCGCGATCGAGGCGTTCGGCGACTCCCGGGGGCCGCGCGACTGCGTGCTGCCCGCGGACTTCCTCGGCAGTGTCGGCTTCAAGACCCAACGTGCCCACAGCACCTCACCGCGGATGCGGATGGAACTGCGCACGGCGCTGAGCTGGCGCGAAGAGGTGGAGCAGGCGCTGGAGCGGCTGGTGGGGGCGGTGCGGCCCGCCCCGAAGCCCTCGGCCGAGGCACCGATGCGCACGGCCGAGGACTGATCCGGGCCGGACCCGGATCGTGAGCGGATGGCTCAGCCGAGGAAGTCG
Source organism: Nocardioidaceae bacterium (assembly GCA_046330595.1). Classification (GTDB taxonomy): domain Bacteria; phylum Actinomycetota; class Actinomycetes; order Propionibacteriales; family Nocardioidaceae; genus Nocardioides. Next base: position 18,140 of record JAXLSN010000012.1, read on the forward strand.
GCGAGCTCCTTCATGATGGCGGCCTTGGGGCGCGCCCCGATGATCGACTTCACGACCTCGCCGCCCTGATAGACGTTGATCGTCGGGATGCCGGTGATCATGTAGGTCGACGGGGTGATGGGGTTCTCGTCGACGTTCATCTTGACGAAGCCCATCTTGTCGCCGTGCTCGCCGGCGATCTCCTCGAGGATCGGCGAGACCTGGCGGCAGGGACCGCACCACTCGGCCCAGAAGTCGACGAGGACGGGCTTGTCGGACTTGAGGACGACGGCGTCGAACTCGCCATCGGTCACGTGGGACATGGACACGGTAGTGCTCCTAGAACGTTGGTTCGGGTTGCAGGGAGTCAACATCACGGCACCGACGTTTTGTTCCGGGCGCGCCGTACGGCGACCGCCGCACGGCCGCGCGCCGGGCCGGTGCCGCCCGTCGACGAAGGGTCAGCTGACGGGCGTGGCCACCTCGCGGGCGGTCTCCTCAGCGGAGCCGGCGCTCGACGAGGCGTGGTCGAGGGCGGCGACATAGCGCTCCGCGTCGAGCGCGGCCGAGCAGCCGGTGCCGGCGGCCGTGATGGCCTGGCGGTAGTGGTGGTCGACCAGGTCACCGCAGGCGAAGACGCCGGGCAGGTTGGTGTGGGTGCTGGGGTGATCGACGAGGACATAGCCGTTCTCGTCGAGGTCGACCTGGCCGGTGAGCAGCTCCGAGCGCGGGTCGTGACCGATCGCGATGAACAGGCCGGTGACCGGCAGCGGTCGCGTCGCACCCGTCACGGTGTCGCGCAGGGTCACCGAGGCCAGCTTGCCCTCCCCGTGGAGCTCAGCGATCTCGGAGTTCCACACGATCTCGAGCTTGGGGTCGGCGAATGCCCGCTCCTGCATGATCTTGGAGGCGCGCAACTCATCGCGTCGGTGGATCAGATAGACCTTGGCCGCGAACCGGGTGAGGAAGGTCGCCTCCTCGATGGCGGAGTCGCCGCCACCGACCACGGCGATCTCCTGGTCGCGGAAGAAGAACCCGTCACAGGTCGCACACCACGAGACGCCGCGACCGGAGAGCTCGGACTCCAGCGGCAGCCCCAGCTTGCGGTAGCCCGAGCCCGTGGACAGGATGACGGCGCGGGCGCGATAGGTCTCGGTCGCGGTCTTGACGATCTTGATGTCGCCGGTGAGGTCGACCTCGACCACATCGTCGGGCACGAGCTCGGCCCCGAAGCGCTCGGCCTGGGCGCGCATCTCATCCATCAGGGCCGGCCCCATGATGCCGTCGCGGAACCCGGGGTAGTTCTCGACCTCGGTGGTGTTCATCAGCGCGCCGCCGGCGGTCACCGAGCCCTCGAACACCAGCGGCTGCAGGGCCGCCCGGGCGGTGTAGAGCGCCGCCGTGTAGCCGGAGGGGCCGGAGCCGATCACGATCACGTTGCGGACGTCGGACTGGTCGCTCATCGCGGGCTCACTTCTGTCGATCGGGTGCGGGACGCTGGCGGGGATACGCCGGGGGGTATCGGCGCCTATGCCTGTGCAACCGATCGTAGGCCAGGGACATTCCCGGCCGCTGCGCCGCGTCGCGTGGGCGCGATCAGGGGGCTGGGATCTGGGTGGTGAGCGTCGGCTCGATGCTGTCGCAGCGGTAGAGGTCGACCTGTTGGAGCCCACCGATGGGGTCGCGATAGATCATCAGCGCCGGTGCGTCCTCGAACACGACGGCGACCCCCTCGCCCGGGCCCCAATCGTCGGCGCGGGTGCACCCGGCCAGGTCGAACAGGCTCTTGGTGCGCGACTCGTTGCCCGCCGACCCGGACGTCAGGGCGGCGTCCGCACCGGCCAGCCGGATCGCGTCGCGCCGGAACCGGCTGGCGGCGACCTCGGGCGCCTCGGCGGCATAGGCCGACCCATCGGGGAGCGGGGTGGGGTTGTCGTGCGCACCCTTGGTGGTGGCAGCGTCACCGCTGGCCATCTCGGGCGCGGCGCCGCCGGCGGAGTCTGCGGCGGGGGCGCTGCCGGCCGAGGTGTCGCTGCTGCCGGCCCCCAGGTTGGAGATCCAGGCCGGGACCCCGACGCCGATCGCGAGCACGGCGGCTGCGGCCACGAGCAAGCCACTCGTACGGCGCCGGCGGCGCCGGGCCGCATCGAGTGACACCACGGTCCGGTCGGAGGTCGCCGACCCCGGCGACGCCTCGCCGGCCGCGGTGGGGACGGCGACCAGCGTCTCGTCGCGCTCGTCGGCGAGCTCGCGCAGCACCAGGTCGAGTCGGTCGACCACGTCGGCGGGCATCGGCGCGGTGTGGCGCGCCTCGGCGAGGAGGCGACGCACCCGCTGCTCCTCGGCAGGCGTCAGGGCGTCGTCGCTCCGGTGCTCGTCGGTCACGGGGTCACCTCCTCGGTCATCGGGTCCGGCCTGGGGCCGGGTAGGGGCATCGTCATGGCGGTCACGGCCCGGGTGGGCCGCGGGGGGCTTCGGTGGATGGGACGGCCGAGGGCGGGTCCGGGTTCCCGTCGCGGTGGGGAGCGTGGTCGTCGTCACGCAGCACGCCGAGCAGGCCGGCCAGCCGGGACCGGCCCCGCGAACAGCGCGACTTCACCGTGCCCTCGGCGCAGTCGAGGATCTGGGCCGCCTCCGCGACCGAGAAGCCTTCCATGTCCACGAGCACGAGCGCCGCGCGCTGCTCCTCGGGCAGGGTCGCCAGCGCCTCGACGACCAAGCGGCGACGCTCGTCGGCCACGGCCAGGTCGGCGGGGTCGTGGGCGGTGTCGGCCGAGACGAGGGCGCCTCGGCCGCCGAGCTCGTCGAGGTCATCGGGCAGCGCGTCGGCGGCGCGCACCTTGGCGGCCCTGATCCGGTCGAGGCATGCGTTGACGACGACCCGGTGCAGCCAGGTGGTCACCTGGGCCTCGCCGCGGAACGAGCCCGCCCGTCGGAACGCCGCCACCAGGCCGTCCTGCAGCCCGTCGGCGGCGTCCTCGGGGTTGCCCATCGTGCGCAGGGCCACCGCCCAGAGCCGGTCGCGGTGCCGGGCGAAGAGCAGGCCGAACGCCGCGGGGTCACCGTCGACATGGGCCTGGAGCAGCGCGACGTCGCTGCGCTCGTCGTGGTCGGTCATCCGCGGACCACCACCTCGGCGATCTCGCCGCGGAAGCCGCCGCGCACCGCGGGCAGCTCGGTGAGCCAGATGACGACATAGCGACCGGCCGCGTCGTCGGGCAACGTCACCGACGCCGAGGTGGCGGTGGCGCGCTCCTGCGCCACCGGCGTCAGAGCGGCGATCCCGGTGGGCTGCTGATCGGTCAGATAGACCGAGAATCCCGTGGGTTGCCCCACGAAGGTCACGTCGACGGCGGCGACCCGACGGTTGGTGCCGATGTCGACGACCAGACCCACGCCGGTCTTGAGTCCGGCCGGGCCGAGCTGCTGACGATAGGTCTCGGTGTGCCACGTGGTGGCCTTGTCGCCGTCGACTGCGAGGGGAGCCAGCTCGGGGTTCTCCTCCGGTGGGCTGCCCTGGGGGTCCAGGTCGCTGACCGTCAGACCCGACAGCGGCGAGGCCGACGTGGCGGCCGGAGACGACGAGGACGGCGCCGGGTCACTGCCCAGCGGGGTCCGGCCACGACTGAGGTTGAGCAGGACCATGGCGATCAGCAGCACCAAGGCGGCGACCGCGACCAGCACGGCCAGCCGGAACCAGCGTCGTCCGGGGACCGCGTCGGCCTCCTCCTCGACGGTGAAGGCGCCGCTGCCGGTGGCCGACCCGGTGGTGTCCCAGGGCCAGAACTCCCGGCTGCCCGTGCCGGTCCCCGTTCCCGTCGCGGCCGAGGCTCCGGTCCCGGTGTTGGTCCACGTGCCGGTTCCTTCGGTCGAAGGGACCCGGGGACGGCGTGCGGGCGTGCCGGGGGGAGGCTCCGGCGCGAAGAGCGGCTTGGCCACGGGTGCCTCGGGAGGCTCCGGCGGAGCCGGGGGCACGCTGCGGCGCGCGATCCAGCCGACCTCGCCGTCGTCCTCGAAGACGGGCATGCCCGCCTGGGTCGGCTGCTCCGCGATCGGCATCGGACGACCCGGCTCGGTCAGGGTGTCGTCGACGACAGGCACGGCGGCGACCTCGGTGACGACCTCGTCGGGAGCCTCGCGGGGGTCGCGGTCCAGGCCAGGATCGGCCGCGACGATGGGCTCCGTCGCGGACGCTCCGCCCGCCACCGCCTGGGTCTGGGTGAGGGGACGCATGGGCCCGCCGTACGACGAGTCCGCAGCCGCCGCGGGCCGTGTCTCGCGCTGGGGACCGACCGCCGGCGCGAGCCCGGAGAGGTCGGTCTGCTGGCCAGCGACCGAGCGGAGGAAATCGGCGACACCGCGCGCGGTGGTGAGGTCGAAGGCGGCCCGGGCGTGGGCCCCGCTCTGCGGTGGGCAGAGGACCTCAGCGCACAGCTCATCGAGCGGCCGCGGGATGCCGCCGCGCACCCGGCGTGGTCGCAGCACCCGGCCGTTCTCGCGATGGGCCGCGGGGACGACGGAGACCGACGGGCCGGCCCACCGACCGGTCATGGCCGCATAGAGGCACCCGACGAGGTCTTCCACGTCGGTCTCCTTGGTCGCGACCGGCAGCCCGTTGAGGGCGGCGTCGACCGCGAGGCCGATCACGCGCACGGCGCCCTGGTGGTCGAGCAGGACGTTCTCGGGGACGAGCCGGCTGTGGGTGACGTCGGCGTCGTGCGCCACGGCGAGTGCCGCGGCGGTCTCACGGACGATCCACGCCGCCTGGGCCGGGTCGAGCGGGCCGTCGCCCGCCAACAGGATGTCGAGCGAGCGGCCCTGACCCCACTCGTTGACCACGAAGCAGATGTCGTCGGTCTCATCGGCGTCGAGCACGCGCAGGAAGCGCCGGTCCTTGACCACGACCGACCGCCGGGCCGCGTCGAGCAGGGTCGCCGCGCGGTCGTCCTGCGCCGGGATGACGTGGACCGCGACCGGCCGCGCCAACACCTGGTCGAAGGCGCGCCAGAACCGGGCGCCCCTGCTCTCGCTGAGCAGGTCGTCGAGGCGGTAGCGCCCGGCGAGCACGTCTCCGGGTCGGATCGACGTCGGCACGACCCCCCTTGATCCGTGGTCCGCACTTGTCCGGTCCATCGTAGGGCGACGCGCCGGCTCGGGTGGGCGGTCAGCGCCGGGCACGGCCCCGCAACCGTCCGAAGACCGTCCCCACGATCGCCGAGACCTCGGTCAGCCGCAGCAGTCGGGCGAGCCCCAGATAGACCGCGACCGCGATTCCTCCCACCACGACGAGCAGCACGGTGGAGACCAGCCAGTGGGGTCGGTCGCCGGTCTGGGCGTGCGCCAGCCTTGCGATCAGGAAGGCCGCGCCGGTGGTGATCGACACGGCGAGCACGAGGCGGACGACATAGCGCAGCAGCTCGGCCGACCCGAGCCCGCCGAGCTCGCGCGACAGCACCAGCCACGAGACCGCCGCGCCCACGGCGTAGGACGCGATGTAGGCGCCGACGAGCGTCGGTGCCGTGTGGAGCGGGCTCACCCGCGGAACGGCCGCCACGGCGACGACGATGTTGGTGACGGCCACCGCGCACTGGATCCAGAAGACCGTCCGGGTTCCCTCGAGGGCATAGAACCCGCGCAGCATCAGGTAGTGCAGGGTGAACAGGACCAGGCCGCCGCCGAACAGCGACATGGTCGGCACATAGAGCCCGTAGTTGTCGCGGGTCGCCGCGTGACCCAACAGCACGTTGGCCAGGTCGGGCGCCAGCACGGGCAGGAGGGCCGCGAAGGGGAGGATCACCGCCAGCACCGAGCGGAGCGCCCCCACCAACGTGTGGCCAAGACTCCGCAGGTCGCCGGCTGCAGCGTGAGCCGACAGGCGCGGCAGGATCGCGGTGGCCAGCGACACGGTGATCACCGAGTGGGGCACCATCACGATCAGGAAGGCCGTCGCATAGACGGTGTAACCCGTGGCCTGCGTGGTGGGCGAACAGGTGCCGAGCGCGGCCTCGGCCGTTCCGCCGCCGGCCAGCCGGGCCACCACGGTGTAGGCCAGCTGGTTGACCACGACGAAGAGGACGGTCCACAGGCCGAGCCGAAGCGTGTGCCCCAGGCCGGCGTCGCGGAAGTCGTAGCGCGGCCGATAGCGGAAGCCCGCGGCCCGGAGATAGGGGAGCAGGATCAGGAACTGCGCGACGATGCCGAGGGTCGAGCCCAGGCCCAGCAACAGCTCCTGGGAGGAGGTGAAGCCGCCACATAGGTCGCTCGGGGTGCCATAGACGAGCAGATAGGCGGCGAGGACGCCGACGGAGATGACGTTGTTGGCGATAGGCGCCCACATCATCGGGCCGAACCTGCCGCGGGCGTTGAGGATCTGACCGACCAACACGAACATGCCGTAGAAGAAGACCTGCGGCAGGCAGTAGCGCGCGAAGGCGACCACCGAGTCGTGCTGGGCGGGCAGCGAGTCCCAGGAGCTGCTGAGGAACGGGCTCATCACCCACGGCGCCGCGACCACCAACACCACCGTGACGGCGCCGAGGAACAGGGCCGCCAGGGTGAGCACCCGGTTGGTATAGGCGTCGCCGCCGTCCTCGTCGTGTTTCATGGCCCGCACGAGCTGAGGCACGAGGACGGCGTTGAAGATGCCGCCCGCCAACAGGATGTAGAGCATGTTGGGGATGGTGTTGGCGAGGTTGAAGATGTCGGCGTGCAGCAGCGGGCCGAGAGCCCAGGCCAGCAGGCCCGCGCGCAGGAACCCGGTGAGTCGCGAGACGACGGTGCCCGCCGCCATCACCGCGGACGACCGCAGGATCCCCTCGGACTCCGACCGCTCGTCGTGGTCACTCACGCGGCGGACCTCCGGCGGCCGAGCGCGTCGCGGACGCGGCGATAGAGCCTGACGGCGATGGCACCGAACAGCAGCACGCCACCGACCGCGAAGACCACCCAGATCACGTTGCTGACCTGGGCGGCCCGGAGCTGGAAGTCGTCACTGGCGCCGAGCGGCACGCCGTTGACGTCCGCGACGGCGAGCCTCACATCGTGCAGCCCGAGCTTGGAGCTGCGAGCGGTGAGCTCGATCGACCGCACCTCGCCGGGCGCCAGCTCGACGACCGGGGAGTCCTTGATCCGGAGCTGGCCGTCGGTCCGCGCCACCACCCGGACCGAGACCCGCTGCTCCAGGCTGTTGGTGACGATGGCGCTGAACTGACCGCTCTCGCTCGACAGGGTCACCGATCGCGGCGCCTCGACGGTGACCTGGGCCGTGAGCCGCTCGAGCCGGTCGCGCGACCGCATCGCCAGCTCGGTCTGCACCATCGGCCGCGCCCGGGCGCCGTACGACGTCACCGTGAGGGCCTGGTGGGTCGTCTCGATGGCCAGCGTGTGGTTGGTCGGGAGCATCGACTGGGTGATCTCGCCGGCCGCGAGCAGATCGCCAGCAGCCTCGAAGTTCGTCGAGGGCAGCTCCTCCTCGGCCCGGGCCGTCGGGTAGCGCAGCTGCTCCGCGTCGATGTCCGCGGGCGTCGTCCGGGCGATCTGACGCAGGGAGGTCAGGTGCAGCCAGGGCACGCGGAGCCCGGTGAAGAACTCCTCGGCGTCCACCGGGGAGCCCGGCTCCCACTCGGTCGGCAGCGTGACGACGAGCGGCCCTTCGCCGCTGAGCAACCGCAGCGCCGCATCGCTGAGGATGCGCTGACGCTCCTGGAGCGGAGTCACCTGCGGTCCGGGCAGCGGTCCCCCCGTGGCGGCCTGGGCGTCGGCGAACACCAACCGCTTGCCGTCGGCGAGGCCCAACACCGGGGACTGCCGTCGCGGTCGGTCGCTGAGCATCGCGTCGCTGATGATCGTGGTCGTGGTGCGGCTGAGCAGGCCGAGGGCCGTGGGGTCGAGATAGCCGTCGGGCGGAGCCACGGCCGGCGAGGACGGCAGGTCGAGGGCCGCGTTGCCCCCGCCGGCCTCGCGGCGAGCGGTCTGATAGAGCCCATGCGACCAGGTGGCGGCCGCCGACACGTCCATGTCGCCATAGGGCAGGGCGAGCAGCTGGTCGCCCGCCAGCGCGGTGGCCGCGGCGCTCAGCCACCCGCGAGCCTCGTCGGCGACCGAGGTCGTGGTGGACTGCTTGCTCTCGACCCGGAGCTTGGGGACCGGCTCGGCACCGGTCAGCGTGGGCGGCTGCTCCCCCTCCTTGGAGCGGCCGAGCCAGCGGGGCGGGTTGCCGGCTGCCAGCCGCGCGACCGCATCGGTCACGGCCGGGTCCACCAGCCAGGTCAGCCGGCGGGGGCCGGCTGCCCGGGCGAAGCCGACCAGCGCTGACAGCCGTCCGCCGGGTCCGAGATCGTTGCGCCACTGGGTCAGCCGGCCCACGGACCCGTCCGGGCGGTAGCGCACCGCATGCCGCAGCGACACCACCAGCGCGGCGTCGACACGCCCCGGCGCGTCGTGCATGAGCGGGAGGAACGTGCGTGCCTTGCCGTCGGCGACCAGGTCACGACCGTCGGTGGTCTCACCGAGCGCGTGCACGCCGAGCCAATAGATCCCCGGCGTCGATGTCTCGGCGTCGATCGGCAGCAGCCGCCGGGGGATCCGGATGGAGTAGGGCGCCGACGCGCCCGGGGCCAGGGAGTCGATGGAGTCGAAGACGTCCAGGATCCGGTTGCCGACCTCGACGGCGGGATCACTGGCGGCCGCCGTGGCCAACTCGAACCGCGAGGTGATCGGGACCGTCGAGGTCAGCCCATAGAGCCGGATCGCCTGATAGGTCTGGTCGCCGGTGTTGGTGACGGTGCCGCTGACCTGGAGAGGTCCTTCGCGGGGCACCACCGACGGGCTCAGGGCGGTGATCGTCACCTGGAGGGGCAGGTCGGCCGCGGCAGAGGGTCCGGCGTGGGCCTGCGCCGGGGGCGGGCCGGAGAGGACGGCGGCGAGGGTCGTCGCGACGGCGAGCAGCGACATCACCGACGCAGGACGGACCACGCGCCGACTCTATCCGTCGCCGACCGCCTGCCCCGCCGCGCCGTACAGGCGGCCACTAGAGTGAGTGCCCGTGTCCGTCGACCCCCCTGCTCCTCTTAACATGAGCGAGGTCCAGCGCGCGGTCAGCGAGGAGCTCGACCGGATCGGCCCCGTCATCGACGAGCTCGGGGGCCGGTTCGCCGCGGCGGGCGAGACCCTGGCGCTGGTCGGTGGACCGGTGCGGGACGCCATGCTCGGTCGGCTCCAGAACGACTTGGACTTCACCACGTCGGCCCGGCCCGAGGTCACCGAGCGGCTCATCGCGGGGTGGGCCGATGCGGTGTGGGACATGGGTCGGGCCTTCGGCACCATCGGCTGTCGCAAGGGCGACTGGCAGGTGGAGATCACCACCTATCGGTCGGAGTCCTACGACCCCGCCTCGCGCAAGCCGGACGTCGACTTCGGCGACTCGCTGGCAGGCGACCTGGGTCGCCGGGACTTCACGGTCAACGCGATGGCCGTGACGCTGCCCGGCCGGGTCTTCGAGGATCCGTTCGGCGGGGTCGTCGACCTGGCCCACCGGGTGCTGCGCACGCCGGGGCGGCCGGAGGACTCCTTCTCCGACGACCCGCTGCGGATGATGAGGGCCGCGCGGTTCGCCGCCCAGCTGGGATTCACCGTCGCCCCCGAGGTCGTCGCGGCGATGAGCGCGATGGCCGACCGCATCGAGATCATCTCCGCCGAACGCGTCCGTGACGAGCTGGTCAAGCTCGTCTGCGCGCCCTATCCACGCCGGGGGCTCACCCTGCTCGTCGAGACCGGCCTGGCCGACCGGGTGCTGCCGGAGCTGCCCACCCTCAAGCTCGAACGCGACGAGCACCACCGCCACAAGGACGTCTATGAGCACACCCTGACGGTGCTCGAGCAGACGATCGCCCTCGAGGACCGACTGCCGGGAGGCGGACCCGACTTCGTGGCGCGCTTCGCGGCGCTGATGCACGACATCGGCAAGCCACGCACGCGCCGCTTCGGGTCCGACGGGACCGTCACGTTCCACCACCACGACGTCGTCGGCGCCAAGATGACCCGCAAGCGGATGAAGGAGCTGCGGTTCTCCAACGAGCTGACCGACGCGGTGAGCCGGCTGGTCGAGCTCCACCTCCGCTTCCACGGCTATGGCTCCGGTGAGTGGACAGACTCCGCCGTACGTCGCTACGTGCGCGACGCGGGCGACCAGCTCGAGCACCTCCACGTGCTCACGCGTGCCGACTCCACGACCCGCAACCGCCGCAAGGCCGAGCGGCTGCAGCGCACCTATGACGACATCGAGTCCCGGATCGCCCGGCTGTCGGAGCAGGAGGAGCTCGACGCCCTGAGGCCCGCGCTGGATGGCAACGAGATCATGGAGATCCTTGCGATCCCGCCGGGGCGGCGGGTGGGCCAGGCCTACCGGCACCTGCTCGACCTGCGCATGGACCTGGGTCCGATGGAGCGCGACGAGGCCGTGGCCGCGCTGATGGCGTGGGCGGCCGAGCACCCCGACTGAGACAGCGAAACGACGGTCGGACCGGTCGCGGTCTAGGCGCGGGTCGTGGCCTTGACGACCTGGCGGTTGCCCGCGAGGTCCACCGCCGTCGCGGTCCAGACGATCTTCTTGCCGACCTTGTGGTGGGTCAGCCGGCACGAGTCGACCCCGGACATCGCGTCGCTCGCGACGCAGCGGGGTGACTTGCTGGAGAGCTTGGTGATCCGGACCGTCGGCTTGACCAGGTCGACGCTGACGGTCACCGCGACGTGGGCGTGACCGCCGTCGGCGGCGTCGATCGAACGGTCGATCACCTTGTTCTTGATGCTCTCGGTGACGACGACCGGCTCGGGGCACGGGTCGAGGTCGACCGAGCTGCCCGGGGTGCAGGTGAACGAGACGGTGACCGGGGTGCGGTACCAGCCGTGGAGCTTGGGCTTGGCGCTCGCGATGCTGGCGGTGAGCTGGGGGTCGACGACACCCTCGACGGTGAGGTCGAAGATGGTGATGGCCTCGTTGCCCCAGGTGTCGATCACCGAGCAGGTGATCGTCGTGGTCCCGATGGGATAGATGGCCAGCAGCGGTGTGCAGTCGGCGTCGATCCGGCCGTCGACCAGGTCCATGGCATAGACGTCGAGGGTCACGGAGGCACCGAGCGGGCTCTCGGCCGGATACGTCGGGTTCTCGGGCGTGACCAGCTCGGGGGAGGTGTAGTCGACCACCGTCACGGTGAACTGGCTGGTCGCGGTGTTGTGGGCCGCGTCGGTGACCGAGCAGGTCACCGTGGTGGCGATCGGAGTCGCATAGAGCGGGAAGGTGCTCCCCGAAGCGTGGTCGCAGTTCACTGCCAGGTTGCCGTCGACCAGGTCCGTCGCCGTGGGCAGCGTGAACGTGGCGGGGGCGCCCGAGGCGCTGGTCGCCTCGACCTGGATGTTGCCGGGGGTCCCGGAGATCAGCGGCTTGGTGGTGTCGCGGACCGTGATCGTGAACGAGCTGTGGCTCTGGTTGCCGGCCGAGTCGGAGGCGGCGCAGTCGATGGTGGTGACCCCGAGTGGGAAGACGTCACCGGAGGCCAGGCCTGCTGTGGGCTGGCTGCTGCAGGTGACGGTGCGGCTGCCACTGACCAGGTCGGTCGCCGAGGGCGCCACCCAGGTCGTCTGGCGTCCGTTGGGCCCGGTGGCCTCGCGGGTGATGTTGGCGGGCACCGTGATGGCCGGTCCGGTGGTGTCGTGGACGGTGATGGAGAACGAGGCCTGGCCGGTGTTGTTGGCGGCGTCGGTGGCCTTGCACGTGAGGATCATGGTGCCGAGCGGGTAGGTGTCGCCGCTGTTGCGGACCTGGTTGGCCTGGTCGCGGCAGGTCGTGGCCACGGTGCCGTCGACGAGGTCGGTGGCGCTCGGGGTGGTGAAGGTGACGACCGCGCCGGAGGGGCCGGTGGCTTCGACGGTCTTGTTGCTGGGGACGGTCACGGCGGGGTCGGTGGTGTCGCGCACCGTGATGGTGAAGGAGGCCTGGCCGGTGTTGTTGGCGGTGTCGGTCGCCGTGCACGTGATCGTGGTCGTGCCCAGGGGGTAGGTGTCCCCGCTCGCGCGCACCTGGTCGTCCTGGTCGCGGCAGCTGGTCGGCAGGGTGCCGTCGACGAGGTCGGTGGCGCTCGGCGCAGTGAAGGTGACCGTCCGACCGGACGGGCCGGTGGCCTCGACGGTCCTGTTGCTGGGGACCGACACCGACGGAGCGGTCGTGTCGTGGACGGTGATGGTGAAGGAGGCCTGGCCGGTGTTGTTGGCGGCGTCGGTGGCCTTGCAGGTGAGGATCGTGGTGCCGAGCGGGTAGGTGTCGCCGCTGCTGCGGACCTGGTTGGCCTGGTCGCGGCAGGTGGTCGGCAGGCTGCCGTTGACGAGGTCGGTGGCGGTGGGGGTGGTGAAGGTGACCGCCCGTCCGGACGGGCCGGTGGCCTCGACGGTCTTGTTGCTGGGGACGGTCACGACGGGGTCGGTGGTGTCGTGCACCGTGACGGTGAAGGAGGCCTGGCCGCTGTTGTCGGTGGCGTCGGTCGCCGTGCACGTGACCGTGGTGGCACCCACGGGGAAGGTGTCGCCGCTGGCGCGTCCCTGGGGGACCTCGTCGACGCAGGTGACCGGCACCGGGCCGTCGACCAGGTCGGTGGCGCTCGCGTCGGCATAGCTGACCACGGCTCCGAGCGGTCCCGTCGCCTCGGCCGACGGGTCGGCGGGCACGGTCACGACCGGACCGGTCGTGTCCTCGACAGTGACGGTGAAGCTCTCCTGGCCGGTGTTGTCGGCGGCGTCGGTCGCGGTGCAGGTGATCGTCGTGGTGCCGAGCGGGAAGCTGTCACCGCTGGCACGCGGCGCGTTGGCCTGGTCCAGGCAGGTCGTGGGCAGCGGACCGTCCACGTCGTCCAAGGCGGTGGCGTCGACGTAGGTCACGATCGCACCGGAAGGTCCGGTGGCCTCGGCCGTCAGCGCGGCCGGCACGGTGACCACCGGCGGCGTGTGGTCGGGCGCGGGAGCGGCGGCGGACGCCGGAGGCGTGACGAGCAGACCGGCACCCAGGAGGAGTGCCGGCAGCGCGAACGGCAGCCGACGCGTCGTCACGGCTACCGAGCCTAGGTAAAGAGGCGCCCCACCGCTGGCGAACGACAGAATCGGTCCCGGGCACCTCGGCGGCCGCGGAACGCAGTCGGCCGAGGGCCGGGACGCGAAATGCCGAGGAGCCGGCGTCCTGGGGACACCGGCTCCTCACCACGAGAGAGGGAGCGTCACTCCTCGCCGCGGATGAACGCCTCGACGCGGGCACGGCCCTCGTCGTCGGGCAGCTGCACCGGCGGGCTCTTCATCAGGTAGGACGACGCCGAGATCACCGGACCGCCCAGGCCGCGGTCCTTGGCGATCTTGGCCGCGCGGATCGCGTCGATGATGATGCCGGCGGAGTTGGGGGAGTCCCAGACCTCGAGCTTGTACTCGAGGTTGAGCGGGACGTCGCCGAAGGCACGGCCCTCGAGGCGGACATAGGCCCACTTGCGGTCGTCGAGCCAGGCGACGTAGTCGGACGGGCCGATGTGGACGTTCTTGTCCTGGATCTTGCCGGCCAGGGGGCCGTGGAGGTTGGACGTGACGGCCTGGGTCTTGGAGACCTTCTTGGACTCCAGACGCTCGCGCTCGAGCATGTTCTTGAAGTCCATGTTGCCGCCGACGTTGAGCTGGTAGGTGCGGTCCAGCGTCACGCCGCGGTCCTCGAACAGCTTGGCCATCACGCGGTGGGTGATGGTGGCGCCGACCTGGGACTTGATGTCGTCGCCGATGATCGGCAGGCCGGCGTCCTCGAACTTCTTGGCCCACTCGGGGTCGGAGGCGATGAAGACCGGGAGGGCGTTGACGAACGCGCAGCCGGCGTCGATGGCGCACTGGGCATAGAACTTGTCGGCGTCCTCGGAGCCGACCGGCAGGTAGGACACCAGCACGTCGACGCGCTCGTCCTTGAGGACCTGCACGACGTCGACCGGCTCGGCGTCGGACTCGTCGATCGTCTGGAGGTAGTACTTGCCGAGGCCGTCCAGGGTGTGGCCGCGCTGGACCGTGATGCCCGTGGGCGGCACGTCGCAGATCTTGATGGTGTTGTTCTCCGAGGCCTGGGTCGCCTCCGCCAGGTCGAAGCCGACCTTCTTGGCGTCGACGTCGAAGGCCGCGACGAACTCGACGTCGCGCACGTGGTAGTCGCCGAACGCCACGTGCATGAGACCCGGCACGGTGCCCGAGGGGTCGGCGTTCTTGTAGTACTCCACGCCCTGGATGAGCGAGGTGGCGCAGTTGCCCACCCCGACGATTGCTACGCGGATGGAACCCATCGGGCTCGTCCTCCCTGTTCCTGTGATCTCTCGTGGTCGGTCGTCCGGTCGGGCCGGCTCAGGTCGTCGACGGTGGCGGTGTCTCCGGCTGCCGCCGTTCGGCATTGATCAGGTCGTCCAGCCACCGGACCTCGCGCTCCACGGACTCCACCCCGTGGCGCTGCAGCTCGGCTGCGTAGCCGTCGACTTCCTTCTGGGTCATCGCGAGCTGGCTCTGGACCCGAGCCAGACGCTCCTGGAGACGGGTACGACGACCTTCGAGCACGCGGAGGCGGATCTCCATGTCGGTGCGACTGAAGAACGCGAACCGGATGTCGAAGTTGTCGTCCTCCCACGCGGCGGGACCGACCTCCGACATCAGGTTCTCGAACTCCCGGTGGCCGGCCTCGGTGAGGGCATAGACGATGCGGGGTCGGCGGGTGGCCGACACCGGCGCGGTCGCCGACTCCTCGATGAGAGTGGTGCGCAGGAGCTTCTTCAGCGTGGGGTAGAGCGTGCCGTAGGACAGCACCCGACCCCACCCGAGCATGAGGTTGAGCCGCTTGCGCAGCTCGTAGCCGTGCATCGGACCCTCGTGCAGCAGCCCGAGGACTGCCAGCTCGATGGTCTCTGCCCGACGTGCCATGCGACATATCGTAGCGATATATCCAAGTGACGGAAATCCGCGATATGCCCCGGTGACACATCGTGTCGACCGAGGCTGAGAAGTCGCTGAACCGATTGGGTGCCTCCGGGCGAACGCCGTACCCTCGGAACGTCGCCTCGGCGCAGTGACCTCGCCCTGCCCACAGGCCGACCACGCCCCACAGCCGACCCGCGGAGACCTCCCACGTGACAACGAACCGCCAGGCGCCGATCACCGCCTCGACGCGTGCGCGCACCGCCACGACGGCCCCCGGAGGGCGTAAGGGCGGCAAGCCCGCCAAGCAGCAGTCGAAGGTCAAGCGCCGGCTCAAGAAGACCCTGCTCTGGCTGGTGATCCTCGGCCTGGTCGCGATGCTCGCCGGCGTCGGGACGTTCATCTACCTCTACCAGACCACCCCGATCCCGGACCCCAACAAGGACTTCCGGACCCAGACCACCCAGGTCTTCTATGCCGACGGCAAGACCGAGCTCGGCACGTTCGCGACCCAGAACCGCGAGTCGATCCCGCTGTCGGAGATGCCCGAGAACCTCCAGAACGCCGTCATCTCCGCCGAGGACCGCTCCTTCTGGACCAACAAGGGCATCGACCCCAAGGGCATCATCCGGGCGGCGTTCAACAACGCCCGGGGCGGCGCGACCCAGGGTGCCTCGACGATCACCCAGCAATACGTCAAGATCCTCTACCTCACCTCCGAGCGCAGTCTGTCGCGCAAGGTGAAGGAGGCGATCCTCTCGCTCAAGCTCCAACGCGAGATGAGCAAGCAGCACATCCTCGAGGACTACCTCAACACCATCTATTTCGGCCGCGGCGCCTATGGCGTCCAGGCCGCGGCCCAGGCCTACTTCAACGTGAAGGCCAAGGACCTCACGCTCGCGCAGTCCGCGGTGCTCGCCAGCGTGCTCAACAACCCGACCGGGTTCGACCCGGCCAACGGCGCCGATGCCAAGGAGCGGCTGTTCGGCCGCTACCAATACGTCCTCAACGGCATGGTCTCGATGGGCAACCTCGACCAGGCCCGCGCCGACAAGGCGCTCGACAAGCTTCCCAAGTTCCCCAAGATCCAGGCCAGCGACCGCTACGGCGGCCAGAACGGCCACATGCTCACCCTGGTGCGCAACGAGCTCCACGCGCTGGGCTACAGCGACCAGGAGATCGACGGGGGCGGGCTGCGCGTCACCACGACCCTCGACCCCACGGTCATGAAGGACATCGAGGACGCCGTCCTCGCACAGCGCCCCGCGGGCTTCGGTGACAAGCAGCTCCACATCGGCGCCGCCACCGTCCAGCCCGGCACCGGAGCGCTGCTCGGGTTCTATGGCGGCCAGGACTACCTCGACTCCCAGATCAACTGGGCGGTCGCGGGCGGCATGGTCGGCTCGACCATGAAGCCGATCACCCTCGCCGCGGCCATCGAGCAGGGGTTCTCGCTCAAGGACACGTTCTATGGCAACAACCCGTTCGAGTTCCCGGACGGGCTGGCCGTGCGCAACGAGCAGGACACCAGCTATGGCGCCAGCATCAGCGCAATCAAGGCGCTCGAGGACTCCGTCAACACGGCGTTCGTCGACATGACCGACGCGATGAACGACGGACCGCGCGCGGTCTATGAGATGGCCAAGAAGCTCGGCATCCCGCCCACCCATGGCAGCCAGAGCATGCCCGGCATCCCCAACCGCAGCACCGACCTGAGCCCCGACGACACCCTCATCACCCTCGGGCGGGCGCGGGTGAGCCCGATCAACATGGCCAACGCCTATGCCACGCTCGCCGCCCAGGGCAAGCGCGCCGAGGTGCACGTGATCGCCAAGGTCGTCGACCCGATCAACGGCCACGACTACACCTTCAAGTCACCGGCCAAGCAGGTCCTCAACCCCGACATCGCCGCGGACGTCACCTATGCGATGCAGCAGGTCGTGCGCTCCGGCACCGGCACGGCCGCGCTCGCCCTCGGCCGACCGGTGGCCGGCAAGACCGGGACCGCGACCAACAGCAAGGACCAGGTCTCCTCGGCCTGGTTCGTCGGCGCGACGCCCCAGCTCGCCACGGCCGTGATGTATGTCCGGGGCGATGGCGACGACCAGCTCGACGGGTGGCTGCCGGCCTACTTCGGTGGCGCCTACCCGACCCAGACGTGGACCGCCATCATGACCAGCGAGCTCGAGGGCGAGCCGGTCGAGGAGTTCCCGCCCGCGGTCTATGTCGACGGCGAGGCGCCGTCCGACGGTCACGCGCCGCAGCCGACCAAGACGCCCAAGCCGAGCAAGACCCCGCCGGCGTCGTCGTCGGCCCCGCCGTCCAGCTCCGCCCCGCCCTCGTCGTCGGCCCCACCGTCCAGCTCCGCCCCGCCGTCGTCGTCGGCCCCGCCCTCGAGCTCGGCCCCACCCAGCTCCTCGGCACCGCCGGCGTCCTCGTCCGGGGCCGGCTGACGCCGGTGCGGCTGATGGCATCCTCACCGGTCGTCTGATAACCAGTCACACGTGGCCGACAACGCGCGCGTGCATCCCACCCTCGACGACCCGGTCGTCGGGGCGCTCAGTGAGAGCGTCGGCGGGCCACTGGGTGAGCGCGCCACGCGCCACCCGTGGTGGACGCCGCTGCGGGTGATCCTCGCGCTCACCGCCATCACCTTCGCGCTCGGCATGGTGCAGAAGAGCACCTGTTATGCCACGTCCTGGCAGGACGGCGACCTGCGCTACGTCCACATGTGCTACTCCGACCTGCCCTACCTCTACACCGGTCGTGGGTTCGCCGAGCTGACCTGGCCCTACGACGACGACGCCCAGGTCCGCCAGCGCTACTCGGTCATGGAGTACCCGGTCGGCATCTCCTATTGGGCCTGGGGCACCGCCTGGGCGACACACTGGGTGTCCGGGTCACCGGACCTGTCACCGCGCTATGAGCAACCGGCCGACTCGCTGGGCGGCCAGCCCGCGATCGTCAAGGAGATGAAGACGTTCGTCGTCGTCAACGCGATCGGCTTCGCGCTCCTCGCACTGATCACGTCGGCGTTCCTGGTCCGCGTCAACCCGGGCCGACCTTGGGACGCCGCTGGTTTCGCGCTCGCGCCCCCGCTCGCGCTGACGGGGCTGATCAACTGGGACATGGTCGCCGTCGTGCTGGTCGCCGGCGCCCTGTGGGCCTGGGCCCGTGGCCGACCAGCGCTGACCGGCGTGTTCATCGGTCTCGGCACTGCGGCCAAGCTCTATCCGCTCTTCCTGCTCGGCGGGATCCTGGTGATCTGCTGGCGCCGTCGGCAGTGGGGCGCCTTCGCCGTGACCGCGCTGGTGTCCGCCATCGCGTGGGCGGTTGCCAACGCCCCCGCCTATCTGACCGGACCCGACGAGTGGAAGGTCTTCTGGACCTTCAACAGCGAGCGCGGCGCCGACCTGGGCTCGATCTGGATGGTCATCGACCAGGCCTTCGACCTCGGGATCACCGCCCACACGATCAACCTCGGCTCGTGGGCCTTCTTCGTGGCCTGGTGCGCCGGCGTGCTGATCCTCGGGCTCGGGGCTCCGCGCACGCCGCGACTGGCCCAGCTGGGCTTCCTGATCGTGGCCGGCTTCCTGTTGGTCAACAAGGTCTACTCGCCGCAATACGTGCTGTGGCTGCTCCCGCTCGCGGCGCTAGCCCGGCCGCGTTGGCGCGACCTGTTGGTGTGGTTCTCCGGGGAGATCTTCTATTTCGCGTCGGTGTGGTGGTACCTCGGCGGCATCCTCGACCCCGCGGGCGGCGGCGACGTCGGCTTCTATTGGCTCGCCATCGCCGTGCGGATCCTGGCCGAGCTCTATCTCGTCGCCGTCGTCGTCCGCGACCTGCGGCGCCCCTGGCACGACCCGGTCGCCTCGGAGGACGACCCACGAGACGGTGTCGGGGTCGGCGGCTCAGGTGGTGACGATGCGGTCGAAAGTGGTCGTCGTGAAGCGGACGCGGACCTCGACCTCGTCGCCCACGGCCGGGACCCGGGGCCCCTCGGGGAGGAAGAGCATCGAGGCCTGCATATGGGGCGGCTCGGCGAACAGCCGTGACTTGCCGTCGATGTGGAACGGCGAGCGCACGAACCCGGCCGCGTCGAGGCCGCCACGGGCGAGCGCGGCGGCCCGCGACCTGACCGACTGGTCACCCGTCGGCGCGGCGAGCCCGATCCCGTGGGCGGTGCCGCCGCTGACGACCAGCAGGTGGCCGGACTTGGGCACCGAGCGCTGGCGGTAGCCGAAGCCGTCGCCACGCTCGACCGGGTGGACGTCGAGCACGGTCGCGGTCACGCGCAGCGCACCCCGGTCGCCGAGCCAGAGGGACGTGCCGATCCGCGGTCGGAAGGTCAGGTCCGGATAGGCGGAACGCAGTCGGCCCAGCTCGCCGACGGTCAGGTGGCTGACCCAGATCGTCGTGGTGTCGAGCCCGGCCGAGACGACGTCGGTGAGCAGCCGGTGCATCTCCGACTCGTGGCCGCCCTGACCGAGCGGGAGGTGGAAGGCCACGCCCTCGAGCCGCCCGCGGCGACCACGTCCGAGGGCGTGGAGCCGGGCGCCCACCGCGCGCAGCTGACGCGCGGTGAGCCCGTGGCGCAGCATCGTGGTGACCTCTTCGAGGACATAGCGGGCGCGGGGGTCGCGCTCGAGCAGCGCCACCAGGTCCTCGTCGCGGCTGACCGTGTGGATCACCCGGTCCGCGAGGTCGGGTGAGAGCTCGAGCGCCGCCCCGAACGGCCGCCACGGCGTGAGCACCAGCAGCGACCCGTCGAAGCGCTGCGCCGCCTCCGGCAGCTCGTCATAGGTGCCGACAGCCAGCGTGTCGACGGCGTGGCCCTGGGCCGTCAGCCACTGGCTCTTGCGGGCCAGCCTTCCGACGGTGAAGCCATAGCCGTTGCCCTTGGCCACCGGGACCAGTCCGGGGTTCTCCGCAGCGACCGCCAGCAGGTGGCGGCGCCAGCGCTCGCCGTCGATGGTCAGCGTGAGGCTCATCCACGCCTCCGCATGTAGAGGTCGAAGCCGCGGTAGAGGAGGTTGTTGAGCGGGAGATCCCACTCGCCGGCATATTCGACGGCCTGGCCGCCGGTCCCGACCTTGAACTGGATCAGGCCCACGTGGGGGTCCTCGGCGTCGAGGGTGTCGGTGATGCCGCGCAGGTCATAGATCTCGGCCCCGGCCGCGAGTGCTTGGCGGATCATCGCCCACTGCACGGCGTTGGAGCCGCGGACCTCGCGCTTGTCGGTGGAGGAGGCGCCGTAGGAGTACCACGCGTGGGTGCCGACCCGGATCGCGATGGTCGCCGCCACGAGGTCGCCCTCGTGGTGGGCCAGGTGGAGCGTGATCCGGTCGGGCTCCTCGGCCGCCAGCGCGTCGTACATCGTCTCGAAGTAGGGCAGCGGGCGCGGGGTGAAGTGGTCGCGCTCGGCGGTGTGGACATAGAGGGCGTGGAACGACGCCAGGTCGGCGCGCCCGCCGACACTGGTCACGACCCCCGACTTCTCAGCCTTGCGGATGTTGCGACGCCACAGCTGGTTCATGCCCGCGAGGACGTCGGCCTCGGTGCGGGGTGCACCGCTCGCATCGGTCAACGGCACCCAGAAGTTGAACTGCGGCTGCCCCGCTGAGAAGCCGCCCTCGGCGAGCTGGGGACGCCAGCCGAGCTCGGTCAGCTGGGACACCACGGCGGCACCGCCCTGCGACCGCTCGATCGGCGCCAGCTCGGTGAGGCGGCGTACGTCAGCCGACGCGATGCCGTCCTTGACCTGGGCCGCGCTCCAGCGGCGCGTGATGACCGGCGGCCCCATCCGGACGCCGAAGGCGCGCTCGCGACGCAGGTGGGCCGTCAGCGGGTCGAGCCAGTCGGCCAGGTCGGGACTGTCCCAGTCGATCACCGGGCCTTCGGGCAGATAGGCGAGGTAGCGCTTGAGCCGCGGCACCTGGCGATAGAGCACCAGCCCGGCGCCCACCGGCGCCGATCCGGACCCGTCGAACCAGCCGAGCGACTCGTGGCGCCACTCCGACTTCACCCGCCCCCAGGCCGGCGTCTGCAGGAAGCTCGCGGACCGTCGGCCTCGGAGGAAGTCCAGGTGCTGGCTTGCCGAGATCGGCCGGACGGTCAGACTCACAGCAAGCGAGGCTACCGGGTCCGCAACGAGCAACAGGGATCCGAGCGGTCCCCCGCACCTCTCGGATCCCTGTGCATCGCTCCTACCCGCCCGAGGGGAGTTGAAACACCCCGACTGGGTGGGCGCGCTACTGACATGGAGCGGGTCTGCACTGGTCAGATACATCGCCAGGGAAGAAAGTTGTGGGAATTTTCTGCGCCCTTGGTGGTCGGTCCTTGGGTGGTGCGGATTCCGTCGCGGCGCGTGTTCGGGCACAGTGGGGGACGCAGGTGAACCGCGTCACGTATCAGGACGAGCCTCGGGTCCTCCTGACCGATGTGACGACCTCGACAGCCCCAGCGTCGGTGTGGGAGAGCAGCGTGGGACAAGCAGGATCGCGGGACCGATCCGGCCAGGTGTGGTCGGACGCCTCGTCGTGCTTCCTCCGCTGGCTCGACGGCGACCAGGCCGGGTTGGACGAGCTGGTCGCGACGATGACCCCGGTGCTGTGGCACGTGGTGCGCGCCTATCGCCTGTCGCAGGACTCCGCCGAGGACGTCATCCAGACGACCTGGTTGGCGCTCGTACGACGCCGCGACAGCATCGAGGACGCGCAGGCCGTGGGAGGGTGGCTGACCATGACCGCCCGGCGCGAGGCCTGGCGGGTCTCGCAGAAGTCATCGCGGGCCGTGCCCGTCGAGGACGCCGAGTTCGAGGCGCGCCTGCCCGCCCAGCGGTCGGCCGAGTCGGAGGCGGTGCAGCACGACGACGAGGACCGGCTGTGGCTGGCGGTGGCCACGCTCAACGAGCGCTGCCAGCGGCTGCTGAGGATCGTCGCCTTCGAGCACCGGCCGGACTACAAGGCCGTGGCGGAGTCGCTGGACATGCCGATCGGCAGCATCGGGCCCACCCGGAGCCGCTGCCTGGCGAAGTTGCGCGCGGCCCTCGGGGACGCCGCTGATGCAGAGGAGACGGGGCGATGACGCGCGAGGAGATCTTTGGGGCCCTCGAGGAGCTGTGGACCCAGCGGGACCCCATGCCCGACGGGCTGGTCGAGCGCATGCAAGCGCTCGTGCACGCCGAGGTGGCGCTCGCCGACACCGACCTCGACTATGAGCTGATGCTGCTGATCGAGCGGACCGCCGAGCTTGCCGGGACCCGCAGCGCCGGGACGGCGTACACGCTGCGCTTCGGCGGCGACAACCTCGACCTGCTGGTCCGAGCCGGCGGCGGCAACGGCGGCCCGACGACCCGCCTGGACGGCTGGGTCGTCCCGCCCGCCTCGATCACCGTGCGCGCCACGCGGATCGACCAGGGCGCCGAGCAGTCGTGGGAGACCCAGGTCGACGACCGCGGCCGCTTCGAGTTCCCCGACCTGCCCGTCGGCCTCTACCGACTCTGGCTCACCCCCGCCGACGAGGCCGCCAAGCCCTTCGGCACCCCGGCTTTCGAGATCTGACCACGTCACCCCCCTCCCGAGAAGCAGGACGACAAGTGGACATGAACGGCAACCCGTCGAAGTACCCGTCCGGACCGAGCGCGCTCGACACCACGCTGTGGCGGGACCCGACGCCACCGCCGCGGCGCGTCCTGGAGATGTCCGAGGGTCGGGTCCTCGACCCCGAGAGCGCGATCACCCTGCCGGGGGTCAAGCCGTTCTCGACGGTCTATGTCGGGCCGCGGCTGATCATCTCCACCCTCTTCGACGTCGGCACGCTGTTCGCCCACCTGTCGGAGGTGGCCTTCGAGCTCGGCTGGACCATCACGCCGGATCGCGGCACCGACGTCCCGGCCCCCCAGCGCCGGCGGCGCGCCGCGGCCAAGGTCAGGTCGGCCGCCCAGAGCCCGATCGGCGTGATCGGGGTGAACCTCGCCGTCGCCGAGGGCAACGAGAAGGCTGTCCAGGCCCCGGACGGCTGGGCGCTGCTCCAGCAGGCCCGCGCCCGCTTCGGCATCGAGGAGATGCGCGGCGTAGGCCTCGACCACGTCGTCTTCTTGCGCCCGGGGATGTGGGGGCCCAACCCCGGCATGTGGGGCCCCAACCCCGGCATGTGGGGCCCCAACGGCACCGACATGCCGATCGTC
This sequence comes from Nocardioidaceae bacterium, assembly GCA_046330595.1. GTDB lineage: Bacteria > Actinomycetota > Actinomycetes > Propionibacteriales > Nocardioidaceae > Nocardioides. The sequence continues at coordinate 41,268 of JAXLSN010000012.1, forward strand.
TCCTACATGTTCCCCGGCAGCGGTGGCCGCGAGCCTGTCGCCTATGTCGGGCCGCGCCCACACCGACGGTCGGACAAGGAGATCAAGGGGCGCCGACCGGTCGTCGCCGTCCTTGACACGGGCTGCGGCACCCACCCGTGGCTGGACGGCGTGGTCAAGACCGACGTCAAGCTGGACGGCGCCGCCATCGGCTATTTCGACGACCAGACCAATCCCGAGATCTATCCCGACCAGGTGGGTCCGCTCGACGGTGCGATCGACCCCTATTCCGGCCACGGCACCTTCATCTGCGGGCTGATCCACCAGGCCTGCCCCGACGCGGACATCATCGCGTGGCGGGTCGTGGACTCGGCCGGCCCGATCCGGGAGTCGGCACTGATCCAGGCGCTGACGGACATCCTCACGCTCGTCGAGCGCCACGCCGCGGATCCCAAGACCGGGCAGGCCATCGACGTCCTCAACCTGTCGTTGGGCTACTACCACGAGACGCCCGAGGACACGCTGGTCGACCCAACGGTGTGGGAGATCATGCGACGGTTCGGCGCGGCCGGCACGACGGTGGTCTGCTCGGCCGGCAACGACGCGACGGCAAGGCCGATGTTCCCGGCGGCGTTCGCCCCCTGGGCCGACGGCAAGGGCCCCATCCCGCCCGACCCCAGCGCCATCCCGATCGTGTCCGTCGGGGCGCTCAACCCCAGCGGTGCGTCCGACGCTCTCTTCTCCAACGCCGGGCCCTGGGTCCGCGTCTATGACTACGGCGCCGCCGTGGTGAGCACGCTGCCGATCGACTTCGAGGGAGGCCTGCTGCCGACGGCTCGGTCGGAGGCCTATCAGCGGGTGCGTGAGTCGATCGACCCGGACAACTACACCGGTGGGTTCGCGGTGTGGAGCGGTACGTCGTTCGCCGCGCCGCTCTTCGCCGGTCGTCTCGCCCATCGGCTGGGTGAGGAGCTCACGCGCCGGCCACCCAACGAGGCCGCAACGAGCACGAAGCGGCGCGCCTGGAACGCGCTGGTGGAACTCACCGACATGAAGCCGTCAGAATTGCGAGGTGCTGCCGGCTCGTGAGCTCTATGACCGAGGCGTCGCTGCGAGCAACGCAGGACGCCTCGGGTCCGCGCGCCGCTACCTCACCAGGGCTGCCGCGGCCAGCGACGATCCCGACCTCTCCTCGTTGATCGAGGTCAGCACGGCCTACCTCGACAGCGAGACCGGTGACCTGACCGGGGCCGTCGAGCGCCTCGACGCCGTCCTCGCCCGGCCCGGGCTCAGCCCCCGCACGCGTGGGATCGCGCGGAGCCAGCGGGGCTGCTGATGGCCCGTGGGGCAACTCGACGGAGGCCCTGCGTGACTTCACCGACGCACTCACCGTCATCGGCAGCGACCCGATCCTGAGCGGCCGGGCCCACAACAACCGGGGCAACCTCCACATGCAGAACGGTGCGCTGACCGACGCTCGGCGCGACTTCACCGCCGTCCTCGAGGTGCTCGGGTCACCCGACGCGGACCCGAACTACGACAAGGCGCGCTTCAACCTGGCCTATGTCGATCAGTTGTCCGGGGATCTCGTTGCGGCGATGAGGGCGATCGATGACGTCGAGCCCCGTCTGGCGAATCTCGGCCCCCTCTACCAGGCGACGATCCAACAGACGCGGGCCGAGATCCTGATCGCGGCCGGGCTGCTGCGTCAGGGCGAGCAACAGCTCCACGAGGCCGCGCGCGCCTATGGGTCGCGACGGCTGTCGCTGTTCCAGGGCGAGACCGAGCTGGTGCGGGCCCGCGCCCTGCTCGGGCACGATCCCCGCGCCGCGCGGTCGGTGGCTCGTCAGGCGGCCCGTCGGTTCCGCAGCCACGGCAGTGACGTGTGGGCCCTGCGAGCCGAGGCGGTGGCGACGATGGCCGCCGTCCGCAGTGGTGGCCGGTCGGCCTCGTTGGTCGACGAGATCGACGGGCTCCTGCCGGGGCTCCGCCGCGAGCGGCTCTCGGTGGACGCCGCCAACGTCGAGCTGCACGCCTGCCGGGTGTTGATCCGGCGCGGCGACCTCGACGCGGCGGCAGCGCGGCTGCGCCGGGTGAGGCTGTCGGAGTCGGCCCCCATCGGTGCTCGCCTGCTGCACCACGAGGTGGCCGCCGACCTCGAACGGGCCCGGGGTCGACGGGCGCGGTCGTTCACCCGGCTCCGGCAGGGGTTGTCCGAGCTGCACGCCTGGCAGTCGTCGTTCGGGAGCCTCGACCTCCAGAGCGGGGTCGTCGGGCATGGTCGCCAGCTGGCGATCGACGGGCTCCGGATGGCCGTCGCCGACGGTCGGCCCGAGGTGTTCCTCGAGTGGTCGGAGCGGGCACGGGCGCTCGCCAGCCGCATCATCCCGGTGCGCCCGCCCGCCGACGAGCGGGTGAGCGCGGACCTGTCGGAGCTGCGCTGGCTGCAGTCGATGACACCCGACCCCCGCTCGGCGGAGGGGCGTCGGATGGCCGAGCTCCAGGACTCGATCCGGCAGCGCGCGTGGTACGGCGACGGCTCGCGTCAGGTGGCCGAGCCCATCGGTCTCGACGCGCTGCAGGACAGCCTCGGCGACGGTCGGGCGCTGGTCGCCTATGTCACCACCCCCGACACCGTGGCCGCCCTGGTCGCCACGCCTGGGTCGGCCGTGGTCGTCGACCTGGGCAGTCGCGAGCGACTCGACGCCCAGCTCGGCGGGCTCTTCCCTGATCTCGACATGGCGGCCTCGGAGCTGCCCGAGCCGTTCGCGGGCCCCGTCCGGCGCCAGCTGGCCTCACGACTCGGCGAGCTGGCGGACCTGTTGGTCACTCCGCTGCTTGAGGCGATCGGCGACCGGGGCCTGGTCCTCACGCCGTCCGGCGTGCTCGCCGGGGTGCCGTGGGGGCTGCTGCCGGGGCTGCAGGGCCGCTCGGTCACCGTGGCCCAGTCGGCCACCTCCTGGCAGCTGCGGCAGTCATCGCCGCCCCGCATGGCGAACGCCGGCTTCGTCGCCGGGCCACGGGTCGCGCGGGCTCAGGCCGAGGTGACCGCGGCCGCCCGCCTCTGGGCCGGGTCGACGGTGCTCACCGGAGCCGATGCCACGGCCGCCGCTGTGACCGGCGTCGCCGGCTCGGTCGACGTACTCCACCTGTCGGCGCACGGGCGGCACTCCTCGGAGAACCCGCTGTTCTCCGGGGTCGAGCTCGTCGATGGTCCCTGGTTCGGCTATGACATCGACCAGCTCACCCGCGTCCCCGACGTCGTACTGCTCTCGGCCTGCGAGGTCGGCCGCTCCGAGGTCCGCTATGGCGAGGAGCTGATCGGGATGACGGCCGCGTGGCAGCACGCCGGCGCGCGCACCGTCATCGCCTCGGCCGCCGCCGTCAACGACGACGCCGCGCACGACGTCCTGCTGGGTGTGCATCGCGGCCTGCGCGCCGGGCTCGACCCCGCGGCGGCCCTCGCGGCAGCCCTGCCGCCCCCCGACGAAGGGACACCTCCCGCACCCTTCGTGTGTTTCGCCTGAACCTCGGGTACTCGCTCGGCGCGACGCCGTCGGGGGTATCAGCGCGTCGCTGCCCGGCTCCTTCTGGGCATCGAAGGCACTTCTGGGGGAGGCGTCATGCACCACATCGTCAGCGACCCGCCGTCCGGCAAGACCGTCCGCGTTCCCGCTGGTTCCGGCCTCGAGCTGCGGTTCCGCCGCACCATGAGCCGCAACCGGTGGCGCGTCGCGGAGCTGCCCGGCCACCTCGTCCCGCTGGTCCCGCCCGGTGAGGTCCCGACCCAGGCGACCGCCGAGGAGAGCGCCTGGGCGCTCCGGTTCCTCGTCTTCCAGGGAGACACCACCGTCGCTCCGCTCCGGCTGGAGCTCACTCGCGACGACCTCGACAAGCCCGCCGAGGTCCGTCGCCTCAACGTCGTCGTCACCGGCTGAGCGAGGCGCTCGCCCCGAGACGAGGTCCGCGGTCCCGAGACCCGTGGTCCGAGCGAGGCTGGCTGGTGCGTACGACGCAGCCGGTGCGTCGTCCGCACCAGCCAAGCCCGGGGAGTCTCCACAGCGGCCGGCCGCGATCGCACTTCCACAGCAGCGATCCCTGCCCCGGAGGCCGGCCGAGCGCCTGGCCAGGGTGGGGACATGAACCCCATCACCGCCCTCCAGGCTTCTCAGGCCGGGGTCATCACGCGTGGCCAGGTGCTGGACCTCGGGGGAACGCCCTCCGACATCGCCCGCCGACTGCGGCACCGCGACTGGGCGCGTCTCCTTCCGGGAGTCTTCCTCGACCACACCGGTGAACCCACCTGGCTGCAGCGGGCCTGGGCGGGCGTGCTGTTCCACGAGCCCGCCGCCCTGGCCGGCCGATCTGCCATCCGCGCGGCCGTTGGTCCGGGGTGGCGTCGACACCGCGACGGTGACCCCATCGAGATCGCGGTCCCGCAGGACCGCCACGTCCGGGCTCGGCCGGGCTTCGTCATCGTGCGACCCAGCCGGTTCGAGGAGCGCGTCCAGTGGAATGCCTCGCCGCCGCGGCTGCGGCTGGAGCAGGCCGGCCTCGACCTGGCGCTCGCCGCGCCGTCCGAGTTCGCGCTCGTGGGACTGTTGGCCGATCTGTGCCAGACCCGCCGCACCACTGCGGTCCGCCTGCTGGAGGCACTCGACGGTCGGCAGCGCGTCCCGCAACGGGCCTTCGTGCGTGGCGTGCTCGGTGACATCGCCGCAGGCACCTGCTCGGTGCTGGAGCGGGGCTACCTCGAGCGGGTGCAACGGGCTCACGGGCTTCCCCGCGGCGCGCGCCAGGTGCCGACGGGCTGGCCGCGGTCCGGGTTCCGCGACGTCGACTACGGCGGTCTCGTCGTCGAGCTCGACGGGCGGCTGTTCCACGACTCCGCGGAGCAGCGCGATCGCGATCTCGACCGGGATCTCTTCGCTGCCGTGGTGGGCGATCGGACCGTCCGGCTGGGCTGGGGCCAGGTCTTCGATCGACCCTGCCAGACAGCGGCTGCGATCGCCGGGCTCCTGGTGGCCGCAGGGTGGCACGGGAGACCTCGGGCGTGCGGGCCCGAATGCGTGTCCCTGGAGTCTTGGCTGGTGCCGACGACGCAGCCGGTGCGTCGTCCGCACCAGCCAAGCCCGGGGGTTGCGGTGGAGATCACGCCGCGATCGCTGTGGGCGTAACGGCAGTCCGTACCACTCTGCATTTTCCGTGCCGCGATGCGCAATTCGTTGCGGAGCACGCCCCGTCTCTCTAACGTCGAATCATGCAGGAGTTTCGGGGCCGGGCGGCGATCGCGCCGCTGTGTCGGGCCGCCTCGGACTGCTGGGGTGACCGCTCGACCCTTCACCCCGGCAACATCTGGTGGAGCGCCCTCCCGCGTCACGGCACCGTCGACGACTGGCGGGTGGCGATCTGGTCCGACTCGGCCGGACCGCTGGCGGCGGCGTGGCTCGAGGGGCCCCACCGCGCCACGATCCTGGCAGCGCCTGCCCACCCCAAGCGCGACAAGATGCTCGCCGACGCGGCCCACTGGGCCCTCAAGCACGGCGACCGTCACGAGCTGCGGACCGAGGTGCTCGAGACCGACCGGGCCGTCGTCGCGGCGTGGGAGCGCAACGGTCTGCGCCAGCGGATGTCGCCGGCCCATCTGCTGCGCGACGTCCGTGACCTCACCAACCTCGGTGACCCGGCACCGTTGCCCGGCTATCGGGTGCGTCCCGTGCGCGACACCGTCGTCGACCAGGACGCGCGCGTCGAGCTCCACGTCGCGTCGTGGTCGACGACGATCCACCTGTCCGACTTCGACGACGACGGCTATGCCATCCTGCGCCAGTCGCCCTTCTACCGCCCCGAGCTCGACATCGTCGTGGAGGGGCCGGACGGTCGCGTGCACGGAAGCGCGCTCATCTGGCTGGACGAGCTGACCAAGGTCGGCCTGCTCTGGCCGGTCGGCGTCCGGCCGGAGAAGCGCCGGATGGGGCTCGGCCGCGCGGTGGTGCTGAGTGCGCTCTGGGCGCTGCGGGCGCTGGGCGGTCGCGAAGTGATCGTCTGGCCGCGGGGCGACAACGACTATCCGGGGCCGGCCAAGCTGTTCGCGGGGCTCGGCTGGACCAACTCCGGTCGCACGATCACCCTGAGCAGCTAGAGCCGCGCGCGCAGGAACGCGAAGTCGGCCAGGTGGTCCTCGGGGCCGCCGGGCGTCTCGCAGATCACGGGAGCGCCGGCGTCGCGGACGACCGCGGCGAGCAGGTCGGGGTCGATCAGCCCGGCCCCGAAGTTGGCGTGACGGTCGGCGCCGGAGTCGAAGGCGTCGCGGGAGTCGTTGCCGTGGACGAGGTCGATGCGGCCGGTGATTGCCAGGACGTCGGCGACCACCGTCTCGAGGGCGTTGCCGCCCGCATGGGCGTGGCAGGTGTCGAGACAGAAGCCGACCCGGTCGGCCTGGTCGCACGACGCGATGGCGTCCCACACGCCGGCGACCCGCTCGAGGTAGCGCGTCATCGCGTTGTCGCCGCCGGCGGTGTTCTCGATCAGGATGGGCAGCTTGAGGTCGGTCGCGTCGACGGCCTTGCGCCAGTTGTCGAAACCGACCGTTGGGTCGTCGGACTTGTTGACATGACCGCCGTGGACGATGAGCCCCTTGGCGCCGATGGACGCCGCGGCGTCGACGTGCTGTTGCAGCAGCTTGCGCGACGGGATCCGGATCCGGTTGTTGGTCGTGGCCACGTTGACGATGTAGGGCGCGTGGACATAGAGATCGATGCCGGCCGCCTCGGCATCGGCGCGCAGGCCTTCGGCGCCGCCGGCGTAGTGGATCTCGGGGCCCTGGTAGCCCTGGGGGTCGCCGAGGAAGAACTGCACGAGCGTCGTCTGGCGCGCCCGCGCCTCGGCGATGGGATCGGTCTGGTCGACGTGGGCGCCGATGGCAATGGTCACGGTGGTCCCTCCTCGCCCTCGACCCTAGCCACTGCCTCGGACGGGACCGAGCCGCCGCTAGCCCGTGGCCAGCCGTAGGGCGACACCGGCGGCCGACACCGCGGCGGCCGAGCCGAGGACGGCTGCCGTGGCCAGCCAGTCGTGGCGTGCGGGGGGAGCAGGGTCGGGACCGAGCCGGTCGGGCACCACCAGCCCGGGCGGCACGGGCGGCAGGTCCACCCGCGCGAGGAGAGCCCGGGCCGTCTCGGCGTCGGCGAGTCGTCGGCCCGGGTCGGGGGCGGTCAGGAGCCCCACCAGCTCCTCGAGGGGCCCAAGGTCACCCGGGTCGGCGATGGTCGACGGCGGTCGTCCCAGCAGGCCGGCAGCGACCACCCCGGCGGCATAGAGGTCCTGCGCCGGGGCGGGTCGGGCCCCGGCGCCGACCTCGGGGGCGACATAGCCGTCGGTGCCGACCACGCCGGGCGCTGTGGTCAGGCGGGGCGCGTCGGCGCGCACGGCGACACCGAAGTCGGCCAGCCGCAGCCGTGGCACCCGGGCCGTGGCGGGGTCGAGCAGCAGATTGGCCGGCTTGACGTCGCGGTGCACGATGCCGGCGGCGTGGACGGCCGCCAACGCGGCGAGCAGCTGGTCGAGCAGAGAGACCACGAGACTCGGGTGAAGCAGCCGCCGGTGCTCGCAGGCCAGCGTCTCGACCGAGCCGCCGCGCACCAGCTCCATCACCAGCAGCACCCGGTCGTCGTCGGCGGCCCAGCCCGTCGGCGTGAGCACGTGGGGATGGTCGAGCCGGGTGGCCTGCTCCTGGACGAACCGCAGCAGCAGGTCGCCCTCGACGCGGGCGAGCACCTTGGCCGCGACGTGGCGTCGCTCGCGCAGGTCCCACGCCCGCCACACCGAGCTCATGCCGCCACGGGCGATCGGGTCGAGCAGCAGGTAGCGCCCGGCCAGCGGCCGCCCGACCGGGGTTGCCCCCACCCGCGGCCCGTCCAGCAGTGTCCCGACCGCCCGGATCCCTCTCATGCGAGGATCCTGGTCGTCGTACGTCCGAGGGGCCACCGCTGATTGGGCGGCTGTGGAGAACCGCTGCTAGCCTGAGCCGTTGTCGTCGGACCGGCCCGCCATCGGGTGCAGGGCCCGCGACACCGCGGACGGCCCCCGGGCCACCCGCAGACGCACAAGCCCTCCTGCCACGGATCGTCCGTGGCCGCCGAGTCCAGAGGAGGTGGAGACCGCTTTGCGTGCCTATGAAGTGATGGTCATCCTCGACCCCAATCTCGACGAGCGCACCGTCGGCCCGTCGCTCGACAAGTACCTCAACGTCATCCGAACCGATGGCGGCAGCGTCGACAACGTCGACGTGTGGGGTCGCCGTCGGATGGCCTATGAGATCAAGAAGAACGCCGAAGGCATCTACGCCGTCATCACGCTGCAGGCCGAGCCGGCCACGGTCAAGGAGTTCGACCGCCAGCTCACCCTCAACGAGTCCGTGCTGCGCACCAAGGTGATCCGTCCCGACGCCCGCTGAGGCGTCTGTGGAGAGCCATCGACGTGTGTCGGTCCCGTCCACGACGATGAGGCCGACGTACTCACCCGTTCCAGCAAGGGAGGCCTGACATGGCAGGCGAAACCATCATCACCGTGGTCGGCAACCTCGTCGACGACCCCGAGCTGCGGTTCACCCCGTCAGGCGCGGCCGTCGCGAACTTCCGCATCGCGTCCACGCCGCGGACCTTCGACCGCCAGACCAACGAATGGAAGGACGGCGACGCGCTGTTCCTGACCTGCTCGGTGTGGCGTCAGGCCGCCGAGAACGTCGCGGAGTCCCTCCAGCGCGGGATGCGGGTCGTCGTCCAGGGGCGGCTCAAGTCGCGCCAATACGAGACCCGTGAGGGCGAGAAGCGCACCGTCTTCGAGATCGACGTCGAAGAGGTGGGCCCGAGCCTGAAATATGCGACCGCCAAGGTCACCCGGACCCAGCGGTCCGGTGGCGGCGGTGGCGGCTACTCCGGTGGGGGCGCCCCTGCCGGCGGTGGCGACGACCCGTGGGCCAGCCCCGCCCCCTCGCAGGGTGGCGGCCAGTCCTACGGCGGCGGCCAGGCCGCTCCGGCCAACGACCCGTGGGGTGCCCCGGGCGTGGGCTCCGAAGAGCCCCCGTTCTGATCCCCGACCAACCAACCCATTCCGGCACCGTCGATCACTCGGTGCCGGGCTTCGAGACGAAGGAAGCACCACAATGGCCAAGGCAGTGATTCGCAAGCCGAAGAAGAAGGTTTGCCAGTTCTGCAAGGAGAAGGCGACCGGTGTCGACTACAAGGACACCACGCTGCTCCGCAAGTTCATCTCCGACCGGGGCAAGATCCGCGCCCGGCGTGTGACCGGCAACTGCGTCCAGCACCAGCGCGACGTGGCCACCGCGGTCAAGAACGCCCGCGAGGTCGCCCTGCTCCCCTACACGTCCACCGGTCGCTGAGAGGAGTCCTGACATGAAGCTCATCCTGACCCAGGAGGTCGACGGTCTCGGCTCCCCCGGCGACGTGGTCGAGGTCAAGGACGGCTACGGCCGCAACTACCTCGTCCCCCGTGGCCTGGCGACCCGCTGGACCCGCGGCGGCCAGAAGACCATCGACTCGATCAAGCAGGCCCGCGCGGCCCGCGCGGTGCGCGGCCTCGACCACGCCGAGGAGATCAAGGCCAAGCTCGAGCAGGGCGCGGTCAACGTCAAGGTCCGCGCCGGCCAGGGCGGGCGCCTCTTCGGCGCCGTCACCGTCGGTGAGATCGCCGACGCGCTGAGCGCTGCCAGCGGCGAGTCCGTCGACAAGCGCACCATCGCGATCGCCAACCCGATCAAGACGCTCGGTGCCCACGAGGTGTCGGTCAAGCTGCACGACGAGGTGTCCGCCAAGGTGGCCCTCAACGTCGTTCCCGCCTGACCCACCGGCGCCCCGCGCGTCCGCTGACACTGCGGCCCGTCCCTCCTGGTGAGGGGCGGGCCGTTGTCGTCGGCGCCGACGATCAGCGGGCGCGGCGCAGCTCGGAGATGCGGCCAGCGAGCCGGTCGGCCTGTGGGTTGCCGAGCTTGCCATAGGCCGCCAGCGCCTTGCCCCAGCAGCGGATCGCCTCAGCGTCGTTGTCGCCGCGGGCGGCACAGTCACCGAGGCCACGCCAGGCCCGGGCCGTCTCGAACGGGTCGCCCATCGCGCGGGCGAGCTCGAGGGCGAGGGCGAACCGCTCGACCGCGGTGTCGCAGTCGCCGGTCGCGACGGCGACCTCACCGAGTCCGTTGCTGGCATCGGCGCGGATCCACACGATGTTGAGCCGCTCGCCGATGGCCAGGCCGTCGTCGAGGGAGCGGGCCGCGTCGCCGACCCAGCCCTTGCGGAGCTCGACCTCTCCGCGGCGCACCAGACACGAGCCAACGCTGACCGGTTGCTCCAGCTCTTCGGCCAGGCTGAGCCCGGCGTCGATGAGAGCGAGCGCCTCGTCGTGGTCACCGAGGCGGGAGCGCACGTCACCCAGGATGGCCATGGTCAGCGCCTGGCGGGTGCGCATCCCGACCAGGGTCTGGAGCTCCAGCGCCCGCAGCAGCACGCGCTCGGCGTCGGCCCACCGCTCGGAGAGGACATAGAGATAGGGCATGTCGGTGTAGATCTCGGCCACGCTGGACAGGTCGCCGACCTCCTCCGAGATGGCCGCTGCACTGGTGAAGAGTGCCTCGGCGGCCTCGAACCGGCCCAGGTATTGGGTGGCCGCCGCGAGCCCGGCGGTGGCCCGCCCCTCAAGGAACCGGGAGCCGATCTCGCGGGCAGACTCGACGGCATCGGTCAGCACCGCATGGGCCTCGGTGATCCGGGCGAGCTTGAGCAGGATCTGGCTGTGCCCGATCTGGGCGGCGATCCGCCGCGGCCCCTCGGACTCGGCGACGGCGAGCGTGGCCCAGTGGCGGGCGGTCTCGAGGTCCCCGGCCAGGGCATAGACGCTGGCGAGACCGTCGGCGGCGGCCGCCCTCATCGTGGAGTCGACCGACCGTCGGGCCAGCTGGTGGAGCCCGACGGCGTTGGTGAACAGCCCGTCGGCCTCCAGCCACGGCGCGACGGCCGCGGCGACGGCGGCCACCTCGTCGACCGAGCCGTGCTCGCCCGCGAATAGTGCGGCGGCGAGCAGGTTGGATGTCTCGAGGGACAGCCAGTCACGGGCGGAGGCGACGTCGCCGACGTCGGGCATCGGGACGCCCTCGGGCGGGGTCGGCATGAGGTCGGAGCCGCGGAGCTGTTGGCAGGCGTGTTGGGCCGTCACGGCGTAGTGCTGGAGGAGGCGGCGTACGGCGTCCACGCGTGCGCTGTGAGGGTCGATGTCACGACTGAGCTGGGCGGCATAGCGGCGTACGACGTCGTGCAGCCTGACGCGGCCGTGCTCGTCGGCGAAGACGAGGTGCTCGGCCCGCAGCACCCCGAGCTCGCGCTCGGTGGCGGCCACGGTCCACCCGGCCAGCGCCGCGGCCGCCCAGCGGGACACCGACTCGCCCGGATGGAGTGCCAGCAGCCGGAACAGCCGGCCCGCCCGGTCGGGCAGCGCGGCGTAGGACGTGGCGAGCGACCGCCCCACCGCGTCGGCCGGCGGCACCGACTCGAGCCGCCGGACCTGGTCGGCGAGGGTCCACTCGGGGGTCTCGGCGAGCCGGGCGCCGGTGAGGACGAGGTCGAGGGGGAGGCCACCGCACAGCTCGACCAGCCGCCGGCTCTCCTCGGGTTGCTCGGCGAGCGGTGCGGCGGGCGCGAGGGCGCGCAGCAGCGCGACCGAGTCGGGGACAGGAAGGGGACTCACCTCGACCTGGCTCCAGTCGCTGCGCCCCGCGCCCGGCGGCCGGGCGAAGCTGTTGCGGCTGGTGACCAGGACCTGCGGGCCGGTGAGGCCGGCCAGCAGCGGCTCGAGCTGCTCGGCGTCGCGGGCGTTGTCGAGCACCACCAGGGCCGAGCGGTCGGGGAGCAGGGTGCGACACCGGGCGATGCGATCGTCGAGGTCCAGGCGCAGCAGCTCGGCGCCGCTCACGCCCAGCCGGCGCAGGAGGGCGCCCAGCACCGTGATCGGCTCGGCGGGCGGCTGGTCATCGTCATAGCCGCGCAGGTTGACCAGGTAGGCCCGCTTGACGCCCCGCCCGCGCAGGCGTTCGGCGGCGCGGCGGACCAGCTCGGACTTGCCGACCCCGGGCATGCCCACGAGCACGGTCACCCGGGTGGCATAGGGGCCGAGCAGCCACCGCAGCTCGCGCTGGCGGCCCACGAAGTGGCGGCTCGCCACGTCGGGTGGCGACTCCACATGGGCCACGTCGGCGGGGATCGCGCGGCGCTCGAGTTCGGCGTGGACCAGCCGCCAGGCCGGGACGCGGTCGCCGGCCCCCAGCGCCGCCACGATGTCGGCGAGCAGTTCGGGGTCGATACGCGTGCGCCCGGCCCGGAAGCAGTCATAGACGGTGACCCGGCCGGGCGTGGCCTCGCTCGCGGGCAGGCCACGGGCGATGCGGGCGTCGGCGACGCGGCGCGCGATCTGGGTGTAGGACGGGTTGCCCGCCCATTCGCGCAGGTCGGTCAGGCGGGCGGCCAGGTCGTCGAGGGTGGTCAGACCGACGGGCTCAGGTGGTGCTCCGGACACGACACCCCCGGATCTGTCAGTCACTCCTCCACGCCCGGCGGTTGTCGCTGGTGTTGGCGTGGGGCCCCCATGCGTTGCCATTTGCCCCCTCCAAGCATCGGAGCGTAACGGATTCATCTCGCGCTGTTCGGAAACGTTCGGGCGGGAGGACAGGGTTGCGCCGGAGCCGCCAGTCTGTGCGCTGGACGGCCGGCGCCGGTTCGAAGGTCGTCCGATCCATGGGGGGACGCCTCGGAATCGGGGGATTCGGGGCGATCCTTCCCCGTTGGCCGCGATCTCGCGGCCGGAGGCCGGACCCAGTGGGGTGTGGTCCGGCCCTTCAACCTCGTCCCCCGGCCCACGCGGCCCGCCGTACGACGGCGGGTGCTGGCGCGCCCGATTTCCACCTACGATGAAATCATCACGACCGGCGTGTCGGCCCGACCAGGGCCATCATGCCTGGCCGACCGAGGCACCCGAGGTGGAGGGAGGCACCCGTGGCGCGACAGCCTCGTGGCCGGCGACCCTCGGGGAGCGGCACCCGCGAGGCGATCCTGGCGGCGGCCAAGGAGCGGTTCGCCGAGCTCGGCTATCCGCGCACCACGCTGCGCGCGGTCGCCCAGGACGCCGGCGTCGACGTACGCCTGGTGACCCACTACTTCGGGTCCAAACAGGAGCTGTTCACGCAGTGTGTGGAGCTGCCGTTCGAGCCTGAGACGACGTTCACCGCGATCCTCGGGCCGGGCCCGGACGGCATCGGCGAGCGGGTGGCACGCTTCGTCTTCGGCGTGCTCGAGAGCGAGCCGGGGCGACAGACCATGACGGGGCTGCTCCGCGCGGCCGCCTCGGAGGAGGCGGCCGCCGAGGCGATCCGCCGGCTCCTGGTGGGGCGGCTGCTGGGTCCGCTCGCGGCGCGGCTGGGCACGGACCGGCCCGAGCTGCGCGGCGCGCTCATGGGCTCCCAGGTGGCGGGGCTGGCCTTCGCCCGCTACATCGTGCAGCTCCCGCCGCTGGTGGAGGCCCCGACCGAGGACCTGATCCTGGCGGTCGCACCCGTCATCGAGCACTACCTGACCGACCCGTTGCTCCCCCCCGAGGACTGACGGTCGTCTCCGGCCGCGGCGCGACGGGCAGATCCGGGTCAGCGCCGTGCGGGTGCCCCGCTGGGTCGCGGCGCCAGGACGAACACGGCGACGGCGGCGACCAGGGCGATCACGGCCGCGGTGACCAGGGCCGAGGAGATGCCGTCGACGAAGGCCTGCTTGGCGGCGGCAACCACCGGCGCGGCGCGGTCGGCGTGGGCGGTGAGCTCCGGCGACTGGGTGAAGGCGATCGAGCCCAGCACCGCCTCGCGCACCTGAGCGGGCAACCCGGTGACGGCGGCGGCGAGCCCGTCGCGGTACTGCTGGTTGAGCGCCGATCCCAAGATCGCGATCCCGAGGGCGCTGCCCAGCTCGCGCGCGGTGTCGTTGACGGCGGAGGCGACGCCCTGCTTGCTCACGGGGAGGGCCTCGGTGATGGCGGTCGTCGACGGCGTACCGGCCAGGGCCATGCCGGCGGCGAAGACGGCGAGCCCGACGGCGAACCGCCAGTAGGCGAGCTCGGTGCCGACGGTCGCGATCACCAGGAGCCCGGTGGCGGTCAGCACGAGCCCGACGGGGGTGAGCCGGCGGAAGCCCACCCGCCGCGCGACCTTGGGTGCGTTGCGAGCCATCGGGATCATCACCAGCGGCAGCGGGAGCATCGCCAGCGCGGCCTTGAGCGGGGAGAAGCCGACCACGAACTGGAAGTACTGCAGGACCGTGAAGAGCATCCCGAACGACGCGAAGAACTGGACCGTGATGGCCAGGCTGCCGGCGCTGAACCCTCGGATCGCGAACAGGCTCGGGTCCAGCAGCGGGCTGTCCTGGCGCAGCTCCCACACCACGAACACCACGGCGGCCGCGACCCCGATCACCAGCGTCGACACCGTGAGGCCGTCGCCCCAGCCGCGCTCGGGACCCTCGATGATGCCCATGACGACGCCGCCGACGGCGACCAGTGAGAGCAGGGCGCCCACGAGATCGAGGGCGGGCGGGTGCTCGTCCACCGAGTCGGGCACGACGGCCATGGTGCCGACGAGGGCGAGCAGCGCGAGCCCGACGTTGAGCCCGAAGAAGGAGTTCCACGCGAAGTACTCGAGCAGGATCCCCGTCGCGAACAGGCCGAGGACGGCGCCGCCGCCTGCGACGCCCACCCACACGCCGATGGCGCGTGGCCGTTCCTCCTCGGGGAAGGACGTCGTGATGACCGACAGCGTGGTCGGCATGATCGCGGCCGCGCCCACGCCCATGACCGCGCGCAGCGCGATCAGCACGTGGGGATCCTCGGTGACCATGGCGATCGCTGCCGCGAGCCCGAAGACCGCGAGGCCGGCGGCGAGGAGGCGGCGCCGGCCGAACCGGTCCCCGAGCGCACCCGCGAAGAGCAACAGTCCGGCGAACACGACGGTGTAGGCGTCGACGATCCAGGTCAGCTGGGTCTGGGTCGCGCCGGTCGAGCGGGCCAGGTCGGGCAGGGCGACGTTGAGGCCACTCACTGCGGAGACGACGGTCATCAGGGCCAGGGCGACGACGGCCAGCACCTGGCGGGTGCTCGGCTGCCGCCCGGTCATGGCGGTGGGCTGGCTGGGCGACGAAATTCCACGCATGACGAATAGAGTTATTCATCGACCGTAGAATTGTCAAGGCGACGGTGTCGGCCGGTCCGACCGGGTCAGCGTGCTGGTCGCGATGTGCCGGTCAGCGGGCGCCGAGCACGAGCCAGGCGTCGCCGCGCTCTCGCCGCAGGAGTACGACGGCGCGCGCGACCATGAACAGCCCCCCGAAGGCCACCCACACCCACAGCAGCCCGTGGGCGGTGACCGTTGCGGCCACGGCGAGGACGACCGGGGCATAGACCACGAGCACGAGCAGCCCCGCCTTGGCGAGATAGCTTCCGTCGCCCGCGCCGATGAGCACGCCGTCGAGCACGAAGACCACCCCGGCCACGGGCTGGCCGAGTGCGGCCACCAGGAGCACCGGGGTGAGCAGCGCCCGCACGTCGGGGTCGGGGGTGAACAGCACGCCGAGCACCGGACTGGCGGCCGCGAGCAGGACCCCGGTCGCGACGCCGCTGAGCGCTCCCCAGCGGATCATCCGCTCGGTCACCGCCCGTGCGGTGTGCCCGTCGCCGGCGCCGAGGTAGCGCCCGGTCAGCGCCTGCGCCGCGATGGCGATGGCGTCGAGGACGAAGGCCAGGAAGCCCCAGATCGTGAACGCGAGCTGGTGGGCGGCCACCGCGCTGTCGTCGCCCGCGGTCGCCAGCACGACGGCGTACGTCGTGACGATGAGTGCCGCCCGCAGCGTGAGGGTGCGGATGACCAGGGCGACCGCCGCGTGCGCGGCGGCGCGGATGCCCACCAGGTCCGGGCGCAGCGACGCACCCTCGCCTCGGGCCCCCCGGACGACGACCGCCAGCAGTGCCGCCGCCGACAGCACCTGGGCCAGCACCGATCCGAGGGCGGAGCCGGCGATCCCGAGTCGCGGTAGCGGCCCCGCGCCGTACACCAGGGTCAGGTTGAGCACGATGTTGAGCGCGTTGCCGACGACTGCGACGACCAGCGGCGTGCGGGTGTCCTGGAGGCCGCGAAGGACGCCGGTGGCCGCGAGCATCACCAGCAGCGGTGTCGTGCCGAGGAACGCCAGCCGCAGATAGATCCGGGCCTGCTCGGCGACGGCGTCGGACACGGCGAAGGCGCCGACGAGCGGGCCGGTGAGCAGGACTCCGGCGAGCGTGGCCAGCACACCGATGACCACGGCCAGCCAGAGCCCGTCGACGCCCTGCTCGAGGGCGCGCCGCCGGTCGCCGGCGCCGAGGTGTCGCGCCACCGAGGCGGTGGTGCCGTAGGCGAGAAAGATGCACAGTCCGACCACGGTCTGCAGCACCACCCCGGCGATGCCGAGCCCCGCCAGCTGCGGGGTGCCGAGATGGCCCACGATGGCGGCGTCGGAGAGCAGGAACAGCGGCTCGGCGATGAGGGCGAGGAACGCCGGCCACGCCAGCCGGACGATCTCCCGGTCCAGGCGCCGCGCGTCGAGGCGGGACATGCGCGGCTCCCCTGGTCTCGGGCGTGTCGGCGGCCTGTGGAAACTCAGCCCATCCTGTAGATAGCCGTTCATCATGGCTCGCCAAGTCGACAAACCCATCCCGGCGTCCAGATGACGGTCAGGTGAACAAGATTCTTTCCCGTTTTCTCGTGTGCACAGCCGTCACACTCCGTTTCCGCAGGTCAGCGGCCCTGTGTGCGGAGGGCGGAACAACTCGTCCACAGCGTTGTCGACAGGTCGTGCACAGCGCACCGCGTGTCGTCCACGACCCGGCCGCAGTTATCCCCAGGGCCTGTGGATAAGCCGCTTCCCGTGGAGTCGTGGGGCGACGTAGCGTCGCTCTGCTGGTGGGTGGTGAGCGGCCGCGGAACGCTGTCGGTGCCTCCCCCTACGGTCGTAGCCACAGGGTCGTCGTACGGCGTCTCGGGGGGACATGGCTCGCACTCGGGGCAGGGCATGGAAGGGGATGGCGTGAGCATCGTCGAGAGCGACGCGCGAGGGTTCCCCGAGCCTCCGTTCAGCCGCGGCGAGGAGTGGGGCGACGGCCCGGCTCCCTACGAGCCCGGTGAGGCCCCCTATCGTCCCGGCGACCGCACACCGCCTCAGGACATGGCGGCCGAGCAGTCGGTGCTCGGCTCGATGCTGCTGTCCAAGGACGCCATCGCCGACGTGGCCGAGTCGTTGCGCGGCCACGACTTCTACCGCCCCTCCCACGAGATCATCCACGACGCGATCATCGACCTCTACGGCCGCGGCGAGCCCGCCGACCCGGTCACCGTGGCCGCCGAGCTGGGCCGCCGCGGCGAGCTGGAGCGGGTGGGCGGCGCCCCCTATCTCCACACGCTGTCGGCCAACGTGCCGATCGCGGCCAACGCCGGCTACTACGCCGAGATCGTGCGTGAGAAGGCGATCCTGCGCCGACTGGTCGAGGCCGGCACCAAGGTCGTCCAGATGGGCTACGCCGGTGAGGGCCAGGTCGACGAGGTCGTCGACTCCGCCCAGGCCGAGATCTACAAGGTCACCGACCGCCGTACCTCCGAGGACTATGCCCCGCTGTCGGACATCATGGACGGCGTCCTCGACGAGATCGAGGCGATCGGCAACCGCGAGGCGGGCCTCTATGGCGTCCCCACCGGCTTCGCCGACCTCGACGACCTGACCAACGGCCTCCACGCCGGCCAGATGATCATCGTCGCGGCTCGCCCGGCTATGGGGAAGGCGCTCGCCCTCGACACCCCGCTCGCCACGCCCGACGGGTGGACGACCATGGGCGAGGTCCGGGTCGGCGACCAGCTCTTCGACGCCCAGGGTCGGCCGACCACGGTCGTCGCCGCGACCGATGTGATGCACGACCGGCCCTGCTACGAGGTCACCTTCTCCGACGGGTCTGTCATCGTGGCTGACGCCGAGCACCTCTGGGTGACGGAGACTCGCGCGGCGCGCAAGTCACGGTGGGCCGCCGAGCGTCGCTACAACCGAACGCGCAACCAGAGGATCTTCCCGGCGGCGGTGACGACGGCGGAGATCGCCTCGACGCTACGGGTAGGCGCAGACCAGCGAGCCAATCACGCTGTGGTCAATGCTGCGCCGCTTCAGGTGGAGCCTGCTGACCTGCCGGTGGCGCCCTATGCCCTCGGGGCCTGGTTGGGCGACGGCCATAGCGCGAGCGCTCGCATCACGTGTGAGACGCCGGAGATCCCGATGTATCTCGAGGCGTGCGGGTTGGTCGTCGAGCCTCGCGGCAACATGCTCTACTCGATCAAGCTTCCCCAGCGCTCGACGACCTCGGTGACGCCCCACTGCCCCGACTGTGGAGTCGCCTATGCAGGTGGGGTCATGTGTCGAGCCTGTCGTGCTGAGCACGGTTCGTTCCAGGCGCTGCTGCGCACGATCGGAGTGCTCAACAACAAGCACATCCCGGCCGCCTATCTACGTGCGTCTGAGGCGCAGCGTCGTGAGTTGCTCGCGGGGCTCATGGACACCGACGGCACTGTGGTCAAGGGAGTCGGTTCCTGTCAGTTCGCCGTCACCGATCGTCGCCTGGCCGACGACGTCTACGAGCTCGTCGTGAGCCTCGGTTACAAGTGCGGGCGCACCACGAAGCGCGTATCGGGTCGAGACGAGGACCACTCCACGTGCCACATCCTCAACTTCTCGACGACGGACGATGTCTTCCGTCTTGAGCGCAAGCGCATCCTCCACAAGGAGGAGCGTCCCACCACGACGGCCCGCATCGGTCGCCGCTACATCACCGAGGTCCGCGCCATCCCGAGCGTCCCGGTGCGCTGTGTCCAGGTGGACAACGACGAGGCCCTCTACCTCGCCGGGCGCTCGATGATCCCGACGCACAACTCAACCCTGGCGCTCGACTTCTGCCGCGCGGCGTCGATCCACAACAACATGGCCAGCGTCTTCTTCAGCCTGGAGATGACGCGCAGCGAGATCACGATGCGGCTGCTGTCGGCCGAGGCCAAGGTGCCGCTCAACCACATCCGCAACGGCCAGATGAACGACGACGACTGGTCCAAGCTCGCCCGCAAGATGGGCGAGGTCTCCTCGGCGCCGATGTTCATCGACGACAGCCCCAACATGACGATGATGGAGATCCGCTCCAAGGCACGGCGGCTCAAGCAGCGCCACGACCTGCGGCTCGTGGTCATCGACTACATGCAGCTGATGACGTCGGGCAAGAAGGTCGAGTCCCGTCAGCTCGAGGTCTCGGAGTTCTCGCGCCAGATCAAGCTGCTGGCCAAGGAGCTCGAGGTCCCGATCATCGCGCTCTCCCAGCTCAACCGTGGCCCCGAGCAGCGCTCCGACAAGCGGCCGATGCTCGCGGACCTTCGCGAATCGGGCTGTGTCACCGCCGAGACGCGACTGATGCGTGCCGACACCAACGTCGAGGTCACCATCGGCGAGCTGATGGAGTCGGGCGCCCGGGACGTCCCAGTCTGGGCGCTCGACGAGCGGCTCAAGCTGGTCCCACGCACGCTGACGCATGCGTTCCCCAGCGGGACCAAGCCGGCCTATGAGTTGACCCTGGCGTCGGGGCGCCGCGTGCAGGCGACAGCGAATCATCCGTTCCTCACCTACGACGGGTGGATGCCGCTCGGCGAGCTCGCCGTCGGTGCCCGGGTCGGCTCGGTGCGCCACGTGCCACCGCCGCTCGACATCACGGCGCGCGACGACGATGAGATCGTCGTGCTCGCCCACCTCCTCGGCGACGGCTCATTCGTGAAGCGTCAGCCGATCCGCTATGCCTCCATCGACGAGGCCAACCTGTCGGCCGTGGCGGAGGCGGCGCACCGGCGCTTCGGCATCACGGCCAAGCGCGATGACTACGACGCGGCGCGCGTCACCACGCTGCGTCTGCCCGCGCCGTTCAGGTTGGCGCGTGGTCGCCGCAACCCGATCGCCGAGTGGCTGGACGCTGATGGGCTGTTCGGGCTGCGCAGCCACGAGAAGTTCGTGCCGGCGTGGGTCTTCTCCCTGCCCAAGCAGCAAGTGGGACTCTTCCTGCGTCACCTCTGGGCCACCGACGGGTCCGTTCGATGGGATGACAAGGCCGGTCAGGGCCGGGTCTACTACGCCTCGACGAGCCGCCGCCTCGTTGACGATGTGGCTCGACTGCTGTTGCGCTTCAACGTGTTCTCCCGCATCAAACGAGCGCGCAAGAACGGTTACCGCGATAGCTGGCACCTCCATATCTACGGTGCCGAGAACCAGCTGCGCTTCCTGGGTGAGGTCGGCGTGCACGGTGCACGTGGCGAGGCAGCCCGTGACGTCTGCGAACACCTGGCAGCCGTCCGGAGCAACACCAATCTGGACACGGTCCCGCGGGAGGTGTGGGGTCGTGTCCGTGAGGTCCTCGCGGAGAAGGGTATGACGCACCGCGAGTTTGCAGCGGCGATGGGGACCCAGTTCGGCGGCTCGGCCATGTGGAAGCGTGCCCCGAGCCGACAGCGCATGGCGAAGGTGGCCGATGTACTCGAGGACGCCGATCTCGAGGTGCTGGCCACCAACGACGTCTTCTGGGACACCATCACGGCTATTGAGCCGTTGGGAGAGCAGCCGGTCTTCGATGCGACCGTGATGGGCCTGCACAACTTCGTCGCCAACGGCATCGCGCTGCACAACTCCCTCGAACAGGATGCCGACATGGTGGTCCTGCTCCACCGCGACGACGCCTATGAGCGCGAGTCGACCCGTCCCGGCGAGGCCGACCTGATCATCGCCAAGCACCGCAACGGCCCGACCCGCGACATCACGGTCGCCTTCCAGGGGCACTACTCGCGGTTCGTCGACATGGCCCACTGATGTGACGATCGCACCAAGTCGGCGAATGCCGCTATTGGAGTTCAAGGCTCCGCTTCTAGTCACTCTCTTCCTGCGGACCCGCGTGGCCGAGCCGCAGTGAGTTGCCAGCCACCGTCGCGAGACCAGATTCAAGGAGCAGTCCATGTTGCGGGATGAATTGCAGACCTGGGTGAACGCAGACAAGGCCTCACACATCTTGGGTCGTGACATCGGTGTTTTCGACGGGACTTTGAACCTGTACCGCCTGACGCTGTTCATGCCGACGCCGATCTCGACCGCGCTCTTTACGATGCTCAATGCGCTTGTGACTGCTGGGGTCCTGGAGCGGAGGGACGATCCGGAGATCGAGTTTCGTTGGCTTCAGGGGGCGCCAATCGACCCGCCATACGTTGAGGACTGAAGCGCGACCCCATATGCCATACCTTGGAGAATGATGGCTCAGCAATATTGGTTCCTCAGTGTCGGGCCGTTCGACGAAGAGGGCGTCGCCGAGTGGACCGCTGGGCTTCGCCAGAGGGAAGGCGAGCCTCCGGAGATCGAACTGATCCACCATCGGCAGTGGTTCGCGAGGGCGATGGACGCCGACACAGTGCGCGAGGCACTGGTCGTGCTTCACGCAGGGATAGCCGCGACTTCCGCCGAAGGCGACTCCTCACCGATGCTCGGACTGGTAGGTGACATGGAGACTTGGCTGGAGAGAGAATTCGACCCCCGGATGGGCTGATCCGGCGGCTGGGGTTGACGATGCGTCCCTCCTCGCCTCGAAGTGCGAAGCGAGCGGAGCCTGACTCGGTAGCCCGGCAACATGATGTGTAGCTCCAGTCCCGGCCGGTCGCGGTTGCGATTGGTGCCAGAACGATCTGGCAACGGAAGCAGAGGTCGTGACCGGGGCGCGGAGCGTTGTCTTATCGGTTCGCCTTGATCCACTCAGCAGCGACCGCGCCGTCGGGGACCTACCCATCTTCTGCGCCGCTGTGGGGGTGAGTGACCGGTATACGGTCACCACCACAGCAGCGCGCCAGTTGCCATGGCGGCGCAGCAGATGGACCCCTGCGCACCGGCCGGAACCGGGGCAGCGAGACTCGACCTAGGGGGCCGGCGCCGGAAGGACCGTCGTGGTCAGCCCGTCGATGGGCGTGACGGCGATCTGGGACTGCTCGACATACATGTCGGCCTGGCCGTCATCGGAGAAGCAGCGCAGGACCCGATCCTCGGTCCGGGTGTCGAGGACGCCCGACCCGGAGGCGACACTGAAGCCGTTGAAGGTGCTCCCATAGTCGATCAGCTGCGCATAGGGGGAGTCCCCGACGAAGCTGCAGTTGAGCTGGGACCCGTTGGGCGTCATGTCCGCCAGCATCGTGTAGTCGACGTGATAGAGCCCCGGTGCGAGTCCGAGATCGAGGTCGAAGGAGCTGACACCGCTATAGCCGGTGTTGGGCAGCTTGAAGACCGTTGCGCGTGTCTGCAGGTCAGCCGCCGACAGGCCGTCCACCCTGTCGGCGTTGAGCTTGACCACCTTGGCGCCTGAGGTCACGGCCAGTGGTGGCTCACCGGTCTGGGTGCGCAGCGACAGGGCGGCGCCGTCACCGGTGTTGCGTAGTTTGGTCGTCTGGCCAGCCACGTTGTCCTTGCCGAGCAGGAAGGTCCCGCCCGTGGCGCCGTACGCCGCCGCGTTGAGGCCCACGGTGACCAACGCGGCGACGCCGAGCAGACGGATGGTGTGAGTGCGGGTCGATGTCATGAGTTCCCCCTCGTTGTCGTTGCCCTGACGGCGCAGCCTCACACGACGGGCCGGGCGACCACATGGCCCTCATGGGCTAGCGACACCGGCCGGGGCAGCAGAAGGGGAGGTCAGATCCGGGTCTGCAGGAGGTGCGTGCGGGTTGTCAGCGATCGCTTCCGCCGCGTCGACCCTCCAGCTGGACGGTCGCGGTGTCGTTGCTCGGGTCGGGATCGACGTTCGCTGGTGCGCTGATGGTGGCCGTGATGGCGAGCGGGGCGCGGTCGTCGACGAAGAAGGTCAACCACGGTGACGTGGGGTCACCCGAAGGGCGGCAGTCGAGCGTCCGGGGGTCGAGGGCGGTGCACCGCCAGCCGGGGTCCCCGGTGGAGCGGTTGATGAGGTGCCACGGCGGCCACGGATGGTCCGCGGTGAGACGGATCAGCGAGGTGGCCGGCGTTGTCGAGGGGACGGCGATGGCCACGAAGGCGCCGATCCGGTCGTCGTCGGCGGACATCGACACGATGCGCAGATCGAGCCGGGTCGTGGCCGGGGTCGAGTGGGAAGGCACCGGTACGGCCGTCGGCGCTGATGTCGCCGAGTGATCCGAGGTGTGCGTCGGCGCGGGTCGCGTCGTGCGGCTGGCAAAGCTTGTTGGCGGCGCCGGCAGGGCAGGTGACCGGACTGGCGGGCTGGGCTGGGGACGACGCCTGAGGGTGACACCCCCGTGGGGCTCGAGCACCGACACCGTGGGGAGCGACTCCGCCCGCTCGTCGGCCGCCAGTCCACCGGCGAGCGGCGCGGTCGACGTACCGGTGAGCGCGATGAACCCGAGCCCTGCCGTGGCGGCGAGCGTCGCGGCGGCCGCGCCCGCGGCGACCGGGTGACCTGCCCAGGAAGTCAGCCGGGCCACCAGCCACCCGGAGAACCCGGCCTTCAGTGCCGCGGCAGCCGGGAGGGCGTAGCTGAGTGCGAGTGGCGCCAGGAGTGCGGCCAGGTCGGAGTTGATGAGCACGAGTCCGCGCTGGGACTCGCGGCAGTCGTCACAGTCGTTGAGATGAGCCGACACCAGGGCCGTGTGTCGAGGGGATGCGCGGCCGCGGACATAGGCCGGGAGCAGGCCTTTGACGACGGCGCACTCGCCGGTGGCGCCCTTCAGGTGCGCGGCGAGATAGGCCCGGCGGAGCCCCTCACGAGCGCGCAGGGCGAGCGTCGAGACGGCGGTCGGCTTGATCTCGAGCCGGTCGGCGATCTCCTGCCGGCTCATGCCCTCGACCTCGCCCAGCCACAACACGGTCTGCCAGCGCGGGGGCAGCGACTCGAGCGCCTGGCGCAAGGTGTCACGGTCGGAGAGATCCTCGGCGGGGTCGGTCGCGAGCTCGGAGTCCGCCAGGTCCGAGGCGGGGGAGAAGTCGTGGGCCGACTCGCGGCCGCGCCGGATGGTGTCGATAGCGGCGTTGCGCACCATGGTGAGCAGGTAGGGGCGGAACCGGTCGATCGCCGCCGCGTCGGTCCGCAGCACCACCAGCACCCTGGCGAACGACTCCGCGACCACGTCCTGGGCCGTGGCCGGGTCGACGATACGCGCGGCAACCCGCGCGGCCGCTGGCTCGTGGCGTCGGTAGAGCACCGCGAAGGCCTCGCTGTCGCCGCCGCGCACCAGGGAGACGAGGTCGGCGTCGGACAGGTCGGAGGAGATGGGGGTCGGTGCGGCCACACTCGCCGTCGACTCATCGTCGTGGGGACCAGCCCCCATGCCGTCCTCCGCGCCCATGCCACGCCCCTCCCCGAACGCACCGGAAAGATAAGACGCCGAGACGGGCTTCGCATAACGCGAGCCGGTGCCGCCGTACGGAACGTTGCTGCTCACCGCGCCGAGCCCGACCGGTCGCACGACCCGATGACGGCCCCGGGGCCGGCCAGCGTCGATGGAGTGCGTACTCGGGATAGCGCTCGATCTCGGTGGGTAGACCGGCTCTCCGGCCCCGGGGCACAGCGATCCGGCCACGGGCTCGGGTGGACCCCCACGACCCGTGGCGCCGGATCACCTGTCAAGACGCCGCGGCGGCGGTCCCCATAACGCGGCGAGCCCTGGCCGCCCGAGATCACCGACTGCCGCGGCGCTGTGGTCACGATCTGCGTGTTGTAACACTGAGAACGTAGCCACAGCACCGCGCCAGTTGGTGTCGGCGGACGGGTCGGCTGGTGTCGGCGGCGTGCGACGGGTGCGACGGGCGGCTTCGAGCCGGGCGGGCGGTAGGGCGGGGGACGGTGCACGCCTAGGTGCGCGGTCGGCCCTCCCGCAGTCGCTCGATCGCCTGGGCGACGCGCCGTTGCCGGGTCTCCTCGCGCTTGGCGTCGGCGACCCAGGCGGCGTACTCCTTGCGGTGGCTGTAGGCGAGCCCGTCGAAGCCCTGCGCCGCGACCGGGTCGGCGGCGAGCGCAGCGGCAAGATCCGGCGGTACGTCGACCTCGCGCGGGGTCTCATCGAGCTCGATGGTGGCGGTCACCTGGTCGCCGATGTCGACACCCAGCTCGGCGCGAGCCGCCTTGCTGAGCCCGATGAGGTTCTGACCGCCCATGGTCGCGAGCCGGAGCCGGGCGGTGCGGTCACCGATGGTCACGCGGACGGCGGCGCGCTTGCCGCCGCCGAGCTCGGCGACCTGGTCATCGGTCAGCACGATGGCTGCGGCGGGCCCCTGCGGCTCCAGCGCGGTGGTGAGGGTCAAGGACGTCACGGACCGACCCTAGGCGAAGAGTCCAGAGTGGCGGCCATCCCATTTGTCCCATCTGCCCCGATAATCGCCAGTGTGAGCAGGTCCGGGATGCTGCATGCGGAGACGGCCGCAGCGCTGGGGCGGCTGATGGTCATCGCTGGGGCCGAACCCCTCGAGGACCTGGACGCCATCCTCAGCGCGGTGTGGCCGCGCTGGCGTGTCGCCGCCACGACGCCGGTGGGCCCCGGTGAGATGCGGCTGCTGCGCCACCGCGACGGCTGGTGGGCCGCCTACTACGTCGATGCCGAGGCGATGAACGGCGTGGAGGCGCTGGTCCCTCGACGTCAGGCGGGCGATCCCGGCGCCACCACCGGCCTCGAGCCGGACGGCCCGCTCACCAAGGTCACCTGGGAGACCGCCAGCCAGCAGGAGCGGCTGGCCGTGCTCACCGCGCTGGTGCGGTTCACCCCGGTCGCCGAGACGGTCGCCGAGCTCGCCGAGCTGCTGGCGGTCGGCCACCGTGGCTGGCGTCGTACGGACCCCGAGGACTGGCTGCGCGTCGGCACCTTCGCCGGGCTGCTGGCACTCGCCGAGGAGCAGAAGAAGGTCTTCCGGGCCAAGGACCAGGTGGCCGAGTTCCGCGAGCGGCTCGAGGCCGGCGACTGGGGCCGGATCCGTCGCGACGCCCGCAACTACCAACGCACCCACGTCAAGCGGCTCCTCGGCGAGGCCCTGCTCGAGACCCTCGTCGACCAGCTCGACGCCGACGAGACGGTCCGCACCTATTGGCAGCTGCGCAACCTCGCGCTCGCCAACGACGACGACGAGACGATCGCCGCCGCCGCGTCGCTGCTCACCGAGATGGAGCACGCCTGGTGTCCGGTCTGTCAGTTCGCCGCCCAGCAGGTGCGGGTGATCGACGAGCGCGGCGCACCGGGTCGGGTGTGGCGCCGCTACATCCGCCTGCTGGGCGCCGAGGAGGAGAGCGGCGAGGACGCCCTGGTGCGCCTCACCGAGACCTGGGCCGAGCAGGCCCTCAACGGCTGGCCCACCGGCCAGCCCATCGGCGACCTGGCGGGCCTCAAGCCCCACTTCTTCCCCGAGGCCCAGAACGTCCTGAGCAGCTCGGCCACGGCCGTGCCCTGGGTCGGCCCGACCGTACGCCGTGCGCTCGACGTCGCGGTCGCGCCCGGCATCACTCCCGTCGAGGCGGTGCAGCACCTGTGGGACGGCTGGCGCGTCGACAGCCACGTCGGCTCAGAGGAGCGCAACCACACGGTCGTCGTGTCACGGGGTGGGCTGGTCGGGATGGTGCGGTTGCCGTCGTACGACCCCCGTGAGTACGACCTGCCCGGCGGTGCCGGGCCCTGGGACAAGAAGTCCCACGCCGAACGGCTCACCGCCGTCGGCTATGCCGTCCGATCCTTCCGGGTGGCCCCCGCCTCGGGTGGTCATGCCATGCCGACGATCGACGCCGAGACCGCGGCCGTCGTCGCGCCACCCGCACCCGCCCGTCCGGCCAAGGCGGCCGTGGCCGCGCCGAAGGTCGACCGCACCGGGCGCGTCGGCTGGTTGCGCCGGGTCACCCGGGGCGAGGGTGCGGCGCCCGCCGCCCTCCCCGGCGCCGCGGCCGCGTCGTCGGCCCCGTCGTCGGCCCCGTCACCCGGGGAGGCGGTCGACGCCGTGGTCGAGCCCCGGGTCATCCCCTCTGTGCCGCCCGATCCGCCAGGTGGCCCCGCCGCCCTGCTCCTGCTCGAGGAGGAGGAGCAGGAGCGCGCCCACCGCGAGCAGTTCGACGCCGAGCTGCGCGCCGCCCTCGCCAAGGTCGAGGTCGAGGCCGAGGTCGAGGACCCCGACGCCTGACGCCGAGTCGTCACAGGATGTGACGACTCGGCGGTCAGAGGAGGCCGTTGAGGGGCCGTTGCGGGACTGCGGGCAGGGCGGGTCAGGCGGGGCGGAAGGAGTCGTGCGCCGGCGGGGGGTCGTGGCGCAGCATGACGTGGTGCGTGACGGTGTACTCCAAGACCGCCTCGTGGCTCATGTCCTTGCCGAAGCCGCTCGCCTTGACCCCGCCGTGCGGCGCCTCGGAGGAGATCGGCAGGTGGTCGTTAACCCAGGTGACGCCGGCCTCGATCCGGTGGGCAACGCGCAGGGCCCGCTGGACGTCGCGGGTCCACACCGACGACGCGAGCCCATAGGCGTTGTCGTTGGCCAGCGCGACCGCCTCGTCCTCGTCGTCGAAGGGCAGCGCCACCAGCACCGGACCGAACACCTCGTCCTGCACGATCTCGGCGGACTGCTCGACGCCGGTGACCAGCGTGGGTGGATAGGCGAAGCCCGCGCCGGGCGGGATCTCGCCACCGGTGACCACCCGGGCGCCCGCCTCGACGGCGCGGCTGACGAACCCGTGGACCCGGTCGCGGTGCTCGGCGCTGATGAGGGGCCCGATGTCGGTGGTCGGGTCGTCGGGCGCGCCGACGCGGATCGCCGCCAGTCGCTCGGCAAGGGCCGCCACGACCTCGTCGTACGCCGGCCGCTCGACATAGACGCGGGTGGCGGCGGTGCAGTCCTGGCCGGAGTTGTAGGTCGCGCCCATGGCGAGCCCCTGGGCCACCGCTGCGACATCGGCGTCGGCGAAGACCAGCGCGGGCGCCTTGCCACCGAGCTCGAGGTGGAGCCGCTTGGTCGACGGCGCCGCGGCCGACATGACGGCGCGCCCGGCCCGCGACGACCCGGTGATCGACACCATGGCGACCGCTGGGTGCTCGACCAGGGCGGTCCCGATGTCGGCACCCCCGGTCACGACGTTGAGGACGCCGGGCGGCAACCCGGCCTCGACGGCGATCTCGGCCAGGCGCAGGGTCGACGACGGCGTCTGGGGTGCGGGTTTGAGGACGATCGTGTTGCCGGCGGCCAGCGCCGGCCCGAGCTTCCAGATCGCCATGATGAACGGGAAGTTCCACGGGGCGATGCCAGCTACGACGCCGACAGGTCGACGGACCAGCAGCGACGTGTAACCCGTCGACAACACGCCGGCGCCCGATCCGTCGAGCGAGCGGGCGGCGCCCGCGAAGAAGCGCAGGTTGTCGACGCCGAAGGGCAGCTCGCCGTCGGCGAAGACGGCTCGGGGCTTGCCCGTCTCGCGCACCTCGAGGTCGATCAGGTCGGTCGCGTCGGCGAGCGCCTCGGCGACGCGCGCCAGCACGGTGGCGCGGTCGCCCGGCGTACGCGCGGCCCACGAGGGGTACGCCGCCGCGGCGGCCGCTACGGCGTCGGCCACGTCGGCCACCGAGGCCTGGCTGACCGTCGCCGACACCTGCCCCGTGGCCGGGTCGACCAGCGCAGCCGCCTCGCCCGAGCCGGGTCGCCGGACGCCATCGACGAACACGCCATCGATCAGGTTGGTCACGAGGAACGCCTTTCGTGGTCAGGAGTTGAAGCCGACGCCGAAGCGGTCGAGCAGCCGCAGCCAGGGGCCACGTCGCCCGGTGAGGTCCTCGCGGGCGAGGGCGGCGCGGGTCGTCTGGACGGCGGCCCAGCGCAGCGGCTCGGGCGGGAACGGCACCGGCGCCTTGGTGAGGAACGCCGGCGCGGCGGCGCCGTCCAGCAGGTCGGCAACGGCGCCGGCGGCGAACCGGGAGTAGGCGACACCCAGCCCGGTGAAGCCGATGGCGTGGGCGATGGTGCCGCTGCGGTCGAGCCCGAGATAGGGCACGAAGCGCGAGGTGGTGTCGATCAGCCCGGCCCAGCGATGGGTGAACCGGACGTCGGCCAGCTGCGGGAAGGTCTCCACGAACTGGCGGGCCAACAGCCGGTGGGAGGCATCGCGTTGCTCGCGCACGGCCGACGTCGACGACCCGAAGTAGTAGATCGCGTCATAGCCGCCCCAGAGGATGCGGCCGTCGGGCAGCGGGCGGTAGTAGTGGAACTGGTTGCCCGCGTCGGTCAGCCCCTGCTGCTCGGCCCAGCCCAGGCTGGCCCACTGAGCGTCGCTCAGCGGCTCGGTGACGAGCACATGGTCATAGACGGGGACGACGTACTTCCGCAGCCGGCGCACCGGGGCGCGATAGGCGTTGGTGGCGAGCACGATGCGGCGGGCCGTGACCCGGCCGTGAGTGGTGGTGGCGACCCCGGGCGACACCGACGTGATCGGCGTCCGCTCATGCAGGCGTACGCCGAGCTGCAGCGCCCAGTCACGCAGCCCGTGGGCGAGGGCGACCGGGTCGAGCAGCCCCCCGCCGCTGCGCACCCGCAGCCCGGCCAGATAGGTGGGGGAGTCGACGTCGGCGCGGACGCCGGCCATGTCGAGGAGGGTCACGTCCTCGCCGTGGGCGCTCATCAGCTCGGCCAGCGGGGCGAGCGACGCCACGTCGTGAGGGGTCGTCGCCACGACGGTCTTGCCGGTGAGCCGCAGGTCGGCGGCGATGGCCTGCTCGGCGAGGTCGTCGGCCAGGCCGCGCAGGTTGGCGCGACCGAGCTCGAGCAGCTCCTCGATCTGGTCGGGCCACAGCGCCAAGCCGTGGCTCAGGCCATGGGTCAGGCTCTCGGAGATGAACCCGCCGTTGCGGCCGGTCGCACCGTGCCCGACGTGCTCGGCCTCGACGAGGACGACGTCCTGGTCGGGGTGACGGCGCTTGACGGTGATCGCGGTCCACAAGCCGGTGAACCCACCGCCCACGACGAGCACGTCGGCGGTCGTCTCACCGACGAGCGGGTCGGTGGTGGGCCCCACCCCGTGGCGGTCGTGCCAGTAGGAGCCCGGTCGCGCCTCGGCGAGCGGGTCGACACCCAGCTGGGTCATGACACGAGCACCCCCATGGCCGGGTCCCACGAGAGCGACACCTCGGCGCCGCGCTCGACGGTCGGGAAGCCCGGCTGGGTGACCAGCAACGGCTGGCCGGAGGCCGTCGCGACGTCGCGCGGCGCGACGGCGATCGTCGAGGTGCCGCCGGCGAACTGGGTCTCGAGGACGGTGCCCGTCACCAGGCCCGCGTCGGAGATCCGCATCTGCTCGGGGCGTACGACGAGGTAGCGACCCTCGCCGTGGCCGGGCAGCGTCCGGTCGCCGACCTTGAGCCCGCCGGCGGTGGCGACACCCTCGAAGAGGTTGCTCTTGCCGATGAACTCCGCCACGAACCGGTTGGCCGGCCGGACATAGAGCTCCTCGGGGGTGGCGACCTGCTGGACGCGGCCGTGGTCCATCACCGCGACGCGGTCGGCCATCGACAGCGCCTCCTCCTGGTCGTGGGTGACCATGACGAAGGTGATGCCGACCTCGTGCTGGAGCCGCTTGAGCTCCAGCTGCATCTGCGAGCGGACGTTGCGGTCGAGCGCCGAGAGCGGCTCGTCGAGCAGCAGCAGCCGGGGGTGGTTGATGATCGCCCGCGCCAGCGCGACCCGCTGCCGCTGGCCGCCGGACAGCTGGCTCGGGCGCCGCGACGCCAGGCCGTGGAGCCCGACGATCTCGAGCACCTCGGCGACACGGCGGTCGATCTCGGCCTTGGCGACGCCGGCCCGCGCGGGGCCATAGCCGACGTTCTTGGCGACCGTCAGGTGGGGGAAGAGCGCATAGGACTGGAACATCATGTTGACCGGCCGCTGGTGCGCGGGGATCGCGAGCAGGTCGTCGCCACCGAGCGTGATGGTGCCCTCGGTGGGGATCTCGAAGCCGGCGAGCGACCGCAGCAGCGTGGTCTTGCCACAGCCCGACGGTCCCAGCAGTGCGAAGAACTCCTGGTCGCCGATGTCGAGCGAGACGTCGTCGAGCGCGCGCACGTCGCCGTACGACGCGCCGACGCCGCGGATCGCCACCAGCGGGTCGGTGGATGCCGGCTCAGTCACGGGGCTTCTCCTGTCGTCCGACCGCCCAGGCAGCGACGACCACGGCGCTCATGCTGACGAGCAGCAGGATCGTGGCCAGGGCGTTGATCTCGGGGGTGACGCCGAAGCGCACTCGCGAGTAGATCTCGATGGGGAGGGTCGGGCTGGTCGGCCCGTTGGTGAAGAACGCGATCACGAACTCGTCGATCGACAGCGTGAAGCTCAGCAGCGCCCCGGCGAGCACGGCCGGCGAGATCGACGGCAGCGTGATGCGCACGAACGTGGTGAACCAGCCGGCGCCGAGGTCGGTGGAGGCCTCCTCGAGGGAGGAGTCGAGCTGGATCAGCCGCGCCCGGACGACCGCGACGACGAAGGCCGTTCCGAACGCCGCGTGGGCGATGGCCACCGTGCCGAGGCCGAGCGGGAGCCCGACCGCGGTGAAGAACGCGAGCAGGCCGATCGCCAGCATCAGGTCGGGCAGGATCGCGGGGGCCATCACCAGCGAGTCGAGCGCGGTCGACCGCGTGAAGCGGACCAGGCCCACGGCGACCATCGTGCCGAGCACGGTCGACATCACCATCGCGCCGACGCCGACGAGCAGCGAGTTGAGCAGGGCGTGCCCGATGTCGGGGTCGCGGAACAGCTCGGGATACCAGCGCAGCGAGAGACCCTTGAAGTTGAGCGCGGACTTGCCGCTGTTGAAGGACATGAAGACCAGCGCGGCGATGGGGACATAGAGGAAGGCCCCGACGACGCCGAGCGGCAGCCACAGCCACCCCAACCCTTCGCGTTGCCCCGTGCGGCGGCTCACCGGTCCACCTCCGTCGCGAACCGCCGGCTCACCAGCGACTGGACCGCGAAGAGACCGACGAGGAAGACGACCATGATCAGCGCGAGCGTGGCGCCGAACGGCCAGTCGCGGGCCTTGAGGAACTGGTCGCGGATCAGGTTGCCGACCATCACGGTCTTGCCGCCGCCGAGCAGCTCGGGGATGACGAAGTTGCCCATGCTCGGCACGAACACGAAGATGCAGCCGGTCACCACGCCCGGGAGCGACAGCGGCAGGGTCACCCGCAGGAACGTCGTGAACCGGTTGGCGCCGAGGTTGGCGGAGGCCTCGCGGAGCTCGGGGTCCAGCCGAGCGACCGAGGCATAGATCGGCAGGATCATCAGCGGGAGATAGGCATAGACGAGGCCGGTCACCACGGCACCCTTGGTGTAGAGCAGCCTGATCGGCTCGTCGACGAGCCCGAGTGAGATGAGGGCGTCGTTGAGCATGCCCTGGGTGTTGAGCAGCATGATCCAGGCGTAGGTGCGGATCAGGAAGTTGGTCCAGAACGGGACGACGACCAGCACCAGCGCGACGGTGCGCAGACGTGCCGGCATCTTGGCGATCGCATAGGCGACGGGATAGCCGAGCAGCAGCGCCAGGACCGTGGCCAGGCCGGCGATCCAGATCGAGCTCACCAGCACCTTGCGATAGGTCGGCTCGAGCGCGCGGGTGAAGTTGTCGAGGTTGAACTCATAGAGGACGCCGCCGAAGCGCCCCCGCTCGAAGACCGTATAGCTGAGGACCAGAAGCAGGGGCACCGCGACGAAGACGAGCGTGAAGAGCAGGCCCGGCCCCAGGAACGTCGCCTTCTCGAGGAGGCGACGGTTCCCGGGACCGGGCGCTGACGTGGTGGTCACGAGGACGCGGTCACCTCGGTGGTGAGGTCGGTGTACTTGGTGGAGTCCTGACCGAGGTCGATCAGCGACTCACCCTCCGCGAGCTGCTCGGGGGTCACGTCGAGCTGGGGGAACTGCGTCTTGAGCTCGGCGGGCACCAGCTCACCGGCGGCCTGGTTGGGCACGTTGTAGTAGACGTTCTCGGTCACCCAGGCGTGGGTCTCGGGCTCCAGCATCATGTTGATGAAGGCCATCGCGGCCTCCTTGTTCTCCGAGCTCTTGAGCACGACCATCGTGTCGACCCACAGGTCGCTGCCCTCGGACGGGACGACGAACTTGATGTCGGGGTTCTCGGCCATGCCATAGCCGCACCAGCCGTCCCAGGCCTCGGTCATGACGGCCTCGCCGCTGATCAGCTTCTCGTAGAACGTGGTGTCGTCATAGCCGAGCAGGTGGCTCTTGGCCGAGATCAGCAGGTCCTTCATGTCGGCGAGCTCGCCGTCGTCGGTGGTGTTCACCGAGTAGCCGAGCGCCTTGGCGGCCGGCAGCGCGAGCCAGCGCTCGGTCGACAGCATCGTGATCTTGCCGTCGTAGGCCGGGTCGGGGTCGAGGATGTCGTTCCACGACGTGGGCGGCGCGTCCATCAGGTCGGACCGGTAGCAGATGCCGGTCGTGCCCCAGGTGTAGGGCACCGAGTAGTTGTTGCCCTTGTCGTAGGACAGCTCGGTGGCCTGCGGATAGAGGTTCTTGAGGTTGGGCACGAGCTCGGTGCTGATCGGCTCGAGCAGCCCCGCCTCGTTGAGGGCCTGGGCGTACTGGCCCGAGACGAACGCGACGTCGATGCCGGAGTCGCCACCGGCGGTGAGCTTGGCCATGATCTCTTCGTTGGTGGCGTGCTCGGCCACCTCCATGGAGGCGCCGGTCTTGGTCTTGAACTGGTCGGCGATGTCCTCGGCCATGTAGCCGGCCCAGTTGGACACGGTGATCGACTGCTGGGACAGGTCGGCGTTGGGGTCGAGCTTGGCGGCCTCGGTGGAGCCGGAGTCGCTGCCGCCACCGCAGGCGGCGAGCACGGTGGCGAGCGCGACGGCGCCGGCTCCCCACCAGGTGCGTCGGGCGAGTGAACGGGTGGTCATGGGGCGCCTCCTGGGGGCGGACTGGCTGACTTAGTCGCACAAGATTGCAGACGCGTTCAAAGTTCGGCAAGGGGTCTGGCCGAATGAAACACGCTCGTTACGACGAATTTTTGAACACGTCTTCAAAGTTTCGGAGATCTCTGCCAGTCTCTGCGCCATGAGTCGTTCGAAGGCCGGTCGCGCGCGCCGCGACGCCTTGGTGGGCGCCGCGCAGCGGGCGATGCTGGAGCACGGCGCGGACACCAAGCTGCGTCATGTGGCCGAGGCGGCCGGGCTGACCTCGGGTGCCGTGCTCTACCACTTCCCCGACGTCTCGGCGCTGTTGCTGGAGGCCAACCGAGCGGGCATGGAGCGCTTCTATGACGAGCGGGTCGCGGCGCTGGCCACCATCGACGACCCGGCCGAGCGCCTGGTCGTGACGGTCCGCACGGGGCTCCCGGTCGACGGTCAGGACGCCGCCGTACGCCTGCTCTGCGAGCTGGGGGGCGCGGCCGGCCGGCAGCCGGTCTATGGCGCGCTGCTCACCACGCTCTATGACCGACAGGTGGCGATGTACCAGATGATCCTCGAGGCGGGGGTCGCCCGCGGGATCTTCACGCTCACCCAGCCGTCGCTGACGATCGCCCGCAACCTGGTCGCCCTCGAGGACGCCTATGGCTACCGCATCGTGGCCGGCCACCCGAGCATCGACCAGGACGTCGCCGCCGAGCTCATCCTCGACTATGCCCGTGTCGCCACCGGACACCCACTGTCCCTCGCGGAAGGAACCACCCGATGACCGACCCCTCTGACCAGCCCGGCGAGAAGCTCACCGTCCTGTTCATGCCCGAGTCGGCCTATGGTCCGACCAACCAGTGCGTCGGGCTCGGCAAGGTGCTGCTCGACCGTGGTCACACCGTGGTGTTCGCGGCCGAGCGCTCCTGGGAGGGCAAGCTCGCGCCACTGGGCTTCGTCGAGGCCCTGGTCGACCTGGCGGAGCCCGACCCGAACGCCTCCGACGAGGCGGCCGGCCAGTTCTGGATCGACTTCATCAACGAGACGGCGCCGGAGTTCCGCAAGCCGACGATCGAGCAGCTGAGCTCGTTCGTCGCGCCGACCTATCAGGCGCTGATCGACGGTGCGAAGTACTGCGAGCCCCAGCTGAAGGCGATCATCGCCGAGCACCGGCCCGACGTGATCGTCGAGGACAACGTGGTCGCCTTCCCGGCCCTGGTCACCTCGGGCGCTCCCTATGTCCGGATCGTGAGCTGCAACCCGCTGGAGGTGCGCGGCGACGACATCGCACCGGTCTTCTCCGGCTATGCCGCCGCCGACCGCGGCCCCTGGGCGGCGTTCCTCGAGGAGTTCGACAAGACCCACGGCGAGATCTGGGCCGACTTCAACGCGTGGCTCGTCGAGCAGGGCGCGCCCGCCCTGCCGGCCCGCGACTTCGTGCACACGTCGAGCGTGGCCAACCTCTATGTCTATCCCGAGGAGCTGGACTATCTCGCCGACCGGCCGCTCGACGCCACCTGGCACCGGATGGACTCCAGCGTGCGTGAGACCGACGAGGACTACGTCGTCCCGGCCGAGCTCGCCGACCGCCCGGCCGACTCGGCGTTGATCTATCTCTCGCTCGGCTCGCTCGGCGGCGCCGACATCGGCCTGCTCCAGCGGCTGGTCGACCTGCTCGGCACCACGCGCCACCAGGTGATCGTCAGCATGGGCCCCCGGGCCGACGAGATCCGGCTGGCCGCCAACATGACGGGCGCTGCCATCGTGCCGCAGACCAAGATCATCCCCCAGGTCGACCTCGTCATCACCCACGGCGGCAACAACACCACCACCGAGGCGATGCACTTCGGCAAGCCGATGGTCCTGCTGCCGTTGTTCTGGGACCAGTACGACAACGCCCAGCGCGTCCACGAGACCGGGTTCGGCCGCCGGCTCGCAACCTATGACTTCGCCGATGACGAGCTGCTGGGCGCGATCGAGGACCTGCTCGCCGACACCGACCTGCGCGAGCGGTCCGCCCGCACGGGCGAGGCCATCCGCGCCCGCGACGGGCTGCGCAAGGGCGCGCTCGTGATCGAGCAGGTCGGGCTGGACCACCGGGCCGCCCAGAGCTGACCGGACGGTGACCCCGGAGTTCCCCGTTCGCGTCGACGACGTCGCCGGCGAGTGGCGCGCCGCTCGGCAAGGACAGTTCCCCCACCCCTCCTTGCTGGCGCTACTCGCCGGCGACCTCCCCGTGCCGCCCGGCTTCCGGGTGACCCGGGGAGCGCCGGTCGAGGTCGGCCCCGGGGAGCGCCGGTTCGACGTCGACCAGACCAATGAGTCGTGGGTGCTGGGCGAGGCCGTCGTCGCGAAGTGGGTGACGGGTCCGCTGCAGGGACCGCACCCGGCTCCGGAGCGGCTGCGGCTGCTGGACGCCGCCGGCTTCACCGCGACGCCTCGGCTGCGCGGGCTCGTCGAGTGGCAGACCCCGGCCGGCCACTGGGTCCCCGTCGTGACCGTGGCCGACCTGGTCGCCGACGCCACCGACGGCTGGACCTGGTGCCTGGAGGAGGCTCGTGTTGCGCTGGGGCTGCGTCACGGCACGCCGGTCCCGTTCGCCGCCCGCCTCGGTGCACTGACCGGGGATATGCACCTCGCCCTCGCCGACGGCCCGCTGGGCCCGGTCGCCGATCACGGCGACTTCCACGTCGGCCAGGTCCTGCGGACCCCGGGCGGCGACCTCTTCGTCATCGACTTCGACGGCAACCCCACGCTGCCCCCCGAGCAGCGCGTGGCCCACCGCCCCGCGGCGTACGACGTCGCCGGCATGCTGTGCTCGCTGGAGAACGTCGGCCATGTCGTGCGCCACTACGACCCGCAGATCGATGACGGTGATGTGGTTGCGTGGACCGAGGAGGTGCAGCGCGAGTTCCTCGACGCCTATCAGGCCGCCGCCGGTGGCCTGCTCGACGTGTCGCTGCTCGAGCCGTTCGTGCGCGACCAGATCCAGCGCGAGCTGGCCTATGCCGATGCCCACCTGCCGCGCTGGCGCTATGTGCCCGAGGCGGCCCTGCGCCGAAGGGGACTGCTGTGAATCCCGAGCTCTTCCTCGCCGACCTCCACGAGAAGCCGTCCCGGCTGGCCGATCTCCGCGTCGACGACGCCTGGGGGTTCGCCGGCCGCCCGGCGCGGATCCTGCTGCTCGGCATGGGGTCGTCCCACTACGCCGACCTGGTGGCTGCCGCCCGGCTGCGCTCGCGCGGCATCGATGCCGTCGCCGAGCTGGCCAGCAGCGACCTGCTCCCCAGCGTCGGCCCGGACACGCTGGTCGTCGCCGTCTCGGCCTCGGCCGGGTCGGCCGAGACGCTCGATGCCGTCGAGCGGCTCGGCGTGCCCTTCGTCGCGATGGCCAACCGGGAGGGGCCGCTGACCGAGCGTGCCGAACGCGTGGTCTGGATGCAGGCGGGCGAGGAGCGCGGCGGGGTGGCCTGCCGCTCGTTCCAGCACACGCTGGCGCTGCTGCTCGCCCTGGAGTCGCACCTCACTCAGGCGCCGCTCCCGCCGCTGGGCGCCGTGGCGGCGGCGACGGCCGACCTGCTCGACACCGCCGACACCTGGCGCCCCCGGCTCGCCGAGCTGCTGCTCGGCCCGAGCGGCACCCACGTCGTGGCGCCGGCCCGGCGCATCTCCTCGGCGTTCCAGTCCTCGCTGATGCTGCGGGAGGGTCCGCGGCTGCCGGCCGTGGGCTGTGAGACCGGCGACTGGAGCCACGTCGACGTCTATCTCACCAAGACCACCGACTACCGGATGTTGCTCCTGGGCGGTTCTCGCTGGGAGCCGCAGCTGCTCGACTGGACGACCCAGCGCGGCAGCACCGTCGTGGCGCTCGGCGCCGACGTGCCCGGCGCGGCCGAGACGTTGCGCTACCGCCACGACGAGGTCGACGACGTCCGCCTGCTCACCGAGACGCTGGTCGCCGAGCTCATCGCGGCGCACGCCTGGATCGCGGCGTCGGCCTGAACCCGGATCGCTGCCCCTTGGCCAAGATCCACGCTTAGGGTGTGCGGCATGGCGGAACCCGACGACTACGCAGCCTTCCGTGCTGAGCGGGAGGCCGAGCTCGTCGAGCCCTATGGCTGGCTGACGCTCGGCGGCTTCCACTGGCTCGCCGACGAGCCGACCTCGCTGCCCGGCCTGCCCGGTCGTTGGTGGCGGGCCGCTGACCAGAGTGCCGGACACGTCGAGGCCCGCCGCGATGACGGGTTGACGCACGCCGGCGAACCGGTCGACGGCGTGGTCGACCTCGATGTCGCCGAATACGGGCGGGTCCCGTGGGTCGACCACGGTGACACCCGGGTGGAGCTGCTCCGCCGCGGTGGTCGCCTGGCCGTCCGTGTCCGCGCGGCGACCTCGGCCGACCGGGAGTCCTTCACCCACGTGCCGACGTTCCCTTATGACCCCACCTGGCGGGTGACCGCGAGCTTCAAGCCGTACGACGGGGCGCGCGAGGTCGAGGTCGCCTCGATCCGCCCGGACCTCAACCAGCTGATGCACCCCATCGGCGAGGTCTCGTTCGTGCTCGGCGGTGAGGAGCAGCGGCTGGCCGTGACGAAGGGGAAGTATGGCTGGGGTGTGGAGTTCCACGACCCCACCAACGGCTCGGAGACCGAGCTGTGGCGCCAGCTCCACTTCGACGCGCCCACCGAGGGGGCGACCGAGGTCGTGCTTGACTTCAACCGCGCGCTGAACATGTGGTTCGCGTTCACCGACTTCGCCACCTGCCCCGCGCCGATCGCCGGCAACGTCATCAGCGTGCCGGTGCGCGCCGGCGAGCGGCCGCTGCGCCACCGGTCCTGAGCCTCGGCAATCCCGATTCGGTAAGGCTAGCCTTGCCTTTAAGTCTAGTAAGTCAGTAATATT
The DNA here is from genome assembly GCA_046330595.1 of Nocardioidaceae bacterium. Lineage (GTDB taxonomy): Bacteria > Actinomycetota > Actinomycetes > Propionibacteriales > Nocardioidaceae > Nocardioides. Next base: position 80,200 of record JAXLSN010000012.1, read on the forward strand.
CACTCCCTGAGTAGGGAAAGGGAGGTCAGGCCATGTGGCTCATCGCGGTCTTCGCGCTGGCAGGCGGACTCGCACAGTTCGTCGACGGCACGCTCGGGATGGGCTTCGGCGTCACGTCCGCCACGGTGCTGCTCTATCTCGGCGTCGCACCGGTGACCGCCTCCGCCGCGACCCACGCCGCCAAGCTCCCGACCACCCTGATCAGCGGGCTGTCCCACTGGCGCGCCGGCAACGTCGACAAGGCGGTGCTGGCCCGGGTCGCGATCCCGGGTGCCGTCGGTGGGTTCCTCGGCGCGGTCGTCCTGACCAACATCAGCCTCGCGTCGGCGAAGGCATGGATGTCGGGCCTGCTGATCTTCTTCGGTCTGGTGATCTTCGCCCGCTTCGGGCTCGGCCTGCGGCTGATCCCGACGCCCAAGAACGGCACCACCGCCCGTTGGCTCTCCCCGATCGGGATCCTCGGCGGCTTCGTCGACGCCACCGGAGGCGGCGGTTGGGGCCCGGTCGTGACCCCCAGCCTGATGACGGTGACCAAGCACGAACCCCGCAAGGTCGTCGGCACGGTCAACGCCGCCGAGTTCGTCGTCGCCCTCTCCGTCTCCTCCGGGTTCATCACGGGTGCGGCCCACGGCGGGATTCCGTGGCTCCCCGTGATCGGGCTCGTCATCGGCGGCGTGATCGTCGCCCCCATCGCCGCGCGGCTCGCCGGCCGGCTCCCCCACGCCCCCATGGGGACGCTGGTCGGCGGGCTCGTGGTGCTGGTCAACGGGGTCGTGGTCGTCGATGCACTCGGCGGCGCCCCGTGGTGGCTCGACCTCGTGCTGATGGTCGGCCTGATCGGCGCGACCGCCAGGGTCGCGCTGCTCGCCTGGCGGCGCGAGCGTCAGGAGTCGACGAACGCCGGCCTGGTCGCCGCCTGACGGCTCCCGACTCGAGTGATCAGCGGCCGAGCCGGGCGATGACCTCGCGCGCCGCGCGGCGCCCCGACTGCAGGGCGCCGTGGACGGTGGAGGAGTAGTCCGGCTCGGTCGCCTCGCCCGCGAAGAAGACGCGTTCCGCCACGGGAGCGCCGAGCGCCACCCGGTCGGCGCGGGTCGACCCGACGCTGTTGACCGAATAGGACCCGTGGGCCCAGCGGTCCAGCGACCAGTCGCTCGTCCGCACCCCCACCGGATCGGGGATGCCGCTCCCGAACATCGTGCGCAGCACCCGCATCGCCTCGGCCCCGACGTCACGCGGGTCGGCGCGCTCGAGCTCGCGAGCGCGGTCACCGCCGTGGAAGCCGATCAGGACAGGGGTACCGGCCTTGGCGGTGCTGAACCACTCCGCCCACGCACCGTGGCGTGGGCCGACGTACTCCTGCCAGTCGAGGTCGACGGGCCAGAACGGCGTCTCGAACCGCAGCACGGTCTTGCTGAGCACGCCCATCCGGAGCCGGTCGATGGCGGCGAGCTGGCGATCGGGCAGCGCCGGGCTGAACGCGATGCCCTCACGTCGCAGGACGCCGAGTGGCACCGTCACGACCACCGCCTCGGCCTGCAGGACCCCGGCGTCGGTCGCGACGTCGACCCCGCGTCGGGTCAGCGCGATGCGGCGTACGGCGGTCGACGTGTGGACCGTCAGCCCTCGTGCGAGCCACCGCGGCACCGCGTCATAGCCGTCGGGGAAGAAGGCATCCTGGCCGGTGGGGCCGTATTCGCGGCCCTCGTCCACGGTCCGCGCCGACAGCCGGGACGGGTCCTCGCCCCACTCGGTGACATAGGTGCCGTTGAGCACGAACGCGAGGTCGGCCCGGTCGGCTCGGCCCAGCTGCCGGCCGCGGAGCTGGCGCTCGATGGCCGCGGCCAGTGACTCGTCGCGCCGGCGTCGCCAGGCGGCTCGCTCCGCCTGGGCGGCGATCCGGGTCCACCGTCCCCAGTGGGGTCGATCGAGCCCGGCGGCCCGCAGGGCCGGGTCGATGTGGACCGCCCCGGAGTCATAGGACGACGTGACCAGCCGGGCCCCCGCCCGCCTGGCGATCGGCGTGACCGGGTTGCCGTGGGCCCAGCCGTGGATCCAGGACGCGCCGAGGTCGACCGGCTCGGGCCACCCCCGCCAGGTGTGGATGCGGCCGCCGATCCGCTGGCGCGCCTCGACGACCGTGACGGTGAAGCCCGCTCGCTGCAGCCGGGCGGCCGCCGCGAGTCCTGCCACACCGGCCCCGACCACGACCACCCGCCCACCGGCGCCGCGGGCGTCGTGGGCGACGCGGGGTTCGGGCGCCAGCGCGGCGGCGATCGCCGGGCCACCGACGACCACGGCTCGGCGCGACAACGACACGCTCGGCTCCATCGGGCCAGGCTAGTGGGCGGTCGCGGCAGACCGGTCAGTCGCGGACCGCAGCCACGGCCTCGATCTCGACCAGCTGGTCGGGATAGCCCAGCACGGTGACGCCGAGCAGGGCGCTCGGCACGTCGTGGTCGCCGAAGGCGTCGGCGACGACGTGCCAGGCCGCGACCAGGTCCTCTCGCCGGGACGAGGCGACGAGCACCCGCGTGGACAGCACGTCGGTCAGCTCGGCCGCGGCCTCGCTGAGGGCACGACGCAGGGTGGCCACACACGCGGCCGCCTGGCCGGCGACGTCGCCGACCGCGACCGTCGCTCCCTCGTCGTCGAGCGGGCAGGCCCCGGCGAGGAAGACCAGGCGGGCATCCGCCGGGGCCGTCGCCGCATAGGCATAGGACGTCTCCGCAAGGCTGGCGGACCGGATCAGCTGCACGACCGAGGGCATGGTCGGCACGCTACCGACTCGGGCGGTGCCGAGCCGCGGACGTGGCGGGTCAGGCCGGCTTGGTCCAGTCGGCGGTGTAGCGGAACCCGATCCGCCGACGCAGCCGGGCTCCCGGCATCAGGTCGGCGAACACCTGGCGCAGCTCCCCGAGGGTCTGCTCCGGGTCCCGGACCGGGAAGCCGGGACCGTCGTCCGGGCCGGCGGGCGCGCGCCGCGGGTGCTTGACGAGCCCGATCACCGGGTTGGTCAGCAGGCACCACACGTCCCAGGCATGGTCGGCCGGCGTCTGGGGCCTGGCCAGGCCGACGACCAGGAACCGGCCGCCGGGGGCGAGCAGCCGGCGTACCTCGGCCAGCGCCGACCGGGCCTCGAGGTGGTGGAGGACGGCGACCATCGTGATGAGGTCGTAGGGGCCGGTCAGATCGGCCAGCGGCTCGCCGTGCACGGTGGCGCTGGGCAGGCCGCCGACCCGGGCGGCCGACACCGCGCGCATCTCGGGGTCGGCGTCGCAGCCCTCGACGGCGTCGAAGCGGGGCGCGAGCCTCTCGAGGAGCTGACCCCGCCCACAGCCCACGTCGAGCGCGCGGCGCCGTCGGGTGGGCAGCCGGCGCAGGACCCAGCCGTGGAAATGGTCGTTGTGGCTCCACGGATGAGCGGCGTTGACCCGGTCGAACCACGCGACGGCCCCCGGCAGCCAGCGCTGGCTGAGCGTGCGCGGATCCATCGGGCCAACCTAGCGATCGGCTCGGCGGCGAGCGTTCGAGGCGTGTTGCGGGATGGCGTGATGACGTACCTTGTGCTCCGCGAACGTTTGCCCCCGAACAGTCGAGGAGTCCCGTGATGCCCCGTCCCCGCATGGTGCTGATCCTCAGTGAGAACGAGACGCTGATGTCGAGTCGCGACCTGCCCTCGCTCGTCCGCTGGGCGCGGGTCGCCGAGGACGCCGGCTTCGACGGCGTGATGGTCAGCGAGCACGTCGTGCTCGGCCCCGACGCCAGCGACAAGGGCCGGATGAGCAACCCGCGGATGTATGCCATGCCCGGCAACCAGGACCCCGAGACGCCCTGGCCCAACTCGCTGCTGCTGCTCTCGGCCATCTCGTCGGTGACGACCGACGTCCGGTTGATCGCGTCGGCCATCATCGCGCCGCTGCGCCACCCGCTCCTGCTGGCGCGCGAGCTCGGCACGCTGGACCTGCTGAGCGGCGGGCGCCTCGTCGTCCAGCCGACGGTGAGCTGGAGCCGGGACGAGTACGACGCCCTCGGGGTGCCGTTCGGCCAGCGCGGCAAGATCCTCGACGAGCAGCTGGAGATCATGCGGTTGGCGTGGGGGCCGGGTCCGATCAGCTTCGAGGGTGAGTTCTTCTCCTTCCACGACGTCAGCATCGAGCCGCGCGCGTTCCACGCGGACGGGCCGCGGCTGTGGTTCGGCGGGCAGAAGCTGCACGGCCCCTTGCTGCGGCGGCTCGTCGCTCATGGCCATGGCTGGCACCCGCTCGGGGCGCCCGGCGAGGACGACGTCCTCGCGCTGACCGACGCGATGGCGGCCGCCGGGCGCGACGCCACCGAGCTGGAATGGATCGGCGGCACCCGGGCCGTCTTCCCCGACGACCACTCCTGCGCCGACCTGGGCCAGGCGATGGCCGCGATCCCCGCCCAGCTGGAGGCCGGCTTCACGACCTTCGGCCTTAAGCCGTCGCAGTACATCGACGACGCCGCCGAGATGGAGTCCTTCTGCGCCGACGTGATCCGCCGCGCCGACGCCATGGCCACCTGACGTCGCCGCGCCACGTCCTACCCCTCCTCGGCCTCGCTCGGCCCGGCCGTCCCGGCCGTGGTGGCGGGTCGACGGCGTACGACGGCATGATGGCGAGGCATGAACCGCTCGGGGGTCCTCGTCGCCGTTGTCGTGTCGACCTTGGTGGTGGTCTCGCCGCCGGCCGTGGCGGCACCGCGCCACGACCGTGCGAGCGCGGCGGACCCGCGCGTGGCCGGTGGTGACCCGGAGATTGCGACGACGCGGCTCCCGAGGGCGTCGATCGAGCGGCCCTACTCGGTCACCTTGACGACCACTGACGGTCGGCGTGGCACCTGGTCGATCGGCGCCGGCCAGCTGCCGTGGGGGCTCCGTCTGCGCGGTGACCGGATCCGGGGCCGTGCCGGGGTCCAGGAGACCCGTCACGTCACGCTCCGGTTCGCTGACCGTCTCGGGCGCACCGACAAGGTGCGGCTCGTCCTGCGGGTCGTCCGCGGGCCGGTGGACCGGGAGACCCAGTGGTCCTCGCTGACCGTCGGCCACGCCACCGCCAGTTGCGGCGTGCGGAGCGACGGCAGTGGATGGTGCTGGGGAGACAACACCTATGCCGCCATCGGCGACGGCACGAACGCGGACCGCACCGTCCCGGTGAGGATCCCAGGGACCTGGACCAGCATGTCCACCGACGGGGCCTCGACCTGTGGGCTGGCGACGGATGGCACCGGCTGGTGCTGGGGGTTCAACGTGTTCGGCAGTGTGGGTGACGGCACGACCAGCGACGCGATGAGCCCCGTGGCGCTCCCCGGCGAGTGGACCTCGCTCACGGGCGGCGCCGCACCCTGCGGGATCCGGACCGACGAGACCGGCTGGTGCTGGGGCTACAACGAGGGCGGCCTGGTCGGTGACGGGACGACCGACGACCGGCTCGCCTCTCACCGGTGCAGCTGCCGGGCCGGTGGACGAGCCTGTCGCTGGGGACCGACACCGTCTGCGGGGTGCGCGAGGACGACTCCGGCTGGTGCTGGGGCGCCAACGCCCTCGGCGAGGTGGGCGACGGCTCCACGGTCGACCGCACCGAGCCCGTGCAGCTGCCGGGGTCGTGGCGCTCGATCTCGACGACGTTCGGCTCCACGTGCGGCGTCCGCACCGACGACACCGGCTGGTGCTGGGGCCGCAACGACTCCGGCCAGGTCGGCGACGGGACGACGACCGGCCGCGCGGAGCCGGTCCAGCTCCCCGGCTCCTGGTCCTCCATCGAGGTCACCGGGGCGAGCGCCTGCGGGATCCGGACCGATGACACCGGCTGGTGCTGGGGCCGCAACAACGCCGGCCAGCTCGGTGACGGCACGACCAGGCGGCGTACGTCGCCCGTCCAGCTCCCGGGCCGCTGGTCGCAGCTGACTCCAGGGGTGGGCGTGAGCGGTGGGATCCGGCTGTCGGGATCCGGCTGGGCGTGGGGCAGGAACGGGTCTGGCGAGGTGGGCGACGGGACCTACCACCGCCGTACGAGCCCGACGAGGGTGTTCACCTGGTAGGCCGAGCGCGCCGGGGTATCCGGGACGACGGGATACCCCCAGGGGTATAGTGACGAGGTCCGCTCCCCGACCTCGAAGGACGATCCCAGCCATGAACGACCTGAGCCTCTTCGGGGCGTTCGCGGGTGGGATGGTGTCGTTCCTGTCCCCGTGTGTGCTGCCGGTGGTGCCGGCCTATGTCTCGGTCGTCACGGGGCTCAGCGCCACCGCCGTGCTCGAGGGTGGCCGCTCCCACCTGCGGCAGACGCTCACGACGTCGCTCGGCTTCGTCGCCGGCTTCAGCGCCGTCTTCATCGCGCTCGGCCTGTCGGTGACGGCGCTCGGCGGCACGCTGCTCAGCAACCGCGACCTGCTGACCCGCGTCAGCGGGCTGGTGGTCCTGGCGATGGCGCTGTTCCTGCTCGCCTCGCTGGTGCTCAAGGCGCCCTGGCTCTATCAGGAGAAGCGGTGGCACCCCTCGCTCGGGCGCTATGGCCGCCTCGCCGCACCGGTGGCCGGCGTCGCCTTCGGTTTCGGCTGGACACCCTGCATCGGCCCCGTCCTGACGAGCGTCCTGGCGATCGCAGCGAGCAGCGGCGAGCTGGCTCGTGGGGCCGCGATGCTGGTGGCCTACTCGCTGGGGCTGGCGGTGCCCTTCCTCGCCGCGGCGCTCGCCCTCGACCGGTTCACCGGTGCCTTCGGGGTGGTCAAGCGCCACTTCGTCGCGATCACCGTCACCTCCTCGCTCGTCCTTGCCGGCTTCGGCATCCTGCTCGCCCTCAACCGCATGTCCCTGGTCACCACCTGGACCCAGTCGGCCCTGGCCGCGATCGGGCTCGGCGGCCTCCTCGGGCTGGGCTGAACCGACCCCCCACCACCCGCACTCGGCCCCGGAAAGGACCACCGTGTCGACGAAACAACAGCTCCGCGACCAGCAGCGTGAGGCTCGCAAGGCCGCCCTCGAGGCGGCCCACGCCAAGGCCCACCGCCTGCGCCAGCTGCAGGTCATCGGGGTCGTGGTCGCCGTGCTGGCCATCTTCGGTGTCGTGGCCGTCTTCGCCCTCAAGGGTGGGGGCGACGCGACCGATGCCCACGGGACGTCCTACTCCGCCGACCGTGAGGCCTTCTATCTGCCCGGCCTGCTCGAGGACAATCCCGTCGCGCTCGCCGACCACGCCGGTACGCCGGTGGTCGTCAACTTCTTCGCGTCGTGGTGCGTCTATTGCAACGAGGAGCTGCCCGGCTTCGTGCAGGTTGCCCGGGCCACCGACGGCACGGTCGATTTCATCGGCGTCGACACCTCCGACCCCGGCGACGGGGCCGCGATGGCGCGACGGTTCGCACTCGCCGACGCGGGCTTCGCCCTCGCCAAGGACATCGGCGCCGACCCGGCCTCCGACCTGTGGCGCACCTTCGGCGGCCAAGGGCTGCCCGTCACCGCGTTCTATGACGCCAACGGCAAGCTCGTCGACTTCTCCGGCGGCATGCTCACCCAGGACGAGCTGCAGCAGCGGCTCGAGGCCAACTTCGGCGTCAGCGTCTCAGCGCCCGACGCCACCGAGCTCGGCTCGCCGGTGATCCCGCTGATCCCGCAGGGCGCCATGGAGCTGCTCGGCACCCACGCCGGCGACCCGACCTTCGTCGCGGTCGACCTCCGCTCGGCCGACGCCTTCGGCGCGCAGACCATCCCCGGCGCCATCAACCTCCCGGCCGGCGACGGCTTCGCCGCGTCGTTCGCCTCGCTGGACAGGGCGAGCAGCTATTTCCTCTTCGACCAGGACGGCAGCGATGCCGAGGCAGCGGCCACCGCGATGTTCGACGCCGGGTTCAAGCACGTCTATTTCATCCAGGGCGGCTTCGACGCCTGGACCCAGGGTGGCTTCCAGACGACCTGACGCCGTACCCGACGGACGTCATCGACATTGGTCGCCGGAGCAGCCAGTTCGTATGACGTCCGTCCGGGGACCTCAGCTGCGCAGCGCCTTGGCGAGCTCGGTGAAGTCGTGGACGAGCATGTCCATGTCCTCGTCGGTGTGGGCGAGCGAGACCAGCCACTGCTCGTCGAGGCCGGGCGGGGTGAGGATGTTGCGGTTGACCCCCCACAGCCAGGAGAGCTCGGCCATCGTGAAGTCGGTGGCCTTGTAGTCGCGGTAGTTGCGCACCGGCCGCGGCGACCAGGTCACGCAGCCCTTCACGCCGAACGAGACGGTGTGGGCGGGCAGCTCGAACTCGGCGATGACGGCGTCGAGCTTGTCGAGGGCGCGGTTGTTGATCGCCTCGACGCGGTCGAGCTCGGCGGGCGTGCAGATCTCGTCGACCGCCTTGGCGGCCGCCATCACGAGCGGGTTGCCGTTGTAGGTGCCGAAGTGGGCCATCCGGCCGTCGACGACGACCTCCATGACCTCGCGATTGCCGCCGAACGCCGCCAGCGGCAGGCCGCCGCCGATGCTCTTGGCGAGCGTGATCAGGTCGGGCTGGACGCCGAGCCGCTGGGCGGCGCCGGCATAGCCGGCGGTCAGGCCCGTCTTGACCTCGTCGAACAGCAGCACGACGCCGTGGCGGTCGCACAGCTCGCGCACGCCGGCGAGGTAGCCCGCGTCGGGCAGCACGATGGAGAGGTTCTCCACGACCGGCTCGACCACCATCACGGCGACCTCGGACCCATGCTCGGCGAGGACCTTCTCGAGCTGGCCGAGGTCGTTGTAGGCGACGACGTGGACGGTGCCGGCCTCGACGTCGAACGGCACCTCACCGATCGGGGCGTGGGCCGGGCCGATGTTCTCCAGGGCGGGCTTCACCGACACCTGGAGCGCGTCGTAGCCACCGTGGTAGCCACCCTCGATCTTCACCACGGCCTTGCGGCCGGTGTAGGCACGAGCCGCGCGGATGGCATACATCAGCGACTCGGTGCCGGAGTTGGTGAAGCGCAGCATGTCGAGACCGAAGCGGTCGCGGAACCGCTCGCTCATCTCGGTCGCCTGCGGCGACGGGGTCACGAAGAGGGTGCCGGTCTCGGTCAGCGCGCGCTGGACGTGCTCGACGACCACCGGGTTGAGGTGGCCGACCAGCATCGCGCCGAAGCCCATCGACATGTCGAGCAGCCGCCGGCCGTCCATGTCGGTCAGCCAGGCTCCCTTGGCGGACTCGATGGTGATCGGGTAGGGGTCCCAGTGCTGGAACGACGACGTGACGCCGAGCGGCAGCGTCTGGCTGGCGCGCTCGTTGTGGGACGCCGACCCCGCGGTCTCGGCCGTGAACCGCTCCCACTCGGCCGCGAGCAGGCGCTTGGCCCGCTCGCTGTCGACCGGGGTGGACGTGGCCGGGACGGTACGCCGCGTGGCCGGGTCGTGGGCCGGCCAGTCGGCCTGGCCTCCGCCGAGGTTGCTCATGTGTGCCCCCACTGCATCGCTGATCGGGATTTCGTCGCAGTCAACCCTGTTTGCCACGCATCGCGCAACTGTTTGATGTTCCCACAGCGGGTTTCGTCGGTCACTGACAGGCGCACGCGCCCGGCTGGCACCCGTCGCTAGATTGGCGGGGTGCTCGGGACCGGGGCGAGGACAGCGGACCGCCTCGTCGATGGGGCGGTGCTGCTGCTCGCCACCTGGACGCCGGTCTATCACCTCTGTCTCGTGCTGGATCTCCCCGTGTGGGCGGCGCTGGCTCTCGAGTCGGCGGTGCTCGGGGTGCTGGTCGCGTGGTCGCTTCGGCGTCGTCCGACGAACCAGACGGACCCGGCGGGCCGCGGCGGCCCTGCCCCGAATCCGGCCGACGACGGGACCGCGACCTCTCGGCCGACTCGGACCCCCCGGCCGGAGCCCGTGCCCCCGACGCGGCTCCTCGTCGCAGGCACCGTCGCAGCGGCCGTGGTCGCGGCGCTCGGCATGGCCGTCAGCGCCCCGTGGCCGCTGGTCTGGATCCCCTGGCTCCTGGCCGCCGTGCTCGGCACCTGGTCGGGCCTGCGCCGTCTCGGGCGACCCGATGCCCCAGCGCCGGTCGCCGACTCCTCCGCACGAGAACGGCGCGCCGAGCCCTGGGTCGCCTGGGGCTGGGCCGTCGTGCTGACCGCGATGTCGGTGTCGATCCGGCGCTCCAACCCCGACGATCTCTTCTATCTCAACGTCTCCCAGTGGGTCGCGACCCACGGCGGCTTCCCGACCCGCGACACGCTCTTCTCCGACCTGGTCTATCCGATGGCCAACTGGCCACCGACCGCGTCTTATGACGCGCTCGTCGGGGCGGTCGCCGGACTGCTCCACCTGCCCGCGGCCACCGTCGCCTATGAGGTCGTCCTGCCCCTCGCGACGGCGCTGTCGGTGCTCGCGCTGTGGCGGCTGCTCCGCACCTGGCGGACGCCGTACGTCGCCCTGGCGCTCAGCGCCGCCGTCGTCTTCCTGCTCCTGGACGGCACGGTCTCCTATGGCACGCCCGGCAATCTGTGGCTGACCCGGCTGTGGCAGGGCAAGGTGATCCTGCTGTGTGTCGTGGTCCCGACGCTGCTTGCCACCGCGGCCCGCTATGCCGCCCGACCGTCGCGACGCGACCTGGGCTGGCTCCTCGCCGGCGGCGCGGCCGCCGTCGGGCTGACGACGACATCGCTGTTCGTGGTCCCCGTCATCGCCGTCGCCGGCATGCTGCCGCTCGTCAGGACGGCTCCTCGCAAGGCGATGGCGGGCTTCGTGGCAGTCGCGGGCTATCCGATCGCCGGGGTGCTCGTCACCCTCGCCACCGGCGGCCGCTCGGCCGACGACTTCGGCGAGCGCCGGCTCTATCGGTTCGACGCCGCGTGGATCGGTCACCTGGTCATGCTCACGGGCGTGCTGGCGCTGGTCGGCGTCCTGGCGGTCCTCCTGGGGGCGCTGCTGGTCCCCCATGCCCAGGCGCGGGTGACCACGGGCGCGCTGGCTGTGGCGTTCGGCCTGGTGCTCGTGCCCGGCGTCACCGAGCTCGGCTTCCGGACGGTCGGGCTCGGCCCGACGCTGTGGCGGCTCTCGTTCGGCCTGACCATCGGCGCGCTCGTGGGGGTGGCGGCGGCCCGGCTCTGGCAGACGCTGCACAGGCGTACGTCGCAGCCCCGGGCGATCCTGGTCGCGGCGCTCGTGGCCGCGCTCGTGGTGGGCTTCGGCCACCCGATCTGGTCACGCGCCACGAGCAGCTCGTGGCAGCCGCCGTTCCACTGGCAGCGGTCGGACGCCTCCCGGGACGCGGCCACGGCGGCGGTGCGCGAAGCCGGGCCCGGGGGATTGGTGCTGGCCCCGGACGACCTCGCGATCACCATCGTGATCAGCCAGACCGAGGTCAGGACCGTCGCGCCGCGCGACTACTACATGGCCTATCTGCGCAACGACCCACGCTTCCACTACGACGATCGGTTGACGCTCGTGCGCATGGTCAACGGGTCCGGCCCGTGGACCGAGCCGGCCGCCGACGGCGCCCTGCGACTGCTCGACGTCGACGTCGCCTGCGTCTCGACCCTCAACCAGACAGCGTTCTTCGTCCTGCAACGTTCTGGTTACCGGGAGTTCTATCGCTCCGACCACTATCAGTGTCTGAGTCGGAGCTGATCGAAAACCCGATCAGTGGGTACGTCCCCATCAAGGAGCCGCACCGTGCCACTACGCCCTGGACACCCGGGCCCGGCGCGCGGCATCGTCGGATGACCACACCGAGGCGTGAGTCCCAACGTCGGGGGAGCCAGTGACCAGCGAGGCATCGATCCAAGCGCGTGGCTGGGTCGAGCGTGCGTCCTCCGCGGGCCGGCTGGCCGCACGGCTGCTTCCCAGCACCGACCGGGGAGAGATCCCGCGCAGCGCGTGGAGCAACTGGCCGGCCGCCGTGGTCCTGGTGCTCGGGCTCGTCCTGCGCTTCGGCGACGGTGGCGGCAACGCCCGCGATGTGGTCATGCTGCTCGTGGCCGCGGCGGTCTATGTCGTGCTCGACCGCTGGGGGAGCTGGCGCTGGCTCGCCGCCGCGGCGGCCGCACCGGCGGCGTGGGCGCCGAGCCCGCAGAACACTGTCCCTTATGGCGACCTGACCGACATCGAGACCTCGCTGCTCCTGCTGGTCAGCGTCATCATCGTCGCGGCGACCTGGCGGGCCTGGTCCCACGGGGCAGCCGTCGCCGCCGCGGTCGTCGTGGCCGCGGCGGGCTTCGTGCTCTGGGAGACCACCCCCGGCGCGGGCGGCCTGACCGACAACCCACTGACCGTGGCCGGTGACCACCCCGCACCCAGCCTGGTGACCCTGCTCCTGCTGGTCTGCTGTGGCGCGATTGGCCTGGCCGGCGCCACCGGCCTTGCGCGGGCCTCGGGCTCGGCGCTGCGCTGGCCGACCCTCATCCTGGTCGCCGTCCCCCTCGTGGCCGTGCTCGCCGCGTGGCCCGCCGGACCCACGGCCTGGCGACACGCGTGGGCGCTGATCCCGGGCGTCGTGGCCTGGTGGCCCGCGGCCGGCGCGCTCGGACTGACCGCGATGCTGCGGGGTCGTCGCAGCCACGAGTCCGCGCGACCGCAGTCCGACGAGGTCGATGCCGCTGCCCTTGACCGGTTCCGCGAGACCTATGGCCACCCGCGACTGGGCCCGGTCGTGATCGTCATCGCCGCCTACAACGAGGCCCAGGGCCTCCCCCGGGTGCTGCAGCGGCTGCCCGACCGGCTCGGCGGGCTCGCGACCGACGTGGTCGTCGTCGACGACGGCAGCTCCGATGGCACCGCTGAGCTCGCTGGGGAGCACGCCTATGCGGTGGCCTGTCCCCGCAACCGTGGCCAGGGCGCCGCGCTCCGCCTCGGCTATCGCATCGCCCGCGAGCACGGTGCGGCCTACATCCTCACCACCGACGCCGACGGTCAGTACGGCGAGGACGACTTCGCCGCTGTGCTGCAACCCATCCTCGACGACCGCGCCGACTGGGTGACCGGGTCGCGGGTGCTCGGCCGCTCCGAGACCCACGACCGCGTGCGCCGTACCGGCACCTATGTCTTCGCGTGGCTGGCGAGCCTGCTCACCGGCACCCGCGTCACCGACACGTCGTTCGGGCTGCGCGCGATGCGAGCCGAGGTGACCGCCGCGGTGACCCTCAACCAGCCGCAGTACCAGTCCTCCGAGCTGATGCTCGGCGTGATCTCCCACGGCTTCCGCGTGGTCGAGGTCCCGGCCACCATGCACGAGCGCTCCGCGGGCAGCAGCAAGAAGGGGCGCAACCTCGTCTATGGGACCCGCTACGGTCGCGTGATGACCGGGACCTGGCTGCGTGAGGGCGCCCCCCGCCCCGTGACCCAGCTGGCCGCCGCGCTGCGGCGCCACCCCGCGGGCGAGGGCCGGCGTCGGCTGCTCGGGTGGTGGCGCACCGACCGCCCGTTCCTCATCGCGCTGGGGCTGGGTGCCCTGGTGAGGCTGCTGGTGATGGTGGCCTTCCCGCCGGCTTTCGTCTTCAGCGACGGGCCCACCTATCTGTGGTTCTCCGACAACCTCGTGCCCAACCCCGACCGGCCGATCGGCTATGGCGTCTTCCTCGCGGGACTCCACCCGATCTCCCACAGCGTGTTCCTGATCGCGGTCGTCCAACACCTGCTCGGCTTGGCGACGGCGGTCGCGGCGTACGTCTTCCTGCGCCGCTGGGGCGTGCGCGGCCGGCTGGCGATGGTGGCGACGCTGCCGCTGCTGTTCGACCAGATGCAGCTCGTGCTCGAGCACTCGATCCTCAGCGACGTGCTGTTCGACCTGCTGCTCATGGTCGCGCTCCTGGTCCTCGGCTGGCGGCGTCGGCCGACGGTGGGCGCGGCCGCTCTGGCGGGGCTGGTCCTCGGTCTCGCGACGGTCGTGAGGGTCGTCGGCGAGCCGCTCATCCTGGTCGCCGCCGTGTTCCTGCTGGTCGTGGGCGCCAGCCTCCGGCGTCGGGTGCTCCTGGCCGGCGTCGCCGTCGCCGCCTTCGCGCTCCCGGTCGCCGCTTATGTCGGCTGGTACCACTCCACCAACGGCAGCTGGGCCCTCACCGAGGCCTCGGGGCGCTCGCTCTACATGCGCACGACGTCGTTCGTGGACTGCTCCCTGGTCGAGCTGCCGGCCTATGAGCAGCCACTCTGCCCGGCGGAACCGCTCGGCCAGCGGCTCGACCCGACGCAATACGGCTGGCACAGCACGGCCGTCCACGAGCTCGCCGTGCCGCCGGGGATGACGGCCAATCAGGTGCTCAAGGACTTCGCGATGCGGGCCATCAGGGCGCAGCCGGCCGACTATGTCCAGGTCGTGCTGCGCGACGCGGCGCTGCCGTTCTGGTCCCCGGCGCGGGTCGACCGCTATGAGTACGACACCGCCCACAAGTGGACGTTCGCCACCTGGGTGGACTACCACCCCACCTCGTGGACCCTGCCGGCCTATCTGGAGTACGGCGGCCAGCTGCCGTCCTCCGAGCAACCTTGGGCCGGGATCCTCACCGTCTATGGGCTGATCGTGGCCGTGCCCGGCCCGGTGATGCTCGCCCTGCTGGTCGTGTCGCTCGCCGGGCTCGTCGTACGGCGTGGTCGGGCTGCGCCTCCGCGGGCGCTGCTGCTCCTGGTGCTGCTGTCCGGGCTGGGGCTGTCGCTCGTGCCGGACGTGACCGCCGAGTTCGTCTGGCGCTACCAGCTCCCGCTGACGATGCTGCTGCCCCTCGCGGCCGCGCTCGCGTGGACGCGGCTGCGCGACCGGGGAGCCGCCGTACCTGCGCAGGACCGCGCGGAGGGTCAGCCGACCCGGGCGACCCCCAGCACCGACTGACCGAACGGCGGGGTGACCCACCGCTCGACGGTGCGGGTCACCGGCACGACCACCCGGTCGTAGGTGCGCACCAGGCCCGGCTTGGGAGCGTTGACCCCGCCGCGGCGCACGGTCAACCACCAGGCGATGCCACCCAGCAGGTTGACCGGCTTGACGACGACGGGATCGAGCCCGGCCGCCACGATCGCGGCCCGCAGGGTGCGGGGGGTGTAGCGGCGGACGTGGCCGACCGCGCGGTCGAAGTCGCCATAGAGCTGCATGTAGCCGGGCACCCACAGCACGATGTGGCCCCCGGGCTCGGTCATCGACGCCAAGGAGCGCAGGGCGCCGCTGTCGTCGTCGATGTGCTCGAGGACGTTGATCGCGACGACGCTGCTCACCGGCTCGTCCAGGTCGAGAGCGCCGGCCGCGAGGTCGAAGACCCGGGCGCTCACCTCGGGCTGGTCGCGGAACCGCTCGGCCATCCGGTCGACGGCGGCGGGGTCGACGTCCGTGACGATGTGACGCCGCAACCCGGAGAACTGGGCGGCGAACTCGCCGACCCCGGCCCCGACCTCGAGCACCGAGTCGCCGCAGTGGGGCGCGATGTGCTCGAGCTGGAACGCGCGGTAGCGACGCCGGTCGGCGCCGCCGTCGTCCTCCAACCCGCGCCCCGTCGCCGCGTTGAACGCGCCGAGCCCGCCGGTCTCGTCGGTCATGTCGTCTCGCCTCTCGTCTCGGCCTCATGGTGGGTCAGTCGCTTGAACAACCGGTCGAGCAGAACGAAACGGAGGCCGAACATCACGACATAGACCGCGAAGAAGGCGACCGCGGCCAGCGTGACCCGCACCGACGCAGAGGTACCCAGATGGCGCAACAACGCATCCACCGCCGACGTCGTCACGGTCGCCAGCGCCAGCGTCGCGAGGATGATGACGGCGTACGGCGCCAGCTCGCGCCGCAGACTGACCCCGCCCGTGCGCCGCCAGGCCCAGCGGCGGCTCAGCCAGAAGTTGGGGACCGCGCCGGCGAACCAGGCCACCACCGACGACCAGCCCGGAGACACGTGGGCGGCGCCATAGAGGAGGACGAACGTCGCCTCGCTGCAGATGGTCGCGACCACCGACGCGCCGGTATAGCGGACCACCTTGCCGAACGGATGGGACGCGTCGACGCCGAACCACCGGGCGGGGGCGAGCGGCATGCGGCGTACTCCAGGGGCGACGACGGGACAGGTTCGAGCCTAGGGGGCTGTGCCAGACTTCCCGGCGTGACGGCTGCCCTCAGCGTGCTCGCGTCCTCCGAGCCCATCCACTGGGCCGACCTCGGACTCCAGCGCGGCATCGACCTGGGCTTCTTCACGCTGCGCTTCTATGCGCTCGCCTACATCGCCGGGATCCTGCTCGGCTATCTCCACCTGACCCGGATGATCAAGGCGCCCGGGAGCCCGATGAACGCCGACGACGCGGCCGACATGGCGTTCTTCGCGACCTTCGGCATCGTGCTCGGTGGGCGACTCGGCTATGCGACGTTCTATGAGCCGAAGCTGTGGACCTCGCTCGACCTGTTCAAGGTCTGGCAGGGCGGGATGAGCTTCCACGGCGGCCTGATCGGCGTGCTGGTCGCGATGGCCTGGGTCGCCCATCGCAACAAGCTGCCGTGGCTGCGGGTCGCCGACTATGTCGCCGTCAACGTGCCGTTCGGCATGATGTTCGGCCGGATCGCCAACTTCATCAACGGCGAGCTCTGGGGCAAGCCCAGCGACGCGCCCTGGGCGATGGTCTTCCCCGACGCCGGTCCGCTGCCGCGGCACCCCAGCCAGCTCTATGAGGCCGCGCTCGAGGGCCTGGTGATGATCATCGTGATGCTGTGGCTGTTCTGGCGGACGCGTGCCCGCTGGCGTCCCGGCCTGCTCGGCGGGGTCTTCGTCGCCGGCATCGGCATCGCGCGCTTCATCGTGGAGTTCTTCCGCGAGCCCGATGCCCAGCTCACCGAGTTCGCTCAGCGGACCGGGCTGCACATGGGCCAGTGGTTGACGCTCCCGCTCATCGCGGTCGGCGTCGTACTCGTGGTGCGGGCGCTGCGGCGCGAGCCGCTGGCCGAGACCGACGGGGCCGCTGACCTCGACGAGGCTGCTGACCTCGACGAGGCTGAGGACCTCGACGAGGCCGAGGGTCAGGAAGGTCACACGGCCGAGCAGGGTCGTTGATTCCTCGCGGCCACGGCTCGGGACCTACGATTTCGTCGGCGACGCACCCGTGATCACCCCGGGGAGATCGCCACTCGTGCCTGTCCACCCCCGACCGGTGCCGTCCCCGTCAGGCCGGCGTCTGCCTGCCCGTGAACCCCCTGCTGTCCTCCGTGCTCTCTGCGGCGCTGCTCGCCGTCCTCACCGTCTCCAGTGTGGTGCTGTTCGTGCCCCAGCTGGTGAGGCTGGTGCGCTTCCGTGACCCCGCCGGGTTGTCGGGGTCGTCGCTGCTGTTCGGCACGGTCAACTACACCGCGTGGAGCGTCTATCTGACCGACGCGGGGTCGTGGGGGCTGCTCGCGGCCAACGTGGTGGCGTCGCTGGTGTGGTACGCCGTGGCCTTCCTGGCGTTGACCCGGCTCCGCC
Organism: Nocardioidaceae bacterium; assembly: GCA_046330595.1. Lineage (GTDB taxonomy): Bacteria > Actinomycetota > Actinomycetes > Propionibacteriales > Nocardioidaceae > Nocardioides. The sequence continues at coordinate 97,586 of JAXLSN010000012.1, forward strand.
CGGAGCGCTCGTGGTGGCTGCCGGCGTTCTGGGCGGTCGCGATCACCTCGGTCGTGGTGGTCGAACGACCGGCGCTCGGCGCCGTGCTGGGTCTGGGCTCGATGCTCACCTACACCCCGCAGGCGATCGGCGCCTGGCGCGCCCCGTCGCTGGCCGGCATCTCCCCGACCACGTGGGGGCTGACCGCTCTCGAGGGTGGCGTCTGGCTGGTCCAGAGCCTGCGCGACGGCCTCCTCGGCGGCATCCTCTCGGGCGTCATCGCCGTCGCCGCCGCGGCCGCCGTCCTCCTCGCCCTCCGGGTCCGCGGCACCACTCCCGACCTGGAACCCGACCGCCCCACCACCCCGGACGACGAGCACGACGGCTCCACCTCACGGGACAACGGGCTCGACCGCCCCGCCACCCACGTCGACGACCTCGAGCTCCTCTGGAACCTCGACACCCTCCCCGACGCCGCCTGACCCCTTCCCCCGAGGTGCCCGGTTCTGTCCGCCGAGGTGCCCGGTCTTGCCTGTCGAGGTGCCCGGTCTTGCCTGTCGAGGTGCCCGGTCTGGTCTGTCGACGGCAGGAGCAGGCACTTCGGCGGTCCGGACGGGGCACTTCGGCGGTCCGGACGGGGCACGTCGGCGGTCCGGACGGGGCACTTCGGCGGTCCGGAAGGGGCACGTCGGCGGTCCGGACGGGGCACTTCGGCGGGCGGCGTCAGCGCTTGCGGACCGCGAGGTCGGCGAGGACCTGCTGGCTGGCGAGCTTGCCGGGGCCGCCGGTGACGCAGCCGCCGGGGTGGGTGCCGGAGCCGCACTGGTAGTAGCCCTCGAGCGGGGTGCGGTAGTCGCTGTAGCCGGGCGCGGGGCGCATGAAGTACATCTGCGACCCGAGGAACTCGCCGTGGAAGATGTTGCCCTCGGTGAGCCCGGCGACCCGCTCGATGTCGAGCGGCGTAACGACCTCGCGGTGGAGCACGATGTCGGAGAAGCCCGGGAAGAACGACTCCAGCGTCTGCTGCACGGTGTCGCCGAGGTTCTGGCGCTCCTCGTCCCAGTCGCCGCGCGTGCCGTCGGGCCGCTTGAGCTCATAGGGCGTGTACTGCACGAAGCACGACATGACGTGCTTGCCGGGCGGGGCCATGTCGGGGTCGATGACGGACTGAACGGCGCAGTCGAGGTAGGGGCGCTGGGAGTACCAGCCATATTTCGCGTCGTCGAAGGCGCGCTCGAGGTATTCGATGGACGGGCCGAGGTTGGTGAAGCCGCGGTATTGGTCCACGCGCCCGGCCAGCGCCGGGAAGTGGGGCGCTTCGTCGAGGGCGAAGTTGACCTTGGACGACGTGCCCTGGAAGCGGTAGCGCGCGATCGAGTCGACCAGGTCGTTGGGCAGCTCGCGCGGATCGACCAGCTGGTTGAACGTACGGCGTGGGTCGAGTGCCGATGTCACAGCCTTGGCCTTGATCTCGGTTCCGTCGGCGAGGGCGACCCCGATGGCCCGACCGTTCTTGGTGATGACGTGGTCGACGTCGGCGTCGAGCACGATCTCGGCACCGAAGGACTCGGCGGCCCGCGACAGCACCTGGGTGAAACCGCCGTTGCCGCCCTTGTGGAACGCCCACGCGCCGAAGTGGCCGTCGTGCTCGCCGATCGAGTGGAACAGCAGCACCAGCCCCGAGCCCTGGGACATCGGGCCGACCTTGTTGCCGATGATGCCGGAGGAGGCGAGGTAGCCCTTGAGGATGTCGGACTCGAAGTAGTCGTCGAGGAAGTCGGCGGCACTGGCCGTGAGCAGCCGGATCAGGTCATGGGTGACCTTGCGTGGCGCGCTCTTGAGGTGGTGGAGCAGCCACGCCATGTTCTCCGCGTCGGCGTCGGTCGTGCCCCACGGGTTGGGCGGGACCCGGTCGAACAGCGGCTTGACCAGCTTGATGACCCGCTCCATGTCGTGCTCGTAGCGGTCCATCGCGTCGGCGTCGTGGGGGGAGTGGCGCATGATCTCGCGCAGGTTCTCGTCGCGGTCCATGGTGAGGAGGAGGTAGTCGCCGTCCTCCTTGGGCGCGAAGGAGTTGGGCATCAGCAGTGGCATGAAGCCGTGCTTGACCAGCTCGAGCTCGTGGATGATCTCGGGGCGCAGCAGTGACAGCGCATAGGAGAACGTCGTGAAGTTGAATCCAGGTTGAAGTTCCTCGGTGATAGCCGCACCGCCCACGAGGTGGCGCTTCTCGAGGATCAGCGTCTTGAGGCCGGCCTTCGCGAGGTAGGCACCGTGGGTCAGACCGTTGTGACCGCCGCCGACCACGACGACGTCGTACTCCTTGGCCTTGGGGCGCGAGGCCTTGGCAGCGGGCCGTCCGGCCGTGGTCTGCTTGACCGCAGCAGTCTTGGTGGCAGGGGCCGCCTTGGCGGCGGCCTTCTTGGGGGCCTTCTTGGTGGTCGCCATCAGATGTTCGCCGTCTTCCGGGCCGGGTTGAACAGGGGCATGCGCGAGACCGTGGCCGCGCAGGTGAGGTATTCGTGGTTGATGGTCTGCTCGACGTGCACCGTCGACCCGAGGGTCGCGTGGTCGGGCCTGACCAGGGCGATGCCGATGTGGCGCTGGAGCATCGGTGAGTACATCAGCGTGGTGGCATAGCCGATCCGCTCGCCGTCGACGTCATAGAGCATCGACTCGTAGTCGAGCGGGGTCTCTTCCTTGGGGGATCAGCTCCGGCGCTGTCGTAGAGCCGGTCCCACTCGGCCCAGTCGAGGACCAGGCCCACGGTCTGCCAGCGCGAGGTCTGGCCGATGAGCTCGGCGCGCAGCGGGTCGCGCCCGATGAAGGGGCGAGTGTCGTCGTCGATGCCCTTGAGCAGCCAAGCTCAGCCCGAGCTCGACAGGGGTCAGCCGCTGGTGGTCGTTGTAGGCATAGCGCGCCGAGGTGAACTCGACGCCGATGAGGATCAGCCCCGCTTCGACCCGGAGCATCATCAGCGCTTCTTTCGCCGAAGGGCCGCAGCCGTACGGCGTCCCGGGTGTCGAGGATCGCGTCGACCACGTCGAGGGCGTGGTCACTGGGCACCAGCACCTCATAGCCGAGGTCGCCGGTGTAGCCTGGTGTGGGAGACGGTCACCGGGGCACCTCGATCGTGGTCTCGGCCATGCCGAAGAACGGCAGTCCCGCCACGTCGGGGTGAGCCGGGTGAGGATCTCGCGGGAGCGCGGCCCTGGAGCGCCAGCACGCCGTACGCCTCGGAGACGCCAAAGTCGACGGTGACGCTGAAGCCGGTCGTGAGGTCGCCGAGGTAGCCGACGTTGGGCTCGGCGCAGGTGAGCAGAACTCGGTCTCGGAGTGGCGGAAGAGCACGCCGTCCTCGAGGAGGTAGCCCTCCTCATCGCACCAGACCGTGTATTGGGCCTTGCCGGGCAGGTGCGCACGTCGCGCGCCATCACGCCGGCGAGGAAGGCTCGGCATCGGGGCCGCGATGCGGTGCTTGTAGAGGGGCGAGGAGTCGAACAGGCCGGCCGAGTTGCGGACGCCGAAGCATTCGTGCTTGGCGGCGCCATAGCGCAGCGCCGACAGATAGCCCGACCAGTGACCGTGGAGTCCGGTCCTGTTCAGCTCGCTCAACCGCTGGTGGAACGGCGCAGAGTTTGACCATTCCGGCAGGCTAGGCGTTGTTGGACGCTTGCGCAACAGTTGACTTAGGGTGACCTTGTATGGCACGCATGAGCCCGCCGCCCGGCGGGCGACGATCCGGATGCGACCGGCGGTGATGGCACGCAAGGGGATCGCAGGCACACCGTGCGCGACATCGCCGCCGAGATGGGGACGTCCTCAGGGCTGATCCACCACTACGTCGCCTTGATGGACGGCGCCGCCCTGCCGAGGCGTTCGAGCAGGTGGTGGACGCCGACCTCGCCGTCACGGTGGGCAGATGGCGGCCGCGGGATCACCCGCCGAGCGGCTGGCGATGTTCCTGGCGTCCTACTCCCGCGCCGACAACGACGCCGCCTTCCAGATGTGGCTCGATGTCGGCCGAGGCGTCCTGCCGGCCGGTGCTGCGCGAGGTGTCCATGCGGCTCAACATCGCCTGGCAGGAGCTGCTCGCGCTCGACGATCCGCGACGGCGTCGATGTGGGGTCGATGGTGTGTGCCGACCCCGATGCCACCGCGTGGCGGATCGTCTCGCCCTCGACGGGCTCTCGCTCCAGGTGGTTGCCCACGGCCACCTGACCGACCGTCGCGTCGTCCACGAGTGGGGCGCGGCGTACGCCGAGACGGAGCTGCCGTCGCCGGTCTTGCCCAGTTGCTGGTCCGGCGCGCCTGAGGCGTCGTACGCCCAACTGGTGCGCCTTCTTCGGGGGTTAGTGCCGCGTATACCTGGCACTAACCCCCATGACGGGCGCGGGTCAGCACAGCGGCGCACCAGACGGCGGGCCAGGCCGCCGTACGCCGCCTCAGCCGATCAGCGCCGACCGCCCACGCTTGACCAGCTGGTCGGCGACGACGACCCGCTGGAGCTCGGAGGCGCCCTCCCAGATGCGCTCCTCGACGCGCAGCTCGCGATAGAAGCGCTCGGCGACGTTCTCGCGCATAGCCCCGGCCGCCGAAGATCTGCACCGCCCGGTCGGCCACCCGACCGGCCATCTCGAGTATAGAGCTTGGCCATCGAGCAGCGGCCGTGGGCGACCTTGCGCGCCTCGGCGACGGCGGCCGGGTCGGACAGCGACTCCGCCTCGTCGAGCCCGCGCGCCACCTCATAGACCATCGACCGAGCGGCGAACAGCTCGGTCAAGGAGTCGGCGAGCATCGCCCGGACGAGCTGGCGCTCGGGTCAGCGGCACCCCGCCGACGATGCGCTCGGACGCAAACATCGTTGCCCGTCGATCAGCCGTTCCGCCGCGCCGAGACACCGCGCCGCCACCATGAGCTGCTCGGAATCGAACCACTCATAGTTGAACCGCATCCCGTCGCCCTCGGCACCGACGAGGTTGGCGACCGGCACCCGCACGCCGCTGAACGACACGATCGGGTGCTCGTGGGCGATGCAGGAGTACGCCGCGTGCGGTCGACCTCCATGCCGGTGATGGCTTGTCCACGACGAGGAGCACGTGCTCGCCGTCGTTGTCGCCGCCCTGGAGCACGGCCTGGACGAACACATAGTCGGCCTCGTTGTAGGACGTGATGTGCCACTTCACGCCGTCGACGACATAGCGTCGCCGTCGCGGCGTGCCGTGGTGGCGAGCTGGGAGGGGTCGGAGCCGGCGAACTCCTCGGTGATCGCATAACACTCGGTGCGCTCGCCGCGGATCGTGGGCAGCAGCCAGGTCTCCAGTTGATGGGGACGCGACCTTCGGGCCACCACGCGGGCGGGGTCGCGAGCACCCACCCGAGCGCGTTGGTGACGCGGCCGCCCTGCTCCTGGACCAGCACCTGTTGAGCGATGGTGCAGCCGCCACCCCCGAGAGACCGCGGCAGGTTGGTGGCATAGAGCCCGTCGGCGATGGCGCGCTTGCGGTGCCGCTCGGCGACGCCGCCGGGCAGGTGGCCGCCGTGCGCCTCGGCGTACTCCTCGAGCGGGATCAGGTCGTCGGCGAACGCCCGCGCGCGGGCCTGGAGGTCGAGGTCGGCGGCACTCAGGGCGTACATCGGCGCTCCTCGGGCGGGACGATTGACTGACCAGTCTATGCGAGCGTCGGCCCCGTGACGAGCGTCGATGTCGTGGTCGTGGGTGGCGGCACGGTCGGGGGCTGCTGGGCCACCTTCCTGCGTGAGGAGGGCTCGCGGTCCTGCTGGTCGAGCGCGGCACGTCAGTCGGGCGCCGCCTGCGCGCCGCGGGCATGGTCCGGGCGCAGGGCGGGACCGAGCCGCAGTGCGGCTGGGGCAGTGGACGCAAGGCTTCTATCGCGCCCAGCGGGACCGCTACGGCGTCGACTCGGCTTCGTCGAGACCGGCTACTACATGCCGTGTTTCACCGAGGACGAGGTGCAGGCGGTCGGCGCCCGCATCGCGATGCAGCAGTCGCTCGGCCTCGCCGCCGAATGGGTCACGCCCGACGAGCTCGACCGCCGCAATCCGATCATGGCGCCGGGCAAGACGCGCGGGGCGTCGTACTTCTCCGGTGACGGCTACATCGACCCGCCCCGCAACGTCGCGGCCTATGCCGCCGCGCTCGCGGCGTCCGGCGTCCAGGTCTGGGAGCGTACGACGTTCACCGGACTGCTGACCGGCGGCGATCGGGTGACCGGCGCGGACGAGCCTCGCGGGGCGACGTGATGTGCGGCGCCGTGGTGCTCTACCGGTGGCCCGAGCCTCAAGGCCGTCGGCGATGCGGCCGCGCAGCGCGGATCTGGTCGGGTGACGCGCCACCAGGTCGTCGCGACCGACCTCACCCTGACCTGGCGCATGCCAACGTGCCGACGGTCTTCGACGTGATGTCCGGACTATTGGCGGCCCGAGGACGGCGGCCTGTTGTGGGGCATGTCCAACCCCGGACGAGCAGCCCGGCGAGGCGCAGGGCTTCGACGACGGCTACTTCGACGTCATGCGCGCCTGCACGGCCGAGCTCGTGCCGATCACCGCCGAGCTGGGGCTGCGGCGCCGGTGGGCGGCGACCATCGACTACACCCCCGACCACCTGCCGATCATCGGCCCGATGCTCCGCCCCTACGGGTCGTCGGTGGACGGCGCCTGGGCCCGCAGCCGCCGGCGGCCACGGGATGATGTGGGGCCCTGGGTCAGCCGGTCGGTCGCCGACCTCGTGGTCACCGGCCACACCGACGTCGTCGACGTCGGCCCGCTCGGCATGGACCGCTTCGACGAGCACGGCCGCTCCAACCCCGCGGCCGACCCGATCGCGCTGCCGTTCCCTGAGCAGGCCTGAGCCGCCCAGGGGCTATAGCCGGCTGGGTCATAGCCGCCGGGTCACGACTCCGATCGTTCGACGAGCGCGTCGACGGCGACGAGCCCGTCGTCGGTCAGGATCAGCGGGTTGATGTCGAGGGCGGTGACGGCGGCGCCGAGGGACAGCGCGAGCCGGGCGACGGCCCGGGCCGCCTCCGCAAGCGGCCCGCGGGCCTCCGCGGGCACCCCGCTCAGTCGGTCGACCACCCGCATCGGGTCGGCGAGCACGGCCCGGCAGCGCGGACCGCGCGGGAGGCGAGCTCCTCGATGCGGCTGCCGCCGTGGGCGACCAGCACGAGCGGCCCGACCATCGGATCGACGACCACGCCCAGCGCCAGCTCGGCCCGGCCGCGGACCATCGGCTGGAGGGCGACGCGCGGCCCGAGCCGGTCGGCCAGGTCGTCGTACGCCGCCAGCAGCGAGGGCTCATCGGCGACCCCCACGACGACGCCGCCGACGCGGGCCCGGTGGTCGATGCCGGGCTGGTCGGTCTTGCCGAGCACCAGCGGATAGCCGACGTCGGCCGCCGCACGCGCGGCCCTCGAGCGCGAGTCGGCCGACAGGGTCGGCACCGTCGCCACCCCCGCCCGCGCGACCAGGGCCAGCGTCGACGCCGCGTCGAGCCACCCGTCCGGCAGCGCGCCCATGTCGTCGGCAGCCCTCAGGAAGGGCACAGGCGGCCGGTCCGCGTGGTCGCGCAGATGCCCGAGCGCGCGCAGGCCGACCGGGCGCCTTCGAGCACGGCGATGCCCTCGTCGCGCAGCGCGCGCCTGGGCCTGGTCGATGGCGGCCGGCATCGTCGACAGGACGACGACCGGCTTGTCGGTGTGCTCGGCCGCGGCAGCGACGGCCAGGGGATAGGACTGGTCGCCGTCGTACTCCTCGACGAGGTCCACCGCCAACGCCACCGCGTCGACGCCCGGGTCGGCCGCGACGGCTTCCAGGCACGCGGTGAAGAGCGTCTCGGTGCTCGCGCCGCGGCCCCACACGTCGAGCGGGTTGGCGACGACCAGGCCCGGGTCGAGGAGCGCGCCGACGGCCTCGCGTGTGGCGTCGGTCAGCGCGAACGGCACGCTCCTCGGCTTCGGCGACATCGGCGACCAGGGTGTGCCTGGCCCCGGAGTCGTGGACGGTCGCGATTCCGGCGGCGGGCCGGCCGATGCGGCGCCCGATGGCGAACAGCTCCAGGGTGTCGACGAACTCCTCGAGGTCGCGGGGTGCGGTGGACGCCGTACGACGCGAACAGCGCCTCCCAGCCGGCGTCATCCCCGGCGATGGCGCCGGAGTGGGCAGTGACGGAGCGAGCGCCCGGCGGCTGACGAGCTGACGGTGAGCGCGACGACGGGACGTCGCGCCCGAGGGCGAGACCCAGGGCATGGCGCATCGAGGCGGCGTCGCGGACGGTCTCGAGGAACAAGCCGACACGCGGGTCTCGGGCCGCTCGAGGGCCCAGGCGACATAGTCGCCATGGGTGAGGCCGAGCTCCCGGCCCGACGACACGGCCAGGGCATAGTCGAGCCGCCGGTGGGCCCGCAGCAGCGCCGAGAACAGCGAGCCGGAGCAGGCGTGACCAACGCGATCGGTCCGGACTGAGCTCGTCGCGCTCCAGATAGCCGAGCGCGCGGATGCCGTCGACCGGGTTGACGAAGCCCATGCACCCGCCGCCGACCAGCGCGAGTCCGCCGCTGGCGGCGCGGATGTCGTCGGCCTGACCGGGCACGCTGCCGAAGATGATGGCCCCCGGCGCCGAGGTCACGGGCCGCGGCGAGCTGGTCGGGGACGAGCTGGTCGGGGACGCCCATGAGCACCAGGTCGGCGCGTCGTCGAGGTCGGCGAGGGTGGGCGTCGTACGACGCCTGAGCACCTCGTACCGTGGGTGGGTGGACCAGGTCGACCCGTCGTACCGCGTTGCTGCGCAAGGCTTCGATCGCGAGGCGTTCGCCGAACGACCCGGGTCGCGCGGAGGCACCGACGACCGCGACCGAGCTCGGCGCGAGCAGGCGGTCGATCGGCGTGGGTGTGCTCATGTGGTCATCCTGATCGACTGTTCAGTCCGCGTCGTGTGTACGGTATCCGGACGACCCCGCGAGTCCAAGGGGTCCTCGGAAAGGCGCTCTGCGTGGACGATCTCGACACCGCCCGCGGAGGCGCAGACCCTGCCGGCCCAGATGCTGATCGCGGCGGCCGAGCTGATCGCCGAGCGGGGCCTCGCCCGCACCCGGATCGCCGACGTTGCCGAGCGCGTCGGCGCGAGCCCGGCGCTGGTCGTCTACTACTGACACCAAGGAGAACCTCCTCATCGCGGCACTCCGGGAGTCCGAGACCGGCTTCTATGCCGCCGCCGAGAGCTGCGCAGCCAGGCGTGCTGCGCGAGCGGATCGAGACGCTTGTCCGGCTGACGTTCACCGAGGAGTCCCAGGGCGAGGTGCAGGCCAGTGGGGGCTCTGGTTCGACCTGTGGAACGAGGCTCTTCTGCCACCCCCAGGTCGCCGCCGACCGCCGCGCGCTCGACGAGCAGTGGCGCGGCCTTCATCGCCCGCATCGTCCGGCGCCGGCATCGAGGTCGCCGACGTCGACCCCGGCCTGGACGTCGACACCTTCGCCGTCACCCGGGGCCGCGCTGCTCGACGGGCTCTCGGTCCAGGTGGCCCTCGGCGACCTGACCGTCACCGCTGAGCTCGCGATCGACATCTCGCTCGGGTTCGCCTCCACCGGGAGCTGGGGCTCGGCTGAGCCTCGGCTCGCCGTACGGCGCCCGCATCCCCAACCGCCGCGCCGCTGCTGCTGGGGGTTGGGGTCGCCGGTACCGGCCACTCACCCACCTCTGCGGCGCACCAGACGCTCTCCGCCTGCCCATCCAGCGTGCCGAACTCTCGCGTCGGAGCCTGCTGCTCGGCGGGGCCGGGCTTGCGGGCGGCCGGCGCCGCCCATCATGGCCGCCACGCCGCGAGTGCGGTCCCCGCTGGTGTGATGGCGCATCGCCACTCCAGCAGAGTCGTGCTCCTCGGGGTGGCTGGTGGGCCGCCCCCGGAGTTCGACCGCGCGGGGATCGCCGCGCGCCCTCCAGCACCTCCTGCTGTCCCACACCGACGTCAACCAGCTCGGCGCCCTCGCCGAGCTGGCCGCCGCCGAGCGCCTGGTGCTGACCTATCTCGTGCCCGCCGACCCCAAGCTGATGAGTGACGGCCGCGGCGCAAGAACGCCCAGCGTGGCTACAGCGGCCGGGTCTTCGTGGGCGACGACCTGATGACGCTCCCGTTGAAGACCAAGCGCCGCCGCGTTCGCGTGAACGTGTGGGCGTGGTGCCCTCGTCCTCCTCGAGGCTCTGGGGTCCACACATCAGGTGCCGCCAAGACGTGCTCGCCTGGGGTTACAAGTCCGGCGCAGCCGCTTGACTGACGGCGTCATCGGGCTGGTTTCCTCGACGTCATCGAGGTCGGCCTTGACGTCAGTGCCAAGTTGCGTGTCGGACTCGTTCGCCTTGGCGCGCCGCTTCGACCTCACGGTGCGGGCAACCGATCGTCCGGCTTCCCTCACCGCCGTGAGGGCCTGCGCCTCGTCAGGAACCCCATCGCCATCGAGGTCGACTTCGTGGAACTTGCGCGTGACCCGCGGGTGGCCGCGGTGCCGAGGCCCTTCGCCGCTGCGAGTGCTCGCGCCTCATCGGGTACGCCGTCGCCATCGAGGTCAACCCGTCGGAACGGACGCGACACCGCGCCAGCAGCAGCTGCGGCACCGGAACCCACGGCAGCGGCTCTGCTGCTCAGTCCCACGCCCACAGTCTTGGCAGCGTCCTGCAGCGCTTCCAGCGCGCGGTTCGACTCGCCGGGGATCTTCTCCGAGTGCTGGGGATCTTGGAGGCTGGGCGGGAACTCTGGTGGAAGCGGGCGCGAATGCAGACCGCGCCGCGTCGACCACCTCGCGTCCAAAGACGAACCGGGTGACTCCGCCGACGAGGGCCCCGACCCCGTACTGACCGTTGCCTGCTTCTTGCCGTCGAGGCCAACGCGCACATCTTCGAGGGCACCAGTCTGAACGCCCCGCACGAGATCCTGAGTTGCCTGTCCGGGCAGAGCATCTGCCAGGGTGTTGGCCCAGTGCGGACCAGTCCTTGCGGCTGCCGGCAGATGGTGAGTCCTACGGCGACCGGACTTGCGGCATCGGACGATGCGAGATCGCTGGCCATGGTGGCGATCTGCGCTTGGCTGACACGCTCGTTGGACAACCCATAGACCAGTGCATGGGCTCGCTGCTGGTCCAGCTCGAGCCCGTGGATCCCAGCAACTGCCATCGCGAAGAGGGCCGTGATCTCGAACTGCAGCTGCTCATCGCCAGCGGGGAGCAGGGCGGACAATCTTCTGGGCGCCGGTCTTCGCTGCGCTCGCGCAACCTGTTTCCCGGCAATCTTGGCCGTCTGTTTCGTTGCCTGCTTGACTGCCGCGGCGCTCGCCTTCTTGGCCGCTGCCTTGGTGCCGGTCTTGGCCGCGCTACCTCCAGGGATAAGCGAGATCCCGAGTTCGAGGGCCACGGTTCCCACGGTGATGGCCGCTCCGGCCACACTGATCGCTGCGATGTAGTGGTGCTCGAGCATGGAGATGATCTCGGCCGGTGAAGCCTCAGGATTGCGTCGCCGAAGCCATCGGACGTACGAAGCGGCGACCTTGCGCCGCCCGCTGACCGCCTCGTCGATGCGCGTCTCAGCCTGCTCGGGAGCGAGGTCCGTAGCGAGGGTCAACGGGGCAGCGTCCAACGGTGGGCCTTCGGGTTCCATGTCGTCAGCCACTGACTCAGTCGCCTGCGTCGGCGCCGGTGCGGGCCGGGCTGTGTCGTCGCCCTGGCCTATCGTTTCTTCATCCGACTCGTCGTCGGCATCGACAGCAGCCGCCGCTGGTGGCGCCTCGTCGCCGTTCAGGTAGGCCGTCCCAGTTGCTGGCTGGTCCGTCTTGGGACGAGTAGTCGGTTGATGACAGCGCAGCAGGGACGGCTTCGTCGATGCCCTTCTGCTGACGGATCAGAGGGCCGAAGCTTCGGCGGTGCCGCGGACCATGCCCGCAAGGACCCGGAGCACGTCTGCGTAGAACTTGTCGATGGAGGCCAGGACAGAATCGATGAACGCGCCCGTCCTCGACCACGCTTGGTGCCGAGCCGAGGTGCTGGCGATCCGAAACGCCCGGATCTCTCGCCCAGACTCGTCGACCAGACATGGAGTTCTCTCGAACAGTCCCGAGGAGCTCGGCCATGGCCGAGCCCCGGCCATGCTGCACGAAGGACTCGACACGGACAGAGTCGGGGCTGTCTTGAGCTGGCGCACCAACCAGTTCACCCGGGTGGTCGGGCGTCCTTCGCGCGGGGCCTCCACGTCCACGTGGCAGGTCACCCGGCCGGCTCGCAGATCGGCTGTGACCACCAGATTCCCGACAGTGTCAGGAATTCGGATTGCGCCGGACAGGGTACCCGTCTGGCACAACGTGGTTGTCATTGCTTGCAATACGGGAGGTGGATCCGCCAGTTCCTTGCGGAGACAACCGGGACGACCTCAGTGCCGAGCTGTCGCCCGAGCCCAAGACTGGCGAACCGCAAGAGGGCGTCAAAACGGGTAATGACCTCGCTGACGCCTTGTCGCTCTGTCGCAGCGTGCCGCCGCGACGGCTTCGCGAACCGTGACCCACGACTCGCCCATGTCGTCGAACTCCAGGGCGCCTGACTTGCGATGCTCGAGATAGCGAATCAGTTCACCCAGGATCCAGGCCTGGTCGGGATCGGCGACGCCTCTGAATTCCTTCTGCAGAACTGCATCCGCCAACACCTGATCGCTGACGTGATGGAGGGCGACCTTCCGCAGTTTTCGCTTGTCCACCTTGGTCGGGTGCTGTCCTGCGACTGCCGGGATCTCGTTTGAGATGGTGATGACCGGCGTCGAAGCCGTTCTTGCGCGCGATGTCGAGGTAGGCCTCGAGCTGTTCAGTGGCCAGTTGGTTCGACCCGGTCTTGACCACCAGGGCTGTCCACGTCTTCGCGCCGCGAGAAACACGAATGAGCCCATCCGGGTAGAGCCGTCGATCTCCCAGAACGAATGGAATCCTCGATATAGCACCGAGGGCCCGCTGGTGCACCGAACGGCTTCACGAAACTTCGTCCGAACTCCTTAACCGCGCCGAGGACAGCCAGTAGGGCTGACGTCGCTCGGGCCGCTCCTGTTCCTCCGCCCCGTTAATGCCCGACGTGGAAATGAGTCGAGCTTCGTGCCAGGATTCCTCAACCACCGTGCTCCCGAGCCCTTTCAGCGTCGAAGTTCCTTTGGTCTGCCGAATCGAAGGCTAGTCCCACCCACGGACGATGCAGCGCGGAACGACAACGATGCGCGCAATAGCCCACCCAGCACTATCCACGGCGAGCGACCCGGGAGTAGCGTCCTGATCTGGGTTAGGCAACCCTCAGGAGGGGACCATTTCGACGGATCTTCGTAGAGTCAACGCTGGCCGTGGTTGCCGCGATCATGGCCAGGTCACTGCCATCAACGCCGAGTGGATCGAGTGGCTCACGGCCTCGACCCCGACGGAGTTCGGGGCGCTCGAGTGGACGCTCGTGGTGGCACTCGCCGTTGTTGTGGTGGTCGCCGGCGTCCCTGCCCGTAGAGACCTCCACTGCTGGCGGGTCGCGACCGCCTAGGCAGATGGACCAGCCGCCGCGGTCCGACGACACGCCCGCCCGCTCGGGCGACGACGGGGCCAACGCTCACGCAAGCGCTCCGCGCACACCGCCGGCGCGCCGTACCCACCTGGCCAGACACGGCTTCGGCCCGGACCGCAAGGTCCCCCGACGCCGTCGTCGGCCGACCCGCCGCCCGAGCAGGGAGATGACGATGCCTGAGAACCGAGCCCAACTGGCCACCCGCGAGAGCGCCTATATCGAGGGCGAGCCCTTCCCCAAGCCGCACGCCCGCCGCCTGGCAGCGCAGCTCTGGCGCGACGTCGTCGTCCTGACCGCGACGAGCCGCGCGAATGCGCGAGCCTCCCCGACCTGGCCAAGGTCGGGCGGGCCGACGACGCGGGCGAGGGCGACGTGCGCATCTCCGACTATGGCGGCCCCACCACCATCGAGCGCGGGCTCGACGGGGCCGCCGACATGAGCGGTGCCGATTGCCGGGAACGGCGTCGTTATGGCCGGGCCTACAACTGGGGCTGTGACGTCAGCGTCGACGACGGCGCGACGTGGAAGCGGTACCAGCCCCTACACCGTCTTCCCCAACACCTCGCCGGCGGGTTCTGCTGCGACCAGGTGGTGCTCTATGTGCCCGAGATCGACCTGTTCGTCTGGTTCCTCCAGTACGGCGCGGACGCCGCGGGCAAGGCGCCTTCCGGATCGCGGTCGCGACCTCGGAGTCGGTGCTCAACGACCCGACCGCGTGGACCTACTGGGATTTCGTCGCCGGAGACTTCGGTTGGCCGACCGCCGACATGGACTATCCGGACCTGTCCTATTCCAACCGCTATCTCTATGTCGACCGACGTGATGGGCTCGGCGTGGACGATGCGCATCCTGCTCGAGGAGCCTTCTGCGCCGGCGGCACCGTCAACTTCGAGTCACCGACCCCGAGGACGGCAAGAACGTCCGGGGCGCCCATTCCTGCGTGCAGACCAGTGACGCGGGCATTTCGGCCGGTCACCAGGACGACTCCCACCTCTGGTACCGACGCGGCCCGATGGCCTGGCACCTACTCCTGGAACACCGTCGGTGTCGCCGCCTGGCCCAACGGCACGATGATGTGCGCCGGCCCGGACGGCACCGACTCCTCCCGGCTCACCGCCTGCGCGACTTCCCGGCAACGGCGATCACCGGCGGCGTGCAGACGCCGAACGGCGACATCGCACTCGCGTGGACGGCGTGGCTACCCGCCGCGGCCACGGCGCCGGCAAGGACTTCCTGGCGAGCGCCACGTGCGCTACGTCGAGGTCGACCCGGCAGTACCGGTCGTCCGCGAGATCCTGATCTGGAACGACGACTATGCGTTCGCCTATCCTCGCCTGCTCGCGCCGGCGACTTCGTCGATCGCCCAGATCGGCCAAGGCGGCGCGGCCGACCACTCCAACTGCGCGATGGGGATACCGCGGGCGACTTCGTCGTCTGGTTCATCGACGCCCTGGCCCCGACGACGCGCCGCTTCGGCGCGACTACCTCACCTGCCGCTTCGCGCTGCGCACCGGCCAGTTCTCGGCGTACGCCGTCGGTGCATGAGGCCCACGCTACCGACACGACCAAGATCGTCTATCACCCCTACTTCGCGCGGTTCGGGAGGCCGACCTGGTGGCGCCACTCGTCGTGCTGGAGACGGTACTGCACCGACAGTGCCGTCGCGATGTCGAAGCCAGGGCGTACGGCGCCAGCAGCACGCCCTTCGCCCAGGGCAGCGACTCCGGGCGACGATCACCGCGAGCGCCCAGTGGAGACCGCCAGGCCGAGGGCGCATCGCAAGGCGCCGATCCGGTGGGCACATGGAAGAGCCAGGCCCAGGACAGCGCAGTTGACCACGTAGCCCGAGCACGGCGATGGTGGCGCCCACGCCGGTCGACGCCGGGGACCGCGCAACCACACCCCGACGGCGCAGCAGCGCCGGTGAAGCCGAGCGCCACATGATGCCGAAGACGCAGGCCGGGTGGCTGGAACGACGCCTGGCGAGCCGGGAGTACCAGCCGGGGTCGTGTGCGGTCCGTGACGGGTCGACAGACCGGCATAGAGCAGGACCAGTACCACCCACGTGACGGTGGCAGCCAGCCGTCGAGCCGCAACGCGGTCATGCGTCGCGTCCTGGCTCGGCGCCAGGCCGCGGCGGCGACCTCGTCCACGGGGCCGGCGAGATCCGGCACGGCTACGCCGGCCAGGCCATGAAGACCGAGTCGCTCGAAGGACGAAGGCGCCGAGGTCACCGCCATCACGCCGTAGATCCGGGAGAGCCGTACGCCGCCTCGACGGCCCCGAGGGTCGACCTTGAGCGCGCCTGCGCGACGACGCACACCGCCTGCCGAGGACGTCGCGAGCACCGGTGAAGACCGGTTCGCGAGCCATGGCCATGAGGTTGCCACGCCGTGCTCGCGTACTCCAGCAGTGCCCGAGGACGCCGAGCCCTCAGTTGCCATCTGCTGCGGTGCTGTGGTCACGATCTACGCGCGGCAACGCTGATGAAGGCGATCACAGCGCCGCGCCGGGGTTGGTGGGCGGCTGGCGTTTCGGCGCCTGCCCGGGGCGCGGCGTGGCCGACGTCAGGCGGGCAGACGCGCAGGGCGGCGGAGGAGATGCGAGGCTGACGGGGCCGTCGACGCAGAGCCGTACCAGGCCGCGCCGTGATGCTGGGGACCTCGGCCTCCACAACGAGGTCGCCGGCGGCGCGGGACCGAGGCGGGCGCCCCGATAGGTCAGCGTCTGGACGACGGCCGGGGAAGACGTTGAGGCCGTCGAGGCCCGGTGACGGTGTTGTTCGACGCGCTCGGGTCGCACCATGAGGCGGACCTCGCCGGTGACCGGCTCGCCGTCGACAGCTGGTGAGCCTGATGGCCGCCGACGCGGCCTGGAGGGTGAGCCGCCAGGCCATGATGAGCATGGGCGCCCCTGGGGCCTGGTCCATTCAAGATTGGTGAGGAAGAGGACTGGCTGCTGAAGAGGTCCTTACAGACCGTCAGCCATTCAGACATGAGCCTCTAACTCAGGGACATGGCTTGCTCGGCCTTGCCGAGCACGGTAGGCCGCAGGCGGGCATCGCTCGCCGATCAGCGCCCATCGATGGCCGGTGACCTGTTCGGCGCTGTCATCGGCCGAACAGCCAGCAGGCGCGGAGAGCACCGCCTCCAGGCCGTCTGCGATCCAGGCGTCAGGCGCCGAGCAGCTCGCTCGAAGGCGAGTACGCAGCTCGGGCCGCGAAGCCCGGCGAAGGAACGGCCGCGCTGCCGGCGACCTGCCGGGGAGGCCGGGCCAGGCTTGCATGTTCGAAACGCCTCGGCCAGGTCAGGCGTGGCGGCAACGCAGGCCTCCGCCACCTTCGACGAACTGCCGGTAGCGCAGGCCGAGGCCGACGTTCTCGCCTCGCGGGCAGGTACCAGCGCAGCAGGAACTGGGAAGGCCATGTTGACCCCAGGTGGCCTGGCCAGGGCGGCGCCCTTGTAGTCGTCGAGCAGGATCTCGCCCTCGTCGGGTTCCTCGAACCCGCGATCATCCGCACCAGCATCGTGGTCTTGCCGCAGCCCGACTCCCCGAGGAACGAAGAACTCGCCCGCCTCGATGGCGAGCCCAGTCGACCGCGCGTACACCATCGAAGGAGCGCACCAGCCCGCGCAGGCTGACCGCACCCCCGGCGATGGCGAGCGGGGTGGTCACCGGCGTGCCTTCCTGGCGCGCGGCACCGAGGCTCGCTGAAGTGGTGGTTGAGGAGGGCGCGCGGCGCCCGTCCTCGCCACCTCGCACCTCAACCGGCGTGCGCTCCACTGGCGGCCACCGCGTCGGCGGTGGCGACGTTGCGGACGAAGCGGTCGACGTCCTCGTCGGTGTGCTGGACGGACATGAGCCGCCTTCGATCTTGCCCCATGGCGGCAGGAACACCTGGCCGTTGTGCTGGACCAGCCGGTACTCGCCGAGCCGCTCGTCGACGCCGAGGAGATCGCGGTAGTTGCGGATCCGCTCGGCGCGGAAGGCGATGCAGCCCTTGGCGCCGGCGGTGACGACGTGCCAGGGCAGGTCGCGGGTGGAGATGATCTCCTCGATGCCTGCGCGCCTCCGGCCGGCCAGCCGCTCGATGTGGGCATAGGCTTCGTCGGTGGCCACCTCGGTGAGCATCGCCCAGGCCGCGGCCATGGCCAGCGGGTTGCGTTGAAGGTGCCGCCTGCTCATAGGTGCCGTCGGCGATCAGGCCCATCAGGTTTCCTCGGTGCCGCCGATCGCCGCGGTCGAGACGCCGCCGCCGATCGCCTTGGCGGAGCACACCAGGTCGGGCGTAACGCCCTGCTGACGGGTCACCCCGCCGGGGCCGACGGTGAGCCCGGTCTTGACCTCGTCGAAGGCGGCATAGGCGTCGTGCTCGTGGAGCAGGCTCGATCAGGCCGGCGAGATAGCCGGGGTCGGGCGGGATGCCGCCGGCGTTCATCATCACCGGCTCGAGGATCATCCCGGCGATCTGGCCCGGCTTGGCCTCGAGCACGGCGCTGTCGAAGACCGTTGAACAGGACGACGTCGACGAGCGCGACCATCGCCGCGGGGACGGCCGCGCCCTCGGCAGCACTGGCCGGTGACTCGACCGGCCCGATGTCCGCCGGGTCGGGGAGCACCGACACCTCCACCGAAGTCGTGGTGGCCGTGGTAGCAGCCCTCGACCTTGATGATCCGCCTCGCGGCCGTGGCGGCGCGCATCAGGTGGACGGCGTCCATGGTCGCCTCGGTGCCGGAGTTGGCGAACCGCCACAGCGGCGATTCGCGCTGGAGGCTCCTCGGCGACGATGATCGCCTCGGTGGGCTGGGCGAAGTGGGTGCCGCGCGGGACGCGGTCCTGGACGGCGCCGATCGCCGGGTGGGCGGCCAGCCCGACGCCGCATAACCGTGGAAGTCGAGATAGGACGTCGAGCAAACCGATGATCTGCATCGCCCGATCCGTGGCTGATCCCGCCTGGGGGTTGGCGATCTGCCAGTTGGAGATCGCCCCACCGGCATGGCACCCGACGAGCGCTCGATGAGCGCGCGACCTGGGCTACCGCCGCAGAATCTCCGACTGCTCCTCGATGAGTGCGTCGAGATCCATGCAGGCCATGAATAACGGTTCAGTCCAGGGTCGGCGAGGCGCTCACTACACCAGCGGACGCGCCCAGACGGCGATATCGGGCGCCCAAGCCGTGGCGGCAGGGTACTCGTGGGTCCGGCGGCCGAGTCAGCTTTCGGTGAGGAAGTAGTAGCCCAGAATCGTCCTAGCAGGGTCGAAACTGGGGAGAAGATCACTGCCGTAGCCCTGCATTCGCGCGGTGTCATCGCCAAAACCGCAGCCATCCGATGGCGCCGACGACGATAACCGTGGCCAAGAGGAATCATCGCCCAGGCCAGGTGCGTCGCGTTCGCTCCTGTAGACCTCTATCTGTGGAGCCGACTGTTGAGAGCCCGGATGGTGTCCTCGGTGATGGTGGGATCGGCGTGGGTCCGACTGTTGGGTCGTCACTCACTTGGCTGCGCCACCCCGGCCGTGGCGACTTGGACACCAATTCCGGCTGCAGGGGAAAGGGCAGACCCGCCTCGGGGTGGCTTCCTCCACAACACATGAACCTTCGTCGCGGGCGCTTGCCGATCAGCACCGCCTCAACCACGACTCGGACCAGGTCTCGGTCAAGGGCGCAGACGGCGCTGTGGCCACGTCGAGGAACCGGGTGGCTGTGTCAGGTCGTCGACCACGACATCTACCACCGTGACGTCCAGGATCTCGCGTGAAGACGACCTTGATGAGGTGCGCGAGGCGGGCGTCGACCAGGGTCGGTGTGGTTGGCCACTGCGCGCCCGCCTCTCTAGTAGGAGTAGTCCGTCTGGGCTATCGTAACACAACCGTGTTGATCATATGGATGCCGTGTTGAAATTGTGCTCGTAGAAACGTACACTGGCTAACAGATCCCGATCGCGGCGCTAACGACGAATGCTGTGTCAGTCAGCCCGTCCGCTGGTGAGATGCAGAAGGAGCAGCGAAGATCTTACGACTCTCAATCAACATCAACGACGAGACAGCGCAGGCGCTCCGTGAACTTGCAGACGAATCTGGAACCACGATACCGAGGTGGTTCGACAGGCGATCAGTCTACAAGTTCTTTGATGATACCCGAGACGAGGGCAAGACCATCAGCAAGATGTGCACACCAGCAGGAGAAGGTGACTCCGATCCAGGTGGTGTGGCCGGCTACCAGCGCCCTCGACCCGGAACTTCCGCGCCGGCCATGGCCTGGTGAAGACCTGGTCGACCGCCGACTACCCGCGCCAGATCGCCGAGAAGACCAGGCCGCGGAACTGGTGCAATCCGTCGCCAGCCGGTGGACGAACTCTTCGCCTTCGACCTGCTGATCCAGCAGCGCTCCAGGACGAGAAGGTATCCGCCGCTGTCGACTCCACGGCGAGATCAACGACGCCTCTTCCTCCAGGGCAAGGCCAGCGCTGGCCGGCACCACGATGCTGCTCGGCATACCGGCCTGCTGGGTAGTCGGCGGCAACGCCTGAACGCCCACCGCGCGCGCTGGCCGCCGCCTTCGAGCAGCGCCTGATCGGCGGCCATCGAGCAGGAGCGCTCGTCGCTCGGTCCCCGGCCAGACCACGAGCACGGCAGCGCTCGAGATCTACAACCCGCGGACTACCTCGCCCGAGACCTGATCGAGGACTTCGAAGGACACCGGCGTCTCGGTCATGTCGACGTTCAACGACTCGAGGCGCTGAGCAGATCGCCTCCGGCTCGCTCGAGTACGACCTCTACTACCCGTCGTACGACCAGATGCTGCATGGTCGCGTGAGCTGGCAACCCTCGGCCAGGACTACCTGCCCAACATCAGCAACTGCTGGAGCAGTTCACCCAGCCCTGGTATGACCGGGGCTGGCGCCACCGTCTTCACCATCCACCGGCGTCGGGTGGCGGACCGACCGGAACGCCGACTCGCGCGTCCGCCAACCCCTACGACGCCCTCTGGTAAGGTTAGCCAGTACGCCGGCAAGACCGCGATCATCGGCGACCTGGCACACCGCGATGGCGATGGTGCTCCTGCGCGACGGCGACCACGACATCAACACCGCCGATGACGCCAAAGTCGCCGGAATCCGCCAGGGCCTGGCCGATGTCCGCGGCCACGAGCACGCCAGATCTCACGGTACGAGATGTACAACGACCTGCCGGCGGGCCAGGCGACTCTGTCGCAGATGTGGTCCGGCGACATCGTCGCCGTCTACTACCTGCCCGAGAACTCGCCAACGTGCTGCGCTGGTTCCCGCCCGACGGCCACGGCATGGTCGACAACGATGATGGTGCTCAACCAGGGCAAGAACCCCGTGGCCGCCCACGTCTTCCATGAACTACCTGCTCGACGCCAAGGTCTCGGTCACCGCTTCGGAACTGCAATATCAGCCGCCGCAGAACTCCATCAACCCCGACCGCACCTCGTCGAGGACGGCTTCTATCCCCGAGAACCTCAAGGCCGCGACCGTGCTGCCCAGTGGTTCGTGGTCGCCGATCGGCTCCTCGGCATGCCCGTCAACGTCGAGCAGAAGTGGCTCGCCGTCCTGTACGAGGAGTTCAAGGCCGGTGCCTGAGCTGCCCAGGCGGAGCGCCCGTCTCGACCCGGCCCCTCCCGTCGTACAGCGGCGCACGCGACGCGGCCGGCGCCCCGGACAGGTGCTGCTGTGGAAGGGCCTCGCGCTCCCAGGACAGTGGCTGGTCGCCTTCATGGTGGCGCCGCTCTATGTCGTGCTGTCGATCCTGCTCGGGACGATCGACCCGATCCTGCGGCGGCCGGTGCCGGTCTGGAACCGCTCCAGTGGGACCCGACCCAGTTCAAGTTCGTGCTGTCGCGGCTGGTCGGGTCCGGACGCGTCTTCGCCCCGGCGCTGGTCCGCACCGCGGTCTATGTCGGGATCGCCAGCGTGGGCTGCCTGCTGATCGCCTATCCGGTGGCCTACTTCGCCGCCCGCATCGCACGACCGCCGCCGGGGCTGCTGCCCAGCGCGCTGGTCACTTCTGGATCTCCTACATGATGCGGATGCTGGCCTGGGTCAACCTGTTGCAGAACGACGGCCTGGTCAGCAAGGTCATCAGCCTCAAGCGGGCTGTAGGACCCCCATCGACCTGGCTCGGCACGGCAAGCCACGGTCGTCGTCGGTACGATCTGGCGCTATTTCCGCTGATCCTGCCGCTCTATGCCGGCCTCGACCGGATCCCCGCCGCCCTGCTGGACGCCGGTCGTGACCTCAAGACGAGCGCTTCAGACCTGGTGGCGGGTGACCTGGCCGATGTCGCAGGCCGCGAAGATCGCCGCGGTGATCCTGACGAGCCTGCCGATGCTGGGCGACTACTTCACCTCGACCTGCTCGGGCAACCCCAAGACGTCGATGGTCGGCAACCTCATCAACTCCGCCGGTGCTGGCAACGGCCAGACCGGGCAGGCGGCGGCGTTCTGGTGCTGGTGATCGCACCTGCTGCCGATGTGGTCTATGTGCGCGTCAGCCGCGAGGACGAGGGGCTACGATCGCCGAGCCGCACGACCGGGCGCCGGCGGGCGTTCCTCGCCGCCATCACCGGTCTCTATCTCGTCTGGTCACTCGCGCCGGTGCTGATCGCCGTGCTGTTCTCGTTCAACGACGGCCGCTCGCGCACCAGCTGGCAGGGCTTCTCGCGCTGCGCTGGCTTCATGCCGGCGACCCGCTCCGCTCGGTCTTCCACGACCCTGCCCTCCAGCAGGCAGTGGTCCACACGTTCCGACTCGGCATCATCGTCACGCTGATCACCGTGCCGCTCGGGACGTTGCTCGCGCTGGAAGCGCTCAGCCGGTGGCGCGGTCGATCCCGACCGGAGCCAACTTCCTGACGCTGCTGTCGTTCATGCTCCCCGAGGTGCTGCTCGCGGTCAGCCTTCTCTTCGTCGCATGGCCAACGCGGTGGAACCCGTCCAGGCTCGGCGTCGTCGGCCAGGTGATCGAACTGATCGACGTCTATCCGGAGGAGATCATCGTGCGCGCCAACTGCCGACGAATCCGGCCGGCGAGTACGAGCAGGCCGCCATCGACCTGGGCGCCTCGCCCTGGAGCCGCCGCCACGCCGAGATGCTGCTGCCGATGATCACGCCGGCCGTCATCACGTCCGGCCTTGACGTGATCGACAACTTCGTGCTGGCGCTATCTCTCTGGGCGGATCCACGACCGAGCCGGTGTCCACGGTGAAGATCTACAACACCGCCCGCGCCGCCCGACGCGCGCGCGGCCGCCCGCGATCGTGCTGGTGGCGTCGATGGTGAAAGGCGCTGGGCTTCCTGGCTGACCGCACGGCGAGCCCGACCGGTGCATCGACGCCTTCGTCAAGGCCGGCGCGCGCTGATCGTGTCCGGCGTCGCGGCCTGCTCGGAGCGACCGCTACCGTCGGATGTCCTGGCCGAGGGCGCCTGTCGCGCCTGGAGCTGAATGAGGTGTTCAAACCCGCCTCGGTCGACCAGTCCCAGGCTCGCCGACGCGCTGGAAGCCGTTCGGGCAGAGCAACATGTTGCCGTGGGCTCCTATCTCGACGAGGAGGTGCTGGCATGGGGCTTAACCTCTTCAGCGGGTGGGTCGCCCTCGGCCGCTCCGAGGAGGCGGCCGCCCGTTGAGGCCTATCCCTCGGCGAGCAGCGTGCTCGTCGTCCGCGGTGACGGCAACGTCGTCTACGGCTTCAAGAACGCCTGCATCGCGGCCACGGTGCTGTGCCGCGATACCTCGACCGGGGCGCGCCATCGGTATCGTCTATCCGCGTGGAAACATCGCCTCGACGGGACGCTGATCAGGGCGCCGGGCTACAAGGGCGCCGGCACTTCGACGCCGACTATCCGCTCTACACCGTCGAGGTCGTGGTGGCACAAGCTGTTCGCCAACGGTGGCACCGACAAGCCCGGCACGTCGACGGGCTCGACGAGATCGTCTCGCGAACTATGACGGCGTCGACCTGGTCGCCGCCGAGACCCACGAAATATGACGTCGACGCCAACTGGAAGGTCATCGTCGAGAACTGCAAGTGCTACCGCCCCTCGATCCGCAGTACGTGCAAGGTCAGCCCGCCCGACTCCGGCGATAGCCTCGACCCACGGGGTGACTGGATGGGCGGCGACATGGACCTGCGCGACTTCCTTTGACTTACCATGTCGCTCGACCTTGGCCGGGTACCTCGACGA
The DNA here is from genome assembly GCA_046330595.1 of Nocardioidaceae bacterium. Lineage (GTDB taxonomy): Bacteria > Actinomycetota > Actinomycetes > Propionibacteriales > Nocardioidaceae > Nocardioides. The sequence continues at coordinate 121,353 of JAXLSN010000012.1, forward strand.
GACCAGCAGCACGGTCATGTATCTCGCGCTGATGCCCAACATGCTGCTCTCGCTTCACCCCGACTATGTGATGACCACCTGCTCACCCCGATCGCGCCCGGCAAGACTGGATCCCGCTGCTCGTGGGCGTTCCCCGCAAGGTCGTGGAGGAGGAGGGCTTCGACCCCGTCCTATGCCCGTCAGAGCTTCTGGGACATCACCAACCGCCAAGCTGGACGGCCTGCGAGTCGGTCCAGCGCGGCATGCAGACCCCCGGCTATGTCCCGGGTCCGCTCGCCCCCGCCGGGGACGGCGACTTCGTCTGTCGCCCCGGGCCTATGCCGGGCAGGCGGGAGACCGACTTGAAGTCACGTCGTTCCCCCGCGGCGCGCTGACGACGGGCCTGACCCGGTCGAAAACGATATCGACCCAAGCGGTCCCGCAGGGCTCCGCGCGGTTAGGATCCGAGGGTGACTGTGGCTGGACGCGTCCGGATGAGGACTCGGCGCGGGAGGCCGGCGTCTCCGTCGCCACCGTCTCCAAGGTCGTCAACGGGCGGTACGGCGTGTCCCGGGCGACCACCGAGCGCGTCACCAACGTCATCCACGCGCTCGGCTATGAGACCAGCCTGGGTGCCGCCAGCCTGCGCAGCCTCAAGATAGCCAACGTCATCGGCGTGCGCGGAGTTCGAGCCGTTCGCGCCGAGTTGCTCAAGGAACTCCGAGGCGATCGCGTCGACTATGACCTGCTCGCCTTCTCCGGTGGCCACCGCGGCGACATGGTGGGCTGGGAGCGCCCGCTCGCTCGCGCGGCTGGGCGGCTCCACGCCATCGACGGCGCCATCATCGTGACCCCGACAGGTCGTCGAGGCGGGTACGGGCATCCCGGTGGTCGCGGTCGACCCCCACACCGGCCGCTCCGACGTCCGTCGACGCGAGCAACGTCGCCGGTGGCGAGATGGCCGCACCCGCCACCTGCTCGACCTTGGTCACCGGCGCATCGCGGTGACCGGCCGCCCCGACCTGGGTCCTCGCGCCAGCGCGAGGAGAGCTTCCCGGCGCGCTATGGCGACCGCGGGAGTGGCGATCGACGAGACCCTGGTGCGGGTGGGCGGCTATCGCAGGCGCCGAGGCGCCGGCCCGTGGTATTGACGTCCCGACCGCCCGACGGCGATCTTCGCCGCCAACGACCTGTCGGCGATCCGAACCATCGAGGTCGCCCAGGGCTCGGCCTGCGCGTGCCCGGACCTGTCGGTCATCGGGTTCGACAACGTGCCGGAGTCGGCGATGGCGGTGCCGCCGCTGACGACGATCAACCAGCCGATGCGCGAGATCGGCGCGACCGCCCTGAGCATCCTCGTCGGGCTGCTCGAGGAGCGCCGCGCGACCAACCACGTGTGCCGACCTCGATGGTCAGGCGGTCGTCCTGCGCGCCGCTCTGACCAGCCCCGGGGGCTCAGCCGCGGTCGACCGTGACCGTCGTACGACGTAGCTCGACGGCCACCGGGTGGACGCCTCCGGCGAGGTCGACCACGGTCTCGGCGCGGATGACCACCGACTGACCGGCCCACAGCCTCAGAGCTCGCCAGGCTCGACCACCCCGGTCGCCGGCCCGGTCGATGAAGGCCAGCCGGGCCGGCGGCACCGTGGCCTGCGCTCCACAGCAGCACCGGGCTCGACGTCACCCGGTGGAAGCCGATGGTGGGCCACCGGCCGGGCCACGGAGGCCAACGGGTCGGCCATAGGCCGGACCACGGTCGCGCCGGGTAGTCGCCGGTGTTAGTCCTGCGGCGGCGCGGACCGGGTCGGCCGTCGTGCCGGCGGTGGCTCGGAGGTCGGCGATCTCGAGGTCGTGTAGGACAGCCCGAAAGCCGAACGGCCGCGCCGGGGACCGTCGACACGCTGGTGACGTCGCTGTCGCCGCCGAGCGCCGGGTGGAGGATAGACCGACGGCTGGGCACCGGCCGACCGGGGAGCTCACCGGGAGGTGGCCCGACGGGTTGACCCGACCCGACAGCACCCTGGCCACGGGCCCGGCCATGCATTCCTCCTCGTCGGGGAAGAACGCCTGCACGACCAGGCGGTGCCCAGCGCTCAGGTCGATGGCGCGGAAGCCGCCCGGTGAGGAGCACGAGCACCACGGGCGTCCTGGTCGCGAGCACCTCCTCGACCAGCGCCTGGACGCCCGGCAGCTCGAGGTCGTCGCGGGTCGCAGCCCTCACCGATCGTGCCGCGTCCGAACAGCGCCGAGTACGCCGACGGCGACGATCGCCACGTCGGCGGCGGACGCAGCGTCACGGGCCGCGTAGCGAACCCAGTGGTGTCGTCGTCCTCGACCGCGCAGCCGAGCGCAGGATGTCTTCGGCCGGCCGCCACCTCGCCGCTTCCTGGCCACCTCGCGGACGTAGCCGGGCGTCGTCGTCCTTGCGCAGCAGGTGAGCACCAGGTTGATGGTGATAGGTCGAACTGCTGCTCGCGGCCGGTCGGCGTTGTCGATCACGGCGGTCTCGCGCCGGCGGCGAAGGAAGGTCCACCATGAGCAGCATTCCACCGATCCCCGCTGGTGGCGGCGGCCTGCTTGGCCCGCGCCTGCTCGGGGAGACGACGTCGGTGATGGCCGTCATCAATGCCGAACAGCAGCCTTGAGCTGTCCTTCGCACCAGGCGCGGGCGCCGGGGTGATCGCAAACGCCCAGCGACTTCGTCGGCCGCCGGCCGTGGACGGCTGCGGCCATGCGCGGTGATAGCGGCCCAGCCGGAAGCCGACGTCGAGCGCCTCGAGGGCCTGGCAGCGCGGCCGCCGACCGCCGCCGCGGTGGAGCAGGTGAGAACGCGGATGCCGAAGAGTCCGCCACGGTGCCGGGCCGAGCCCGCACTTCTCGCGGGTGTTCGGTCAGCAGCGAGCGGTCGGCCGCGACGGCATGCCGTCGACGGCGGTGTAGCCGTGCATCACCGACCGGACGTTGCCGTCGAGTGGTCGCCATCTCGAAGGGGACGAGGAAGACGTCGGCCAGCTCGCGCGGCCTTGCGGACGGGGGCGAGCAGGCCCGACTGGGAGCCGGAATAGCCGATGAAGCGCCGACCGTCGCGAGTGGCCGCGGCGGGACTGAGCCCGCGGACATAGGCGGTGCCGATCATGCCCACCAGATAGGGGTCCTCGCCGATGGACTCCTCGGTGCGGCCCCACCGCGGTCGCACCACGTCGAGGACCGGTGCCATCCCCTGCAGGACCCCGAGCCTGCGCATCGTGTGGCCCATGCATGCTGCCAGCGTCCCCCGCAACAGCCGAGCTCGGGGTCGAATGTGGCGCCCCACGCGAGGGACGTCGGGAACGCACGCGGCATCTCGTAGGCGGCGAGTCCGGTGAGGCACTCCTCGTGGACGATCGCGGATGCCGAGCCGGTGTCGGGGAACAGCCGCCGCTGCTGGTCCCACAGCCAGGCGGCGCGCTCGGTGACGTCGATGGGGCGGGTGCCATAGACGCGGGTCAGGTGGCCGAGCCCGTGCTTGCTGGCGCCGGCCAGCCTGGTGGCGCTGGCGAACCGCCGGCGAGAGGCGCGACCGCTCCGTCGTCGTTCTTCCTCCCAGAACCCGACGATCTGGGCGAGCTTCCTCGAGGGTCATCCGTGCAAGCAGGTCGAGGATGCGGTCCGACGCGTGGAGGGCGACGGTCGGGTGGCGGAGCTCGGTCACGAGCACTCCTTCACGGACGTGGTCGGGTGGGGGTACGACGGGACGGGCTCGGCATGGTTTAGCCCTTCACCGCGCCCTGCAGACCGGCCGGACGACGCGGCGCTGTATGACCAGGAAGAAGACGAGCGCCGGGATCATCGCCAGCGACGAACGCGAAGACGCCGGCGGTGTCGAGGAGTACTGGGAGGAGAAGTCGGCCACCCCGAGGGCAGCGTCCCCATGTCGCCCCGAAGCAGCAGCAGCGGCAGCAGGTAGGTTCCAGGAGTGCCGACGAAGCCGAGTACGCCGACCGTGATCATGCCGGGGCGCTGTAGTATTGATCGATGCGCCAGAAGAAGCCGATCTCGCGGAAAGCCGTCCATCAGGGCGGCCTCCTCGAGCTCGTCGGGCAGGGCCGGCATCGCGGAACGCACCAGGATCACGACCGTGACCGGCAGCGCGAACGTCGCCTGCGGCAGGGCCACGCCCCACCAGCTTGCCACCGAGCGAGCGTGGGTCACCAGGATGAACAGCGGGATGATCGGGTGACCGTGGCGGGGAAGAGCGGCAGGCCGACGACGAAGACCATGTAGAGCGGCTCCTTGCGCCAGCGGGTGCCGATAGCGGGCCAGGTAGGCGGCCATCGGCCGAGCACCACCACGAGGACGGTGGTGATGACCGCGATCACCGTGAGTTGAGCGCATAGGTCCAGAAGTCGCTGCCGGTGAGGACGAACCTGTAGTTTCGACGTTCGATGGGTCGGGGAGCCTGCGGGCGACTCGGCGAGCTGGGCGTTGCGCGGAAAGCCGCCGAGGATCGCATAGAGCACGTAGCCCAGCGTCGTGCGACGACGACCAGCGCGATCGCATAGGTGAGCGGTCCGGCCTTGCCGAGCGGGCCGTCGGGCGATCCTTGCGGACCGTCGTGCTCGTGGGCCGGAGCGGGATGATGGTCATGTCGCCGCCCTCGTGCCGATGTCACGGGTGTCGCGCCGCAGGACCAGGACCTGATAGAGGACCGCCATCACCAGGCGACGATGAAGAGGATCACCGACGTGGCGGCGGCGATGCCGTAGTTCTGGCGCTTGGTCCCCTCGGCTACCAGGAACGTCGCCATCGTCGTGGTGGCGCTGGCAGGGCCGCCGCCGGTGAGGATCCAGATCATGTCGAAGGACTGCAGCGAGCCGATCATCGATGGTGAACGCCCAGACCCGCATCGTCGGGCCGAGCAGGGCAGGGTGATGCGGCGCTGGATCTGCCACCGTGAGGCGCTGGTCGATCTGGGCGGCCTCGGCATCCGGCACACCCTGGAGCCCGGCGAGCAGCAGCACGGCCAGGCCGAGGTATTTCCAGGTCAGCACGGCGAAGACGGTGTAGAGCGCCACGTCGGGCGTGCCGAGAACCCCTGCCCGGGCCCTGGGAGACCGACGGAGTGGAGCAGCGAGTCGACCACGCCGTACCGCGGCTGGAGCAGCCGGAACCAGACGCCGGCAATGACCTCGGAGAGCAATATGGGACGAAGATGATCGTCCCAGCACGCCCTGGCCCCACATGCTGCGGCCGAGCAGCAGCGCGATCCCGAGGCCGAGCGGCAGCTGGATCAGGATCGACAGCACGACGATCGTGATGTTGTGGGCGAAGGTGTCGGTGAAGACCTCGTTGTGGAGGACGGTGTCGTAGTTGCGCAGCCCGACGAAGTCGACCAGCGGGCCGAAGCCCTTCCAGCGATAGACCGAGAACTGCACCGCGCGCAGGATCGGCCACACCACGAAGAGCAGGAAGAGGGCCAGCGCGGGTCCGGTGAAGAAGAGGACCTCGAGCGCCGCCTGGAGCCGGCGCCGACGCAGCGCCGACCGCGTCTACCGCCGCGCCGGAGCGCGGCCGGTGGGTGGGGAGGACCGGGGGATCTTCGATGTCAGTCGTCATGTCGGTCCTCTGCGGCAGGCGTCACTTCTCGGCGTCGGCTGCCGTCTGCGTCGCGTCGACGATGTCCTGGAGGGCTCGCCTCCGGCGAACATCAGGGCGATCTCGTCGTTCATCGCGCCACCGACGGAGGCGCCGAACGCGGTGTCGAAGTAGAGTTGGACGTAGGGCGCGGAGTCGCGCACCTGGAGCAGCGAGGCCAGCGCCGGGTCGGCGACCGACGACGTGGCGGCCGGGTTGGTGGGCAGGCCCATGCTGTTCTCGGCGAAGCCCTGCTGACCCCGTCGGACATCGACGAAGTCGACGGCCTCGTCGGGCGCAGGCCGGCCGACAGTGCCCAGGCGTCACTGCCACCGAGCGCGGCGGCCTGGTCGCCCTGACCACCGTCGACGGCCGGGAACGCAACCAGCCGAGGTTGTCACCCAGGCCCTTGCCGTCCTCGGTCAGGCCCTGCATCACGCGCCGCCGCTTCCCAGTGGCAGCATCTCGGCGGCGACCTTGCCGGTGGCCAGCAGGCCGGAGGCGCTGGTCGGGCCGCTCAGGCGGGCGTGGAGAGGAAGCCCTTGTTGAAGGGCTCGGCGGCGATCAGGGTCTGGAGGCCACCGGCCTTGACGAAGCAGGGGTCGGAGAAGTCGAGGCTGGTGACCGCGCTGCTCAGCACGTCCTGGGAGCACTCGCGCATCGCGAAGTAGTACCAGTAGTGGGCGGGCCACTTGTCACCGGCGCCGACCGAGATCGGCTCCATCCCGGCGGCCTTGAGCTGGTCGATGGCGGCGGCGATCTCGGTCCAGGTGGTCGGCGTCGCGGTGATGCCGGCCTCCTCGAACATCGCCTTGTTGTACCAGAAGCCCACGACGCCGACCGAGAACGGCAGCCCATAGGTCTTGTCGTTCCGCCAGCCGGCGACGGCGCCGCCGAGCTTGGCGATCGTGTCGGCGGCCTTGTCGGTGAGGTCCATGGTGAGCCCGGCCTCGGTCGGCGAGCTCGCCGCCGCCGCGCTCCATGTAGATGTCGGGCGCCTCGCCGCTCTGGAACATGGCGTCCAGCTTGGTCAGCATGTCCTCGTGCTGCAACGCGGTGATCTCGATGGTGACGCCGGGGGTGATGGCCTTGTCCTTGGCGACCTGCTCGTAGTAGGCCTTGCCGGGGTCGGTGCTGGAGTTGTGCAGCCAGGCGATGGTGACCCGTCGCCCGAGTCCGCGGAGGAGTCACCCCTCCGGAACCGCAGGCGCCCAGCAGGGCGACCGCGGCACCGATGGCCATCACTGCAGGGAACGGCGTCCTCGCCGCTCCTCGTCGTGGAGATGTCTTCACAGCCACGCTGGCACTTGGCTGTGGAGGGTGTCAATCGTTGCCGTCGATAACGTTATCGCAACGCAGATCAGGACAACGGGTGGAAGGGGTGGCGTCATGGCGGTCAGCGCGGAGCCGGTCATCGGGGCGGCGGACAAGTCCTGCCGGGTCACCGCCGGTCGCCGCGCTCACCGTCGACGACGGTCCCAACGGCGAGACCACGTCGTCGTTGCTGGACCTGCTCGCCGAGCTGGGCGTGCCGGCCGTGTTCTGGCCTGGTCGGCGGCAACCTCGGGCGCCGCCACGACGGCCTCGTCCGCCGGTGGCCGAGGGCCACCTTCGTCGCCAACCACGGCATGACCTATGCCGACATGGGGACGTGGCCGCTCGACGTCGTCGAGCGCGACCTCATCGCGGTCAACACGTCATCCGACGAGCCCTCGACGACCCGGGCGCCGCGATCCCCTACTTCCGCGCCCCCAACGGCAGCTGGGGCGCACCGCCGAGGTCGCCTGTCGCCTCGGGCTGCAGCCGCTCGGCGTCGTCAACACCATCGGGACCGGGAGACCCAGGACGAGGTGACGTTGACCGCCCGGCTCCGTGAGGCCATCCGGCCCGGTGAGCTGTTCGTCGTCCACGCAGGAGGGCGACGCAGCACGGTCGCCGCTCTCCGCGCCGTACTTACCGAGCGGCTGGCCGAGGGTGGCACTTCACGCCCTCGTCGGCTCGTCTTGTGGCTGGGACGTCATAGGAGGTGGCTGCTCCGGCGACCCGCTCGTATGACGTTCCTGCGGTGCGTCATCGGAGTTGGCTGCTCCCGCGACCAGGTTCTATGACGTCCGCGAGTGTGCAGCGACCTCGGGCGTCGTACGACGCCAGCATCCGCGGCCACGACCAGGCGAGCAGGTCGTCACCTCCGAGCAGGAGCACTTCTCGACGGCGCTGCCCATCAGGAAGTAGACCCAGGTCTCCTCGAGGCAGGCGATGACGATCGAGACCAGATAGAGCGTAGCGACGACGAGCTGGGTGACCCGGTCGATGCCGGAAGCACCAGCGAGGCGAGCACCATCAGGCTGGGGATCAGCACATAGAGGGTCGTCAGGGATGAGGAAGCCATGCCGATCTCGAAGCCGACGCCCGGCACCGCGCCGTCGAGGCGCCTTTGATCACGTCGGCGCGCCAGAAGCCGAAATGATGTCGACATAGGCGAAGATCGAACATGATCGCGACCCAGGCCGCTGAGCACGACCTTGCGGTCGACCGGACGGTCCTCGAGCACGAAGGCCGGTCGCGACGATGGCCGGCTGCGCGGGCACGGGGGCTCCTTCTCCCAGTGGCGCACGGGGTGGCGCCGATGCTCTACGATCCCCGCGCGGGGAGTCCAGGTCGCCACCGCGGCCTGATCCGTGCCCGTCGACGGACGGGGGTCTGGTCCTCCTTTCGGCGGAGTGGGTGGCGGGCATGATGGCCGGGTGAAGGTCGACCTGACGGTGGCAGCGATCCCGGCGTTCTTCGGAGCCATGGGGGCGGAATAGCCCCGGCAGAAGCGCCACCCGGTCCCGGCCGGGACGCGTGCGGGCGACTACCAGCTCCACGACACGCGAAGCCAGCCTGTCGATGGGGTCGGGATTTCCATCGCGCCGTACGTCGCCAAGAAGGTGCTCGTGGACCCGGTCACGCCGGGGGTCGGCCGCTATGCCAAGGTCCTGCTCGGTGTCGGCGCGGCGACCGCGGTCGCGACGACGATCGGAGACGTCGTACGACGCCGGCTGCGTGACGGCTCGCTGCCCGAGCCCCGGACGCAGCCGGCCCACGTGCGCGAGGTGCAGGAGGAGCTGGCCCGGCTGCAGCAGTCTCGACTCCCTCCTCGACGGGCCCGGGCTCCCACCTCGATGGGCCGGGAACTCCCACCTCGGGGGGCCGGAACTCCCACCTCGGCGGACACTCCCGGCACCTCGGCGCCAAGGTACGCAGGCTGGCGGTGAGCGCGGTGTTCTCGGCGTCGCTGGTGGCGTCGACGACGTGGGCGGTGATGACGAGCGGCAAGTGGCTGTTCGAGAAGTCGCCGCCGACCTCGGCACCGGCAGGCCTGCGTGGGCGGTGGCGATCGTCGGGTGGGACTTCCTCTACTACTGGAACCACCGGCTCAGCCACGAGTCGCGCTGGCTGTGGGCCGTCCACGTCACCCACCACCTACAGCGCTACAACCTCTCGACCGCGCTGCGGCAGTCGGTGGCGGAGAGCCTCACGATGAACGTGCCCTACGGCGCGCCGCGCTGCTCGGCGTACGTCCGCCACTGATCGAGCAGCGCGGGGGCTCCACCTGCTCTATCAGTTCTGGTGCACACCGAGGCGATCCGCAAGATCGGCCGGGTCGAGGAGGTGCTCAACAGCCCGTCGCACCACCGCGTGCACCACGGCTCCAACCGGCGCAGTACTTCGACCGCAACCCACGGCGGGATCCTGATCATCTGGGACAAGCTGTTCGGGACCTTCAGTGATCGTCGGCCTGCTCCGCCGGGCTGACCAAGAACATCAACTCTTCAACTCCGGCCGGGGTGATGACCCACGAGTGGCGCGATGACGCCGAGGACATCGCGCCTGGCGACGACCTGGCGCGACTGGTGGTCGTTCCTGCTGCGCCGCCGGGCTGGGCCTACGCCTGCCGCGGCGAGCTCGCGACGCCGGCGAGCGTCGCCAGCAGGCCGACTGCCCTGTCGTCGTCACGCGGTGACCAGGCGACGCGGCCGCGCTCTATCGCGATTCCACGCCACCTGAGCCGTCGTTCCAGGAGACCCGGACGGCCGGATCGCGGCGGAGTCCCTGGAGGCCCTGGGCGAAGTACGACCGGCGTCGGTCGCACCGGCGTGGTCGGGGTGCTGCGCCGGGGCGAGGGGCCTGCTTCGTGCTGGTGCGCGCCGACATGGACGCGCGTCGGCTCAGGAGCGGACCGGGCTCGACTATGCGTCGACCGCCTGGGCATCGATCCCGACGGCAACGACGTCGGCGTCCGCGACGCGTGCGGCCACGACATGCACGTCACCCGCCTGCTCGGCGCCGCCGCCGAGCTCGCCGCTGACCTGTCCTGGTCCGGCACTCCAGCTGGTCGTCCAGCCCGCCGGGAGCTCGGCCAGGGCGCGCGGGCGATGATCGACGACGGGTTCTATGACTGGCTCGGTCGCCCGGACGTCGTGCTCGGCCAGCATGTCGCCCCCTTGTCGGTGGCGCCCTCGGGCTGCACCCCGGGCCGGCTCGCGGCGTACGACGCCCTCAAGGTCACGCTGCACGGCCGCGGGGCCACGGCTTCGCGCCTCGAGACGACCGTCGACCCCATCGTGATGGCGGCGGCGGTGGCGATGCGGCTGCAGGGCGTGGTGTCGCGGGAGGTCGCGGGCGGTGAGACCGCGGTGGTCACTGCTCGACGCTGCACGCGGGGACCAAGGTCAACATCGACCCCGACGACAGCGGTCCTCGAGATCAGCGCAGCCATGACGTCCACGTCCGTTCCTTCGTGCTGGCCGCGATCGAGCGGATCATCAACGCCGAGGCCGCCGCGTCGGGGGCCCCACAGCCCTCGACATCGAGTCGACCGAGTCGTTCCCGATGCTGCGCAACGACTCCTGATGCCAGCCCGGACGGCTGCGTGCGCCTTCGAGTTGGCCGGCATGGTCGTCGACCCTTGGGCCGGTCACTGGCGCGAGGACGTCGGCCACTTGCCGACGCGGCCGTGCGCCGCAGTCTACCGGATCCTGGGCGGCGCCGACCCGGCGCTGTTCCGAGGCGCTGGGGTCGAGCATGGGGTTGATCTTCGCGGGCTTCCTGGCCCAACCACTCGCCGCTCTATGCCCTCGTCATCGACCCGACCATCGAGGTCGGCGTCCGTGCCCCCGTGGGTCGCGGCCAGAGTGGCTCGGGTCGGCATCGGCCTGACGCCGTACGTCGCTGGTGCGGGCTTACTTCCTCGACCGAACTCCGGCGCTTCTCGGCCGAAGTCTCGCTCGAGAAGTGACAGTTTCACCGGCGCGCCGGTGAAACCGACGCCCCGTCGCCCACGACCACTTCAGTCCCCCCGCGGCACCGTCGCGGAGATCATGGTCCCAGTCGGCGCGACGGCAGCCGCGGGGTTGGGCGGTTACTTCGCGATGCGGGGGCCTTGACGAGCAGCTTCACGGTGACGGGGACGCCTGGCGTGACGCATCACCTTCACCGCGGACGTCGAACGAGAGCGGCCCTGGCCGTCCTCGACCTGGAACGTCGCCTGGTCGCGCTGGAGCTCGATGCGCAGCCGGGTTGCCAGCAGGGTGTGGAGCCGATAGACCAGACCGTCCCAGGCATCGGGCAGCCGCGGGTCGAAGCACCACTGCCCGGCGCCGAGGTCGCGGAAGCCGCCGAAGCCGAACACCAGCGCGCCCCACACGCCACCGGTCGAGGCGACGGACGCCGTCGGGGGTGTTGGCGTGGCGGTTGGCGAGGTCGACGTACGCTGCCTCGCGGAAGAGCTGAGCGCCAGCTCGGGATAGCCGACCTCGCCGCCATGATCGACTGCACGACGGCCGACAGCGTGGAGTCGCCGGCGGTGATGTGGCCGTAGGAGAAGGCGAGCTTGTCCTCATAGGTGAACTCCTCACCCTGCAGGAACAACGCGAGGACCACGTCGGCCTGCTTGAGCACCTGGAAGCGGTAGATCACCAGCGGGTGGTGGTGCAGCAGCAGCGGGCGCACCTCGGCCGGGGTGCCCAGGTCCCACATCTCGCGGCCGAGGAAGTGGAGTCCTGCGGGTGGATGCCGACCTTCTCGTCGAAGGGGGATGCTCATCCCGGCGGCGGCCTCGCGCCATTCCTGGATCTCCTCCTCGCGCAGCCGCGTCCGGCGGCCGAGCTGGCCGCGCGTTGCCGGCGGCCTGTGCACCTCGTTGACGGCGTCGGCGCGGCGCAGGTTGAAGCGGGCGAGCACGTTGGTGAACAGGTTGTCGTTGACGACCGTGGTGTATTCGTCGGCCCGGTGACGCCGTGGATGTGGAAGCTCGCGGTGCCCGCGCCGCCAGAACCCGAGGTCGGCTCCACAGCCGCGCGGTCTCGACGAAGATGTCGATCTCGCGGTTGAGGAAGTCGTATGTCGCCGTTGGCCGCGACGTACTGGCTCAGCGCATAGGCCACGTCGGCGTCGATGTGGTACTGCGCGGTCCCGGCCGCGTAGTACGCCGACGCCTCCTCGTTGATGGTCCGCCACGGGAAGAGCGCCCCGCTGGCTGACCTGGCGGGCGCGCCGCGGGCGGCCGGGAGCATGAGGTAGCGGAAGCGCAGGGCGTTGCGGGCCGCGTCCGGTGACGTATAGGTCAGGAACGGCATCACATAGATCTCGGTGTCCCAGAAGTGGCGGCCGCCATAGCCGGAGCCGGTCAGACCCTTGGCCGGATCCCGGTTCTCCGCGCGCCCGGCGGCCTGAGCCGATCTGGAACAGGTTCCATCGCGCGGCCTGCTGGAGCTCGCTGGCCGGGCAGTTGGACGTCGCGCGTGCCCAGAAGTCGTCGAGCCAGGCCCGCTGTGCGGCGAACTGCTCGTCGAGCCCCTCCTCGGCAGCGCGGTCGAGGGTCCGCTCGGCACGGTCGATCAGCTCGCGGCGGGGACCTTGGCGGCCGTGTGCACCGAGACGACTCCGGCGAGGGTGACGGTCTGGCCGGCTCTCCAGCTGGAGGCGATAGATCATCTTGCCCTCGTCCTCGGAGATGTGGGCTCGAGCTGCGGACGTCGACGGGAGCGTCGACGGTGTGGTCGACGACGACACCGAGGGTCATGCCGCTCAGCGCAGATAGCCCAGCCGGATGCGGCCCGACTTCTCCTCGATCTGGGCGACCTGCGACGGAGCACGCGTCGCCTGAGCTTCTCGGCCTTGCGCGGGTCGGCGATGGGGGCGGCGGTGCCTCGACGGGGTGCTCGAGCTCGCGGTCCTGGCGGTTGAGCAGCTGGGAGGACAGCTGCACCGGTCCGCGCCCGTCGAGCAGCGGTGACCTCGAAGGGTCATCACGGCCAGGTGCTTCTACAGCGACACCATCCGGCGGCTGTTGACCTGCACGCGCTTGCCGCTCGGCGTACGCCAGACCAGGTGAGGACGCCGGTGCGCGGAAGTCGAGGGCGCGCTCATAGTCGAGCAGGTCGGCGCTGGACAGCCCGAGCGGCTCGTCGTCGACATAGAGCCGGATCACCTTGGGGTCGGGAGCGTTGACGATGCTCTGCTCGACGCGCGCCAGGCCATGGGCCTCCCCGGCGTGGAGGATGGGCCAGGTCTCGCCGTTGACGAACGTGCCGTCGACATAGGCGTCGCGGCTCTCCTCGCTGCTGCGCAGCCCGAGATAGCCGTTGGCGACGCTGAACAGCGACTCGGTGACACCGAGGTCGGCGGCGTCGAAGCGCGTTCTGACCAGCGCCCAGGGGTCGACGGGGAAGCGGCTGCGGTCGAGCGGGTCACCGGATCGGTTCGAACGGCATCACAACAGTTCGAGATCGGTCACGACGAGGTCGGCGCCGGGCTCAGGAGGGCGGTCTCGACGCCGCGGTCGACGCCGATGATCTTCGAAGTGGTCGGCGTGCCCGGCGGTCACCCTGCTGATCGCGTCCTCGAGCACGACGCTGTGTTCCACCGCGACGCCGAGGTCCTGGGCGGCGGCGATGAACGTGTCGGGAAGGGTTGCCGGCCAGGCCGCGCTCGATGGCCGCCGTGCATGACGACCGGGAAGTACGACGCGATGTCGGCCACGTCGAGCACGTCGGGGCGTTGCGCGACGACGACACGATGGCCATCAGCACCACGCTCGTGCAGCAGCTGGACGAGCCGCAGCGCATCTGGGTAGGGCTCGACGCCGTCGCTGTGGAGCACCTGGTTGAAGGCGTCGGTCTTGCGGTTGCCCAGCTTGCCACACGGTCTCGGCGTCGGGGGAGCTCGCTCGGCACCGGGGAGCTCGATGCCGGGGCGACTCGAGGAATGACGTGACGCCGTCATAGCGCGGCTTGCCGTCGACATAGGCGAAGTAGTCGGCGTCGGTGTAGCGCGGTTGGCCGTCGCCACGTGAGGCGAGGTAGTCGTTGAACATGACGTCCACGGCATGTGGACCCCTCAGCGGTGGGCGTCACGACCCCGTCGAGGTCGAACAGTGCGGCGTGATAACTGGTCCAGTCCACCCCGCCCAAGATAGGTCTGCCTGACCTCCGCCGCAGGCAGTCCCACGGTGTGGCGCATATCGGCTTGCCAAGGGCCTCGGCCGGGCTGTCAGCGCTGTCCGCGGCGGTCGTGCCCGCGGCGGTCCTTGCCCTGCCAGGCCCTTGGCGTCGCGGGGCGCGCCGCCGGTGTCGGACGGATGTCGATGAGCTTGCCGGAGATGCGGGTCTCGCGGAGCTTGTCGAGCACCGATGGGCCGAGGTTGTCGGCGGTGCTCGACGAGGCTGTGGTCCATCTGGATGCTGATCCGGCCGAAGTCGGACCGGGAGAGCCCGCCCTCGTTGGCCAGCGCCCCGACGATCTGGCGCGGCTCGACCTTGTGGCGCTTGCCGACGGCGAGCCGATAGGTCGTGCGGTTGCCGTCGGAGGAGCCCGGTCGACGCGGCTCGCGGTCCTTGTCGAAGCCGCGCTCGCTCTGCCACGCTGGGGTTCTGGCTCCGGGTCGGCTCGAGCAACAGGGGAGTGTCGCCCTGCATCGCGATCGCCAGGGCGGCGGCCACGCCGACCTCGGGGACGTCGTACTCGCGGACGTAGTGGACAATGATGTCGCGGAACTGCCCGAACTCCGGCGAGGCCAGCGCCGCCGTGATCTGGTCGTCGAAGCGGCTGAGCCGGGTGGTGTTGATGTCCTCGACCGACGGCATCGACATCTCGGTCAGCGGCTGGCGGGTGGCCTTCTCGATGTGCTTGAGGAGGTAGCGCTCCCGCGGCGTGACGAACGAGATCGCGGCACCGCCCCGACCGGCGGCCGGTGCGGCCGATCCCAGACATAGGACTCGGGTGCCGGTGATGTCGTAGTTGACGACGTGGCTGATCTGCTCGACGTCGAGCCTGCGGGCCGGGCACGTCGGTGGCGACGAGGATGTCGAGCTTGTCGGCCTTGAGCCGGCTTGACGGTCTGCTCGCGCACGGGCTGGGCGACGTCGCCGTTGATGGCCTCGGCGGAAAGCCGCGGGCGCGCAGCTTCTCGGCCAGCGTCTCGCCCTGTTCTTGGTGCGGACGAAGACGATCATCCCTCGAAGTTCTCGACCTCGAGGATGGGTCAGGGCGCGACCTCTGGGGGTAGCCGACGATGAGGTAGCGCTGGAGATGTTGGCGGCCGTGGCCGTCTTGCTCCTTGACGTGGACTTCGACCGGTCGTGGCGCGCTGGGCGAGGATCGCCGGCGGCATCGTCGCCGAGAACAGCGCGACCCGCTTGGCGTCCGGCGTGGCCAGGATCGTCTCGACGTCCTCGGCGAAGCCCATTGTCAGCATCTCGTCGGCCTCGTCGAGCACGCAGAAGCGCAGCTCCGACAGGTCGAGGGTGCCCTTCTCGAGGTAGTCCGATCCGGCCGGGCGTGCCGACGACCACGTGGACGCCGCGCCGCAGCGCCGAGAGCTGGACGCCATAGCCCTGACCGCCATAGACCGGCAGCACGTGGACGCCGCGGAGGTGGGCGGCGTACTTCTCGAACGCCTCGCAGACCTGGACGGCGAGCTCGCGGGTCGGCGCGAGCACCAGCGCCCGCGGCGACTTCGAGGGTGTCGAGCTGCTCGAGGACCGGCAGCGCGAACGCGGCGGTCTTGCCGGTGCCGGTCTGGGCGAGGCCGACGACGTCGTGGCCGAGGAGCAGCGCGGATACTCGGCCTGGACGGCGGTCGGCGTCTCATAGCCGACGCCGCGCAGCGCCTTGAGCATGGCCGGGCCGAGCCTCGCAGGCTGCCGAAGGTCAGGCGGGGGAAGAGTCTGACCCGTGTCCGGTTGGTCGTTCACCCGTCTACGGTAGGGGGTCCGGGGGCCCTCGGGCGATTCCCCGGCGGTGTGATCAGCGTCAGTCGGCGGGCAGCGCGAGCTCGAACGCACGCACCCGGTCGAGGAACTCCTGGCGTCGCGCGAGGTGGGGGTAGTGGCCGAGGTCGGGCCAGACCTCCACCTGGGCCTGGGGGATGTGGCCCTGCAGCCAGCCGGCGTACGCCGGACCGGGGTCCATGCCGTGCAGGGAGAGGTAGGGCGCGTTGATCCCGCCGACGATCTGGCCGACGACCGCGGCGAGCTCGTCGGGCGTGCTGTCGAGCAGCACCGACCAGATGCCGAGGACCACGTCCTGGTCGGCCCGGCGCAGCCCCGTCAGGCGTGCCCACTCGTCCTCGTCGAGCACGCCCCGCATGGTCTCGAAGAAGGCGCCGATGAACAGCGGGAACGCCTCGCTGCGCAGGACGGGGGCCTGCTCCACGAGCCCGGCCTGGAGCGGCGCGAGGTCGAGCGGCTGGTCGACGTTGACGATGCCGCGTGGGTCGAACATGGCGCCGTACGCCGTCGCAACCATGCCGCCGAGGGAGTGACCGACGACCAGCGGCCGCTCGTCGACCAGCGCGTGGACATCGGCCGCGAGCTCGTCGACGCCATAGCCGTCGGCCGTGGGGGAGTCGCCGTGACCGCGCAGGTCGACCCTCAGCACCCGGTGGTCGGTGGCGAGGTCGTCGAGCAGCGGGTCCCAGGAGTGGCGGTTCTCGGTGATGCCGTGGATCAGGACCAGCAGGGGGCCGTCACCGTGGATGTCGTGGGCGAGCTCGACCGTCATGGCCGCGACGCTATCGCTCCCCTGGGGTGGGGCGCTTCCGCCTGGCATGCTGTGAGGAACTCCGACTCATCCAAGGTGGTGTGCCGACCAGGTGTCTGGCTATACGACCGACGTGCTGCTCGTGCTCGTCCTGGTCCTTGTCAACGCAGTGTTCGCGGGCAGTGAGATGGCCCTGGTCTCCTTGCGGGAGAGCCAGCTCAAGCAGCTCGAGCGCGAGGGTGGGGCCGGCGGCCTCCGGCTGGTGCGGCTCGCCCGCAACCCCACCAGGTTCCTCGCCACGATCCAGATCGGCATCACGTTGGCCGGGTTCCTGGCCTCCGCGACGGCTGCCGTCTCGCTCGCCGAGCCGCTGGTGCCGTCGTTCTCGATCTTCGGGAGCGCCGCCGAGCCGGTGGCGATCACCCTCGTCACGCTGGTGCTGAGCTTCCTCACGCTGGTCTTCGGTGAGCTCGCCCCCAAGCGGATCGCGATGCAGCGCCCGCTCGGCTGGGCTCGGGTGGTCGCCGGGCCGCTCGACGTGCTGGCCACGCTGGCGCGGCCGGCCGTCGCCGTGCTCGGGTTCGCGACCGAGGGCGTCGTACGCCTCTTGGGTGGCCGCCCCGGCGACGAGCCCGAGGACATCAGCCCTGACGAGCTGCGCGAGATGGTCCGCACCCACCGGGTGCTGAACCCCGAGCAGCGCGAGATCATCACCGGCGCCCTCGAGCTTCACGACCGCCGGCTGCGCGAGGTGCTCGTGCCGCGCGCGGCCGTGCTGTGGCTCGACCCGGCGATGACCCAGGAGGAGGCGCGCGACGCGCTCGCCGAGTCGGGGCACTCACGAGCGCCGCTGCTGTCGCGCGACAACACCGAGCGCGTAGAGGGTGTCGTCCACTGGGCGGCCGTCGCCGCGGGTGGAGACGGCCCGGTGATGGAGGTGGCGATCCCCGGTCTGTTCCTGCCCGACATGCTGCCGGTCGACGCGGCGATCCGTGCCTTCAAGCAGGCGCGTGCCCAGCTGGCGATCGTCATCGACGAGCACGGCCAGGTCGACGGCGTCGTCACGCTCGAGGACCTGCTCGAGGAGATCGTCGGCGAGATCTATGACGAGACCGACTCCGACGTGATCGACCTCGAACGCGCCGCCGATGGGTCCTATGTCGTCCCCGGCTCGTTCCCCGTCCACGACCTCGTCGACCTCGGCATCGAGGTCGACGACCTGCCGCAGGGCGGTTATACGACGGTTGCCGGGCTGCTGCTGGTGGGGCTCGGCCACATCCCCGACGCGCCGGGTGAGTCCCTGCCGCTGACCCGCGGCTGGCGGATCGAGGTCAGGGCCGTCAGCGCCCACGCCATCACCGAGGTCTGCCTCGTCCCGGTCGCCGAGGAGGCCGACGCCGAGGCGTGAGGCGTCGTACGCCGCACTCCGCACGCCGCACCCCCGGCGGACGTCATAGGAACTGGCTGCTCCAGCGACCAACCCGTATGACGTCCCACCAGGACGTCATGGGGACTGGCGGTCGGGGCGACCATGTCCTATGACGTCCCGCCGGCCGAGGGGCGACGGATGAGCGGCGGCGGCGGTCAGCGCTTGACGCGCACGACGGCGACGCGGCCGTCACCACCGGAGCCCCAGCAGGAGCCGTCGGCGGTGCAGTCGAGGGCGTGATAGCCGGAGTCGCTGATCTGGGTCCAGGTCCGACCGCCGTCGAGGCTCACGCTCGTGCCGGACACCCCGCCGTAGTTGCCGCTGATGACCAGCCCGCGGCGCAGGTGGGGCAGATAGGCGACGTCCTCGGCGAGGTGGGCCGGGTCACCGGCACTCGTCCAGGTCGCACCGCCGTTGTGCGTCGTCGCGACGGCGTCGACGCCGTCGGCCGGGTCGGCGAAGTCGCCGCCGACGGCCACCCCGTGGCGCGGGGTCTTGAAGGCGAGGGAGAAGACACCCGCGGAGTCACCGGGCGGGATCGTGGGGTCCGATGCCGTCCACGTGAGCCCGAAGTCGTCGGAGCGGAAGACCCGGGCCTGGCCGCCACCCGACCCGAAGTACGCCGTCCGGCCGACCGTCACGAGGCAGTCGCCGCTGGCCGCGAAGCCATATTCGGTCGACGCGTCAGGCATCCCGTCGTTGGGCAGCACCGACCAGCTGGCGCCGAAGTCGTCGGTGGCCAGGATGCGGAACTTCCCGTCGACCGGGTCGCTCATCGCGAGTCCGCGACGCCCACCCGGATAGAACGCCATGCAGTCATAGAAGGCGGCCGGGTCGTCGTTGACGAACACCGCGTCCCAGGTGGCGCCGCCGTCGGTCGTCCGATAGATCCGCGACGCGTCCTCGGGCCCGATCGCGAGCACCGTCGCCACCCGCGCACTGCGCGCCTCGACGTCGCGGAACGACAGCCCCTCGGTGCCGGGAGGGGTGAGGTCGTCCCAGGTGCGGCCGCCGTCGGTGGTGCGGAAGATCCGCGCGGGCTCACCGTCGGTGAGGTTCTCGCCGGTCACCCACGCCGTACGCCGGTTGACCGCGTCGAGCCCGCGGAAGTTCTGGCTGGCGTCGACCACGCTCTCCTTCCAGGAGAGCGGCGGCAGGCCATGGCCGGGTGAGCCGTGGCCGCCCTTCCCCGACGAGGCCAGCGTCGCCGGGGCGATCGCCACGCCGACGGCGAGCAGAGCGGACAGGACCAGGGGCAGGGTGCCGAGTCGTCGCATCCCTGCACCCTGCCCCTCAGCGGCCGACCTGTCCAGAGGTGTCAGTCGGGGGGCGAGCCCGCCAGGTCGGCGATCGTGCGGCTGTCGAGCTCGCGCAGGAACGCGTTCTGCGCATCGCCGAGGAGTCCTTGCAGTCGGCAGCCAGCGGCGACGAGCGGGCACAGGGGCTCATAGCAGTTGACGACGGGCGTGATGCCCTCGAGCGCGCGTACGACGACGCCCGCGGTGACGCGGCGACCGGCCTCGGTGATGGACAGCCCGCCGGCCCGGCCTCGGGTGGTCGCCACCCACTCGTGACGGGCCAGGCTCTGGACGACCTTGGCGAGGTGCTGGCGCGGCACCGAGAGCTCCTCGGCGAGCTCGCGCACCGTGACCTGCCGTTCGGGCCCGGCGGCGAGCACCATCAGCACGCGCAGGGCGGCGTCGGTTGCGCGAGTGATCTGCATGGCCCCTCCAGGGTAGGGCGGGCTCACGACGCGGGGAACCGACCTCGCAGCGAGCGGTGGCCCGACCCGGGTTCGGGCCACCCCCTCGTCTTCACCCCTCGGGCGTGGCGGTGGCCACGGGTGGGACGGCGAGGTCCGTGCCGGGCACGAGCTCGGAGGCCGGCAGCTCGGACTTCTTGAACAGGCCGATGGCGCCGTTGAGGCCCAGCGTCATCACGATGTTGTAGAGGAACGCCGCGAGCGCGACCAACAACAGCGACCCGCTCAGCGCGGCCAGCACCATGTAAGGCAGGAACTCCCCGTCGTAATAGATGGTGCGGCGCAGCATGCCGTGCAGTCCGGCCATCCCCATGAAGGCACCCATGCCGATGCCGCCGACGAGGTGGCACCAGAAGTGCACGTTGGCCAGCCGCTGGCTATAGAGCTTGGCGCCGTTGGTGAGGATCGGCAGCAGCAGATAGATCGCCGAATACAGCGTCATCGTGAGGCCGACCAGGATCGCCACGTGGACGTGGGGGCCCACCACCCACTGGGTGTTGTGGAGGATCCGGTTGAGACCGACATCGGCCTGCATGATCCCGGCCGGTACGGCGAGCGCGAACCCGAGCAGACCGCCGATGAGGAACTTCAGCTCGTTGGTCATGGCCAGCGGGCGCGCCTTCCACAAGGTCACGAGCGTGATGAAGAACGCCAGGCCCTGGGTGATCAGCTCGAAGGCGGTGACGAACTCGCCGGACCCCATCTTGAGGGCGGCCGGCTGGGCCTGGTCGGACAGAAGGTGGTGGCTCCACACGGTCCACGAGACGACCAGCTCGAGACCGAGGGCGAATCGTGCCCAGCGAGCCATGAAGACCTCGCGGCCGGTGATCAGCTGGGCCAGGAGATACCAGGTGCCCGCCACGAACACGAGCACGAGACCGTCGGCGACGAGGTCGAGGCCCCACCAGAACCAGTTCTTGTAGAGCAGGGCGTCGACGGCGCTCGACTTGAGCGAGGTGCCGAAGATCTCGGCCACCATATAGACGAGGATCAGCACGCCGGTGAACAGGATGATGCCGACGTTGAAGAGCACGTCGACCGTGCCGCGGGCGATGGCGGCGACGGGCAGCGAGACCAGATGCTCCTGCTCGGCGTTCTTGTGCAGCTTGCCGGTGAAGAACTTGGCAAGGGTCGTCACGCCGAGTGCGTCGCCCAGGAGCCGTCCGGCGGGCTGCCGCTCCCAGCCGGCGGGGGTGTAGGTGATCGTCTTGAAGACGTTGAGGACGAAGAACAGGGTCCCGACCATCACCAGCGCGATGCCGGTGATGAACAACGCCCCGGCCACGGGCTCGAACTGGTTGAAGTCCGCGGGCAGTGGCCAATAGAGCGTGTAGAGCGGCGCGTAGTGGGTGAGGAAACCGTCGAACCAGAACGTGAAGACGCCGACCACGATCAGCCACAGGGTCCAGTTCGCGAGCTTGAACGACCACAGCGGCTTCTTCATCAGGAACGGCACCAGGAAGGTGAACGCTCCGAACACGAGCAGATAGGTGGAGCCGAAGATGCCGACCAGTGGGTGCGCCGTCAGCATCGCGAAGTAGCGCTTGGGATAGAGCAGCTCCTGCGGGTCGACCTGGTTGATCCGCATCAACATGCCCTCGATGGCGGCGAAGCCGTAGTAGACCAGGCCGAAGACGACGTACTTGAGGGTGAGCTTCTGCATCGGGGTGAGCGTTGCTGGCTTGAACGCGTGCTCGTTGCCGTTCATCAGGGTGTCGGTGAAGGTGCTCATCGGGTGCCTCCTGCGGCTGCGGTGTCGGTGGAGGTACATCCGGTGACCTTGACGGCGTCGGGGACGACCATCTGGGCGCCGGCCGGACCGGAGTACTCGGTCGAGCGGATGCTGTAGACGCCGTTGGACTCGAAGGTCCACAGCAGGTTGTTGGCGTGGCCGGGGACCACCTGCATCTGGGCCACCATCGAGTTGTCGTCACGGAAAAGGCCGAAGCCATAGGTGAGGTCGGTGCTGGTCACCGAGAACTGCACCAGCTCGTTGCACGGGACCTGCAGCTGCTGCTCGGGGAGCCGGAACTCGTGGTCGGCGACCGTGATCGCGTAGGACTGGGTGTAGTCGCCACCGTGCAGGTCGTCCTTGACCCACGGAATGGTGTTGTAGGTGATCAGGTGGAGGCTGACGCCGAGCACCGAGAGCCCACCCACCCAGACGTAGAAGACCTTGGGGGTGATGCGGGAGGTGTGGTCGGTCGGCTGGGTGATCCGCCGCGCGAACCAGCCCACCACGCTGATGATGGCCAGGCAGTAGGCCGTGTACATGATCGTCTGACCCCAGAGCACGACGCTGGAGTCGATGACGAGACCGATGGGTGCCGTCATGGAACCGCTCCTTAGCGGGGCCCGCGGGCGGGGCCGGCCGCAGGTCCGAAATTAGGACCCTGAGACTCCTCTTTGCCATGACCGCGGTCACACAGGACACCCTTGGGGCATGCTGAGGGCATGCCGCTGCGCAGCCTCGCCGTCTTCCTCGCGTCCAGCTCGGGCGTCGACCCGGCCTTGCCTCAGCTCGCGTTCGAGGTCGGCCGCAGCCTTGCCGAGCGTGACATCCAGGTGGTCTATGGAGCGGGTGGTGGCGGCCTCATGGGGCGGCTCGCCGACGGGGCGCTCTCGGCCGGTGGCCGGGTCGTCGGCGTCATCCCCCACGAGATGATGCGGCGCGAGTGGGGGCGCCGTGACCTCACCGAGCTCCACCTCGTCGACTCGATGCACGAGCGCAAGGCCCTGATGGCCGAGCGGGCCGACGCCTTCCTCGCCCTGCCCGGCGGCCTGGGGACCCTGGAGGAGATCTTCGAGGTCTGGACGTGGCGCGCCATCGGCTTCCACGAGAAGCCGGTGGGCTTCCTCGACGCCGGCGGCTTCTGGACGCCGCTGCTCGACGCCGTACGCCGGATCGGGCAGGCGGGCTTCCTCGCCGACCCCGGGCTCGAGGACCTCGTCGTGGCGAGCACCCTCGACGAGGCGCTGGCGGGTCTCGAGGCCAGACTGGCCCCCGTGGACCCCGGGCTGCGGCCCGGGACCTGACCGTCAGGCCTGGAAGCCCGAGAGCACCGACTGGAGTCGCGACGAGGTGCCCGAGACCTCGTGGGCCTCGGTGACGATCGTCTGCAGCTGCCTGCTGGTGGCGTGGTTCGCGCTGGTGACCTCGTCGAGGTTGCTGACCATCGACTCACTCGCGGTGGCCACGTGAGCGGCGCTGCTGGCCATCGCGGCCGTGGTCGCAGTCTGCTCCTCGACGGCGCCGGCGATGGTGGCCTGGTAGTCGTTGATCTGACCGATGACCTCGCTGATGTGCGAGATCTCGCTCGCCGCCTTGGTGGCGGCGGCGCGGATCCCGGCCACCCGGAGCGTGATCGTCTCGGTCGCGCGCGACGTCTCGTGGGCCAGCTCCTTGACCTCGCTGGCGACCACGGCGAAGCCCTTCCCGGCCTCGCCGGCTCGGGCGGCCTCGATGGTCGCGTTGAGGGCGAGCATGTTGGTCTGCTCGGCGATGGCGGCGATGACGTGGACGACCTCGCCGATCTCGTCGGAGGACTCGCCCAGGGCGGCGACCGTCCCGGTGGTCTCCTCGGCCGCTCGGGCGGCCTCGGCGGCGATGCCGGCGACCGTGGTCGTGTTCTGGGAGATCTCCCGGATCGACGCCCCCATCTGCTCGGCCCCGGACGCGACGGACTCGATGCTGTCGGCGACCTCGTGGGCGGCGCTCGTCACCGCGGAGGCCCGGTCCTGGGCGCCCTGGGCACTGCGGGCGAGCATGTCGGTGGTTCCCGCCAGCTCGGCGGCCGTCCCGTCGAGCCGCTCGACGGCTGCCGACACCTCGGCGACCACCGAACCGGACCGGTCCAGGGTGTCGTTGAGGGCCGCGGCGAGCTTGTCCAGCTCCGTGCGGCCGCGGCCGGCATCGAGTCGGGTGGTGATGTCGCCGCTGCCGAGCACGTCGGCGGCGCGACAGATCGGCCGGATGATGCTCTGGGCCATCAAGAGCGCTAGTCCGGCCACGACGATCACGATCCCCAGCGCACTGAGCGCCAGGAGCCGCAGGTCCCGCAGCGCAGCCTGCTGGACGTCGTCGACATAGACGCCCGACCCGACGATCCAGCCCCAGGGCTCGTAGCCCGCCACATAGGACACCTTGGGCTGGGGCTCGTCGACGCCTGGCTTGGGCCACTGGTACTCAACGAAACCCGCTCCGTCCGCCTTGACGACGGCGACCATGTCCATGAATAGGTGCTTGCCGTCGGGGTCGGCCTTCTCGCTCAGGTCCGTCCCGTCCAGCGACGGGTCGATCGGGTGCATCACCATCGTCGGCGACATGTCGTTGATCCAGAAGTAGCCCTTGCCGTCGTCGTAGCGCAGTCCACCGACGGCGGCCTTCGCGGCGGCCTTGGCCTCCGCCTCCGTCATCGTCCCGGCTTCGGCCTGGCCGCCATAGAACTGCACGAGGGAGAGCGCGGTCTGGACGACCGAGGCGGTGGCGGCCTTGCGCTCGGACATGATCCGCGCGTGGTCCTGGAGCGCGGCGATGGCGGCGACGCCGGCCAGCCCGAGGGCGGAGATGACGACGATCGCGAAGAGGCGAGTGCGGATGGTCAGGGCCGAGAGTCTGTGCATGGGTGGTCCCGGGAACTAGGAAATGCGTTTCAAGGCTTATCGCCCGTTGAGCGGTCCACCTGAGGAGTTGGTGCGCCCTCGTGCGGTGTCGTCGGCCGCGGGGTGGGCCTATGCTCGCCCGGTGGAACTCCGAACCGACCGGTCCGAGCGGGGACGCCCGCTCGTCACGAAACGTGTCCGAAATCCGGCGGGGCTAGCCTCGACCAGCGCCACGGGCGCCGGCCGATAGAGTCCCGGCGCCCACATCAGCTCTCGGGAACCAACCAATCGGGCGACTCAACCCCAAGAAGGAACAACATGCGCACCATCTCTCTGCGGAAGGGTCTGTTGGCTCCGGCCGCGCTCATGACCGTCGCCGCGCTCGTGCTCGGCGGCTGCGCCAACAACGAGACCGACTCCGCCTCCGACAAGTCCAGCGCCGCGGGCGACGTCACCGTCGACGAGGCGGCCGCGGCCAAGCTGCCGCAGGACATCAAGGACGCCGGCGTCATCGCGATCGGCATCGACCCGACCTATCCGCCGAACGAGTACAAGGACGCCAACGGTGCGCCCATCGGCTGGGAGGTCGAGCTCATGGACGCCATGGCGGCCAAGCTCGGCGTCAAGACCGAATACACCGTCGCCAAGTTCGACAACATCATCCCGGGCGTCACCGGCGGCAAGTACGACATGGGCCTCTCGTCGTTCTTCGACACCCAGGAGCGCGAGCAGCAGGTCGACATGGTCGACTACTACACCGCCGGCATCCAGTGGGCGACCCCGGTCGGCAAGACCCTCGACCCGGCCACCGCCTGCGGCATCACGCTGGCCGTCCAGAACGGCACCACCCAGCAGCTCGACGACGGCCCGGCCAAGTCGAAGGCCTGTGAGGACAAGGGCGAGGAGCCGCTCAAGCTGCTCGGCTTCGACACCCAGGACGACGCCACCGCTGCCGTGACCCTCGGTCGCGCCGACGCGGTGTCCGCCGACTCCCCGGTCATCCAGTACGCCGTCAAGCAGTCCGGCGGCAAGCTCGAGCTCTCCGGCGATGTCTATGACATCTTCCTCTATGGCATGCCGGTCGCGAAGGACAAGGCCGGCCTGGCCGACGCTCTCGTCGCGGCGCTCGACTCGCTCAAGGCCGACGGCACCTACATGAAGATCCTCGAGGCCTACGGCGTCGAGCAGGGCGCGCTCGACGCGTTCGAGATCAACGGCGCCGACCGCTAAGTCATGACGACGTCGGCGACGACCCCGGGGGCCGCCGTGCCCCCGGGGTCCACCCCGGAGGACGGGGATGTCATCAAGGCGATCCCGCTGCGCCACCCGGTTCGGGCACTTCTCGGCATCCTGATCCTGGCGTTGCTGGCGATCTTCTTCTATGACGCGGCCACCAACCGGCCGGCGTACGACTGGGCCGCGGTCGGCAAGTATGTCTTCGACCGGCGGATCTCCGCGGCCGCGCTCAACACCTTGACGCTGACCATCTTCTCGATGTTCTTCGCGATCATCCTGGGCATCGTCCTCGCGGTCATGCGGATCTCGCCCAACCCGATCCTCAAGTCGGTGGCCTTCGGCTATCTCTGGGTCTTCCGCGGCACCCCGGTCTATGTCCAGCTGGTCTTCTGGGGTCTGTTCGCCACGATCTACCAGACCGTCTTCCTGGGCATCCCCTACACCGACCTCGGCTTTCGGTTCACGACCCAGGACACCATCAGCTACTACTGGCTGGCCGTGATCGGCCTGGCGCTCAACGAGGCCGCCTACATGGCCGAGATCGTCCGCGCCGGACTGCTGTCGGTCGACGAGGGCCAGAACGAGGCCGCGACCGCGCTGGGTCTCTCGTGGTGGCAGACGATGAACCGCATCATCCTCCCCCAGGCGATGCGCGTGATCATCCCGCCGACCGGCAACGAGGTCATCTCGATGCTCAAGACCACGTCGCTGGTCACGGCCGTGCCCTACTCGTTCGACCTCTACACCCGCAGCCGCGACATCTCCTCGGAGACCTTCAACCCGATCCCGCTGCTGATCGTCGCGTCGCTCTGGTACATGTTCTTCACCTCGGTGCTGATGGTGGGGCAGTACTTCCTCGAGCGCCGCTATGCCCGCGGCACGCGCCTGGTCGACGTGGGCGAGGCGGGCAACCCGCTCATCACGCAGCCACGACACGATGGGGACCACGCATGAGCAACGCACCCATGGTCCTGGCCGACAAGGTCGTCAAGAAGTTCGGCACCCACACCGTCCTCAAGGGCGTCAGCGCCACCGTCGAGCGCGGTCAGGTGATGTGCGTGATCGGCCCGTCGGGCTCGGGCAAGTCGACGTTCCTGCGCTGCATCAACCACCTCGAGAAGATCGACGGCGGCCGGCTCTTCGTCGATGGCAGCCTGATCGGCTATCGCCAGTCGGGCGACAAGATCTATGAGCTCAAGCCTCGTGAGGCGGCTGCTCAGCGGCGCGACATCGGCATGGTGTTCCAGCGGTTCAACCTGTTCCCCCACCTCACGGTGATGGAGAACGTGACCGAGGCGCCCCGTCAGGTCAAGGGCGTCGCCAAGGCGGCGGCCGAGGAACGCGCGATGGAGCTGCTGACCCGGGTCGGGCTGGCCGAGAAGGCCAAGGCCTATCCGGCGTCCCTCTCCGGCGGCCAGCAGCAGCGCGTCGCCATCGCCCGGTCGCTGGCCATGGAGCCCAAGCTGATGCTCTTCGACGAGCCCACCTCCGCGCTCGACCCCGAGCTCGTCGGTGAGGTCCTCGACGTCATGAAGGGCCTCGCCGAGTCGGGCATGACGATGGTCGTGGTCACCCACGAGATGGGCTTCGCCCGCGAGGTGGCCGACACCCTCGTCTTCATGGACGACGGCCTCATCGTCGAGGAGGGCGAGCCCCGCGAGATGATCGCCAACCCCCAGCACCACCGCACCCAGTCGTTCCTGTCCAAGGTGCTCTGAGGGAGCTCCTCGCCGCGCGTCGTCCCAACTTCCGCGGGTTTGTGGGGCCGGCTACCGTCACCAACCCCCACACCGGCGCAAATTGAAGCTGGGCGCGGCCGACGCCACGGCGCCGCGGCAGTTGGGCGTACGACGGGCAGGCCGCGGGCGTACGGCGGGGCAGCGCGCTCAGAGCTGGAGGCGGCTCCCTCGATCTCACGCTGTCGATCTCGGCCTCGGTGCGCTCGACCCTGCAGCGGCGGTAGAAGGCCTGGGCTGCCCGGTCCTCCTGCCGCAGGAGATCGTCAGGAACCTGGTGGCCCTGCTCGCGCAGCAGGTCGCAGAGCAGGTCGAGCACCCGGCGGCCGATGCCACGGCGCTGGCGACGGTCGACGAGCAGTCGCCACAGATAGGCCCGGGGAACGCCGGGTTGCGTCGGCGCACATCGTGAACGCCACCGGCTCACCGGTCGGCCTGGACGCCGAACAGCCGCGGGATGGCCGAAGCCGTTGACGATCTCGGGGAACAGCGCGTCCTGGAACGACTTGCGCACCGTGGCGACGAAGCTCTGCGAGTGATGGGTCCGCAGCGCGGCATAGGCCGAGACATTGTCGGGGCCCAGCGCCACGAGGCGTACGTCGTCCGGGGCGAGGTCGGCCGCGCCATGCCAGGCGCGCCACTCGTCGGCGGTGGCGCCAGCGGCGGTGGTGTTGTCGGCCCAGGGCGCCGCGCCACCGATAGGACTGTCGGGTGGTCGCCTCGAAGTCGAGCCCGATCGCCTCGAGCACCCGCATGGATGCGACGTTGGCCGGGTCGAGGTCGGCGCGCACCCGCACGACACCCAGCCGCTCGACCAGGTCGACCAGCGCGCGCGCTGCCTCGGTCGCATAGCCGTGGATTCCTGGTGCCTTGAGGTTGAGGTGAAGCCGATCTCGGCCACGCCCCCGTGGTCGTCGAGGCCGGCGCAGACATCACCGATGACCCGCCCGTCGTGCTCGACGGCGAGCTGGGTCCACGAACCAGAGCAGGTCGTCGCGGCCGTCCTCGGTCCTCATCGGCGCTCGAGCGTCGTCCACGGAGCAGGGTAGTCCCAGGCCTGGAAGCGGCCACCTCGGGGTCGTTGCGATAGGCGGCGAACGCCGCGGCGTCGTCGCTGCGCATGCAGGCGGACGCCGATCAGGCGCTCGGTGTGGAGCGGGTACGGCGTGCCCATCCGTCGAGCTGGGGGTGCCGAGGACCCGCGGCGCGACGGCTTCAAGGTTTCCGCCCTGGTGGAGCGTCGGCGTGCTGGTGATGGCGGTGTCGATCCGGTCACCGACACAGGGAGGGTTCCAGCGACCCGCGCATCCACTTCGAGATCCATGCCGGCCGACGTCGCCCGGGCGGTGGCGTTCTATCAGGCCGTCTTCGACTGGCAGGTCGAGGACTGGAGCGAGTTCGCCGGCGGACGTCTATATGGCGTCGTCACCGGTGAGGCCGACCAGATGGGCATCAACGGCGCGATCATGCAACGGCAGGGCCCCAACTTCGAGCCGGGCGCTGCCGTGGCCGGCGGCGTCCTCACGATGGGACCGGCGACTTCACGCGACCGCGGCTGGGGTCGCCGCCGCGGGCGGCACGGTCGCCGTCCTCAAGCACGCCCTCCTCCCGGCATGGCGTGGCAGGGCTACTTCCTCGACATCGAGGGCACCGGCGCCTGGCGGCCAGCCCGACCCGAGGCGCGCTGATCATCGTGGCCGAGCGCAAAGACCAGGGCGATGGACGACGACGTGTCCGCCTTCCTGTCGACGGTGGCCGACGAGGACGCCGCGCGCCGACACCGAGGCGCTGCCCGCCTTGATGGGGTCGGTGACGGGGGCCGAGCCGGTGATGTGGGGTTCGGCGATCGCCGGGTTCGGTCAGCCAGCACCTATGCGACCGCCGACGGCAGCACGACTGGGTCTGCTGTCGGACTGTCGCCGCGCAAGGCGGCCTTGACGCCTGCGTGGCGTCGCCGACGACCGCGAAGGCCTCCTCGCGCGACTGGGCAAGCACACCACCGCGGGCGGCTGCTCTATCCTGCTGCTCAGCGACGTGGACACCACCGTGCTCGAGCAGCTGGTCCGACGGGCCTGGGCGGATGGCCGGCTCCTCAGCGAGGGTGCGGCTCTCCGGCTAGAGAGCCTGCAGCCGCGCCTCGAGGTGGGCCCGCTCGTCGGTTCCTGACGACGGTCAGTGCGCTGGCGACGGCGTCGCGGGTGTCATCTCGGCGGCCGAGCTTGCTCCAGCAGGTCTGCCCCTACGACGTGGAAGGGCGGATAACCGTCGAGGCCGAGCGCCTTACCGAGGGCCAGGGCCGCGGCCGGGCCGTCGACGTGGCTGACGGCGACCGCGCGGTTGAGCGCATGACTACGGGCGCCTGCACCGACCTCCATCAGGCGGTCATAGAGCGCCACTACCATCTCCTCGGCCGACCCCGCCGGCGGAGCACTGGCGTGGGTGGCGGCGATGGTCGCCATCACGCGATAGGCCCGGGGGCGCCGGGGGCGTCGAGCAGTTCCGTGGCCAGGTCGAGACCCTCGACGAGGAGGGCGCTGTCCCACGCGGTGCGGTCCTGGTCCTCGAAGAGCACCAGCCTGGACTCCGCCCAGCTGCGCCGGGCGGCGCGCCTGGGTGAGCAGGAGCAGGGCGAGGAGCGCCGCCGGCCTCGGGGCGCCGGGGACGAGGTCGACCACGCCGGCCAGCCGGATCGCTTCGACGCACAGGTCGTCGCGGACCCCACCTGGGTGTCGGTGCGAGGTAGCCCTCGTTGTAGAGCAGGAAGAGCGACGCCAGTACGCCGCCCACCCGGCCGAGCAGGTCCCCCTCGCGCTCGGGGATCCGGGCGCGATGTGGGCATCGCGGATCTTGCGCTTGGCCCGCGTGATCCGCCGGGCGAGGCCCGCTCCTCGACGAGCAGTGCCGCAGCGATCTCGGCGACGGTCAGGCCGCTGACCAGCCGCAGCGTCAGCGGCACCCGGGTGTCGAGCGCGAGCGCCGGTGGCAACACAGGAACAGCAGCCGGCTTCGTCGTCGTCGATGACGCCCAGCGGCGGCTCGTCGTGGGTCCGCATGATGATGCATTCCCCGCTCCCGGGCCGGCCGGGTCGACCTCCGCGACGCAGTCGGTCGAGGCCTGCGCTTGGCCGTCGTGGTGAGCCACGCGCCGGGGTTGGCGGGGACCGGGTCGGCCAGTGCTGCAGCGCCTCTTCGACTGCCTGGCCGTTGCCCTCCGCGAGATCGACGTCGCCGTAGCGGCGCAGCAGGGCGCGCCGACGAGCGACGGCGTGCTCCTCGCGGAAGACCTGTCCATGCTGCGCGGGCTGATGCTCAGCCGGCCTGGAGAAGGTCACCGGGGATGTCCGGAAGGTCGACCTCGATCTGCCGAGCAGGCGGCTGACGCCCACGTCGAGCCTTGACGCCAGCGCGGCGTCCAGGCCGTCGGCAGCGATCACCGGCAGTTGCCGAGGTATTCGGCGGGTCCTCGCGCAGGGCCAGTCGGTGATGAGCGGCTTCGTCATCGCGACCGTCGATCACCGTGGCGGCTGACGGGCAGCAGCCCGCCGGCGAAGACCACGCACCTGCGTCCCGAGCCAGCGTTGCAGCGTCGACCGCCGCGAAGATGTCCGGACGTCGACGCCCTCGGGGATCGCGTTGCGCCGTCGTGGTGCACGACAGGAGGTACTGGTGCATCGGAGTGTCCTCTCGATCGGTGTCGGGTCACCTGTTCCACGAACGGGGGTGGCCTGCGGATGCGATATGGCTGACGGAAAACGCCCACGAGATCATCGTCTTCGGGAGCCGCTGTTCGGCCGTGCCCTCGCGGCGCCCAGCGGCGCGCAGCCAGGCGACGGCGACGACGCCATTGGTCCTCCGATGACGGGAGGAGCCCGAGCTTGGTGAAGATCGAGCTGACGTGCTTCTCGACGGCCCCGGCACCGAGCACGAGCTCGTCGCAGATCGCGGTGTTGGAGCGCCCTGGCCATCAGGCCCAGCACCTCGCGCTCGCGCGGGCCGAGCCGCCAGCGGGTCGCTCGCGCGGCGGGAGAACAGCTTCGAGCCACGACCTCGGGGTCGAGCACGGTCCCGCCGCCGACCACGGTGTCGAGCGCCCGGTCACCTCGGCGAGGTCCTGGATCCGGTCCTTCAGCAGATAGCGACACCGCCGTCGCCGTACGCGAGCAGCTCCTCGAAGTACGCCACCTCGACGTACTGGCTCAGCAGCAGGACGGCGCGCACGACGGCACCCGCTCCTGATCGGATGGCGGCCCGCAGACCGTCGTCGGTCATGGTCGGCATGCGTACGTCGACCACGGCGACGTCGGGTGCGTGCTCGACCACCGCGTCGATCAGCGTGGGCGCGTCGCCGACGGCGGCGACGACCTCATGGCCCGGCCTCGACGAGGAGCCGGACCAGGCCCTCCTGGTGCCGAGGCCGAGTCGTCGGCGACCACGACACGTGCATCAGCTCACCGTCCGCCGGATCACCGCTCGGACTACCGTGGGACCACCGGCGGGGTTGCCGATCGCGAGGTGGCCGTCGTGGGCGGCGACCCGGTCGGCGAGCCCGGCCAGCCAGACTTCGCCGCCGAGGCGCCCCCGGCACCGTCGTCGGTCACCTCGACCACGAGGGCGTCGTCGTCACGGCGCACCTTCACCCAGGCGTTGGTGGCACCGCTGTGCTTGGCGACGTTGGTGAGCGCCTCGCTCACCACGAAGTAGGCGGCCGTCTCGGCCGCGGCGGAGGGCCGCTCACCGGGCAGGTCGACGTCGACCAGGTCGCGGCACCGGAGCGACCGGCCAGGGCCGCCAGCGCGTCGGGCAGCCCGCGGTCGGTCAGGATCAAGCGGGCGATGCCGCGGGTGAGCGCCCGCAGCTCGGCCAGGCCTCGGCGCTCGGCGCGAGCTCCTGGCCAGGATCTGGGAGGCCTGGGCGGGGTCGTCGGCCGCCAGCCGGCGCTCGGCGGCCGCGAGGTTCATGCCCAGCCGCACCAGCGCCGCTGCTGCGGGCCGTCGTGCAGGTCGCGCTCGAGCCAGGCGCAGGGCCTCGACCTCGGCTTGGGCGCCGGCGGCCCGGCTGGCGGTCAACGGGACATCGCGCCCTGGAGGGCGACGACGTGGGTGTTGCCGAGCAGGGCGGTGGCCAGGCTCGCCTGGGCGATCGTGCAGCCGCGCAGCACCGGGATCAGGGTCAGCGCGAAGATCAGCTCCAGTGTCGGGTGCCAGGCCCTCGCTGATCGGGATGTCCAAGAAGGTCACAGATCGCTTCGGCTTCGGAGTTCTCTGGCAGGTAGCGACCAGAAATCCAGAAGGTCAGCCCACTCAGGGCGCCTGTCCACCAGATGACGGTGGCCGAGAAGGTCACGATGGCGACTGGCAGGACGACGATCCCGGTGGAGGACGTCGAGCCACGACTGCGTCGCGCAGCTGGCCGAACCAGCGCGCAGCAGCGACGTCGGCCGGCACGGGACGGTACGGCGCGGGGAGCATCTCCAGCGGCCACCTGGCCGACCCGCCAGCGCCTCGACCGTGGCGAAGCCGCGGCGATGCCGAGGACGACCACCAGACCGGCAGGCCGAGCAGGGTGATGAAGAGGCCCAGGCCCAGCGAGAGTCCTGCCTACGAGCACCACGAACGACAGCAGGGCGATCGGGAACTCCGGTGAGCAGATAGAGGTGAAGTCCGTGTCCGAGCTTCGCCCAGAGGGGTCGGTCGGTGCTCACCCGCTCATCTGTCGGGGTGGTGGTGGTCTCGGGATGCGTGGTCATCGTCATGGCACCAGCCTGGGCGCGGGGCAGGGCCGCCGCGATGGTGTCGACTTCGCCTTGGGGTGAACCCCACCTCCACCGGGGAGGCACCGCTCGCGACACGTCGGCAGTCTAGGACCGGGCCGCCCGGGCGTTCAGGCCCGGCGATCAGGCTTCGCGGACGACGAGCTGCTGGGCTGGCCGAAGAAGGCGATCGCACCACGCCGCCACCATCGCGTGAAGGCCGCCGGCGGCAAGGATCAGCGCGATCACGACGAACCGATAGATCGCGCCGCCTGCAGGGGGTCGGCGCCGGCCAGCACCATGCCGGACATCAGCCCGGGGATGAAGACGATGTCCAGTGCCGTCATGGTGTTGACCTGCGGGATCATCGCGGTCGGCACCGCGGTCTCGACGTACGGCGCGACGCAGTCGTCGGGTGACCCGCCGAGGGAGAGCTTGGGCCCTGGATGTCGCGCGGTGGGCGACGACGTCGGATCGGAGCCGCTCGAGCATGAGCGTGCACGCGGTCATCGCGTTGGACAGCAGCATCGACCCGACGGGCACGAGGTTGGAGACGCTCGCGTCGAGGACGCCGAGCAGCGCCATCACGACGATCACGCTGCCGGCGCCGATCAGCAGCGAGGTCAGGATCAGCTGATAGGCGCCGGGGATGGCCTTGGCTCGCTTGCGGGCGATCGACGCGGCCGCGGCGAACATGCCGAGCAACACGAGGATGGCCGTCCACCAGGGCCCTCGGAGGAGGACGGCGAGGACCGATCCGACGATCACGACCTGGACGAAGCCGCGCAGCATCGCCCACGAGGCCTCGCCCAGGAGCGAGACGCCATAGCGCCGGGCGATGAGGAGGACCCCCATCACGGCGACCACCGCGACGGCGGCCTGGATGACCGCGACGGCCCAGGTGTTGTCGACCAGCGTGGTGATCACGACTCGAGCACCTCCGCGACCGCGCCGTCGGCGACGACGCGGCCGCCCGCCATCCGCAGCGCGCGGGTCGCCAGTCGACGGGCCTGGGCCTCGTCATGGGTGACGATCAGGCAGCTGACGTCCTGGTCGGTGAGCACGTCGCGCAGGGTGGCCTCGACCTCGGCCTTGGTGTCCTCGTCGAGCGCCGAGGTCGGCTCGTCGAGGAGCAGGACGCGCGGCTGGTTGGCGAGGGTGCGGGCCAGCGAGACCCGCTGCGCCTCGCCGCCGGAGAGCGACCCTGCTTCGCGGTCGGCGTACCCCGGGAGCTGGACGCGCTCGAGCAGGCTCGTGACCGTGGCGTCGTCGAGGTCCTCGCCCCGGGCACGGAAGGCCCAGCGCAGGTTGTCGGCCACGGTCCCCGTGAACATCCTCGGGGTCTGGAGCACCATGCCGACCCGACGGCGCAGCTCGCCGGGCGGGGTCTCGGCCTGGTCGACGCCCTCGACGAGGACCCGCCCCGCGGTGGGCTCGTCGAGCCGGTTGAGCAGCCGCAGCAGCGACGACTTGCCGGCGCCGCTCCCGCCCACGACCGCGACCACCTCGCCGCGGCTCACCGAGAACGTCACCTCGTCGACGATGGCCGTCCCGTCCGCCAGCCGCCGCGTCAGCCCCTCGGCCCGCAACACCTCGGCCTCACGCTGCCCCTCGGCCTCACGCTGCCGCTCGTCACCCACGTCACGGGAGCCTAGGCGACCGCCCCTGATCGCCGAGTCGTCACATCCT
This sequence comes from Nocardioidaceae bacterium, assembly GCA_046330595.1. Classification (GTDB taxonomy): domain Bacteria; phylum Actinomycetota; class Actinomycetes; order Propionibacteriales; family Nocardioidaceae; genus Nocardioides. The sequence goes on from JAXLSN010000012.1 coordinate 156,173, forward strand.
GTGACGACTCGGCGTCCGGAAGGCCCTGGAATTGCATCGAGTCGTCACATCTTGTGACGACTCGGCGCTGGTGGGGAGACGGGTGGTGCCGGTGGGATCAGCGAGTGGTGCCGCTGACGGCGGGCGTGATGGCACTGACGACGGGTGCGGCTTCGCGGACGAGTTGGACGACGCGGGCCATCGCGAGGTCGGGGGTCCAGTCCTCGGGCGGGGGCGTCGTACCAACCGAGGCGACCGCCTTGGCGACCGCGTCGGCCAGGGTGGGTGGCAGCTCCTGGCCGTCGCTGCGGACCAGCCACGTGCCGAGACTCAGCAGCTCCGGCGCGCTGGGATGGTCGAGGGCGACGAGCGCTGCGCCGGCCCCGCAGGCCGCCTCGCCGATGGCGGCGGGGATGGCGACGGCCTGGACGCCGACCGCGCCGCGGGCGAACCACGTGAACGCCGCCTCCCACTCGTCCACCCCGAGCGCCGCCCAGCCGGCGTTGATGGCGGTGGTGGCCGTCGGCGGCAGCGCGATGCGCTCGGCCGCTTCGAGGGCGGCCCGGTTGAGGAGCTCCCAGGCCTCGTCGGGCTGGCCGGCCTCGATCAGCGCCAGGGCCACCTTGGGGATGACGACCGTCAGGTGGATCGCGGCACCGTGGGGGCCGATCCGGGCCAGCGCCTCATGGGCGAGGGTCACGGCTCGGGCGGCGTCACCGTCGGTGGCCACGAGCACGGCCCTGGTCGCCACTGCCTCCGGAAGGTGATGACGTGCGCCGGCCTCCGCCACGGCGAAGGCTCGGTCCAGCTGGCGGTGGGCCGCGGCCAGGTCGCCCCGGACATAGCCGTGCAGCGCGGTGAGCAGGAACAGCATGAAGCTCCAGTCGGCGTCGTCGACCAGCTCCGCCGCGAGGCGTTCGATGTCCGCCGCGGTCCACGAGGGCGCCTGCTTCAGGGCCCCATGGGCGACCTCCAGCCGCGCCCGCTGCCGTCCGGTGATGCGTGGCCGGGCCAACAGCGTCTCGGTCCACCGGATCCCAGGTGCCGGCATCTCCGTGAACATCCAGAGCCGGACCAGGGCGATGGCGATGTCGGCGGCAGCCGCGTCGTTGCCAACCTCGAGCGCACTGCGCAGGGCGTCGAGGTGGTCGTCATAGGTGCGGGAGACGTCCTCGATGAGCTCGTCGGACAGCGGGGCGTCCCGCCACAGCGCGACGTGCCAGCGCCGGTGCCGTGCCCGCGTGACGTCGAGCTCACCGGCCGTGACCAGGCCCTCGCGGGCGAGGTCGCGCACCGTGCGCAGCAGGCGGAACGACGTCGCCGTCGACGTCCGCTCCATGGTGACGAGGCGGTCGCGGGTGAGCGCGCGGAGCTGGCGATCGACGTCGTCGGGGTCGAACCCGCAGACCACGCGCGCGGCCGCCGCGCTGAACGGACCCGAGAAGATCGACAGCCTCCGCAGCGCTACGCGCGCCTGGTGGGGCAGCCGGTCGAGGCTCCACGAGATCGTCTCGCGCAGGGTCCGCTGCCGGGCGTCGCGGTCGACGTCGGCGGCGGTCAGGTCGAGCGGTCGTTGCACGAGGTCGACGAGCTCCTCGACCGGCGCTGTGCCAGCGGCGCCGGCGACGATCTCGAGAGCGAGCGGGAGCCCGTCGACGCGCTCGGCGATGCGGGCCAGCAAGCGCAGGCCGTCCTCGCTCCAGGCGGAGAGCTCGTCGGGATGGGGTCCACCACCGTCGGCGAGCCGCTGCGCGAGGAGGCGTACGGCGGGCGCGGCGCGGATGTCGTCGAGCGGGCCGTCGGCGTCGGCGTCGGCGACCTCGAGCGGATCGAGCGCCACGACCCGTTCACCGACGACGGCGAGAGGGACGCGGGAGGAGACCAGGAGCCGCAGGCCAGGACAGCCGGCGAGCAGCGCGCCGGCGAGCTCGGCCACGGGGGCAAGCAGCCACTCGGCCTCGTCGATGACGATCGTCAGCTCGGCCGCACGCAGCGCGGCGATCAGGGCCCCGACGTCGTCCTCGCGCTGCAGCGGCACGGCCGATGCGACGGCGAGGCGACCGGCGACCTGGTCGGCGGTGTCGAGATCGTCGAGCCCGGAGAAGCAGACATAGGCGACCTCGCCGCGCTCGGCCAGTGCGGCGCCGACGTCGGCGAGCAGCCGTGACTTCCCGACACCGCCAGGCCCGACGACCGTGACCAGGCGGCGGCCTCCCTCGATCGCCCTGATGACGGTGGCGACCTCCTCGTCGCGACCGATGCTGGGCGAGGTCGGGGCGGGGAGCCCGCGCCGTGTCATCCCCGTGGGGGGCGGCTCCGCGCCACCGAGCGTGGCGTCGTGGGCCAACACCCGGGCGTGCACCTCGCGGACCGCCGGGCCCGGGTCGACGCCGAGCTCGTCACGGAGGGTGCGGCGCAGCGCGTCGAAGATCTCCAGCGCCTCGGCCTGGCGGTGGAGCCGATAGGCGGCGCGCATCGCCAGCGAGGCGGCGCCCTCGTCGAGGGGGTTGGCCTCCCACAGCTCTCGGGCGAGCGTGAAGGACTCCTCGGCCGCCCCGGTGACGGGCGACTCGAGCAGACCGGTGGCCAGGTCGGCGCGCACGCGGCGGCGCAGCTCGTCGAGACGGGTCCGCTCCGCGAGCACGATTTCGTCGGGCACCCCGTCGTACGCCGTCGGGCCGGCCCACAGCGCGAGTGCCTGTCGGCACAGGTCCTCACGCTCCTGGGAGCGACCGGCCTGTCCGGCCTCGTGAGCGGCGGCCGCGAGGGCCGTGAACTCCTCGGCGTCGGTGGCGACCACGGGCGGGACGAGGTAGCCGACGTCGGTCGTCCGCACCAGCTCGCTCCCGAGCTGGCGGCGCAACCGGGCGACGACCGTGTGGACCGCGGCGGCCGTCAGGCCGGTGGCCTCATCTCCCCAGACGAGGTCGAGGGCGATCTCCGGGGGAACGGGACGACCACGTCGGGAGAGGAGGAGGGCAAGCAGATCTCGCGGTCGCGTTCCTCGTGGTGACGCGACCGTGCCCCCGTCCGCCCGGACCCCGACGGGTCCGAGCACCTGCACCCGCACGCGGTCATGCAACCACAGGCGTGGGTGGTGTTGTCGACCTCAATTCGATCCAGCCGCAGTCGCAGCGGCTCCCCGAGGCCACGCGGCCGCTCGGCGCCGAGCCGGCAGAGCCAGTCGGTCATCAGCGTGTTCTCGGGGTGGACGTAGGCCGTCACCTCGGTCATCCCCGCACGGCGAGCGCCGGCGACCACCGCGCGCAGAAGGTGGCCGCCGATGCCCAGTCCATGCAGGGCATCGGCGACCTCGACAGCCACTTCGGCGGCCCCGGGCCTCGTGGGGTCGAGCACCCACCGGGCGATTCCGACTGCTCCCCCGTCGCGCTCGGCGACGATCGCTTCATGTCGGCCCGGGGCGACCGCGCTCAGCTGTCGCGCCATCGTGGGCGTCAGCCGCGGCAGCAGGCTGTGGTAGCGCAGGAACACCGACGTCGGTGAGAGCTGCTCGAACACACGGTGCAGGGGCCCGGTCTCGCCGGCGGCGAGTGGCCGGAATGTGGTTCGTGAGTCTCGTGGACGGCGGGCACTGCGGCACGGCCCCCCCGGGTGCGAGGCGTTCGTCCCGGCGGTTGTCCCGGTGGCGGTCTCCATGGTCGTCTCCTTCCGGGAGGAGACCCTGCCGACCGGTCATGACGCCGACCTGTCACCGACCTGTCACGGCGTCGGTGATGGACGGTGCGTCGCCGCTAAGCGAACTTCCAGGAGATCAGCTGGTTGGGACCGTCGACGTCCTCGCGGCCGTTCTGCACGAAGAAGCTCGCCGGACCACCGGGCTGCAGGTGAAGCGTCGTCACGGTCGAGGCGTTGCCGGCGGCGCCGGGGACCACATGCTTGGTGAACTTCGGCCGGTTCGTCGCGCTAAACCCATTGCCGACCATCACGACGTCGTAGGGGTTGGTGGCGAGGGTGAGGTCGTGGACGAGCCCATAGACGTCCTGCTGGCCGTCGCCGTTGATGTCTCCGACGGCGACACCCCAGCCGTAGGCGTTGGGTGCGACCGCGAAGTCGTTCGTATAGATCCGTACGGCGGCGTCGAAGCCGGTCGCCGTTCCTGGCCGATAGAAGATGCCGGTCGCATCCGACGCCACCAGGTCCGGGATGCCGTCCGCGGTGATGTCCTCATAGCGTCCGTCGGTCATCGCGGTCAGCTTGATCGCTGCCCACGAGCCGACCTCGGTGAAGCTCTGCCCGGCGTTGTTGCGATACAGGAGAGGGCGCGAGTTCTTGTAGTTGCAGGCCAACAGGTCCATCCACCCGTCCTTGTTGAAGTCCATCGGGATGGCACAGTTGACGCCGGCCGAGGGATGGGGCGTGGCGAACTGCGGCGCGAACGTGAAGCCTGTCCCGCCGTCGTTGAGGAAGACCTTGGAGTACTCGTGTTGCGCCGTGTCGGCCAGCGGGTCGCAGAGCGGGTCGTCGACCTCGCGCGGCATCTCGTTGCCGACGAACAGGTCGTCCCAGCCGTCGTTGTCGAGGTCGAGGAACGCGACGAACCGACCACGACCGCAGGGGTCGCCGAGCCCCCATGCGGTGGCGACGTCGGTGAAGGTGCCGGGCGTGAGCTGGAGCCAGAGCTCGTTGTCCTTCTCGGCGGTCTTGTAGTAGTTGTCGAGGTTGCGGCCGCCGGAGCAATAGACGTCGAGCAGGCCGTTGTGGTCGACGTCGTTCCAGGCGCAGTCGTGGCGGTCGAGGATGCCGCCCTCCGCGTTGACGCGTGCGGTCAGGTTCTTGGCCACCCAGGTGAAGGTGCCGTCGCCGTTGTTGCGCATCAGCTTGGAGTCGACCTGCTGGTGGTAGCCCAGCCAGATGTCCTCGAGGCCGTCGTTGTTGTAGTCGACGGCGGTCGCGGCCCACGTGCGTTGGAGCGCATAGAGGCGGGTGCCGGTGATGGCGTTGACCAGCTGGGGGGAGGCCGCCTCGGTGCGCGGCGCCAGCGCCGCGACGCCCACGGTGGTCAGTCCCAGCGCCATCACCATGGCGAGCACGGTCCGTCGTAGCGCTGTCATGTCCACCCCCGAGGCCCCGGATCACCGCATGTTTGGATCGTGCACCTATCAGCCCACATGGGGGGTCGTCCGTCAAGGGAGCGTGGGTCAGACGGTGACGGCGGGGTGGAGGCGGGCCACCGACCAGCTCCGCTGGCGTCGTACGGCGAACCAGGCGAGCGCCATCGCGCCGACGAACCAGACCGCGAGCACCGCGATGGCGGGACCGAGCGGCACGGTGCCACCGGCGATCAGCGACCGGAACCCGGTGACCACATAGGACAGCGGCAGGAGCGGGTGGAGCCACTGGAAGAACCCCGGGGTCGACTGGATCGGATAGGTGCCGCCGGCGGACGCGAGCTGCAGCACGATCAGCACGAGCGCGGCGAACCGTCCGGCCGGACCGAACGCGGCGACGAGGGCATAGTTCACCGCCACGAAGGTCAGGCTCGCGAACACCGCCAGCGTCAGGAAGCCGGCCAGGTCGGCGATGTGGAGGTCGAGCCCGAGCAGGACGACGGTGGCGAGGACGGCCACCTGGACCAGCCCGAGCAACGCGCCGGGCGCATAGCCGGCGAGCGTCACCCGCCACGAGGCGGCGCTCGAGGCGATCGAACGCCGCGACAGCGGGCGCAGGATGAGATAGAGGCTCATCCCGCCGACCCAGAGGGCGAGGGCGAGGAAGTAGGGCGCCAGGCCATAGCCATAGGACGGCACCGCGTGGGCACGGGTGACATCGTCGGTGATCGGGGTCGACACGACGTCGGCGAGCTGGTTGCGCTGGGCCTTGTCATTGGTGGGCACCTGGTCGACGCCCGAGGTGAGCCCGTCGGCGAGCTTGGTCGCACCGGCCGAGAGGTCGTCGGCCCCCGAGGCCACCTGGCTGGTGCCCTGGTGGAGCTGGTCGGCGCCGCTGACCGCCCGGCTCGTGCCGTCGGCCAGCACGGCAGCGCCGTCGGCGGACTGCTGCGCCCCGGTGGCGAGCCGGTCGGCGCCGGAAGCGAGGTCGCTCGCGCCGGAGGAGAGCTTGTCCGCCCCGGCCGCGGAGCGGGCGATCCCGTCGACGAGAGCGGGGACCTGGCCGGCGAGCATGTCGAGCCCGGCCTGGAGCTGCGGGCCGGCCTGGCTCAGCCGGTCGCCACCGGCCTTGAGCTGGTCGGCGCCGTCGCCGAAGCTCTCGGCGTTGGTGGCCAGCTGGTGGGCCCCGGTCGCGAGCTGACCGGCGCCGGCGGCCACGCCGTGCACGCCCGTGGCCACTTCGCCGGCCCCGGTGTGGAGCTGACCGACACTGGTCGCCAGGTCGGCAGCGCCGGTGCGCAGCCCGGCGGACTGCTGGGAGAGCCCAGCCAGCTGCTGACAGAACGCCGGGGCGGCCCCGCTGGCCGCGCACTGGTTGGCGAGCTGGTCGACGCCCTGGGTGTACGACGTCACGCCGGCGGCGAGATGGTCGGCGCCGGCACCCGCCGAGGCCAGACCGGAGACGATCTGGTCCGCGCCGGCCGCGGCGTCAGACGCGCCGGCCGCGAGCTGGCCGGCGTTGTCGCCGAGCTGGGTGGCCCCGTCGGCGATCTGGCGGCCGCCCGTGCCGAGCTGGGTCGCCGCGTCGCCGAGGTCGGCCGCACCGTCGGTCAGCTGGGTGGCGCCGTCGGCGAGCTGCTGGGCCATGGCCGGCAACTGCTGGGTCTGGTCGTTGATGGTGCCGAGCCCGGCGGAGAGCCGCGCTGCCCCGTCGGAGAGGTCGCCGGCACCGCTGGCCAGCTGGTCGGCCCCGTCGGAGAGTTGGGCGGTGCCGTCGGCGAGCTGCTGCGCGCCGTCGTCGAGCTGGGTGAGACCGGCCGTCAGGTCCGCGGCGCCGGCGTCGGTCTGGTGGGCGCCGTCGGCGAGCTTGGCCGCACCGTCGGCCAGTGAGCCCGCGCCGTCGCCGGCGTCGGCGAGGTTGGTGTGGATGCCGTTGAAGCCGAGATAGACGTTCTTGAGGTAGGCCGAGGTGAGCACGTCGGAGGTGTCGGACACGACGGCCTGGGAGATCGAGGCGGCGATGTTGCCGGAGAGATAGGAGACGGCGTCGTCGGTCTGCAGCTCCATCTGGGCCGGCGAGGCGCCCGCGGCGTCGCGCGTGGAGGTGGCCTTGGCGGACATGTCCGAGGGCAGCGTCAGGACGGCGTAGTAGTCGCCGTCGGCCAGCCCCTGCTGGGCGTCCTCGGCGGTGGTGAGGGTCCAGTCGAGGTTGTTGGGCTCGCCGCTGGTGGTGAGGTTGGCGGCGACCAGCCGCCCGACGGCGACGGTCTGCTCGGTGCCGTCGGTGCCCTTGACCTTGACCGGCTCGTCGAGGTTGACCACGGCCGCCGGCACCTGGTCGAGGTTGCCGGTGACGTCGAGGTTGGCCCACACGAGCAGGCCCGCATAGAGGGCGGGCACGACGACGAGGGCGGCGAGCACGACCTTCGCCGGCCCGCGGAAGCGGGACAGCTCGGAGGCGCTCATGGGCGGGAGGAGCTTCATCGGGTCACCTGCTGGGACTGGAGGGAGAGGGTGGCGCCACGACGAACGGGCGTGGTGAGCCCCTCGAGCGGGGTGGCGTCCGCGCTGGCGGCGATCACGGCCGTACGCCGGTCGCCGTGCGCGGAGGGTCGGTCGGAGACGCGGGCGCACGCGGCCCAGAGTGCGCGCTGCTCGGCGGCGGTGTGCAGAGCGGAGACGTCGTCCACGACGACGACGGCGGGCCCGGGCAGGGCGGCCAGGGCCAGGCCGAGCACTCGCCGCTCCAGGTCGGTGAGGTCGGCCACGAGCGTGTCGCCGCCCGGGTCGGTGGCGGGCAGCGCCTCGGGCGCCTCGTCGCGCGCGGCCGCGAGGAGGTCGTCGTACGACGCCCGCGCGCGGGTCAGCTCACGTCGGCCGGCCCACGGGTGGAGCGACCGGGCCGCGAGCCGCTCGGCGAGGTGGTGGTCGATGTCGAGGTCGAGGTCCAGGTCGTTGATGCCGGGCAGCTCGGCGAGCGCGACGGCGCGCTGGACGCGGCCGCGCTCCTCGGGGAGCAGGCCTCCCGCGACCTCGAGGAAGCCGTCGGTGAGCGGCAGTCGACCCGCGATGGCCAGCAGCAGCGCGGTCTTGCCGGAGCCGGGGCCGCCCGTCACCGCGGTGACGGTGCCCTCGTCGGCCGTCAGCTCGACGGCGGCGAACACCGGCCCTCGGGGGCCGTCGACGGCCAGGCCGGTGCCGGTGACGACGCGGTGGGGGACCAGGTCGGAGGGGCGCTCGGTCTCGAGCTGGCGGCGCAGGCCGGAGCCCTCGACGTCGAGGTCGGGCAGTCGCTTGTCGAGCCAGCGTGGGAACGCCCAGGAGACGTGGCCGAGCAGGCTGAGCACCGCCGGGACGGCGAGCATGCGGACCAGGAACGCGTCGGCGGCGACGCCCACCGCGAGCGACAGCGCGATCGGTTTGATGGTCGCGTCACCCTCGGGCACGAAGGCCGCGAAGACGCCGATCATGATGGCCGCGGCCGCGGCGACGACGGGTGCGGCGCCGACGAACCCCCGGCGTACGGCGCCCTGCGGGTCGCGGGTATGGCTGTAGTCCTCGTGCATCCGTGATGCGACGAAGACCTGGTAGTCCATGGCGAGCCCGAAGAGCACCCCCATGAGGATGATCGGCAGGAACGAGATCACCGGACCGACCCTCGGGACACCGAGGAGGCCGGCCAGGTGGCCGTGCTCGAAGACCAGGCTGACGACCCCGAACGACGCCCCGAGCGACAGCAGGTAGCCGATGCTGGCGGTGAGCGGGACGACGATCGAGCGGAAGACGACGGCCAGCAGGACCAGGGAGAGCCCGACCACGACGACGCCGAACGGCAGCAACGCGTTGGCGAGGCGGTCGGAGACATCGAGGGCTACGGCGGTCTGGCCGGTGACGCTGACGTCGTAGCCGTACTGGTCGGAGAGCTCGGCGGTCCTGTCGCGCAGCCGCGTGACGAGGTCCTGGGTGGCCTGCTCCTTGGGGCCGGTGGTGGGGACCAGGACCACGATGCCGTAGTCGCCGGTCGGGTTGGGGGTCGCGATCGCGACCCGCTCGACGCCTGGCTCGTCGGCGAGGTCCTGGCGGATCTTGTCGATGTCGCCCAGCGGGTCGCGACTGGAGATGAGGTCGACGGCGACGAGGAGGCGGCCGTTCTCACCGGGGCCGAAGTAGTGCTCGGTGAGGTCATAGGCCTTGCGCTGGGTGGTCTCGGTGGCGGCGTTGCCGCCGTCGGTCAGCGCGAACCGCAGGCTGGTCGCGGGGATCGCCAAAGCCCCGAGCGCGACGATGACGAGCAGGAGGGTGGCGACCGGCTTCCAGGTGGCGACGGCGACCCAGCGCTCCCAGAGCCCGGCCTTGGCCTGAGCGCGGCGCGTGGCCGGCCGGATGCGGCGGCCGAGGACGGCCATCGCGGCGGGCAGCACCGTCAGGGTGGTGGCGACGGCGACGACCACGCCGGCGGCGGCCGAGAAGCCCATCGCGGTGAGGAACGGCAGGCCCACCACCGAGAGCGCCGACAGCGCGATCATCACGGTCACGCCGGCGAAGACGACCGCCGAGCCGGCGGTCCCCAGCGAGCGGCCCGCGGCCTCCTCGGGGTCGACCCCCTCGCCGAGCAGCTCGCGATAGCGCGTGAGGACGAAGAGGGCATAGTCGATGCCCACGGCCAGCCCGATCATGATGGCCAGCAGCAGCGAGGTGCCGGGCACGTCGGTCATCGACGCGGCGATCATCACGAGCATCACGGTCGCGATGGCGCCGTACACGGCCGTGAGGATCGGGAGCAGGGCAGCCAGGAAGGAGCGGAAGACACCGATCAGCACGACCAGCGCGATCACCAGGCCGAGTGCCTCGGTGATCGAGAGCTTCGGCGGCGTCACGCTGTAGGCGGCCCCGCCCGCCTCGACGGTCAGGCCGGCGTCGCGCAGCGGGGCGCCGGCGTCATAGATCGCCTGGCGGGTCTCCTCGGTGACCTGGGGTGTCTTGAGGTCGAGCTGGGCGGTGACCAGGGCGGCCCTGCCATCGTCGGTGACGGCGCCGTTGACCATGCCGGAGAAGGGGTCCATCACCGCGGTGACGTGGTCGAGCTGTTCGAGGTCCTTCTCGAAGGCCTTGATCTGCTGCTTGACCGCGGGGTCGGTGACCCGCTGGCCCTGGGGCGCGACCACGATGATGTCGGCGCTGGAGGCGCTCACCTCGGGGAAGCGGATGGCAAGGGTGTCCAGGGCCTCCTGGGACGACGTCCCGGGGACGGTGTAGGACTCGCTGGTCTTGCCGCCGAGCAGGCCCGCGGTGGCGGCGAGCGCGACCAGGAGGAGGAGCGCGGCCGTCAGCGTCAGCCGGGCGTGGCGGTAGGCCCCGCGGCCGAGGCGGTAGAGGGCGAGGGACATGGATCCTCCGGTCGGCTGGTGCGCCGTACGACGATGCGATGGGCTTTCGATACACCAATGTATCCGATACACTTATGTATGCAAACTCGACTTGGAGATGGTCTGCTCCTGGTCGCACCACCGGTTCACCTCAGGCCCGAGGTCGGGAAGGATCACGACCATGAGCACCAACTCCGCGGCGGCGGCCGCCGCGTCCGCGCCGCTGACGCGACGCCGCCGGCGTACGCGCGACAAGCTCGTCGAGGCCGCCCGTGCCGTCTTCGCCGACCATGGCACCGGTGTCGGTGTCGCCGACATCTGCGAGGCGGCGGGCTTCACGCGGGGGGCGTTCTATTCGAACTTCTCCGACAAGGACGAGCTGCTGCGCGCGGTCATGGAGCCGCAGATCGAGGACACCATCGCCCAGATCGAGGCGATGATGGCCCGGGCCGACGACACCTCCGATCCGGCGGCGCTGGTCGAGCGGTTCCTCGGGGTGGTCAACCTGGACCGCGACCTGTTCCTGATCCGCTCCGAGATGACGCTCGCCGCGGCCCGCGACCCCGGCGAGCACGCGGCCGACCTGGCTCCGCTCGAGCAGATGCTGGGGCGGCTCACCGACGCGATCGTGGCGGCACTGGCCCAGCAGGGACTCCGCTTCACCATCGATCCGGCCGACGCCGTACGCGTGCTCGCCGCTGTCGCCGACCAGAGTCACCAGCAGTCGCTGATCCGCCAGACCGACGACCCCACCCGGCTGGCGCGAGTCACCATGCCCGCCATCGTGGCCGCCATGACGGAGCCGGTCGGCTGAGTTGTCGTTGGCGCTGGGGTTGCTGTGGGTGCCGTGTCGCCGTGGTGACGGTTCACCAAGGTAGGAAGGCGAACCCTCACCTACCGTGCGGAGTTCGCCACGGTAAGTGAGGGTTCACCCACTTACCTTGGTGAACCGGCAGCACTGCGCGACACCCGCCGTACGGCGGACAAACAACCGCGACCGACCGGATGGCCCGTCGCGGGGCGCCATCCGACCGGTCGCGGACGAGGGAGACTCAGGCGCTGACGCGACCGAGTACGGCGAGCAGCTCGCTGGAGTCGATGACGAGGTAGTCCTTGCCGTCGAGGGTGAGCTCGGTCCCGGTGTACTTGGGGAAGAGCACCTTCTCGCCGACCGACACGTTGATGAGGTCCTCATCGTCGCCGACGGAGATGACCAGACCCTTCTGCTGCTTCTCCTTGGCGGTGTCGGGGATGACCAGGCCGCTGGCGGTCATCGAGTCCTCCGCGAGGATCTCGACGAGGACGCGGGAGCCGAGGGGGGTGATGGACTCGCTCATGGTGAGGGTGGTGCCTTTCGTGACGACGGATGGTCAAACAGAGGGTGGAGCTGCGGGCGTCCGGAGCGGCCGACGTCAGCCGGCGCTGAGCCCCAGCAGCCGGTCGATCTGCGGCTTGTCGAAGCCGATGATCGGCTTGCCGTTGTCGATGATCGTGACGGGGACGCCCATCTGGCCGGTGCGCCGGACGAGGTCCTTGGCGGCTTGGGGGTCGCGCGAGACGTCGATGTCCCGGAAGGGGACGCGCCGCTCGCGGAGATACTTCTTCTCCCGGTTGCACCACGAGCAGGTCGGGGTGCTGAAGACCAGGACCTGGTGCCTGCGTCCCGCCTTGGCGGGCCCGGACGTACGCCGCTCCGTGGACGTGCTGGCCATGATCGATCTCCTTTCGAACAACGCGGAGAAAGCATACCCCCAGGGGTATAGCGGTCGCGAGTCGGGGAGCCCTCCCGCTAGCGTGACGGGGTGGAGTTCGAGGTGGTCCCGGCGACGCTCGACCGGTTCGACGACGTGGCGAGGGTGATCGGACCCAAGAACCCCGACGCCTCGGTGTGCTGGTGCCTGAGCCACCGCCTCGACGCCAGGACCAACCGCTCGATGATGGGGCGCGAGCGCGGCGAGTTCGTCAGGGGGCTGTGTGCCCGCGACGTCTCACCGGGCGTGCTCGCCTATGACGGCGAGACCGTCGTCGGGTGGGCGGCCGTCGCCCCACGCGCCGACCTCCCGTTCGCCCGCTCGCGCAAGATCCCGCACGTCGACGACCTGCCGGTGTGGTCGGTCTGGTGCTTCCGGGTCCGGCCTGGCCACCGGGGCCGTGGCATCGCCCCGGCACTCCTCGAAGGCGCCGTCGAGTTCGCCAGGTCCCACGGGGCCCCGGCGGTCGAGGGCTATCCCACCGACAACCGGGGCGAGCGGGTCGACCTCACCATGGCCTATGTCGGGAGCCGGGCAATGTTCGAGCGCGCGGGGTTCACCAAGGCGGCCGACACCGACGCGGTCTCGGGTGGCTTCCCGCGCGTGGTGATGCGGCTCGCGCTGGCCTGAGTCTCGGGCGACTGCTCAGCCCAGCAGGGCCGCCATCTTCTTCGCGATCGTGTCGGTGGCCCGCTGGGGCGCGAGCCGGGAGAACTTGTCCATCATCCGCGCGTCCTTCCCGATGACGACGCGATAGCTGCCCTGGTCGACGCCGGCGATGATCTGCTCGGCGGCCTCCTGGGGCGTGGTCGTGGTGAAGCTGTTCTCCTCGCTCGCCGCCGCCTCGGCGCCGGCCGGCATCGCGATCCCGGAGTTGGTGGTGATGTCGGTCGAGACACCGCCGGGGAAGACGACAGTCACGGCAACGCCGGTGCCGCGCATCTCGGCATAGAGCCCCTCGGTGAA
>JAXLSN010000013.1:0-140929 GCA_046330595.1 Nocardioidaceae bacterium
CCATCCTGGGGCTCTGCACGCCCGACACGGTGGTGGTTCCCGGGCACGGCGCCCGGGTCGGTCGCGACTTCGTCGAGGAGCAGCGGCTCGACGTCGGCCAGGTCGCCCAGACCATCCACGACCTCGTCGCCCAGGGTGTCCCCGAGGACCAGGCGCTGGCCGCCGGGGAGTGGCCGTTCCCCGCCGCCGGGCTCGCCGACGCCGTACGACGCGGCTACGCCGTCCTCGAACCCGCCCCGCGCCACCCTGGTCTGGGGCAGCCTCCGTTCGGCCAGCTGCCGCTCATCTGACGGCCCCGACGGGGTCGGCCGTCGTCTCGAACCGGGGACCCTGGCCGCAACCCCGGCGCGCCGCCACCTGCGGATGCGCCGACGGCTCTAGGTTGCCGGTGATGTCTGCTTCCCCCCGAGCCGGAGATCGCTACGGCTCCGACGTGCTGGCCACCGACTGGCGCGCCCCCAAGCGCGGCCGTGCGGTCGAGACGCCTGCCGAGATCGGCATGGTCGTCGAGGAGGTCACCACGGACTGGTGCGGCGAGATCGTCCGGGTGGACGCCGACCTCCGGGTGCTCACCCTGGAGGACCGCCGCGGCAAGCGCCGGACGTTCCCGCTCGGCCCCGGCTTCCTGCTCGAGGGTCGCCCCGTGATCCTGCTGCGCCCCGCCGGCCCGCCGACCCAGCAGGCCGCGAAGCGGACCGCGTCCGGCTCACTGGCCGTCGCCGGTGCACGCGCCCGGGTGGCGCGCGCCAGCCGGATCTTCGTGGAGGGGCGCCACGACGCCGAGCTCGTGGAGAAGGTGTGGGGTGACGACCTGCGCATCGAGGGGGTCGTCGTGGAGTATCTCGGCGGCATCGACGACCTGGCGGCCGAGCTCAGCGCGTTCGGCCCGGGCCCCGACAGGAGGGTGGGTGTCCTCGTCGACCACCTCGTGCCCGGATCCAAGGAGAGCCGGATCGCCGACGGCATCGCCGCGACACCGCTCGGTGAGCACGTCCGCATCGTCGGGCACCCGTTCATCGACATCTGGCAGGCGGTCAAATCCGAGCGCCTCGGCCTCACCGCGTGGCCCGAGGTGCCGCGCAGCGAGGACTGGAAGAAGGGCACCTGCCGTCGCCTCGGCTGGCCGGCCGAGGACCAGGCCGACATCGCCCGGGCCTGGCAGCACGTGCTGTCACGCGTGACGTCCTGGTATGACCTCGAGACCGCCCTGCTCGGCCGGGTCGAGGAGCTCATCGACTTCGTGACGGGCTAGGCTCGCAACGTCCCACCCCGCGCGTCTCCCGGGGACCATCTCGTCGCCAGAAGGTGATCTGCGATGTCCGATTCGATGCCGCCGCCCGAGGGCCAGCAGCCGCCCCAGCCCGGTGACGTGCCGCCTCCTCCGCCGGCCTACGGCCAGGCTCCTCCTGGCCAGCCGGGCTACGGCCAGCCGGGCTATGGCCAGCCCGCCTATGGACAGACGCCGCCCGGGCAGCCCGGCTATCCCCCGGCGGGCTATGGCCAGCCTGGCTATGGGGCCCCCGCTCCCGGGATGCTCAGCCCCGCCGACGAGCGCACCTGGGGTGCCGGCGCCCACTGGAGCGCCCTCGTGGCGCTGCTCATCGGCCTGCCGTTCCTCGGGCCGCTGCTCGTCCTGCTGATCTATGGCAACAAGTCGGCGTGGGTACGCCGTCAGGCGGTCGAGTCGCTGAACTTCCAGCTGTCGATGATCATCTATGCCATCGTCTCGGCGATCCTGATCATCGTGCTCGTCGGCTTCTTCCTGCTCCTCGCGGTCGGTGCGCTGTCGATCATCATGCCGATCGTGGCGGCGGTGAAGGTCAACAACGGCGAGGACTTCCGCTACCCGCTCACCATCCGCATGGTCTCCTGACCGACGCCGCCCAGAGGGTCAGGCGAGCAGCTCGCGGACGACCGCGTCCGCGAGCAGCCGGCCCTCGGGCGTGAGCACCAGGCGGTCGCCGACCAGCTGGGCGAGGCCACGCGTCGAGAGTCCGGCCGCGGCCCGACGACCCGCGTCGTCGAGCACGTCCAGCGGCAGCCCGGAGCGGAGCCGGATCTCGAGCAGCACACGCTCGATCCGACGCGTCGGCGCGTCGAGCACCTCCCGAGCCTGCGCGGGCGTGCGGCCCGAGGCGAGCCGATCGGCGTACGCCGCCGGGTGCCTGACGTTCCACCAGCGCGTCCCCCCGATATGGGAGTGGGCGCCCGGCCCGAACCCCCACCAGTCGGCGCCGACCCAATAGAGCTCGTTGTGGCGGCAGTGGGCGGCCTCGGACGTGGCCCAGTTGGATAGCTCGTACCACTCCAGGCCGGCCTGGCTGAGCAGCCGGTCGGCCAGAAGGTACTTGTCGGCGAGGTCGTCGTCGTCGGGCGCCGGGATCTCGCCACGGCGCACCTTGCGCGCCAGCGCGGTGCCGTCCTCGACGATCAGGGCATAGGCCGAGACGTGGTCGGGGCGGCACGCCAGCGCGGCCGTGAGCGAGGCCTCCCAGTCGGCCAGTGTCTCCCCCGGCGTGCCATAGATGAGGTCGACGCTGACCTGGTCGAAGCCCGCGGCGCGGGCCTCGGCCACGGCGGCGGGAACCCGGGCCGGGTCGTGGGTGCGGTCGAGCGTGGCGAGCACGTGCGGTACGGCCGACTGCATCCCGAACGACACCCGGGTGAAGCCCCCCTCACGCAGTCGGGCGAGGCCGGCAGGGGTGACGCTGTCGGGGTTGGCCTCCACGGTCACCTCGACGTCGTCGGCCAGCCCGAACCGCTCCGCGAGCTGGCGGAGCACGGCCACGAGGTCGTCGGCCGGGAGCAGCGTGGGGGTCCCGCCTCCCACGAAGACCGTCGCGACCTGGGGCGCCCGATCGCCGAGCACGCGACCGGCCAGCTCGATCTCGGCGCTCAGGGAGGCAGCGTAGGACGCGGTCGAGGCCGCACCACCCAGCTCACCTGCGGTGTAGGTGTTGAAGTCGCAATAGCCGCACCGCACCCGGCAGAACGGGACGTGGACATAGACACCCCAGGGTCGCTCCCCCAGCTCCGCGAGGGCAGCGGCCGGGAGCGACCCGTCGTCGGGGACCGGGTCACCCGGTGGGAGCGTCGACGGCATCAGGCGTGCGAGCCTAGCGCCGGCACCCCCACCGGCCGACCACGGTCAGCTGTAGAACGCGTCGATGGTGTCCTTGTAGTTGCTCTCGACGACGTTGCGCTTGACCTTCATCGACGGCGTGAGCTCACCCGACTCGACCGAGAGGTCGTGGTCGAGCAGCTCCCACTTCTTGACGGTCTCCCAGCGGTTGAGCTGGGTGTTGAGCTCGTCGACGTAGCCGGCCACCATCTCCTTGCACTTGTCGCTGCGAACGATGGCGGCATAGTCGCCCTCGACGCCGTTCTCCTGGGCCCACGGCAGCAGCGCGTCGGGGTCGAGGGTCACCAGCGCGACGCAGAAGTTGCGCTCGTTGCCGAACACCATGAACTGGCTGGCGTAGGGGCAGATCGCCTTGAACTTGGACTCGATGAGCGGCGGCGCGATGTACTTGCCGCCCGAGGTCTTGAACAGCTCCTTGATGCGGCCGGTGATCCGCAGGTAGCCGTCCTCGTCGAGGAAGCCCTTGTCACCGGTGCGGAGCCAGCCGTCGTCGGTCAGCGTCTTGGCCGTCTCGTCGGGCAGGTTGTGGTAGCCCTCCATGACACCCGGGCCCTTGATCAGGACCTCGTCGCCGTCGCCGAGCTTGACCTCGCTGCCCGGGAAGACCGGCCCGACGCTGCCGAACTTGTAGCGCTCGGGGTGGTTGACGAACGACCCCGCCGCCGACTCGGTGAGCCCGTAGCCCTCCAGGATCACGATGCCTGCGGCGTGGAACCACTCGGCGATGTCCTTGTTGAGGGCCGCGGCGCCGGAGATGAAGAAGCGCACCCGGCCGCCGAACCGCTCGCGGACCTTGCTGAACACCAGCTTGTCGAAGAGCCCGTGCTGCAGCTTGAGGGGCAGCGGGACCGCCTTGCCCTCGCGGCGCAGGCCGTCGACCTTGAGGCCGACCTTGAAGGCCTGGTTGAAGATCTTCTCCTTGGCGCCGCCCTCGGCGGCCTGCATCGTGACGATGCGGGCGTGGGCCTTCTCGAAGATGCGGGGTGCCGCGCCCATGAATGTCGGCTTCACGATGCCGAGGTTCTCCACGATCTTGTCGACGCGGCCGTCGATCGCGGTCGGGAACCCGCAGGCGAGCTGGGTGGACAACAGCACCTTGCCGAACGAGTGGGCCATCGGCAGCCAGAGGAACTGCAGGTCGGTCTCGTCGAGGATGCCCTGCGCCTCGATGGCGGCGCCCTCATAGACCCAGGCACGGTGCTGGAGCCGCACGCCCTTGGGTCGGCCGGTGGTGCCGGACGTATAGATCAGGGTGGCCAGCTGGTCGGGCCGGATGCCCGCGGCGGTCTGGTCGATGACATCGGGGTGGTCGGCGAGGTAGGCGTCACCGAGCTTGCCGAGGTCCTCCAGGCCGATCACCCAGTCACCGTCGACGGTGCCGTCGAAGGTGACGACCTTGCTGACCAGCGGCAGCTCGCCGCGACGGGCGACCAGCTTGGCGATCTGGGCGTCGTCCTCGGCGAAGACCACATGGCACTCGGAGTCGCTGAGGATGTAGGCGGTGTCCTCCTCGTTGGTCGAGGGGTAGACCGTGGTGGTCGCCGCGCCGGCGCACATGACGGCGAGGTCGGCGAGGATCCACTCGTAGCGGGTGTTGCTGGCGATCCCGACGCGCTGCTCGGGCTGCACGCCCAAGGCCATCAGGCCGGCGGCCAGGCGGCCGACGTGGTCGCCGGCCTGGCTCCACGTCACGGATTCCCACGTCTCGCCCCGCGGGTAGCGGAACGCCTCGGTGTGGGGGCTGCGCTTGACCCGGTCAAGGAACTGGACCGCGACGTTGGGGTGCATGGTGTCGACGAAGCTGGGGTCGGTCTGGGTGGGCATGTTCTCGGCAACTCCTCGGACGCTTGGGTTCGAAGGACACGTCTCGGGAGTAACCTAGATCACCTTGTTACGGACCGGTAGCCACGAGCGGGCTCAACACGGTCCCAAACCGGTTGTCGCACCGGGGTGAGCCTCAGCGGGGGCCGACCGAGCCCGGCCCGGGCAGCTCGCCCGAGCCGCGCGGCACCAGCGTGGTGCCGAGGACCACCCGGCGTACGGGGTCGTCGGCGCCGGCCAGCCGCGACAGGAGCAGGTCGACCGCCGTGAGCCCCTGCCCGCGCGCGTCCTGGCGGACCACCGTCACGGCGGGCTCGAGCAGGTCGGCCGTCGCGAAGTCGTCGAAGCCGACGAGGGCGATCTGGTGGGCCTGCCCCAGCTGGCGTAGCGCCCGGACCGCTCCGACGGTGGCGTCGTTGCGGGCGGTGAAGAGCGCCGTCGGGGGGTCGGGGAGCGCCAGGAGGTCCATCACGGCGCGCTCCGCCGCCGTGGAGCTGCCGTGGCCGGGCCTTTCGAGCTCGCGGTCGACGGCGAGCCCGGCCTCGGCCAGGCCGGCGCGATAGCCCTCGAGCCGCTCGCGGGCGGTGTCGATGGTCCGGTCATCGCCGACGAAGCCGATCCGGCGGTGGCCGGCGGCGACGAGATGGCGCACCGCGGAGCGGGAGCCGCCATGGTTGTCGGTTGCGACCGAGTCGACGTGGAGTCGCGCGGGGTGGCGGTCGACGAAGACGACCTCGACGCCGGCCTCCATCTCGTCGGCGAGGTAGGAGTGGTCGTGGCTCGCCGGCATCAGGATGATGCCGTCGATGCGGCGCTCCACCAGGCCCACCACGAGCTCGTGCTCGCGGTCGGCCTCCTCGTCGAGGCTCGCGGAGATCACCACGACCCCGCTCTCGCGGGCACGGTCCTCCACGGCTCGGAGCAGCTCGGCGCAGAAGTCGTTGCCGAGGTCTTGGAGCAGGACTCCGATCGAGGCGGTCCGGCGACCGCGACGCAGCTGGCTGGCGGCCAGGTTGTGGCGATAGCCCAGGCGCTGGACCTCGGCCTCGACGCGCGCGGTCAAGGCGGCGGAGACCCCGGGCTCGCGGTTGACCACTCGTGAGACGGTCTTGAGCGAGACGCCGGCGGCCGCGGCCACCTCCTGCATGGTGGCGCGCCGGTGTCGATCTGTTGCGCGTGACGTGCTTGACACCCCCGATGACACAGGCGCATCCTACCTCTGACAACGTTGTCAATCGGTGAACTTCACCGGCCCGGCAACCACACAGAACCCCGGGCGGGGCGAGCACCTGCGCGGTGAGGGTGGCTCCCTCCCGCATCCTCCAGGCGCCCCGTCCGGTGACCACGACCGCCGCGCGGACCGAGCCGACGCCCTCCCGTCGCCGTCCGCGCGGCGGAGTGGGTCAGTCGCCCAAGGTCGCGACGTACTGCTCCGCGCGGCGACGTGCCTTGGCGGCGAGGTTGTCGACCCGCAGCAGGTCGGGCAGCAGGCGGGACTCGGTGGTGAGTGCACGGAACATCATCGCGACCGTGACGCCGTGACCGGGGCGGTGGACGACCTCCAGCTCGTCGCCCCTCTGGATGATGCCCTCCTCGACCACCCGCAGATAGGGGCCGGGACGCCCCTCGGCGGTGAAACGCTTGACCCAGCCACGGTTGTCGTAACCGGTCGCGCCGAGCCAGCCCTTGAAGTCGTTGCACGGGATCCGCACCTCGGCCACCTCGAAGAGGGCCGAGCCGATGCGCCACCGCTCCCCCACCTCGGCCGCGTTCACGTCGATGCCCGCCGTGGTCAGGTTCTCGCCGAAATGCCCGTCGGGCAGCTGCTGGCCGAGCAGCTCGCCCCAGCGGTCGAGGTCCTCGCGGGCGAAGGCATAGACGGCCTGGTCGGGGCCACCGTGGTGGACGGTGTCGGCCACCTGGTCGCCGGTCAGGCCGAGCGTGGTCACCAGCACCGGGTCGGCGACGACGTGCTTGCGGATCGCGCTGACGCGCGAGCCGTCCCACGCAGCCTCCTGCGGCAGGCCGACGTTGACGGACACGATGCGGGGGGTCATGCCCCCCATCGTCGCTCGCCGTCGACGCGGGCGCCACGGGGTTTGCCGCTGGCGGCCGGTCAGTCCTGCACGGCCTTGGCGATGGCCACACAGCGGGTGATCCAGTCCCGGTCCTGGACATCGAGCTGCCGTCCCGATCGCTGGGCGTCGTCGATCGTCCAGTGGGCGTTGAGCACCATCCGGACGACGACCCATTCGCGGGCCCGCTCCTCGTCCAGGCCGGCCACGTCCACCACGGTGTGGAAGCGCCGCCGGATCGTCGTTCGCAGGTCGCGCTCGGCAGCCATCTCCTCCCAGCGGTTCCAAAGCAGCGGAGCGGGCTCGTAGTGCGGGTCCCCGCTCATCGGTTTGGGGTCGATGACCAGCCAGGGCTCGCGCTGGCCCGCGAGCACGTTGTCGTAGTGAAGGTCGCCGTGGACGATCGCGGGCGACCGGGGCGTCTCCGCCACGAGCGTCCGGCCCAGGCTGAGCGCCTGCTCGACCAGTCGTCGCGGGAGCGGGGCATCCACCGGCAAGGTGCCCAGGGCGGCCAGCCAGCGTTCGACGTACGACGCCACGCTGCGTAGCTGCGGCAGCGCGGGTCGGTGGAGCCGGGCATAGCGCTCCGCCACCACCTCACAGGCCTCGACGTCGTCGATCGAGGTCAGGTTCGCCGGGCCGAGCCGTTCGAGCAGGAGCGCTCCGCGCCGAGGGTCGGCCCGCAGCAGCGTGACCGCCCCGTCGCCGCCCCACGCCCGCAGCGCCAGGTGCTCGTGCTCGGACTCCTCGTCAAGCAGGCCAAGCTTCAAGGCCGCCGGGGCGCCGTCCGGGTCCAGCACCGGCACCACCACCGAGCAGTAGCCACTCATCGGGGCTCCGTCGGGGGTGAGCTGCCACTCCTCGAGCACGTCGCGGTGAAGGGCGGGCAGCCCGTCGAGCCAGGCGCCCCACGGGGCCCCGAGCGAGCGGCGGCTCTCCAGATCGGCCGGGATCACGAGGCGCGGGGTCACCCCCGCAGTCTGCCGGGTCGCGCCCAGCGTCCTGGTCGCTCAGCGGAAGAACGCGAGGTACTGCTGGCTCTTGCCGTCGATCTTCCAGAAGTTGCCGGCCGCGACCACGCCGCGGTCGGTCGCCGCGATGGTCCGCACGCCCCAGAGGCTGTTGAACTGCGGGGCGAACGCCGGGTCGACGGTGCCGGTGGCGGCGTCCAGCGCCTGCAGCCGGGCCTTCGGGTCGAGCTTGGTGCCCTCGGCGAATCCCGCCCAGACGGTCCCGTCGTGGTAGGCGACGGTGTGCACGTCGCCGACGACCTTGTAGCGCCACAGGCGAGTCCCGTCGGCGGTGGACCAGGCGACGGCGCTGTTGATATCACCGCCGATGGCCCCATAGAGCACGGTGCCGTCGGGGCTGATGTCGAGGCCCCGCGTGGTCGCCGGCTTCTCGAAGGTCAGCGGGGCGAGCTTGCCGTTGCCGCCGTTGATCAAGGCGACCTTGCGCTGCGGGACGCCGTTGTAGGAGAAGAAGTTGCCGGCGACATAGACATCGAAGCCGGAGCCGGTGCCGGTCTCCGGCGCCACGATCGCGCGGACCATGTCCTCGACCCGCGGCGAGAAGCCCTGCGGCACCGCTCCGGAGGTGGCGTTGATCTTGGTGAGGTACTTCTGGC
This sequence comes from Nocardioidaceae bacterium, assembly GCA_046330595.1. GTDB lineage: Bacteria > Actinomycetota > Actinomycetes > Propionibacteriales > Nocardioidaceae > Nocardioides. The sequence continues at coordinate 8,666 of JAXLSN010000013.1, forward strand.
AGTCCTTGCCGACCTTCGTGAAGCCGCCCCCGACGAACAGCATGCCGCGGGAGAGCTCCAGGGCTCGGACGGTGCCGTTGACACCGACGTCGAACTTCCGGTCGACCTCACCGGTCTTGGCGTTGACGCGGACGAGGCGCTCGTGCTCGCGGCCGTCGACCTTGGTGAACTCCCCACCGGCCCAGACGGTGGTGCTGCCATTGGACTCCAGCGCCCAGACGACGCCGTCGGCCTGAGGGCTCCACGGGAGCGGCTTGCCGGTCGAGATCGAGAACGCCGCCAGGTGGGCACGGTCCTTGGTCTCACCCGCGCTCGAGACGATCTGGGTGAACCGCCCACCGACATAGACGGTGTCGCCGATGACGGTCGAGGCATAGACGGGGCCGTTGACCTGCCACGACTCCGTCGGGGTGTCGTCGACGGACACGGCCGCGTGCGCGGTGCCCGTCAGGGCGGTGGCGAGGAGAGCGAGCGGGAGTGCGCTGAGCGCACGACGGATCGATCGGCTGGCAAGCATGACCCGATTCTTCAAAACTCCTGTGGCCCGTGTGACCGCATTGGCCGGGCCGGTCCGGTCGTCTAGACCACCGGCAGTCGTTGCCCCTGCGCCGGTCAGGAGGGTGGCTACTTCTTGGCCTTCTCGGTGGGGCTCGTGGTCGACAGCGCGGCGATGAAGGCCTCCTGCGGCACCTCGACGCGACCGACCATCTTCATCCGCTTCTTGCCTTCCTTCTGCTTCTCCAGCAGCTTGCGCTTGCGGGTGATGTCGCCGCCGTAGCACTTGGCCAGCACGTCCTTGCGGATGGCTCGGATCGTCTCGCGGGCGATGACGCGCGAGCCGATCGCGGCCTGGATCGGCACCTCGAACTGCTGCCGCGGGATGAGCTCCTTGAGCTTGCTCGCGAGCATGACGCCATAGGAGTAGGCGGCGTCCTTGTGCACGATCGCCGAGAACGCGTCGACGGGGTCGCCGTGGAGCAGGATGTCGACCTTGACGAGGTCGGCGGTCTGGTCGCCCGAGGGCTCGTAGTCGAGTGAGGCATAGCCCTTGGTGCGCGACTTGAGCTGGTCGAAGAAGTCGAACACGATCTCGGCCAGCGGCAAGGTGTAGCGCATCTCCACCCGGTCCTCGGACAGGTAGTCCATGCCCTGGAGGGAGCCACGCTTGTTCTGGCAGAGCTCCATGATCGTGCCGATGTAGTCGGACGGGGCGAGGATCGTTGCGCGGACGACGGGCTCACGGACCTCGGCCACCTTGCCGGAGGGATACTCCGAGGGGTTGGTGACCTCGTGGACCGTGCCGTCCTCCATGGTCACCTGATAGACGACGTTGGGCGCGGTCGAGATGAGGTCGAGGCCGAACTCGCGCTCGAGCCGCTCCCTGACGATCTCCATGTGGAGCAGCCCCAGGAAGCCACAGCGGAAGCCGAAACCGAGCGCCCCCGAGGTCTCGGGCTCATAGGCGAGCGCGGCGTCGTTGAGCTGGAGCTTGTCGAGCGCCTCGCGCAGGTCGGGATAGTCGTCGCCGTCGATCGGATAGAGCCCGGCGAACACCATCGGGTTGGGGTGCTTGTAGCCGCCGAGCGCCTGGGTCGCCCCGTCGTGCTGGGAGGTGACCGTGTCACCGACCCGGGACTGGCGGACGTCCTTGACGCCGGTGATGAGATAGCCGACCTCGCCGACGCCGATCCGGCCGGCCTTGACCGGCTCGGGGCTGATCACGCCGACCTCGAGCATCTCGTGGACGGCACCGGTGGACATCATCTTGATGCGGTCACGGTGGGTGAGGTGACCGTCAACCACCCGGACATAGGTGACCACGCCACGGTAGGTGTCATAGACGGAGTCGAAGATGAGGGCCCTCGCCGGTGCGGCAGGGTCGCCCACGGGCGGCGGCGTCTGCTTGACGATCTCGTTGAGGACGGCCTCGACGCCCTCGCCGGTCTTGGCCGACACCTTGAGAACCTCGGCGGGATCGCAGCCGATGATGCCCGCGAGCTCGGCGGCGTACTTGTCGGGGTTGGCCGACGGCAGGTCGATCTTGTTGAGCACTGGGATGATGTGGAGGTCGGCCCCGAGCGCGAGATAGAGGTTGGCCAGCGTCTGCGCCTCGATGCCCTGGGCGGCGTCGACGAGCAGGATCGCGGCCTCGCAGGCCTCGAGCGAGCGGGAGACCTCGTAGGTGAAGTCGACGTGCCCGGGCGTGTCGATCATGTTCAGCACATAGGTGCCGGGCTCGGCCCCCTCGGCGTTGTCGGGCTTGACCGTCCACGGCATCCGCACGGCCTGGCTCTTGATGGTGATGCCGCGCTCGCGCTCGATGTCCATGCGGTCGAGGTACTGCGCCCGGGCGCTGCGCTCGTCGACCACGCCGGTGAGCTGGAGCATGCGGTCGGCCAGCGTCGACTTGCCGTGGTCGATGTGCGCGATGATGCAGAAGTTGCGCACGATCGCGGGATCGGTGTGGCCGGGCAGGGGCGCGGTCATGACGGTGGCAGGGGCTCTTTCACTGGGTGGGAGCACCGCGACGGCAGGACTTCACGCAGGTCGCGGGCGGGCCCGTCCATTCTTCCATGCGCGCCGCGCCCCCTCCGAACTCACGCCGAGCTCCCCTCGCCACCTCACCCCGCCACCTCACCGGGGATGGGAACTGAGTGGCTGGCGGGCGACCGCTCGGGGAAGATGCCGTCATGCCCGACGCCACCCGGCCCGACGCCACCCGACCCGAGGCCAGCGGGACCCGTCCCTCCGTGCTGCCGCAGGTGGAGCCCGTGCCGTTCGGTCGCACCGCCCGACGGCTGGAGTGGCAGCACCTGCCGGCGCAGGTGCGGAGCTGGGTCGAGGACCGCTGCGGCTCTCCGGTCGTCGACGCCGCGTCCCAGGGCGGCGGCTTCACGCCGGGGTTCGCCTCGGTGCTGACCTGCGCCGACGGCTCCCGGGTGTTCGTCAAGGCGGCCTCGGTCCAGGCGCAGGGGCTGTTCGCGGCCTCCTACCGGGAGGAGGCCCGCAAGCTGGCCGGACTCCCGCAGGGGATCCCCGCCGCCCGGCTGTTGTGGTCGCGCGACGACGACTGGGTCGTGCTCGGGCTGGAGTACGTCGCAGGGCGCCAACCGCGGCGCCCGTGGCAGCCCGAAGAGCTCGACCGGGTGCTGGACGAGCTGGAGTCGATGGCCGCGGCGCTCACCCCGGCTCCCACCGACCTGGCGCTCGACCCGGTCGAAGAGGAGTTCGCCGATCTCGTCGCAGCGTGGGACCAGGTGCGCGCGAGCCGCCCGGACCTCCCCCACCTCGACGAGGCGGCCGCGCTCGCGGCCGCCCACCGGGAGGTGACCACCGGCGAGACGCTCGTGCACACCGACCTGCGGGCCGACAACGTCATCGTCGGCGACGACGGCCGGATCTGGTTGTGCGACTGGAACTGGCCGGTCGTCGGCGCAGGGTGGCTCGACACCCTCTTCCTGCTGGTCGAGGCGCGGGGGGACGGCATCGATGCCGACGCGGTCCTCGCCAGCCGGGCGCTGACCCGCGACCTCCCGGCCGACCATGTCGACCGGGTCATCGCGCTGCTGGCCGGCTACTTCCTGCGTCAGGCCGACCTCCCGGTCCCCGCCACGTCGCCCTATCTGCGCCAGCACCAGGCCTGGTGCGCGGCCGTCGTGTGGGACTGGTTGTGCGAGCGGCGAGGTTGGTCGTGACGCCCATCGCCCGGGGAGCGCAGGGTGGGTGAACGGCTCGCGTCCGGTGTCCGCGCGACCTGGCCCGAGATGCCGCACCCGATCCGGCGATGGGCGGCAGGCCTGCTGGGTTCGCGCATCGTCGCCGTCGAGGAGCAGACGGGCGGCATGTCCCCCGGATGCGCGAGCCGGCTCGTCGGCGAGGACGGGTCCCGGCTGTTCGTCAAGGTGGTCGGCCGGATCCACAATCCCGACACCCCCACCTTGTTCCGCCGCGAGGTCACCGCGCTCGACCTGATCGGGTCCGCGGACCTGTGGGCCGCTCTGGTGGCCGTCTGGGACGACGATGACTGGGTTGCCATCCTGCTCGAGGACGTTGAGGGCCGTCATCCCGACCTCACCCGCGATCCCGACCTGACTGCGGTGCTCCGTGCCACCGATGCGCTCTCCGACGAGCTGGCGCGCCGAGTGCCGGAACCTCCCGAGCCTCAGGCTGGCGGAGGACTCGGGGATCTCCAGCGCGCGTTCAGCCGGTGGGCTGCCTCGGTCGATCGGCTCGATGAGATCGACTCCACGTTCGTCCCAGCCTGGCTGCCTGGCCGCGCGGACGAGGTCCGCGACCGGGTCGCCACGCTGGCCGAGCAGACCGAGCGTCAGCTCGTGCATGCCGACATCCGGTCGGACAACCTGCTGATCCGTCCGATGGGAACCCCGGTCTTCCTGGACTGGGGCATGGCGGCCGTGGGGCCGGCCTGGGTGGACCCGCTCCTGGCACGGCTCGACCTCGTCGAGACCACGGCGTTCGACGAGTCCGCTGCCGCCTGTGCGCGGCTGGCCGAGGCGGGCGAGGAGACCGTGACCGCCTTCCTGCTCGCCCTCGGCGTCTTCCTCGCCTGGCGGGCGTCGACGGCCGTCGACGTCAACCTCCCGACGATCAACGCATTCCGGATCGCAGAGTCCCGACGGTGCCTGGCCGGTGCCGCCCGACGCCTCGGGATCGATTTGGGCGGTCTCTCGTCTCACTGGTAGCGTTGGCCCTCGCGTGTCCAGGCGTCAGCCTGCCCAGCGCATGAGCTCCGAGACCCGGTCGGCAGACCGGCGATCGACCTGGCACCTCAGACTTTCGACTCCCGCAGCACCTCCGACACGAAGGCACCCTAGTGGCGAACATCAAGTCCCAGATCAAGCGCAACAAGCAGAACGAGAAGCGTCACGAGCGCAACAAGGCCGTCAAGTCGAGCCTCAAGACCGCCGTGCGCAAGTTCCGCGAGGCCGCCGAGGCCGGCGACAAGGACGCCGCCCTGGCCCTGGGCGCCGACGCCGCCAAGAAGCTCGACAAGGCCGCGTCCAAGGGCGTCATCCACAAGAACCAGGCCGCCAACCGCAAGTCGGCCATCGCCAAGACCGCCAACAGCCTCTGACCTCAGGGCTGCCGACGTCCTCGGACGTCCCCACGACCCGTCGCGCTCTCGCGGCGGGTCGTCGCTTTTGGGGGTCAGCGCGGGTCGCGTAGGCCGGTGATGGTGAGGACCAGCCGCTCCAGGGTGTAGGCCGGGTCCGTCGCGGCCCCTTTGATATCGGCGTCGGCGCGCGCGATCGCCATGATGGCGTGAGCGATGCCGCCATCGGACCAGGTGCGGGACTGGTCGCGAATGGTGCGCAGCTTCCAGGGAGGGACGCCGACCTCACGCGCGAGGTCGGCCTCGCGCATGCCGCGCGGAGCCGCCTTGTAGCGGGCCACCCCACGGGCGCTCCCGGCGAACGCCGAGGTGACCAACACCGGCGCCGTCCCGCCGTCCAGCGCCCACCGCAGCTCCTCGAGCGCGATCTCGCGGCGCCCCCAGAAGGCGGCATCCGCCACGGCGAACGACTTGGCCTCGGCGCGACCACCGAAGTATTTCTTCACCTTGTCGACGGACAGTGCCTGCCCCGGGAAGTCGTTGGTGAGCTGGTGGGCCGCGGCGGCCAGTGCTCGCAGATCATGACCGACTGCCTGGACCAGTGCCTCGGCCGCCGCCTCGTCGATCGACGAGCCGTAGTGTCGGACCTCGGAGCCCACGAACCCGGCGAACTCCGACGGCTTGACCTCCACGGTCTTGTGTTCGGTGACGCTGGGGAGCTTGCGCAGCTTGGCGAGCAGCCCGGTGCCCTTCTGGCCGCCGCCGTGGACGAGCACCAGGGCGACGTCCTCGACGGGCTCGGCGGCATAGCCGAGGACACCCTCGGCCGACTCGTCGGGGAGGTTCTCCAGGCCGCGCACCACCACGCAGCGCGTCGAGGAGAACAACGACGGCGCTGCCAGCTCGCCCAGCGTCGCCATCGTCAGGTCACCCGCCTGCGCCTCGGAGAACTCGGCCTCGGGGTCGTGCTGGCGTACGGCGGCGCGCACGGCCACGATGGTGCGTTCGCCGAGGAACTCCTCCTTGCCGGTGACGAGGAGGACGCGGCCGAGGACGTCGGCGGGACGAAGGGCTGCCATGGTGGGACCAGCCTGCCACAGCCCGCCGACAGCCCGGCGGCGGCGGGCGCGCCTCTCGAATCACCCAGCCCGGATCACCCGGCGGGATCACCCAGGGCCGATCACCGGTCCCGGATCAGCGCTCGGTGGCGGTGGCGAGGCTGCCGTTGTCGGCGACCGTGACCGCCAGGTCGCCCTGAAGGTCGGTGCGGAGCACGAGCGTGCCGTCGCCGGTCAGTGCCTGGACCACCCCGGAGGCCGGGTGACCGTAGTCGTTGTCGGCGCCGACCGAGACCAGCGCGACCCGAGCACCGAGGGACCGCAGCCAGTCGAGGTCCTGGTGGCTGCTGCCGTGATGGGGCACCTTCAGGACGTCGACCCGGAGTCCAGGGACCACCGCCGCAATCTGGGACTGCGCCTCGGGCTCGATGTCGCCGGTGAGCAGGATGCGCAGACCGTGGGTCTCGGCGACCATCACGATGCTCGCGTTGTTGGGGGCACTGCCCTCTCCCGGATCCTCCTCCGACGGGCCCTCCGGATCCGGCTCGGCGGCACCCCGCCAGACGACCTGGAGGACGATGTCGCCGAAGCGTCGCGTCTCGCCGACCTCGGGGACGCGCGGCGTCAGGCCCGCCGCGGCCGCGATGTCGGCGACCCGTGCCGCGTTGTCGGCCGGTTGGGCGAGCGCCGTCACGTCGAGCTCGTCGACGCGGCGGCCGCGCAGCACCCCGTCGAGGCCTGAGACATGGTCGGCGTGGAAGTGGGTCAGCACGACCAGGGGGACGCTGCGGATGCCGAGCCGGTCGAGGCAGTCGTCCATCGCAACCGGGTCGGGACCCGTGTCGACGACGACGGCCGCGCCCTCGCCGGCGCGCAGGACCAGGCTGTCGCCCTGCCCCACATCGCACGCGACCGCGACCCAGCCCGAAGGCGGCCAGGCCGACGGCAGCATCCGGGCCATCGGGACCCGGACCAGCACCACGGCGGCCAGGGCCACCGCGACGAGGAGCCCGATCCGGCGCAGACGCAGGGCTCGGGGCGCCAGCACGAGGAGCACGAGGCTGAGGCCGGCCAGCAGGGCCAGGGGTCCGGGCTCCGAGCGCCAGACGACCGCCGGAAGCGGCAGCGAGGCCCCATGACGGGCGACGGCCACGATCCACCGGACGCACCACCCGGCAGCGTGGCCGAACGGGACCCCCAGCCCTCCCGCGACGAGGCCGGCCACTCCCCCGGCCAGGCCCAGCACCGTTGCCGGTCCGACCGCTGGCGCCGCGAGCAGGTTGGCGCCGATCGCCACCAGGCTGACCTGACCCGACAGCGCCGCCACCACGGGGGTGCAGGCCAGCTGGGCGACGGCCGGAACGGCGATCGCCTCGGCCGCCCACCGCGGCAGCCAGTGGGCCAGGGCGTCGCGCCAGACCGGGCCTGCGAAGACGATGCCGCCCGTGGCCAGCGAGGACAACGCGAAGCCGGCGCTGGTCGCCAGCCATGGGTCGGTCAGCAGGAGCACGGTGACGGCGACCCCGAGCGCTCGCCCGCCCCGGCGGCGGCCCGAGGGCCCGAGGGCGACCAGTCCGACAGCGCCCATCGCCGCTGCCCGGAGGACGCTCGGCTCGGGCCGGGCCAGCAGGACGAATCCGACGATGCCCAGCGCCCCCACGAGGTAGGACCACCGGCCGCGGACGCCCAGCCATCGGGCGAGCCAGAGCAGGAACCCCACCAGGAGCGTGAGGTTGGTCCCGGACACGGCCAGGAGATGGGTCAGTCCGGTCGTGCGGAACTGGTCGGCGACGGCCGTGTCGAGGTCGCGGTCATCACCCACGACCAGCGCCGGCACGAGCGCCCGCTGCGGTTCACCGACGCCGGCGACCGACCGGCGCAGGGCGGCACGCAGCCCGTCGGCGCCGCGCCACCACCAGGCAGGACGGGCCACGGTCCGAACGTCGCCGACGACGTGCACCACGGCCGAGACATCGACGTCGTCGGCCGGCTCGAGCCGGCCATGCACCTCGACCCGTCCCCCGATCCGGGCGGCCCGGAGCTCCTCGGCGTCGCCCATCATCAGGATCGGGGCGCGCACCGACAGGCTCGTCGAGGTGGTCGCCAGATGCACCACCGTGCCCCGGACGATGCCGAGGTCGGAGAACCGGCCCGCGACCACGCGGACGTCGGAGTCCAGCTCGATGACCGCGGTCACCGACGCCGTCTCGGCAGCCATCCGCGCGACCGGGTTGTCCGCGACCCGCCCCACGTGGAGGGCGCCCACACCCGCCGTGCCGGCCGCCATCAGTGCCAGTGCCGGGAGCGCCCTCCAGCGACCGGCAGAGCCCCGCCGGCGCGCCACCGCCACGCTCGCGAGCAGGACCAGAGGCGGCACCACGAACCACCCCGTGACCCCCGGGGGCAGCAGCACGCCTGCCAGCCCACCGAGCCATGCGGCGCCACCGACGAGCGGCATGCGAAGGTCCTCCACGACCTCGGCCGTCGGGGTCACGACGGACTCAGATCGTCACGAGCGGCGCGATCCGGCCGAGCGTGGCCTCGCCGATGCCATCGACGTCGAGCAGCTGGTCGACGGCGGTGAAGCCGCCATGCTCCTCGCGCCAGGAGATGATGGCCTGGGCCGTGACGGGCCCGACCTCGGGGAGGCCTTCCAGCGTGGCCTGGTCGGCGGAGTTGAGGTTGACCAGGACGCCCGGGGTGGGGGCGCCCGGCGTCGCGGCCGCGGATGCCGCCAGGCCGCCCGGCGGCGTGACCCCCACGAGGATCTGCTCGCCGTCGACGACCTGGCGGGCGAGGTTGACCCCGGCCAGGTCGACCTGGGGACGCACGCCACCGGCCGCGCGCACCGCATCGACGACCCGTGAGCCGGCCGGCAGCACGACGATGCCGGGGCGACGGACGCGGCCCTCCACGTCGACGACCACGGTGGCCCCCGGCCGGGCCGATGATGTCGCCATGGCTGCGGCACCATCGTCGGCATCCATGGCGGCCGGGGTGACCAGCGGCGAGGCCTGGGTGACCGCGACCTGGTGGACCGCCGCCGGGGAGGTGCGCAGCAGCCACCAGCCGGTGACCAGGAGTCCGCCGAGCACGAGCATGGCGAGCACGGCCAGCTGGGCCGGCCCGATGAGGAGACGATCGCGGAGCCCGGTCAGCGCACCCCGGGCCGCGACCACGCCGGTGGCGTCACCGGAGCGCCGACCCACTGCGCGGCGTGCCGCGTGACGCCCTGGGACCGGCACCGGGTCGCCGAGCAGGAGGTCGTCGGGCGGCGGGCTGGGGCGCCCGGGACCGGCCGGCACGTCGTCATCCCACGCGTCGACGCGACGACCGGTCCGGATGCGGGTGTGGTCGAGGGGCGCCGGGAGGTCGTCCTCCACGGCGCCCATGCGCCGCTCCTCCGCCTCTCGGGCGGCGGCGAGCTGAGCACCCAGGAGGGCCAACCGACGCGACACCGCCTCCTGGTGCTGGTGGCTCGAGCGAGAGCTGCGCATGCGACGCACGCTAGGTCGCGGGCGGCCGGGGCGCTGCCCGTCGCGCGACAGCCTGTGGACAGGCGCCACGGGGCCACTGCCTGTGCGTCCTCAGCGGTCCGTCCGCTCCGTTGCCGGGTCAGTTGTCCAGCGCAGGAGCAACACAAACGGCCACCATGCCCGGACCCACGTGGGCGCCGAGGACGGCCCCGAGCTCGCCGCACCAGACCTCACGCCCACCCAGCTGGTCGGCCAGTCGGCTGGCCAGGTGCTCGGCCAGCACGCCGGCGCGGTCGGGGCTCGCCAGGTGGGAGACGCAGACGTCGACGGATCGGTCGTCGGCCGCCGCGACCGCCAGGTCCTCCAGCCGGGCGAGGGCCCGCGAGGACGTCCGCACCTTCTCCAGCGTGCCGACGCGTCCGTCGGCGATGGTCAGCAGCGGCTTGACGGCGAGGGCCCCACCGAACAGAGCGCTGGCGGCGCCGATCCGGCCGCCGCGGCGCAGGTATTCGAGGGTGTCCACATAGAAGTACGACGACGACGCGTCGGCGCGTGCCCGGGCCGCCGCGACCGCCTCCTCCGGGGAGCCGCCACCCTCGACCACCCGGGCCGCCGCGAGCGCGGCATAGCCGGTGGCGACACCCACCTGGCGGCTGTCGACGGTGTGCACCGGGATGGAGGCCTGCTTGGCGGCCAGCTGAGCGGACTCGAAGGTGCCGCTCATGTCGCCCGAGAGGTGGATGGAGACGACGGCGTCGGCGCCGCCGACGGCGGCCGTCTCATAGATCTCCTGGAGCGCCACGGGCGCCGGGCGCGAGGTGCTGACCGGCAGGAACTCCCGCAGCGCGGCAGCGACCCGCTCGGGCGTGGCGCCCTCGGAGCCCTCGTCGAACACCTCCGAGCCGATGACGACCTGGAGGGGCACCACGACGATGCCGTGGGCGTCGGCGACCTCCGACGGCAGCATCGCCGTCGAGTCGGTGACGATCACGGTGTGGCCGGGCATGACGGCAGGTTACCTGCCGGTCGCTGCCCCCTCCGAGCTCAGCCGGTCTCCGAGCTCAGCCAGTCTCCGGGCTCAGCCGCGCCAGGCCGAGACGACCTGCAGGTACTTGTCGGCGATCCGGGTGCGGGCCTGCGCCGGGGACAGCTCACCGCGGTGCAGCCCGAGCGCCTCGTCGTTCCACAACGACCGGCCGACCGCGAGGCCGACGAACCCGTCGACCCCGGCCGCGACACGGACCCAGTCCGCCACTCGCTCGAGCGACTCGCCGCGGCCGAGGACCACGCACGAAACGTCGTCACGCCCGCCGGCCCGCGCGGTCTCGGCCACCGACCGGGCCTCGTCGACGGAGTCGAGCCCCTCGATCTTCCACAGCGACGGGTCTCCCCCGGCCGCGCGGAGCTCCTCGATGGCGATCCGGGTCAGCTCGGGGCGGCGTACGCCGTCCCACTCACCGGGGTGGGCCGCCTCGCGCTCACGCTGGGCGGGTGTCATCGGGACGAGGATCTCGCCCATGAGCGGCACCCGGTGGGCCAGGCACCAGTCGGAGACCTCGGCGACGCGCTCGGCCTGCCGCTTGTTGAGCTCGGGGTCACCCTCGGCGTTGTAGCGCAGCAGCACCTTGAACAGGTCGGCGCCGAGGGTCTCGACCAACCGGGGCAGGGCGTCGCCGAACTCCAGGTCCAGCTCGACCTGCCCGCTGCGCTCGACGGGGGCGCACACCAGCACACCGAGGTCGTGGGCGCGGGCGGCGAGCGGTGCGCCGTACTCCTCGTCCAGGAGTACGGCGAGGCCCGTGGGGCCGAGCTGCTCGACGGCGAGCTCGAAACCGTCGAAGACCTGGGACTTGATCGCCCGGGCGTGCTCGGACTCGGCCGGGACCGGCGGGTCCTGCAGCCCGAGCAGGCGACGGTAGGAGTCGCGGTGGTCCATCGCGAAGGTGAGGATCTCGCGGGTCCACCCGGGCGTGGCCGGGGGCGTGGCGCCGGGGGCGGGGGTCATGACTGCTCCCTTCCGGGGCGGAGCTCGTGGACGGAGGCGCCGCTGGCGGCGGCGACGGGGGCCAGGGTGACGGTGACGCCGGTCGCCCGGAGGGCGGCCACGACCGACGGGTCGGCCGCGGAGTCGGTGACCACCTCGGTGACGGTCTCGATACCGGCGATGCGGGCGAGATGGACCCGCCCCAGCTTGGAGGAGTCGGCGACGACATAGACCTTGCGGGCCCGCTCGATGAGCGCGGCGTTGGTCTGGGCCTCCACCTCGTCGTGGGTGGTGAGCCCGCCCACGGCGTCGACCCCGTCGACCCCCACGACGGCGACACCGATGTTGAGCCCACGCAGCACCTGCGCCCCCCAGACGCCGACCAGCTCATAGGACTGAGGCCGTGCCACACCCCCGGGCACCACGACCTTGACCTTGGGCCGGATCGAGAGCTCGGCGGCGATGTTGAGGGCGTTGGTGACGACGGTCAGCTGGTCGCGTACGGCGAGCATGCGCGCCACCTCGGTGGTCGTCGTACCTCCGGTGAGGCCGACGACGGTGCCCAGCGGCACCCTGCTCACGACGACCCGCGCGATCGCGAGCTTCTCGTCGCGCCGCTGGTTGGTGCGGTAGCGCACCGGCAGCTCGCTGTTGTCGTGCAGGACGCTGGCCCCGCCGTGGGTGCGCTCGATGAGCCGCTGGTCCTCGAGGGCCTGGAGGTCGCGGCGCAGGGTCGATGCGGAGACGCCGAACCGGTGCGCGAGCTCGGCGACGGTCAGGCTCTTGTGCTCGGCGAGCAGGTCGAGCAGCGCGGCCACGCGCTCGGATCGGGCGGGCCGGTCGGCTCCGGTGGGCTGGTCTGGCACGGCTCCACTATGGAGCAGGGAGCCTGGCGGTTGCGCAAGCGCGCAGTCGTGAGTGCTTGTTCCCGCTCGAACGCGCGCCGCGGCGGTTGACTGGTCCCATGACCGGACCTGTGATCTGTTTCGTCGGCGCCGGCAGCGTCGTGTTCACCCGCGAGCTGCTGTTCGACATCCTCGCCATCCCCGAGCTCGCCGACAGCAGCCTGCGGCTGCACGACATCGACGCCGAGCGGCTCGACACCGCGCGGCGGATGGCCGAGCGGGTCGCGAGCCAGGTGGGGGCCGCCCCGGTCGTGTCGACCCACGCGGACCTCGGCGACGCGGTGACGGGCGCGGACTTCGTGATCAACGCGGTGGCCGTCGGCGGCCACGCGGCCACCCTGGTCGACTTCGACGTACCGGAGCGCTTCGGGCTGCGGCAGACGATCGCAGACACCCTCGGCGTCGGCGGCGTCTTCCGCGCGCTGCGCACCTTCCCCGTGCTCGACGACATCGTCGAGGCCATGGCCGCGGGGTGTCCGGACGCCTGGTTGCTGAATTACACCAACCCGATGGCGATGAACGTCTCCTACCTCGCGGCGCGTCACCCCAACCTCAAGGTGCTGGGGCTGTGCCACTCGGTCTATTGGACCGTCGTCGGGCTCAACGAGGTGATCGGCGTGCCGCTGGAGGGCACCCACTACGAGGCGACCGGGGTCAACCACCAGGCGTGGCTGCGTCGCTGGGAGCGCGACGGTCAGAGCCTCTACCCGCTCCTCGACGCGCGCATCGCGGCCGACCCCGAGCTGCGCCGCCGGGTGCGCGTCGACATGTACCGCCGGATCGGCTGCTACCCGACCGAGACGAGCGAGCACTCCAGCGAGTACCTGCCCTGGTTCCTCCGCAGCGATGCCGAGATCGAGCGGCTGCGCATCCCCGTGGGCGACTACAAGGAGATCAGCGCCGGCAACCTGGAGGAATACCAGCGCACCCGCGCCGAGCTCGACGCCGGCTCGCCGCTCGAAGCGCCGGACGCGACGGAGTACGCCCCGCAGGTGATCGAGGCGATGGTCACCGGGCGGGCGACCACGATCCACGCCAACGTCGCCAACGTCGGGCTCGTGGCGAACCTGCCGGCGGGACTGGCGGTCGAGGTGCCGACGGTCATCGACGCCGATGGCGCCCACCCCGTCGCCCAGGAGCCGCTCCCACCGGTGTGTGCGGCGCTCAACCGCACCTTCCTCAACGTCGTCGACCTGGTCACCCAGGCGGCTGTCCGACGGGATCCCGAGCTGGTTCGCCAGGCCGTCATGGTCGACCCCAACGCCGCTGCCACGCTGACGCTGCCCCAGATCGACGAGCTCGTCGACGCGATGGTCGCCGCCCACGGCGACCTCCTGCCCGACTGGCTGCGCGGCACCCGGCCCGGGGTGCTGCGCGGGTGAGCCGTCGAGGGCGGCCCGGTCGTCTGCTCATCGGCGCCGTGGCGCTGGCCGCGCTGGTCGCCGGCTGCTCCACCGGCGGTACGACGGGGCCCGCGACCGGGTCCTCCCCTGCCACCGATGCCACCAGCAGCGGCGGCGGCGTACCCCCGCCGGCGCCGACCGCCGCCGATGACCCGAGCGGGCCGGAGTTCCCCGGCGCCGTACCGCGGGGCGGCCGACCGGTGGTGGCCGACGGTGACGACTGGATGATGCCCGCGTGGGCGAGACCGGCGCCGTTCTCGGGCTTCTTCTCCGAGGAGGCCTCCCCGTCCGACCACGTCATGGTCCGCTCGGTTGACGTGTCCTGGCGCCAGATCGCCCCGACCCCCGACGGGCCCTTGGACCTGACCTCCTCCGGCGAGGCCCAGGGCATGTTCTTCGACCCGCTCGGCCAGCAGCTGGACCAGCCGGGACCCTATTGGGTCCGGCTGTTCGCCAGCGGGGTCGACTGGGCGCCGACCTGGGTGGTCGACCGCTGCGGGGTCGGCCCGGTCGGCACGGACTACGACGACCAGCAGCACCTGCCCATCTGGGATGACTGTGTGTGGAGCGCGCTGCGCGACACCTGGCAGCGGCTGCTGGTCGACCAGGGCATCCTGGCCGACCCCGACTTCCGGTTCGCCTATGTGCCGGGGGGCTTCACCTGGGTCGAGTACGACTACGACGTCATCTCCCAGGCCGCGCGACGCGGGCTGGTCACCCGCGCTGCCTATCTGGCCTGGTTCGACCGGATGCTCGGCGACCTGGCCGACATCGCCGGCCCCCAGGTCGGCCAGCTGGTCTTCACCGGAGAGGACTACCCGTGGGGCCCGTTCGGCAAGGCCGACGACCTGTTGGCGACCGACGCGGTGCGCCGTGGCTTCGGTGTCCGGACCGGCATCACCGAGGAGTTCAACTTCCATCTCAACCAGACGCCGGCCTATGGCTCGACGATCCGCCCGGACGGTCATCTCGCGATGGCGCGCGGCGCCGGCCCCGAGCCCGGCCGGCTCCAGGTCTTCGGGACGGAGAACGAGTGCTACGTCTCGTGCGGCTACCACGCACAGGACCCTGCCTACGACGTCGTGATGAGCAACCTCAAGGCGCTCCAGCTCCAGATGAACTGGGTCTATGTCGTGCCGGGCGACTCGCTGCTCGACCCCCAGGCCCAGCACTGGGACTGGGTGAGGCTGTCCCTGGGGCAGACCCCGCAGCGCTCACCGGACGCGTGGGCAGCGTTGCGCGACGCGCAGGACACGTTCTGGCGCGGGCGGTTCGTGCGCAACCTCGAGCGGTGGCTCGTGCAGGTGGACACCCCCGGTGCCGTGGCGCATCGGTCGACGTCCGACGTCCACCGAGGTGACCCCACCCGCGAGAACGGCGTGTCCTATGAGGGGCTGCGCACGGACCCGGCAACGGGGCAGCGGTCCCTGGCGTTCCGGCTCGACCCGCGGTTCATGGCCGCGGACGAGACGTCGCCGGTGCTGGTGAAGGTCACCTTCCTGGACCGGGGCCGCGGCAGCCTTCGGGTCCGCTCCCCCGGGCGTACGACGCCCGCGGTGCGACTCACGGACTCGGGGGCGTGGCGCACGGCGACGTTCGCCCTGCGACTGCGGCCGGACAAGTCGCTGCCGGGAGGCACCGACCTCTGGGTCGACGGCTCCGGGCCCGGCGGCCTGACCGTCCGGTTCGTGCGCGTGGTGCGCGTCGAACCTCCCGGGTGAGGCTCAGAGCCCGAGGATGCGGGCCGCGTTGTCGTGATAGAGCCCAGGGAGCAGCGACGCCGGCAGGTCGGCGGCGCTGATGCGCCAGTTGCCCTGGCCGGGGGGTTCGCCCTCGATGCCATAGTCGAAGTGCTCGTCGGCGGTCTCGAGGAACCGCCACCAGACGGCGATCGCCTCCTCGTCGATCGGGAAGCAGTCGCTCCCCCAGACCACCCGGTCGGGGAATGCCTCGACCAGCGCGCGGAAGGCACGCGGCTGCCGGCCGATCTCACCGAGTCTGCCGGCGGTGTCGACGTGGAAGTTGGGCAGCGCCGCCAGCGCCCGCCCGACGGCCCCGAGGTCCTCCGCGTGTCCGCCGACATGAGCGCCCACGAAGGTCGTTCCGGGGCAGGCGGCGATGAGGCGGTGGAGGGCGTCGATGAGCTGCTCGAAGGTCGGCATCCCTTCCCCGCCGAACCACCAGTCGGGACACTCCGACAGCTCGTCGAACCGCTCGTTGGTCTCGTCGAAGGGCTCGAAGAACGCCACCGGGTCCGCGGTGTGGATCAGGACAGGGAGCCCGAGGTCACCGGCGACGGTCAGCGCCGTGACCACGCGCGGGTCGTCAGGAAGCACCAACGCACCCGTGGCATCCCGGATCGACAGGCCGAGGTCCTTCCAGACCTTGACGCCCTGCGCCCCCCGCGCCGCGGAGTCCACCATGATCGCCTCGAGCATCGCGTGACACTCCGGAGAGCCGGCGTCACCCAGCCCCAGCAGGTCCCAGTCGACGTGACAGAAGGTGCGCACGCGGTCGCCGAGGACGGCATCGAACCTCGCCACGTTGGCGTCGAGCTCCTCACCCCATCGGCCGTCGAGGTTCACCACGCTACGAAGGTCGAGCCGGTCCATGAGTGCGACCAGCTCGTCGGGGTCACCGCCCAAGAAGGTCCCGTCCGCGGACAGCCAGCGGCCGAGGTGGTTGTGGACGTCGATCATCGGGACGGCCGGACCGGTCGGGCGGGTGCGCGGCAGCACCACCTGGGGGCGCGGCCAAGGCCGGGTCGGGGACGCCTCGTCGGGACCGCCCACCAGGGGCCGCAGCTCGCTCACCGCCCCATCGTGACGCCGCCGTCCACCCGGTGCGCGGATGCGCGCGAGCAGGTCTGCGCGTTTGCGCGGCGCTCTGGACACCGATCCGGCCGCTGGGCCTGACTTGACCACGTGACGCAGACCGACGTCGAGATCGCATCCCAGCCCGAGACCTGGGCCCGTGCCCTGGCCGAGGCCGACCAGCACCGAGCCCTGCTGCCGCGCGCCGACGAGTCGACGCTCTATGTCGGCTGCGGGACCTCGGCCTTCGTCGCCCACGCCGCGTCGCTGCTGTGCCAGCACGCGGGGTTCGCGGGGACCGACTGGGCCTATGCCTCGGAGCTCCCGGACCGGGGCTATGACCGCGTCGTCGCGCTGACCCGCTCCGGGACGACCACCGAGGTGCTCGAGGCGCTGCGCGGACCGCTCGCGTGTGCGCACCGCGTGGTCGTCACGGGGGCGCCGGACGAAGTGCCGGCGGACGTGGTCGACGAGCTGGTGGATCTGAGCTTCGCCGACGAGCTGTCGGTGGTGCAGACCCGGTTCCCCACCACGGTGCTCGCGCTGCTGCGTCACCTTCTCGGCGAGGACCTCGGCCAGCTGCAGGCCGAGCTGGGTCTGGTGCTCACGGGGGCATCAGGCCCGGACCTCGCCGCCTTCGACCTCGACCGACTCGACCACTTCGTCTTCCTCGGCCGCGACTGGGCGCTCGGGCTCGCCCACGAGGCGGCCCTCAAGCTGCGCGAGTCGGCGCAGGCCTGGTCCGAGAGCTTCCCGGCCCTCGACTACCGCCACGGCCCCATCGCGGTCGCCGATGCCCGCACCCTCGTCGTACCGCTCAGCGACGTCGACCCGCTGCTGCGGGACGACATCGAGCGCACCGGCGCCACGGTCGTCGACCTCGGCGGCGACCCGCTGACGCGGCTGGTGTGGTGCCAGCGGTTCGCGGCCGCGGTGGCCGCCCACAAGGGGCTCGACCCCGACGTCCCACGGCACCTGACCCGCTCGGTCGTGCTGCCGCCCCCCGCTCCCGTCCCGACCGACGCGGTGTAGGCCCGAGGAGGACCACATGTCACGAACCAGCCAGTCACGACGCCCCTGGCCGGCCCTGGCGGGAGCAGCGCTCCTCCTGGCGCTCGCCGCCTGCGGTGGCGGCGGCGCCGACAAACCGCCGACGACGGTCACCACCCTCGATCCCAACGCCAAGGTCACCATCACGTGGTGGCACGGTCAGAACGCCGAGGCGGCGGCGCTGTTGGAGGGACTGGCCGACGAGTACATGGCCGACCACCCCAACGTGACCATCGAGTCCTCGTCGGGCGCGTCCACGACCGATGGTCTGCTCCAGAAGCTCCAGGCTGGGTTCGCCTCCGACACCTTCCCCGACATCTCCTACGCCTTCGGCAACTGGGCCACCGAGCTGGGTGTCTCCGGTCGCACCCTGGACATCTCGTCGTTCGTCGAGGCGCCCGACTCCGGGTGGGACGAGTTCCCGGCAGCGGCCACCGCGACGGCAACGGTGGGCGACGAGGTGATCGGCATGCCGGCCGTGGTCGACGACCTCTCGTTGATCTACAACACCGACCTCTTCGACGCCGCCGGCCTCGACTACCCGACCGCCGACTGGACGTGGGACGACTTCCGCGCGGCGGCCAAGGCGCTGACGGACCCGAGCCGCAACATCTATGGCACCGCCTATCCGATCAGCGGCACCGAGGACACCGTGTGGCGGTTCTGGCCGCAGCTGTGGCAGAACGGCGGCGACGTGCTCGACAGCGAGGGCATGCCGGCCTTCGACTCCCAGGCGGGCGTGGACGCGCTGGAGCTGTGGCGGGCCATGGCCGTCGACGACCAGTCGGTCTATCTCGACCAGAACGGCGAGAAGTACGCCGACAGCTTCGAGTCCGGCAACATCGGCATGATGATCTCCGGACCGTGGGAGCTCTATGACATGAAGAAGGCCAACACCCCCTACGGCGTCCAGATCCTGCCCGGGACCGACGGCAACCACCAGACCATCTCCGGCCCCGACCTGTGGGTGCTCTTCGACCACGGCGACAAGAACCGCGCCGCGGCGGCCTACGACTTCATCAACTGGCTGACCAGCCCCGAGCAGGACGTCCGGTGGAACGTCGCCTACGGCAACCTGCCGCTGCGCGCCTCGGCGGCCGACACCCCCGAGTTCAAGAAGTACCTGGAGACCTATCCCGGTGGTGACGTGATGTTCGCCAACCTCGAGAACGCCACCACGCCGCGGCCCACGGTGGTCGGCTACTCCAAGCTCTCCGAGCAGGTCGGCAAGGCGATCGGACGGGTGCTGCTCGGGGCAGCAGACCCCCAGCAGGCCCTGAGCGACGCGGCCGACGCCTCCCGCCCCGCACTCCAGCAGGGGCTGCAGAAGGCGGCGCAGTGATCACCCCCGCGGCCGACCCCAGTGGCCGGGGCGGGCCCCTCGGCCCGGTCTCGCGACGGCGCTTCGGGACGCTCGTGATCGGCGGCCTCGGCGCCGGGCTGGTCTCGGCGTGTGCCGGGTCCGACACCGCCGACCGCAACACCGAGGTGAAGGCGCCGCCGTCGAGCGGACCCATCACCGCGACCATCACCTGGTGGCACGGGCAGTCCGCCGACGCCGCCGAGCTGCTCGGCACGCTCGCCCGCGAGTACGAGGCGGCCCACCCGGGCGTCACGATCGAGGACGCGGCCGGCGCCTCCACCACCGACGACCTGCTGCAGAAGCTCCAGGCCGGGTTCGCCTCCGACACCTATCCCGACGTCTGCTACTCCTACGGCAGCTGGGTCACCACCCTCGGGCTGTCGGGTCGCACCCTGGACATCTCCTCGCTGGTGGCGGCGGCGGACTCCGGCTGGACGGAGTTCCCCGAGGGTGCCCGGGCCACCGCCACCGTCGGTGGCGAGGTCGTCGGCTTCCCCGCGGTGCTCGGCGATCTCGCGCTGTACTACAACAAGGACCTGTTCGACGCCGCCGGCGTCGGCTATCCCACCGACGAGTGGACCTGGGACGACTTCCGCGCCGCCGCCATCGCGATCACCGACCCGTCCCGCAACATCTATGGCACCGCCTATCCGGTGCCCGGCAACGAGGACACCACCTGGCGGTTCTGGCCGCAGCTGTGGCAGAACGGCGGCCAGATCCTCGACGACGCGGGGCAGCCGGCCTTCAACTCCCAGGCCGGCGCCGACGCGCTGGAGTTCTGGCGGGCGCTCGCAATCGATGACCAGGCCGTCTATCTCGACCAGAACGGCGAGAAGTATGCGCCGAGCTTCCAGTCGGGCAACATCGGGATGATCATCTCGGGCCCCTGGTACCTCTATGACTTCAAGCGCGCCAAGACGCCGTACGGCGTCAGCATCCTGCCCGGCACCAACGGCGACCACCAGACCATCGCGGGTGTCGACATCTGGACCCTGTTCGACCGAGGCGATGCCGACCAGGCGTCGGTGGCCTATGACTTCACCCGCTGGCTGACCGCGCCCGAGCAGGACGTCCGCTGGAACGTCGCCTACGGCAACCTGCCGCTGCGCGCCTCTGCGGCCGACACCCCCGAGTTCGCGCAGTACATCCAGGACTACCCCGGCGCCGACGTCTTCTTCGACAACCTCCAGAACGCCGTCAACCCGCGCCCGACCGTCAAGGGCTACGAGAAGATGTCCGCCTTCGTGGGCAAGGCCATCTCCGAGGTGCTCCAGGGCAAGGGCGACCCCCAGTCCGCACTCGACCGGGCGGCCGAGCAGTCGGCGCCGGCGCTGACGTAGCCTCCCCGTGAGGACGAGGAGCCAGATGACGCAGGTGACCGCGAGACCCGAGACGGCGACCCAGGGCTCGGGCGCCGGGTCCGGCCGGCTGCTGCCGCGCCGGCCCCAGCGCCAGCGCGACCGGATCAGCTGGCGTGACACGCTCACCGGCTGGGCGTTCGTCGCGCCGGCGAGCGCGCTGATCATCGGGCTGGCGTTCTTCCCCGCCGGCTGGGCATTCCTGATCAGCCGGCAGAACACCGACCTGATCACGCCGGCCACCCCGGTCGGCTGGGCCAACTACCAGCTCATGATGGAGGATCCCGGTGTCCGTGGCGCCGTCCTCCACACGCTCTTCTTCGCCTCGCTCTATGTCCCGATCTCGATCGTCGGCGGGCTGGTGCTGGCGGTGGCGCTCAACCGCGAGATCCGCTTCCAGTGGTTCTACCGGACCTGCATCTTCGTGCCCTTCGTCGCGTCCGCCGCGGCCACCGGGATCCTGGCCAACTTCGTCTTCGACCCCGACTTCGGCATCGCCAACAACGTGTTGCGCCATCTGGGGCTGCCCAAGCAGGGGTTCCTGACCGACCCCACCCAGGCCATGATCGTCCTGGTCGTCATCTCGCTGTGGGGCTCGATCGGGTTCAACGTCGTGATCTATCTCGCGGCCCTCCAGGACGTCTCCCGCGACACCATCGACGCGGCCCGCGTGGACGGCGCCGGGCCGCTGCGCACGTTCTGGCACATCGTGCTGCCCGAGCTCCGGCCGGTCACGGTGTTCACCACGATCTGGCAGATGATCGCGGCGCTGCAGCTGTTCGACCTCGTCTACACCACGACCAAGGGGCAGCCGCTCGACTCCACGGTGACGATCGTGTTCTACCTCTACACCCAGGCCTTCCCGCTCAACGGTGGCGCCGGTGCCTTCGGATACGGCTCGGCGATCGCCTATGGCGTCTTCGCGGTCACGATGCTGCTGACGCTGGCGATGATCGCCTACTCGCGCCGCGCCAAGGTGGAGGCGTTCTGATGCGCAAACGCTCCTGGCTCCCGTTCTCCGGCTGGCACCTGCTGCTGATGCCGACGGCGTTGCTGTTCGTGCTCCCCCTGGCGTGGATGATCCTCACGTCGTTCATGCCCGACAGCGACATCAACCACTTCCCGCCACGCTTCTGGCCCAGCCACTTCAGCCTGGCGGGCTACCAGGGGCTGTTCAGCTCCGCCGAGAACGCCGGCGGCCGGTCGACGATCGTCGACTGGTTCCGCAACACCACGATCGTCGCCACGATCGCCGTGGTCTCCCACCTGGTGCTGTGCAGCCTCGCGGGTTATGGCTTCGCCCGACTGCGGTTCCGTGGCCGCAACTTCGGGTTCTTCGCGATCGTCGCCACGATCATGGTGCCGATCCAGCTGCTGATGATCCCGACCTACATCATGTTCGCCAGGCTCGGCCTCATCAACACCCTGGCAGCGGCGTTCATCCCCTGGCTGACGAGCGCGTTCGGCATCTTCTTGATGCGCCAGTTCTTCTTGTCGCTCCCGGTCGAGCTGGAGGAGTCCGCGCGGCTGGACGGCTGCAACCGCCTCCAAGTGCTGCTGCGGGTGATCATGCCGCTGGCCAAGCCCGCGCTGGCCACGCTGGCGATCTTCACGCTGCTGGGCGCGTGGAACGACCTCATCTGGCCGCTGATCGCCATCAACGACGACAAGTGGTACACCCTGCAGCTCGGGCTCGCGAACTTCCAGGGCACCCGCCGTACGCAGTGGCAGCTGCTGATGGCCGGCAACGTCGTGGCGACCCTGCCGCTGCTCATCGGCTTCATCGCCGCCCAGCGTCAGTTCGTCGCCACGATGACCTTCACCGGCATGAAGGGCTGAGCGGGCTACTCAGCCAGCCGCACCTCCATCCCGACGTTCTCCTCGACGTCGTTGGAGGCCGCGATCAGGAGCCGATGGCTCAGCTCGCTGAGGGCGCGGCAGACGGCCAGCTCGTCGCCGATCTCGGGGACCTCCCGGTCGGCGGGGTTCTTGCGGGCGATCCCGCTGCTGCGCAGCTCGGTGCCCGCGTCGGTGTGCAGTACGGCGTCGGCCTTGGTGTGCTCGCCCTCCTCATAGACGAACACGTCGACGTGCCAGGTCTTCGTGGTGATCACGGCGTCCTCCCTCGTCCGTCCTCCCGGGCGCCCGCCGTGGCTTCCCACGACGGCGCGTGGATATGCCTCCCTTCCATGCTGCGCCCGATCGAGGACGACACGCCAGGACCTGGACCACACCACTCGTTCGAGGATCACCCCGCGGAGCTCTGGCGTGGCCACGCGCGCAGTGCGACGCTGGAGGTGGCAGCGGTCGTGGGGACCGCTCGGCCCCCGACGGCGCCTGGAGGCCCAGGAGGGAGATGGCCATGCATGCCCAGGTGGGAGACCGGCTGATCGTCCGTAGCGGCCACGTGGACGGACACGTCCGGGACGGCGAGATCGTGGAGGTGCGCGGCCCCGACGGCACACCACCCTTCGTGGTGCGGTGGTCGGACTCCGGGCACGAGAGCCTGGTGTTCCCCGGCCCGGACGCCTTCATCGAGCCGCCGCACCGGTGACGGCGGCGCCGCACCTCAGCCGCTGAGCGCCGCCAGCTCCGCCGCTGTCGGCTGCGCCGTGGCACCCCCGGCGGCTCGCGTGGACAGCGAGCCGGCCCGGACCGCCCAGGTGAGCGCGCCGCGGTCGTCACGCCCCGCAAGGCGGCCGGCGATCCAGCCTGCATCGAAGGAGTCCCCGGCTCCGGTGGTGTCCACCGGGGTGACGCGCGGCGCCGGGACCTGGAGAGGGGGCTCCCCCGCGCGGATCAGCGCACCCCCCTCGGCGCCGACCTTGACGACTACCTTCGGACCGCGCGCCGCGATGACCTGCGCGGCCTCCTTCCAGCCGGTCACCGACTGTCCGAGGGCAGCCGACCACCGCACCAGCTCGTCTCTGTTGGGCAGGACGACGTCCGCAGCGTGGAGCAGGTCCGGGAGCAGGACCCACGCCCGCGCCGGGTCGTCGTTGGTGTCCACCGACGTGGTGACGCCCCCGGTGCGGGCCTCGGCGAGCAGCGCAGGCAGGTCGGGCCGCAGCCCATGGACCAGATAGGGAGACGCCGCGTGGACGTGGCTGACCCCGTCGAGGGCGGGCAGGTCGTCGCGCGTCAGCGACGGCAGCACGCCGAGCTCGGTGAGGATCGCGCGATCGCCGTCGTCGGGCGAGAGGATCACCGAGATCCCGGTGCCGCCCTCGGCGCGCCTGACCACGGCTGAGACGTCCACACCGGCCGAGGTGAGCACGTCGAGGGCGCGGTCCCCGAACGCGTCGCGTCCCACGGCCGCGGCCAGGCCGACCCGGACACCGAGCCGCGCGAGCCCATGGGCGACGAGGGCAGCCGACCCACCCAGCGTCAGCTCGGCCGCGTCGAGGAGCTGCTCGGTCTGGCCCCAGCGCGGTCGCGCGTCCCCGGTCAGCACCAGGTCGACGTTGGCGTCCCCGACGACCAGGACCTCCGGCGTACTCACGCGGCCATCATCGCGGTCGGAGCGTCGTCCCGACCGCCAACGCGCAGGCACGACCGCGCGCGACGGTTCACCACGGTCGCGTGGTGAACCGCCACGCGGTCAGCCGACGACGACGTTGACCAGCTTGGGGGCGCGGACGATGACCTTGCGCACGGTCTGGTCGCCGATGGCGCGCTGCACCGCCGGGTCGGCCAGCGCAGCGGCCTCCAGGTCGGCCTCGGTGATGTCGGGTGAGACCTCCAGGCGGGCGCGGACCTTGCCCTGGATCTGGACGACGGCCGTGACCGACTCCTCCACGAGCAGCGCCGGGTCGACGACCGGCCAGCCGGCGCGGGCGACGGTGGGCCGGTGGCCCAGCCGCTCCCACATCTCCTCGGCCGTGTAGGGCGCCACCAGCGACAGCAGGATCGCCACCGCCTCGGTGGCCTCGCGGACGGCCGGGTCGGCCGGGCCGACGTCGCCGTCGATGGCCTTGCGGGTCGCGTTGACCAGCTCCATCACCTTGGCGACCATCACGTTGAAGCGGAAGGTCTCCACCAGCTCGGCCGCCTCGTGCACCGTCCGCGCCGTCGCGCGGCGCAGCGCAACATCACCGGTCTTCACGTCAGCATCCGGTGCGGAGGTGACGTCACCGGACAGCCGCCAGGCACGCTGCAGGAAGCGCAGCGAGCCGTCCGGCGACATGTTGGCCCAGTCGATGTCGTCCTCGGGCGGGCCCGCGAACACCAGGGTCAGGCGTACGGCGTCCACCCCGAAGGCGGCCAGCTGCTCGCCCAGGTTGACGCCGTTGCCCAGCGACTTGCTCATCTTCTTGCCCTGGTTGATGACGAAGCCCTGGTTGAGCTGCGCCGACCACGGCTCCCGGAAGTCCACCAGGCCCATGTCGTTGAGGACCTTGGTGAAGAAGCGGCCATAGAGCAGGTGCAGCACGGCGTGCTCGACGCCGCCGACATAGAGGTTGCACGGCATCCACGCGTTGACCTTGTCGCTGTCGAACGGCCGGTCGCTCTCGTGGGGCGAGCAGTAGCGGAACATGTACCACGACGAGTCGACGAAGGTGTCCATCGTGTCGGTGTCGCGCGTGGCCGGTCCGCCACAGGTCGGGCAGGTGGTGTCGACCCACTCGGTGGCACCGCCCAGCGGCGAGGTGCCCTTGGGCTTCAGGTCGGCGCCCCTCAGCATCGGCAGGGTCACCGGCAGCTGGTCCTCGGGCACCGCGACCTCGCCGTCCACCGGGCAGTGGATGATCGGGATCG
Organism: Nocardioidaceae bacterium; assembly: GCA_046330595.1. Lineage (GTDB taxonomy): Bacteria > Actinomycetota > Actinomycetes > Propionibacteriales > Nocardioidaceae > Nocardioides. Next base: position 33,908 of record JAXLSN010000013.1, read on the forward strand.
GGGCACCCCAGTAGCGCTGGCGGCTCAGCAGCCAGTCGCGCAGGCGGAAGTTGACCGCCCCGGAGCCGCGCCCGTCGGCCTCCAGCCGCTCGATGATCGCCCGGATCCCGGAGGCCTTGTCGGCCAGCCCGTCCAGGCTCAGCCCGTCGGCGTTGGCGGAGTTGACATAGACGCCGTCGCCCGTCGTGGCGACATAGGTCTCCTCGGGGTTGTCCTCACCGGTGTCGATGACACGGCGCACGGGCAGCCCCATCGCCTTGGCGAAGTCGAGGTCGCGCTGGTCGTGGGCGGGCACGGCCATGATCGCCCCCGTGCCATAGTCGGCCAGCACGTAGTCGCTCGCCCACACCGGGATCTGCTCGCCGTTGACCGGGTTGGTCGCCGTGACCCCCAGGTCGACACCGGTCTTGGGTCGGTCGGTGGCCAGCCGGTCGATGTCGGAGGCCTTGCGGACCTCGACCAGATAGTCCTGCAGGGCCTGCGCCCGGTCGGGGTGGACGATCTCGGCCGCCAGGGCGGCGTCGGCGGCGACGACCATGAACGTCGCACCGAACAGCGTGTCCGGGCGGGTTGTGTAGACCTCGATGTCCCGGTCACCGGCGGCCGTGTGCAGGGTGAACGTGACGTGGGCACCCTCGGACCGGCCGATCCAGTTGCGCTGTGCGGTGACCACCCGGTCGGGCCAGGTCTTCTCCAGCTCGTCCAGGCCGTCCAGCAGCTCTTGTGCATAGTCGGTGATCTTGAAGTACCACTGGGTCAGCTCCTTCTTGGTCACCTCCGCCCCGCACCGCTCGCACATGCCGTTGACGACCTGCTCGTTGGCCAGCACGGTCTGGTCCTGCGGACACCAGTTGACGGGGCTGTTCTTGCGATAGGCCAGCCCGCGCTCATAGAACTTCAGGAACAGCCACTGGGTCCAGCGGTAGTACTCCGGGTCGGAGGTGTTGAAGGTCCGCGACCAGTCGAACGACGCGGCGTACTTGCGACACGAGTCGATCGACCGGGCGATGTTGGCCCGGGTGTAGGTGTCGGGGTGCTCGTCGTTGCGGATCGCGGCGTTCTCGGCCGGCAGCCCGAACGAGTCGAAGCCCATCGGGTTGAGGACCTCGTAGCCACGCTGCCACCAATAGCGCGCCACCACGTCGTGCAGCGCGAACACCTCGGCGTGACCCATGTGGAGGTCGCCGCTCGGGTAGGGGAACATCGTCAGCGCGTAGCGCTTCTCCCGGGGGCTGTCGTCGTCGGCGCGGAAGGGCTCCAGCTCCTGCCAGACGGGCAGCCACTTGTCCTGGGTGGCCTTGACGTCATAGCTGTCGGCGGGGCGCTCGGTCGGGGTGGTCTGCTCGGTCATCTCATCTCTCTCGGTCTCTGCTCCTGGGTCTTGGGCACCTGGGTCCGGACATAGAAAAACCCCTCGCGCACGAGGGGCAGCCGCGTCGCTGGTGGATCGCACGACGCGGCTAGATAAGGAGCAGGTTCCTTCGCATGGGTGGGAGTCTACCGCCTCGCCGGTGCGCCCAGCGCGAGGGTTTGCGCGAGTAGGGTCGCGACCATGCGGTCCCTGGCTCACCCGACCCGTTCGTTCGTCGCCCTGGGGGCGGTCACGCTGCTGCTGTCCGGGAGCGGCGCCGTCTCCGCCGACGAGGCGGTGGTCGCCCTCGCGGGCGCCGCCTGCGCCTCCGATGGCGGTACGGCGGCCGTCCAGCCGCCCCGGTTCGTGCGCAACATCGCCACGGGAGAGACGGGCTGGTTCTCCTCCCCCGGTCTCGTGGACCTCGACGGTGACGGCCGGCTGGAGATCGTGGCGCCGTTCTATTCGACGTTCGTCTTCGACGCGACCGGCAAGCAGCTGGGCCGGGGCACGGCCACCGACGGTCGCGTCTATGCGCCCTCGGTCGTCGCCGACATCGACGAGGACGGCAAGCAGGAGATCGTGGTGGCCGGCAACAGCGGCACCGTGGCGGCCTACCGCCTGACCAACGCCGGCAGGCTCGTGCGCGTCTGGAAGGCCTCGACCTGCAGCGGCGGCCAGTGTCCGGAGGCCCGCGGGATGGCGGCCGCCGACCTCGACGGCAACGGCACCGTCGAGACCGTGGTGACGACCACGAACACGTCCTCGACCGGCGCGCAGGTCTTCGTGTTCAACGCCAACGGCCGGCTCTACCAGCCGGCGGGCGGCCACGACCCGGCGTGGCCGCGCTACAACACCCTCGGCGGCAAGGGCAACGACCGGTCGTTCAACGGCATGGGCAACCACGGCTATGGCGCCTATGGCGAGAACGTCGGCATCGGCAACCTCGACAACGACTCCGAGCTCGAGATCGTGACGACGTTCGACAACCACCAGATCAACGTCTTCAACCACGACGGCACCTCGGTGCTGGCGTCGCCGTGGTTCACCAACCCGCAGTCGCAATACCTCGGCAAGCGGATGGGCTGGGGCCAGTTCATCCGGTGGGCCAGCCCCAAGGTGGAGGCCCGCCACTACCACCGCCACACCGGCGCGTGGCCCAGCCCGAGCAGGACCATGTGGCTGCAGTGGACCGCGTCGCCCCCGTCGGTGGCCGACCTCGACGGCGACGGCCGCAACGAGGTCATCGGCCTGCCCAACGCCGAGCTGCACGAGCCCTATGAGACCCAGGGCTATGCGGTCACCGTGCTCGACGGCGCCCAGGGCGACGGGTCACGCTCGGCGCGTCGCCATCCTGGCTTCGTCGACCTGCTGATGACCGTCAAGCCGCGGGTCCGCCCCAGCGGTGACTGGTACCCGCCCTCGGGCATCCCGGCGCCGACGGTGGTCGACATCGTGGGCGACGCCCGGCCCGAGATCGTCGCCGCACCTCCCGGCGGCAAGGTCTATGCGGTCTCGCCGACCGGCAAGAAGCTGTGGACCTGGACCTATGCCAAGCGCACCGCCAAGACGTTCGCCTCGGAGGTCGTGGCCGCCGACCTCAACAAGGACGGCACGCCGGAGCTGGTCCTCGGGCTCTACTCGCTCAAGACCGGTGGCGGGCGGCTCGTCGTCCTGTCGGCCAACGGGAAGCGGCTCTCCTCGACCAAGCTCCGCCACCAGCGCCGCGACGGCAACGGGATCGGCGTCCCGGCCGCCCCGTCGATCGGCGACCTCACCGGCAACGGGACCCTCGAGATCGTGCTGACGACCTTCGACCACGGCATCGACGTCTATACGGTGCCCGGCTCCGGCACGGCCTGCCTGCCCTGGCCGACCGGGCGTGGCAACCTGCTCCGCAACGGGATGGGGCCGGCGACGGCGCCCTGACCCTCAGGTCTCGGTCAGGGCGCCGGCTCCGCGGCACGAGCGGTCAGCTGACGAAGCGGATCGTCAGCGGCGGCGTCCACCACTGGCCGCTGTTGGCCTTGACGGCACCGATGAGGTGGAGGACGAAGGCGACGACGAACGCCGCCGCGAACGTCACGAAACCGACCAGGACGAGCATGAGCGGCAGCGAGACCAGCAACACGATCAGCGTGGTGAGCTGGATGTTGAGCGAGTTGGCGGCGTGCTGCCGGGCGAACGGGCCGCGGTCCTTGTAGATGAGGTAGATCACCAGAGACGCCACGAAGCCGAAGAACCCCGCGCTGAGCACCATCGCGCCGAGCGGCACCAGGTGGGAGATCATCCCGACGGTGCGCTCCTCCTCCGGCGAGGTCGCGGGCTGGTAGCCGTAGCCGGGCTGGGTGTTGGACATGGTCTTGCTCCTTCTGTGTCGTCCTCCATGAGACCAGTCCGCGCACCGCCGATCCAGGCCTTTCGGGGTCGAACCAGGGTGCCCTCAGGGGTGGACTCGGGCGGCCCACGAGCGCAGCGCCCGCCAGCCCTGCCGGAGCCGTCGTACGGCGCGGGGTAGGTTGCCCGGGTGACCTGGCAGGCGGCGTTCGCACCGCTGCGGTCGCGCAACTTCGCGTGGTACTACGCCTCCCGGTTCGTCAACACGCTCGGCTCGATGATGGCGAGCATCGCGCTCACGTTCGCGGTGCTCGACATCACCGACTCGGCCTCGGCGCTGGGCCAGGTGCTGGCCGCTCGGACGATCCCGATGGTGGTCCTGCTGCTCTATGGCGGCGTGATCTCCGACCGGCTGCCCCGCACCCTGGTCCTCCAGGTCTCCAACGTCGCGTCGGCGGCGACCCAGGGCGCCATCGCACTGCTGGTCCTGACGGGGACGGCCGAGCTGTGGAGCCTGGTCGTGCTGTCGGTGGTCAACGGCGCCGTGTCGGCCATGTCGTTCCCGGCGATGGCGAGTGTGATGCAACAGCTCGTGCCGCGCGAGGAACTGCAGCCGGCCAACGCCCTGATGTCACTCTCCCGCAACGGCCTGACGGTGCTCGGTCCCACCCTGGGTGCGCTCTTCGTCGTCACGGTGGGGTCCGGCTGGGCACTGGCGATCGACGCGGCCACCTGGGGGCTGTCGGCGCTGTTGCTGCTGCCCGTGCGGATCCCGCCGCGGGAGCGGTCCGGGGAGCCGAGCAGCACCCTGCGCGAGCTGCGGGAGGGCTGGGACTTCTTCCGCTCCACCACCTGGCTGTGGGTCATCGTGCTGGCGTTCGGCGCGCTCAACGCGCTGCTCTCGGGCGCGTGGAACACGCTCGGGCCGGTGGTGGCCCAGGACACGATCGGGCGCCAGCAGTGGGGCTTCGTGCTGTCTGCCGAGGCGGCCGGGCTGCTGACGATGAGTGTGCTGATGCTCCGGATCCCGCTCCAGCGGCCGCTGCTGTGGGGCATGGTCGGCACGCTGTTCCTGGGGCTGCCGATGCTGGCGCTCGGCCTCTCCCCGCACACCCCGACGCTGGTCGTCGTGTCGTTCCTCGGCGGTGCCGGGATCGAGGTCTTCGCGATCGGCTGGAACCTCGCGATGATGGAGAACATCGAGGAGTCGATGCTGTCGCGGGCGTTCTCCTATGACGCCCTCGGCTCGTTCATCGCGATGCCGCTGGGGCAGCTCGCGGCCGGCCCGGTCGGGGCGGCGTTCGGCTACTCCCAGGTGCTGGTGGCGAGCGGCATCGCGTTCCTGCTGATCGTGGCGGCGACGCTGCTGTCCCGGTCGGTGCGGACGCTGCCGCGGGTCGCGACGCAGGCCCCCGCGCCCTGAGGAGCGTCGTGGGTAGAGTCCGCGACATGACGGTGACCGATCTGTTCCGGCTCGATGACAAGGTGGCGATCGTGACGGGGGCCTCCAGCGGCCTCGGGGTCGCGTTCGCCCAGGCCCTCGCGGAGGCGGGCGCCGACGTCGTCCTCGCCGCGCGGCGCGTGGACCGGCTGGCGGACACCGCTGCCCTGGTCGAGGCGGCCGGCCGACAGGCGCTCACCGTGGCGACCGACGTGGCGGACCCCGCCCAGTGCCAGGCGCTCGTCGACGCGGCGATGGAGCGCTTCGGCCACGTCGACGTCCTGGTCAACAACGCCGGCGTCGGCACGGCCGTCCCGGCCACCAAGGAGACTCCCGAGCAGTTCCGCGCCGTGATCGACGTCAACCTCAACGGCTGCTATTGGATGGCGCAGTCCTGCGGCCGGGTGATGGGCCCGGGTTCCAGCATCGTCAACATCTCCTCGGTGCTGGGGCTGACCACCGCTGGCCTGCCGCAGGCGGCGTACGCCGCGAGCAAGGCCGGGCTGATCGGCCTCACCCGCGACCTGGCCCAGCAGTGGACCGGCCGGAAGGGCATCCGCGTCAACGCCATCGCGCCCGGGTTCTTCGAGTCGGAGATGACCGAGCAGTACCCGCCCGGCTATCTCGACGCGGTCGGCGTCCGCGTGGTCGCCCAGCGCAAGGGTGATCCCCGCGAGCTCGCCGCGACCCTGGTGTGGCTCGCGTCGCCGGCCGCCGGCTATGTCACCGGGCAGACGATCGCCGTCGACGGCGGGCTGACGATCACATGACCACGGCGCCGCGGCGCAGTCCCCGGGGCCGGGCCACGCGGACCCACTCCAAGCCGGTCGGCCGGGTGGTCAACCTCGGCCGGCTGTCGACGGCCGCCTGGCCCGGGACGCTGTCGGCCGACGGCTCGGGCCTGGAGGTTCGTGAGCTGATCGTGGGCCTGGACGGCTACTACGTGCCCGTCGGGGCGACCGCGCCGACGCGCTGCATCGACGGGCGGCACGACCCGGCCCTCGACGAGTCGGCGCTGGGGCCGCAGGTGCCCGGCGGTGCCCCCGGCTCGGCGCTGGCCTACCGCCTCGGCGTCGACAAGGACGACCTGACCCGCGGCACGTTCCTCAGCGACGCCGAGATGATGGTCGACTCCTACCTGCGGCTCGGGCTCACCCCGGGCGGCCACCGCGACGACGTCGGGGCCGGTGACCAGGTCGGCTGTGGCGCGATCGACGGGCTCCACGACGTCCTCAACGCCATGATCGACCCCCACCTCGTCGAGGACCACAAGCGGCTGGCCCGGGTGATCATGGACGACGCCTTCAACCGTGACCACTACCTCCGCGTGCTGGGGGCCGGGCTGGTGCTGCGTAGCCGTTCGGCGGCGTACTTCCACGGCCGCGGCGAGATCATCGCCCTGCTCGAGCGCAAGGCACCCACGAGCGTGTCGGTGCTCGAGGGACGTCACCAGGAGGCGCTGGTCGTGGTCAACCTGGTGCCGGGCACCACGATGTCGTCCAACCGGTTCGCCCAGGACCACGGCGACGCGCAGGCCTTCGGCTATGACCTGTGGCGCTCCCGCCAGATCGCCGAGCTGCTGTTCCCGCTGCCGTCCCAACAGCTCGACCGGGAGCGCTTCATCCACGCCCGGGTGATGCTGACCATCGCCACGCTGATGGCCCTGACCGACGGGTCCCTCCCCCTGCTCCTCCGCCTTCCCGCCTGACGCCCTGCCCGGTTCCTTGCCGTCCAGTCGTCACATCCTGTGACGACTCGACGTGAAATGCGGCCTATTCGTCGCCGAGCCGTCACATCCTGTGACGACTCGGCGAACGGGTCAGGCGAGGAGGTCGGCGGCCATCTGGCGGATCTGCTCAGGGCCGACCCGGCAGCAGCCGCCGACCAGGCGAGCGCCGTCGCGCACCCAGTCATGGGCCGCCGACGGGGTGAAGTCACCCTCGCCGACCCAGGTGCGGGCGGCGCCGTCCCAGCCCTCGCCGCTGTTGGGGTAGACCACGACCGGCTTGCCCGACATCCGCGCAGCGGTGCCGATCAGGGCCCCCGCGCTGCTGGCGTCGCAGCAGTTCATGCCGACCGCCACGACCTCGTTGACGTCACGGGCCATGGCGAACGCCTCCACCATCGGCTCACCACAGCGGGTGGTGTCCTCGTCGGGGGTCAGCGAGAGCCAGCACTGGAGGCCGGTGCCGGCGATCTCGGTGAGAAGTGCCTCGGCCTCCGGGAGGCACGGGATGGTCTCCAGCGCGAGCACGTCGGCGCCGGCCTCGGCCAGGGCGGCCAACCGAGGCCGGTGCCACGCGCGGAGCTGATGGACGGTCATGCCGTAGTCACCGGTGTACTCGGACCCGTCGGCGAGAGCCGCGCCATAGGGCCCGACCGAGGCCGCCACCCAGCGCGGGCGGTCGTCGTCGAAGAGCGAGGCGGCCTCCCGAGCGAGCTCCACGCTGCGTCGCAGCAGCTTGTCGGTGTCGGCATGGTCGAGGCCGCGAGCAGCCAGACCCTGATAGGAGACCTGGTATGAGGCCGTCGTCGCGATCTGGGCGCCGGCGGCGAAGTAGTCGAAGTGGGCGGCGACGATCTCGGCCGGCTCGTCGACCAGCAGCCGCGCCGACCACAGGTCGTCGCTCAGGTCGTGACCGCGCTCCTCGAGCCGGGTCGCCAGCCCTCCGTCGAGGACGACGGGACGCGCACGCATCGCGTCGACCAGGCTCGAGGGCATCGCCACATCATCAACCCACCGCGCAGCGGAAGCAATCTCTCGTGAGCGGCTCCACGTGCGCGAAACGGTCACGGCACAATCGGGTCATGGCCGGTTCGCCGCCCGAGGTCGCGGGCTACACCGACCTGGTGCCCCTCGGTGGAGGTGGCGCCGGGGAGAGCTTCGCGGCCCGGCGTGAGGAGGATGGCCGGCCCGTCGCCCTCCGGGTGTACGGCGTGGGCGACCGCCACCGCGGCCCGGAGGCCCCGGCCGTCCAGGCGGGGGTGCTGCGCCTCGTGGCGGGTCTGGTGCCCGCGCCGGAGGTGGTGGCCTGGCGGGCGGTCGGGCCGACGGAGCCGCACGGCCTCCTGGCCACGACCCTGGTGCCGGGCGTCCCGTTGTCGGCCGTGCTCCCGACGGCGTCGACGGCCCTCCAACAGACCCTGGGCGGACAGCTGGGACGGATCCTCGGTCGGCTGGCCGGGATCGCGATGCGGGGACCCGGAGCGTTCCGTGACGAGCGGCTGGTGCTGGGGGGCTATCCCGACCATGCCGAGTCCCTCGTGTCCTGGTGGGACCATCACGCCACGGGGAGCGCACTCGACGACCTCTCCCCCGCCCGGCGCGCGACCCTGCGTCGCCTCGCTGCTCGGGGCGACGGGCTGCTCGCCGTCAGCCGGCGCGCCTGCCTCGTCCACGGCGACCTCCGACCTCACAACGTGCTGGTCGACGGCGCCACGGGATGCGTCACGGGAATCGTCGACTGGGAGTTCGTCCACGCCGGCCACCCGGTCGAGGACCTGGGCAGCCTGCTGCGGGAGGGGCGCCGTACGCCGTTCGCGACAGCCGCCGTCGAGGCGATGCTGCCGTGGCTCCCGGAGGCCGAGCAGGCGCCGCCCGGCGACCTGGTCGAGCGGGCACGTGCCGCGGACCTCTACTGGATCGTGGAGGCGGCGTCGCGGCGTGGGCAGGGGCCCACCACCGACCGGGCGTTCGAGCACCTCGTCGCCATGGCCGCCGGCAACAGCCTGCTCGCCGAGCCCACGAGCCCTGCGGGCTGAGGTCAGCCCTCCTCGGCGACGACCGCGTCACCGACGCGGATGGTGCCCGACTCCAGCACCCGGAACACCGTCCCTGCCCGGCGGCGCAGCGCCTCCTGGGCACCCGGGCCGAGGGTGTCGTCGAGGAGGCGACAGGGCGCCGCGACCCGCACCACCTCGAGCAGCGCCTCCCCGACCCGCAGCCGCACGCCCGGCGTGGTCGGGACGTCGCCGCCGCTCACCGTGATGTTGCGCCGGGTCAGGCCCGGGTCCACCGGGCGTCCCAGATCCGCAGCCGCCGCTGCCAAGCCCGTCTCCGACTGCACCGTGACGTGGCGGTGCTTGGTGCCATGGTAGCGGTCACCAACCAGTCCCTTGCCCGCCTCGGCGACGACCTCGGGCACCGATCTCGTCGGCAGGCGCGTGGCCGGTGCGACGTGGATCGCGACCACGGTCGGGCTCGCTCCGGACGTGGTCAACACGCGACGAACCGTCCGTCGGGGACATGACGCTTCACCAGCGTCGAGAAGCCGCGGTCGCGGGCGTCCGCACAGACGACGTCGGCCACCTCGGCGGCCGTGTCGAGGCCGCGTCGGCGCCAGTCGGCGACGTACTCGGTCTGGAAGACCGCCTTGCCCGCGTCGACGAACCCGCCGAGCCGGCCGCACTCGTGGAAGAAGAAGCACTCCTCGTTGAGCGCCCAGTCGAACGCCGCGACCGTGTCGGCGTCGGTGACCTCGATGCCGTTCTTCATCCCGACCGACAGTCCCAGCCGGTGGGCGTGGGCAGCCACGCGGAGGTACCACCGCTTCTCATGCGCGCGCGTGATCGGGAAGCCGGGATGGTTGCCCCACGGGTTGTTCTGGTCGGGCTCGACGCCGTCGCAGCCGATCCGCGACGCCAGTCGCAGGCGAGCCCAGATGATCGGCTCGAAGGCCCGGGTGGCGCGCGGCCGGAGGTCGAGCCAGCGCTCGCCGCGCCAACCCGTCGTACGCCCGATCACGCGGCGTGGGAAGAGGTCGGCGTCGGGCCGGTAGGACTCCCACGCACCCGAGTCGAGGTAGCAGACCACGGCCAGACCGGCGTCGTGCAGCCCGGCGACCACGCCCGCGTTGTCGCCCTTCGGCCAGGTCACGGTGCCGAAGCCGTCGACCGACACGCGCCGCCGCGCCGGTACGGCGTCCTGCAGGTCGACGTCGTACATCTGGACCGGCCGGTACGGCGGCGCGACCTCGCCGACGATCTGCCACTGCCACGAGGTGCCGGGCGTGGGACGCCAGACGTCGCGCGCGGGAGCGGCCGCAGCGGCGGTCGCGGCCCCGGCCAGCAGACTCGCTGCGGCCAGGGTTGTGAAGATCCCGTGGAGGAACCCGCCGACGCGCATGGAGTCACCCTGCCACGCCGTAGCCTGCTCCCGGGGGTGGGATCGTGCGGAAGCGAGTGGCGGTCGGCGCCTGGCTGGTGGCCGTCGTACTGCTGGCGGTGTCGCTGGTGCCGGGCATGGCACCGCGGCTGGCCGGGCTGCTGCCCGATGACGGCGGCTTCCCCCAGCGGATCGGCTTCATCCGTGGCGCGCCGATGCTGCCCGACAAGCCCGGTCCCCTCGCGGTGGTCATAGATGACAACAACTTCGGAAATGGTGGCCAGGAGGCCGTCGGCAGAGACGGTCGGGAGTGGACCCTGCCGACCACCCAGGCGCCGGCCCTGAGCCCCGACGGCTCCCGGGTTGCCCTGCTCGTCAGGCGCACTGTGGAGATTCGTGATCTCACGGAGGGTACGTCGACGTCCTGGCCGGCGCCAGGCAACGACCGAGTATCGACGGGCTCGATCCACAGCCTGCTCGCCTTCATGCCGGACCAGACGCATCTCCTCGTATGGATGTGGGGTCGTACGCACGGATGGACCGCCCTGCTCGATGTCGCGACGGGCGTCCTCGTGCGCGCGGAGGTCAACGCCCGCCCAGTCGGCGTCACTGCCGACGGCGAGATCGTTGTCCTGCGGGCCCGGGAGGACACCCTCACCGTCGTGATGCTCGACAGTCGTCTGGCAGAAGTTCGCAGGTTCACGCTCGCACCGGTCAGTGGTTGGACGTCAGACCCGCGCGACGTCGGCATGATCGCCCCGGACGGCGGGCTCGTCGTCCCCGACGGCGACCGTGGAGCGCTCGTTCTCAGGCGCTTTTCCCTCGATGATGGGACCGAGACCACTGATCTCAACACGACGGTCAGCGGCCGGTCCTTCAGTGGGAGCAACTGCCGGCTGACCTGGCGGGGCGACGATCCGGTCGTCATCACCAAGTCCTACGGTTCTCAGGCCAAGGCCGTGCAGATCCACCCCGACGGGTCGACGACCCAGCTCCTGGCGATCCACCACCGGATGCAGTCGAACTGCGTCACGTTCGCCGCGGACGCCCTCGAGGCCGGCCCGCACTGGTCATTTCTCGGCGCCAACGACGCTGTCTGGACGTGGTACTGGCGGCCGCTGCTGCTGATCCTGCTCGTCGCCGGCGGCGTGGTCTGGTGGGTGGTCTCACGGCGCCGGCGTGGCCGCTCGCGTCCCTAGGCCGCGCTCATCACCCGGGCGACGAACACCTCCAGGTTGCCGACCAGACGCTCGACGCGCTGCTCGACCGTCAGGGTCTCGTGCATCCCCGGCGTGCCCGTCTGGAGCTTGCCACGCACATAGAGCGAGCAGGCCAGGTCGGAGCAGATGGTGGTGCCGACCGTGTGGCCCTGCTGGCCGGCCTTGCCTGCCCGCGGGGCGACCATCAGCGACACGCCGCCCGAGCGCAGGGTGAGGCACAGCGAACAGATGCTGGGCCGCCCGCCGACCCCGGCCGACGGTGCCCGGAGTGCGACACCCACGTGGCCGTCGCCGATGGGCGCCACCAGATAGCCACGCCCCGGCGACTGCGGGTCGCGCCAGCCCACATAGTCCAGGTCCTCCCACGGGCTGTCGGTCAGGTCACGGGGCAGGCGCAGTCGCTTCGCCTCGCCCTTCGTGAGGTTCACGAAGCTGGCGCGGACCTCCGGCTCGGTCAGGGGGCGCATGTCGTCGAGCCTAGGCGAGGTCAGGCCGGGTCGAGCATCGCGGCGGGGAGCCACTCCTCGACGAGGTCCCAGCGCCCGTCCCTGGCTGGCACGGCACGCGCGACCCGCCCCTCCCAGGCGCCGCCCTCGGCCCGGCGCCACCCGAGGAGCAGGCCCGGCAGCCGGCCGTGGGCGTCGGTGACCCAGCAGTGCTTCAGCGCCGGCGGTGGCACCGGCGCATCGTGCCTGCCCTGAGCCAGCCGGTCGGTCATGGCCCCCCACTGACCACGCTTGTTCATCCCGCCCGCCATGGGTCGCAGGCTAGAGGCCGCCGCCGACGGCGTACGCCGGGGTTCGGGTGTCGGAACGGAGGCGGCCGAGAAGCACGAGAGCCACGCCGCCCCCTCGGATGAGGAGCCTCGACGTGGCCCTGACCTGCGATGTTGGTGGAGCTGAGGGGACTCGAACCCCTGACCCCCTGCATGCCATGCAGGTGCGCTACCAGCTGCGCCACAGCCCCAGAAACCCACTCGCGTGAGCAACCTGAGGAATCCTAGCCAACCCCCTCGCAGGATGCGAAATCGGGTTGGTGACCGCGGCGTTTGGGCAGCAGGTTGTAGGCGGTCAGGCGGGTCCACGGGTGCTGGGCGTCGCGTTCGAGGACCGCCCAGGCGCCGTTGTCCATGCCCCGCAGGCCGCGCGCTTGCGACCAGTCCCAGCCGAGCAGTGCCAGGATCCCGACCTTCATCGCGGCCCCGTGAGCGACCACGACGCCGGTCTCGCCGGGCGCGAGAGCGTCGAAGCACTCGTCCAGCGCCGCGGTGATGCGGGTGCGCACCGAGTCCGTCGTCTCCTCCCCCGGGACCAGCGGCGAGCCGGTGCCGGCCCGCCAGGCGGCGTACTCCTCGGGGAACCGCTCGGCGAACTCCAGCCGCGTCAGGCCGGAACGTACGCCGACGTCGTACTCGCGCAGCCGCGGGTCGACGGCGGCGGTCAGGCCGGTCGCGGTCTCGATGTAGGAGGCCGTCTGGCGGGCGCGCGCCAGGTCGCTGCACCACAACCGCACCGGCTCATAGAGCGCCAGCACGCGGGCGGCAGCCAGGGACTGCTCCTCGCCGCACTCGTCGAGCTGGACGTCGGTGTGGCCCTGGGCGCGCTCGATGGCGTTCCAGGGCGTGCGACCGTGGCGCACCAGCAGCAGCTGGCGGGCGGTCGACTCGGGGGCCGGGGTGGTCATCGGCTCAGGCGTCGGGCTGCTCTGCGAGGGCCTCGCCGGCCGCGTCGCCCGTGTCGAGCCCGGCGCGCGGGTCGTCGGCCGCGACCGCGCCGGGTGCGCCGCCGGGCGGCTCGACCTCGGGCAGCGGGATCGCCGGGCAGTCGCGCCAGAGCCGCTCGAGGGCATAGAACTGCCGCTCCTCCTCGTGCTGGACGTGCACGACGATGTCGCCATAGTCGAGCAGCACCCAACGGCCCTCCCGCTGGCCCTCGCGGCGCAGCGGCTTGACCCCGGAGTCGCGGAGCTTGTCCTCGACCTCGTCGACGATGGCGTTGACCTGGCGGTCGTTGGTGCCGGAGGCGAGCAGGAAGACATCCGTGATCGCGAGCTGCTCGCTCACGTCGAAGGCGAGGATGTGTTGGGCCAGCTTGTCGGAGGCGGCCAGGGCGGCGACCCGGGCGAGCCCGACGGCGTGGTCGGTGGCGGTCATACAGGCGAGTCCTGATGGTCGGTGGGGGCGATGGTCTGGGGATAGAGGCCGTGCTTGGCGACGTATTGGACGACCCCGTCCGGGACGAGGTACCAGACGGGCTCTCCCCGCTGGGAGCGCGCCCGAACGTCGGTGGAGGAGATCGCCAGGGCGGGGATCTCGACCAGGGTGACGCGATCCTCGGGGATCCGCTCGAGGGCGTCGGCGTCCATGGCATAGCCGGGGCGGGTACAGCCGACGAACTGGGCCATGGCGAACAGCTCGTCGGCGTTGCGCCACGTGAAGATCTCGGTCAGCGCGTCGGCACCGGTGATGAAGTAGAGCTCGGCGTCGGGCATCCGCTCGTGGAGGTCGCGCAGCGTGTCGATCGTGTACGTCGGCCCCGGGCGGTCGATGTCGACGCGGGAGACGGTGAACCGGGGGTTGGCCGCGGTCGCGATGACCGTCATCAGATAGCGGTGCTCGGCGGGCGAGACCGCTCGGTCGGACTTCTGCCACGGGTCACCGGTCGGTACGAACACGACCTCGTCGAGGCCGAACCAGGACTGCACCTCCGACGCCGCGACCAGGTGGCCGTGGTGGATGGGGTCGAACGTACCGCCCATCACGCCGACGCGGCGCGGATGGGCGGACGAGGAGGTGACGGCGGGGCTCAGCTGTGCTCGCGACCCTTGCCGAACATGAGAAGGCCCGCCATGAGGGCGAAGAGCACCAGCAGGATCCCGCCACCGACGATGAACGGCCAGGCCGACGTGCCCTCCGACGACGCGGCCTCGGCGGCCAGGGTGATGATGTCGCTCATGGCGCACAGCCTAGCGGCATCCACCCCCCAGATCGCGATCCGCCCGCCCCGCCGGATCGGTCTCCGGCGCGGTTTCACCCCTGGGGGTGGTCAGCGGATGTGACCGTCGCCCGTGACGACGAACTTGGTCGAGGTCATCTCGGTCAGCCCCATCGGCCCCCGCGCGTGGAGCTTCTGGGTGCTGATGCCGATCTCGGCGCCGAAGCCGAACTCACCGCCGTCGGTGAACCGGGTGGAGGCGTTGACCATCACGGCAGCCGAGTCGACCGCCGCCGTGAAGTGCCGGGCAGCGGCGAGGTCCTCGGTGACGATCGCCTCGGTGTGCTGGCTGGAGAACCGCCGGATGTGCTCGATCGCCTCATCCAGCGACGCCACCACCCGGGCGGAGATGTCGAGGGAGAGGTATTCGGCCTCGTAGTCGTCGTCGGTGGCCGGCTGGACCCCGTCGTACGACGTGAAGGCGGCGTCGCCGTGGATGGTGACCCCGGCGTCCTGGAGCGCGGCGACGACGCGGGGCAGGAACTGCTGGGCGATGTCGGCGTGGACCAGCAGCGACTCGGCGGAGTTGCAGACGCTGGTGCGGTGGGTCTTGGCGTTGAGGACGATGGCCAGGGCCTTGTCGAGGTCGGCGCCGCGGTCGACATAGACGTGGCAGTTGCCGACACCGGTCTCGATCACGGGGACGGTCGACTCCTCGACGACGGAGCGGATCAGCGCGGCGCCGCCGCGCGGGATCAGCACGTCGACCAGGCCACGGGCGCGCATCAGCGACTTGACGCTGTCGTGGGTGTCGCCCGGGACCAGCTGGACGACGTCGGGCTCCAGACCCGCCTCCTCGACCGCTCCTCGCAGGGCGGCGACGATCGCGGTGTTGCTGGAGCGGGCGCTGGAGCTGCCGCGCAGGAGGACGGCGTTGCCGGACTTGAGGCAGATCCCGGCCGCGTCGGCGGTGACGTTGGGTCGTGCCTCATAGATCATGCCGACGACCCCGAACGGGACCCGGACCTGCCGCATCTCCAGGCCGTTGGCCAGCGTGCTGCCGCGGACGACCTCGCCGACGGGGTCGGGCAGGGCGGCGACGTCACGCAGGCCCTGGGCCATGCCAGCGAGCCGCTCGGGGGTGAGCCGGAGCCGGTCGATCAGGTTGGCCGGCGTGCCCACCGCCTCGGCGCGGGCGATGTCCTCGGCGTTGGCCGCGAGGATGGCGGCCTCATGGGTGGCCAGGGCCGTCGCCATGGCCTCGAGGGCCGCGTCCTTCTGCTGCCGGGTGGCGAGCGCGAGGCCGTGGCTGGCGCGGCGGGCGCGCTCGGCCGCGGCGACGACGGGATCGCCGGAGGCGGCGTGCTCGGCGCGGGTGAGGTCGGCACTCGACATGAGGGCAACCCTAGTGCGGAGACGGCTCGGCCCTCCCCGCGTCTTATCGACGGGGAGGGCCGGGCACGAGACGGACGTCAGCCCTTGCGGGTCTGGATCTCCTGGGTGGCGGCGGGGAGGACGGCGTGGAGGTCGCCGACGATGCCGAGGTCGACGAGCTCGAAGATCGGGGCCTCCTCGTCCTTGTTGACCGCGATGATCGTCTTGGAGGTCTGCATCCCGGCGCGGTGCTGGATCGCCCCGGAGATCCCCGCAGCGACATAGAGCTGGGGCGAGACGGTCTTGCCGGTCTGGCCGACCTGGAGGCTGTGGGCCACCCAGCCGGAGTCGACGGCCGCGCGCGAGGCACCGACCGCGCCGCCCAGGGCGTCGGCCATCGCGTCGACGGGACCGAAGTCACCACCGGTGCCACGGCCACCGGAGACCACGACCGCGGCCTCGGTCAGCTCGGGGCGACCCGAGGCCTGCTTGGGCTGGGCGGCGATGATCTGCGCGGTCTTGGCGGCCTCGGAGATGGTGACCGCGACGTTCTCGACGGCCCCAGCACCGGCGGCCTCCTCCGGCGCCGCCGCGTTGGGCTTGACGGTGATGATCGGGGTGCCGTGGGTGACCGTCCCGGTCAGCGTGTAGCTGCCGGAGAACACCGACTGGGTCGCGACCGGGCCGCCGTCGCCGGCCTGGACGTCGACCGCGTCGGTCACCAGACCCGAACCGAGCTTGATCGCCAGCCGCGCGGCGATCTCCTTGCCCTCCACACTGGAGGTGATCAGCACCGCGCCCGGGGACGCCGTGCCGGCGATCTGGGCCAGCGCCTCGGCCTTGGGCACCACCAGGTAGCCGCGGATCTCGGCGTCGTCGACGACATAGACCTTCTCGGCGCCATAGGCCTTGACCGCCTCGACCGCGCCGGCCGCCTTGTCGGCGGCACCGATGAACACCGCCGACGGCTCACCCAGACGACGGGCGATCGTCAACATCTCGAACGTGGGCTTGCGGACCGCGCCGTCGGCGTGGTCGACCAGAACCAGGATCTCAGACATCAGCACAGCCCTTCTCAGATGAACTTCTTGGCAGCGAGGAACTCCACCAGCGCGGTCGCACCCGACCCGGCGTCGTCCTTGACGACCTCACCAGCGGTGCGCGGCGGGCGGGCGGTGGTGTCCGCGACCGCGGTCCACGCCGCCGCCAGACCCACACTGCCCGCATCGACACCGAGGTCGGCCAGCGACCAGGTCTCCACCGGCTTCTTCTTCGCCGCCATGATGCCCTTGAACGACGGGTAGCGGGCCTCGCCACCACGGTCGGTCACCGACAACACCAGCGGCATCGTCGCGCCGATCACCTCGGTCGACACATCGGAGTCACGCTTGATCCGGACCTGGTCACCCTGGGTCTCCACCAAGTCGGCATAGGTCACCTGGGGCCAGCCCAGCCGCTCCGACATCATCGGGCCGACCACACCCATCGCGCCATCGGTCGACGACATCCCGGTCATCACCAGGTCCACCGGCCCGACCGTCGCCGCAACCTTCTTGACCGCCTCGGCCAACACCAGCGACGTCGCCACCGCATCCGACCCCGCGATCGCCTCATCAGACACATGCACGCCCTGGTCGGCACCCATCTGCAGCGCCTTGCGGATCGCGTCAGCAGCCTTCTCCGGACCCACCGTCAACGCGATCACGGTGATGTCCTCACCCTCACGCTTCTCACGGATCTGCAGCGCCTGCTCCACGGCGTACTCATCCAGCTCCGACAACAACCCCTCGACCCCAGCGCGGTCCACCGTCTGGTCGGCCTCGAAACCGATCGCAGCCGTCGCATCCGGGACATGCTTCACACACACGACAATGTTCATGGGCGTATGGCCTGTGCGGCCCCTCCTCAAGGCATCGGTCAACGGGCCGGCGCAGGAGGGCGTCGACCCGGGTGTGACCCGAGGCTACCTGTCGGTATGTGCGCTCAGGTACCCGCCCGACGGGTGCAGTAAGTCACATGCCGACCGGAGAATCCCGGGGGCCGGCTCAGCGGCCGAGGAACTGCGCCTTGCCGGGGCCGTTCTCGACGAACGAGGTCATCCCGATCGCGCGGTCCTCGGTCGCGAAGAGGGCCGCGAACTGCTGGCGCTCGAGCTCCAGGCCGGTCTCGAGGTCGACCTCCAGACCGCGATCGATGGACTCCTTGGCCGCCCGCAGCGCATAGGTGGCGGCGTTCGCGAACTGCCGGGCCCAGGCCAACGCGCCGTCATAGACCTCCTCGGCGGGGAAGACGCGGTCCACCAGCCCGATCGCCAGCGCCTCGTCGGCCTGGACGAAACGGCCCGTGAAGATGATGTCCTTGGCACGGCTGGGACCCACCAGGCGGCTGAGCCGCTGGGTGCCGCCGGCCCCCGGGATGATGCCGAGCAGGATCTCGGGCTGGCCGAGGACGGCGTTGTCGGCGGCGAAGCGGACATCGGCGCACAGGGCGAGCTCGCAGCCACCCCCGAGGGCATAGCCGGTGATCGCGGCGACGACCGGCTTGGGGATGCGCGCGACGGAGCTCAGCGCGGACTGCAGCGGACCGGAGCGGCGCACCATGTCGGTGTAGGACATGTCGGCCATCTCCTTGATGTCCGCGCCGGCGGCGAAGACCCGCTCACCGCCATAGACCACGACCGCCTTGACGTCCTCACGCTCGGAGGCCTCGGTAGCGGCGGCCCGGATCTCCTCCTGGACCTGCACGTTGAGGGCGTTCATCTTCGGTCGGTCCAACCGGATCGTGCCGACCCCGTCGGCGACCTCCAACCGCACGAACTCACCCATCACTGCTCCTCCCGACGCTCCCGGTGACCGACGCGCCGAGCCTAGTGGGCGGACCGCCGTACGCCGTCGGCGGCCGTGGGCCAGAATGACCCGGTGACCCCACACGCCTGGCACTGGACGAGCCGCGACGAGGTGGCTCCCGTCTGGCCCGGGCACCACCAGGCGCTGGGGGCGAGCTGGGCGCCGGAGGCCACCAACTTCGCGGTCTGGTCGCCCGAGGCCCACAGCGTGTGGGTCTGCCTGTTCGACGAGGACGGTGCCGAGACCCAGCACCAGCTGACCGAGCACACCCTTGGTGTCTGGCACGGGCAGATCCCCGGAATCCCGGTCGGTCAGCTCTACGGCTTCCGCGCCGAGGGCCCGTGGGACCCCTCACGCGGTCAGCGGTTCAACCGCAAGAAACTGCTGCTCGACCCCTATGCCCGGGCGATCTCGGGGCGGCTCGTCCCCGGCCCGGCGACGCTGCCCTATGACGTCAAGCACCCCGACCGGCCCAGCCGGCTCGACTCCGCACCCGTGATGCCGCGCTCCGTGGTCACCAACGATGTCTTCGACTGGCAAGACGACGTGCAACCGCGGCACCGCTGGCGCGACACCGTCATCTATGAGCTCCACGTCAAGGGGTTCACCCAGCTGCACAACGAGATCCCCGAACACCTGCGCGGGACCTATGCCGGCCTCGGGACCCACACGGTCACCCGCTATCTGCAGGACCTCGGCGTGAGCGCTGTGGAGCTGTTGCCGGTGCAGCAGTTCTTCAGCGAGCCATCGGTCGCGGCCCGCGGGATGACCAACTACTGGGGCTACAACTCCATCGGCTTCTTCGCCCCCCACGCCGCCTATGCCGCGTCCGGCGACCGGGGCCAGCAGATCACCGAGTTCAAGGAGATGGTCCGCAACTTCCACCGCGCAGGCATCGAGGTCATCCTCGACGTGGTCTACAACCACACCGCCGAGGGCGGTCAGGACGGGCCGTCCTACTCCTTCCGCGGGCTCGACGACTTCGGCTTCTACAAGCGGGCCGGAACCGGTGGTGACGCCTATTGGGACGTCACGGGCTGCGGCAACACCGTCGACACCACCAACCTGAGCGCGCTGCGGATGATCCTGGACTCGCTGCGCTACTGGGTCACCGAGATGCATGTCGACGGGTTCCGGTTCGACCTGGCCTCCGCGCTGTCGCGCACGGGACACGACATCGACATGCGCAGCGCGTTCCTGACCACGATCAGCCAGGACCCCGTCCTGCGCTATGCCAAGCTCATCGCGGAGCCGTGGGACGCCTCGATGGACGGCTATCGGGTCGGCTCGTTCCCCCCGCCGTGGGTGGAGTGGAACGACCGCTACCGCGACACCATCCGCGACTTCTGGCGTGGCGGCTCTGGGGGCGTCCGCGACCTCGCCTCCCGGCTTGCCGGCTCCTCCGACCTCTACGCCGACGACGGCCGCTCGCCGTACGCGTCGGTGAACTTCGTGACCGCCCATGACGGCTTCACCATCCGCGACACGGTGTCTTACAACGCCAAGCACAACGAGGCCAACGGCGAGAACAACCGCGACGGCTCCGACAACAACCGGTCGTGGAACCACGGCGTCGAGGGCGAGACCGACGACGAGGAGATCCGCGAGCTGCGTCGGCGCCAGGCCGCGAACATGATGATCACGCTCTGCCTGTCGAGCGGGGCGCCGATGATCACCGCGGGCGACGAGCGCGGCCGCACCCAGCGCGGCAACAACAACGCCTATGTCCAGGACAACGAGGTGTCGTGGGTCGACTGGCGCCCTGACGACGCATGGCTCGACGTCTATGACCTCGTCAAGACCGCACTCCGGCTGCGGCGCGACCACCCGGCCCTGCGGCAGCGCCACCACTTCGTGGGGACCCCGACCATCGAGGGCGGCCCCAAGGACCTCGCATGGATGCACCCGAGCGGGCGCGAGATGACCCAGCCGGATTGGTACGACGGCCGCCTGACCGCGGTCGGGATGTTCGTCTCCGGCGACCCGCTGCGCTCACCGGGGCCCCACGGCGAGCAGCAGCACGACTCGTCGTTCCTGCTGTGGTTCAACAGCGGTGCCGACGAGGTCGAGCTCACCTTGCCGCGCAACCAGTGGGTCAACCACGGCGAGGTCGTGCTGTCGACCGACCCGGCGCACCAGGTCGGCGACCCGGTGGCCTCCGGCGATGTCCTCACCCTCGAGGGCCGGTCGGTCCTCGTCCTGCGTCAGACGCACCCGGACGCGTAGTCGTCGTACGGCGGCGGACGCGTCGGCGTCGTACGGCAGCGCTGCCCGACGGGCGACCGGCCAACACCAACCCCACGCGTCACACTTCTCGACCAGAGCTAGCGCTTCTCGACCGAAACTTCGGCCGAGAAGTGCCAGTTTCACCGGCGAGCCGGTGAAACTGGCATCCCCCAACCTCAGACCTCGGAGTGGTCGACGGGCACGGCGACCAGGCCCAGCTCGGAGACGTTGGCGAGCGCCTCGTTGTGGGGGACGACGCGGACGGTGTAGCCGAAGGCGCCGGCGCGCTCGAGGGTGACGTCGGCGTCGAACCGGTAGCGGCCCCCCTCATAGGTCTCGGCGACCTGCATCGGGGTCGTGATGGTGGCGGTGAGGACGTCCTCGCTGGTGGTCTTGCCGTGGACGACCTGCACCTCGACGTCGGCGGGGTCGATGTCGCCGAGCGCGACGAAGGCCCGGACCTGCATGGTGATGCCGACCTCGGGGGCGTCGCCGATCCCGGTGGACTCGACGTGCTCGACCTTGACCGCCGGCCAGGCGGCGCGGATGGCCTTCTTCCACTTGGCGAGGTCACGCGCGCCGTGGAAGTCGGAGTTGAGGGCGCGGGCCGTGTGGGCGGCCGGGGCATAGAGCTGGCGGACATAGTCGCGGACCATGCGCGCGGCGAGCACCTTGGGACCGAGGGAGACCAGCGTGTGGCGCACCATCTCGATCCACCGGGTGGGGACGCCGTCGGCGTCGAGGTCATAGAACCGCGGCGCGACCTCGTTCTCGATGAGGTCATAGAGCGCCGTGGCCTCGAGGTCGTCGCGGCGGTCCTGGTCGTCGACGCCGTCGGCGGAGGGGATCGCCCAGCCGTTGTTGCCGTCGTACCACTCGTCCCACCAGCCGTCGAGGATCGACAGGTTGAGGCCGCCGTTGAGCGCGGCCTTCATGCCGGAGGTGCCGCACGCCTCGTAGGGACGCAGCGGGTTGTTGAGCCACACGTCGCAGCCGGGGTAGAGCGGCTGGGCCATCGCGATGTCGTAGTTGGGCAAGAACACGATCCGGTGGCGCACGTCCGGGTCGTCGGCGAACTTCACCATCTCCTGGATCAGCTTCTTGCCGCCGTCGTCGGCCGGGTGCGACTTGCCGGCGATGATGAGCTGGATCGGTCGCTCGGGGTGGAGCAGCAGCTTGCGGAGCCGCTCGGGGTCGCGCAGCATCAGCGTCAGCCGCTTGTACGACGGCACCCGGCGGGCGAACCCGATCGTGAGCACGTTGGGGTCGAGCGCGGTCTCGGTCCAGGCGAGCTCGGCGGCGGCATAGCCACGCTTGGCGGTGGACCTGGCCAGCCGGCTGCGGGCGTCCTTGACCAGGATCTCGCGCAGCGTGTGCTTGAGCTCCCACAGCTCCTTGGCGGGGATCGCCTCGACCAGCGACCAGTAGTCGCTGACGTCCTCGGTGTCGGGGACGACGCCGTGCTTGGCGGCGAGCTCGAACACCTCACGCGCCACCCACGACGGGCCGTGGACGCCGTTGGTGATCGAGCCGATCGGGACCTCGGCCTCGTCGAACGCGGGCCACAGACCGTTGAACATGCCGCGCGAGACGTGGCCGTGGAGCTCGGAGACGCCGTTGGCGCGCTGGGCGAGCCGGAAACCCATCACGGCCATGTTGAACATCGCGGGGTCGCCGCCGTCGTAGTCCTCGGCTCCCAGCGCGAGCACCCGGTCGGCGGGTACGCCGGGGACCGGGCTGCTGCCGCCACCGAAGTACTGCGCGATCAGCTCGCGCGGGAAGCGGTCGATGCCGGCCGGCACCGGCGTGTGGGTGGTGAACACGGTGCCGGCGCGGGAGAGCTCCAGCGCGGTGTCGAAGTCGAGGCCGGGACCCTCCTTGGCGACGGTGAGCTCGCGGATGCGCTCGAGGCCCAGGAAGCCGGCGTGGCCCTCGTTGGTGTGATAGACCTCCGGCTCCGGGGCGCCTGTGATCCGGGCATAGGCGCGGAGGGCGCGGACGCCGCCGACGCCCAACAGCAGCTCCTGGCGGAGCCGGTGCTCGGTGGTGCCGCCATAAAGACGGTCGGTGATGTCGCGGTAGTGCTCGGGGTTCTCCTCGATGTCGGAGTCGAGCAGCAGGAGCGGGACGCGGCCGACGTGGACCACGAAGATGCGCGCGAGCAGGTCGGGGCCGTCGGGCAGCGAGATCGAGACCGTGGCACGACTGCCGTCGGCCTCGCGCAGCGGGCTCAGCGGGAGCTCGTCGGGGTCGAGCACGGGATAGGTCTCGAGCTGCCAGCCTTCGCGGGACAGCGACTGCTTGAAGTAGCCGTGGCGATAGAGCAGGCCGACACCGATGAGGGGGATGCCGAGGTCGGAGGCCGACTTGAGGTGGTCGCCGGCGAGGATGCCGAGGCCGCCGGAGTATTGCGGCAGCACGGCGGTGATGCCGAACTCGGGCGAGAAGTAGGCGATCGCGCGCGGCGCGTCGGCGCCGCCCTTGGTCTGGTACCAGCGGTCGCCCTCGAGGTAGGTCGTCAGGTCGGCGCGGGCCGACTCGAGCCGGTTGAGGAACTCCTTGTCGCGCGCGAGCTGGTCGAGCCGCTCGCGGCTGAGGGCACCCAGCAGGCGGACCGGGTCGTGGCTGACCTCCTCCCAGAGGTCGGCGTCGACCGCCCGGAAGATGTCCTGGGTCGGCGGGTGCCACGACCACCGCAGGTTGCCGGCGAGGTCGCCGAGCGGGGCCAGCGATGCCGGCAGGACGGGGCGGACGGTGAAGCGACGGATTGCACGCACGGCGAGTACCTAACCACGAAAGTTTGAACGATCCAAGCCTAGTCCCCCGTGATGAACACGTCGGTACCCGACTCTCGCGGGTCGAACCTTGTCTCCGGGCTCCGCGTCCGTAAGTGTGGGGGCATGGTCGGACGCATCCCCATCCTCGAGGTCATGCCGCTCGTCGACTGCGGGCGGCTGCCCGCCAAGGCCACGGTCGGCGAACCGTTCCCCGTCCGCGCCACGGTGATCCGGGAGGGTCACGACCAGCTGAGCGCCGAGGTGGTGCTCATCGGACCCGACCGCAAACGGCGGTCACCGGTGCCCATGACGACCGCCGCGACGACCCCCGATCGCTACACCGGGTGGGTGGTCCCGGACGCTCCGGGCGCCTGGTCGTTCGAGGTGCAGTCCTGGTCCGACCCGCTGGCCACGTGGCACCACGACGCCGCGATCAAGATCCGCGCCGGGGTCGACGTCGAGCTGATGTTCACCGAGGGGCGGCTGCTGCTCCAGCGGGTCCAGCGGGCGCTGCCCCGCAAGGAGACCGCGGGGCGCGAGGTCCTCCGGGCGGCGATCGCGGCGACCAAGGACAAGCGGCGTCCCGCCGAGGCGCGGCTCGCGGCCCTCGAGGACGAGGCCCTGTGGGAGCTGCTGGGGTCCTATCCCCTGCGAGAGATGGTGACGACCTCCGGCCCCTACCCCGTGTTCGCCGACCGGCAGCGCGCGCTGTTCGGCAGCTGGTATGAGTTCTTCCCGCGGTCGGAGGGTGCCCGACTCGCCGACGACGGGACGATCGTGAGCGGCACCTTGCGTACGGCGGCGAAGCGGCTGGACGCCGTCGCTGCCATGGGTTTCGACGTGATCTATCTGCCACCGATCCACCCGATCGGCGAGGTCAACCGCAAGGGTCCCAACAACACCCTCGACCCCGGCCCGGCCGACCCCGGATCACCGTGGGCGATCGGCTCTCGCGACGGCGGCCACGACGCCATCCACCCCGACCTGGGCGACTTCGACGACTTCGACGCGTTCGTGGCCCGGGCGACCGAGCTCGGGCTCGAGGTCGCGCTCGACCTGGCGCTCCAGTGCGCGCCGGACCACCCGTGGGTCACCAGCCATCCCGACTGGTTCACCACCCGCGCCGACGGGACCATCGCCTACGCCGAGAACCCACCCAAGAAGTACCAGGACATCTATCCCCTCAACTTCGACAACGATCCCGAGGGCATCCGGGCCGAGGTGCTGCGCGTCGTACGACTGTGGATGTCCCACGGCGTGCGCATCTTCCGCGTCGACAACCCCCACACCAAGCCGGTCCAGTTCTGGGAGTGGCTGCTCAGCGAGGTCAGGCGCACCGACCCCGATGTGCTGTTCCTGGCCGAGGCGTTCACCAAGCCGGCCATGATGCGGACGCTGGGCGCGATCGGCTTCCACCAGTCCTACACCTACTTCACGTGGCGCAACGGCAAGGACGAGCTCGCCGACTACCTCACCGAGCTGTCGTCGGAGACCGACCACCTGATGCGGCCCAACCTCTTCGTCAACACCCCCGACATCCTCCACGCCTTCCTCCAGTACGGCGGCCCCGAGGCGTTCAAGATCAGAGCCGCCCTGGCTGCGACCGGGTCGCCCAACTGGGGTGTCTATGCCGGCTTCGAGCTGTTCGAGCACGTGGCCGTGCGACCGGGCAGCGAGGAGTACCTCGACTCGGAGAAGTATCAGGTCCGCATCCGCGACTGGGCCACCGCCGAGGCCGGCGGACATACGCTGGCGCCCTACCTGACCCGGCTCAACCAGATCCGCCGCGCCCACCCGGCGCTCCAGCAGCTGCGCAACCTCACCATCCACCGGACCGACGATCCGGCGATCCTGGCCTACAGCAAGCGGGCGACAGCACCCGACGGCACCGACGACATCGTGCTGGTCGTGGTCAATGTCGACCCCCACGCGACCCGCGAGACCAGCGTGCACCTCGACATGCCAGCGCTCGGCCGAGCCTGGTTCGACTCGTTCGTGGTGACCGACGAGATCACCGGAGAGACCTGGACCTGGGGCGAGCACAACTTCGTCCGGCTCGGACCAGGCGGCGAACCCGCCCACGTGTTCAGCGTGAGGCCCACCGCATGACGGCCGCCGAGGCCGACCCCCTCCACGACCCTGTCGAGAGCGCGCTGGCGCACGACCCGGAGTGGTATCGCACCGCCGTCTTCTATGAGGTGCTCGTCCGGTCGTTCGCCGACGCCAACGGCGACGGCACCGGCGACTTCAAGGGACTGACCGAGCGGCTGGACTACCTCGCGTGGCTCGGGGTCGACTGCCTGTGGGTGCCGCCGTTCATGGCCTCCCCGCTGCGCGATGGCGGCTACGACGTGGCCGACTACACAGCCGTCCTCCCCGAGGTCGGCTCCGTCGAGGACTTCCGGGCCTTCGTCGCCGCCGCCCACGACCGCGGCATCCGCGTGATCATCGACTTCGTCATGAACCACACCAGCGACCAGCACCCGTGGTTCCAGGCCTCCCGGAGCGACCCCCACGGGCCCTATGGCGACTTCTATGTCTGGTCCGACACCGACGACCTCTACCAGGACGCCCGCATCATCTTCGTCGACACCGAGCCGTCCAACTGGACCTGGGACCCGGTCCGGCAGCAGTACTACTGGCACCGCTTCTTCTCCCACCAGCCCGACCTCAACTTCGACAACCCCCGGGTCCACGACGCGATGATCGAGGCACTGTCGTTCTGGCTCGACAT
The DNA here is from genome assembly GCA_046330595.1 of Nocardioidaceae bacterium. Classification (GTDB taxonomy): domain Bacteria; phylum Actinomycetota; class Actinomycetes; order Propionibacteriales; family Nocardioidaceae; genus Nocardioides. The sequence goes on from JAXLSN010000013.1 coordinate 60,251, forward strand.
GGGGCTCGACGGGTTCCGCCTCGACGCGGTGCCCTACCTCTACGAGCGTCCGGGCCCCAACCGCGAGAACCTTCCCGAGACCCATGCCTTCCTGCGGAAGGTCCGCTCCTATGTCGACGAGCACTACCCCGGCCGCGTGCTCCTCGCCGAGGCCAACCAGTGGCCGGCCGACGTCGTCGACTACTTCGGCGGTACGACGGCTGCCGACGGCCGCTGGGTCGGCGACGAGTGCCACATGTGCTTCCACTTCCCCGTCATGCCTCGCATCTTCATGGCCGTGCGCCGGGAGTCGCGCTACCCCATCTCCGAGATCCTCGAGCAGACCCCACCGATCCCGGGCGGTTGCCAGTGGGGCATCTTCCTGCGCAACCACGACGAGCTGACCCTCGAGATGGTCACCGACGAGGACCGCGACTACATGTGGGGCGAATACGCCAAGGACCCCCGCATGAAGGCCAATATCGGGATCCGCCGTCGACTGGCGCCGCTCCTGGAGAACGACACCAACCAGATGGAGCTGTTCACCGCGCTGCTGCTGTCCCTGCCCGGGTCGCCGGTGCTCTACTACGGCGACGAGATCGGCATGGGCGACAACATCTGGCTGGGTGACCGCGACGGTGTCCGCACCCCGATGCAGTGGACGCCCGACCGCAACGCCGGATTCTCCACGGCCAACCCCGGCCGGTTGATGCTGCCTCTCATCCAGGACCCCGTGTTCGGGTACCAGTCGGTCAATGTCGAGGCCCAGCTGTCCAACGCGTCGTCGCTGCTCCAGTGGACACGACGCATGATCCATGCCCGCAAACAGCACCAGGCCTTCGGCCTGGGCGACTTCGTCGACCTCGGCGGGTCCAACCCGTCGGTGTTGTCCTATGTGCGCGACTACCAGGCGCCCGACGGCTCCTCCGACGCGATCCTGTGCGTCAACAACCTCTCGCGCTTCCCCCAGCCGGTCGAGCTCGACCTGCGCCGGTGGGAGGGCATGCGCCCGGTCGAGCTGTTGGGCGGAGTGCCCTTCCCGCGGATCGGCGAGCTGCCCTATCTGCTCACCATCGGAGGCTATGGCTTCTACTGGTTCCGGCTGACGCCTGACCACCAGGAGGCAGCGCCGTGATCGAGCTCTCCGACTACCTCGCCCAGGCCCGCTGGTTCGGCGGCAAGGGCCGCCCCTTCCGCGTGAGCGACACCCACGTGCTCGGCGTCGTACCCTCCGGCCACCCCGGAGGCGTGGTGCCGGTCGTGGCGATCGTCGTCGTCGACTTCGACGACGACGAGGGCGGCCGCGACCTCTACCAGCTGCCGCTCGCGCGCTATCCCGAGCGCCAGCCGGGGCTCGACCACGCCCTGGTCGGGACCGAGGAGGACGAGCACGGCCAGGTGTTCCTCTATGACGCGGTCCACGACCGTGACGCGATGGCGTGCTGGCTGCGCTCCTTCGCCACGGGCGCCAGCGCCGCGCCGTTCACGTTCCACCGGTTGCCCGGCCACGAGCTGGACCTGGACACCCACTCGACGCTGTTCTCCGGTGAGCAGTCGAACTCCTCGGTGGCCTTCGGCGAGGACTCGCTGCTCAAGGTGTTCCGCCGGGTGACTCCGGGAGTCAACCCGGACATCGAGATCCACGACCGGCTGACCCGCGCCGGGTCCGAGCACGTGGCCGCCCTCTATGGCTGGGTCGAGGCCGACGCGGGCTCCCTGCCCGCCGAGCTGGTGGGCGCTGACGGAGCCGTGCTCCAGCTCGGCTTCCTCCAGCAGTTCCTACGGACGGCGAGCGACGGTTGGGACCTCGCTCAGGCGAGCGTGCGCAATCTGTTCGCCGAGGGTGACCTGCACGCTGAGGAGGTGGGCGGCGACTTCGCGGCCGAGTCCGCACGCCTCGGCGAGGCCGTCGCCGAGGTGCACGCGACGCTCCACACCGAGCTCGGCGAGCAGGCCTGGGACACCGCGGAGGTCGCGTCGGCGATGCAGGCGCGGCTGGATGCCGCGGCTCGTGTCGTCCCCGAGCTCGCAGCCCATCGCGAGGCGCTGTCCCGCACGTTCGACCGCTTCGCCACGCTCGGCACGCTGACCGTGCAGCGGGTTCACGGCGACCTCCACCTCGGCCAGACGCTGCGCACCGTCCGCGGCTGGAAGATCGTCGACTTCGAGGGTGAGCCCGCCAAGAGCCTCGCCGAGCGCTCGCGCCCCGACAGCCCGTGGCGCGACATCGCCGGGATGCTGCGGTCCTTCGACTATGCGGCGCAGGTCGTCCAGCGCACGATGGGCGCCGACAGCCCCTCCAGCGCCCATCAGCTGGCCTTCCGGGCGACCGAGTGGGTCGACCGCAACGGCGAGGCATTCCTGACGGCCTACGCCGGGCGGGAGCTGACCGAGGACGAGCAGACGATGCTCGACGGCTACCTCGCGGACAAGGCCGTCTATGAGGCCGTCTATGAGGCGCGCAACCGCCCCACGTGGCTCGACATCCCACTCAAGGCCATCACCCGACTCACGGGCGTCACCGCGGGCTGAGCCCGGCGCCGGCGCCGGTCACTTCTCGGCGAGCAGGTCCGCGAGCCGGGTCTGCACCTCGTCGCCGGTGAGCGCGCGGTAGGACCGGCCGGCCGTCGCGTCGGCGATCGACGTCAGCGTGGCCTGGTCGGCGTCCTCGCCATAGGCGATGGTGATGATCCGCACTGGGCGCGTGCCGTCGAACTGCCGGCGTACGTCGTCCAGCAGCGCCGGCAGCGTGAGACTGCCGGGGTCCTCGTTGCGGCCATCGGTGACCACGACGACGGCGTTGAACCGACCGTCGACATAGTTGTCCGACGCCGCGGCATAGGCGGCCGCGACGGTGTCATAGAGCGAGGTCGAGCCGCCGGTCACCGGCGCGAGCTGGTCGACCTCGCTGAGGAACCGGTCGCGCAGGCTGACCCCGTCGACGGTGTTGTCGAGCGGCTCGGCGGGCAGCAGCACCTCGTAGTCCCCGTTGCCGACGAGGTTGGTGAAACCCCACAGCCCGAGCGCGTCGTCGGGGGACGCGCCTTCGACGAGACCGCGGAGGGCGTCTTGGGCCGCCTCGGCCCGGGTCCGTCCGTCGGGCAGCCGCTCCTGCATCGAGCCCGACAGGTCCATCAGGAGGAGCAGCCGCGCGCGTCGTCCCTGGGTGCTCCACTGGGTGCGGGCGTCGTCGAGCGCGGTGACGTCGGTCGCGACGGCACCCATGGCGGTGGCGAAGTCGACGCCCTGGGCCGTGGGGGCGGCCGCAGGCGCCGACCCGTCCGGCGTACGGAACGCGGCCTTGCCCAGCGCGGATTGACCGGCCTCTCCGGTGAGGGCCTTGGACACGTTGTCGAAGAGCGCGTCGGCGGCAGGGTCGTCCTGCGCGTCGAGCGGCCGGACGCGGACGAGCGGGAAGTCGAGCGCACCGAAGGTCTCGTCATAGATCGCCACCACCTGCTTGCCGTCACCCGAGGCCGCAGCGACCTCCTGCTCCGTCGACGGGACGACGTCGGCCGCCCCCGACAGGACGAGCGTGAGGGGCTCGCCCTCCGGAAGCGGCGGCGCGGCGACCAAGCGGGCCAGCTCGGCCAGCGAGCGCGAGCCCTCCAGGGCGGGGAGGCTGGTCAAGGTGGCGGCGTCGCGGTCGAGCGCAGGCAGGGCGAGGGTGACCGGCGAGCCCGTCTCCAGCGTCGACTGCCAGTCCGGGGAGCCCCCTCCCAGCTGCCCGGCGATGTCGGGCGTCGTGGCGAGCACGACCGGCGAGGAGGCCAGGCTGGTGCCGTCGCCGTCCAGGCGCTGCTGCCCCTCCTCGGAGGCACCCGCGATGTCGAGCCAGAGCGAGGAGTCCGGGATCCAGGCGTCCGGGAGCGTGCCGCCCAGGCCCTTGCCCTCGGCGCGCGCCACATCGGCAGCGACGTCGGCGGACGTCGCCGCACGGACGCCCACGGAGATGCACGCATCGGGCGGCAGCGACGACACCACCTGACGGACGGTCGCGGCGATGCGGGGATCGGCGGCGATCGAGAACCGGCGTTCGCCGCAGGCGGCATCCTGGTTGCCGGCCTGGACGTCGCCTCCGGAGGCGGCCGCCTTGTCGGTGCCACGGCCGGTCCAATAGACGGCGCCGCCCACGATCAGCCCCACGAGAACGATGAGAGCGAGCGCCAGGCCCAGCCAGGAGCGGCCCTTCGCCGCACGATGGCCTCCGGGGCGGGATCGCGTCACGAGCGTCACGATGGCGGCTCGCGAGAACCGCTGTCAACCGCGGTCCTGGCGGGCCGGCTCGGCGGCCTGCCCCGCCGTTCAGCACCGATCCCGTCGTCCCGGGTGTCGGCGCGCCGTTGGCAGACCGGGGCCGAGCAGACCACAATCCCTCACGTGCTCTCCCCCCATCCGGCTCCTCGACGTCCGTCGGGGCGGCTGACCCGGCGCGGGCTGCTGGCCGGACTCGGCGCAGCCGGCCTGGCCGCCTGCTCCGGGGGCGGCTCCGGTGACGCCACGAAGGCGTCCGGGGCACCGAGCGCGAGCAGCACGCTGGCGACCTCGCCGACCGTGCTGTCCGACGGACCCATCGCGTGGGCCAACTGGCCGGCCTACATCGCCAAGTCCACGCTCAAGGAGTTCCAGCGGGAGTCCGGCATCACCGTGGACTACCAGACCCCGATCAACGACAACGTCGAGTTCCTGGGCGTGGTCGGGGACCAGCTCGCCGCCGGCGACCCGATCGGCTTCGACATCATCACGATGACCTCGTGGGTGACCGCCCAGCTGATCGACGAGGGCGCGCTCCAGCCGTTCGGACCGGTGGCCGGAGCCGAGCGCGTCATCTCGTCGCTCGCGACCCCGAACTGGGACCCCGAGCAGCGGTTCTCGATGCCGTGGCAGGCCGGGCTCACCGGCATCGCCTATGACGCCCGCCGGGTCGACCGGGCGATCGGCTCCATCGCCGAGCTGTTCGAGCGCAAGGACCTGGCCGGCGGCGTCGGCATGCTCACCGAGCTGTCCGACACGCTCGGCATGGTGCTGCTCGGCCAGGGCCACGACCTCACCGACCTGTCCGAGGACGATCTGAACGAGTCGATGGACCTGCTGGGCCAGCTTGCGGACTCCGGTCAGTTCGCGGGCTTCTATGGCAACGACTACCTCAAGGGGCTGCGCAAGGGGACGCTCGCCGCCTCGCTCGCGTGGTCGGGCGATGTGCTGCAGGAGCAGCTGAAGAACCCCTACCTCAAGTTCGTCGTCCCCGAGGAGGGACTGCTGATCTGGTCCGACGACCTGTTGGTCCCGCGGGGATCGCAGCAGGCCGGTGCCGTCGCCACGCTGGCCGAGTACTACTACCAGCCCGAGGTGGCGGCGCGGCTCGCTGCCTGGGTCAACTACATCTGCCCGGTCCAGGGCGCCCAGGAGGCGATGGAGAAAGTTGCCCCCGAGCTCGTCGACAACCCGCTGATCTTCCCCGACGGCTCGATCAACGAGGTCAGCTACCACTTCCCCAACCTGCCCAGCGACCTCTTCGACCGCGCCTCCACGCGGTTCAACCAGATCGCGGGGGTCTGACTTCTCCGGCGACGCCGGCGGCCGGTCATGCCCGGAGCGGCCTTGGGGCACCTGACCCTCGACGACATGGTGGTCGGCCTCGGGCGCCGGTTGCCGTTCCCACTAGCCTGTCTCGGAAGGCACTGTCTGACGAAGGCACTGTTCTGCCGAAGGCACTGTCTCGCAAGGCACGGATGACGACCCACCAAGGAGGCTTCCGATGTCCGAGGTCCACCCCGTCGACCGGCATGAGCTCGACCTGCTTGTCCAGGGCGAACACGGTCACCCCCACGCGGTCCTGGGACCCCACACCCACGCGGGCGCGGTCACGGTGCGGGTCTTCAAACCGCTGGCGGCCAAGGTCGTGGTGCGGTTCGGAGGCGGCTCAGTCGAGCTCGACCACGAGTACTCCGGCGTCTGGGTGGGCGTCCTGCCGGTCGCCGAGGTCCCGGACTACCGGGTCGAGGTCACTTACGTCGACACGCCGATGGTGTTCGACGACCCCTACCGGTTCCTGCCGACCGTGGGAGACACCGACCTCCACCTCATCAACGAGGGACGCCACGAGGAACTGTGGAAGGTCCTCGGTGCCCACGTGCGCCACTACGACGGCGACGTCCACGGCACGTCGTTCGCCGTGTGGGCGCCGAGCGCGCGCGGCGTCCGCGTGAAGGCCGACTTCAACAACTGGGACGGCCGCGAGCACCCGATGCGTCAGCTCGGCACGTCCGGGGTCTGGGAGCTGTTCGTACCCGACGTGGGCTCGGGGACGAAGTACAAGTTCCTGCTGCTCGGCGCCGACGGTGAATGGCGCGAGAAGGCCGACCCGATGGCGTTCTATACCGAGGTCCCGCCCGCCACCTCCTCGGTCGTCTATGAGTCGAGCTACCAATGGGGCGACGGCGACTGGATGTCCCGGCGCGCCTCCCAGCAGCCGGTCGCGTCGCCGATGTCGGTCTATGAGGTGCACCTGGGCTCGTGGCGCAAGCCCTACGGCCAGACGCTGGGCTATGGCCAGCTCGCCGACGAGCTCGTCGGCTATGTCAGCGATCTCGGTTTCACCCACGTCGAGTTCCTGCCCGTGATGGAGCATCCGTTCGGCGGGTCGTGGGGCTACCAGGTGACGTCCTACTTCGCGCCGACGTCGCGGTTCGGCGACCCCGACGGCTTCCGCTACCTCGTCGACCGGCTCCACCAGGCCGGCATCGGCGTGATCGTCGACTGGGTGCCGGCGCACTTCCCCAAGGACTCCTTCGCGCTGGCTCGGTTCGATGGAACACCGCTCTATGAGGACCCGAACCCCTCCCGTGGCGAGCACCCCGACTGGGGCACGTTCGTGTTCAACTTCGGTCGCCGCGAGGTGCGCAACTTCCTGGTCGCCAACGCGTCGTACTGGCTGGAGGAGTTCCACGTCGACGGCCTGCGCGTCGACGCCGTCGCCTCGATGCTGTATCTGGACTACTCCCGCGAGGACGGCCAGTGGCAGCCCAACGTCCACGGCGGCCGCGAGAACCTCGAGGCCGTGCAGTTCCTCCAGGAGATGAACGGCACCGTCTATAAGCGCACCCCCGGTGTCATCACCATCGCCGAGGAGTCGACCTCGTGGGATGGGGTCACCCGCCCGACCTCGTCCAACGGGCTCGGCTTCGGCTTCAAGTGGAACATGGGCTGGATGCACGACTCGCTGGGCTATATGGCTCACGACCCGGTGCACCGGTCCTACCACCACCACGAGATGACGTTCTCGATGGTCTATGCCTACTCCGAGAACTACGTCCTCCCGCTCAGTCACGACGAGGTCGTCCACGGCAAGGGCTCGCTGCTGCGCAAGATGCCCGGCGATCGCTGGCAACAACTCGCCAACCTGCGTGCCTATCTGGCGTTCATGTGGGCACATCCGGGCAAGCAGCTGGTCTTCATGGGCATCGAGCTCGGTCAGGAGGCCGAGTGGGCCGAGGCGCGTGAGCTCGATTGGTGGCTGATGGACCATCCCGAGCACCGCGGCGTGCACTCCCTCGTGCGCGACCTCAACCGGACCTATCGTGACTCCCCCGCACTCTGGGCGCGTGACGCCGACCCGACCAACTTCGCCTGGATCGACGCCGACGACGCCCCCAACAACGTCTTCTCCTTCGTCCGCCGCGGGGCCGACAGCTCCGACGTCGTGTGCATCGCCAACTTCGCGGCGATTCCTCACGGCGCGTTCCGCATCGGCCTGCCGTCGGCGGGTCGTTGGGAGGAGGTCGTCAACACCGACGCCGCGTCCTACACCGGCTCCGGCGTCGGCAACCTCGGCGCCGTCGAAGCGGTTCCCGGTGACTGGTCCGGCCAGCCCGCCCATGCGGACATCGTCGTACCGCCCCTGGCGACCGTGTGGTTGCGCAGGGCCTGACCCCTCGACAGGCACACCCGGGACGCCCGGCGGTTCTGGTCGGTCGCCGTCCGGAAACCAGGACCCTGCCGCCGTGGATTGTGGTCGACGCCAGACCACAACCCGCGGCACTGGCGGGCCGGGTTGTGGTCGACGCCAGACCACAATCCACGGCACTGGCGGGCCGGGTTGTGGTCGACGCCAGACCACAATCCGCACACGGATAGGCGGCGGTCGTGGCCGGTTGCCGACCACAACACCCGCTGAGGCGTCAGTTATCCACAAACCGCCCTGCGAGGACGACCCGCCCGGGACGCCAGCGTCTATAACTCCTCCATGCCTCGCATGATCGACTACGGCAGCCGCCAAGCCTTCCTCCAGGAAGCGGCGTTCGACATCGTCCGCGACCAGGGTGTGGCAGCGTTGACCCGCCCGGCAGTCGCACGGATGCTCGGCACGTCCGTGCAGACCGTCGGCCGCTGCATCGATCCCGCGGTGCCGCTGGTGCTGCTGGCCGCACGCGAGGCTGATCAACGACGGCGGGGGCGGCGGTGGGGCATCGCCCCGGGCGTCACCCCTTCCCGAGATCTGGCCTTCTCGTTGCTGCCGGAGACGACGTCGCACCAGGACGAGGAGCGGGTGTGGGCGCAGCTGCGCCTCTGGGCTGCCGCAGCGGCCGTCCGGCCAGCCGACTCGGAGCCGACCTTGGCGCAGCGCTTCCAGCTCGCCGAGAGGGGATGGTCGGCGGACGAGCAGGACTCATCGCACGAGAGGGGCGATCTCGGCAGCATCACCCCCGCGCAGGAGTCAGCCCGCCATCGCGTGGCGGAACTGGTCGCCGCCCACGACGCCGACCTCGAGGCGACCTGTACTGCGGTGACGGGCGCCGCCCTGCCTGATGGTGTCGTGGCCGGCAGGGTCGAGGAGGCTCGGGCGATGGGGACCGCGCGGATCCTCGTCGCGTGCGTGCGTGGGCTCATCCACGAGATGTGCGAGGGCCGCCTGCAGCTGGCGGAGGCAAGGACCGTGCTCGCGGCTCTGCTCGCGGCGATCGGACCGACCGCCACGGACTCCCCCGACTCCGACTCACATAGGGTGGCCGAGTGACCGATCGCCGCGACCAGCCGACGCTGACCGACGGCACCGTGACCCTGCGGCCGTGGCGCGACGAGGACATCGATACGGCGGTGGCGGGCCACGACGAGGAGATCGCACACTGGTTCGGTTTCCCCGACGGGATCGTGCAACCCCCGCGCGACAAGATGGTCGGCGCGGTGACCGAGTGGCGGCGCGCCTGGGAGACCGATGGGAGCGTCGCCAACTTCGCCGTCGAACACGCCGGCCAGCTCGTCGGGTCGTGCGAGATCCAGCGCCAGGACGACAACACCGGCATGCTCTCGTGGACGCTCTACGCCGGCCACCGCGGCCGCGGCCACGCCACCCGCGCCGTCCGCGTGCTCGCGGACTGGGCCATGACCGAGGTCGGCCAGGGCGGGCTCGGGCTGACTCGGATTGAGGCATTCGTCGAGCCCGGCAACGAGGCGTCGCTGCGTGTCGCGACGAGGGCCGGCCTGCGCCGGGAGGGCGTACGCCGGGTCGCCGCCGGCACCGGTGACCGCCGCGAGACCACCGAGTACGTCGTGCTGGCGCGGCTGCACGACGATCCTCCGCTGACCGATGCCACCAGCTTCCGATCGCTGCTGAACTCCTTCCTGCCACGCAAGCGCGCGATCGGCCAGATGATGATCCGCGACACGCAGGACCGGGTGCTGCTGTGCCAGCTCACCTACAAGAAGGACTGGGACCTGCCGGGTGGGGTGGTCGAGGTGGGCGAGTCACCGCGGCTCGCGGTCGGCCGGGAGCTGACCGAGGAGCTCGGTCTGACCATCGAGCCGGGACGGCTGCTGCTCACCGACTGGCTGCCGCCGTGGGGTGGCTGGGACGACGCGGTGTGTCTGGTCTTCGACGGCGGCGTCCAGCCGGCCACCATCGTGGCGGACCTGGTCTGCCAGGAGCGGGAGATCCGCTGTGCGGAGTTCCTCTCCCCCGACCAGATCCGCGAGCGGGCCGCGGACTTCACCGCTCGGCGCATCGCGGCCGCGCTGCGCAACGCGCGCGGGGAAGCCGACGCGCCGTCCTACACCGAATCGGGCCGCTGAGACCTGCACCACTGAGGGAACCCTGAGGGGTATCCCCAAATGAACAGTGGAAAGATCGACCACGTGACCACTTACGTGTTCGACTTTGCTGAAGGCAACAAGGATCTCAAAGATCTTCTCGGCGGTAAGGGTGCCAACCTCGCCGAGATGACCAACCTCGGGCTGCCCGTCCCACCTGGGTTCACGATCAGCACCGACGCCTGCAAGGCCTACCTCGCCGCCGGCGATGTTCCCGCCGGTCTGGCCGAGGAGGTCACCGACCACCTGGGCCGGCTGGAGGCGGCCATGGGGCGCACGCTCGGCGACCCGACCGACCCCCTGCTGGTCTCAGTCCGCTCCGGCGCCAAGTTCTCGATGCCCGGCATGATGGAGACCGTCCTCAACATCGGCCTCAACGACGTCTCGGTCGGCGGGCTCGCCGCCAAGAGCGAGGACGACCGGTTCGCGTGGGACTCCTACCGCCGGCTGCTGCAGATGTTCGGCGCCACGGTGCTCCACGTCGACGCGGAGCACTTCTCCGAGGCGCTCGACGCCGCCAAGGCGGCCAAGGGTACGACGGCCGACCTCGACCTCGATGTCGACGACTTCAAGGCGATCGTCGACACCTACAAGGGCATCATCCGCGAGCACGCCGGGCGTGAGTTCCCGCAGGACCCGCGCGAGCAGCTCGACCTGGCCATCAATGCCGTCTTCAACTCCTGGAACGGCGAGCGTGCGGTCCTCTACCGCCGCAACGAGCGGATCCCCGAAGACCTCGGCACCGCCGTCAACGTCCAGACGATGGTGTTCGGCAACCAGGGCATGACCTCCGGCTCGGGCGTCGCGTTCACCCGCGACCCCGCCAGCGGCGCCCGCGGCGTCTATGGCGACTACCTCCAGAACGCCCAGGGCGAGGACGTGGTGGCGGGCATCCGCAACACGATGTCGCTCGAAGAGCTGGAGGGCGTCGACAAGGCGTCCTACGACCAGCTGCTCGGCATCATGAGCACCCTCGAGAACCACTACCGCGACATGTGTGACATCGAGTTCACCATCGAGCGCGGCAAGCTCTGGATGCTGCAGACCCGGGTCGGCAAGCGCACCCCCGCGGCCGCTTTCCGCATCGCCAAGCACATGGCCGACGACGGCCTGATCAGCCACGACGAGGCCGTGCTCCGGGTGTCCGGCGCCCAGCTCGCCCAGCTGATGTTCCCCAGCTTCGACGAGAACGCCGAGCGCAACCTGGTCGCCAAGGGCATGAACGCCTCACCCGGCGCGGCCGTCGGCAAGGTCGTCTTCGACTCCGACACGGCCGTGCAGTGGGCCGAGCGCGGCGAGGACGTCATCCTCGTCCGCAAGGAGACCAACCCCGACGACCTCAAGGGCATGATGGTCAGCCGCGGCATCCTGACCAGCCGTGGCGGCAAGACCTCCCACGCCGCCGTCGTCGCGCGCGGCATGGGCCGCACCTGCGTGTGCGGTGCCGATGACCTCGACGTGGACGTCAAGGGCCGGCTGTTCCGCATCCGCGGCGGCGGCATCGTCCACGAGGGAGACCTCATCTCCATCGACGGCACCACCGGCGAGGTCTTCGACGGCGCCGTCCCCGTGGCCGACTCCCACGTCGTGCGCTACTTCGAGGGCGAGTCCTTCGACGACGACGACCTGGTCACCGCGGTCGACGACATCATGAAGCACGCCGACGGTGAGCGCCGGCTGCGGGTTCGGGCCAACGCCGACACCCCGGAGGACGCCGCGCGCGCCCGCCGGTTCGGCGCCGAGGGCATCGGCCTGTGCCGCACCGAGCACATGTTCCTGGGTGAGCGGCGCGAGCTCGTCGAGCACCTCATCGTGGCCGAGACGCCCGAGGAGCAGCAGCACGCCCTCGACGCCCTCCTCCCGCTGCAGCGCCAGGACTTCACCGAGATCCTGGAGTCGATGGACGGCCTGCCGGTGACCATCCGGCTGATCGACCCGCCGCTGCACGAGTTCCTGCCCGACTACACCGAGCTCTCGGTCAAGGTGGCCGTCGAGGACGCCCACGGCAAGCACGACCGACGCCAGATGAAGCTGCTGGAAGCCGTCAAGCGGCTTCACGAGATGAACCCGATGCTCGGTCTGCGCGGGGTTCGGCTCGGCATCGCGATCCCCGGTCTGTTCGAGATGCAGGCCCGCGCGATCCTCGAGGCCGCGGCGGCCCGCATCAAGGCCGGCGGGAGCCCCCGTCCGGAGATCATGATCCCGCTGGTGGCGTCGGTGCGTGAGCTCAACGTCGTCAAGGACCACATCATGGCCGTCGGTGTCGACGTCCAGGCGTCCGAGGGCGTGGAGATCCCGTTCAAGGTCGGCACGATGATCGAGCTGCCCCGGGCCGCGATGACCGCCGGGTCGATCGCGGAGTCGGCGGAGTTCTTCTCCTTCGGCACCAACGACCTCACCCAGATGACCTGGGGCTTCTCGCGAGACGACGTCGAGGCGTCGTTCTTCTCCGAGTACCTCGACAACGGCATCTTCGGGGTCTCCCCGTTCGAGTCGCTCGACACCGAAGGTGTGGGCGCGCTCGTGCGCAAGGCGGTGCAGGACGGCCGCGCCACCCGCCCCGACATCCACCTGGGTGTCTGCGGCGAGCACGGCGGCGACCCGGACTCGATCCACTTCTTCGACGAGGTCGGCCTGGACTACGTGTCCTGCTCGCCGTTCCGGGTCCCGATCGCCCGTCTCGAGGCGGCCCGGGCCGCGTTCGGCAAGAAGTAGCCGCCCAGCCTGAGGGCACGAGGCCCGTCGCCGGCGCCACACGGTTGACTGGGCCTCGTGCACCTCGGTATCGACCTCGGCACCAGCAGCCTCAAGCTGCTGGTGCTCCGCGACGACGGGACGGTCGCCCTCGAGCACGAGGCGCCGCTTCGCCATGACGAGCCTGCGCCCGGCTGGGCCGAGGCCGACCCAGCCGCGTGGATCGGTGCCGTCGGTGACGGCCTGGATGCCCTCCTGCAGGCCGTCCCTGCGCCCGCCATCAGAGCTGTCGGCGTCACCGGCCACATGCACGGGGCGGTGCTCGTCGACGCCCAGGGACGCGCCGTACGACGGGCGGTGCTCTGGCCCGATGCCCGCGCACGCGGCCTGAGCGTCGGCTGGGAGCAGCTCGACCCGCGACTGCGCGCCCGGCTCGGCGGACCGTTCTCACCCGGCCTGACCGGGCCGGTGCTGGGCTGGCTGGCCACCCACGAGCCCGAGTCGCTGCAGCGCGCGGCAGGCGTCCTGCTGGCCAAGGACCTGGTCCGCCACCACCTCGCCGGCGACCCGACCGGACGCCTGCTCACCGACCCCAGCGACGCCTCGGGCACCCTCCTGTGGGACGTCGCCGCGGGCGCGTGGTCGGCGGAGGCGGCGTCCACGACCGGCGTTCCGGGTCGGCTGCTGCCGACCGTCGAGCCGAGCGGACGAGTCGTCACCTCGTGGCGAGGCCGGGACGTGGTCACCGGGGCGGGCGACACCCCGGCCTCGCTGCTGGCCCTCGAGCGCGGCGTCGGCGGGTGGCGGCCCGGCGACCTGGTGGTCAACCTCGGCACCGGCCTCCAGGTGATCGCGCCGGTCAGTCCACCGCCGAGCGACGACGGCCCCCTCGACTGGCACTGCTACGCCGACGCGGGCGGGGGTCACTACGCCATGGTGGCGGTGCTCAACGGTGGCCTGGCGCTCACCTGGGCGCACGAGCAGCTCGGGCTGGACTGGCCGACCTTCGCCGCTTTGGCGCAGCACCAGCCACCGGGTGCGGACGGCGTGCGGTTCCGGCCCTTCCTCGCCGACGAACGCGGCGCCATGCGTCCCCGGGCTGCCGTTGGTGTGGGCTGGGACGGTGCCAGCGAGGCCACGACCGAGCAGCGCGCCCGCGCCGCCGTGGAGGCCCAGGCCTTCCTCGTCCGCCGCGCAGCGGACCTGCTCGGGCCCTCGACCGGGCGGGTCTGGCTGGTCGGCGGCGGCGGTCGCGAGGCCTGGGTCCACCAGCTGGTCGCGGACGTTCTGCAGCGCCCGGTCACGCGGGTGGAGGTGCGCAGCGCCGCTGCCCTGGGCGCCGCCCTGCTCGCGGCCGGTCCGGACGCGTCAGCACCGCTCCCCCGCCACGAGGTCGAGCCCCGCGACCTCCCCGCCCTCCACGAGGCGTACGCCGCCTGGCGGGCGGCGTACTACCCGGCCACCACCGACTAGCGCGGTGCTGTGGTCACGATCAGAGTGTTAGAACGCTGAGATCGAAGCAACAGCGCCGCGGCAGTTGGTCGGGCGCGCCGCGCCGCGCCGCCCCACCATGCCCCGGCGTCAGAACAGCGCCGACGCCAGGTTCTGGCGACCGCGCAGGACGCGCGGGTCGTCGTTGCCGACCGCGGCGAAGAGCCCCAGCAGGTGCTCGCGGGCGGCATTGCGCTCGTCGCCCGCCGTACGGCGGACCAGCTCGATGAGGCGTCCGAAGGCGTCCTCGACGTGCCCCCCGAGCAGGTCGAGGTCGGCCACCAGCGTCTGGGCCGCGACGTCGTCGGGGCTTTCGGCGGCCGCCGCGCGCGCAGCGGCGACGTCGACATTGAGCGTGCGTTGGAGCACCTTGGCCATGGCCAGGCCCGCCGCGGCCTCGGCGTCCGCCGGGTTGGCGTCGACGAGTTTCTGGTACTCGGCGACGGCCCCCTCGATGTCGTTGGCGGCCAGGGCCGCCTCGGCCGGGGCATAGCGCGGGTCCGAGACCGGCTCCCCGGTGTCGACGGCCACGGTCTGGCGTGGCTGGTGCCGCCCGGCGACACCCTGAGCCGTCAGCGACTGGAGCACCTGGGTCAGCGCCGTGCGCAGCTCCTCGATCGGGAGAGCGTCCTGGAGGAGCGGCATCGGGCGACCGTCGACGACGACGACCACGAGCGGGACCGACGGGATCTGCATCGCCTGGGCGATGGCGGGTGATCGGTCGATGTCGACCAGGCCGAGCAGGAACCGGCCCTCGAACTCCGAGGACAGCGTCACCAGATCATCGGCCAGCTGACCGCTCTGCGGGGCGCGGCTGCGCGAGAAGAACACCAGCAGCACCGGTGCCGTCATGGACGACTCGAGGGTCGACTGGAAGTTCTGCTCGTCGAGGGTCACGGCATAGGCCGACACCGGCGCATCGGCGGCGCCGGAGGCACCTCCGGCCGGCTGGCCGAATCCGGACAGGTCCACCGCGCCAGGGCGGCTGAAGGGCTGCTGTGTCACAAGGCTCGATCTTAGTGAACCGCCCCAGCGCCCAGGGCATCGCGGCCCGCGGCGGCGTCAGGCGGACGGAGCGATGGGCGTCAGGCGAGCCCCAGCGCCGCCGCCTCTTCCCAGAGCTCGTCGCGCACCTGAGGGTGAGCGGCGTCGCGGATCAGGTGGCGGGCCTGGGCACGCTGGTTGTAGCCGAACACCTCGGCCACGCCCTGCTCGGTGATCACCGCGGTGGGCTGGAAGGAGGTGACGGGCTCGTCGACCAGGGGCACGATCGTGGACACATCGGCCTTGGGGTGCCACGACTTGAGCGCCAGGATCGCCTGACCACCCTCGCTGTGGAGCGCGCCCACGATGAAGTCGGTCTGTCCGCCGAAGCCCGAGTGGATCCGCGCGTTGATGCGCGAGGCGTTGGCCTGGCCGAACAGGTCGATCTGGAGGGCGGTGTTGACGCTCACCATCGCCTGGTTGCGGGCGATGCGGGCGGGGTCGTTGGTGATCTCGGTGCGGAGCATCTTGATGCGGTCGTTGCCGTCAACCCACTCCATGAGCTCGGGCGAGCCGAAGATGAAGGAGGCCGAGATCTTGACGTTGCGGTCGAGCGCGCCGGCCTGCTCGAGGGCGAAGATGCTGTCGCTGAACATCTCGGTCCACACCCGCAGCCCGCGACGGGTGGTGAGGCCGCGCAGCGAGGCGTCCGGCACGGCGCCGATGCCGGCCTGGAGGGTGGCACCGTCGTGGACGCGGGCAGCGACCATCGACCCGATCAGGGCCGACTCGTCATCGATCGGCGCGACCGGCGCCGTCGGCAGCGGACCGTCGGCCTCGATCATGACGTCGACGATGTCCTCGGAGATCACAGCGTCACCGAAGGTCCAGGGCATGTTGTCGTTGACCTGCGCGACGACCAGGCCGCCGCGGCGGCGTACGGCCTCGATCGCCGACGGCAGCACGTTGACCTCGGTGCCCATCGACAGCTTGCCGTCCCGGGGCCGGGTGGTGTGCAGGATGACCGCGTCCGGCGGCTGGAAGGTGTGGAACAGCGACGGCACCAGCGACAGCCGGCACGGGGTGTAGGCGAGCCGTGGGCTCTTGCGCATCCCCACGCCGACGAACGGGGTCTCGAGCACGACGCCATCACGATCGGGCACGCCCTTCTGGGCGTTGAGGACCCACAGCTTGTAGGCCGGGAGCTCGTCGTCGACCAGCTGGAGCGTGTGCCACGGGGTGACGTGGTTGCCGGTGATGACGATGCGCGGCTCGTCGGGAAGACGTCGCAGCCGCTTGCGGAGCTCTTGCTCGGACTCGGTCATGGTCCAAGCCAACCACCGGGGACCCTTGCGGCGTCAACCGGGTCCGGTGATCGTGGGCCGCGTCATACGGCCCCACGAGGGCCGGGCGTACGCCGACCACGCCTGCGGTGGCGTGGCCCGAGGTGCCTCGGCGGAACGGGGTGCCGCCGCCACGCCGGGCAGTGCCAGAATGGGTCGGCCGCCGAACGGGCGGTGCGACCGGAGGGAGACCGGGTGGGAGGCCCCAGCTATGACTTCTCCGGCCGACACGTGCTCGTCACCGGCGGGTCCCGGGGACTGGGCTATCTCCTGGCACGCTCCTTCTCGCGCCACGGCGCTCGGGTGACCGTCACCGGCACGCAGTCGCTGACCTCCTACTACGACGCCGACCTCACCGGGTTCGGCTACCACCAGCTCGACCTGACCGACGGGGAGTCGATCGCCGGGCTGGCCGAGAGCGTCGGGCACCTCGACGTCCTCGTCAACAACGCGGCACCGAGGCTGCCGTTCGGCATCGACAGCGCCGAGCGCGAGTTCATCGCCCAGGCCGCGCGCATCGGACTGGTGGGGCCGCTCCAGCTCGGCACCCGTCTCCGGCTCGACCTGGCGACGAGCACGCTGCGGGGTGGCGGCGCGGTGGTCAACATGCCCTCGATCAAGCGATGGTTCGACCTCACCCACGGCAGCGAGGTCGCCGAGCTCGAGGTCGACCGGTTCACCCAGCGCATCGGAACGGCGTGGGCGCGGCTGGGGATCCGGGTCAACAGCGTGACCGCCCCCGAGATGGTGCCCACGCAGCGCTCGGGGTTGAGCGTCCGGATCGAGCAGGGGTCGGCGCCGCTGCTGACCCGCACCCAGGTGCCGGGCGCGGTCACGCAGCGTGAGCTCGTGGACGTCGCCTTGTTCCTCGCCTCCGACGGCGCGGCGGGACTGGCTGGTCAAACGCTCCTGGTGGGGGCTACGACGCCGACGTCAGCCACGCTCTTCTGAGCCCTGGCGGCGGCGACCTGCGTCAGGTCGGTGGCACCTGGCCGGGGACGCGACCGCGGACGCCGGAGCGCTGGATGACCCGTTGGATGGCCAGGTCGCGCTCGTCGGGCCGACCCACGAACCTGATCTCGCGCAGCCCCTGCTCCTGGGCGGCCGACTCGAAGACGAAGTGGCCATAGCCCAGCAGCCGCCCCGACAACGGCTTGACCACGGTGATGTCGAGGATCCGGGCCAGGGGCACGGTGGCCATCTGGCGGTTGACCACCCCGTGGATGCGGAACACGCGCATGTTGGTCACGACGAAGCGGTCGAGGAACTGCTTGAGCGCCAGCCAGACGGCGTGGAGCAACAGCCCGACGGCCAGCAGGAACGGCACCCAGCCGAGGTTGGTCGGCAGCACGGCGACCATGCCGAGCAGCACGGCGGCGAGCAGGATCTCCGCGAACGGTCGGACATAGACGATCCAGTGCTTCTCGACCTCGTCGACGATGTCCTCGCCCTCGTCACGCAGCAGGTGACGAGAGATGTCGGGCTCGAGGCGCTGCAGGAGCGACCTGCGTCCGCCCGCCGTCATGGACGCCATGGCGTCAGAAGACCTCGCCGATGAACCTGATGACGGCCGAGAAGAGCTGGGTGGCGAGGCTCCAGATCTGGCCGCCGGCGCCGCGGACGGCGTCGGCCAGCCCGGAGGGGTCGGTGAACAGCCAGAACCCGACGAACAGGATGACGACGCCAAGCACCACCTTCTTGGCCATCGCGCTCTCCTCAGGGCATGCAGAACCGGTCGCCACGTTTCTAGCAGGCCCTCACCCCTGGGGGTGGGAGGCGCGCGCGGACGTCGTCTCAGGCGTCGGGGCCGTCCAGCAGTCGGTCGGCGGCCCGATAGGGGTCCAGGTCACCCGCGGCGACGGCTGACGCGAGGTCGTCGAGCCCTCGGTGGCCGGCGACTCCCGCCCATCGGTGGCGGAGCAGCGCGACCGCGATCGCCTCGATCTCCTCCCGCGCGCGGCGAGCACGACGCCGGTGGAGCTCACCGTGCTGCAGCTGCCAGGCGTGGTGGGCGTCGATCGCCTCGACCACGCGATCGACGCCGTCACCTCGGTCGGCCGAGGTGAGCAGGATCGGCGGCGACCACGCCCCCGCACGGCGCTCGGCCAGCGACAGCATGGTCCGGAGGTCGCGGGCCACCTGGGGCGCGCCGTCGCGGTCGGCCTTGTTGACGACATAGAGGTCGCCGATCTCGAGGATGCCGGCCTTGGCCGCCTGGATCCCGTCGCCCATGCCGGGCGCGAGCAGCACCAGGGTCGAGTCGGCCAACGCCGCCACCTCGACCTCGCTCTGTCCCACCCCGACCGTCTCGACCAGGATGACGTCGAAGCCGGCGGCGTCGAGGACCCGCAGCACCTGGGGTGTCGACCAGGCCAGGCCGCCCAGGTGACCCCGCGCCGCCATCGACCGGATATAGACGCCGGGGTCGAGCGAGTGCTCCGACATCCGCACCCGGTCCCCGAGCAGCGCCCCGCCCGAGAACGGCGACGACGGGTCGACCGCGAGCACCCCCACCCGTTGGCCGGCGTTGCGGAACTGCGTCACCAGGGCCGAGGTGGACGTCGACTTGCCGACGCCGGGCGCGCCCGTGATCCCGATGATGCGGGCGTGCCCCGTGAACGGCGCGAGGGCGGCCATCACCTCCCGCAGGAGGGGCGACTCGTCCTCGACGAGCGAGATGAGCCGCGCTACCGCGCGTACCTCACCAGCGCGCGCGAGAGACACCAGATCCGGGACCGAGTCCCGGGTCCGGGGCGCCACCGGCGTGCTCAGGCCCGAGGCACGCGGATGATCAGGGCGTCGCCCTGGCCACCGCCGCCGCACAGCGCTGCCGCGCCGATGCCGCCGCCACGGCGCTGGAGCTCCAGCGCGAGGTGCAACACGATGCGGGTGCCGGACATGCCGACCGGGTGACCCAGCGCGATGGCGCCGCCGTTCACGTTGACCTTGTCGTCGTCGACGCCGAGGTCGCGGGCCGACTCGATGCCGACCGCGGCGAAGGCCTCGTTGAGCTCGAACAGGTCGATGTCCTCGACGGAGATGCCCTCCTTGGCCGCGGCCGCCTTGATGGCATTGGCCGGCTGGAGCTGGAGGGTCGAGTCGGGGCCGGCGACCTGGCCGGAGGCGCCGATCTCGGCGAGCCAGGTGAGCCCGAGCTCCTCGGCCTTGGCCTTGCTCATCACGACGACCGCAGCGGCGCCGTCGGAGATCTGCGACGCCGAGCCCGCGGTGATGGTGCCGTCCTTGACCACCGGCCGGAGCCCCGCCAGGCTCTCGACGGTGGTGTCGCCACGGACGCCCTCGTCCTGGCTGACGGTGATGTCACCGCGGCGGGACGGGATGACGACCGGGACGACCTCGTCGTCGAACACGCCGTTCTTCCAGGCCTCGGCCGCGCGCTGGTGGGAGCGAGCGGAGAAGGCATCCTGCTCCTCGCGGGTCAGCTGGGCGCCCTCGGCGTTGTGGGTGTCGGTCAGGTTGATCATGGCCTGCTTGGTGAACTGGTCATAGAGGGCGTCATAGGCCATCGAGTCGACCAGCGCGGTGTCGCCGTACTTGAAGCCGTCGCGCGACTTGGGCAGCAGGTGGGGAGCCCCGGTCATGGACTCCATGCCGCCGGCCACGATGATCTCGTGCTCCCCGGCGCGGATCAGCTGGTCGGCCATGGCGATGGCGTTGATGCCGGAGAGGCAGACCTTGTTGATGGTGATCGACGGGACCGTCATCGGGATGCCGCCCTTGACCGCGGCCTGTCGGGCGGTGATCTGGCCGGCGCCGGCCTGGATGACCTGACCCATGATCACGTAGTCGACCTGGTCGCCGGACACCCCGGCCTTCTCGAGGGCGCCCTTGATGGCCACCCCGCCGAGGTCGGCGGCGGACTGGTCCTTGAGGCCACCGAGGAGGCGGCCGATCGGGGTGCGGGCACCAGCAACGATCACGGAACCGGACATGGAGACCTCCAGGGGTCGGGTCGAAGTCGACGGGGTGGTCCGCGGCGTGGCTGCGCCGTCGTGACCGATGGAGCGACACTACCCACCGCCCCCGGCCCGCGGCGAGGCCGGAAAGCCCGCTGAGCGTGAGGCGCGGGTCACAAGGGGTCGCCGTTCCTGGGCCGATCCGTGACGATGTGAGCATGACCTCAGCTCCCCTCGACATCCCAGAGCACCTGTTCACCGCGATCGACCACGTCGGGATCGCGGTGAAGGACCTCGACGAGGCGATGGCGTTCTATCGCGACACCTATGGCATGCAGATCCTCCACGAGGAGACCAACGAGGAGCAGGGCGTGCGCGAGGCGATGGTCGCCGTCGGCGACTCCGGGTCCTGCATCCAGCTGCTGGCCCCGCTGTCGGAGTCCTCGACGATCGCCAAGTTCCTCGAGCGGTCCGGCCCCGGCATCCAGCAGATGGCTTTCCGGGTGACCGACGTCGAGGCCGTCGCGGCGGTCCTGCGATCGCGCGGCGTCCGCCTGCTCTATGACGCCGCCAAGCGCGGCACGTCCAACTCGCGCGTCAACTTCATCCACCCCAAGGACGCCGGCGGTGTTCTCGTGGAGCTCGTCGAGCCGGCGAGTGACGCAGGCCACTGACGCGACCCTGGACAGCCGCAGGTTAGGCACCGTTAACCTGACCCGAACCGCGACCGCCGCCTCGACGGCCACGACACCTGGGAGCCCCCGTGCAGCAGATCCTCGACGCCATCCTCGCCGGTGACACCTCCGCGGAGGAGTACGCCGCGCTCGACGTACCGGACCACTACCGCGCCGTGACCGTCCACAAGGACGAGGTGGACATGTTCGAGGGGGTGCCCACGCGGGAGAAGGACCCCCGGAAGTCACTCCACGTCGAGGACGTCCCGCTGCCCGAGCTCGGCCCGGGCGAGGCCCTCGTGGCGGTGATGGCCAGCGCGATCAACTACAACACCGTGTGGACCAGCATCTTCGAGCCCGTGCCGACGTTCAGCTTCCTGGAGCGCTACGACCGGGTCTCCCCGCTGGCCAAGCGGCACGACCTGCCCTACCACGTGGTCGGGTCCGACCTCTCCGGGGTCGTGCTCAAGACCGGCGCCGGCGTCCACCTCTGGAAGGCCGGCGACGAGGTGGTGGCCCACTGCCTCTCGGTCGAGCTGGAGTCACCCGACGGCCACAACGACACGATGCTCGACCCCGAGCAGCGCATCTGGGGGTTCGAGACCAACTTCGGCGGCCTCGCCCAGGTCGCCCTGGTGAAGTCCAACCAGCTGATGCCCAAGCCCGCCCACCTCACGTGGGAGGAGGCCGCCTCCCCCGGCCTGGTCAACTCCACCGCCTACCGCCAGCTCGTCTCGCGCAACGGCGCCGGGATGAAGCAGGGCGACTTCGTCCTCATCTGGGGCGCGTCGGGCGGCCTGGGCGGCTTCGCGACCCAGTACGCCGTCAACGGCGGCGCCATCCCCATCTGTGTGGTCTCCAGCGAGGAGAAGGCCGAGATCTGCCGGTCGATGGGTGCCGAGCTCATCATCAACCGCAATGACGAGGGCTACCGGTTCTGGAAGGACGAACAGACCCAGGACCCCAAGGAGTGGCGCCGCTTCGGCGCGCGCATCCGCGAGCTCACCGGCGGCGACGACGTCGACATCGTCTTCGAGCACCCCGGCAGGGAGACCTTCGGCGCCTCGGTCTATGCCGCGCGCAAGGGCGGCACGATCGTGACCTGCGCGTCCACCAGCGGCTACATGCACGAGTACGACAACCGCTACCTGTGGATGAACCTCAAGAGCATCATCGGCTCCCACTTCGCCAACTACCGCGAGTCGTGGGAGGCCAACCGGCTGATCAGCCGCGGCATGATCCACCCGACGCTGTCGCAGTCCTATCCCCTGGAGGAGTCGGGCCAGGCCGCCCTCGACGTCCACCGCAACGCCCACCAGGGCAAGGTCGGCGTCCTGTGCCTCGCCCCCGAGGAGGGCCTCGGGGTCCGCAACCACGAGATGCGCGACAAGCACCTCGAGGAGATCAACCGCTTCCGCGGCGTGTGACCCGCCACCCCCGCCGTTCCCAACGCCGAGTCGTCACATCCTGTGACGACTCGGCGTGCTTCAGGCCCAGTTTCGTCGCCGAGTCGTCACATCGTGTGACGACTCGGCGTGGGTGTGTCCAGACGGCCGGGCCCCGGACGCCGCGGCGGCGTAGGGTCGGTCATGATTCTCATCCGACGGTGGACCACCTCTGTCGTGTGATCACAACATCCGACACACTGGACCCCACACCCTTGGGGCTCGGCCGCGCTCGGTCCGCCGGCGTCAAGTCCACAAGCGCACAGGTACCGAACAGGAGCTCCCGCATGACCGACGAGGGTCTGTCCATCTTCGAAGACGCCGACCACGAGGCCGTCGAGACCGAGACCCCGAGCGAGGCTGCGGCGACGCCCGCCCCGGCAGCACCCGCCGCGGCCCCTCCGGCTGCCCCCGAGACCAGCCGCCCCGCTCCTGCGCCCGCCGCACCGGCGACACCCGCGCCGGCAGCGAGCAGCGTGCCGTCGTTCAACCCCGCGTCCGCGCTGGCCGGCCTGCCGCTGGTCCGCCGCGGAGGCTATGACAAGGACACCGTCGACGCGCGGATCCGTCAGCTCGCCACCGATCGGGCCGGTCTGGCCGCCACCGTGACCGAGCACGAGCGCACCATCACCGCCCTCAAGACCGAGCTCGAGGGACTGCGCGCCGAGCTCGCCGAGAACAAGACGCCCTCCTATGCCGGTCTCGGCGGGCGGGCGAGCGCGATGCTCCGCCTGGCCGCGGAGGAGGCCGCCGACATCCGCACGGCGGCCAAGCGCGAGGCCGACGAGGTCCGCGAGCAGGCCGCCCGCGACGCCAAGGCGATCCGCGCGGACGCCGTCCGCGAGGCCGACGACATCCGCACCGTCCAGCTCAAGCAGATCGAGGAGCAGCGCGTCCGCCTGCTCGCCGACGCCGAGCAGGAGCGCAAGCACGCCGCCGCGGAGGCCGACGACCTGCGCGCCGCTGCCCAGAGTGAGGCCCAGCAGCTCAAGCTGGCCGCCGAGCAGGAGACGAGCGAGCTGCGTACCAATGCCAAGCGCGAGGCCGAGCAGCTGCGCGCCGGTGCCGACCGCGAGGTCCAAGAAGCGCGCCGGATGCTGGCGGTGGAGAAGGAGCGGCTGGCCCGCGAGGCGACCGACCACCACACCGCGGCCATGGCTGAGACCAAGCGCCTCGTCGAGGAGGCCGAGCAGCGAGCCTCGTCCGCCGAGAACCGCGCCCGAGAGATCACCCAGCAGGTGACCCAGCAGCGACAGACCGCTCAGGCCGAGTCCGAGAGCATGGTGGCCCGGGCGCGGCGGGAGGCGGAGCAGATCGTCACCGCCGCGCAGAACCAGGCCGAGGCGATCCGCGAGTCCAGCGAGGCCGAGGCGGCCAAGAAGCTCAGCGACATGCGCACCGAGGTCGAGCAGCTCACGCGGCGCCGCGATGCCATCTCGGCCCAGTTGTCGTCACTGCGCGACGTCGTCGCCGGGTTCAGCGAGCAGCCCGAGTGACCGAGCCCGAGGAGCCGCCGGTGCCCGACTCGGCCGGTGAAGGACTCGACGAGCCGTCAGGGGAGGCCACTGCCGACTCCTCGGGACCGGCCACGGTCGCGGTCGCGGTCGAGGGCGTGCCGCTGAGCGACTACCTCCACGACTCCGACACGGACGACCTCGGGATGCCCGGGCAGCCGTTCAGCAACCGGTCGCCCTTCCTGTGGGGCATCAAGGTCGGACTCGGCCTGGCCGTGGCCTGGTGGTTGTTCGCCCGGGTGGAGCAGATCGGGTCGGTCCTGCTGCTGGTCGTGGTGTCGCTGTTCATCGCCGTCGGGCTCAACCCGCTGGTCGAGACGCTCATGCGACGTGGCCTCAAGCGCCCGTGGGCGGTGCTCATCGTGATCATCGGCGTGCTGTTGGCCGTGGCCGGGTTCGTCTGGTCGATCGCGCCTATCGTGGCCGACCAGATCGCCGCGATCTCGCGCAACGCACCCGGCTGGATCGACGAGCTCCAGCACAATGCCGCGATCTCCAATCTCGACCAGAAGTACGACATCGTCGACCGGATCAAGAGCTGGCTGGTCAACGGAGACCTGCTCAAGAACGTCTTCGGCGGGGTGCTCGGCATCGGCAAGGCAGTGCTCGGCTTCTTCGGCAACGCGTTCGTCGTCACCGTCATGACCCTCTACTTCCTCGCGTCGCTGCCCCGGGTCAAGCAAGGCCTCTACCGGTTGGCGCCGGCCTCCCGCCGTACCCGGGTCTCACTGCTGGGCGACCGCGTGCTGCGCAACATCGGCGGCTACGTCTCCGGCGCGTTCCTGGTCGCGAGCGCCGCAGGTCTGTCGTCGTTGGTCTTCTTGTTCATCGTCGGGCTGGGCGACTACGCCGTCGCACTGGCGCTGGTGGTCGCGATGCTCGACGTGATCCCCATGATCGGCGCGACCCTGGGCGCGGTGGTGGTCAGTGCGATCGGCTTCGCCACCGACTGGAAGGTCGGCATCGCCCTGGTGATCTTCTACATCGTCTACCAGCAGGTCGAGAACTACGTGATCTACCCCCGGGTGATGTCACGCTCGGTCGACATCCCGGGTGTCGTGACCGTGATCGCCGCGCTGGTCGGAGCCAGCCTGCTCGGCGTCGTCGGAGCCCTGCTCGCGATCCCGACCGCCGCCTCGATCCTGCTGATCGTCAACGAGGTCGTGGTGCCTCGCCAGGAGCAGCGCTAGTCAGGACTCGCGTGGGGTCTCGCCGAGCTTGACCACGACCACCCCGGCCAGGATCAGCAGCCCGCCGGCCAGTTGGACCGCATGGGGCAGCTCGCCGAGGAGCAGCCAGGCGAACAGGACGGCCGCGACGACCTCGAGCAGCGCCACGAACGACGCCAGGCGGGAGCCCAGCCTGCGGCTGGCCGCGATGCCGGTCGCATAGGACAGCGCCGCCGTGATCACCCCGAGACCGAGGACGGGCAGCCACCAGGCCACCGTCCCTATGGCATAGGCGACGGGCGACGTCGCCAGGTCCATCGGGATGAGACCCACCAGACCGAGCAGGCCGAGAGCGACAGCCCCCACCACGAGTCCCGACGCGGCCAACACCAGGGGCGGGAGCCCGTTGTCTTCCTGGGCGCCGATGACGAAATAGCTGGCCGCGCCGACCATCGCCGCGAGCGCCCACAGCGACCCCGCGAGACTGACGCTCACGCCGCCGACCAGGTCGAGCACCAGGACGAGTCCCGCCGCTGCGACCACGCCGCCGGCGAGCGTCAGACGTCCGGGGCGTTGCCCGTGGCGCAGCCAGACCCAGAGCACGACGGCGACCGGGGCGGTGTACTCGATCAGCAGCGCCACGCCGACCTGCATGCGGGCGACCGCCTGGAAGTAGAAGAACTGGGTGCCGGCCACCCCGAGCAGCCCGAACACGACGATGAGCCCGAGATTGCGGCGCAGCAGCCCCCACCGGCCACGCAGACTCAGCGCCGCCGGGACCGCCAGGACCAGGGCGGCGATCGCGACGCGCACGAGGACCGCCGAACCCGGGGTCCAGCCGCTTGCGAGCAGACCCTTGACCAGGCTCCCGGACAGGCCGAACGAGGTGGCCGAGATGACCGCCAACAGCAGTCCCGAGACCACGGGGGACCGCCCGAGACCAGCGCTCCCCCGTGGTGCGATGTCACGAGTCATCGTGGACATGACACATGACGCTACGTTGCCATGCAGTAATCTGTCAAAGTGACGTTCGCTCATGACACCCAGAACGCCCTCACGGCTGCCTCCATCCTGGTCAACTCGGCTCAGCCGCCCGAGACCATGACGACGGTCGACGAGCTCGACGATTTCTTCCGCGAGCTGGGCTACACCGGTCGTCACGACGGCGACGACAAGGAGCTGGCCCAGGTGCGAGCGATCCGCCCGCGGCTGCGCGCACTGCTCACCGCCGACCGCGACGAGGCCGTCCTCCTGGTCAACCAGATCCTCGGCCAGACCAAGGCGATGCCCCAGCTGGTGCGCCACGACGACTGGGACTGGCATCTCCACGTGGTCTCGCCCGACGCACCCCTGGCCACGCGCATCACCGTCGAGACCGCGATGGCGATGATCGACCTGATCAGGGCCGACGAGCTGTCCCGCCTCTCGCTGTGTGAAGCCGACGGCTGCGAGGGCGTCGTCGTCGACCTCTCCCGCAACCGCTCCCGCCGCTTCTGCAGTACGGCGTGCGGCAACCGCACCGCCGTGGCGGCCTACCGCGCCCGCAAGGCCGCCGGCGCCTGACGCCGACCCGGCAGAAGTTCTGCCGGGTCGACGCGCGAAACCGGGATCGACCCGGCAGAACTTCTGCCGGGTCGACCAGGGGTTGTGGCGGACCCGGCGTCAGGCGGACCGCTGATACGTGCGGAAGGCCCGGGTCGCGAGACCCGCCATGACGACCGTCAGCAGCCCGAGCGCGACGAGCCGCGGCCAGACCGCAGCCCAGTCCGGCGTACCGAGCAGCGTCTCGCGAGACACCACGACCGCCCAGTCGACCGGGTTGAGGTTGGCGGCCACCTGGATCCAGTGGGGAGCCAGCTCTGGGTCCATCACCGCTGAGGACAGGAACGTCAGCGGCAGGGCGGTGAACTGGCTGATCCCGATCAAGGCCTCCTGTTGACGAACCAGCAGCGCAACGGCGTTGGACAGCGCCGCGAACACCACCGTCACCAGGATGCCCGCCACGACCGTCATCACCACCCCACCCCAGGCGAACCGGGCACCCGCGAGGACCGCGACGCCGAGCACGACGCCGGTCTGCACGACCGAGGTCAGCGACTGGTAAGCGAGCGTGCCGTTCATCATGGCGGCCCGGGACACCGGTGAGGCGAGCAACCGGTCCATGACACCGCGCTCCATGTCGTCGATGTAGACCGTGCCCGCCCACGCCGCCGAGAACAGCGCGGTCATCACGACCACCCCCGGCGTGAGGTACTCCAGGAAGCTGCCTCCCTCGGCGAACCCGGGAATCTCGACCACGGACTTGAACAGCTGGCCGAACAGCAGCAGCCACACCATGGGCTGGATCAGCGTGACGACCAGGAAGATCGGCTGCCGCAGCAGGGCGACGACCGAGCGGCGGGTGAGCAGGGCGGAGTGGCTGACCATCGTCGTCATCACGCCACCGCCTCGAACGACCGGCCCACATGGCGCAGATAGACGTCGTCGAGTGTCGGGCGCGCCACGGTCGCGCTGGCGACCTCGGCACCGCTCCCGTCGAGGGCCGCGAGGATCAGCGGTACGGCGCGGGCACCGGCCTCGGCCCGGGCCCGCAGGGTGCCGTCGTCGAGGCTGACCTCGAACACTCCCGCCACCGACTGGACCCGAGCGAGCGCGGTGGCCGGGTCGGGGGCCGTCGCCAGCCCGACGGTGATGGTGTCGCCGCGTAGCTCCGCCTTGAGCGCATCGGGGCTGCCCTGAACCCGGACCCGGCCGTGATCGACGATCGACACCACGTCGGCGAGGCGGTCGGCCTCGTCGAGGTAGTGCGTGGTCAGCAGCACCGTCGTCTCGTCCTCCCGGGTCAGCCGGGCGATCTCGGCCCAGAGCTCTGCCCGCGCCTCCGGGTCGAGACCCGTGGTCGGCTCGTCCAGGAACAACAGGGCGGGTCGGTTGACCAGCCCGATCGCCACGTCAAGCTTGCGGCTCATGCCGCCCGACCAGGTCCGGACCAGCCGGTCGGCCGCGTCGGTCAGGTCGAACCGAGCCAGCAGGCGTGTCGCCCGATCGCCGGCGTCGACCCGGTTGAGCCCGTGCAGGCGGCCTGCCAGCACGAGGTTCTCCCGACCCGTGGCCATGGGGTCGCTGGAGGGTCGCTGGGAGACCAGGCCGATGCGCCGTCGTACGGCGGCCGGGTCCTGCGCGACGTCGATGCCCTCGACGCGGGCCGTCCCGCCGTCGGCCCGCGACAGCGTGGCGAGGATCTTGACGGTGGTGGACTTGCCGGCGCCGTTGGGGCCGAGCATCCCGAGCACCGAGCCGCGGCTCGCCTCGAACGTGAGGTCGTCGAGCGCCTGGACGGGATCGGCGCCGGCGGCTCCGGGATAGGACTTGCGCAGGCCGACGGCCTGCAGCGCTGGTGATGGCATTGCTGCTCCTTCGTTGAAGGAGCCGATCTCCTAGACTGCCAGTGCGCCTGGAGCGGGTCGTGAGATCGGCTCTTGGACAGGCCCCCGGCGGGTGTTGCCGCACCTGCCGGGGGTTTCTTGCGGTTCCGCTATCCCGGGGACGGCCCCTGGGGCAGGAAGACACGGCCGTCCTCACCCAAGTGCCTGGTCGGGTCGCGGAAGATCTCCTCCATGGACATCCCGCTGTCCAGCAACTCGTGGACGCGGCGCCAACCGGCGAGCCCGCCCAGCGTGCCGCCGCGGATCTTGTCACGGAGCTCGGAGGTGAAGGTCAGCTCGGCACGCAGGAGCGCCAGCCGATAGGCCGCCTCCACGATGAACACCTCCGGGATGCCCATCTCCTGGGCGATGCGCTCGGACTCCTCGACGGAGGCCAGCTCGACGCGCAGGCGTACGACGCGCTCGTCGAGGAGCGACGCCACCTGCTCAGGGGCCAGGCCTCCCGCCAGGGCGAGCCCGGCCTCGAAGGCGGCGTACTCGCGCTTGGGGGTGCGAATCAGCTCGGCTAGCCAGCCGTCGTGCTTGGCGAGGCCGGCGTCGGTGATCGCATAGACGGTGCGCTCGGGGCGCCGCCCTTGCCGCACCGTCTCGACCGCCTCGATCAGGCCTGCCGCCGCCAGCTTGTCGACGACGCCGTAGAGGGCGCCGTAGTTGAGCTTGATGCTGTGGTCCTTGCCCCGCTGGCGAAGGGTCTGGGAGATCTCGTAGGGATGCATGGGGCGCTCGGTCAAGCACGACAGGACCGCCAGGGTCAGCAGATTGCTGGGTGGGCGCTCGGCCATGAACATTCCTCCTTGAATACTCTGATCAGAGTATTCGCCGACAAGCCGAGTCGTCAACGCACGCCGACCCGGCAGAACTTCTGCCGGGTGGGCGACAAACCCGGGGTCGACCCGGCAGAACTTCTGCCGGGTCGGCGTGGGTCAGGCGTCGTCGCGCAGCGGCTCGGGGACGGGGACGTCCTGATAGGCGGCCAGGTTGTGGGCGTTGTAGGCGGAGGTGTCGGCGATCTCCATCGGGCCGTCCCAGGTGCGGGGCAGCGGCGTGACCACCCCCGGGTTGACCCGCTGGACGATCTCGTCGAGGACCCGCTCGGCGTCACCGACCCACAGGTGCTTGGCGTCCGGCATGGCCACCACGTCGGCCT
The DNA here is from genome assembly GCA_046330595.1 of Nocardioidaceae bacterium. Classification (GTDB taxonomy): domain Bacteria; phylum Actinomycetota; class Actinomycetes; order Propionibacteriales; family Nocardioidaceae; genus Nocardioides. Next base: position 90,140 of record JAXLSN010000013.1, read on the forward strand.
GGGGTACGGCGGCGAAGCGCACTCGCGCCTCGGCGGGGCGCAGGTAGTCGTCATGCTCGGGGACCAGCGCCACGACCGGCTTGCCCGACTCCCCCCACTCCGCGAGGTGCTCGGGGTCGGAGAAGCGCAGTGGCGGCGACAACAGGATGGCACCGGTCACGTGCGGGTCCAGGCCGTGCATGAGCGCCAGGTCGGTCCCGAACGACCAGCCGACCAACCAGACGGACGGCAGGTCGTGGAACTCGGCGTACTCGATGGCCGCGGCGACGTCGTACTGCTCCCCCACCGCGTGGTCGAAGGTGCCCTGGCTGCGACCCTGCACACTCCAGGTGCCACGGGTGTTGAAGCGCAGCACCGCGAGGTCGGCCAGCGCCGGCAGCCGGAACGCCGCCTTGCGGAACACATGACTGTCCATCATCCCGCCGTGGGTCGGCAGCGGGTGGAGACAGACCAGGGTGGCCGCCGGTGGGCGGTCGAGCGGCATCGCCAGCTCGCCGATGAGCTCCAACCCGTCGGCCGTGTGCAGCGTCAACGGCTCACGGCGGGCGGGCAGGATCGAGTTCGCGCGGATCTTGGCGGCCACGGCCCCGAGGCTACCGGGCGGGGTCAGGCCGGATCCGCGCTCAGCAGTAGGCGTGGACGCCGTTCGGGGTCAGGTTGCGGTCGCGGAGCACGACGGCGAGTCGGTCACCCCATCGGGCACAGGTGCGGTTGAAGACCTTGCGGTGGTACTCGACCACGAGGACCTCGTCACCGAAGTGGTCGACATAGGAGCCGCACTCGTGCCACTGCCCACACTCCTCAGCGATCGCGAAGTCATAGCCGACCGAGGTGCCGTCCCAGGGCGCGCGGTTCTTCTGGCCGGCCGCCAGGCCGGCATCGTGCGAGGCAGCGACCAGCAGCCGGGCATAGCGGTTGGCATCCGTGCGCTCGAGCATGCCCTTGCTGCGGGTGAACGAGTCGAGGTTGTCGAACTCGACGGCCTGATAGCCGTCGTCGGCGCAGCCGCGGACCCAGCGGCCCATGATGGTGGCCAGCCGCGCGCGCTTCTTGGCGGTGCCGATGTCGAGCAGCCACTCACCCCAGGCGCTGTCCTCGACGATCCTGCCGTTCTTGTGGAGCAGCAGGTTCTCGCGCTTGCGCCAGAACCGCTTCTCGTTGGGCTGGGTCTGGAACCCGTTGACATAACAGATCGAGTACACGCCGGCCAGCGGCGCGGCGGTGCGGTCGCGCACCACGATCCCGACATTGTCCGGGACCGGGGCGTTGCCGCCCAGCTGGTAGTCGACGTCGGTGCCCGTCGGGGGAACGATGATGTCCGCGGCCGTCGCCGGGACGCCGGGGCCCACCAGGCCCGCCACCAGAAGGGCCACCACGGCCAGCCAGCTGCGCATGGCCACCATCATGCCGCTCGGCGGACACTAGAGTCCGGGGTGTGACGCACGAGCCCGAAATCACGCAGCCGGCGGTGCTCAGTTCGGGCGGTCGGCTCGCCGACGGCGCCGTCGGCTGGTCACGACGCCCCCAGCACGAGACCCGGATCACCGGGTGGGGTCGGCGCAAACGCTGGGAGTACTGGGGTGTGGTCACCCCGACCCACGTCGTCGGGCTCACGGTGTCGTCGTTGGACTACGCCGGGGTGCACGGCGTCTATGTCCTGGACCGACTGTCGGGACGCGAGTGGGTGGCCGACGCGGTCGTCCCGCTGGCCCGCGGGGTGGTCCTCCCTCCGCGGGTCGGTCAGGGCCGTGCCCACGGTGAAGGGTCCGGGCTGCGGATCGACGTCGACCACGCACCCGAGGCCGCCCTGCTGCGCGCCAGCGCTCCCGGGGTGGAGATCGACCTGGCCGTCGACGTGGTGGATCGTGACGCGCTGTGCGTCGTGGTGCCGTGGTCGGCTCGACGGTTCCAATACACCGTCAAAGACGTCGGGCGCCCCGTGTCCGGGCGGTTGGTCGTCGACGGCACGTCGTACGACGTGGAGGCGGCGACGTCCTTCGTCGTCCTCGACCACGGGCGCGGCAAGTGGCCCTATGCGGTGACCTGGAACTGGGCCGCCGCCGCGGGTCCGGGACGCGCGATCACCCTCGGCGGGAAGTGGACCGTGGGCACCGGCATGACGGAGAACGGCCTGTTCGTCGACGGGCGGCTGCACAAGATCGGCGAGGAGCTGCGCTGGGACTACGACCGCTCCGACTGGACCGCGCCGTGGCGCATCCGCGGCGAACGCATCGACGTGACGCTGACCGTCGAGCACGAACGCGCCGCGCGCACCCAGCTCGGGATCGTCGCCAACGAGACCCACCAGTGCTTCGGCACCCTCACCGGCTGGGCGCTCGACGACACCGGCCGACGCGTCGACCTCGACGGCCTGACCGGATGGGCTGAGGAGGCGCGCAACCGGTGGTGACCCCGATGCGATGGCTGTCGTGCGGCGAGCAGTCGGTGACCGAGGGCACCGACTGGCTCTCGGATCGCGAACGCGGCTATCTCGACACCATCCGCTTCACCAAACGGCGTACCGAGTTCCTGCTGCGGCGTCACACGGGCAAGCGGACGGTCTGTGCCGCGCTCGAGATGCCCACCGACGTCGACACCCTGGCTCGCATCGAGATCCTCAACCGTCTGACCGGGGCGCCGTACGTCCAGGTCGACGGGGAGCGTGCCGCGCTCGACATCTCGTTGTCGGACCGGGCGGGGTGGGCGGTGGCGCTGATCGGCAGCGAGGGCGCCATGGCCGCCGGCACGCTCGGCATCGACCTGGAGATCGTCGAGCCTCGCTCCGCAGGCTTCGTCAGCGACTTCCTGACCCCCGCCGAGCAGGAGTACGTCGCCGGGCGAGGCCGCGGTGAGGGCTGGGACGAGGCCGCCAACCTGATCTGGTCGGCGAAGGAGGCGGCGCTCAAGGTGCTGCGTGTGGGGTTGCGCGCCGACACCCGCACCGTCGAGGTGACCGTCGATGAGGACGCCGACGCTGACGGCTGGCGACGGCTGTCGGTGCGCCACGTCGACGGTCAGGTGTTCCCCGGCTGGTGGCGCCGCGACGCGTCCTTCCTCCTCACGCTGGCGGCCCTCACCGAGACTCCACCACCCACGCTGCTCCCCGGTGGCGACGACCTCACCGCCGCGACCCCGGTCCACTCCTGGCTCGACAACCCCGTCTGACCTCCCGCCGAAGTGGCAGAAACGGCCCACCGAAGTGGCGGCTTGGGCCCTCCGAAGCGGGGATGACGGCCCCCCTGAGGTGGGAGTTGCGGCCCTTCGGGGCCGAACCCGCCACTTCGCGGGGCCGAACCCGCCACCTCGCGGGGCTGAACCCGCCACCTCGCGGGGCCGAACCCGCCACCTCGCGGGGCCGAACCCGCCACTTCGGCGGGGGGATCCGGGCGGAGAACGGTCAGCGGAAGCGGGCCATCCCCCGTTCGAGGGCGTCGATGACATAGGGGCGGAGGGTGGCGGCGGGGATGATCCTGTCCACCGAGCCGACCTGGAGGGCACGGTCGATGGTGTGGATCGCGTCGAACTCGTCGGCGACCTCACCCAGCTTCTCCGAGCGCACCTCGGCGGTGATCTCGGCGACCCGGGCGCGGGCGCGGGCGCCCTGCTTGCCGGTGGCGGTGGCGGCCTCCTCGCGGGCGGCGACCACGCGGGGGTCGGCCTCGGTGCGGACCTTGGTCTCGCGCGCGAAGACCGTCGCCGCCGCAGGAGCGCCGCCGATCACCGATGCGAACGAGCCTTCGACGGCCGCGATCTCCATCGCGTCCGTCAGCGCCTTGGAGAACACCACGAACGCGCCGCCGTGGTAGCGCGACACCACGACGAACACGATCGGTCCGTCGAAGTTGGTGACGGCCCGACCGATCTCGGCGCCGTACTCGAGCTGCCAGTTGCGCATCGACTCCGGGGACCCGTCGAAGCCCGACAGGTTGGCCAGGACGACGAGTGGCCGGTTGCCACTACAGGCGTTGATGGCGCGGGCTGTCTTGCGCGACGACTGCGGGAACAGCGTCCCGGAGGTCCAGGCGGGCGGACCGTACGACGGCACGAAGCCGCGCCGCGGCACCGTGCGGGACTCCAGCCCGAGCATGCAGACGGGAATCCCTCCGACGGTCGCGTCCCACACGATCGAGGTGTCGCTGTCGGCCCAGTGCTTCCAACGCTCCAGCGGCTCGCAGTCGGCGTCGGCCACGGCCCGCATCACCGAGCGCATGTCGAACGGCAGCTTGCGCTCGGGGTTGGTGTCGACGCCGAAGATCTCCCCGACGGTCGTGAACGGCGACCCGGGCACCTTCTCGTGGGGCGCCGTGCGGACGTCACGGTCCTTCGCGTCGCGGGTCGGCCGCCGCCGCGGGAAGCGTTCGCCAGGCACCACGTAGGCGAAGTCGTAGTGCTGGAGCAGGAGAGCACACGCGTCGGCGAAGCTCGGCGCCCAGTACTGACCCTGGCCGTTGGGTCCCATCACCCGGTCATAGCCGCCGATGCCGAAGTTGTCGTCGGCGGACACGGCACCGGAGAAGTCCAGCGCCTGCTTGCCGGTGAGGACCATCGCGCTGGCCGGCGTCATGATCAGGATGCCCTTGGTGTGCAGGAGCATCGTCGCCTCGGCGTTCCAGTAGGGCTGGCCGCCGACGTTGATCCCGGTGACGATGATGTTGATCTCGCCGCCGTCCTGGGTGAACTCGATGATCCGGCGCAGCGTGAGGGCGATCCAGTCCATGTTCTCGGTGCCGGAGTCCATCGCGATCAGGGCACCGGACGAGACGGCGTACCACTCCACGGGGAGCTTGCGCTCGGCCGCCAGCGCGAGGGCCGCGTTGATCACGCGACACTCGGGCTCGGCGAGGTTGCCGAGGCCCTGCGTCGGGTCGGACAGCAGCGCGACGCGCGTCATCCCCTCGGGCACGGTGGGGGTGTAGTTGGTCAGCAGCCCCACCACGATGTGGGCAGAGTTCTGCCCCGGCTCGCGGTCGACCGGCACCAGCGTCTCGCCCGTCTCGTCGAGGTCGAGCTCGACGAAGTCGCCGGGCGGGAACGCCGAGGAGGTGTCGGCGCCACCGGTGGTGAGCAGGCGCACGATCTCATAGGGATAGGGCACCCCGAACCGTTCGGAGGTCAAGACCTTCTGGGCGTACGCCGTCCGCGGCCGCACCGGGTTGGGTCCGGGGTCGCCGAGACGGATCGTGAGCAGGCCCTTGCCGATGCCCTCGAGATAGACGACCTTGTCGAGCAGCCCGGGGCCACCGGCCGGGTCGGGGATCTGCACATGGAGGACGAGCTTCTCCAGCCCCGCGCCGCGCGCGAGGGACTCATAGGAGCGGGCCAGGTCGTGCCAGTCCTCGGGCGGGATGTCCCACGTGGGGCGGACCGACAGCACCAGCCGGTTGGACACCGGGCGCTCACGCGGCTGGAAGCGTGCCAGCGCGGCACGCATCGCCGCGAGCGACTCCAGCCCGAGCCGACCGAGGGCGGGATAGCTGGTCTTCCCGGTCTCGGGGTCGGTGACCCGGACGAGGTCACGCACCTCGGCCAGCGCGAACAGCCGCGAGTCCTTGGGGTTGTCCTTGGCCACCCCGTGGAAGAGGTAGACGTCCTCGGGTGAACGCAGCCGCTGGAGGTTGAAGTTGGAGAGCCGCCACAGCTCCAGCCGCTTGCCGAGCATCGGGTGGAGGTTGCGGTGCAGGAGCTCCTCGGTGAGCTGACGGTCCTCGCTCTCACGGAAGGTGAGGTGTTGGGTGCGCTCACGCTCGGGACGCTCGCCGACCAGGCTGGTGATGGTGAGGTCGAGCCGGTGGAGCCGCCGACCGAAGTCACACTCCTGGAGCAGCCCCTGGACCCGCTCGCTCATCTCATCGATCGGGGGGCACACCTCGTGGCACCAGGTCACGGCGTCCACCACGATGTCGCGCCCCTCGGGGACGCTCTCGAGGTGGCGCGCGACGGCGCGCGAGAACGCCGGCAGGTCGGTCAGCGGCACATAGCTGACGACCAGGTGGACGGCGAGGTCCTCGTGCTCATAGTTGGCGAACGTGAGCAACTGCCCGTCGACGGTCTCGTGGTCGAGGCCGTGGAGGTCGCGAACCCGATAGAAGCGTCGGGCGTAGGCCTCGAGGATCGCCGCGTGGAAGGCCTCGACCTCCGGGGTGCCCTCGCCCTCGAGCCAGGCGCGCAGCATCATCCCGCGCAGCGGCTGGGGACACCACACGAGCCGGTTGACCCGGTCGGCCTTGTCGAGGCGATGTGGGTCGGCACGAAGGGCCTCGAGGTGCTCGGCCATCTCGTTGCGTACGTCGGCCAGGGAGGCTGCCATGACCGGCTCGTCGAAGAACTGGAACTCCACGTCGCGGGCGAGGTCGGCCACCTGCTGTTGACGTCCCTGGGTGGCCGCCGACAAACGCTGCAGCCGCGCGCGCATGCCCGCGTCGGCGTACTGCCGGAGCGCGGTCAGCGCGCCGAGCCGCCGCTGGAGCAACGTCATCACGAACGGGGCGACGAGCGGCACCCGCGTGAACGACCGGAACATCCACAGCACCGCGGTCTCGAGGTCGTCGGTGTGCTCGAGCCCGTGGACGCCGTAGCGCTCGAGCGCGCCGCGCAGGCGCTGCCGATAGCGTTCGGGAAGCCCCGCGCGCTCGACGTCGAGCCACTGGAGGAAGTCGAGGAGGTATTCCTGGGTGTTCCCGGCCGGGTCGGCCTCGACCGCACCCACCTCACCCTCGGTGCGGGGGCGATAGAGGGCGCCGATCTCGGCGAACAGGTCGACGAACGCGTCCTCCTCCGCCAGCAGCGCCGGGTCGTCGGGCGCCAACCCCGAGAGTGACCGGTGGTCGGCGGTCAGGGACTTGACCCCGGCCGGATCGAGGTCATAGCCGAGGAGGTAGTCGGTGAGCCGTCGATAGACGGCCTGCGGGTCGTCGGGCCGGGCGTCGCCGGCCAGGGCGGCCAGCGACTCGAGGCCGACCTCGGCCGGTTCGGCCGTCGAGGTGGCCACCGAGTCGGCGCGCATGCGGAACAGCGGGGCACCCCGCTCCACCTGGGCGTTGGCGACGACGTCGACCGAGAGCACCTCGCCGGAGAACGGCGCCGTGATGGTGCTGACCATCTTCATCGACTCCAGCACGGCCACGGGCTCACCCTCGGTGACGCGCTGGCCGGTGGCGACGAGGATGCGGGACACGAGTGCGGGCCACTCGGCGCGGACCGGGACCCCGTCGACGCGAGTGACGACGTGGACTCCCCCGTCGACGTCGATGCGGAAGGTGCTGCCCTGCGCGACCGACACGACGCGACGCTTGCGACCTCGGCAGGTGACCCGCCGCTCGAACGGCCCGATGCGGTCGACGATGGCCTCGACCTCGCTGCCGTCGTGGATGCGATAGGTCGACGGTCCGGTGCGGTCGACCCGGAGCCGGTGGTGGGCGCCGCGGTACTCCAGGTGGACCTGGGTGCCGACCTCCTCGGGGTTCTCCGGGCGCCCGCGGCGGGCGGAGGCCAGGAATGCGGACTTCACGAGCGCCAGGTCGGCCTCATAGGACTCCACGGCGGCGGTCACCAGAGCCAGCGGCTCGGGCGCGCGAACCAGGGCGCCGGACTCCGCCAGCGCGGCATACCAGCCGCGGTCGAGCGGGCCACCGAAGAGCTCCGGGCGGGCCAGCAGGGCGAGCAGCTCGGAGCGGTTGTTGGCGCCGGGCTGGAGCACGACGGCGGTGCGCTCGACGGCCCGGCGGATGCGCCGGAACGCCTTGAGCCGGTCGTGTCCCCAGGCGCTCATCGTGGCGACCACGGGGTCGCGGCCGGCGTCGACGACGTCACCGACGCGCAGGCTCGCGTCGACGCGTACGCCGGTCCCGACCGGCAGCGTGATCATCTCGACGCGGCCGCCACTAGGGGCCCAGCCCTGGTCGGGGTCGAGCGCGAGCAGCCGGACCTCGACGGCCCAGCCGTCGGCCTGCGGGGGCTCGGGGTCGAGGTGCTCACCGATGGCGAGCCGGAGCCGCAGCCCGACGAAGCTGGCTCCCGTGGAGTCCTCCACGAGCGCGTGCTCGGGTCGCGCATAGGGGTCGACCGACCACAGCCAGCACTCCTGGTCGGCCTGGTCGACGGCGAACCGCATCACGACGGCGCCGGTGAAACCCACATCGTCGGCCAGCGCCTTGGCAGCCCCGAGCATCCGCCGCTCGAGGTCACCGGACAGGTAGGGGGCCGGCGACTCGGCCAGCAGGAGGTGATCGGCATGCGCGACCGTCACCTCCCGCAGGCCGTGCGCCCAGCTGACGCCATGGGCGTCGGCCAGGACGTCAACCTCGATCAGCCGGGTCCCGGAACCCGGCGTCTCGGAGGAGTGGTGCACCCCGGCGTCCTCGGCGGCGAGGGCGAGCAGCTCGGGGTCGGTCAGCCGTCGCAGCGACTCGCTGTCCGGGCCCACCACGCGCATGCCGGCCGCCTCACAGGCCGCCACCACGTCGGCGGCAGGCACGTCCCCCCAGGGCCCCGGCCAGACCGTGTCGATCTGGGCCTGGACGAGGGCCTTGGTGAGGGTCTCGAGACCGCGGTCGGCGACGGCGAGCTCCTCGTCGGCCTCGCGGGCATACCAGGGTCGGTGCGGCTCGGCATGGACGAGGACCGTGGCGACACTGGCGGCGTCGCTGCGGTTGAGGTTGCCGACGGCGGCCACCACCCGCACCGCTGGCTCCCCGGACTCGAGAACCGCCAGACGGTTGATCTCCACCTGCTCCTCCTGCGTCAATCGGCGTAGGTGTCCGTGAGCGGCCCCGCGACGTCGTCGGGGATCGGCATCGGCACCGGGATGCTGTGGTAGCCATCCAAGCGCACCAACACACGTCCGTCACGGGTCGCCACCACCGCGTCATAGGTCGAGACGCCCACCTCGCGCGCGACGGCGTACACCTCGCCCTCGGGGACCGGCTCCGTGGCCATCACGCTGACCCGGTCCACCGCCAGCGGGAGCGCCAGCTGGTGGTCGCGACCGGCCTGCCACAGCCCCGCCGTCTGGAAGCACAGCTCCACCAGCCGCGGCGCATTCACCAGCGGCAGGTCGGCAGGCTCCCGGTCCTGGGGGAGGTGGTCACTGAGCCGCCCCATGGCTGCGCCGTCGGAGCGCCATGCGGCGTCGACGACCTGATAAGCAGGTCCGTGGAAGTAGAACGAGTAGACCTGCTCGGGTTCCAGCCGCCGCTCGGCCGGGGTCGCGTCGAGCTCGACGGTCTCCTCGGCAGGGTCGTCGGCACCGAGCCGGACGTCACCGGTGAAGTGCACCACCCGCACCGGGGCGGCCTGCCCCGGAAGCATCCGGTCGGCGCTGAGCACCGCATGCGCGACCAATCCGTCGCCGTCGGGCTCGGTGACAACGCTGACCCGCAGGGTGCGGGGCTCGTCGCGATAGAACTTCACCGGCGCCAGGAACTGGACGTTCTCGACCGCCGTCACGCGCAGCCCCTCGGGGGCCAGCAGACCGGCCGCCTCGGCGAACGCCTCCATGCCCATCACACCGGGCAGGACCGGGGTCCCGTCGATGCGATGGTGGTCGAGGAAGGGCTGCTCGGCCGGGTCGAGGGTCACCTCGACGACCAGCCCGTCGTGCACGCTGAGCGACACCTGGCCGAGCATCGTGCCCGGATAGCCGTCGATCTCCGCGAGACCTCCGGAGGGGTCGTACTCGGCGGCCATCATGCCCAGCTCACCGGCCACGATGACCTCACCCGAGTAGGGACCGCTCGCGAGCTCGCGCCGGATCCAGGCGACGCCCGCCTCGGGCGGGAGCATCTGCACCCCGGCCATCTCCATGATCTTGGGGATGGACCCGCGGGTGGCCATGCCGATGCCGCCCCACGCCGTCCAGTCCAGCGCCAGGCCGCGCGTCTGGGGACGGGTACGACGCAAGCCGGAGACCGTCTTGCAGAGCAGGTCGTTGGCCGCGGCATAGTCGGTCTGGCCGTTGTTGCCGAACCGCCCGGCCACCGAGCTGAACACGACCACGGCGCCGACCTCACGCTCGGCCAGGGCCGTCCAGACGTGGCGCCAGCCGTTGACCTTCACGTCGAAGACGAGGTCGAACTCGCGGGGCTCCTTGTCGGGAAGGCTGCGGCTGATCTCGAGCCCGGCTGCGTGCAGCAGGACGTCGACCCGCTCCCCCACGTCGGCCAGGGCCGCCGCGACGGCCTCGCCATCGGTCAGGTCGACACAGTGATAGACGGCGCTGCCGCCCGATGCCTCGACCGCCTCGACCGCGCTGAGCGCCGCCTCGCGCCGCTCCAGCCCGGCGAGCTCTTTCTCGATCGCCACCGGCGTCGGCCGCTCACCGCGCTCCTGCATCCGGGCGACCAGGGTGGCCTTGAGCCCGTCACGGTCGGTGCGGAACGCCGCCAGGTCGGGGTCGTCGTGGTCGGGTGCCGGGGTCAGGTCGAGCAGGTGGAAGGTGGCTCCCGAGCGCGCCAGGTCGGCCGTGATTGCCGAGACGATGCTCCCGGCGGCGCCGGTGACGACGACCACCGAGTCGGGTCCCAGCTCGACCCCGCCCGCACCCAGCGGAGAGCCCTCCTCGCCGAGCGGGGTGAACGGCACCTCGCGGAACGCGACACCGAAGCGCCGACCATCCACGCGACCGACCTCGACGCAGCCCGGGTCACCCAGGGTCTCCTCGATCAGCAGGTCGGCCACGGCGGCCGTCTTGCGGCTCGCCGGCAGGTCGACGGCCTTGACCAGGGCGTCGGGGCGCTCCTTCTTGTACGACTTGGTGAAGCCCGTCACCGCACCTCCGAGAGGTGCCGTGGCGCCGCCCGCGTCGTAGCCGTGGAAGCCGCCGAGCTTGGTGGCTGCCACCAGGAAGGGGCTGGTGTCATAGACCCTGCGCATCGTGGCATAGAGGGCCTTCACCCGACGCCGCAGTGCCTCGGCCCAGGCGTCACCGTCGGCGAGGTCGCCCTCGTCGTCGAGCGCGGGCAGCCAATAGACGCCGTCGACGGGCCCCTCGGCCAGCCAGGTGTCCAGCTGGGCGAGGAGGTCGTCGGTCGGCGTGCCGGGCTCGAGCGTCAGCGCCGTGGCACCCACCTTGTCCAGGCGCTTGGCGAGCGCAGCACCCACGCCGCCCTCGTCGAGCATGACCACGACACGCGCCTCGGCCAGGTCGACCCCGGTCGGGCTGCACCGGTCGACCGGCGGCCGCAGCGACGGCACCGGGATCCGACGCGGCAGCGCGTCGATCGCGGCGAGGTCACCGACGACGAGGGCCGGTCCTGTCCCCACCGCAGGTTGAGGAGGTTGCGCAGCAACCGTCTCGAAACCAGCGGCCGAGGCAACCGGCACAGCAGCGGGCTCGGGGAGCCCGGTCTTGCTGCGCACCCAGGCGGCCACGTGGTGCAGCGTCGGGAAGTCCCGCAGCTGCAGCGAGTCGTCCCGCTCCACGCCGTAGTGACCACGCACCGCGGCGAACACCTCGGCCTGCTTGACGGTGTCGACACCGAGGTCGGCCTCCAGGTCCAGGTCGGGGTCGAGCAGCTCGTCGGGATAGCCGGTCATCTCGGCCACCACGCGGGTCACGGTCGCCAGCACCTCGTCGGCCGGGGCCACCACCACCGCCGGTTGAGGAGGTTGCGCAGCAACCGTCTCGACACCAGCGGCCGAGGCAACCGGGGCAGCAACCGGTGCCGGCTCGGGGAGCCCGGTTTTGCTCCGCACCCAGGCGGCGACGTGGTGCAGCGTCGGGAAGTCCCGCAGCTGCAGCGAGTCGTCCCGCTCCACCCCGTACTCGGCGCGGACCGCGGCGAACACCTCGGCCTGCTTGACCGTGTCGACACCGAGGTCGGCCTCCAGGTCCAGGTCGGGGTCGAGCAGCTCCTCGGGATAGCCGGTCATCTCGGCCACCACGCGGGTGACGGTCCCCAGCACCGGGTCGACCGGGGCCGCCGCCACCGCCGCCACCACCGCCGGTTGAGGAGGTTGCGCAGCAACCGTCTCGAAACCAGCGGACACGGGCACGACAGCAGCGGGCTCGGGCAGCCCGGCCTTCTCACGTACCCACGCCGCAACGTGGTGCAGCGTCGGGAAGTCCCGCAGCCGCAGGTTGTCATCACGCTCCAGGCTGTAGTGACCGCGCACCGCCGCGAACACCTCGGCCTGCTTGACCGTGTCGACACCCAGATCGGCCTCCAGGTCCAGATCGGGGTCGAGCAGCTCCGGCGGATAGCCGGTCATCTCCGACACGACCTTGGTCACCTCGGCCAGCACCGGGTCAACCACCACCGCCGGCTGAGGAGGTTGCGCAGCAACTGCCTCGAAACCGGCAACCGGGGCCCCTTGGTCTCGAGCCGGCGCCGGGGGCGCCTGCTCAACCAGCGGGGCGACAGCAGCCGGAGCGACGGGGGCGACCGGCGCCGCGGCGGGCGTGGCCCCGCCGACCTGGACGACGGGAGCGTCGGCGTAGGGCACCGGCACCCGCGTGGTGGCGGCCACCGGAACCTGCGGCGCACCCGTGTCGACGACGCGGAGGCGCCGGTGGTCGACCTCGAGGGTCGCACCGGTGTGCCCCGACAGCCGGTCCAGCCAGCGCTGCCACGCGGCCTGGTCGACGATCCTGTAGGCGTAGCCGAGCTCGTGCGGGGCACGGCGGCGGCCGTCGGGCATGGGGATACGCCGCATCAGGGACATCGCGATCTGCGAGCCGAAGCCGGCGGCGAGCCGCAGGGCGTACTCGACGGGATAGGACCCGCCGGTGGACAGGTTCAGCGCCCCGAGGTCGGGGTCGGGCTCCTTGTAGTTGGGGACCGCAGGCACGATGCCGGTCTCGAGGGCCTTGATCGCGAGGACGTCCTCGATCCCGGTGCCCATGGCGTGGCCGGTGAACCCCTTGGTGTTGGTGATGACGATCCGGTCGGCCGCGGGCCCGAAGGCCGAGCGGAGGGCATGGATCTCCGCGGAGGCGCTGCCGCCGCGCGCCGGGGTGTAGGTCTCGTGGGAGACGAAGACCGTCTGCGGGGCGATGGCGGTCCGGTCGATGCCGTGGCGCTCGGCCTCGCTGACCACGGCCTCCATCACACCGGCGATGTGCTCGACGTCGAGGCGGGTTCCGTGGAAGGCGCTGTTGGCGGTGACCGCACCGAGCACCTCGCAGATGGGCTGCAGGCCGCGCTCACGCGCGGCGTCAGCGGACTCGACGACGAACGCTGCGGCGCCCATCCCGATGATCATCCCGTGCCGGCGACGGTCGAACGGCGTGGCGGCGTCCTCGACGTTCTCGTCGGTCGCGGCAGCGCCACTGGCCAGGAAGCCGGCCCCGATCCAGGGCATCAGCCGCTCGCCGGTGGCGTCGTCGGCAGAGACGACGACGACGCGGCGGCAGCGTCCGGCGCGGATCCAGTCCTCGGCCAGCGACAGCGCCTGGGTGGTGCTGGCGCAGGCCGCGTTGACCTGGGTGTTCGGGCCACGAGCGCCGATCAGGTCGGCGAACTGGGAGTGCCCCATGGACAGGACGCGGAAGAGGAAGCGCCGGTCGAACTCGTAGGGGTGCGCGTCGTGCTCGGCGCGGATCTCGGCGAGCGCGTGCTCGACCTCACCGCGGCCGGGCGCGTCGTCGGGCATGCGGGCCAGGACGCCCTCGAGGGCGAGGATCTGGTCGCGGCGTCCCTTGTCGAGCGCATAGTCCTCGACGGCCTCAACGAGTCGCTCGAAACCCGGGAACGCCGACGCGAAGATCACGCCGGTGTCGTCGCGCAGCTCCTCGGGAAGACCCCAGCGGTCGGGCAGCTGGGTGCCGAGCGTCGTGGTCTTGTAGCGCTGCACGATCGGGATGCCGGCGTCGCGCAGGGCCTCCAGACCGCTGCCGATCGCCAGCCGGGTGGCGTTGTCGAGGGCCTCGTCCCGCGCGGCGTCGACCCCGAACTGCTCGACGACGTCGAGCGGAGCGTGCAGACCGGCCAGCTTGATGACCTCGGCCGGGTCGTCGATGGTCGCGAAGCTCGCGCCCTGGGACTCGCTCTTGACCAGCCTGGTGATCCGCATGTCGACCATCCGGTCGCGCACGTCGGCCGGGAGCTGGCCGATGAACTGCTGACCGGCGAGCAGGTCGGCGACGTGGGCGTCGCCGAACACCTGCGGACGTCCGGGCAGACCGAGGCCCGCGCCGGTAATGACGACCGGCTCGAGGGCAGGCGCTGCCGCGGCCGGGGTGGCGGCCGCGGGCGCGACGGCCGGGGTCGGCGGCGCGACCGCCGGCGCGGCCGGCGCCGCCCCATAGAGCCTGAGCCCTTGCTCGAGAACGCCCGCGAACAGCAGCCCGAGCTCGTGGATGGTGTCGTCAGATGCCATGGTGGGCTCCGGGATCGTGGTGGAGGTGGCGGTCGCGGGGGTGACCGTGACAGCCGGGGCGGAGGCGGCCGGCGCCGCAGCGACGGAGCCACCCAGACCGGCGGCGTAGAGGCCGCACAGTGCCTGGTTGAACGCCGCTTCGTCGGCCAGCTTGGGGTGGTTGGTGTAGAGGGCCAGCACGTCGGCGCGGTCGCCGAGGACGTCCTCGACGAAGCCGTGCAAGGCCTTCTTGGGGCCGACCTCGACGAAGACGCGGGCGCCGGCGTCATAGAGGGTGTTGAGGCCGCGCACGAACTGCACCGGCGACGCGACCTGTTTGCCGAGGTAGTCGAGCATCGTGTCGGTCGTCGCTCCGGTCGGATAGAACTCACCGGTCACGTTGGCGACGCAGGGCACCTGCGGTCCACGCACGTCGAGGCGGCGCAGGGCGCTCACCAGTGGCACGGACGCCGGCGCCACGATCGAGGTGTGGAAGGCGTGGCTGACGGGGATCCTCACCGCGTTGATGCCGGCCGCGTTGAAGGTCTCCACGACCTTCTCGACCGCGGCAGTGGCCCCGCCGATGACGGCCTGGGAGTTGGAGTTGATGTTGGCGATGACGACATAGCCGTCGGCCTCGGCCACGATCCGCTCGATCTCCGGCAGTGGCCCGAAGACCGCCGCCATGGCGCCGTTGTCCTCGACCGTCAGGCTCGCCATCTCGTGCCCGCGGGCGGACACGGCTTCGAGCGCGGACTCGAAGGTCAGCGAGCGAGCAGCGACCAGGGCGCCGTACTCACCGAGGCTGTGGCCCATCACCATGTCGGGCTCGATGCCATAGGCCGACAGCAGTCGGGTCATCGCGAGGTCGGTGGCCAGCACCGCAGGCTGGGTGATCTCGGTCTGCAGCAGCTGCTGCTCGGCGGCCTTGCGGGCGGCGGGGTCGTCGCCGTCGATGAAGATGTACGACGTCAGCGGACGCCCCAACAGCGGGGTCATCACCTGGTCGGCCTCCGCGAAGGTCCGGCCGACGACGGCCTCACGGGCGGCGAGGCCCTGCAGCATGTTGACGTATTGCGAACCCTGCCCGGTGTAGAGGAACGCCACCTTGGGCGCGGGGCCGCGTCCGACGAAGACACCCTGCTGGCGCAACATGCGGAAGATCGCCGGGTTGCCCGAGGCGAGGGCCTTGTCGAGCTTGTCGAGCTTGCCGGCCAGGTCGGCGGCGTCGGCATAGTCGACCGCGGCCCGCACCGGAGCAGCGAGCACCTCCGCCGACGGGGCCGCCGGGGCGGGGACGCGGCCGTCGCGGGCGTCGCTCAGCGCTGCGCGGACCTTGCCGAGCAGCTCGTTGTCATCGGCGGCCGCCAGGACCAGCGCCCCGCGCAGGGGAGGCTTGGCGGGCAAGGTGGCGGTGACCGTCGCGGCGGCCGGGACGGCAGCCGAGGCATAGACCTTGGGCTCGGGCTTGTGACGCCCGGGGACGTGCTCCTCGAGCACCACGTGGAAGTTGGTGCCGCCGAAACCGAATGCGCTGACACCGGCCCGACGGACTCCGCCGGGCACCTCAGGCCAGGGGCGGAGCGCAGTGTTGACGGCGAACGGGATCGTGTCCCAGTCCACGTTGGGGTTGGGGTCACGGAAGTTGAGGCTCGGCGCCAGCTGCTTCTCGCGCAGCGACGACACCATCTTGAACAGGCCGGCGGTGCCCGCGGCCGCCTTGAGGTGGCCGATGTTGGACTTGACCGAGCCGAGCGCGATCGAGCGCGGGGCGGCTCCGGCTGCGCCGAAGACCTCGGTGAGGCTGTTGAGCTCGGCGGCGTCGCCGACACGAGTCGAGGTGCCGTGGGCCTCGACGGCCGTCGCGGAGGCAGGGTCCTCCCCCGCGTTCTCCCACGCACGGCGTACGGCGAGCTGCTGGCCGACCGGGTTGGGCGCGGTGATGCCCTTGCCCTTGCCGTCGGAGGAGCCACCGATGCCGAGGATGACGGCGTGGATCCGGTCGCCCGCCGCCTCGGCGTCCTCGAGCCGCTTGAGCACGAACAGGGCAGCTCCCTCACCCATGACGAAGCCGTCGGCGCCGGCGTCGAACGGCCGGGTCCCGGTCGCCGAGAGCGCCCCGATCTTGCAGAACTTCACGAAGGCGTCCACGCCCATGTTGCGGTCGATGCCGCCGGTGACGACGGCGTCGTAGTCGTGCTCGACCAGCCCGTGGACGGCAGCATTCAGCGCCGCCAGGCCCGACGCGCACGCGGCGTCGGTGGTGAAGTTGGGGCCGCGCAGGTTGAACAGGTTGGCGACCCGGCCGGCGATCACGTTGGAGAGCTCACCGGGCATGGTGTCCTCGGTGATCTCGATCTGGTCGGCGAGGTAGGCCTCGCGGGTCTCCTCGACGATGCGTCGCTGGACGTCATCGGGGAGCGCGGTCAACGACGGCACCCGGGCCAGCCGGGTCAGCACCTCGGGGAGCTTGATGCGCATGCTGGTCGTGTAGTGCTTCTCGCCGCCGATCGCGTTGCCCAGGATGACGGCGACCCGGTCGGAGTCGACGTCCCAGCCCGGCCAGCCCGCCTCGACGAGCGCGCTCCGGGCCGCGGAGATGGCCCACCGCTGTCCCTGGTCCATCTGCTCGGCGACCTTCGGCGGCACGGGGAGCTTCCACGCCACCGGGTCCCACGGGAACTCGCGGACCCAGCCGCCGATGCGGGAGTAGGTCTTGTCGGGGACCGCATGGTCGGCGTCGTAGTAGAGGGCGGGGTCCCAGCGCTCCGGCGGGACGTCGGAGATGCTGTAGACGCCGCCGGTGATGTTGGCCCAGAACGCTGCCGCGTCGGGTGCGCCGGGCATGATCGCGGCGGTGCCGACGACAGCCACGGGGTGGACGGTCCTGCTGGTCATGGCGCGATTCCTCCTCGTCAGCCGTCGGTGCGCCCATAGAGGGCGTCGGCG
This sequence comes from Nocardioidaceae bacterium, assembly GCA_046330595.1. Lineage (GTDB taxonomy): Bacteria > Actinomycetota > Actinomycetes > Propionibacteriales > Nocardioidaceae > Nocardioides. The sequence continues at coordinate 107,384 of JAXLSN010000013.1, forward strand.
ACCAGATCCATGTCGGCGAACAGGCCGGCCTGGGCCGCGGCGACGGCCTCGGCGGGGATGGCCAGCGAGATCCCGGGGGCGTCGGCGGAGCCGACGACGTAGCGCGGCCCGTCGAGGGCGACCTTCTGTGCGGCCTCGCGGGCGAAGACCCGCGCCATGGTCGCCCAGACCTCGGGCGAGAACCGCGTGGGCGTCTTCTCGTAGCGCTCGCCGTCGAGCGTGGCGGCGGCACGTCGCGCGAAGGTCTCCGCGCACTCGACCGCGGCGATGAGCTCGCCGAGCCGGAAGAGCACGTGCTGGCTGCGGGTGAGCCGGCCGACCCGGCACGCCTCGAGGACCGCGGCCAGCGACTGGCAGGCGAGCGCGGCCACGGCGGCGCCGACCTCGGGACGACGTGCGTGGAGGGACTGCAGGGCCGCCGCCTTGTCGAGGTAGTAGGCGCCACGGGTCTTGAGGTGCTGTTGCCACCGGTCACGCGCGATGGTCATCTCCATGATCTCGGAGGTGCCTTCATAGATCGTGGTGATGCGGACGTCGCGCTTGATCTTCTCCACGACGTACTCGCGGGTGTAGCCGTAGCCGCCGTGCGCCTGGATCGCGGCGTCGGCCGCGGCGTTGCCGGCCTCGGTGGCGGCGTACTTGGCGATGGCGCCCTCGGTGTTCATGGCACCGTTGCCGCCCTCGCCGGCGTCGAGCCGGGTCGCGGTCTCCTCCATGAACGCGCGGGCCGCCTCGAGCCGGATGGCGTGAGGGACGATCAGCTTGTGGGTGTAGCCCTGCTTCTCCGAGAGCGGTCCCCCGCCCTGGATGCGCGTCTGGGAGTAGTCGATGGCCCGGTCGAGCGCGGCCCAGCCACCGCCGAGGCCGAACGCCGCGACCATCAGCCGGGTGTAGCCGAAGACCTGTTGCGCCTGCACCAGGCCGCGTCCCTCGACGCCGCCGATGAGGTTGGCCGCGGGGACCTCGACGTCGTCGAGGAACAGTGCGGCGGTGTTGGACAGCCGGATGCCGTGCTTGTCCTCGGGGTGGGCGGACTCGAAGCCAGGCGTGCCCTTGGGGACGACGAACCAGGAGGGACCGGCCGGGGTCGCCGCAAGGATGGTGTACATGTCGGCGATGGACCCGTTGGAGATCCACTGCTTGCGGCCGTTGATCCGGTAGGCGGTCACGTTGCCGTCGTCGTCCAGCACCGGCTTGGCGGTCGTTGACATGGACGCGAGGTCGGAGCCTGCCTCGGGCTCGGTGGCGCCATAGGCGAAGACCGTGCCGTTCTCGGAGATGCCGCCCAGCCACTCCTTCTTCTGCTCCTCGGTGCCGCCGACCATGATCGGGTCGGAGCCCAGGAAGGTGGCGAAGACCGCGGTGGCCACACCGATGTCGTGGCGCGCCATGGTCTCGCAGAGTCGGTAGGAGTCGAACGCCCCGCCGTCCATCCCGCCGTACGCCTCGGGCACGAACAGCATCTGCACACCCAGCGTCTCGGGGTCCGACATCGCCCGCACGATGTCCTCCGGGCACTGGTCCTCGTGGTCGAGCTCGAGCTGGAGCTCCGGAGTGAGGGCGTGGTCGACGAACTCGTCGAGCGCCTCCAGCATCATCGTGAGGTCACCGGCGTCGAGGCCCTTCCCTCCGAAGGCGTGCGTGGTCGGTTCGGCGGGAGAGCTCATGGCGGTGGGTTCCTTACTCGAGTGCTGTTGCGGGTTGGGAGATGGCGCTGCCCACTCCGGGACAGCCGACAGTGCAGGCGGAAAGAGAGACCGAGAAGCGGGCGGTCGCTGTCCCCGCCGCCGGTCGCGAGAGGACCGGGACGGGCTTGACCAGGACGACGGACGTCATGCGCCGTTCTCCTCCAGGTGGGTGTGACGGTCAGGAGGGCCGCATTGCTTGGCACGTTACAAAGACCTTTGAATGGGAAATTACTGACCCCCACGGCTTGTCTGCTTGGTCACGAATTGACGATTTAGGGGTGCCGCGACTGGCAGATTGGTGTCCTTGCGCCGGGTCACCACGACCCGCGGTCTGGCGTGGTCCCACGGCCGCCCCGGTGTGGGCTACGGCGGTCAGACGTCGCCTGCGGCCTCGCTCAGCAGCCGGCCGAGCCGGGCCGCCTCGACCGCGAGCTCGGGGGGTTCGATCACGCGCCACCGGTGGGGCAGGCTCGCGAGATAGAGCGCCACCCAGGTCAGGTCGTCACCGCCGGCGACCAGCTCGCACCGGCGTTCGTCGATCGGCGTCACCGTCCCGGACCGCGCCGAGACCCGCTGGCGCACCTCATCGACGGGCGCGTCCACGAGGATGCGGGCGACATGGCGATAGGGCGCCGCGGACACGGCGCGCTGGAGGTGGGTCACCGGGTCCGGGTGTTCCCGGAAGGGGAACCGCCACGTCGTTGCCACGACCGCCGTCGAACGGTCGACCCGGAAGGTGCGCCAGTCCTCTCTGTCGACGTCCCAGGCGAACAGGTACCACCGGTCTCCGGCCGTGACGAGCCGCACCGGTTCGGTCAGCCGCTGGCTCACCGTGCCGCGGAGGTCGGCATAGTCGAACCGGACCCGCACGCGGTCGCGGCAGGCCCGGGCCAGCGTGAGCAGGGTGTCGGCGTCGATGCTCAGGTCGGGGCCGGGCAGGCTGTCGGTGGCGTCGAGCAGCGCCCGCACGGTGTGGCGCAGCCGTGGTGGCAGCACCTGTTCGAGCTTGGCCAGCGTCCGCACCGCGGCGTCACCCGCGCCGGTGACGCTGGCCGCCGTACGCCGGAGCGACACCGCGACGGCGACCGCCTCCTCGTCGTCGAGCAGCAGCGGTGGCAGCGCCCGACCGGCGCCGAGCCGATAGCCGCCGGCCGGGCCCTGAGCCGCGTGGACGGGATAGCCGAGGTCGCGCAGCCGTTGGACGTCGCGACGCACGCTGCGCGTGGTCACTCCCAGTTGGTCGGCCAGCTCGGGACCGGTCCACACCGGCCTCGACTGGAGCAGGCCGAGCAGCGTCAGCAGTCGCTGGGTGGTCTCGGCCATGTCGCCCATCCTGACAGACCTAGCGGACAGGAACTGTCCTATTAGTGGGGCAGGCTGGACCCCATGACCACCACCTCCTGGAACCCCCTGCTCCGCGAGCAGCTGACCTGGCACTGGACCCATCAGCTCCGCCCGCGACTGGACGGCCTGACCGACGAGGAGTACCGCTGGGAACCCGTCCCGGGTGCCTGGAACGTCCGTCCCTGCGGCACCTCGACCGCGCCGATGGCCGGCGGATCGGGCGCGTTCACCATCGACTGGGCCTGGCCCGAGCCGGAGCCCGCTCCGGTCACCACGATCGCCTGGCGGCTCGGCCACGTCATCGTGGGCTGCCTCGGTGCCCGCAACGCCGCCCACTTCGCGGGCCCGCCGGCCGACTACCTGTCGTGGGACTATCCGGGCACCGCCGCGGCCGCCCTGGCCCAGCTCGACGATGCGATCGAGACCTGGCTCGCCGGTGTGGCAGCACTGGGTGAGGACGGCCTCGCGCGGCCCTGCGGCCCGGCCGAGGGCCCGTTCGCCGACCAGCCGATGGCCACGCTGGTGCTGCACATCCACCGCGAGCTCATCCACCACGGCGCCGAGATCGCGCTGCTGCGTGACCTCTACGCCCACCGCCACCCCACCCACCCACAGGAGGACTGATGCCGTTCCAGGCACCACCCGTCGCCACCGAGAAGGACGCGCTCCATGCCTACGTCCTCCAGCAGCAGGACGCCTTCCGGGCCGCGGTCTTCGGTCTCACCGACGACCAGGCCGGCCGAGCAGCCAGCGCTAGCACGCTGACCCCCGGGACACTGGTCAAGCACGTCACGGCGACCCAGCGATCCTGGCTCGACTCCGTGCTGGCCGCCCCCGAGCTGCCGGTCGACGACCGCACCCAGGAGCAGCAGTACGCCGACTGGCAGACGCAGTTCACGTGGCTGCCGGGCGACACCGTGGCCGACGTACTCGCGGCGTTCGACGCCGTGTCCGGCGAGGTGCTCGACGCGATCCGTGACGCCGACCTCGACACGGCCGTGCCCGTGCCGCCTGCGCCGTGGAACCCGCGTGACATCGAGGCCTGGAGCGTCCGGTGGGTGTGGTTCCACCTGATCGAGGAACTGGCCCGCCACGCCGGCCACGCGGACATCGTCCGCGAGTCACTCGATGGAGCCACCATGTATCCGCTCGTCGCGGCCCGCGAGGGCTTCCCGGCCACGCCGTGGCTGACACCCTGGTCGCCCGAGGACGCCTGATGCCCTATCCCGCCCCGCCGGTCGCCGACGAACGCGGCGCCTTCGTCACCTATCTCGCCCAGCACCAGCTCTATGTGCGCGCGTCGCTCACCGGACTGCCCGAGGATCTGGCCGGGCGGCGCCCCCTCGCGAGCGGGCTCTCGCTCGGCACCCTCGTCAAGCACCTCACCGTCGTCCAGGACAACTGGTTGGCGGCCGTGCTCGCCGCACCAGTGCTGGCCACCCGCTGGACCGACGACGACGCGGCGGCCCGCTGGACCGCGGCACTCCGCTGGGGAGCCGACGACACGGTCGCGGATGCCCTCGCCGCGTTCGACGACTCCAGCCGCGCCGTGCTCGATGCGGCCCGCACCATCGACCCCGACCTGGGCGTCCCGGTGCATCGGGCACCATGGACACCGCGCGACGTCCCCTCGTGGTCGGTGCGCTGGGTCTGGTGGCACCTGGCCGGAGAGCTCGCCCGGCACGCCGGCCACGCCGACCTCATCCGCGAACAGCTCGACGGCAGCCTGAGCCACACGCTGCTCGCCCTCACCGAACAGGAGCCCGCATGAGCCGCACCATCCAGCTGACCTTCGACTGCGCCGACCCCAACGGGCTCGCCGGCTTCTGGAACGAGGCGCTCGGTTATCGCTACGACGCTCCGCCACCCGGCTTCGACACCTGGGAGGCGGCGTTGGACGCGTTCGGCGTACCGCCGGAGCGGCGCAACGACGCCTCGGCCTCGGTCGACCCCGACGGGCAGGGCCCTCGGCTGTTCTTCCAGAAGGTGCCCGAGGGCAAGTCGGCCAAGAACCGCGTCCACCTCGACGTCCGCGCCGCCCCCGGGCTGGAGGGCGAGGGTCGCATGGCCGCACTCGAGGCGGAGTGCGAGCGACTGGTCGGGCTCGGGGCCACTCGGGTCAGCCGGCACGAACCGGCGCCTCCGCTGAGCCACGGGTTCATCGTGATGCAGGATCCCGAGGGCAACGAGTTCTGCTTGGACTGAGGTGCGGCCGGGCGGAGCGTCAGGTCAGAAGGCCCCGCCGCCACCAGTGCTGGAGAAGCCGCCGTTCTCGGCGCGCTTCAGCTCCTCGGCCCGTAGCCGCTGTCGCCACGCGTCGTTCTCCTCACGACGTCGTGCCCGGGCCACCTGCCATCTGCGCAGCAGGTCCGGCAACGTCGTACGCCAGTGGGCCATGGCTCCAGGCTAGCCCTCACCGACGCCCAGCGCGGGCCGCACGACGGGTCGTCGGCCACTGAGGACTCATCGATTGGACGCAAACTGCAGCCTTCGGCCCCGAAACTCTGCCGATTTGGGCCAAACGGCAGAAGAAAGTGCCAGGAACTAGGCGAGCCCGGGGAACCAGAGCGCGATCTCGCGGGCGGCGGAGTCGGCGGAGTCGGAGCCGTGGACGAGGTTCTCGCGGTTGGAGAGGGAGAGGTCGCCGCGGATGGAGCCGGGGGCGGCCTTGCGTCCGTCCGTGGCGCCGTTGATCGCGCGGACCACCTCGACCGCCTCGTCACCTTCGAGGACCAGGGCGACGAGCGGGCCACTGGTGACGAAGTCACGCAGCGGCGGATAGAACTCCTTCTCGACGTGCTCGGCGTAGTGCTGGTCGGCGACGGAGGCGTCGATGGTGCGCAGCTCCATCGCCACGACCCGCAGCCCCTTCGCCTCATAGCGGCCGAGGATCTCCCCCATCAGCCCTCGCTGGACGGCGTCGGGCTTGAGGAGGACGAGGGTGCGAGAGGTCATGACCCGAAGGCTACCGAGCGCAGGTCACTGCTCGTCGGGGAGGGCGGGGTCGTGTGGGACCGAGCCGTCGGGCCCGGGGACCGAGCCGTCGGGCCCGGGGGCCGAGCCGTCGGGCCCGGGGACCGATTCATCGGGCCGGGGGTCAGCGGTGTCGCCCACCGCCAGGGCGGCGTACGCCGCCGCGCGCTCGCGCTCGATCTTGCGGCCCAAGAAGTAGGCGGTCGCCCAGAGCCCGGCGAACAGCGCACCGAGCAGGAACATCGTCGTGACGAGGAAGCCCAGGGCGATGGCGCCGACCTGGAGTGCGAAGCCGACGACATAGGCGGCCTCCGACCGGAGCAGCCCCGCCAGCAGCAGGCAGGCGACCGCGAGCCCGAGCCCGGCGAGGAGGGCGGTGCGGGCGTGCACGTCGGAGAGCGTGATCATGACGGGTGTGCTGAGCGCGACCGTGATCGCCTCGAGGCTGAGCACGGCCGCGCACATGCCGCGGCGCGGCGAGCGCTGTCCGGCCGCGGGGGCAGGGGTGCTCACGAGCGCCTCCTCAGCATGGCGCGGGCCTCGCCCACGGTGACCACGGACCCGGTGACGAGGACTGCACCGGACCCCAGCGAGGCGCCGAACGCCTCGCCGCGCTCGGCGAGCGCGGTCGCCTCGTCGATGGCGTCGTCCAGCCGCGACCGGACACTGACCCGATCGTCGCCGAACACGGCACGCGCCGCCTCCGCGAGACGCTCGGCCGGCATGGAGCGGAAGGAGGAGTTCTGGGTGCAGACGAGGTGGGCGAGGTGGGGCTCGAACGCGGCGAGCACCCCCTCATAATCCTTGTCGGCCATCACGCCCATCACCCCGACGAGGGGCTCGAAGCTGAAGGAGTCCTCGAGGGCGGCCGCCGCCGCCTCGGCACCGTGGGGGTTGTGGGCGGCATCGAGGATGATCGTCGGGCTGCGGCGGACGACCTCGAGGCGGCCGGGCGAGCTGACCTCCGCGAAGGCGGCGCGCACGACCTCGTCGTCGAGCGGGTCGGTGCCGACGAACGCCTCCACCGCCGCGAGGGCGACCGCGGCGTTCTGGGCCTGGTGGGCGCCATAGAGCGGCAGGAAAACGTCGTCATAGGTCGCGCGCAGCCCCTTGAGCGTCGCCACCTGGCCACCGACGGCGGCGACGCGGTGGAGCACCCCGAACTCGATGCCCTCGCGGACCACCTCGGCCTCGACCTCGGCCGCCCGGCGCAGGAGCACCTCGGCGACGGCGGGCGTCTGTTGCGCGAGCACGGCCGTGGCACCCGGCTTGATGATCCCGGACTTCTCCACGGCGATCTCGGCGGGATCGGCGCCGAGATACTTCTCGTGGTCGACGGCAACGGGCAGGACGACGGCGACCCGGCCGTCGGCGACGTTGGTGGCGTCCCAGGCGCCACCCATGCCGACCTCGACCACGGCGACGTCGACCGGAGCGTCGGCGAACGCGGCATAGGCCATGCCGACCACGGTCTCGAAGAACGACAGCGGGAACTCCTGGGTGGAGTCCACCAGGTGGGTGTACGGCGCCACGTCGTTGAAGGCGCGTACGAACTCCTCGTCGGTCAAGGGCGAGCCGTCGATGCAGATCCGCTCGCTCATCCGCTCCAGGTGAGGCGAGGTGAAGCGGCCCGTCCTCAGCTCGAGGGCACGCAGCAGCGTGTCGATCATCCGGGAGGTGGAGGTCTTGCCGTTGGTGCCGGTGAGATGGATGACCGGATAGGCCTGTTGGGGGTCACCGAGCAGCTCGGTGAAGGCGCGGATCCGGTCGAGGGTCGGCTCGAGCTTGGACTCCGGCCAGCGGGACAGCAGGGCGTCCTCGGCTTCGGCGAACGTCTCGGCTGGACGCGGGGCGGCATCGGTCATGGCCCGGCCGAGTCTAGTGGGCACCGCGACACCGCGCCGCGGCGCGCCGACGGGGCCCCTTCTCGCCCCGGTAGGACGGGAGTAGCGTCACGGGGGACGCCACGGCGTCGATCCAGTGCCGAGGCCCGGGAGCGCGACGGGGTCACCGCGAGAGCGGTGCGACGCGCCCGCTGGGCCACACGACCAAGGGGGAACTTCCATGCTGCCTGCGACCCGTCGGAGGCTGGGTGCCGTCACGGCGTCCGCCGCCCTGACCCTCGGGATGACGGCGATCCTGCCGGCCAGTCCGAGCGAGGCCACCGCGACACCACGTGCGGGGTCACCTCTCACGGCGCCCGTGGTGGCCGCCCAGGTCGACGCACCGATCCCGGTGCTCGACTGGAGCAGGTGCGAGTCCGGCGCCAGGGCGCTGTGCGCGACGGCCGAGGTGCCGCTCGACTATGACGACCCCACCGGGCCGACGATCCTGCTCGACCTGCTCAAGGTGCCGGCGCTCGACTCGGGCAACAAGCTCGGGACGCTGTTCGTCAACCCGGGTGGTCCGGGCGGGAGCGCCACCGAGTTCGCGTTCTTCGGCGCCGACCTCCTCGGCGACACCGTCGCGATGCGCTACGACGTTGTCGGCATCGATCCGCGCGGCGTGGGCGAGCACTCCCAGATGGTGTGTACGGCGGCGGACGACCCGCCGAACCAGACGGTGGGCTTCCCGATCACCGAGCAGCAGTCCAAGCAGGTGTGGCGCGCCGGGCGCTGGATCCGCAACGCGTGTGTCTCGGCGCCCGAGCAGATCGTCCAGCACATGTCGACCGCCGACACCGCACGGGACATGGACCTGATCCGCCAGGCCGTCGGCGAGGACGAGCTCGACTACTACGGCATCTCCTATGGCACCTTCCTGGGCGCTACCTATGCCGCGATGTTCCCCGACCGGGTCGGCCGCTTCGTCGTCGACGGTGTGCTCGACCCCGTCAACTGGTCCACCGGCGACGCCGGCAACGCCGACCTCCCGTTCACCACGCGGATCGCCAGCGCGCGCGGCGCCTATGAGGCCCTGACCTCGGGGCTGACCGAGTGCGACCGGGTCGGGAAGCGCTCCTGCGCCTTCGCCGGCGACGCTGAGTCGAAGTGGCGGTGGCTCGTTCGCAAGGCCAAGGCCGGCAAGCTGCGGGCCTACGGCGGCAACGTGTCCTACCCCGACCTGGTCGGCGGCACCCTCGGCATGCTCTACGACAACATCAGCTATGACTGGCTGGGCTCTGCACTAGCCGATCTCTACCGACGCGCCCACAAGCACACCGCCAAGGCCGGCGGCGTCTCCGCCGCCGAGTGGCACCGGATCGCCACCCGCGTGACCCGCGCGCCCTATGCGCTGGCCGGCGCTGGCTTCGAGATCAACGACGCCTTCCACGGCGTCTCGTGTGCAGACACCAGCAACCCCACCACCCGTCAGGCCTGGTGGGACGCGGGACGCCAGCAGGACCGCGACTACCCGTGGTTCGGCTCGTTGTGGACCTGGGAGTCGGCGGCGTGTGCCAAGTGGCCGGCTGCGGCCCAGGAGGACAGCTTCCGGGGTCCGTACGACGTCACGACGGCCAACCCGATCCTGGTGGTCGGCAACAGCCACGACCCCGCGACGCCGGTCCAGGGAGCGCGTCGTTTCACCACGCTGTTCGAGGGGTCGCGCTTCCTGCTGATGGACGGCTGGGGTCACGGCGCGATCGGCAACACCTGCGTGACGGCGGCGTTCGACGACTACTACGCGACGGGCGCGCTGCCCCGCGAGGGCAGCGTCTGCGAGAAGGACTACCCGCTGTTCGGCGGCTTCTTCAAGGCACACGGCCTGCCGTCCTGGCGACCGCAGGCCGGCTGAGCCGACGCGGGGACGGGCCCCGGCGCCGTACGACGCGCCGGGGCCCGCTCCGCGGTCCGCCTGGGGACTCAGCCCCGGCGGCTCAGCCCTCGGGGTTGGCGAAGGCCTGGAAGGCGGCCATCGCTCGCGGGCCATAGACGGTGGCTGGACCACCGCTCATCAAGAACGTGACCCCGATCGCCTCGGCGACCTCCTGCTCCGTGGCGCCCTGGCGGTGAGCACCGCGGGCGTGGGAGGCGATGCAGCCGTCGCACTGACTGCTGACGGCGACAGCGAGAGCGATCAGCTCCTTGGTCTTGCCGTCCAGCGCGCCGGGGGCGAGCGCGGCGCTGTGCAGCTTGCTGAACGCCTCATAGGCCTCCGGGATCCGCTGGCGCAGCTCGCGCGCCGGGAGGCGGAGTTCGGCAAGGACGTCGGGGCCGTGGTTGCTCATCGGAGCTCCTGGAGATCGGACATGACCGGGGATACCCCCTACCGTATCCGGCCCCACCAGTCTGGCGAAAGCGACCACAGGACCAGACATTTCTTCCTAGCATCGTGCCACGGGTCGAGGGACCCGTCGTGACCTGTGGGGGCGTGATGAAGCACACCTCGCGCGCACTGGCCGCGGTGTTGCTGCTCGGGAGCTTCTTCGTGGCGGCGCTCATCGTGGCGACAGTCGTCGCTCGTGGAGTCGTCGCTGCCCTCGCGCTGGTCGTCCCTGGTCTCGACGGCTGGGTGGGCCTGGGGGTCGCGCTCATCGGTGTGGCCGCCATCATCGCCACCCTCGTCCTCCACGGCCGCCGCACGCGGGGTGAGGTGATCGCCGCCCTGGGCATCGAGCTGCCCCGCTCCGAGCAGACCCGCCTGTGGCAGGAGGTCGAGGGCCTCTCCGGCGCCATGAAGGCCCGGCGCCCAGACTCCATCCGGCTCGTGTCCGACCTCGTCGTCGAGATGCACGACCACTCGTCGTGGTTCGGGCTCTGGCCCGGTCACCGGGAGCTGCGCATCGGCGCACCGTTCGCGCTCGGCTTCTCCGCCGCCCAGCTGCGGGCCCTGATCGCCCACGAGATCGGCCACTACAACCGCCGCGACGCGGCCCTGCCCGAGATCGTGCTGCGCGGACGCGAGGCCGTCCACCGGGTCGCCGTCGACCGGCGCACGCAGGCCCTGGTCCGGCCGCTGATGATCGGCTTCGCCAGGCTGTACGACGCGCTCACGCGCCCCGTCGTGGTCGACCAGGAGATCCTCGCCGACGAGCTGGCCGCCGAGCTGGCCGGGCGCGGACCGCTGCTCGCCGCCCTCAGCCGGCTGGGCTCCCTCCAGGCTGCCTGGACGGGTTTCCTGCGGATCTATGTCTCCCCCGGCCACGAGGCAGGCGTCCGACCCGAGCATCTCTACGACGGCTTCGAGCACTTCCTCGCTGATCCTGCGCGGCAGAGCCAGATGGCCGAGATCCAGCAGCCACTCATCCCCGCGCCGCGCGAGCACCTGCTGCCCGACGACCGGCTCGAGCGGCTGCGCACCCTCACGACGGTCGGCCCGGTCGACCAGGGCCTTCCGGCCAGCATCCTGCTCGACGACCTGGTCGGGGTCTTCGCTCGGCTCGAGGGAACGATCTATGACAGCAGCGGCCTGACGCCGCAGTCCTGGGAGCAGGTGGCACACCTGAGCCACCAGCACACCGTCGAGCGCGGCGCGGCCCAGCTCGCCGGTGCCGTGGCCAGGCTGACTCCCGCCCCCGCGTCGTTGCGGTCGCTGTTGGCGATCTGCCAGGAGGGCAAGGCCGCGATGCTGGTCGAGCCGCTGGCGCCCGAGCATGCTCGCGCCCAGGACCGCCTCCATCTCGCCGGTCACCTCGTGGGTGATGTGATCGCGTCCCGGCTCATCGCCGTGGGAGCGCGGTTCCACCACAGCTGGGACCGCCAGCCGCCCCTCGTGCTGCCTTCCGGAGAGGTGCTCGACCCCTGGACCGCCGCCACCTCGGTCGCGCGGGCCCACCGCGGCGCCCCCGAGCTCGGCGCCTGGCTCACCGACCACGGCGTCGATGTCGACGCCCCGCTGGTCACCGCCCCCGAGGTCACCGCTGCTCCGACCATCTCTGCTCCGGCACCGGTGGAAGAGGTCACCGTGACCCAGGTCCGTCAGGTGATCAACCCCGCCGACGTTCCTCTCATGGAGGAGCCGGCGGTCGCACCGGACGGCCCGCAGCCCACGGGAGCCGTCGTCGCCGCGGCCGGGCCGGTCACCGGCGACGTCCCCGGCCTGCTCGTGCTGACCGGGACGGGCATGCTGCTGCGCAAGGGTCGACGCAGCGACCGACGCCACGACGGGACCGCCCTCGACCACATCGCCTCGCTGTCGGAGCGGGCGCTCGTCCACGACCACCGCACCCAGACCATCCCCTGGAGCGAGATCTCGGCGGCCGCCTATGTGCCGGCGCCGCTCGGCCGCTCCGCGCTCGTCGTACGCCTCGGCAAGCGGCGCAGCGTCACGATCACCTTCGGCCCCGAGACCGAGGAGTACGGCGACCTGCCCAGCGCCCTGGTGGCGTTCCTAGGGCCCCGATTCGTCGCCGGCTGACCACCCTGGGCGCGACCGTCAGCGGCGGATGACCAGGTTGACCAGATCGGCCACGGGCTCATAGCCCAGCGCCTGATAGATCTTGTTGGACGTCGGGTTGGCCTGGTCGGTGAACAGACAGACCCGCGCGCCGGTGTCACGGACCTGGCGCGAGACCTCGGCCACCGCGGTGCTGGCATAGCCGCGGCCGCGATGCTCGGGTGGGGTGTAGACCGGCCCGATGCGTGCGACGCCGAACGACGGCGGGTTGGCCGCCGTCACGTGGACCGGGGTCCCGTCGTCGAGCAGCCACAACCAGACGCGCTCGTCGGCGATGCGGCGATGCATGTCCTCGAGTGTGAACGACGAGATCTCCGGTGAGCTGCCACGCGGGCGGCCCGCCTGCTCGTCGGCGTCGGCCAGGAACGCCACGAACCAGGCCAGGCAGAGCTTGGCGTCGCTCGCCTCCGCCAGCCGCAGCAGCCCCGGGGGCCGGGTGGCGGGCCACACCAGCTCGCCCAGCTCGAAGAGCCGGGTGTGCTGGTCCTCGGCAACGACACCACCCTGGAGTCGGGCCAGCTCCTCGGCGACCACCCGCGTCGCCGGGAGGACACCGTTGACCGCCAGCACCTCCTCACCCCGCGCGTCGATCGCGCGTGCGAAGGCCCTTGCCGCCTCGTCGGGCATGGCGAGCACATAGAGCGGGTGGGGTGCGCCGGGAGCGGTCCGCATCGCGACGCCCACGACGTCGCCGTGGTCGTCGGACATGATCGCCCACCACCGGGGCACCGCCGGGTCGCGCTCGATGCCGAGGGCGTCGGAGGCCACGGCCCGGGAGGTGACCGAGCCGACCACCGTGTTGAGCAGGCCGTCGCGCGCCAGGAACGCACCGGCGCGCTCCAACAGCTCCACCGGGTCCTCCAGCAGCTCCACCGTCACCATGTCTCGACCGTAGGCCGACCACCGGGCCGGAGCCAACGGGATATGCCGGGGTCCCGCCCACCGTGGGGGAACTCGTTTTCGCGGCTCCCACGACGACTCATAGGATTCGGCCCATGACCCAAGACACCCAGCAGCCCCTGTCCACGACGACGAGCCGCCCCCGGCCCGTCGTCGTACCGGACAAGCCGGCGCTGGAGGGCCTGGAGGACCGCTGGGCCGCGGCCTGGAAGGAGCAGGACACCTACCGGTTCGACCGAACCCAGCCGCGCGCCAACGTCTATTCGATCGACACTCCCCCGCCCACCGTCTCGGGCAGCCTCCACGTCGGTCACGTGTTCTCCTACACCCACACCGACGTGATCGCGCGCTACCAGCGGATGACCGGGAAGTCGGTCTTCTATCCGATGGGCTGGGACGACAACGGCCTGCCGACCGAGCGTCGGGTGCAGAACTACTTCGGCGTCCGCTGCGACCCGTCGCTGCCCTATGACCCCGACTTCACCCCGCCCGAGCGGCCTGACCCCAAGCGGCAGATCCCGGTCGACCGTCCCAACTTCATCAAGCTGTGCGAGACCCTGGTCGCCGAGGACGAGCAGGTCTTCGAGTCGCTGTGGCGCACCCTCGGCCTGTCGGTGGACTGGTCGATGACCTACACCACCATCGGCACCGAGTCCCAGGTGGTCAGCCAGCGCGCCTTCCTGCGCAACTTCGCCCGCGGCGAGGCCTACCTCCAGGAGGCGCCGACCCTCTGGGACGTCACCTTCCAGTCCGCGGTCGCCCAGGCCGAGCTGGAGGCCCGCGAGTACGCCGGCGCCTACCACCGGGTCGCGTTCCACCGTCCCGACGGCGGCCCGGTCCACATCGAGACGACCCGGCCCGAGCTCATCCCGGCGGTCGTCGCCCTCATCGCACACCCCGACGACGAGCGCTACCAGCCGCTGTTCGGCACGACGGTCAGCTCGCCGGTCTTCGGCGTCGAGATCCCGGTGCTCCCCCACGAGGCGGCCGAGCCCGACAAGGGCGCCGGCATCGCGATGTGCTGCACCTTCGGTGACCTCACCGACGTGCAGTGGTGGCGTGAGCTCCAGCTGCCCGTCCGCACCGTGATCGGGCGCGACGGCCGGCTCCACCGTGAGACCCCCGAGTGGCTGAGCGCCGAGCCGGCCGCGACGGCGTACGCCGAGCTCGCGGGCAAGACCACCTTCAGCGCCCGCGAGGCGATGGTGGCGCTGCTGCGCGGCTCCGGCGACCTCGACGGCGAGCCGAGCCCGACCACCCGCATGACGAACTTCTATGAGAAGGGCGACAAGCCGCTCGAGATCATCGCGACCCGGCAGTGGTACATCAAGAACGGCGGTCGCGACGCCGACCTGCGAGCCGAGATGGTCGACCGCGGCAGCGAGATCACCTGGCTGCCGCCCCACATGCGCCACCGTTACGACAACTGGGTCGGTGGTCTCAACGGCGACTGGCTGATCTCGCGCCAGCGCTTCTTCGGCATCCCCTTCCCCGTGTGGTACCCCCTCGACGAGGAGGGCGAGCCCGACTACGACCACCCGCTGCTGCCCTCGGAGGCCGAGCTGCCCGTCGACCCGTCGACCGACGCGCCGCGGGGCTTCACCGGGGACCAGCGCGGCCGGGCGGGCGGCTTCATCGGTGACCCCGACGTGATGGACACCTGGGCGACGTCGTCGCTGACCCCGCATATCGCGGGTGGCTGGGAGACCGACGAGGACCTGTGGCAGCGGGTCTTCCCCATGGACCTGTGCACCCATGCCCACGACATCATCCGCACCTGGCTGTTCAGCCGCGTCGTGCGCGCCCACTTCGAGAACGGCGTGGTCCCGTGGTCGCACGCGATGATCTCCGGATTCATCGTCGATCCCGACCGCAAGAAGATGTCGAAGTCCAAGGGCAACGTGGTCGTCCCGACCCAGATCCTCGACAGCTATGGCGCCGATGCCGTTCGTTGGCGGGCCGCCATCGCGCGGCCCGGGCTGGACTCACCGTTCGACGAGTCGCAGATGAAGGTCGGTCGCCGGCTGGCGATGAAGGTCCTCAACGCCTCCAAGTTCGTCCTCGGTGGCGTCGGCGCGACCGAGCCCGACGTCGGCCTGGTGACCGAGCCGCTCGACAAGGCGCTCCTGGCCCGGCTGGGTGAGGTGGTGTCGGAGGCCACGGCGGCCTTCGACGCCTATGACTACACCACGGCGCTGGAGGCGACCGAGCGGTTCTTCTGGAGCTTCTGCGACGACTACCTCGAGCTCGTCAAGGAACGCGCCTATGCCGAGGACGGCGGCGCGGCCACCAGCTCGGCCAAGGCGACGCTCTCCTTGGCGCTCCACGTCCAGCTGCGGCTGCTCGCGCCCTTCCTCTGCTATGTCACCGAGGAGGTCTGGTCGTGGTGGCAGGAGGGGTCGGTGCACCGGACGGCCTGGCCGTCGCTCGCCGAGCTCGGTGACCTGGGCGGCGACGCGTCGATGCTCGAGCACGTCGCCTCGACGCTGACCGGCATCCGGGGCGCGAAGTCCCAGGCCAAGGTCTCGATGCGGACGCCGCTGGCGACCGTCCGGGTGACCGGTACGCCGGCCGCCGTGGCCGCCGTCGAGGCGGCCAGGGTCGACCTCACCAACGTCGGCAAGATCGAGGGAGACCTGGTGACCGTCACCGATGAGGGCGCCACCGACCTGGTGGTCGACGCGGAGCTGGCCGAGCCCGCCGAGGGCTGACGCAGGCATCGGCGAGGCGCAGCAGGGCTGCGCCGGTCGCTCCTAGTGGAACCAGCCGCCCCAGCCGTGGTGGCCGTGGTCACCGCCGTGGTCATGGCCGTGCTCGTCGCCGTCACCCCAGCCGCCGTCACCCCAGCCGCCGTCGCCCCAGCCGCCGTCGCCCCAGTCGCCATCGTCGGAGGAGCCGTCGTCCTCGGGCGGTGTGCTCGGGTCCTGGTCGTCGGAGGGCCAGCCGTGGTCGTCGCCGTGGCCGTGGCCACCGTGGTGGTGGCGGCCGTGGTGCCAGCGGTGGTCGCCGTGCTCGCCGGCATCCCCGTGATCCCCGTGCTCGCCCTGACCCCCGTGCTCGCCCTCATCGGTCCCGGGCGTGCCCGGCGTGGAGGTCTCGTGAGTCTGGTCGTCGCCCTCGTCGGCCGGGTCGTCGCCGCCGAACCCCCACGAGGTGTCGCCGCCGATGCCGTCGTGCGAGTGCTCGCCGTGATGCCCCCGAACGTCGCGGCCACCGTGGCCGCGACCGTCGGGCTGGGCGGCGACGCCACCGTGCTGATGGTGCCGGGCGGGCTGGCGGGTCGTGCGGTCAGCGGTGCCCGACGTCGTGGGGCTCGCCTTGGCGTCGCCTGCCGACTCGGCGGTCGTGGTGGGCTCGGGCTCGGCCGTCACGGTTCGGTCGCTGAGGTGGAGGACCGGACCGGCAACCATGGCGGGCAGCACCGTGTGGCGCAGCAGCTCCACGGCGTGGCTCCTGCTCGCATTGGCCAGCAGCACGCCACAAATGACGGCCACGGCGACGAACGCGACCATCGGCCGCTTGTGTTCGTTGCTCAACGGGTTTCAACTCCCCCAGCTGTTTCGGCCCCCCCGGCCCTGTCCAGACCAGTCTGGTGGGCCGCCGAGGTCGCGCCAACGAAATGGACGCTCCCGCAGGCGAAATGACTCGAAGTGACTAGGAGGGCCACGGCCGGGGACTAGTCACAACGGGCTATGCCGGTGCCCCGTTCGGAGGATCCCGTCGCCACCGCTTCGATCCGCACCGGAAACCGGGGCGATCTGGGGTCGACACGCCCGGATCAGGCGGTCTTCTTCTTCTTGGCCTCGGACTCGCGTGGGATGAGGGTCGGCGCGACGTCGTCGGTCACGACCTCGCCCGTCACGATCACCTTGCCGATGTCGCCGCGCGAGGGCACGTCGTACATCACGTGGAGGAGGACCTCCTCGATGATGGCGCGCAGGCCACGGGCACCGGTGCCGCGCTCCATCGCCTTGTCGGCGATCGCGGAGATGGCGTCCTCGGTGAACTCCAGCTCGACGCCGTCGAGCTCGAAGAGCTTCTGGTACTGCTTGACCAGCGCGTTGCGCGGCTCGGTGAGGATCGCCTTGAGCGCTTCGGCGTCGAGCTGGCTGACGCTGGCGATCAACGGGAGTCGGCCGATGAACTCCGGGATCAGGCCGAACTTGGTGAGGTCCTCGGGCCGGACGTGGGTCAACAGGTCCTGGGCCTCGCGCTCGGCGGCGCCCACGACATCGGCGGTGAAGCCGACGGTCTTCTTGCCGACGCGCTGCTCGATGATGTGCTCGAGCCCGGAGAACGCCCCGCCCACGACGAACAGGATGTTGGTCGTGTCGATCTGGATGAACTCCTGGTGCGGGTGCTTGCGCCCGCCCTGCGGCGGCACCGACGCGGTGGTGCCCTCGAGGATCTTCAGCAGCGCCTGCTGCACGCCCTCGCCGGAGACGTCGCGCGTGATCGACGGGTTCTCGCTCTTGCGCGCGACCTTGTCGATCTCGTCGATGTAGATGATCCCGGTCTCGGCCTTCTTGACGTCGTAGTCGGCGGCCTGGATCAGCTTGAGGAGGATGTTCTCGACGTCCTCGCCGACGTAGCCGGCCTCGGTGAGGGCGGTGGCGTCGGCGATCGCGAACGGCACGTTGAGCATGCGCGCCAGCGTCTGGGCCAGCAGCGTCTTGCCCGAGCCGGTGGGGCCGAGCAGCAGGATGTTGGACTTGGCCAGCTCGACGGAGTCCTCGCCGCGGCGCTCGCCGCCGCCGGACTGCACGCGCTTGTAGTGGTTGTAGACCGCGACCGACAGCGCCTTCTTCGCGGCGTCCTGGCCGATGACGTACTTGTCGAGGAACTCGTAGATCTCGCGCGGCTTGGGCAGCTCGTCGAACTGCAGGTCGCTGGACTCGGAGAGCTCTTCCTCGATGATCTCGTTGCACAGGTCGATGCACTCGTCGCAGATGTAGACCCCGGGGCCCGCGATGAGCTTCTTCACCTGCTTCTGGCTCTTGCCGCAGAACGAGCACTTGAGCAGGTCGCCGCCGTCTCCGACTCGCGCCACAGTGATCGTCCCTTCGTCGCCGCACGGGGGTGCGGGGCGTCGCGTGCAGATGCGGCGGTCGCCGGACGCAGAGCCGTCCGGTGACGCCAGGTGAGACGGTACCCCGATCGGCCGTCGGCCGGCTCGGTGGTCAGCTGCTCAGGGCCGGGGTGGTCTTGAGGGACTCCAGGACCGCGTCGATGAGGCCATACTCGACGGCCTGGTCGGCGGTGAGGATCTTGTCGCGCTCGATGTCACGGCTGACCTCCTCGACCGACTTGCCCGAGTGCTCGGCGATCATCTTCTCGAGCAGCTCGCGCATGCGCAGGATCTCGTTGGCCTGGATCTCGATGTCCGAGGTCTGCCCGAAGGTCCCCTCGGTGTAGGGCTGGTGGATCAGGATCCGGCTGTTGGGCAGCGCCAGCCGCTTGCCGGGCGCGCCTGCTGTCAGCAGCACCGCCGCTGCGGAGGCGGCCTGACCGATGCAGACGGTCTGCACGTCGGGCTTGATGAAGCGCATGGTGTCGTAGATGGCCGTCAGCGCGGTGAACGATCCGCCGGGAGCTGTTGATGTAGATGCTGATGTCCTGGTCGGGGTTCATCGACTGCAGGCGCCCAGCTGGGCGATCACGGCGTTGGCCACGTCGTCGGAGATCGGGGTGCCGAGGTAGATGATGCGGTCCTCGAACAGCTTGGCGTAGGGGTCGATGCGGCGGAAGCCGTAGGAGGTGCGCTCCTCCCACTGGGGGATGTAGTAGTTCATGCGTTGTCCTCGTCAGCGTGGGCGGGGCGGCCCTGGTCGGCGGCCTCACGGGCACTGGTGATCACCTGGTCGATGAAGCCGTACTCGAGGGCCTGGTCAGCGGTGAACCAGCGGTCACGGTCGGCGTCCATCTCGACCTGCTCGCGGGACTGGCCGGTGTGCTCGGCGATGAGGTCGAGCAGGACCTGCTTGATGTGCAGCGACTGCTGGGCCTGGATCTTGATGTCGGAGGCGGAGCCACCCATGCCCGAGGAGGGCTGGTGCATCATGATCCGGGCGTGGGGCAGGGCGTAGCGCTTCCCCTTGGTGCCGGCGCAGAGCAAGAACTGGCCCATGGACGCGGCAAGGCCCATGCCGACCGTGGCGACGTCGTTGGGGATGTAGTTCATGGTGTCGTAGATCGCCATGCCGGCGTCGACGGATCCGCCCGGGGAGTTGATGTGCAAGAAGATGTCGGCCTCGGGGTCCTCAGCCGACAGCAGCAGCAGCTGGGCGCAGATCGCGTTGGCGTTCTGGTCGCGCACCTCGGAGCCGAGGAACACGATGCGCTCGCGCAGCAGCCGCTGATAGATGTGGTCGTCGAGGCCGTAGGTGGGCACTCCACCGTTCATGGTGGGCCCGGTGACGGCCGAGCGCTCGGGGAGTGCAGCAGAGCTGGATGTCTGGGTCACGACGTGAACCCTAGCCAAAAGGGAGGGCGCAGCCACGGGTAAGTCCGCCCTGTTCGCCCAGGGCGGATTTCCCCGGCTCACGGGATGTGGGTCTTCTTCTCGCAGGTCGTGGCCTTGTCCTTGCCGGCGCCGCCAGGACGAACGGAGACAGGACGGCGACGAGGCGGCGTACGAGCGGGCGCATGGCGAGATTGTCGTGGATGAGCCCGCCGTCGCACAGCACCGGCCCCCAGACGCGCCGAACCGGCCCAGACCAGGGGTCGGGGCCGGTTCGACAACGGCTGGGTGCGTCAATCCACGCTCGGCGTGGATCGGGCTCAGTCCTCGGCCGGCTGCTCCGCCTCGTCGGCGGCAGCCTCGTCGGCCTCCGGGGCGAAGGTCCCGTCCGGCAGCAGCCGGGCCAGCTCGACCACGTTGCCGGACGCGTCGGTGACCTTGGCGGACTCGACCACCTTGGCCAGCGCCTTGCCGCGCAGGATCTCCTGCACGAGCTCGGGGATGTGGTTGTGCTCGAACATGTGGTTGGCGAACTCCTGCGGGTCCTGACCGGACTGCTGGGCGCGTCGCACGAGGTGCTCGGAGAGCTCGGCCTGGTCGACGCCGAACGCTTCGGTCTTGGCGATCTCGTCGAGCACGAACTGGGCGCAGATGGCCTCACGCACGCGGCGCTCGAGGTCGGCCTCGAACTCCTCGACGGTCTGCTTCTCGTCCTCGAGGTATTGGTCCATCGCAATGCCGGCATAGGCGAGCTGCTGCTCGATGTTCTGGCGGCGGGCGTTGAGCTCCTCGGCGACCAGGCTGTCGGGCAGCGGGATCTCGATCTTGTCGAGGAGGGCCTCGAGGACGGCGTCGCGGGCGGCGGCCGCCTGCTCGAGCAGCCGACCCCGACCGAGCCGCTCACGGACGTCGTCGCTCAGCTCGGCGACCGTGTCGAACTCGCTCGCGAGCTGGGCGAAGTCGTCGTCCAGCTCGGGCAGCTCCTGCTCCTGCACCTGGGAGACCGTGACCTCGACGTCGACGTCCTGGCCGACCAGGTCGCCGCCGACCAACTGGGAGGAGAACACCTTGGTGTCGCCGGCGGCCATGCCGACCAGGGCCTCGTCGAGCCCGTCGAGCATGCCGCCGCGACCGACGCGGTAGGACATGCCGGCCAGCTCGGCGCCCTCGACGACCTCGCCGTCCCGGGACGCCTTGAGGTCGATGACGACGAAGTCGCCGTCCTCGACGGAGCGCTCGACGTCCTTGAGCGTGGCGAAGCGCTCGCGGAGGGCCTGGAGCTGCTCCTCGATGTCGGCGTCGTTGATCACGACGTCATCGACGCTGGCCTCGATGCCGGCGTAATCGGGCACGGTGAACTCGGGCCGGATGTCGACCTCGGCGGTGAACTCCAGCGCCTCGTTGTCCTCGAAGCGGGTCACCTCGATGTCCGGCTGGGCGAGCGGGACCAGGTTGTTCTCCTGGAGCGCCTCGACGTACTTCTTCGGCACGACCTCGTTGATCGCCTGGTCGAGGACCGCGCCGCGGCCCACCTGACGGTCGATGATCATCGGGGGGACCTTGCCGCGGCGGAAGCCGGGGACGTTGATCTGCTTGGCAATCTGCTGGTAGGCCGCGTCGAGGCTGGGCTTGAGCTCCTCGAAGGGCACCTCGACGGTCAGCTTGGCCCGGGTGGGGCTCAAGGTCTCGACGGCGCTCTTCACCGGTGGTCTCCGATCATGGTCGTGCTGATGCTTGGTCAGGGTTCGGGTTGCAGGGTGCGCGGGATGCACCGGGTGCTGCGTCGGGGCGACAGGACTCGAACCTGCGATCTCCTGCTCCCAAAGCAGGCGCGCTAGCCACTACGCTACGCCCCGCCTGCGGCCCCGGATCGTGCTCGGAACCGCCTGCGAGCGGATGACGGGAATCGAACCCGCGTAGCCAGTTTGGAAGACTGGGGCTCTACCATTGAGCTACATCCGCGTGCGGATCATGGGCGCGCGTGAGCGCACGGAAATCCGCGGCTGTCATCGTGCCACATGCGACGCCCCAGCCCCCAACCGAGCCGCCTGCCCTGCCGTCGTACGGGCTGCTGTGGCGCTGCTGGTTCACCAAGGTAGGCGGGCGAACCCGCACTTACCTCGCGGAGTTCACCCCGGTAGGTGAGGGTTGACCTTCCTACCTTGGTGAACCGTCACCACCGCACGCGCCCACGGCGTACGACGGTCAGCGGCGGTGGATGAGGATCAGCGCGCGGTCGTCGTAGCGGGAACCGACGGAGTCGACCAGGCGGTCGGCCCCGCGCTCGAAGTTGATGCGCAGGTCACGCTCGGCCTGGCCGACGAGGCGGTCGATGCCGAGGCTGATGTCGCGGGTCGGCGTCTCGACCATGCCGTCGGTGTAGAGCAGGATGACGTCGCCGGACCGCATGATGCTCCGGGTGCCGGTGAACTCGGCGTTGGGAATGAGGCCCAGGATCGGCCCCTCGGTGTCGTGGACCGACCAGCGCCCGGTCCCGGCGGCCAGCTGGACGGCCGGCGGGTGGCCGGCGGTCCACACCCGCGCCTCGCCGGTCTTGAGGTTGAGGGAGAGGTGGACGGCCGTCGCGAACCCCTCCTCCCACTCCTGCTGGATGAGGAACTCGTTGGCGGCCGGGAGGAAGTCCTCGGGCCGCAGCGCTCCGAGGAGGCCCCCGAAGGCACCCGACAGCAGGAGCGACCGGGTGCCGGCCTCGTCACCCTTGCCGGAGACATCGACCAGGACGACGTCGAAGCGGTCTCCGTGGTGGGGCCGGGAGGCGACGACGAAGTCACCGGCGAACGGCGATCCGCTGGCGGAGCGCAGTGCGCTCTCGGCCTGCCAGTCCAGGGGCAGCTCGGGGAGCCCGCCATGGCGGTTGATGCGGTCGCGCAGGTCGACCAGCATCGACTCGCCCCGCACGCCGGCGACGCCGAGCCGCGAGCGGCGGAACGACGCCAGCAGGATGATGAAGCCCAAGACGAAGACCGTGATGATCTCGAGCATCGTCCGGACCGACAGCTGTGGTTGTCGCGGCGCCACCAGGGCCAGCCCGAGCATCGTGGCGACCACGAACCAGGGCAGCTCCTTGGGCCCCAGCGCGAGGTGGGCCAGCAGCAACGGGAGCGCGACCGCGGTGATCGGGACGTAGTGGGGCCACAGGCCCAGCATCGCGACGGTGACCAACGCGGCGACCGCCAGACCGGTGAGGATGCGCGTGTCACCCGATCGGCGGAACCGAGTCACCGCCGCACGGACCCGCCGCGTCAGCTTCGGTGTCGGCGCGGCCGTGGGCGCATGCGCGCGCTCAGCGGTCATCGTCGCTCCTCGGGCCTTGTCCATTGGTCCTCACTGTAGGGCCCTGGAGCGGAAGACACGTTGACATTGGGGACACCAGAAGGAGTTCCGCCCGGCGAGCACGTCGGTGCGGACGAGGCTTCCGCACACGAGGCACGGCTGTCCAGCCCGTCGATAGACATAGACCTCGCCACCGTGGTCGTCGACCCGGGGCGCGCGGCCCATCGCCTCCGGCGTGTGCTCGGGGCGCACCGTGTCGATGCGGCCGACCCGGACCCCGTCGGCCATCAGCTCGACCAGATCGGCCCAGATCGCGAGGAACTGCGACCTTCGCAGGGTGCGTCCGGGGCGCAGCGGGTGCATCCGGTGGCGGAACAGCACCTCGGCCCGATAGACGTTGCCGACGCCGGCGAGGATGCCCTGGTCCATCAGCAGCTCACCGATCGACCGGTCGGAGCGGGAGATCTTGGCCCACGCCCGGTCGGGGTCGGCGTCGGGGCGCAACGGGTCCGGCCCCAGCTTGGCGACGACGGCGTCGCGGGCCTGGGGACCCACCAGCTCGCACTGGGTCGCTCCGCGCAGGTCGGCGTACGCCGGATCTCCACCCGGCCGGCGCCCGATCAGCCGCAGCCGGACCGCCCCGACGGGGGGTGGCACCTCGGTGACCGCCGGGTGGACCGCGAACCCGCCGATCAGGCCGAGGTGGATGTGGACGATCCGGTCGCCCTCGAACTCCAGGAACAGGTGTTTGCCCGCGGAGTCCGCGCCATCGAGCGTGGCGCCGTCCAGCAGGGCGGCCTCCGCAGCGAACCGCCCCTGCGGCGAGCTGACCCGCACCGGTGCACCAGCGAACGTGCCCGAGATCTCGTCGGCGAGCCTCCGGAGGGTGTGCCCCTCAGGCATCGCCGCCGCGCTGCGCCGATGACGGCAGGGGCGGGAGCACGTGGGTGCCCTCATAGGCCGACATCTGGCCGATGCGCCGGACGTGCCGTTCGTCGTTGCTGAACGGCGTGGTCAAGAAGACCTCGATGAAGTGCGTCATGTCGGCCACGGTGTGCATCCGGCCGCCGACGGAGACCACGTTGGCGTCGTTGTGCTCCCGAGCCAGCACCGCGGTCTCCTCCGACCAGGCGAGCGCGCACCGGATGCCCGCGACCTTGTTGGCAGCGATCTGCTCGCCGTTGCCGGAGCCACCGATGACGACGCCGAGGGCCGCCACACCGGCGGCCTGGTCCTCGGCGACACCCTCGGCCGCGCGCAGGCAGAAGACCGGATAGTCGTCGAGGGCGTCATAGACGAACGGACCGTGGTCGACCGGCTCGTAGCCGTGGTCGGACAACCAGCCGATCAGGTGATCCTTGAGCTCCAGGCCCGCATGGTCGGAGCCGACGTGAACGCGCATGCGGGAAGTGTTCCAGACGCCCCGAGGAGGCGCGCTGGCGCGGCCATGCCCCGAACACCGGCGGCTAAATCGGTGGAGCCCGAGCACCGAGGACGGCCACGATGGGAGCATGTCCGACCACGACACCACGCCGGGCGCGCTCGCTATCCGGGTCGCGCCCGCCACCGACGACGAGCGCTATCGCGCCACCGACGACCTCGTGTGGTTCGGTGAGACGAACACCGAGCCGGTGGCGGCTGCGCTCGAGGGCCTGCCTCCCGATCAGCGCTTCGCTGCTGCGGTCGAGGGCGCGGACCCGTCGACCTATGCGGGCGTCTACGGCGTACGCCCGCTGGTGCTGTCGGTCCCGGGGGCCCGCGGCGACGTCCGCCAGGTCCCCGTCGCTGGGCTCACCTATGTCGGCGTACACCCGGATCACCGGCGCCAGGGCGTGCTCCGGGCGATGATGCGTCATCACCTGCACCAGACTCGGGCGGAGGGCGTGGCCGTCTCGGCGTTGCACGCGAGCGAGACCGAGATCTATGGCCGCTACGGCTATGGGCTCGCCGGCCTGGAGTTCCAGCTCAAGCTCGGCCGCGGCACCACGCTCACCGCCCCCCACCTGGACGCTGAGGCGGCCCGGATGACGACGCGGATGGCGACGATCACCGATCCCGGGATGGCCGACCGGATCCGCGCGTGCGACGTTCGCGTGGGCGGCCACGAGACCGGGACCTTGGTGTTCCTCGACGGGGTCTATCGGCGTTGGACCCACCTCGAGCCCAGCGAGCTGCGCGACCACGAACCGTGGCGTGCGCTGTTCGCCCAGGTCGACGGGGTCGATGTCGGCTATGCGCTGTTCCGCCGCAAGCACAAGTGGGAGGACGCCAAGCCGGGTGGCGAGCTCGAGACCGAGCTGCTGACGGGCAGTCCCGCTGCGCGGCTGGCCCTGTTGCGCAGGCTCGTCGACTTCGACCTGATGGGCACCGTGATCCTCAAGACCATCGGCGCGGACGACGTGCTGTGGCACTGGCTGCCCGGGCCGCGGGGGGTCAGCAACGCCCACCCCTATGACAACCTCTGGATCCGCCTGGTCGACCTGCCCGCCGCTCTGGCGGCCCGCGGCTTCGAGGGGTCGTGCGACGTGGTGGTGGAGGTGACCGACGACCTCCTTCCCGACAACGCGGGTGCTTGGCGGCTGACGGTCGCCGGCGGGGAGGCCCGCGCGGCGCGGACGACCGACCCTGCCGACGTACGGCTCGGGATCGCCCACCTCGGCGCGGCCTGGCTCGGCTGGGGCAACCTGGCCGCGATGCACCGCGCCGGGGTCGTCGCGGAGGACCGGCCCGGCGCAATCAGCGAGCTGTGGCGCGCATTCCGCCTCGACGTCGCCCCGTGGCCCTCACCTGGCTTCTGAGCCGCTGTCAACCCGTCATCCACAGCCTCGAGTTAGTACGGAAGGCAGCCGGCGCAGCCTTCCGTACTAACTCACGGCTGTGGATAGAGAGTTGACAGGAAGGCGGCGGTGTCGGCGTACGACGTCTCGGCCGCGTCGAAGACTGCGGGGTGGCGCCAGAAGCCGTGGATCATGCCGGGATAGGTGACGGTGACGACCCTGCTGCCGGCGGCGGTGATGCGCTCGGCGAGCAGCAGCGCCTCGTCGCGGAGGATGTCGTGCTCGGCGACGAGCACCTGGGTCGGGGGGAGCGTCCCGAGGTCCGGCGCGTCCAGCGGGCAGAAGTCCGGGTCGGCCAGCAGGGCGCGGTGACGCTCCTCGGAGCCGGCGTAGGCGCGCCAGAACCAGTCCGCCTCGGCCCGGCTGAACCCATGGTCGCTCTCCGTCTCGAACGACGCACTCCGCAGCGTCGGGTCGATGAACGGATAGACCAGCACCGCGGCGGCATAGAGGCCGGGGTCGCGCAGCGCCGCCACGAGGGCAAGGCTGGCGCCCGCACTGTCTCCCAGGACCACGAGGTCCTCGGGGTCGAGCGCGAGCTCGCGTGCGTGAGCGGCCAGCCAGCGGCCCGCCGACGTCACGTCGTCGTGCGCGGCAGGGAACGACGACTCCGGTCCCTGTCGGTAGTCCACGGACAGCACGGCTCGCCCGAGCCGGTTGGCCAACCGCCGGGCCTGGGCGTCGTGGGTGTGGCGGTCGCCGAACACGAAGCCGCCGCCGTGCGCATAGACCAGCGCCCCCGCCCCGCCGCCGACCGGCCGATAGAGGCGACACACCACGCCGCCCGCGTCGATGTCGCGCACCTCCGCCACGTCCTCGCGGGGCTCCTCGGCGGCCTCGGCCCGAGCGGTGGCACGCTGCGCACTGATCTGCTCCGGGGTGAGGTCGACGTTGGGGACCGCGTCGGCCGAGAGCGCCACCACAGCGGCCGCCTGGGGGTGAAGTGCCATGGCCACACCCTAGGGCCGCGACGTTTCGTGCCAGACTCGGCCGCGTGACCCGGACCCTCGGCTGGCTCGTCCTCGCGAGCGTGTTCGCCCTTGAGCTCGTCGCGGTGGCCGCCGCGATCGTGTGGGGCCGGTGGCAGGCCGGCTGGTGGCTGGGCCTGGTCGCGGCCGGCGCCGTGGTCGTCGCCTGGGGACTGTTCGCCTCACCCCGCGCCCCGTGGGGCTCACCCGTGGTGCGCCCGGTCGTCAAGGTCCTGGTCTTCGGCCTCACCTCACTCGGGTTGTGGGTCGCAGGCCATCCCCTGGCGGCCCTGTGGCTGGCCGCCGCCGCCGTTGTCGTCCACGCGCTTGCGGCCCTGCCGTTCGTGCGGTCCCTCGAGAACGCCGATGGATGACCTGCTCGTCGAGCGCGTGCTCGTCGCGGTCGAGCAGGTGCCGCGCGGGCACGTGGTGTCGTACGGCGACCTGGCCGAGCTGGTCGGCATCGGACCGCGCCTGGTCGGCCGGGTGATGTCGCTCTATGGCGGCAACGTCACCTGGTGGCGCGTGACCAACGCGGCGGGCGACCTCCCTGCGCACCTCGCCGACGAGGCCCGCGCCCACTGGGCCGAGGAAGGCATCGCCTGGAAGCCCAACGGCGTGGGATGTCGGATCACCCACCACCGCGCCGACCTGGCCCGCCTGGCCCGTGACGTCGAGCGCGCCAGCGCCCACCTGGTGGCCGAGGACGACGCCTCTTCCCCCACCTGATCGGTCGGTGTCAGGAGGCGCGGTGGACTGCCTCGACGAACGCCGTGACCAGCGGGTGGACGGGAGCGCCGGCCAGGGTGCCCACGTGGGGCTGGAAGAGCGAGAGCACGAAGAACGGGTGGTCGAGCACCGTGAGGACCTCGGCGCCCGCGTCGTCGGCGGTCGCCCCGACCTCGACGGCGCCGGTGGCAACGAGCGCGGCGACGGCCTCGGGCGTCGGTGCATAGCTGCAGAAGTGCATGCCCGCGAACGGCTCGGCGACGAGGCTCGCGAACCTCGTCCCCGCCACCGGTGTGACGGTCCGCTCCTCACCCACGAGGCTGCAGGCCAGCGGTGCCACGGCGTTGTCGGGCCCCTCGCCGTCGGACTCGGCGTGGGTCGCGGGCCGACCCAGCAGGCTGCGGGTGAGCTCGATGACGGCGTACTGCAGACCGCCACAGGTCCCGAGGAAGGGCGTGCCTGACAGCCGGGCGTGGGTCACCGCCCGATAAGCGGCGTCGTCGTCGGCGTACGGCGAACCGGGCACGAGCCAGATCCCGCCGAACCCGGCGAGGTCGGTCCCGGAGTCGGTGGCCACCCACTCCGTGCGGACGTCGAGGAGCGGCCGCAGTGCGTTGAGCTCCTGGTGGGAGCGGTGGCCCCGGTCCTCCCCCACGAGGGCGATCGTCGGCATCGCGGTCAGCCGGCCATGCGAGCGAGCTCGTCGTCGACGACCGACGGGTCGAGCTTGGTGAAGACCGGCGTCGGCTTGTCGACCGGGGCGCCGACGGTGACCGGCCGTGACTCCCACCGCGGCGTGGCCGTGTAGTCGCCGGTGATCACCGGATAGGACGGCGCAGCCGACCCCGACGCGGGGTCGAGGTCGTCGACCTGGTCGATGCGAGGCATCGGCATGAACTCCCCCTGGCCACCGAAGACCAGGTGCACCTTGTTGGCCGCATGGGGCAGGAACGGCGCCAGCAGCGTGTTGCAGTCGCTCACGCACTGAGCCGCGACGTGCAGCACCGTGGCGAGCCGGTCGCGCTGCGTCTCGTCCTTCATCTTGTAGGGCTCGGTGACGGTCAGGTATTTGTTCACCTCGCCGACCACCCGCATCGCCTCGGCGATCGCGGCGCGCTGCCGGTGACGACCGATGAGGTCGCCGACGGTGTCGAAGCCGGTGCGCACCGCCTCGAGCACCGCCTCGTCGACCGGCTCGAGGGCACCGCACGCGGGGATCTCGCCGAAGTTCTTGGCGATCATCGTGGCGGTCCGGTTGACCAGGTTGCCCCAGCCGGCGACCAGCTCGGAGTTGTTGCGCTGCACGAACTCGGCCCATGTGAAGTCGGAGTCGGAGCTCTCGGGCCCGGCGGCGCAGATGAAGTAGCGCAGCGGGTCGGGGCCATAGCGCTCGAGCACGTCGCGGACATAGATCACGTCGCCACGCGAGGTGGAGAACTGCTTGCTCTCCATCGTCAGGTATTCGCTGGAGACGACCTCGGTCGGCAGGTTGAGCACGCCATAGGTGCCCGGCTCGCCACCACGGTCGCCGCGCCCGGCATAGCCGAGCAGCTCGGCCGGCCAGATCTGGGAGTGGAAGGTGATGTTGTCCTTGCCCATGAAGTAGTAGGACAGCGCCTCGGGGTCGTTCCACCAGCGCCGCCACGCCTCCGGGTCGCCCGTACGGCGTGCCCACTCGACCGCCGCCGACAGATAGCCGATGACCGCGTCGAACCAGACATAGAGTCGCTTGGTCGGCAGGTCGCGCCAGCCGTCGATCGGGACGGGGATGCCCCAGTCGATGTCACGGGTCATCGCCCGCGGCTTGATCTCCTTGAGGATGTTCTGGCTGAACCGGATCACGTTGGGGCGCCACAGCCCGGTGGCCTCGCGGCCGTCGAGCCACTCCCCCAGCGCCTCGGCCAGCGCCGGCAGGTCGAGGAAGAAGTGCTGGGTCTCGATGAACTCCGGGGTCTCGCCGTTGATCTTGCTGCGCGGGTCGATCAGGTCGGTCGGGTCGAGCTGGTTGCCGCAGTTGTCGCACTGGTCGCCGCGCGCCTCGGCGTACTTGCAGATCGGGCAGGTGCCCTCGATGTAGCGGTCGGGCAGCGTGCGGCCGGTCGACGGGGAGATCGCGCCACGGGTGGTCTGCTCGACCATGTAGCCGTTGAGCCAGTTCTGACGAAACAGCTCCTGGGCGACGGCGTAGTGGTTGGCCGTCGTGGTGCGGGTGTAGAGGTCGTAGGAGCAGCCGAGGTCGGCCAGCTCAGCAGCGATGATCGCGTGGTTGCGGTCGACGAACTCCCGTGCGCTGACGCCCTCCTTCTCGGCCATCACGAGGATGGGGGTGCCGTGCTCGTCCGAGCCCGAGACCATCAACACGTCGTGGCCGGCCATGCGCATGTAGCGGCTGAAGACATCGGAGGGCACGCCGAACCCGGCCACGTGGCCGAGGTGGCGCGGGCCGTTGGCATACGGCCATGCGACAGCGGACAGGACGTTGGTCATGGGCTGAATCCTAGGTGCGCCCGTCCGGCGGTCGCGCCCGGGTTTCAGTCGAAGCGCTCCACCCGGTGGGCGGTGCGGGTGCGGAGCTTGGGCAACAGGTCATAGAGCACCTGCCCGGGGCATTCGGTCGCGTTGGTGTCGCGGTGCCCGTCGATCACCGGGAGCCGGACGGCCTCGCCTCGACGGAAGAGGTCGCTGCCCTGCGACCGCACCCGGATCCTGGCGAGCGGGTCGCGCTTGAATCGGTCGAGCTTCCAGGCGGCCAGTTTGACCAGCGTCGTCAGCACGGCCGGCCGGGGCTTGACGTCGGTATAGGTGCCGATGACGGCGATGCCGACCGAGGTGGCGTTGAAGCCGAGCGTGTGGGCGCCGCGCACGGGCTTGGTCATGCCACCGGCCCGCCCCTCCCAGGCGCGACCGAAGCGGTCGACCAGGAAGTTGTAGCCGAGGTCGGACCACTTCAGCGTGTGGGTGTGATAGCGGTACATGCCGCGGATGAGGCTGGGGACGTCGCGACGCCGATAGTCGTTGCCGGTCGCCGTGTGGTGGAGGTGCACCTGCTTGATGGTGTGGTTGTAGCGAGGTCGCGAGCTGCGCCACTTCTCGTTGGCCCCCCAGCGATGCCGGCTGAGCACGTGCGGCTGCGGCGCCCGGTGGGGCTTCCGCGGCTTGTGGGGCTTGGCAGTCGCCGGTGGCGTCGTACGCCGGACGGGCGCGCCGTCGGCGCGACCCGAGGAGTCGATGAGCACCACGCGTGCCGTCGCCGTCCCCGACCCGGAGACGCGGACCTGGACCCGGTCCGAGCGCCCCATCCAGACCAGGTCGGTGCCCTGGACACCCGTGTGCCCGGTGATCCGGTCGAGGTCCTCCCACGCGGTCCAGCCGTCGCGGCCGTGCGCCCGGGCGAGCGCGGTCACGTCACCGAACCGCCAGGTCACTGCCACCTGCGTGAACGACGCCCGCAGGTCGGCGCTGCCGCCCGGCAGCGGCCGGGACGCCTCGCGCAGCGGTTGTCCGGGCACCTTGGCCAGGACGACATGAGACGCGGACCGCGGGATCGCTGGCCGGTCGACGGAGGCGGACACGGGAGCGGACCCCACCACCAGCCCGCCGGCCACCAGGCCGGCGGAGGTCGCGAGAGCCACCCCGGCGCGGGCCAGGACGGAGCGGGAGGGTGCGGTCACCCGCTCCACTATGCGCGCCCGACCAAGCGCCGTCGACCCTCGCCGGTCGCGGTGCGACGCGTGCTGGCTCCGACCGACCCGGTTCGCTGGGGTGGTCAGTCGAAGTCGAGGTCGCCGGTCCGCGAGCGCTTCAGCTCGTAGAAGTAGGGGAACTTCGCGACCGCGACGCAGCCGTCCCACAGCAGACCCGCGTCGTCACCGCGCGGGATCTTGCTGAGAACGGGGCCGAAGAACGCAGAACCCTCGAACGCGATCGTCGGGGTCCCGACGTCGTTGCCGACCTGGTCCATGCCCTCGTGGTGGGACTTGATCACGGCATCGTCGAGCGAGGCGTCGTCCATCGCGTCGACGAGGTCGGGCTCGAGACCGACCTCCGCGACGGCGGCCTCGATCAGCTCACGGGTGATCTTCTCGCCGCCGCGGTGGATGCGGTTGCCCATCGCGGTGTAGAGCGGCAGCAGCACGGCGTTGCCGTGGCGCTGTTCCGCGGCGATGCACACGCGAACCGGGCCCCACGCCGGCGCCAGCAGCTCGCGGTAGTCGTCCGGGATGTCCTTGTCCCTGTTGAGGTAGGCGAGGCTCATGACGTGCCAGGTCACGGAGATGTCGCGCACCTGCTCGACCTCGAGGATCCACCGGGAGGAGATCCAGGCGAACGGGCACAGCGGGTCGAACCAGAAGTCAGCGTTGGTCACGCGGCAACTGTACGGCGTACCCGGAGCCGCCTCGCGTGCTCGCGCGAGCGGAGCTGTGCCGCGGACTTGTGGCCCGCCTCCACCACGGTGAGAGGATGCGAGGCATGCCTGGAACCAACCTCTCCCGGGACGAGGCCGCCACCCGCGGTTCCCTCCTGTCCGTCGAGTCCTACACCATCGACCTCGACCTCACGGTCTCCGACAAGGTCTTCGAGAGCACCACCGTGATCCGGTTCTCGTGCTCGGAGCCCGGCGCGAGCACCTTCGCCGACCTCAACGGAGCCACCATCCACGAGATCACGCTGAACGGGCGGACGCTCGACCCGTTCGAGGTCTATCGCGAGCAGCGGATCCAGCTCGACGGGCTCGCCGCCGACAACGAGCTGCGCGTCTTCTGCGAGCTGCCCTACAGCCACACGGGTGAGGGCCTGCACCGCTTCGTCGACCCGGCCGACAACCGCGTCTATCTCTACACCCAGTTCGAGGTGCCCGACGCCCGCCGCGTCTACACCACCTTCGAGCAGCCCGACCTCAAGGCGACGTTCACCTTCAACGTCACCGCGCCCGACCACTGGACCGTCATCTCCAACTCGCCGACGCCGGAGCCCGAGCAGCTCGGCGACGGCAAGGCGGCGTGGCACTTCGCGCCCACGGAGCGGATCTCGACCTACATCACGGCACTGGTCGCCGGCGAGTACCACGCGGTCTATGACGACTACGTCGGCCGCCACGGCACGATCCGGCTCGGTCACTTCTCCCGCCAGTCGATCGCCCAGCACCTCGACCACGAGGAGCTCAACAAGATCACCAAGCAGGGGTTCGCGTTCTTCGAGGACGCCTTCGACTACCCCTACCCGTTCGGGAAGTACGACCAGGCCTATGTGCCGGAATACAACATGGGCGCGATGGAGAACGCCGGCTGCATCACCTTCCGCGACGAGTACCTCCCCCGCTCCCGCCAGGTGCACTCCTTCTATGAGGCGCGCGCCAACACCGTGCTCCACGAGATGGCGCACATGTGGTTCGGCGACCTGGTCACCATGAAGTGGTGGGACGACCTGTGGCTCAACGAGTCGTTCGCCGAGTGGGCCAGCCACCACGCCATGGTCGAGGCGACCGAGTTCACCGAGGCCTGGACCGGCTTCACCAACGCCCGCAAGAACTGGGCCTACCGCCAGGACCAGCTGCCGTCGACCCACCCCATCGCCGCCGACAACTACGACCTGCAGGCCGTGGAGGTCAACTTCGACGGGATCACCTACGCCAAGGGCGCCTCGACCCTCAAGCAGCTGGTCGCCTGGGTGGGGATCGAGGAGTTCCTCGCCGGTCTGCGCGACTACTTCAAGGCCCACGAGTTCGCCAACTCCGAGTTCAGTGACCTGCTGGCCGCGCTGGAGAAGGCGTCGGGCCGTGAGCTCACGACCTGGGCCCAGGAGTGGCTCCAGACCTCGGGCGTCAACACGCTGGCCCCCGACTTCGAGGTGGGCGACGACGGCGCCTTCACCCGGTTCGCCGTCGCCCAGACGGCGGCCGAGGAGTTCCCGACGATCCGCCGCCACCGGATCGGCATCGGCCTCTACGACCTGGTCGACGGGGCGCTCACGCGTCGTACGTCGCTCGAGATCGATGTCCAGGGTGGTTCGACCGAGGT